>JBOFPH010000033.1:0-265196 GCA_051659845.1 Fimbriiglobus sp. | reverse complement strand
GCGGGCCGGGCCTGACTGACATTCACGGCGTGCTTACGCCACGCCGCGCGCCATATGACTCCTCGAACCGCAGGGCTCGCACCGGTTGCAAGCGAGCCGCTCGCACAGCGGGCAGGATGCTAAACACAACCGAGATCGCCACGGCACCGACGTTGACGAGCAGCACTGTCATGCTTTCGATGTTCGTGGGGATTTCGTCGAAGTAGTAAATCTTGCGATCGAAGATTTGCTGACCCGTCAGCGAGGCGAGGCCACGCTCGATCGGGTTGATGTATTCCGTGATCAGTAGCCCTGCGATCGTACCAAGAGCACAACCGATGCCACCGAGCATGAGGCCGTAAGTCAGGAAGATGCTCATCACCCCCTGGCTCGTGGCCCCAAGGGATTTCATGATGCCGATGTCTCGGTATTTCTCGGAGACGATCATCGTGAAGATGGCCAGGATGCTGAAGCCCGAGACGCCGACGATCATGAACAGGAGTAAATTCAAGATGCCGCGTTCGACATCAATGGCTTCGAGGAGTGGGCCTTGGTGTTCTTGCCAGGTGGCGACGTGGGTGCCAAGGTCTTGTTCAAACAGCCGACGCAATTCGGGCAGCACGACCTTCTGGACAATCTCGGGGTTGGCGATGGCCTCTTCAGTGAGCCGGATTTGCAGAGTGTTGACTCGGTTGCCCATGCCGCGGAGGTTTTGCAGATCGGCGAGTGGGACGTAGATGAAGGTGTTATCGTACTCACTCATCTCGGTGTGGAAGTAATCGGCGACCGTGAACGTGTTGTAAACCGGTTTGATGCCCGAGGCCCCGACAGTGGCGATGAAGACATCGTCGCCTTCACGCAACAGCGGGAAGGTCCGCGACATACCGGTTTCGGGGTCGATGGTGTGTTGATGGGCCATCGCGTGACCGACGAACGCCCCTGGGATTCGCATCGGTGGAGCGGCTGGTAACACTGGTGGCGGGGCGAGGGTTTGTGGCAGTTCGATCTTCACGTCCGTATGGAACATCGCTGCCCCGACCTTCGGTTGTGGTTCCGCGGGCTGAGCTGGAGCTGGCACGACGGGGATTTCGAAATTCGGGTTCGGGCGAGTATTCCGCTCACCCGTGTTGAAGAGACGATTCGAACGGAAGCGATATTCGCCATCCTGGGTCAGGTCGAAGTTGATGTTCTCGTTGTTTTTCTGACGCTTCAGATACTGGCGGAACTTGCCCATTTGGGCATGGCGGACAGGGTCGATCCCCAGGACGCGGACATGTTTCGTGAGTGGGATGATGTCGCCATGTCGGTTGCGGACTTCGTGCTGCATGAGCGCCATGACTTCGACTGTCGGCGACATACACGCCACATACGGCCCAGCCTTCGAAGCCTTGATCTTGGCCTCCATCAGTTCCGCCGACTCTGGCAGACCGTCCGCCGCTGAGGTCTCGATGATCACATCCGAAAGGATCCCTTGAAGCCGATCTTTGAGCTTGTTGCTGAAGCCACTCATGACGCTGTTGACGACGATCAACGTGGCCACGCCGAGCATCACGGAGACGATGCAGACGAACGCCAGGTAGCGAGTCCGCAGGTATTGCCAGCAAAGGAGCGTCTTGTACACGGGTTCCATCCCAGAGGCAGCGAATTCCGGCCTTTTGTAGCTTTTACCAAAACCCACACCTCCCCGATAGCCCAAGTTTGGGGCTTGCAAGCTCCACCGATCTTCGGTACGAGCTTCTGAGAAATGGACTTGAGGACAAAAACATGACGCGGAAATTTCTGCTCGCTGTAGTGCTGTTCGCAGCTATCAGCGTGACTGGTTGTTACAACACCCGATCAGGGCATAAGGCCTGGGTTTTGAACTCACTCCTTGAGAAGCAAGCGGCCAAATTGTGTGTCTAGCCACGTGCCTTTGCGTCTTGCAAACTCAACCCGCCCACGGTACGAGTCCATTGGGGAATCGGCTTCAGGAGGGGGAAGTATGGCTCGGCTAGTGCTATTCACGTTCGTGGCTTCGGTGCTTTTGACTTCGACAGGCTGTTTGACACTCTTTTCGAAGGTCGATGTGGTGAGGAGCGAAGAACTCCGCAAGCCGATCTCTTTTGAATCACCCGAAGCAGCTGAGAAGTTCACGACGGCCTGCAAGCACTGCGACGCCGAAATCAGCAGCACTCAATTCGCGGTCCCGTTCGTGACGCTCTATAACCGCCACAAGAAACTCTCCGAATCGGCCCAATTCAACGACGCGGTTAGCCGTTGCGACACAGACCAAAACGGCGTCATCACCATGAATGAAGCCGAGATCTTCGCTCGGCTCAAAGAGTGAATCCGTTTTCAAATCCGCTTGATATGGTTGTGCTTCTGCTGGCGGATTTCGAAGGCAGCGATCAGCGTGGCAGCCTCCTCGGGGGTCGGCGGGCCGGTTGGCTTCTCGGGGGCAGACTCAGCTTCGGGGGGTTTGGCAGCCTCTTCGCGGGCATTGAGCCAGTCCAGGAACTTGCGGCTCGACCAGCCTTGGGCTTTGACGACACGAGCCGATTCGTGAAGTCGTGTGTCGTTGGAGACCACCACCACTTCCCCAGGCTTCGAAGCCCCTGCCAGCAGTTCTTCAATCAGGTCATCGGCAGTTGATCGCCAGGCATACGAGACAAACACTCCACGATGGCTCGTCTCACGAGGGATGTGCGATGGCCCCTTTTGGGCATCGAAGACGACGCGGAACTTGGCCCCATCGACGCGAAAAGCGACAGTCTCTACGAGCCAATCGAGTAGCTTTCGACGCGCCGGTTCGAGGGCCGATTTCGCCATCCGAGGCGTCGCCCAGCCGACCGCGTGCAACAAGTTGTAACCATCGATCAGGAATAACATTTCCGCGTGGCTCGTAGTCTTCCTCTCACTATAGGCCCGAAACGGGGTCGCCACGGGGGTGTTTCGAGCATTACGCTCTTTCGTAGATGTTGCCGGGGAGGCGGCGGAGCACTCGACGCATTTCGAGCTTCATGAGTTGGACGCTCAATTGGGCCGCGGGGAGGTTCATCTCGCGGGCGAGTTCGTCGGCGTGGCGCGGTTGAGTGAGGGCTTCCCAGAGCGCCTTTTGCACATCGTCCAGGCCAGTCGGCATTTCCTTGGCTTTCGGTGGCGGTGGGGCATCGACGGCGTCAAAGAGGGTTGGCTTGGTTTTCGTGCGTGTTGGCGGTGGGTCTGGCGGTGAGAGGCCTTGGATGTCTTCGAGGATGTCCGCGGCACTGCGGACCAACCGAGCACCCTTGCGGATCAGTTCCAAGCTACCTTCGCTGTGCTTGCTATCGACGTTGCCAGGAATGACGAAGACCTCACGCCCCTGCTCCGCGGCATGGCGAGCGGTGATGAGTGCTCCACTTTCGATGTTGGCCTCGATCACGACCACGGCTCGGGTCAAGGCTGAGATGATGCGGTTGCGAGCGGGGAACATCCCAGGCTGGATGCCCACGTTCATCGGCGTCTCGGTGAGAAGCAAGCCGCGTTCGCCAATCTCCGCGGCCAAATCTTTATGCTCCGGTGGGTAGATGTTGGCGAGGCCACCACCGAGGACGGCGATGGTACGGCCGTTGGCCGCAAGGGTGCCTTTGTGGGCTTCGCCATCGATGCCGCGAGCCAACCCGGAGACGATGGTCCAACCCGCTTGGGCAAGTTGGTTGGCGATCTGAAACGCCATCCGTTTGCCGTAACTGGAGCAGGACCGTGAACCAACGATGCCGATGGCGTTCCCGTCCGTCTTGGCCCATTTGCCGAGGCTGTAGACAAGCATCGGTGGGTCTTCGATCGTAGTCAACCGAGCGGGGTACTCGGGTGTTCCCCACACAGAGACCGAGACTTTGTGAGCTTGAATCAACTGCCACTCGGCGTCAATCGCTTCATCGGACTTCGCAAACGACTGCACAAACCGGCTCGCCAGCACTTGGCCGATCAATGGCACTGCTTGCAGTTGGTTATTGGTCGCACGAAGCACGGCTTCCGGGCTACCAAAGTGTTCAAGCACCGCTCGGGTGAGTTTGGGTCCAAGGCCAGGCGTGAGGGCCAGGGCCAAGTGAGGTCGTAGAGAGTCAGGTGGTGGAGTGAGGTCGGCCATGGTGCAGCCGGCAGGCAAGTGGGGAAAAAGGCATCCATGCCCATCGTTCCGTCCTTGGGAGTCATCTTCTTAGGAGCCATCGCGCGCGATTCAACCCGGAAATATTCTCAGAATTCCGGTTGTTGACCTCAGAGCATCGAGGCCAGATAATGCTCGTAACCCATCCGGCCAGACTCGCTGTTTTCCAAGTCTTGTCCGGATCGGGAGTTCCGACATGCCACCCACAGGATTGTGGGCATCATGCCATTACCTTCGGGAGCGACCGTGACAGTACCGGTGTTGAAAGACAAACTCAAAATTTTCTCAGGCCGAGCCAACAAGCCCCTCGCGGATAACATCGCCAAGCACCTCGGCGTGCCCCTTGGTAACCTCAACCTCGGCAACTTTCCGGATGGCGAATTGTCTGTACGGATTGATGAAGATGTCCGTGGTCGTGATGTTTTTATCGTTCAACCGACTTGCCCACCGGTGAATGAAAATCTCATGGAGTTGTTGATCGTCCTCGATGCGTTCAAGCGAGCCTCGCCGAACCGCGTCACCGTGGTGATCCCTTACTTTGGCTACGCCCGGCAGGACCGCAAAGACACAGGCCGTGTGCCGATCAGCGCCAAACTCATGGCCGACTTGCTCACCACCGCTGGGACACACCGGGTCTTGTGCCTGGACTTACACGCCGCCCAGATTCAGGGCTTCTTCAACATCCCCGTGGACCATCTTTACGCAGTAAAAGAGATCACCGCCCACGTCCGCACGTGGGCGATTCCCCCCGATGAATTGGTCGTGCTCAGCACCGACGAAGGGAACGTCAAAAAAGCCCTGCAATATCAACGGCGGCTCGGTGGGCAGATTGCCGTCGTCGACAAACGGCGTTCGAGTGGTGATGAAACCCGAGCCGCACACCTCATCGGTGCGGGGCTGGATGGCAAGACCGTCATCGTTTTCGATGATATGATCTCCACGGCTTCTAGCATGGTGAATGCCGTCGATATTGCGATTAAAAATCATGCCAAGAAAGTGTATGTCTGTGCGACGCACGGTATCCTCTGTGGCCCTGCAGTCGATCGACTGAAGGAGCTGCCGATTGAGCAACTCGTCATCACCGATAGCATCCCGCTCTCGAAAGAGAAGCGCGAGAAACTTCCCAAGATCAACGTCATCAGCATCGGTGCACTGCTCGCGGACGCCATCAAGCGGATCCATGAGGACCAGTCCATCAGTGCGATTTTCACGGACTGATCGCACCCATGATTCGTACTCGCTGCCCGGAATGCAATACGCCGCAAACCTTCGACGACGAGGATGGTCTCGTCGAGTGTCGGTATTGCGAAACTGTCTTTCGCCTGGCAGGCACAAGTCAGTACCGTGGTCAAGATCAAGACGATGACGACTACGACGACCGCCCGCGGCGACGAAAGCCCCGACGGCGCGAACGAAGTCGGCCCACGTCCATCGCGGCCGTTTTTGGCTTCATTCTCGGCACCTTGAGTTGCTTGGTCTTTTGCGTCTGGTTCTTCAGTATGCCGTTCGCGTTCTTCGGGCTGATTTTGAGCCTCTTAGAACGCAAAGGCCATTCGCCACGGCTCGCCCTCGCGGGCTTTGTGCTCTCCTGCACGGGCATGATCTTCGGCACAGGCTTCATGGTAGCCACCATCGCTGGGATCACCTCGGCGGCCTCGATCACCCAAAAGCGGACCGCACCGCCATTCTTCCCCGCCAAACCGTAACGGAGTTCGATATGCGATTTCTGGCCTTTCTGCTGCTACTAGCCATCGTCGGCTGTTCGTCCTCGACTTCGACATCCGCCCCGGTGACCACGGCGGTGACCACCAACGCAGATTCTGAAGCAGACCACACGCACGATGTGAACTTCCGCAAGACCGCCCACCTGGGCAAGCACCACGCCCAACTCACAGCCCACATCAGTTCCAAGACTGGTAACGAACTCGATCTCTTCCTAGAAACGACCGACGAGAAGCCCACACCCGTAGCTCTGCCGCTGACGAAAATCGTCGGCACTGCCACCCGCGATGGCTTCTTGTCGCCATACGAACTGATCTTCGAGCCAGCCCCGGCCAGCGAACGACCGAAAGACGAGAAGCCGGGCACCTGCTCGCACTTCGTCGCCAAAGCCCCGTGGATGAAGCCTGACGACACGCTCGTGGTCACGATTACCGCTGAGCTTTCCGGCCGAGATCGCAAAGCGACTTGGAAAAACTTTGAAGTGAAAAAGTTTACGCACCACACAGAGTGATGGCGATTTGCTATCATCTTCACCAATCCCACACAACCTCTCGCCATCCTCCACCCCTCAAGGAGACCGCCCTTGGCCACCGCCGCCGTTGACGAAACGCCGAAATCCCACCCGATCGGGTTCTACTTCATCTTCCTCGGCGAACTCGCCGAACGCGCGAGCTTCTACGGGATGCGCGCATTACTCACACTATATCTTATTCAAGTCTTCGCGTATGATGAAGACGGCTCAAGCTTTGTCATGCATCTTTACATGGCAGCATGCTACTTCTCTGCGCTCATTGGTGGCCTGCTTGCTGATAAGATCCTGAACAAGTACTGGACCATCGTTCTCTTCTCAGTTCCTTACATCATTGGCCAGTTTATCGTGGGGTTGTCACATCAGTATCTGATGTTTGGAGCGCTTTGTCTCCTCGCTCTAGGCAGTGGGATCATCAAACCCAATATTTCCACTCTCCTCGGGCTGACCTACGATCAGCAACGTCCAGGCCAGGATCAGCTCAGGACATCTGCGTTTGGCTATTTCTACATGGCGATCAATATGGGTTCTTTTCTAGCAACGATCGTCTGCCCACAGCTCAAAAATACATTCGGTGGACTAGATAAAGATGGTAATCTTGCGGATCCAGTGGCTGGCTATTTTGCTGGTTTTATGTTTCCTGCGGTTTTGATGGCAGTTGCTCTCGCTTTCTTTGCCGCTGGCAAACGCTACTACGCGAAAGAGGAACTCGGTTTCCGAAAGATGCCCGACCAATCCAACACACCGACAGAACCTTTCGCGGTAAAAATGAAGCTGATCGGACAACTCAGTGGATTATTCATTATGGTGATGTTTTTCTGGGCTATCTTCGATCAGCATTCCACAACATGGATCTATTTTGCCAAATCGCATTTAAACCTGAATATTGATCTCGGCTTCTTTTCATTCCAAATTTCCCCAGATCAGATTCAAGCGGCGAATCCGTTCATGATCGTGATTTTCGTGCCTGTGATGAACTATCTTTATCGGCGAATCGCCCGAGCAGGTTTCAACATTCGACCTACCGACAAGATGATTCTTGGTTTTGTCTTAACTGCACTCGCGATGCTCGTGCACTCACTTGCCGGGTATGCAGCGACACAGCCCGATGGGAGTATCGATAGAGTTTCGATCTTGTGGCAGCTCGGAGCGTTTTTCATCATCACAATTGCTGAAATCCTGATCTCTGTGACTGGTCTGGAATTAGCATTCACGGCAGCCCCAGCATCTTTGAAGGGTTTCGTCACCTCTCTCTGGCTTGCGGTCGTGGGTGTTGCCAACCTGGCGATCAATACTCCAGTAGCCCAGTTGTATCCTGGTAAAGACAAAGGGCCAAAATTGTATGGAAACATAGTTACACCAATGGACTACTTTAACATGCTGACTGTGGCGATGGTCATCGTGACCATCGCGTTCGTGGGAGTTGCCTACTTCTTCAACAAGTCCCAGCAGAAGCCTACGTAAGGATGGCCGGCATAATCGGTGCAATCAGGCTCTGCGATTTTGCCTGATTGCTCCTCATATCGCTTGTCACCTGAACCGGCGGGGCAAGTCTCCGCTGGAAGTCTGGGTTACGCATTGACTGGATACGGGAAATCGCCCGATGACGATCATGTCGGAAAACAGAGGGCACGATGACGCCTTCTACCAGGATGATCTCACGAAAGGATTTCCCATGCGTCGGTTGTTAATCGTGGCCGTGATGATGGTGGCGAGCATCTCCGTGGCGAGCGCTCAAGGCTCGTGGTCGCCAGTTGCTCCACAGACAGCTGTGAAGCAAGCGGGTTGTAGCGGTTGTGCACCGGCTGCGGCTCCAGTGGTCGCGGCTCCTGCTCCCGTCGCCGCGAGCGGCTGCAATGCCTGCGAAACCAAGGCAACCCGTGGCTGCAATGCTTGCGAAGCTAAAGGCAGCCTGCTGAGCCGCGCTGTCAACCCATTCCTCATCGGGCCAGGCTGTGCCTCGACCATTGGCTGCAACAGCTTCGCGGCTCAACGCAGCTTCATGTTCGGTGGCTGCAACCAGTTCTTCAACCCAGGCAACAAGTGCGGCATCATGATGGGTTCGGGTGGCCTCGGTAACCACGACAACTGCAAGTACGGCACGTACCTGAATCGCTAACGAAGAGACATTTTTGGTGGCTTGGCGGTCTACTCGCCAAGCCACCAGCGGCGTTTTGGCTTGGCGTTGTAGTTCAGGCCGAAGCGTTTCATCGCCAGTTCCGTGACATAGTTGACCACATCTTTCGGCTCATCCGAGACCATCAATTTCTCTTGGTCAGCCAGGTCGATCGTCTTCTCGGTGACCATCTTCTGAATCATCTCGATACCAGGCCCGTAGAAATCCCGGCCCATCAGTGCCACGGGGAAGTCTTGGACTTTTCCTGTCTGGATCAAGGTCAACACTTCGAAGAGTTCGTCCATCGTGCCGAAGCCACCGGGCATCACGATAAAGGCGTAACTGTACTTGATCAGCATCAACTTGCGGACGAAGAAGTGCTCGAAATCCACCCAGGTATCGAGGTACGGGTTCGCGTACTGTTCCTTGGGCAAGACGATGTTGCAGCCAATCGACTTGCCGCCGGCTTCTTTGGCGCCGCGGTTGGCGGCCTCCATGATGCCAGGCCCACCACCCGTCATGACGGTGAAGCCCTTCTTCGCCAACAACCCGCCGACTTCACGGGCGAGGATGTAGTAGGGGTGCGTTTCGGGGAATCGAGCGGAACCGAAGACCGTCACGCACGGCCCGACGAAGTGGAGTTTGCGGAAGCCGTAGATCATCTCTCGAAAGACGCTGATGGCTTTGCCGAACTCGTAACCTCGGGATTGTGGCCCTTCAAGGAAACGATTGCCAGGGTGGACCGCCGGGACGCCCCAACTGCTGGGGGTGGCGCTCGGGATCATATCAGGAAGTGCATCGGCCATGGGAGACTGGCCCCTTTCTCGTGGGTTGTCATCAGCCCCGGGTGAGCCCGGCAGCCTGCATCAGTCGGTCGGTCGCCGAGTACGCCTCGGCCACCCACTCGTGGATTTTGTCCGGTTCGGGGGAATACTCCAGTTCGATACTCATGGCCCCCGGGATTTGTAAATCCCGAATCGCCTCCAGGTACGGCCCGAACTCCACCACCCCGCGGCCTGGCGGCAAGTCCCCATGGACGAGGCCGTCACAGTCGCTGATGTGGACATGAATCGCTCGACCACGCAACATCTCTAACTCCTTCGGCTGGCTTTTCGCCAAAGCCAAGTGGGAGATATCGATGTTCGCACCGACCGCCGGATGCCCGACATCCGTCAGGAACTGAGCCATCTTGGGAACATCGTTTAACAACGACTCCCGAAAGGGTTCCAGTTCCAGAGCGATCTGCACCCCAAGGCTCTCGCCAAACTCGCCGAGAGTTTTGAGGCTCTCGACCGCCAGGCGCCATTGGTCTTGCGGTGGGATCACTTGCCGTTCCCAGATGTATTCCCCGAGGACGAGCAAAACGTTGCTCGCCTGTAACTCATACGCGAACTCCAGGTACTTCTTGCATCGCTCGTGGTGAAAATTCCGCACACTGGGGTTAAAGTCGATCAACCCCACCGCCACACAGGCGACACTGATGATGGGCAACTCGACTTGTTCGCACTCGGTGCGGATCAGCCGGCGCTCCTTGGCGTCGATGTCCAAAGGGTCGGCGAAGATGTCGATCGAGTCGAAGCCGATGGCTTTCGTTTCGCGGATTCCGTAGGCCGTGCCTCGCCCAGCTTGGGCCCAGGCGGAATTGATTAATCCGAGTTTCATAAGGGAATCTCCTGAGAAGCTCATTTCTCGTATGGACCCTGGCCCGGGTGTTACTGTAGGCTTTCCTAACAAAGTGTCGGCCAGGTCACACGAACTATTGGGTTTGATTGAGCATGTTTGACTGGGTCACACTGACAAAATACGGCGGCGTCGCCTCGGCGCTCATCCTTTCTGGCTTCGGCGCACCGATTCCGGAGGAGGTTCCCATCGTCACCGCCGGGGCAATGGTCGGTCACGATGCACAGCTATCGAACGTTGATTTACTCTACGGCAGTGTCATGGGTGGGTACGGAACCCAGCTCGCTCCTCCCCGGAGTGCGGACACGCGCTGGTGGATCATGCTGCCTGTCTGCATCATTGCCGTGGTCATCGGCGATAGCGTGCTCTTCATCATCGGCCGCATCTGGGGGGCGAGGCTCATTCGCTCCGCTTGGGTGCAGCGCAATATCTTGCCTCTCGACAAACAGCAAAAGATCGAAGCCAACTTCCACAAGAACGGCATCATGATTCTCCTTGGTGCCCGGCTCACGCCTGGCATCCGCACGCCGGTGTTTATCATGGCCGGGGTGTTACGGATGCCGATCCAGCGCTTCTTGCTTGCTGATGCCTTGTATGCCATACCCGGGGTGAATCTCTTCTTCTGGTTGGCCTATTGGTTCACGGACCAATTCCAGGAAGCGATCACCCGCGTCGAGCGGCACCGGCCGATGGTCATCATGGCTGTGCTCGCAGGGATTTTGGGGATCGCGCTCTACAAGTTCCTGGCAAGCCGAAAGCTGTCGACAGGGGATGTCTCCGAGATTCCGGCATATGCCAAACCTGTTGGCGTTGTGACGCATGCCATCGAGCAGACGATCGAGAAGAGCGTCGTGAAGACTCTGGAAACCACCGCTGCCGTGGTCGATAAAGTCACACACCCGATGGGACGCAAACACCCCGAAGAGCCTGTGGAACCGAAGCCGAGCACCGGTCCGCAGGACCACTCAGGGAGCTGACTTCAAGACTCACTTTCCCCTGCTCCTTCTCGGAAGCGGCATTGGTAGGGTCACATCTTTTTGACTCTTGACAGCAAGGTGTCCTCGGATGAAAAGGCAACGTCACCCCCAGCCCCTCTCCGAAGCGGAGAGGGGTGAGAGATTTTGCGGAAATGGCTATGTTTTGTAGGGTTTTTCTCCCCTCTCCGCTTCGGAGAGGGGTGGGGGGTGAGGTTGCTTTTTCCAAAGAGTCACTTGACGTCTTGGCCATCCACGATGGCGCCCAGGTTGCCGATGATGAGAGTGTCCGTCTCGCGGATGGGCTGCCAGTCGGGGGTGTTGATGGTAGCTCGTTTCCAGGCCAGGAGTTGTACGCCGCTGGCGTCATTTCGCCCAACTTGGACTCGCATCTTGCGAGCCTTCCCCTCTTGGATCGCGTAAACGTAAGCGGTTTCGTCGGCGAAGAGCACAGCGGCTTGCGGCACCGTGAGGGCTTCTTGGGCTGAGGCTTGCAGCTTGACCACGACATAGCTGCCGGGTTTGAGGGTGCCATCGGGGTTGGGGAGGTCGATCTCCGTACGTAGCGTACGTGAGTCTGGGGTGAGGACGTTGGCCGTGCGGGTGATCGTCGCCGCGACCTCTTTACCCCCCTGCCCTGGGAAGCGGACCACGACTTTCTGACCTGGCACGGCTAAGCTCGAGGCGATTTCAGGCACATCGATAAAGACCCGCACTGTGTCCAATCGAGCGAAGGTGAAGAGCATCTCGGCTCGGTTGGCACCAGGTTGCAAGTAGTGCCCCGTGTGTACGAATCGCCCGGTGACGACGCCATCGTATGGCGCACGAATCTGGCGATACTCCAGTAAGGCGACAACTCGTTTCGCTTCAGCCTCCGCCGCGAGCTTTTTGGCTTGGGCAGCTTTCAAGTCTGCTTCCGCTCGGAGTTTCTTGGCGTTAGCCTCGCGCTTCATGGCTTCGGCGGAGTTCACCTTCGCCGTGACCTCCTCGCGCCCAGCGGCGGCGGAGCGAAACTGTTTCTTAGTTTCGTCGAGAGTTTGGGCATCGATCACTTTTTGCGAAACCATCCGCTCAACGCGGCTCAACTCCGATTCCCAGCGGTCGTAGTCCGCCTGTGTGCGGCTCAAGCCGGCCTTGGCCTCGGTCACGTGAGCCTCAGCGGAGATGATGGCTTCACTGGCGACGACGACGCTGCTTCGCGCTTGCTCGACCTCGGCTTCGGCCACGATGACCGAGGCATTCTTGGAATCTGCTTCGCGCTCCAACTCTGGGATTTCCAGAACCGCCAGGATTTCCCCCGCTTTGACACGGTCACCCAAGTCGCGGTTCATTGCCTTGACGAAGCCCGGTAACTTGGCGACCAATGGCGTCGATTCAAACGCCATGACGGATCCTGGTTGTTCGATATCCCAGGAAAGGTTCACTCGTTTCGGTTGCACGCGGTTAATGGTGGCTTCTGTCTTCGCTGAGGCCACGGTCATGCTGGCTGATTTGGAGGTGGGGCAACCTAGGGAGGTCAAAGCCGGGAGTAAAAGCGCCAAGGGGGCGAAACGCCGGAGCATCGCTGTCGTCCTCATTTTCAGAAGTGCCATCATTGTACCGAGACCGTAGGCTGATGAGACGAGACCACGAGCCAAACGAGGACCGAAAAATGCCGATCGATGTCGCCGCAACCATATCCAAGATTGTGGCCAACATGGAGAAAGTGATCATCGGCAAACGGCCACAGTTGGCCTTGGCTCTGGGGGCGTATCTCTGCGAAGGGCATGTGCTGCTCGAAGATGTGCCCGGAGTCGCCAAGACGATGTTTGCCCGTGCTCTCGCGCGCAGCGTGGGCTGTACGTTTAAGCGGCTGCAATGCACCCCAGACTTACTGCCGACGGATGTCACCGGGGTTTCGATTTACAACCAAAAGACGACCGAATTCGAGTTTCGCCCTGGTCCCATCTTCTCGCAAACAGTGTTGACGGACGAAATCAACCGGGCCACACCGCGAACCCAGGCCGCACTCTTGGAAGCGATGGCCGAGCGCCGCGTGAGCGTCGATGGCCAGACCTATGTTTTGAAGCCGCCGTTCTTGGTGATCGCCACGCAAAACCCCATCGACCAAGAAGGAACCTTCCCTCTTCCCGAAGCCCAACTGGACCGCTTCCTGGTGAAACTCAGCCTGGGCTATCCGAGCTTTGAGGAAGAATCGAAGATGCTCACCCGCCTGCAAAAAGGCCACCCGATTGACGATCTGCAACCGGTGGTGAGTGCCCAAGACGTGATGGCCTGCCAAGAAGCCGTGCGTGAGATTCACGTCGATGACAAGCTCAAAAAATACGTCCTCGACATCGTCCACGGCAGCCGGGAACACGAAGACATCATGCTCGGTGGCAGCCCACGGGCCTCGATCGCCCTCTTCCGCTGTGCCCAAGCCTTGGCCGCGATCCAAGGGCGGGAGTTCGTCATTCCTGATGATGTGAAACGCATGGCCATGCCGGTCCTGGGCCACCGCATCATCCTCAAGCCCGAAAGCCGACTGCGGAAGAAAACTCCAGCCGTGCTCGTGAAAGAGATCCTCGACGATTGCCGTGTCCCCATCGTCGAGCGAGACTACACGCAAAACAAGGAGTATTTCGCGTAGGAAGCCTCGAAATGCAACCTCACCCTCAGCCCCTCTCCGAAGCGGAGAGGGGTGCCAGAAATCGCAGAAAACGTCATGTTTTCAGATGGTTTTGCTCCCCCTTCTCTGCTTCGGAGAAGGGGGTTGGGGGGATGAGGTGACTTCGCTAGTATTCCACGCCAGGGATATGGGGTTGCCGAGTTGGCTTGGCCAACTGGTGATGGCCCAGGAGTGGAGCGTGGAGACTGGGCCAAGGATCGAGACGGGTTGAGAGAGATCAAGGTTCAAAATGCAGAGATCGAGGTTTCGTAAGCCGATGCCGATTCCTTTCAACACCGCCTCTTTGCCCGTCCAGCCTCGGTAGAAGGCTTCCAGGCGATTTGCTTCCGGAGTTTCGAAGTAGGCCTCTTGTTCGAGGCGATGGAAGAAACGTCGGACGAGGTCGTCCATCGTGTCACGGGGTTTCGCTTCCTCGATGTCGATGCCCACAACGCGATCGCTGACTGCGATGACGAGTTCATCAGCCGTATGGCTGAGGTTGAATTGCAGAGCATGATCGACCAACTCGGGTTTACCAACGGGGTTGGGCTGAATCTGGATTTCGCAGGGTTCTTCACCCAAATAAAGGCTAAGTAACAGCCGGAGGCAACTCCGACAACGCAGGAACTGCAAGCGGGGAGTTTCGAACTTGAACTGATCCGCACGTGCCATTTCGGTGGGAGATAGCGACTCCGAAAGGTGTTCAAATACCCCGTCAGCGAAAGTGAATTCCCAGGTGTCGATGCGGTTTACGGGCCAGGTTTGCGGTTCCGTGAGCCGCTGATTGACGTACCGGGCTTGCACCGGCGGCGGGAGGGCGGGTATGGTCTTTTCCATGATCACTATGCTACTTTTCTCTTGTGTGTTGGCGATGCCGGGGTTGTTCACGGACCAACCGAAGGCCACTTTGCCCCAGGCTCGCACCGGCCCTGACTTGCGACATGTGTTCCCACTGCGAAATGCCGGGTCGCACGAGATCACGATCACCAAACTGGAGTCAGGTTGCGGCTGCACGAAGCCCACCGCCTCGCGCACAACGCTCAAGCCCGGCGAAACCAGTGATGTCACACTGACGATTCGCACCCTGACCCAACCGGCCGGGGACCAGACCTGGAAGGCTCGCGTGGAGTTCAGCGAAACGGGCCAAGTTGGGGTTCTAGAATTAAGCGTCTCAGCGAAATTGGTCCGCGAGGTTTCGGTCACTCCGCCTCAGTTAGCAATCTCCACGACGCACACCGCGACCCAGACGATCACCGTCACCGACATTCGCACGACGAAACTCCAGGTACTGCGGGCCACGACAACGCACCCGAAACTTCGGTTGAAAGCCAGCACAACGGGTGTATTCACGAGCGAACTCGAAGTCCCCGCGGAGTTCCCGGTCGGGCATTTCCAAGAGGAAATCATCCTCACCACGAACGACCCGACCTGCCCAGAACTTCATATCCCAGTCACCATCGTCAAATCGCGGCCCGATGGCTTCCGAGTGCTGCCCGAAGTGCCGACGATCCGCTTCAACCCCGATCAGGCGGAATCGAGTGTGCTCGTTCAGGTCCGGCGAGTGCAAGCAGCGGAGTTTGAATTCACCAGTGTGACAACAGATGTCCCCGGCATTCGGCTGAAGCCTTCGGAAAAGCCTGGACTCGTGGGGGCGATCCGCATCACCGCCGATCGCGCGAGTTTGCCGCAGGTCCGTGGGCAAGGTGTTGTGAAGGTGAAAATCGGCACTGAGACGTTAACGATCCCCTTCCTCTGGGATGCCGTTCCGCCCTTGGAGTAGTCCGGTTGTCTCAGGAAAACCACCAATTCTGCATCTGCTCTGTGTGGCTTCTTCGTTGAAGGCGGACCAGAAAGAGCGTAATCTATCCCAAACGCTTCTTGCTGGGAATCCTGCGATGACCCCTGACAATCCCGATACCGCTGATGCTGGTGCGACCGCGAACTTTGTCGTGCGGCTCGGTCTGACCGACGAGATCACGGCCCGCGAGTGCCTCATCGAACTCGAAAATGCCAAGGCCCCCGCCGCGGATTACGTCCGGTTGTTGGAGCGTAAAAGCATCCTCACTCCGCTTCAGAGCCAAAAGGTGCTGAAGGGCGACCGGGACGGCTACTTCCTCGGTGGCTTTCGGATTCTGTACCGCATTGCCTCGGGAAGCTTCGGTCGGGTCTACCGGGGAGACGATCCTCGGAGTGGCCAAATCGTCGCGGTGAAAGTCCTTCGCCGCCGTTGGACCGACGACCCTCGGCGTGTCGAGCACTTCGAGCGGGAAGGCCGGATTGGTCGGACGATTCAGCACCCGAACATCGTGAGCATCTTGGCAGTCAGCAAGGACCAATCGACGGGGCAGCACTTCATTGTCATGGATTTCGTCGAGGGGGGCAACCTCCGGGACATTCTGAATATCCGCAAAAAAATTGAGCCAGAAGAAGCCCTGCGGATCATGGAAGAGTGTGTCAATGGTCTCGCTTATGCTCACAGCCGCGGGCTGACACACCGGGACATCAAGCCTTCGAACATCTTGCTGAGCACCGACAAAACTGCGAAGCTCGTGGACTTTGGTTTGGCGGAAATCAGTGCGAGTTCGAACATCTTCTACGACAAAGGCTCTGCCACCGCGGACAAAGACGAAGACGCCCAGATGGATCGTACCATCGACTATGCTGGGTTGGAGAAAGCCACGGACGTCAAACAAGGCGATGTCCGCAGCGATATTTACTTCCTCGGCCACGTGCTCTTCGAGATGATCGCTGGTGACGCCATCATGCCCCGCACCAAGGACAAACGGGCGGCTATGGTGCCACGCCGCTTCGAAGAGGTTGAGAAGAACATTGGCCAAAAAGCGCCGGAAATTGGCATGCACCCGAGCATCGTCAAGCTCATCCTGAAAGCGGTCGCTTTCCAACCCGCGGCTCGCTACCAGACGCCGAACCAGTTCCTCGAAGCCATCCGCGATGTCCGTGCGGAGTTGTCCGGCGAAGGCCAAGCGAATCGCCGTGTTACAGGTCCGCTGACCATCTTCGTGGTCGAACAGAACATCAAGCTGCAAGACGTCTTCCGTGAACGACTCAAGAAGCTCGGCTTCCGGGTGCTGATCACCAGCGAACTTGGCAACGCACTGAAACGCTACCAACAAAGCCCCTACCACGCCATCCTGATCGACGCTGGCAGCGTGGGCCAAGAAGGAGTCGATGCCTTCCGCAAGATCCTCCGCGAAGCCGACGGCATGCACCTCGATATCTCAGGTGCACTTCTTTTGAACGAAGATCAAGAGGCCTTCGTGCAGCAAATCAAAGGCTTCGAGAATGCTGAAGCCTTCGTCCGCCCCGTGGGCATGAAACAACTCGCCCAGCACTTCCGCATGACCATCCCCGAACTGGCCGAAGAAGCCGAAGACGCCGGGGAGTGATACGGCAATACTTTTTAACCACGAATCACACGAATCACACGAATCAAAAAAGTAGAAGAACACGAGTCAAACAAACAGCGACGAGTGACATTAATGAATTCAATTCGTGTTATTCGTGTGATTCGTGGTTAAAAACTGTATTCTTTCATTCCCGTCACTTCACCATGTTGACGTTGAACTTGGCTTCCAGACTGATGGGGTGTTCCCCGGCGTACTGGGAGGTCAGGGTGGCGACGATGCCAGGGACTTGGCCGGGCTTGGCGTCTGAGGCGATGGTGATCGGGATCTTCACTTCATCTTGTCCAGCAGGGATCGTCAGCTTTTCGGGGATCGTGATGCCCTTGGCCTCTTTGGGCAGGGCCAAAGTCACGTTGAACTCGCCATCGTGGTCGTGCAGACGTTCGATCCGCAAAGTCACTTCCGTCTTCTGGCCAAGTTTCACAGGGGTATTCGGAGCGATGGTCGCCTTAGCGAGAACCGTGGGCAAGATCAGGACCGGGATCGGGTCCGTGTAACTGCCAATATTGAGGTTGGTTTTCTTGTCCTTTTGGGCCGGATCACGGAGATAACTGACTTGCGTATCGCCTCGGAAGACCAGGTTAAATGTCCCCGGTGTCGCGGTGTTACGAATCGTGATCGTGATTGGGGCATCGGCCTTGCCGACTGGGATGTTCGTGAGTGGTTGGTTGTTGTTAATGGTGAACGGGCTGGTGTTTTGGCTGGGATGCGTGGCCTCGGCGAAGATGTTGAGGGGGTTAGAGCGGGGGTCCGCGGAGTGCCATTGAGCTTTGATGGGCAGTGTGATCGTGTCGCCAGGTTTGACGACCACGAGGCCCTTGGGTTTCACGTCTTCGGGTTTGCCGTCTTTGGCCTTTGTCTTGACCACCAAGCCCGGCAAGTCGGCTTGAAGCCGATACATCGCTTTCTCGCCACGAACAGCCAGGATGGTTTGTTGTTCCATGCGGGCAATCATGGGCGTGTTGTTCTGGCCGTTCGGCACACTCCAGACCAGGCCCGCAGGTCGGACGGATTGCGTCACGGGTTTTCCAGCGATCGTGACGGTGGCTTGGAACGAGATCGGGCCAGAATAGTCTTTGGCGTCCGCGCTCGCGCTCAAGACGAGTGTCCCCCAACGGGTATCTGGCCCCATGATCAATGGCTTGGCCACGACGCCGGGCGGTAAGCCCGTCGCGGTGATGGTGATGTTTCCGGTCATGGCGTTGCGGCGGTGGACGAAGATGTCATAAGCCGCGTCCCCGTTGGCAAGGAGCGTGACGGAAGAGGCCTGTTCACGGCTTCGCGGCATGACGACGGCGCGGAAGTCCGGGGTGCCAGTCGTGACGCGGAGCGTGTAAAAATTCCGCAGGCCAAAGTTCACGTTGGCATCAATACTGCTGACGAACAACCAGTATTGGCCATCGGCGGGGATCGTGTAGCGAAGTGATGCGGGGTCCGTGTTGCGGCTGTAGAAGGAGGTCGGGTGCAGGGAGTCAGGGTTGTCGTCGAGTTCACTGACGAGGTCGATCCCCTTCTCGTTCCGCAACTTCAGCGAAACATCCGCTTCACTCCCGAGCCGATCGGCAAAAACTTCGATCTGGATCTTCTCGCCACGTTTGGCAGTGAACTGGTAAAAGTCCTTATCGTAACGCTTTTCAATCACCCCCGACACTTCACACGGAAGTGTGAGTTTCTGAGCCGACCCCGGCTTGTCGTTGTCTGGCATTTCGGTGACGACCTTTTCGGGGGTCAGGTAGACGTGGACGCCATTCGAGTTCTGTAAGCGGAACTCAAAAGCATCCATCAAGCCTTGCACGGGGCTGATTCGGTTGCGAGGGATCGTGGATTCTTTGGGAGCTGTGATCGTGGTCTGAAGGCTCTCCAGCTTCTGGCCGTCGAGGGTTTGGTTGGGCACCGGCTTGCCACCCGGAAGATTGCGACCAAAGATCGTGACTGGAGTCGTACTGCCCGGCATCACAACCGGTGGGTAAACGGCATCGATCCACGGGCCATTCGTCAGCGTCAGCCGGTAGAAGTATTCCGGCCCACCGGATTGATAGGCAAACTCGCTGATCCGGAGGAAGTAATCACCATCGGCTGGGAAGGTGACATCGGCGAGGGCATCATTTTCCAAGTAATTTCGGTTGAAGCCGATCCGCTTGCCGTTGGTGTCAAAGACTTCCACAAACGGTCTCGCCCTGCTATCGATGCTCGAAGCCAGGCAAGACGCCAACATCCGCTCGCCCGCTTTGCCCCGCACCACGCAGTAGTCCACATCGGTCTGGTTGTTGATGAGACCATTTAGGGTGCTGTTCAATACGAGCCGTTGAGCACGGACGGTGTTCTTCGGCGTGATCTGACCAACAACGCCGCTGATGGCAGCAAAAGGCACCTCGGAGACCGCATCATCATTGAGATCCGTTTCCGAGACTTCTTCATAGCGATCGACGGTAAACAACCGCGAGTTGCTGACACCCAGTTTGGAGATCACACGGGCCTCGTAACGACCAGGAGGCACCTTGGCATCGACGGTGACTTTGAACTTAGCCGTCGTCGGTGGCGGGCCTTTCTTGGTGTTCTTGGGCATTGGCGGAGTTTTGGCTTTGGGGTCCACCTTCGGCTCAGGCGGCACGATCAACTCTCCCGTGATACCAGGGTGAGAAAAGCGGATGGTACTCGGGTCGTCGAGGTCTGTGCCCATGATGGTGACTTCGACCGTCGATCCGAACTTGGCTCCCATCGGGAAAACACTCGTGATTCGAGGCTGTGGCAGTGAAGGCCCCGTCTGGGCGAACAGCACCGACCCGAGGATCAACCCCAAGACACCGGAGAGGAAACGTCGCATCTCAAGACCTCACTCGACAGACGCCGGATGACCAGCGAAACAGGCAGGATGTGAAAAGTCTAACCCAAAAAACCAACTGAGGGAAGCGCTGCGAACGAAATGCGAACAATCCCATTCTGCGAGTGAAAATCGCTGTGAGTCGGATTTCTCCCAGAAGACCTTCGACAGACTTGCCGGGAAGCCGGTATGATGATGTTGGTTTCCTGTTTCTGTCTGGGTGAGGGTTGCCATGCGCTCTTGGCTATTCCTGGGTCTTTTCTTCGCGATCGGTTCGCCGTCGGTCACAGTCGCTCAGACCAAAAAACCTGATTACCTCAAAGAAGCCAAGATCGACCCCAAAAACAGCGATGAACTCATCCAGTTCCTACAAAGCCGTACGCTCAGTGCCACCGAAATCGCCAAAATCAACGCACTTCTCGCTCGTCTCGGCGCGGAGTCATTCGAGGAGCGATTGAAAGCGAGTGAAGAGGTTGAGAAGCTCGGGCCAGGGGCCATTACCCTGCTCCGCAAGGCAGCCACAATTGATCCGGCGAAATTGGACGAGACTGATTTTGAAAAAGCCTATCGTGCCGAAATCGCCCTCAAGAAAATTGAGAAAATCCCCGAAGCGAGCCTGACTCGGGATGTGCTCAAAGCATTGACACCACTCCCTCACCCGAAAAAAACCGAGACGCTGATTAACTACCTCGGTGTCGCGGAGAACACCGGGATCAAAGAGAACATCCAAGCCGCGCTGATGACCGTGACCGAGCTAGATGGCAAGCCGAATCCTGCGATTCTGGAGTTACTGAAATCCCCCTCAGCCGAGCGACGTGTCATGGCGACGATGTTGCTTCTGAAGGGCGGCCCATCCGAGAAGCGCATCCGCATCCCTGAAGGCTACCAACGGGTCCGCGAAGCGGCAAAGAAAGAAACCGATGCGGAAGTGAAGTATGCGATGGTCTTTGCCCTAGCCAGCATCAGCCGTGACACGGACGCGATCTCTCAGTTATTGGACATGGTCCCGAACCTGGAACGAGGTTGCCTCTGGCAAGTCGAGGACTTCTTCCGAGCTCTCGCTGGCCCGGTGGCACCTGATGTCCCTCTCGGCAACAAAGCCAATATCCAGAAGTTCGCCACCGCCTGGCGCGATTGGTGGGTCAAAGATCAAGGTAAGATTGATCTGGAGAAATGGACCTATCAACCCAAGATCCAAGGACAACTTCTACTCGTGATACAAACCACGAATTCGAATACCAACACAGGTATTGTTCAAGAACTCAATCTGCAGATGGGCAAAAAGTGGAGCATCAATCACCCGCAGATGGTTTATGATGCTATAACAATGCCTGATGGAAACATCCTGCTTGCCGATGGCCAGAATCGACTCGTTGTGAAAGAGACGTCGGGAACATTGATCAGTTCCAACCAAGTGACAGGGAACCCCAAACGACGCGCATACGGCACACCCCAGAACCTTCGAATTGAACCGGATGGCACATTGTTTATCACCATGCGAAACGGCCTCTTGGAATCGAAGCTGACGAACCTCGCCGAGCAAGAAGTTCTACTGGAGCGGCCCAACTACGACATCTGCGGCGCGACGCGACTCTCCAACGGCGAAATTGTTGCGTTGATTCAAAACAATAACAACAATGGTGGTAACGCAGGGGAGCATCTGCTCTTCTTGGATAAAGCCGGCAAAGATATCCCCGATCGGAAGTTCAAGACTGGTCAACCTTACTACTTGGGCCATGTCTCAACCATCAGCGATGAACGCATCCTCGTCGCCGAGCAGCAGAAGGTCGTGGAGTATGATCTGAAAACTAAGAAAGCAGTCTGGTCCAAGGATGTGGCGATGTCCCCGTTTGCCCAAAGGCTTCCGAATGGGAACACACTCATCGTGGACGGAGCCTACGGCAGTAACAACTCAAACCGCGTGATGGAAATCGACCCCAAGGGAAATGAGGTTTGGAGCATGACCGCGGCTCCATCGCAGCGGATCGTCCGTGCTCACTTGCGTTGAGGAATCCAGAACTCATTCACTCGGTAGATGCGCACCCGGAGCCGCGGATGATCCCGGCCTTGGAATGGGATTTTCCCGCCGTACAGATTTGGGACTGTCGTTGCGGAGATCATGTCTTCCCAAACCCACTCACCATGAAATTCCAAATGGTCCGGAAGTCGATAATCGGCTTGCCCATGATACGGGCGGTAGAAATCGACATGCCCAGGTTGCACGGGGTGAATCAACCAATCGCCAGGTTTTAAAAGTGTCCGGCCTGGTTCGATTAAACTCACGCCGCCGCGATCCATGATGTACTGCCAACCCCAGTGGCCTTGCGTGTAAATGGCATCACTGGGTTTTTTCAACTTCACCACCTCAGCGATAGTTTTGTGCCCCAGATCCCGTTCGGCTTCCGCATCCCAAAGATCGAGCGCCGCGATCAGGATGCCATGGCCGACGCAAAAGACTGCCAGCCAACGAACCAAGCTGAACCGAGCCGTCGTGTTCTGGCTCATCGCACGCAGGACCAATAGGCCAATCACGAGTGTCAGGGAGATGATTCGTCGCCCAGCGGGGAATGGCGTGAGGATGAAATACGTCGCCAATTCCCCGAGTAACCAGATGACAAGAAAGACTGTGTAAGGCTCATCCCAAGTTTCGTCTTTGATCAACTTGAAAATGGCCAGTAACACCGTGCCAATCGTGCAGCCACCAAGTGTGAGGAATAAGAATTGAGGAAAAGTACAGAGCGCAACTCCCGTGTCAGGATGGCTGAGAAGTACGAGCGACGAAGCCGGCAGGCACACGATGAGGCCATACCCAACGACGATGACGAGAGCCGTGCCCAGCAGTAACATCCGTGGCCAGTTCAATGACCAGCCCGCGAGTAGCCCCCAACCGACTCCCAACCCACCCAAGAGGGCAATCGCCGGATTGCCGAGTGCTCCTTTATCGCCGATGAAATCTTGCAGTTTCTGCCAGGTGGTCAGGTTCGCTTCACCAAGGTGGCTGTGTGCCGAGACTTGAATGAGAAAATGGCTCGCCCCCTCCTGGTGCCAGACGAACGTCTCCCAACCAACGAGGAGAACTGCCGCGGCCAACAGAGCCATCAATGGCCCACGCCACTCGCGGGCCGTGATCCCCCAAGCCACCCAGACACCTGGCAAGACGAGCATGGTGTATTTGGTTTGGATCGCCAGTGCCCCCAAGACGCCAACCACGACACCCAACCGTGGCCGGGCCATCAAGAGCGCCACGGAACCCAATCCCAGGGAGATGGCAGGGATGTCGAGCATGAAGTTGATCATCGGTAGCACCACCGGCGAACAGACCATGACCACAAGGCCATAGTTCTCCCAACCAGGAGCGATGGTTTTCAGTAACGAGTGGATCGACCGCGTGAACAGCCACAGAAACGGCAGCAATGTCAACTTCAAGAGAAACAGATTTTCTCCGAAGAGACTGATGCCCAAAGCCAGCCAGTACGGTAGCACTGGTGGCAAGAGCACTCCCATGGCTGGCTCTGGGGCCGAGTACCAGAACAGCTCGAAGGAATAGGGGTGAGTGGGATTTTGGCTCAAATGGCGGGCATGGAACAAGTAGGCGGTATCGTCGACGACCGGGGCTTTGATGGCGTTCAAGAGCACCACCACAAGAGCCAACCATTCTGAGAGAAATCGCCGCACGTCAAGCATCTCACAACCAGAGTTACGGGACTTCACCCTTACACTATGAGAGTGATTCTTGGAAGCCGAAGGATGAGCCACGAGAACCGCGAATTTCCCCTGAATGCCTACCTCTGCCCGAGGATGTCGCTCCACGCGGCCTTGGCCGTGCAGCGACGTTGGGTTTATGAAGTCTCGGGTCACCGCGACCATGCGATGCTACTGCTCACGGAACACCCCACAATGATCACCCTTGGCCGGGAAGGAAGCCTCAGCCAAATTCGGCTCAGTGATGCAGAACTTCATGCCCGAGGTTGGGAAGTTCACTTCCTCGCTCGTGGCGGTGGGTTATCGCTGCTGACAGCGGGCCAAGTCGTCGCGTACTTCGTGGCTCCGTCGGAGCATGTTGGCCCGACACCGGCGGATGCTATCCGTCGAGTGGGGGATGTAAATCGCCGGGTGGTCGAGTCTTTCGGTCTCCTGGCCGATTGGGATTGGGTTCATCCAGGCATCCGCGTGCGAGGCCGACGCCTTGTGCAGATGGGCCTGGCGATGCGTTCGGGGGTGACGGCGTTTGGCTGGCTGGTCAATGTGTCTGCCGATTTGGAGCTTTGGCATGGACTCGAATGCGACGGTGACACGAAGCCCATGACTTCCTTGGAAAGAGAGTGCGTTCAGCCAGTTCGACCCGCGACAGTGCGTCAACGTTACCTAGAATACCTTTCAGAAGAGTTCGGATTCTCCCGCACGACGCTCTTTCACGATCACCCCGATTTTCCCCCGGTACGAAGTGCCCATGCGAGCTTCCCTGAACGTTCTGGCTGAACCCCCGGCCCCGAAGCCCCGTTTGCCACAATGGCTGAAACGCAAGCTCCCCGAGGGGAACGAGAACTTCTTCACGCAAACCCTGATCGACGACCTTCGTCTTGAAACGGTCTGCGAAAGTGCCAAGTGTCCCAATCGCCCGGAGTGCTGGTCTCGTCGCTCGGCGACGTTCATGGTCATGGGAAATCTCTGCACCCGGCCTTGCGGCTTTTGCTCAGTGCCTAAGGGTAGCAACCCAGAAGCTCTCGAACTCGACGAACCCGCTCGCGTGGCAGAAGCCGCTTACCGACTCGGTTTGCGTCACGTGGTCATTACCTCCGTCACCCGGGATGACCTCCCTGATGGCGGGGCTGAGCATTTCGCTCAGTGCATCCGAGCCGTGCGCGAGAAAACCGGCGCCGCGGTCGAAGTACTCACGCCCGACTTCCAAGGCAACACCGCAGCCATTGACGTCGTCATCGACGCAGCTCCGGAAGTCTTCAACCATAACCTCGAAACCGTTCCCCGGCTCTATCGCAAAGTCCGAGGGCGGGCCGATTATCGGCGTAGCCTCGATCTCTTGGAGCGTGTCAAACGCCGCGCCCCACAGCTCGTCACCAAGGCTGGCCTGATGCTCGGTATCGGCGAGACCATCGACGAACTCTTCGATGTCATCGCCGATCTGCGGACGATCGAATGCGACGTGCTGACGCTGGGCCAATACCTGGCACCAACCTTGAAGCACATCCCCGTGGCCCGGTTCCTGCCACCCGAAGAGTTCGACGACATCGCGGCCAAGGCACGTAAACTCGGCTTCCGCCAGGTCGTCGCCGGGCCTTTCGTCCGCTCCAGTTATCACGCCGAAGAAATGGTCCCCTCGAATTCGGATTTGGGAATCCTTGATGAATTTCGGAATTCGGAATTCGGAATTCGGAATGAAAACCAAACACCATAAAGGTGTGGTGAAACTCGTCGCTTGATTTTGAGCTTGCTTTCTTTGTGATGCAAAGTAAAATCGGACACGTCGTGTGACTTTTCGTATGGGGCCTGCCTACAGATGGTCCTATGTTGAAAAGGTTCCGTTGGATCGAAGGAAGGTATTGGCTTTGTCTGAAGCGCTTTGGGACATTCTGAAACCGCGTGTGCAGGCGTTCGAAGAAGCGCTCCGCGGGATTCTCGCCCCTCGGTTAGAAGATGTTCCACCACGGCTCGCTGATGCGATTCGTTACAGCTTACTTGCTCCTGGAAAGCGATTGCGGCCGTTGCTGGTGATGCTCGCATGTGAAGCCACGGGTGGCCAGTTCGAGGCGGCCTACCCTGCTGCGGCGGCCTTGGAGATGATCCATACTTACTCGCTGATTCATGATGACCTCCCCGCGATGGACGACGACGACCTTCGCCGTGGGTTGCCAACTTGCCATAAGCAGTTTGACGAGGCCACGGCCATCCTGGCCGGGGACGCCCTGTTGACGATGGCCTTCGAGGTGTTGGCTCGGAGTTACTCCCCTTCCCTGGCTGCGGTTTCCATTGCAGAGTTAGCAAGCGGAGCCGGTGCGGTCGGCATGGTTGGCGGGCAGATGTTGGACCTCCTCGCGGAGGACTATGGCCCCAATGCTCCTGAGGCTACGGTTGAGCAGTTGGAGAACATCCACCGCCGTAAGACCGGGGCACTCTTCCGCTCTTCGCTGTTGTTGGGAGCAATGGTTGCTCACAATGGCCCGATCCCCGCAGTTGTTGGCCAGCATTTGACGACGTACGCCGCGGCATTTGGCCTGGCTTTCCAAGTCACGGATGATTTGCTTGATGTCGAAAGCTCCAGCGAAAAGACGGGCAAGCGGGTCGGCAAAGATGCCCAACTCGGCAAGCTGACTTACCCCGGTTTTCTGGGGATCGAGGCAAGCCGAGCGCGGGCAGTGAGCCTTGGTCAAGAGGCTGAACTGGCCGCCGAACAACTGGGGCCAGGTGCGAAACTTCTAGGTGATTTGGCTCGGTTTGTCGTACAAAGAGACCGGTAGATTCTCGCGGCGTTGCCAGCGGGGTTTACTATTTCCAGGGATGATCAAGGTGGCTTATGGTGAAGTTACTACCGAATATTCAAAGCCCAGCCGACTTGCAAAAGCTCTCGGATGAGCAATTGCTGATGGTCGCCAAGGAGATTCGGGAAGAGCTAGTCCGGGTTTTGAGCATCCGCCAAGCCCACTTCGCCAGTAACCTGGGGGTGGTGGAGCTGTGCTTGGCTCTGCACCTGGTCTACGACTTCGCCAAGGATCGCCTCATCTGGGACACGGGTCACCAGATTTATCCCCACAAGCTCATCACCGGGCGTTACAAAACCTTTGACACGATCCGCCAAAAAGGTGGATTGATGGGGTTTCCGAACCCCGCCGAGAGCGACTATGACCTGTTCATGACCGGCCACGCTGGGGCTAGTGTCTCCACCATTTCTGGCCTCAAAGCGGGGGATGACCTCCTCGGCCGCGAGGATCGCCATGCGGTCGCCGTGATTGGTGACGGGGCGTTTCCGTGCGGCATGGTTTACGAGGCGTTCAACAACATCAGTGGGATGGAACAGAACGTCTTGGTCGTCCTCAACGACAACAAGATGTCGATTTGCCCCCGCACGGGTGGCCTCGCGGATTATCTCGATCAGTGCCGCGCGACTGGGCTTTACCAAGGCAGCAAGCGTACTCTCAACGACCTTCTGAAACAAATTCCTCTCGTCGGTGAAGCGGCCCGCTCGTCGCTGGAGTCACTCCGTGATGGGCTGAAAGCCGTGTTCAAGAACGGCATGCTTTTCGAAGAGATGGGCTTCCGCTACTTCGGCCCCGCGGATGGGCACGATCTGCATGGGATGCGAAAAATCCTCAAAGTGCTCAAGGATCAAAAAGGCCCAGTTCTACTTCATGTCCTCACCACCAAAGGCGAAGGCGTCCCACAGGCCGCGGAAGACCCGGTCACCTACCATGCCCCGCCGGTGTTCGAGAAGTTTGGGCCGAATGGCGAAATCCTTTCGATGAAAAAGGGCGGTGCGAAAGCCTACACCGACGCGATGTCCTCGGCGATTCACAAAGTCCTCGGTGAAGACAAGCGGGCCGCGGTACTCACGGCGGCGATGTGCCAGGGGAACAAGCTCGAAAAGATCCGTAGCGATTACCCGAAACAGTTCTTTGACACCGGCATCTGTGAATCTCACGCCGTCGCTTTCGCGGCAGGCATGGCCAAGACGGGTGCTAAGCCGATCGTGGCGATCTACAGCACCTTCTTGCAACGCGCCTTCGACAACATCTTTCAGGAAGTCTCGCTGCAAAACCTCCCCGTGGTCTTTACGCTCGACCGCGCAGGTCTCGCTGGCCCCGACGGCCCAACGCACCACGGCGTCTTTGACATCCCGTACCTGCGGATGTTCCCGAACACGATCTGCATGTCCCCCGGCGACGAAGCGGACGTTGAGCCGATGCTTCGCTTCTGCATGGAGCAGACCAGCCCGACGACGATCCGTTACCCGAAAGCCAACCTCGAAACCCTTGATCGCCAAGGCAGTGTTGCTCCGATCGAATTGGGCAAAGCTGAAGTCCTCGAATGGGGCGAAGATGGCTGCTTCATCGCTTTCGGCCCGCTGGCTTCACTTTGCCAGGAAGCATCAAAACGCCTCCGGGATGAGGGCATGAACATCGGTGTGATCAACGCCCGCTTCGTCAAACCCCTCGACCGCGAGACCATTTTCAAAGCCATCGAAACCATGCCCCTCGTCGTGACTGTCGAAGAAGGTGTTTTGGAAGGCGGCTTTGGCAGTGCGGTCCTCGAAGCCGCGAATGCTGCGGGCCTCGATACACGAAACGTCATCCGCCGGGGGATCGCCGATCGCTATGTCGAGCATGGCGAGCGTGGTGAACTGCTCGCCGAGATCGGCCTGGACCTGGCAACACTCATGGAAACCATGCGGAAATGCCGCAGCCACTCGACTGACACGGCGGAAATGTCTCTTTCTTAACTCTTAGGAATGCACATGGAACTGCTGACGCCTGCACAATTGCTCTCGGCCCTCAAGTGGCGATACGCCGTCAAGAAGTTTGACGCCACCAAGACAATCCCCGCGGCAACATGGTCCGCGATCGAAGAGAGCTTGGTGCTCTCACCGTCTTCGTACGGCCTGCAACCTTGGAAGTTTTTCGTGGTCACTGACCCCGCAAAACGCCAGCAATTGTTGCCACACTCTTGGGGTCAGCAGCAAGTGGTGGATGCTTCGCACATGGTGATTTTCGCCATGAAGCTGAACTTCCAGCCACCCGAAGCCCAGCGTCTCATCGACCGTATCGTGGAAGTCCGCGGTGTTCCGGCTCCTGCTCTGGACGGCTACAAAGGGATGATGGCTGGCTTCTTGAGCCGCACGCCACAAGCCGAAATCGACATCTGGGCCCAGCACCAGATCTACATAGCCCTCGGCAACCTCATGACCTCAGCCGCCGTGCTTGGCGTCGATGCCTGCCCGATGGAAGGCTTCCTGCCAGCGAAGTACGACGAAGTGCTCGGCTTGCCCGCCAAGGGCTACCGCTCGATCGTGATGGCCACGCTTGGCTATCGTGCTGCTGAAGATGCCTATGCGTCACTTCCAAAAGTGCGCTATGCACATTCGGATTTGGTCGAACACCTTTAAAAAACGATCACTCTCAAATGCGGCAGGCGAGCATGCCTGACGCATTGCTTGGAGTTTCCGTTTACCTGCGAGATCGTATCATCACAGTAGCCCTCTTGCCCGACCAGCATGTCCGATTTTCCTGGGCTGTCTGTTAGGTGCAGCCAGCGGCCAGGTATTATCTGTTAGGACTTTGTCTTCATGGCAGAACCACCCCTCACTCGCGTGACCCTTCTGAATCGTCTCAAAGACGGCAAAGATACGCAAGCCTGGGGTGAATTTGTGCGGCTTTACGGCCCAGTGATCTACGGCTTCGCCCGCAAACGAGGGCTGCAAGATGCTGATGCCGCGGACCTTATGCAAGAAGTCATGAAGAGTGTGGCCAGGAACGCCGAGAAGCTGGAGTACGACCCCCAGAAGGGGACCTTCCGCGGTTGGCTTTACACGGTCACACGCAACAAGATTTACAACTTCTTAACCTCGCAGAAGAATAAAGCCAAAGCCGTCGGCGACTCTGCTGCTCACGAGCGGCTGGAATCGATCCCCGATCGAACCGAGAACGAGACAGACGCCGATTGGGATTTGGAATACCAACGGCGGATTTCGGCCAAAGCGATGGAGCGGGTCAAGCACGAGTTCCAGGGCAACACCTGGAAAGCCTTCTGGGGCACTGCCGTCGATGGGCGGAGTGCAACCGAGGTGGGGTTGGAGTTGAAAATGAGCGCCGGGGCCGTGTATGTGGCCAAGAGCCGAATTCTCTCAAGGCTACGGGAAGAAGTTCAGAAGTTGCAATCCGAAGCGGAGACTTGGTAACCTCCCGCTGGATCCTGGTTGAGGTAGACACCAAGATGACGAACGCAATCCCTTGCAACAAAACCGAATGCCCAAGCGACCAGGCTTTGCGCTTGCTCCTCGACCAAGATAGCAGCCCTGAAGTCACGGAACATGTGGGGGAGTGCACCGGTTGCCAAGGCCGTCTGGAGACCATCGCTACAGGTGAGGCCCCACATCTCTCACAAGTCTTGCTAACGTTACCGAAATCCGAACCCGACAAAGACTCTGCGTATTGGTCTGCACTCAACGAAGCCGAACACGCCCTCACCCAGGTCTACAACGACTCACCTCGCTCGGAAGATGTCAAACTGGACTTCCTGACGAAAACCAGTACACCCGGTCGGCTCGGGCGGATCAGCACCTTCGAGGTCAAGCGAGTCATCGGTCGAGGTGGTATGGGCGTCGTGCTGCAAGGCTATGACCCCGTCCTGGCACGTGATGTGGCCATCAAAGTTCTTGACCCGATGCTTGCCAACAACGAGACTGCCCGCCAACGTTTCTGTCGGGAAGCCCGTGCTGCCGCCGCGATGAATCACGATAACCTCGTGACCGTCCACCAAGTCGATGAAGATCCGAATTCCAAGCTACCATTTTTGGTCATGCAACTCGTCAACGGCGAGTCGTTGGAGCAACGACTGAAGCGTGTCAAACGGCTCCCCGTCATCGAAACCGTGAAAATGGGCATGCAAGCCGCCGCGGGGCTAGCGACGGCCCACGGCACCGGGTTGATCCACCGCGACATCAAACCAGGGAACATCCTGATCGAAGCAGGCAGTGAAAAAACCTTGCTCACGGACTTCGGCCTCGCTCGCGCCGCCGAGGATATGAAGCTCACCCGTACTGGCTTCGTGGCGGGGACGCCGCTTTACATGGCCCCGGAACAGGCCCGTGGGGACGAAATCGACGCTCGCGTCGATTTGTTTAGCCTGGGTTCAGTGATGTACGAAACCCTTGCCGGCCGACCGCCGTTCGAAGGCCGCACACCGCTTGCGGTGTTACGGCGTGTCGCCGATGAAGCCCATGATCCGCTCCACAAGATCAACCCCGAAGTCCCCGAGTGGCTCGAAGATACCATCGACCGGTTGCTTTCTAAAGAGCCGGGTGATCGCTTCCAAACCGCTCAAGAACTCGCTGAGTTCTTGGCCGTCAAATACTCAGCGATGCTGCAACTGAACCCGAAGTCTGGTACGAGTGCCAAGACTTCCTCGAAGTCCAGTCTGCTTGTCACCAAAGCCCAGAAGAAAGCCTTCTGTGCCCGCACGGCTTCCACGGTCGTCGGCGCCTTCGCGGCTGGGCTAGCCCTCGGTGGCGTCGCCATGTTTCTGATGCTCTACTCTCCCCAAACACCAGCCCCGAACCCCGCTGAGGTGACCCCTCCCCTCGCAGCAGCGATAGTCCCTCCCGTTGAGGAAAGTGCGGCACCGCTCACGACCTTCCCAAGCAAGGCAGGAGCCATCTGGGCCATTGCTCTTGCTCCGGACGGCAAGACCGTGGCTACGGGTGTCGAGAGCGGCAAAATCAACATCTGGGAGCGGACCACCAAGCGCCTTCTCTACGAGCTGCACCCCGACGCCGAAGGCATCCAATCCGCCCACACCGGGCCGATTTGGGCTCTCGACTATAGCGCTGACGGCAATTTCTTGATCTCCATCAGCGATGATGGCAACATCAAGACTTGGCAACTCAACGATGGTAAGCTGAAAAAGACTTTTCCACTGGGCGAATCGATCCGTACGGCCTGCATCAGCCCGGATGGCAACCTCGTCGCTCTCGGTGATCGGAAAGGCTTCGTCCAGGTCTTTAACATCCTCGAAGAACGTCAGATGCTCCGCTACGACCAAGGGTCGACTGTGAACGCCATCGCTTTCTCAGAAGATAGCCTGTCGCTCGCTTCCGCAGGAACCGATGGCCGTCTGGTTCTCTACGACATCCCCGGCAACCGACGTCGTTGGAGTGCGATGGCGCACGATGCCCCGATTTATACCATCGCCTTCTCCCCTGACAACCAACGCCTCGCCACCGCTGGCTGGGATCAGGTCGTCCACCTTTGGGATCTCAACAACAAAGAGAGAATCGGTCAGCCGATTGTCCACCCCGAAGGGATCTGGTGCGTGCAGTTCACCTCATGCGGTCGGATGCTCGCGACTGGCGGGCAAGATGGCCGCACCCGTGTCTTTGACATTGAGGACAACAACAAGATGCTCTTGAACTATGGTCGCCACCGCGGACCGGTTCACTCGATGCGTTTCGTCAAAGACGGCCAACTCCTGATCACCGGCGGCCGCGATGGCAACGTTCACATCTGGGACTCCGCCTGCCATCAACCGAAGTGATCTAAAGAAGAGTTAACCACGAATAACACGAATAACACGAATCGGAACATAAGCAGAGATCCAAAAGCACTGAACTTTCCATGAGATAACCACTTTTGTTGCATGACGCGATCTCGCTTTGTTTTTTTAAATTGGTGTTATTCGTGTTATTCGTGGTTAAACTTCTTCTGCTCTTCGACTACGGCTCAAACTTCACCCACCCGATCAAGTTACCGAAGATTGGGCTTTGAGGTTGTGGTGTTCTGGATAAAAAGATACGGTATATCCACAAAAACCAAACACTTAGGATACTCATGGCAGACGAGATCAAGCTCTCCCCCGTCGAGGGGATTAAGGAAACGAGCCGTTATCTGCGGGGGAGCCTGGCCGAGGAACTCGCCAACGATTCGGATCATCTCTCCGAAGAAGCCAAGAACCTCATCAAGTTCCACGGCAGCTACCAACAAGAAGACCGTGACGCCCGCAAGAACCGCCCCAAAGGAGCCGCTGCGTCGAAGGCGTACTGCTTCATGATTCGTCTGAAACTCCCCGGCGGGAAGCTCACCGCTTCGCAGTACCTGGTGATGGACGAGTTGTGCGAGAAGTACGCCAACAGCACACTGCGCTTCACCACGCGGCAGAGCATCCAGTTCCATGGCATTCTCAAAGGTGATTTGAAGTCCACGATCGCAGGTTTCAACGCGGCTCTCGTCTCCAGCCTCGGTGGCTGTGGGGACGTCAACCGCAACGTCATGGCCTGCCCTGCCCCGTTGCCTGACCCCGCCCGGAAGCAGATGCAAGACCTCGCGGATCAAGTGGCCGAGCACCTTGCTCCGAAATCGGGGATGCGAGCTTACCACGAAATCTGGCTCAACGGCGAAAAACAACCTGATCCCCTAGCACTGCCTGTCGAAGTGGCTGAGCCGATCTATGGCAAAGTCTACTTGCCACGGAAGTTCAAGATCGCGTTCAGCCTGCCGAACGATAACTGCACCGACATCCTGGCGAACTGCCTCGGCTTCCTGTGCATCACCGAAAACGGCAAGCCGATTGGGTACAACCTGTATGCCGCCGGTGGCCAAGGCCGCTCGAACTCGCGCGATGACACCTTCGCACAACCCGCTGCGTGCCTGGGCTTCGTCACTCCTGACGAAGTGATCGCAGCCTCAGAAGCGGTCATCAAGATGTACCGCGACCACGGCAACCGCGTTGATCGCAAGCGTGCTCGCTTCAAGTATGTGCTCGCCGATTGGGGTTACGAGAAGTTCCGCGAAGTCTTCGTCCGCGATTACTGGAAGAAGCCTTTGGCAGAAGCCAAAGTCGCGCCGATCACTGGCCTCGACATGCACCACGGCTGGTATTCCCAAGGCGATGGCAGATGGTTCCTAGGCCTGAGTGTTGAGAATGGTCGCATCAAGGATGAAGGCACTTTGCGGCTTCGCTCCGGCCTGAGGGAGATCGTCAAACTCGCTGGGGCGTCGGTTCGCATATCGGGTCAGCAAGACGTGCTACTTTGTGACATCGACCCGGCATTGAAACCCAAAGTCGATTCCTTGCTGAACGAGTACGGCATCCCTCGACCTGAGAACCTCTCGATGGTCCGCAAGTGGAGCATGGCCTGCCCCGCGATCCCGACTTGCCCTCTCGCGATCACCGAGTCCGAGCGTTCGCTGCCGAAGGTCGTCGATCAGCTCGAAGCCGACCTCAAAGAACTGGGCCTCGACGGCGAATCGATCAGTGTGCGAATGACAGGCTGCCCGAACGGCTGTGCTCGCCCGTACCAAAGTGAAATCGGCCTCGTGGGTCGTGGCGGCACCAAGTACACCGTCTTTATCGGTGGCGATAGTTTTGGCCGTCGGCTCAATGCCGAACTCGAAGACTCGGTGCCGATGGAGCAAATCGCCCCGAAGATGAAAAAGCTCTTCACACGCTTCAAAGCCGAGCGAATCGCCCAGGAACCCTTCGGCGATTACTGTGCCCGGCTTGGCTTGGATGCCTTGAAAACCATCGTGGCGAGCTGAAACCCTTGGTGATCGACTATGTCCGATGAAGTCGACATCTCCCGGCAAGTGCAGACGCACCTTGAGGCACTGAAAGCCAGCGGGGTGCAGTTTGTGCCGAATCTCGCGCCGATCGTGACCGCTGCTCCAGCTCCCGTACCTGGCCAGGGGCTGTTTGCCAACATCAGCACAGCCACGGCGCCACGCCCTACGACACCCGAAGGCCGACGCAGAGCTTTGGAAACCGTCACAGGGCAAGTCAAGGAATGCAAAGCCTGTCCTGAGTTAGCGAGTACACGAACACAAACCGTGTTTGGTATCGGCCCGATCGACGCCGAGGTCTGCTTCATTGGCGAAGCACCTGGGAAAGATGAAGACCGCATCGGCGAGCCGTTCGTCGGGGCCTCGGGTCAGCTTTTCAACAAGATCCTCGCGGCGATGGGCTTCAAGCGTAGCGAAGTCTTCATCATGAACCCTGTCAACTGTCACCCGCCGGACAACCGCGAGCCAAGCGTCGTGGAGTGCCGCAATTGCCGGGGCTTCTTCGAAGACCAACTCGAACTGGTAAAACCCAAACTCATCGTCTGCCTCGGTGGCGTCGCCGCCCGCAATCTCCTGGATACGACCGAAGGCATCCGTACGCTTCGTGGCCAGTGGTACGAATACCAAGGCACTCCGGTCATGTGCAGCTACCACCCCGCTGCCCTTCTGCGAAACCCCGAGTGGAAGAAAGAAGCCTGGGCCGACATGAAAGCCGTCGTCGCCCGCCTGGGCCGGGAACTGCCGGGAAGTTAGCCAAAGAGTCGAGTCATCTTTCCATCTGCAATCAGCAACTCGTGTAGAAATTCCCAAAATTCCGTGAGGGGTTTTCGTCGCATTTCTCGCATGATTGAGTTGAAGCCGTTTCCCGAATGAGGGGCAAGCGATGAGTGATGTTTCTCGAATTGAGGCGTTGTTCCTGGATGCAGTCAGAAGGACTGACCCTACAGAGCGTGCTGCGTTCCTGGACGTCGAATGTGGGACGGATTCCAGACTTCGTAGCGAAGTGGAGAAGCTCTTAGCGGTCCAACCTCAAGCCGAGGGATTTCTTGAACCGCCCACTGTCGCCTTGACGCAAGACTACCAAGCAACACCCGAGCCTCTCGGACCTGGTTCAGTCATCTGTGGAAAGTACACCTTGGTTGAGCCAATCGGCGAGGGCGGTATGGGCAGCGTCTGGCGGGCGAAACAATCAGAGCCGGTGAAGCGTTTTGTTGCCTTGAAGTTGATCAAGCCTGGAATGGATTCGAGGCAAGTCATGGCCCGTTTCGAGGCGGAGCGTCAAGCCCTTGCCATGATGGATCACCCAAACATCGCGAAAGTGCTCGACGGCGGATTGCATGAACACAGGCCGTACTTCGTCATGGAGTTGGTGAAGGGTGTGCCGATCACGGAGTTCTGTGACGCTCGAAAGCTCACGCCTCAAGAACGATTGGAACTGTTTTTGCCGGTCTGTCATGCCATTCAACATGCTCACCAGAAAGGTATCATTCACCGGGACATCAAGCCCTCGAATGTGCTGATCGCTCTCTACGACGACAAACCCGTCCCCAAAGTGATCGACTTTGGAGTCGCCAAAGCCACCGGTGGAGCATTAACCCAAGACACGATTGATACGGGGTTCGGTGGTATCGTTGGTACTCCACAATACATGTCTCCCGAACAAGCGACCTTCAACAACCTCGACATCGACACACGTAGCGACGTCTATTCGCTGGGTGTATTGCTCTACGAGCTACTGACGGGGAGCACCCCATTTTCGAAAGCGGCGTTGGAGAAAAGGGGGTTACTCGAAATTCTGCGGGTGGTGCGTGAAGAAGACCCTCCGAGGCCAAGCACGAAACTTTCTACAGCGGATGCTTTGCCTTCGCTCTCGGCCAATCGTGGGACGGAGCCGAAAAAGCTGACTGGATTGTTGAGGAATGAACTCGACTGGATCGTCATGAAGGCTTTAGAGAAGGATCGCACCCATCGCTACGAAACGGCGAACGGCTTCGCTTCAGATGTGCAAAGGTATTTGAGCGGTGAAGCGGTCCAAGCTCATCCTCCGAGTACAGCGTATCGAGTCAAGAAATTCGTCAGGCGACACAAGGGCCAAGTGATCGCGGCATCTCTTCTGTTGTTCGTGCTTCTGGCGGGTATCGGAGGCACGACGATGGGCCTCATCGAAGCGAAAAAACAGGAGCGGCTGGCAACAGAGCGAGCAGAAGGGGAGAGGCTGGCGAAGCTTGATGCCGAGAAGAAGGAACAGCTCGCGATCGCCGCCGCCGAGAAAGAACGGGCCGCAACGGAGTTGACCGCCGCGAGGTTGAAGCAAATCGAGACGATCAACACGACCGTGTTTGACATCTTCAGCGAGTTTGACATTCGGAAGGTGCGGGAGAGCAATGAACCAGTCGAGGCGGTACTCGCCAAGAAACTGATTGAAGCTGGCAAGAAGCTCGATGAGAAAGCAATCCACGACCCACGTGTGTTAGCCTCTCTACGGGCACGCCTCGCGAAAACGTTGAAGAGCCTCGGAGAGGCTTCCGCTGCGATCGAGTTTTCTTCGGCGGCTTGGGAGTCTCACAAGAACCTCCTGGGTCCCGACCACATCGAAACACTCGAAAACATGAACACTCTGGCACTGTGCCTTGAGGGCGCGGGAAAGCTTGACAAAGCCTTGCCGCTTTTCGAGGAGTGTTTCGTCCGCACGAAAGCGACGCTCGGCCTTGATCATCCCCTCACACTCACCTGCATGGGCAACTTAGCCATGGGGTATCAACACGATTGGAACTTCAGTAAATCCCTAGCACTCTACGAGCAAACCCTCGCTCTGAAAAAAGTGAGTTTGGGCTTAGAAGACCCGAGCACCCTGGCGACTATGGCCAACTTGGCAACAGCCTATGAAACTGCAGGAAAGCTTGACCAAGCCGTATCAAGTTCTGAGGAGGCTTTGAAACATATACATTCTAAGTTGGGCCCAGATCACCCTGACACCATCACGGCTATGGGCAACCTAGCTCAACTCTACAACACCGTAGGAGAAGCGGACAAGTCCCTCACCCTGGTCGAGCAGACGCTTGCGCTCAAGAAAGCAAAGCTCGGACCCGAACATCCTAGCACCCTCACGACGATGGCTAACTTAGCCGCGTGTTACCATTCGGCCGGCAACTTTGACAAATCTCTAATGTTGTATGAGGAAACGCTCGCGCTCTCGAAAGCGAAGCTGGGCCTCGAACATTCCAGCACCCTCAGCGCCATGGCCAACTTGGCCACAAGCTACCTCGACGCTGGCAAGATGGCCAAAGCCTTGTCGCTTTTCGAAGAGACACTCTCGATGAAGAAGGCAAAGCAAGGTCTCGAACACCCTGATACGCTGATCACTGCAGCCAGTTTGGCCAGGGCCTATTACATCGCCGGAACACTGGACAAGGCGCTGACGCTGCTGGTGGAAACGGTCAGAATGATGAATGAGAAGCTCGGTCCAGACCACCCTAAGACCTTATGGACTACCTATGGTTTAGCAAATGTTGACATTGCACTCGACAAACTTGACATAGCACTTCCACTCTTGGAGCGAACTCTCGCACAGATGAAAGTCAAGCTCGGCAACGAACACCCTGACACCCTCCGTTGCATGCTCAGTCTGGGGTCATGTTACGGGGAGCTTGGGAAGCTGGAGCAGTATCTGGCTTTATCCGAGGAAACACTCGCGATTCAAAAGAAGAAGTTTGGCCCCAAACACCCTGACACACTGCGAAGTATGTACAGCCTGGGCTGTGCCTACAGGCTCCTCAAGAAGTTTGACATCGCGCTACCTCTTCTGGAAGAAGCTTTTGACAGATCCAAGGCCAAACTGAATACGAATCACAATCAGACGATTGACTCCGCGTCTCACTTGGCGATGTGTTACCTGGATACTGGCAAGCTAGACAAGGCGCTTCCACTTTTCGAAGAGACATTAGAATTGCGCAAGAAGACGTTGGGCAATGAACACCCCAACACCCTTCGAAGCATGAGCAACTTGGCAATGTGCTTCGAGAGGGCTGGTAAACTTGATAAAGCTCTTCATCTCTACGAGGGTACCTTAAAACTGATGAAGACTAAGATGGGCCCTGAACATTCATGGACCCTGAGTTGCATGTTCAACTTGGCCAACTGCTACCAGTCCACAGAAAAATTCGAGAAGGCTCTTTTGATTTTCGAGGAGATTTTCACACTCACAAAAGCCAAGTTCGGCACTGAACACCCCAACACCTTGCGGACCATGAGTAACCTGGCAATGTCGTATCGGGACAATCGCAGACTGGACAAGGCCCTGGCTCTTTTCGAGGAGACTCTCAAATTAATGAGGGCGAAGCCGGACTTTGAACCCCTCGACACACTGCGGACCATGGACAACTTGGCTGTTTGCTACCACATCGCCGGAAGATTCGACAAGGCTCTGTCCCTCTTCGAGGAAGCTGTTTCCCTGATGAAGGCGAAGCTCGGTCCTGAGCATCCCGACACCTTGGTAACAACGGGAAACTTGGCTTTCTGCTATCAGGCTGCTGGAAAACTCGATAGAGCCATGCCTCTTTATCAGGACAAGTTGACGCTGATGATTCGAGCACTGAATGACGATAGCAAAGCCTCAAGCAAAGAGAAATCCGCGATTAGCGTACATCTCGCGACTTACAGCCGTTGCCTGTTGGAGACGAAGGCCTACGAGCAGGCTGAGCCAGTTCTCCGCGTCTGTCTGTCGTATCGCCAGAAGACAGAGCCTGAAGTCTGGCGCACATTCCATACGCAATCCTTGCTTGGCGGATCGCTCCTCGGGCAGAAGAAGTACGCTGAAGCCGAATCACAACTGGTTCAGGGCTATGAGAGACTGAAAGCCCAAGAGAAAACGATCCCGCCCCAAGCTAGCACAAGGATCCCAGAAGCCTTGGATCGATTGATCGAGCTGTACACGGCGATGGACAAACCGGCGGAGAAACAGAAGTATCTACGCGAGCGAGCAAAGTATCCAGAAGTCGCCCCGATGCCACGAGATAAGAAGTGACCGACATCACCCAAATCCTGAAGGCCATTGATGCGGGTGATCCGCAAGGGGCAGCGGAGTTGTTACCGCTGGTCTACCGAGAGTTGCGACGGTTGGCGGCAGCTCGGTTGGTGAGAGAGAAACCAGGGCAGACACTCGACCCGACCGGGCTGGTCCATGAGGCTTACTTGCGGTTGGTGGGTAACGAGCGCGGCTTGAAGTGGGAGGGCCGCGGGCATTTCTTTGCAAGCGCTGCCGAAGCAATGAGGCGGATTCTGATCGAAAATGCTCGCAGCAAGCAAGGGCCTCGTCACGGTGGGAATCACCAACGGGTTGAAGCTCAGTTGGATCAAATTGCCATAGATGCCCCTGGAATTGATCTTTTGGAGCTCAATGACGCCCTCGAGCGTTTGGCAACGGAATCACCGATTCGAGCAGAACTTGTCAAGCTCCGATTCTTCGCTGGGATGACGACAGTCGAGGCGGCTGAGTTGCTCGGCATATCCGAAGCGACAGCCGAACGATACTGGGCTTATGCTCGAGTGCGGCTTTATGCGGAGTTGAATTCATGAGTTAGGGTGACTGCTCCGAACTGTCGCGGCACTACCATTTCATTTCTCATTTTCTCCCTCTCAAGATCCACGTTTACCGAGGCAGGAACAATTCGCGTTTCGGCGGTACAATATCGCCTTGCTTCCCGCACGAGGATGACATGAGCGTTTTGGTGTCCGCCCAGGAACTCGCGAAGAGCTATTCGCATCGGCCGCTCTTTGCGGATTTGTCTTTTGACTTGCGTGTGGGAGAAAAGATTGGCCTCATCGGGCCGAATGGTGCTGGTAAGTCGACGCTGTTAAAGCTGCTCGGCGGACTCGAAGTGCCGGACTCTGGCGCGGTCGCTATTCGTCGGGGTGCGCGGATTGGCTTCCTGGCTCAGGATGATCAGTTTGCCGAAGGCCGGACTGCACGCGAAGTCGTGCTCGACGCACTCACGATGAGCGCACTTGAAGAACACGAACGCGAAACACGCGCTGCCATCGTGCTGACGCAGGTTGGCTTCGATGACCGTGATGTGCGTGCCGATACCCTGTCTGGTGGTTGGCGGAAGCGGTTGGCGCTCGCACGTGAATTGGCGAAAGAGCCGGACTTCGTTCTCATGGACGAACCAACGAACCACCTGGATGTGCCAGGCATCGTCTGGCTCGAACAGTTCCTGCGCTCCTCCCAGTTCGGCTATCTCGTCGCGACTCACGACCGGGCGTTTCTGAGAGCGGTCGCGGTCGATATTCTGGAAATCGACCGCGTCTATCCTGAAGGCTATTTTCGCGCGACCGGTGGGTTCGACAGCTTCGCTGAGAAACGGGAGGAGTTCGTCGAAGCCCAGATGCGGCAACGTGATGCAGTGGCGAACCAGGTACGGCGAGAGACCGAGTGGCTCGGTCGCAAAGCTGCCGCCCGCACCCGTAAGGCGAGTTCACGCATCGAAGCAGCCCATGACCGGCGGGCGGAACTCGCGGAGTTAAACTATCGGACCGCGTCGACGAACACCGCCGGCATCGACTTCGCAGGCACAGGCCGACAGACGCGCAAGCTGGTGACCGCCAGCGATCTCGCAAAATCGCTCGGTGGCCGCGAGCTGTTTGCCGGCGTCGATCTGATCTTATCGCCCGGAATGCGGCTCGGTTTGTTGGGCATCAACGGTTCCGGCAAGAGTACGCTCCTCAAGGTGTTGTCTGGCCAACTGGCACCGGATCGGGGGACCGTGGTGTTCGCGGAAAACATTCGCAGTGAGGTGTTCGAGCAAGGGCGAGCATCGCTGGATCTCAACACCACTCTGCGGCGGTCGTTGTCGCCGAACTCAGAAACGGTGATGTATCGCGGCGAGCCGATTCACGTCGCATCGTGGGCACGGCGATTCCTGTTTCAAGCGGAGCAACTCGACATTCAACTCAGCGCGATGTCGGGTGGTGAACAAGCTCGCGTCCGGATTGCCCAACTCATGCTGCGACCCACGGATGTGCTCTTTCTCGACGAACCGACCAACGATCTCGACATCGCGGCGCTGGAAGTGCTGGAAGAGAGCCTCTCCGAATTTCCCGGAGCAATCGTGTTAGTCAGCCACGATCGCGAGTTGATGGATCGACTCTGCACGGAGGTCATCGGCCTGGATGGAAACGGGCGATCCGCGGCTTTCGGCAGCGTATCGCAGTGGCTCACGGCACACGCACGATCGCAAGTGAAAGAGTCTCCGGGGAAAACGGAAGCCAAATCGACCTCGAAAGCCGCCGGGAAGACCAAGAAGCTGAGTTACAAGGAGCAACAAGAACTGGATCGCATCGAGACGGACGTGATGGCGGCCGAGGAAGTTGTGGTCGCACGACAAGCCGATGTCGAAGCCTCCGCGCTCGCGGGTCACGAAAAGCTGACTCGCGCCTGCGAGGCGCTGGAGGCTGCCCAAGAGCACGTCGAGAAACTCTACGCACGCTGGCAAGAACTCGAAGCGAAGCGCTCGACCATCTCGTAGCGATAAACCAGGCACGAACTTTGTGAACCTGATCGACCCCCTGAATGTCATCCTGGCTTGTGACGGACCGTTGTCATGAGTGAAGGCAGACATTTCGGAGAGCAGACCATGGGGAGAATTCGAGAAAAATCGAACGGCACTGATCTGGATCACGCGACAACCGTGATTCAAGAGGCGTTCCCAGAATACGAAGTCGTCTGGGGCAGCCATGGGGACTACGGAGGTGGCCGAGCACCACGCGACCACACGCTATCCTTCCGACTTCGCGATCGCTGGGGGAAGTATCACTCGAATGTCATCTGGGTGAACCCCACGGCTCTGAGCCAGATCACGATGAGTTGGGTCAAAAAAGTTGTGAAACAAGGCACGAGCCATAAAGCCCGTTCACGCCGGCGATGACTTTGAGGGAAAGTGCTTTCCAGATGCCATCGCGGAGTTTTGACTTCGTAGCTATGATCACTCACCTATGGAGACTTCGGAATCAGTGGCGTCGCGGGCGGTCTGGCAGCAAATCTTGGTGCTTGCTGCGCCTGCGCTTTTGCAACAAGGCTTGTTGCTCTTCATTCAGCTTTACGACCAGTACCTCACTGGTCGATTCTCCGAGGAACACAAAGCGGCCCTCACTACAGCCAACTACCTCTACTGGTTTACCACCAGTTACGCGGTGGTCGTGAACGCTGGGGCGACGGCCCTCGTGGGTCGGCTCATCGGTGAACGGGATTTTTCACTCGCCCATCGGGCCACGGGGCAAACGCTACTCCTGGCACTCGCTTTCGGCTTCGCCGGTGCGCTCTTGGCCTTTGTGATGTTGCCATACTTCATCCCCATCCTGGGCCTCGAAGGGCCAACGGTTGATGTCGCGGTCGAGTACCTGCGGCCGTTAGCAGGAATGTTGCCGTTTTACATGATCGAGGTCGGTGGCATTGCCTGTCTCGTCGGTGCGGGGGATACCCGCACGGGGTTAAAGGTGCTCGCCACCGTTGCTGTGGTGAACGTACCGCTGGCTTGGGGCCTGTCGCATGGGGCCTGGGGCCTACCGAATCTGGGATTCTTGGGCATCGCCTGGGGGACAGGGCTGTCACACGTCGGTGGGGCGTGTCTCGTGATCGCGGTTCTTGTGCGGGGTCGGCAAGGGTTGCAGTTGCACCGTCGGGACTTGGTGCCAGATCTCGCGTTGATCTCACGTCTGCTGCGGGTGAGCATTCCCGCAGCCCTCGATAGCCTCTCAGTGGGGACGTTCCAATTCATCTTCCTGGGCTTTGTGAACAACATCGGCGTCACGGCGGCGAGTGCCCACGGAATTGCGATTCGCCTGGAGGGCCTCGGGTACTTATCCGGGGCAGCGTTTGCGACCGCGACGGCTGGCATCATCGGCCGGGCACTCGGCGAAAAGCGGCCGGACATTGCCGCGCAGGCAGGCTGGACAGCCTTGGCTCTCGGTGCTGGGTTGATGACGTTCATGGGGGCGATTTTCTTCGTCTTTGCCCGCCCCATGTTTGCGATCTTCAACGAAGGTGAACACTCTGAGGCTGTGATCGAAACCGGTGTGCCAGTGCTGCGGTTGATCGCGTTTGCGATGCCCGGCTTGGCGGGGTCGATCGTGCTGACGCAAGCCTTGCGCGGAGCCGGCGATAGCCGCGTGCCGGTGCTTTTCACTTGGATCGGCTTCGTCGGTGTGCGCTTGCCGTTGGCCTTCGTGCTCACTGACCCACGGTGTGGCATCCAGCTCGGCTTGTGGGGAGCTTGGCTCGCCATGTTCGTAGATATCTACGTGCGTGGCATCGCCTTCCTGATCCGCTTCGCCAGCGGGAAATGGAAGTCGGCTCGGGTGTGAGTGGCGTTCTGGTGCATAGAATGGCATCAATCCCACAATGCCTGCAGGTGAAAAATGCAACCCAACGAAATTGAAAAACTGATCCAGGATGATCTGATCCTGGGAATCCCCATGATCATCGGGGGCGTGCTCTGGTCCATCGCCGCACTTTGGATGGTGATCCAAGGCTTCGTGACCCACTGGGGCTGGGGCCTGAGCATCATGATTTGCGGTTCCGGTTGGCCCGCCTACTTGGTGTTGCACTTCAGAAAAGCCATTCTGCCGACGCTCCTGGCCATCGTCGGGATCGCATTGATCGCGGTGCCTTCGGTGATGGTGCTGACTAAGGTCACCAAGATTCAGCAAGAAGCCGATGCACGGAAAGTCACCACCACCCGCACCGAGGAAGACGGCACCAAGGTCGAGGTCACGAACAAAGTGCTCACCCTGACCGGAGCCAAACGTGAAGAGTATGCCAAGATGAAAGCAGCCAAAGATTGGACCGTCATTCAATGGGCCAATAAAGACGTCACCGATGAAGACACCGAAGACCTTCATGGCTTGAAAGAACTCGTGGAACTCGACCTCTCGAACACCCAAGTCACCGCCGAGGGGCTGCATGTCCTCGAAGACTTCCCGAAACTCCAGGTGCTGAAATTGGCTCGCACCGCGATCCAGCTCGATGATAAGGCGTTTGCGGATCACATCGCGGAGATCACGACATTGAAAGATCTGGACGTCCGTGGCTCGCGGATTTCCAAAGCCAAACTCGACGAATGGAAAGCCAAAGTCCCTGGCCGGAAATACCTGAAGTGAGGTGTTCCCCATCACCCCTGAAGGTTGCATCATGACCGCTGAGAACTTCGATAACACCTTGCAGACTTTCCTGGATCGATCACCATTCCGGCCATTTACGGTGGTCTTGATCAGCGGTAGTCAGTTTGAAGTCGATCATGCCAGAGCGATGGTTCACCGCGATGGTGTGGCAATCTTTGTGGGGCCGGGTGGAGTACCAGTCGTCTTTGATCACGAAGGCGTTGAACACTTCGTGGGTGATCTAGCAGACCGGCAACCGTGACGGTCGAAGGTCCTTTCCGCTTCGAACGAACCGTCATGACTACGGAATGCTGAGGTCCTCACATGCTTGCTCGTAACTGCGCTCCAGGTCAAATTCCAGCGAGTGCGTTTCTCCCAGCCAGATGGGAAGTGCTGGCAATGGCTGGCCAATGGTCATGGGGTGGAACCAGGATTCCAGCCTAGCTCGGGTGCCCTCCGCGTTCGGGGTCCAGCGTGTGGACGAGACGTAGATGGTGGGTGGTTCTGGTCCTAAGTGTGGATCTTTGTGGCCGATGAAGGCCATCATCTCCGCGTAGAGGTTCGCTTGGCGAATCGTCACCAGATCGACGATGCTGACCGAAACCCCTTTTTTTAGGAGTGCCCCGCATTTTCCCGCGAAGGCACGCCGTTTGTCCGGTCGATCCTTGTTCGCCGGGCTGACGATTTCGATGACCGCCACGAGCAATCGTTCTTCCTGAACATCGTAAATCTCGACTTCGAAAATATCATCTTCAGGGAGATCCGTATCCACAGCCCAGGTTGGCTTCGGCGGTGCCAGAACAGCCGTCAAACCGCCTGAATCCAAAAATCCGGGAATGTCATTTTCATCTTTTTTGAACGCTGCGAAATCCAGTTCAAAATAGGCCCCAAGACGCACTTGCAACCCGGCCACGAAGCCTGGAGGCAACTGCTTTCGGATTTGCTGGACCATCACCATAGGCCAGCCACCATGCAGTGACCCCCAAGTGCCGGATCGGGTCGTCGGTTCGCGGAAGTGGTCTCTCAGTGGCATGATGTTCTCCTTGCAGAGATTCTACTCACCTGCGATCACTCGTTGCCAGCGAGCAGGGACGGTGTCCCAGGCGGCTTGGTACGTCGCTTCGAGGGGCACAGGGACATGTATCCCAGGGGCCAGGAACAAGGGCATGTCTGGGAGAGCATCGTTCACAGCGAGCGTCTCGATGAAGGCACTTTGGCAGTCCGCGGATTCGTAGGCCACTAGGGTGAGTGGCTCATTCGCGGGTAACTCAAAAGTTTCACCAGCGTACTCATGCCAAATCGCGGCATGGATACCCTGCGGATCGCGCGGGCCTGGTGGAAACGGATCGAGGAGCAAAAGGTGAATCCGTTGGTCCATCAGTTCGCAGGCTTTTTTCACGAAGGCTCGAAATGCATTGGCGGAGTCTTTATTCCCAGGCGAGACAATCTCGATCATGGCCACGATGCGATCATTGCTCACGTGCCGGACAGCCACGAGGCTCTTGCGACGTTGAAGCAACCCTGGCGGAAGTTGTGCGAAGTGCTTGGTTTGAGGTCGCGTGATCGTCGCGGTGCCACCATCGAAGTTCGTTGACGGAGATTCTTCCTGCAGTGTGAGAACATCCGGCCCAAAACCCGCGGCGACTTGCTCCGCCATCGCGTAATGATCTTTCGGCAAGAGGCCACGATTCAGTGCTCGCTTGATTTCGGAAATCCATTCATGATGAAAGTCGTGAAAGATCCCTGATTCAACCACAGTCCAGTCGTGCATTGGCATGTCTCACCCCCTGCTGCCATCATATGTCACAATGACTTTCACTCGACCACGAGCCGTTCGACCTTCCACTGCTTTTGCTCTGGGGCGAGTGTGACTCGCAGGGTTGATTTACCGGCGTGAAACGTACAGACGCAGAGGTTCAGACCGTTCTTGCTGCTCATCTGGGCATCTTGGAACTCAGCAGCCGCTTTCAGGCTGGCTTGGCCTTTGACGTAGGCTTTGAAACTATCTTTCCCTTGCAAGGACTGAAACTCCGCGGTGGCTTCCTTCCAGGCGATCTCCGCTTGGCCTTGGCGGAGTTTCGCGAGGAAGCCTTCGGCGATTTGCCGCGCAGCCTGATCATCAATCGTAGCCGGGCGAGAGGTGGCATACCAGACCCCAGTTGCGAGGATGGTCAGCAAGATCGCAACGAGGCCGAGTTTGATAGCGAGGGGCTTAGTAATCACCGATCGTCTCTCCGCCGGCTCGGGTGCTGAGTGCTCGCCAGATGCTCAAGTCGATCGTGTCCCGCACGGCTCGGACCGAGCCATCCATGAGCAAGCTATTCACCAGCCCCGTGTGATAGCTCCGTGCGCCCACGGCTGCATATGTGGGCACAGTGATGGATTCGCCATCACGCATGGAGGTGACGTCGATGTCGTAGGTGACACCGTTATTGACGTAAGGAATCTTGAAGTTGGGGGTGAAGGTGGTCGTGAAGCCGGTTTCGTGGATGTCTCCCTCGACCCACTCCGTGTGGCCGTTCTGGTCGAAGCTGCCACCAAAGTACGCCGAAAGCGATGTCACGTTCGTTGGCGGTGCAACGCCAAGTGTCGCAGGGCTGTTGGTATCCCACAAGTTCGGTTGAAAGGCTTTGACTTCGGACATCGCCAAGGTGTTGCTCATGCCATCGCTGATGTCGGCAGGTTTGGCTTTGAGATTGGGAGCAAAGGCGCCGTTGCCGATTTGCCCGCTCACGGGGTCGAAGATGAACCAAGTCCCTTCGTTCACAGCGTAGTTGAGCGGGTAGTAAGTGAGTGTCGCGGTGGGGCGGTTTCGGTCGTTGATTTCACTGGGGCACAGATACATCGGCACGCGAATCTCAGCGACATCGGGCCGAGACAAGAAGTTGTTCGGAGCCGTGGTGAAGTCAATCAGTTTGGCGAGGTTGTCCTGTTCCAAATACGGCAGCAAACGAGCATGAGCGGACCATGGCTGCGAGAGTTGGGCCTTGGGTAGCTCCGCTGCCGAGGGGTAGTGGCCGAGAGCGGATTGGTGGTTTTGCAGGGCCAGCCCGAGTTGTTTGAGGTTGTTCTGGCACTTCGTCCGTGCTGCGGATTCCCGCACTTTCTGAATAGCAGGTAGCAGCAAGCCGATTAAGACGGCGATGATGGCGATCACCACCAATAGCTCGATCAGGGTGAAACCGACCCGGCGTGACAGGGACATGGCAAAAAACCTCCTCGAAGTTATAGGGCATTTTATGCAATCTCGCCCGAGGAGGTGATGAGAAGATCCTGAAGGTTACTTTGGCTTCTTGATGCAGTAGATCCCCTCGACCGAGCGAAGATAAACGACATCACCCACGATGGCCGGGGAAGCCCAGAAGGTACCAGGGAGTTCGGACTGCTCTAAGACTTCGAACTGTGGCCCAGTCTTCACCCAAGTCGCTTTGCCCGTTTCTTCGACAAGCAAGAGCTTGTCACCGACAACTACAGGACAGGCGGCGACCATCCGAGACTTGGGCAGACGCTCTTTGTAGACGGGTTTGCCATTGGCGATATCGACACATGTCAACGAGCCTTCCCCTGGGATGTAAAGGTAACCTCCCGTGGCAACTGGCGACGACATTCCCACGCCGCCACCCGTGCGGAACCAGGTGATCGCTTCGCTGGACTTCGCCCCTTTGGGCAGCGTGATATCCCCTTTCGCACCCGCTGGGATGGCCATCAACGGACCCGCGCTGAACGGCGAACTCGCCCCCAAGAGCAGCACATCGCCATCCACAGCTGGCGATGGCGAGAAGGCTGTATCGATTCCACCCACACGCCAGAGTTCTTCACCTGTGATCGGGTCATGACTCGTCACAAGCTTATCACCGGCAGCAATGATCTCGGTCCGTTTCGAGTTCTTCCAGACCAGCGGACTGGCCCAGGCACTCCCGGCTTTTTGGCGTGTCTGATGCCAGACCCGTTGACCCGTCTTGCCGTCGTAACAGGCCACGAAAGCGGAGTTCTCGTTGAAGTTGTTCATGTAGATTTTGCCATCGTGGATGGCGAGTGAACTGCCGCTGCCGAAGCCGTTGGAGAACTTGAACGCCCCAATCGTCAGCTTCCACACTCGCTCACCCTCGTGGGTGTAAGCAGCGAGTGTCCCCTCCATACCGAAGTGGACATAGACCCGCTCACTGTCCGCACACGGCGACTCGGTGGCGTACGTATTCGAAGGGTGAATCGGCTGCGTCGGGATGCCTTCGGCGACAGTCTTCTCCCAAAGCACCGCACCGCTCTCAGCATCCAGAGCAAAGAGTTGCCATTTGAGCGGCGAGGAGAACTTCTTGCCCCCCATCCCCATGCTACTCATATCGCGGACACCCGCTTGCATGTCCTTCGGCTTCGGCAGATTCTCGCCTGTAGCCGTAGTCACGAAGAGCTTCTTGCCCACGACAATCGGCTGCGACCAACCCGCACCCGGAATCTTGGTCATCCACGCGACGTTCTTATCCTTCGCCCAAGTCGTCGGCGGCTGGCTCGCCGGTGCGACTCCGTTGCCAGCAGGACCACGGAATTGCGGATAATCCGCTGCAACACTCACACCCGCAAGCCACCATGCACCCAACATCAGTACAACACGCATCGCCCACCCTCTGGAACAACTTCACCATTGATAGCCTTGCGGCTCCCACCCTTTCGATTCGCAGCCCAAGTGAATTTGGATTCAACAGTTGGCAAAGTCCTGAATCGAGACGAATTTTCCCCTCTCGGCGAAATCGGGCTTGAAAGTGGAAACACCAACCTTGTAAACTTTGCAACTCGTGAGCAAGACGTTCACAACATTTCCACCCAAGGAAGGATTTTCGCATGGCCCGGAACGCCCCGCCTCGTCCGTTGATTGGCATCAATTGCGATTACTACACCCCAAAAATGGGTGGCCCCTTCGCCAAAGTGAACACTGGCTACTTCGATTCGGTTCTGCTCGCCGAAGGGCTGCCGATCATGCTGCCGCCCGTGAGCAAAGAAAACTACGCCGAACTGGATTCTCTTTTGGACAACGTCTCAGCGATGATCATGGTCGGCGGCATGGACCTCGATCCTCGCAAATACGGCCAACCGACCTCGAACGCCACGCAAATCATGGCGGCTCGCCGGGAAGAAAGCGACCGATACTTGCTCTCGAAGATCGTCGAACGCAAGATGCCACTGCTCGCCATCGGCTCCGGGATGCAACTCCTGAACGTCTTCTTCGGTGGAACACTTTACCAGCATCTGCCACTCGAATACCCACGAGCCATGCCGCACTACGACCAAGGCGGTGGTGTCCATCGGCACATGGTCAACGTCGAGAAGAATACCACTCTCGAGGAGATCTTCGGCACCTGGGAACTGCGTGTGAACAGCAGCCACCACCAGGCCATCAATCAGATGGGCAAAAAGCTCCGCGTCAGTGCCAAAGCCCCAGACGGTGTGATCGAAGCGATCGAGACCACCGACGAGAGCTGGTTCTGCATCGGCACCCAATGGCACCCCGAATGCGACTCCGCGTCCGCCCTCGACCGCCAAATCTTCGGCTGCCTCATCGAACAGGCCCACAAGTACGCTGAGAGCGAAATGGCCGTGGCTTAACCCAGTTTCCAAGTCTCGCGGAGTTCGTTGTTAACGACCCACTCCGTGGGCCATTGACCGTGGGCGAGTTGTGCGATGGCCTCGGCAGGGACGCGGGCCATGTCGTTTCGGCTTTGCCAATCGACACCTGCCGTGTGGGCCGTCAGCACGACGTTATCGAGCTTGGTCAGTGGATTATCGCCAGGCGGCTCATGCTCGAAGACATCCAGCCCAGCCCCGGCGATCCGCTTGTTGACAAGCACTTCGAGCAGAGCGTTTTCATCGACGACTTCGCCACGCGAGCAGTTGATCAAGTAACTCGTTGGTTTCAGCAGGCTCAAGGTCTCGGCCCGCATCATCTTGCGGGTCTCGGACGTCAACGGGACATGCAGGCTCACATAATCCGAGGTTCTGAGCAGTTCCTCCAAGCCGACAAACCTGACTTGGTTCGCAGCAGCGAAGACCTGGTTCTGTACCGGATCCGTGGCGACGACGCTCATACCGAAAGCTCGCGCGCGGAGCGTCGTCGCTTGTCCCGTGCGTCCCAAGCCGATGACGCCCAACGTCTGGCCACGCAGCGGTTGGTACGCCCGCCGAGGCCATTTTCCCTGGCTGATTTGGGTGTGCTGCAAGACAAAAGACTTGGCCAAATTCAGCATGAGCATCAAAGCCGTCTCGCCTACGGCCTCGTGGTTCGTGCCCGGAGCATACGTCACCACGATGCCATGCCGCGTCGCCGCTTGGACATCGACGCCATCGTAACCCACACCGGCCCGGGCGATGATCTTCAGCCCTGCTTTCGCCGCCTTCTCAATGACACGCTCTGTGTATGGCTCCGAACCCGCCAGGCTGGCCACGCAACCGGGAAGTTGGTCGAGCAACTCCGCCTCTGTCATCTGTGCCGCACGATGGGGGTACACCAACTCGGCATTCGGGATCGTGCGTAACGCTGGGGTGTAAACCCCCTCAATTTCCGGCAGATGGCTCGGTGCGATCAAAATTTTCATTAACGAACCTCAAGTGTCTTCGTTGATTTTGTAGGGCGGACAGAGCATTTCTTGAGAGTTCTTTGGCCCGACCTGGGTAAAATGTCTGGTAAGCATCATTTGGAGTCTGGAATGGCGATCCAACCGAAGACCAGCGTAGCCGTCGAGACGCGGTTAACCCAGGAACTTCAAGCCGCGGCCAAGCGGCTTCGCAGTGCGGATCTTTTGAACGGCATCTTGATCCTCGCCGTGGTCACGCTCAGTTACACGCTTGTGGCGGTGGTCTTGGATCGCTGGCTGGAACTGCCCGGGTTGGTGCGATTGGCAGGGTTGGTGGGTTTTGTGTCGATCGTGGGTTGGGTGATTTGGTCTCGGGTCATTCGGCCGATTCGCTTGCAAGTCAATCCACGGTTCGCGGCACGAAGCGTCGAGGCGACGACGGAAAACTCCAAGAATGCGATCATCAACTGGGTCGATTTGCAAGATCAGCCCATCTCTGACGGCATCCGCAAGCAAGTCGGCCAACGGGCCATGAGCGAAGTTTCGACCGCGGAAGTCAACAAAGTCGGGGAGACGCGCAGCTTCTTGTGGCTCATCTCCGCGGCTGGGTTTCTGCTCCTCGCCCTCGCTGTGCTCTTCTTTGTATTCAAGTCCGCACCGTTTCTTTCGCTCTTGAAGCGGACCTACAACCCACTCGCCGGGACAGCCATCGCCACCAAGACCGAAATCACGCTCGAAGAGCCACAAGGCGGGGACGCGACCATCACGAGCGGTGAGTCGTTGCCCGTGCGAGTGACCCTACGGGGCAGCTTGCCTGAGACGGTCCTGATGAAGGTCCGGTATAACCCGGACGCTCCAGAGTTTGAAGAATTCCCCTTAGAAAGCATGGGTTCGCGCTCCGAATGGGGCTGGAAGGTGCCGCCGAGTGTGCTGCAGAACGGCTTCCGTTATCGCATCGTCGCCGGTGATGCCACGACCGCCGAGCATTCCGTGACAGTGCGGACGAAGCCAACGATTCGGGACTTTAGCGTCAAGTACGAATACCCCGCTTACACTCGGCTGAAGCCCGAAGAAACCACCGACCCTCGGCTAGAAGGCTACCGCGGTACCCAGGTGATCCTCCGAGCCACAATGAACCGAGCCGTGCGTGAAGCCCGGTTGGTCCTCGATACGCAATCGGTGCAAATCCCCGGTGAGCTGATGCCCGACGATGCTAATAGCGTTCAGTTCCGCATCAAGCTCGAAGAGACTGGCAACTACCGCATCTACTTCACCACCCGAGACAACGAACCGGCAGAATCCGGCAGTTTCCCCGTGCGAGTGATCCAGGATCAAAAACCCCTCCTGACAATCACTTCCCCAGCCAACGAGGAAGTGACGCTGCCAGCCAATGGGCTGCTGAAAGTCGATGGCATCGCTGCGGATGATTTTGGCCTCGTCGGCGTGGCACTCAAGTTCCGTGTCGTCAATCAGCCGAATCTCGTGATCGCGCCCAAGAAGTACCGCGATGGCAAGTCCTTCCTACGGGCCTCGGATGGCAGCTACCCGATGGCTCTGGAAGTCAAAGACTCCATGAAACTCGGGGAACTGAAAACCACGAGCGGGCAGGCGGTGAAATTGACCGAAGAGAGTGTGCTGGAATACTGGCTCGAAGCCACGGACAACGACACCGAACCGACAGCCAACGTCGGCAAGTCCAAGGTGCAACGGGTGCGGATCACTCCTCCGCCACCACCGGAGAAGCAACCGGAGCAGAAGCGCGACCAAGACGAGCGCCAAAACACTGAACAGAAACACCAAGAAAAGCAGGATCAACAGCAAAAGAACGAGAAGCGCGACCCCCAACAACCTCGCCCCGACAAGCAGCAAGGCGAAAAGGGTGAGAAGGGCGAGCCAGGTGAGAAATCAGAGGGCGGTGAGAAGCCATCTGCTGGCCAAGAGCAGCCGATGAACCCCAACGAAAAGCCGAAGCCCGGTGAAGAGAACTCCACCCAGAAACCAATGCCAGGTGAGACGAAACCCGATCAGCAACCAATGCCTGGCGAAACGAAACCGGAGCAAAAGCCGAAGCCGGGTGAGGAGAACTCCACACAGCAACCGATGCCTGGCGAAACGAAGCCTGACCAAAAGCCGATGCCAGGTCAGCAGAACCCCAACGAAAACCCGATGTCGGGCAATAACACCCAACCAAACCCCAAACCTGGGGAGCAGAACCCGAACGAAAACCCGATGTCGGGAGAGAAGAACGGTGGGTCGAAGGCTTCGCCCGAGGACAAGAAACTGCAACAAGAAGCTGACCGCGTTCAGGAGAAGTTGAACGAAAAACAACGTGAAGGCGGCGAAGCGAAGCCGAGCGAAACCCAGAACGACCAGCCCGATAAGCCAAGCGGCGAGAAGAAGCCACAGCCCAAACCGGATGCCGGCCAGTCGGGTGACTCCGAACCCAAGCCTGAACCGAAGGCCGGGGAACAGGGCCAACCGCAAAAGAATGCCAGCGAAACCAAGCCAAAGGGCCAACCGAACAAGTCCGGGGAAAAGCCAAGCGGCGAAGAGAAGCCGAACGACCCCATGAAATCGGGCGAAACTGGCGGCACGCCGCAAGAGCAGCCGGGCGAGGAGAAGCCCAAGACGGCCCCGAAACCCGGCGAGCAGAAGCCGAACGGTAAGCCCGAAGCGGGCCAGCCCAAAGCCAACGACATGAGTGAGCAGAAGCCTGAAAACCCAGGCGCCGAGAAAGCCGAGCCGACCGCGAAGCCGAACCAAAAGCCCAACGGCCAACCATCCGGCACCGAGAAGCCGAATCCAAAGGCAGGTGAAAAGCCATCGCCTGAAGAGAAGGCCAAGATGGAGAAAAACTTCAAAGATGCCGTCAAGGATCTCCAATCGGGCGACAAGGACAAACAGCAAGCAGCCCGCGATAAGCTCGACAAGATGATGGGCAAAGAGAACCGCGAAGCCGCCGAGAAGAAAGCGGAAGAGTTGAAGAACGACCTGAACTCCAACGACCCAGCCAAGCGTGATGCCGCCCAAAAGGAACTCGAAAAGCTCACCAAGGACGCCAAAGCGCAGGCTGATAAGGATCTAGCCGGCAAGCCCGAGCCGAAGCCAGGTGACAAGCCTTCGCCTGAAGAGCAGGCGAAGATGGAGAAAGAGTTCCAGGATGCCGTAAAAGACCTGCAATCGGGCGAAAAAAACAAACAACAAGCAGCACGCGATAAGCTTGACAAAATGATGGGCAAAGAGAATCGCGAAGCCGCTGAGAAGAAAGCCGAAGAGTTGAAGAACGACTTGAACTCCAACGACCCGGCCAAGCGCGACGCCGCCCAAAAGGAACTCGAAAAGCTCGCCAAAGAAGCGAAAGCGCAGGCCGATAAGAACCAAGCTGGCAACAAGCCGGAACCCAATCCGCAAAAGCCAACCCCCGAGCAGATGGAGGCTCTGAAGAAGAAAGCCGAAGACCTCAACTCCCCTGATCCGGCGAAGCGCGAAGCGGCCGAGAAAGCCGTCGACGACGCCATTGGTGAGAAGTCTCGCCAAGAACTTCAACAGGACATGAAGGATCTGCAGTCCGGCGATCCGAAGAAAGCCGAAGAGGCCAAGAAGCGGATGCAAGACAAGATGAACCAAGCCAAAGGCCCACGGAAAAACCCTGGCCCCGGTGCCCCACAGGAAACCCCGGGCGAGAAGCTCACAGACGACCCCAAGAACCGCTTGAAGACAGCCGAACTCCAATTGAAACAATTCGAGAAGGCCAAAGCCAACGAGGAATTGCAAAAGGAACTCGGTTACACCCCGGAGCAGTACGAACGATTCTTGAAGGGCTACCGAGACATGGTCAACCGGCTCAAAGACGAAGTCGCCCAAACCCCGGCCAACCCGCAGAACACCGCCGGCCCGACGACCATCCGTGTGGGTGAAGGCGGGGCGAAAGCCATCGACAAAGCCGCGAATGCCACCGCAGGCACCTCCGGTAGCGGCACCGGGACGGCCCCACCAGGCTACTCGGAAGCCCAGAAGAAGTTCGCCGAGGAAGCGGCCAAGCTGCGGAAACCCGAGACCAAGAAGTGAACCCTACGACCATGATCCCTCGTTATCTCTCCTCCTTCGACACGCGCCGTGCGACCCACCGTTTCACGGATATCCTCATCATCGGCGCCGGCATCGCTGGTCTCCGTGCGGCCCTGTCCGCGCCGCCAGAGATGAACGTCTTGGTCGTGACCAAAGACCGCATCACCGAGAGTAACAGCAGTTATGCCCAAGGTGGGATCGCAGGTGTGTTGTCACCCGAAGATCGCTTCGAGAACCACGTCGAAGATACGCTCGTCGCCGGGGATGGGCTTTGTAACCGCGAGATCGTCGAACTCGTTGTGCGTGAGGCCCCGGCCCAGATTGAAAAGCTCGTCGATTGGGGCACGAAGTTCGATCTCGAAAACGGCAGCCTGGCATTGACGCGAGAAGGCGGTCACAGCCATCGGCGGATCGTCCACGCCCTCGGGGATTCGACTGGCCATGAGGTGATGCGGGCGATCATTGCGAAAGCCCAGGCCGCACCGAACATCACGTTGTTGGATGACACGTTCACCGTCGATCTGCTGACAGAAGGCTACGAATGCCGGGGTGCTCTGGTCTGGAAAGGGGGCTTCGGCAAGCTCCATATCTGGGCCAAAGAGACCATCCTCGCCGCGGGCGGTTGCGGGATGGTTTACCGCGAAACCACCAACCCACCCGTGGCCACCGGTGACGGCATGGCGGCGGCTTACCGTGCTGGGGCGATCCTCCAAGACATGGAGTTCATGCAGTTTCACCCGACGGTGCTTTACGTCGCCGGGTCCGCCCGGCACCTCATCAGTGAAGCGGTGCGTGGCGAGGGCGCTTATCTCCGTGACCTTCACGGCGAACGCTTCATGTCTCGCTTTGATCCGCGCCTGGAACTGGCTCCTCGGGACATCGTCGCGCGCGCCATTTTCCGCACCATGGAAGCGACCCAGCACCCGAATGTTTACCTCGATCTCTCCCACATCCCGCGCGAGCATGTGCTCAACCGCTTCCCGGGCATCAGCCGAATGTGCCGGCAATTTGGCCTCGATATCACGGTCGACAAAATCCCCGTGCGGCCTGGTGCTCACTACATGGTCGGCGGCATCCAAGTGGATCCCGAAGGCCGGACCAGCCTTGGCCACCTCTGGGCCGCGGGCGAAGTGACCTCCACTGGCTTGCACGGGGCCAACCGCCTGGCCTCGAATAGCCTGCTCGAAGGGTTGGTGTTCGGAGCGATCACCGGAGACCTCGCCGCTCAAGCGGCCCAAGGCCAATCGAATGACATGCACGTCCCCCGACTTCGCCACCAGACCACCATCGAAGACCCGAACTCATACTTCGACCCCGCCGACGTCACCAACGCTCTCCGTGCCCTCATGGTTAGGCAAATGGGCATCATCCGCGAACGCAGCCGGCTGGACGAAGCCCGTCAGCAAGTCGATTTCTGGTGTCGGTATGTCTTGAATCGAGAGTTTGAATCTCGCACCAGTTGGGAACTGCAGAATCTTCTCATCATCGCCAGGCTGATGATCCACGCGGGCACAGCCCGTGAAGAATCGCGTGGCACGCACTACCGCAGCGACTTCCCGACCCGCAACGACCAATTGTTCCTGAAACACCTCGAATCGCCGAGCCGAGAGAGGTTCTCATAACGTGAGCCGGTTTTTGAAATCCAGGGGCTTGGCAGACGTTATAAATACGATGCCCCTTTGAATTCGAAAACGAGGTCCAAACGATGAGATTCTTGTTGATTCCCTTGGGAATAGTTGCGCTTTTCGGCGTGGTGATTGGCCTGCCAACCCCGTCGCCAGTTCAAGGACAAGCAGCCCGAGATAGCGCGTTGCCGCCCGATCTGGCAAGTATCCGAGCCGATGCGTTGGGTTTCCTGCATGTTCGCGTGGCCGAGGCTTACAACCATGAGTCGATGGCGTACATCCGCGAGCACCTGAACCGCTCCGGCGGCCGGGTGATGGAAGAACTCAATACCCAGTTCGTGCCGAAAATCAGCACGTTCGACCGGATCACGATCGTGACGTTGCCATCCGCTGACCCGAGTGATGGCATCGTCGTGATTGCCAAATTCACCGAAGCGGTCGACTTCAAAGCGATTCAAAAAGCCTACTTGCCTGGCAGCACTCTGGTCAAAAACACCAAAGTGCCAACCTTGGTGAATCAGGACAAGACCTTCGCTCTGATGATGCCTGAACCCTCAACGATGGTCTTTGGCAGCGCGAAAGAACTGTTGAAAGCCACGAAGCCGATGGCAGGCCCGCATCCACTCGCTAAGGAAATCGCAGAGTGTGCGAAAGGCAAACAAGCCATCTATCTCACCGCCAACTTGAGCAACCTGCCGATCCCAGCGGAAGCCCTGGAGCAAGTGCCTGAGAAAATCCAGCCACTGATCGCGGCCCGAAGCACAACTCTCACGATGGAACTTGGCAAGCAGACAACGTTCGTCTGGAAGCTGACTTACGCGGATGAAGCCGCTGCGAAGAAAGCCGAAGGAGCGATCCGCCAGGGTTGCGACATGGGTCGGCAACTCATCGCCCAACAGCGTAAGGAACCTGAGAGAGTGATCTTTGAACGTAAGCCGAAGGAGGGTCACCGCAAGGCGGATGAGTTGCCGGAGTTCGTCGCGGCGATGGCCTCGATTGCAGGGATGAACATGCTGGACGATCTCCTGGCCAAACCGCCCATCACCCGCGAAGGTACGGACATGACGATCCGCTTCGAAGCCCCCAGTTGGATGACAAACTACCTAGCCATGACGGCCATGTCTGCCGGGGTCGCATTGCCTGCCGTGTACCGCGTCCGAGAGGCTGCGGCAAGAGCGCAGTCGTCGAACAACTTGAAGCAAATCGGCATCGCTCTGCACGGCTACCATGACACCAATGGCACCCTGCCCACTGCGGCCATCGTCGACAAGAAAGGCAAACCCCTGCTGAGCTGGCGTGTGGCGATCCTGCCTTTCATCGAACAAGACAACCTCTATCGGGCGTTCAAACTCAACGAACCCTGGGATAGCGAGCACAACATCAAGTTGAGCCAAATCGCCATCAAGACCTACATGGATCCACGGATGCCACAGACTCCGGCTAACATGACCTACTACAAAGGCTTCCGTGGCAAACGGGCCGTTTTCACGAACCTCCGTGGCACGAAGTTGCAAGAAATCCCAGATGGCACATCCAATACCATCATGGTCGTCGCCGCAGGTGAGCCTGTGGTCTGGAGCAAACCTGACGACTTTGAATTCGACGCTGACAAAGATCCGCCGGACATTTCGAAGCCGTTCGAGCAAGTCCTCGCATTATTTGGAGATGGCAGTATCCGATTGCTGGACATGGCCAAAGTGAAAAAGGGTGACACCCTGAAACGGCTCATCATGACCGACGACGGCAAAGAAGCCCCAGATTTTTAAGGCATTCTCTTTGAGCCAATTGACCAGTCGAGTACGCGGCTCACGACTCTTGATGAGCCGCGTGCTACACGGATGGAAGCGGTGAAGGCGACATTTCCCAAAGGCGATGCAACTGATTCGCAGTCTAGCCACGGTTACACCTTTCGAACCACACGGCTAATCACAATGGCCCCCAGAATCGAGGGGCCAAAGACGTAGCTCCAGAGTTGCAGTTCACCAGTGCCGAGGATGGGGTTTGTGGCGAAGAAGCCACTCCAGGCGCCGATGTACGACGCTCCCATCAGGATGAGATGCCGGCGGAGATGACGATGGGCCGAGGTTCGGTCGCTCGCACGAGTCGCGTTTCGGGCTACCATCGCTTCTCGCCAACCCGCGACGACCAATGCCAGCGTGATGGTGCCCAGCAGCATGAGATAGCTGTTGTCACGTTGGTAGGCCAGGATCGTACCCAGCAAGGATGCGAGTGCAATCAGTGTGGCGTAAAACCGACCGAGCCAGCGATGCCAGCCGGCTCGACGGCCATATTTGGGGAGCAACATCACGATCACTCCGAACCCGACAGCAGCGAAGCCACTCGTAAGATGTAGCCAGCGAGCGGAATCGTACATGGCGGTGGCCCTTGGGAAACATGGGAATATGTGCGGTTCGGTGTGGATGGCTCTCGTAGAATAGGCATGTCTCGTGGAACCTGGGAGAGTTTTGGATCATGGCCGACTGGCAACGCACTGTCACTTGTAACGACATCCGCCCGGAGCATATCGGGCAGACCATCACTTTGAATGGCTGGGCGCTCGCCATCCGGGCTTATCCAAAGCAGCTTTTCATCGACGTCAAAGACCGTTACGGCATCACCCAAGTCGTTTTCGAGGCTGATGATGTCGATGCCTTCAAACTCGGCGAGACGATTGGCCGGGAGTTCTGCTTGTCGCTGACGGGCGTCGTGCGGGCACGCATCGCTGGAAAAGAGCGGCCCGATATCGACACGGGAGCTGTCGAGTTGTGCGTGAAGACGGTACGGATTCTGAACACCTGCCCGACGTTGCCGTTCGAGATCAACGAGTTCGGCAGCGAACTGGCGAACGAAGACATCCGCTTGCAGTATCGCTACCTCGATTTGCGTCGCAAGAGCCTGCAAAACATCCTGATCCTCCGCCACCGCGTCTGCAAAACCATTCGGGACTTCCTCGATGCTCGCGGCTTCTTGGAAGTCGAAACGCCGTTACTCGGCAAGTCCACACCCGAAGGCGCACGCGATTACCTCGTGCCGAGCCGCGTTTACAACGGCGAGTTCTACGCCCTGCCCCAGTCGCCGCAGCTTTACAAGCAACTGCTGATGATCTCCGGGTACGACAAATACTTCCAGATTGCCCGCTGCCTGCGGGACGAAGACCTCCGGGCCGACCGGCAGCCGGAGTTCACACAACTCGATGTCGAGATGTCCTTCATCGAGCGCGAAGACATCCTGAAGTTGATGGAAGAACTCGCGGCAGAGATCATCGCTCAAGTTCACAACATCAAAATCCCGACGCCGTTCCCGCGCCTGTCGTACTCGGAGGCGATGTTGAAATACGGCTCCGATAAGCCTGATCTCCGCTTCGATATGCCGATCACGGACGTCACCGATCTCGCCGGACAAAGCGAGTTTGGTGTGTTCAAGAATGCCATCGCTGAAGGCAAGATCGTCCGGGCGCTCGTGGTGAAAGGCGCCGCGGACAAGTACAGCAACACCCAACTGAAGCCCGGTGGCGAGTTGGCCAAGGTCGCGGAGACTTACAAGGCCAAAGGCGTTGCGTCCATGAAAGCCGAAGGCGACAAGCTCACCGGCACCATCGAAAAGTTCTTCTCGGACGACCTCAAAGCCAAGCTCAAAGAGCGGCTCGGGGTGCAACCGGGAGACTTGTTGCTCTTCGTCGCGGACACGGAAAGTGTGGTTTGTGATGCTCTCGGGGCACTGCGAAACTACCTCGGCGCGGCACTGAAACTCTACCGCAACTGGTGGGACGAGAAAGCCGACTACGAGAAGAACGAAGAAGCGGCGGCCAAGAAAGAAAAGCGTGCCCCCAAGCCGTTCCAGATGCGGGCTGAGCATTTCAACTTCTTGTGGGTCGTCGACTTCCCGATGTTCATGTTCGACGAAGAAGAGAAGCGTTACGTCGCCATCCACCACCCGTTCACCTCGCCGATGGACAGCGACTTTGACCGCATGGAAACCCACCCCGGCGAGTGCAAAGCCAAGGCCTACGACATGGTGCTCAACGGCTACGAAGTCGGCGGCGGCAGCATCCGGATTCACCGCCAGGATGTGCAATCGACGGTCTTCAAGATGCTCGGCATGGAAATCGAAGACGCCAAAGCCCGCTTTGGCTTCCTCCTCGACGCCCTGCAATCCGGTGCTCCACCACACGGCGGCATTGCCTTGGGCCTCGACCGTTGGTGCATGATCCTTGCGGGCACAACGAACATCCGCGACGTCATCGCCTTCCCGAAGAACAAGCAAGCACGCGACCTGATGAGTGGTGCCCCCGCCGTCGTCGAACCACGGCAACTCAAGGACCTTGGCATCAAGCTGAGTTAATACTCTGAAGAGCCGCGACTGCTCAGGAGCGTTGGGGACCAAACGAGTCTCACACGCTCCTTATCTAGCGGTCGCGGCTCCGAAGTGGAGATTCCTGATGAATGACGAGCACTGGATGCGAAGAGCGATCGAGCTGGCAGGTAATGTACCGGTGCTGCCATTTGGCGCTGTGATTGTGGATCGCCTGACTGGGCAGGTCATGGCCGAGGGGTGGAATCGCACGTCCGAGAACCCCACTTGGCACGGTGAGATTGATGCTATCAATCACCTGCCCAAGGGTTATAAAGGCTCGCTCGTGCTTTACACGACAGCCGAGCCTTGCCCGATGTGCATGGGTGCGATTCTCTGGGCTGGGATCGAGCGGGTCGTCTACGGGACTTCAATCCGGACTTTGCAAGGTCTCCGCTGGAAACAAATCGACATCCTGGCGGAAGAAGTCTCTCGTCGTAGCCCAGGTTGGAACTGCGAAGTCGTTGGTGGTGTATTAGAAGACGAATGCGATCTACTGTTCGCACTCCGAATTGTCGTGTGTTGAAGGCTAGTTTATTAAGATCCCATCAGGTAGTTGCGAAGCGTGGTGTAATACTGCTCGCAGCGAGAGTTCCAGACGGCTTGATCGTCGGGCAGATACCACTTCAATGGCCGGAAAGCGACAAGGACTGAGACGCGGTCGGCATTGATTTTATGCAGTTTCAAATCGACTTCGATTGGCTCTTTACCCTTGCTCACAGAGGGCATCCGGTTGGCTGAAAACATCGAGAACAAGCCACTCTTGCTCGGGGTTGGCTCGCCGGTTGGCTCTTTCCAGTTCGGAGGCAACTCAAGTTGGACCCGGATGAAACCTGGCTCAGACGCGACCGCCATACCGCCGACATCTTCGATAAAGCCACGAAGCTTCACGACTGCGAGTTTCTCGGGCAGCAAGGCTTCGAACATATCAGAAAGCACGAACTTATCAGCAGGAGAGGGAGGAGCTTTCTCAGTGTCTGCGATCGTGCACAGAACGATTTCGTCATCATCCTCGAAACTTGCAATCTTCTCTTGAGGAGGCTCGGACGCCGTCCAAAGATCAAAACCCAAAGCTCGGCCTAACTGAATGGCCAACTCTTTGGCGTTCGGGTGGCGTTCGCTCGGGAACTTACTCAAGGCAATCTGCACCACACCTTCGACGGCGGGTGGGATGTGGCCAAAGCCAATGCGGTGGAATCGGGGTGGCGGCTCGGAGATGTGCGCGGCCATGAGGTCTTCCATCGATTGACACTCAAACGGCAACCGACCGGTGAGCATCTCGAACATCATGACGCCGACGGAATACAAATCCCCACGAGCATCGACCGCATCACCGCGGACCATCTCAGGGCTGACGTAAGCAGGAGTGCCACAAGCGAAAACAGAACCTTGACCCGTCAGTTCGGCCAGTTGGATGTGGGGCTTCGACGAGAAGCCCGCAAAGCCGAAATCCATGACTCGGACGGTTTCGAGGTCGGTGAGGTAATTCATCACCATCAGGTTGGCTGGTTTCAAATCCCGGTGGACGAGTTGAGTCTTCCCGGCCGCGTAAAGTGCATGAAGCAGCGGGCCAAGCAGTTGACCCATACGAATCGGGTCCAGGGTGCGATGCTTGGTCAAAATGGCTTCGAGCGTGACGCCGGGGATGAAGTCGAGCACCAAACAGGCCCCATGCGGATCGTCAAGCGAAGCTCCGTGAAGCCGGACGGCGTAGGGGTGGTGAAACTTGGACATCGACCGGACTTCGCCTTCAAAGAACTGGCGAAAACGTGGCGTCTGCTGAACGTGGTCTTTGATGCGCTTGACGACAACGAGTTTGGAATGATCCGAGACTTCACGAGCCAAGAACACGTGGGCGTTGGAGCCTTCACCAAGAAAACGAATGGTTTCGTACTTACCCAGGAAGACTTTGCCAATGAAGGCTTTCGAGGGCGGAATCGGCGTGTTCTGGACTCGCGCGTAGCCACCCGAGTCACTCGTGGGTTTCGGCGTACGTCCGGAGAGACTCGGTAACCGCATCGTCAGTTCCCTGGGTAGGAGGTTGGATCTCTTCAGGCGCTGATCCAACTTCTGGAACCTAGAGCGGTTTTAACGATGTGGCAAATGGTTAGCGCTGGAAGCCGCCAATCGACTGTGTAAATAGCGGACGCTGGCTTCGAATTTCTCGCCCGGCGCAAGGATTCGCCAACCGGCATCAAGGCCACGCTCGCTGAAGTTCGCAGCATCCGTCGAACAGGTGTATGGCTCGATCGCCACGGCCTGTCGATGGGGTGGGGTGAATAGCAGCAGTTCACGGAAAACCTTGTCGGTTTGCATCGTCAATCGGAACCGCGATTCAGGATGAGCCAAGACAGCGAAAGGTGCTTCGCCCAGCCCTCCATAGAGATGGTCAAGAGCCACGGAGCCGATCGGTTTGCTGGTCCCAAAATCGACTTCCGAAGGTATTGGCAATTGCTCCCCCGTGGCCAGGCTATCAACAGCATGCCAGATGTACTGAGCGGGCGCGTGGAGCATGTAGCCATCAGCAGGTTGGCCTGCGAAATCCGGCAGTTGGAAGTAGGGATGATAACCTAAGCCAAACGGCACGGGCCGATCCTCGGGGTTCGTGACCACCGCGACGACTCGTAGTTCATGTTCGGAGAGCTGGTAGCTCAACCGAAGTATCAGGTCCCCGGGCCAGTAATGCACGAGATCTGGAACATCCTGAGAGAGACGAAATTCCCCTGTGATCTCGGCAAAGTCAGCTTCGATTCTCGTCTCGACGACTCGCCAAGGGTTCCGCGGGCTGAAGCCATGGATCGCATGGGTCTTCGTCGAGTCGTTCAACGGCAGTTGATACTCCTGGCCTTCGAAGCGAAATCGCCCGTGTTTGAAGCGATTCGGAAACGGGAACAACACCGGATGACCCGAGCGCGTCGGAATGGGGTTCGTCTCCCAGTCTGGTGCGGTGTAGAGCAGTGGCCCCTCAGCTACGGACCAGCGTAGACAATTGAAGCCCAAGAAGGGCCAAACCTCGGCGCTGACGCCATTCGGGCCAGTCAATCTGTAGATGTCGCCCGATTTGTCGCCCGCTTGACCAGGATGTGTTGTGATCTCGAAACCCATATCGTCCCTTATGTCTCGGTGATGGCCTCGGTCGCCGAACTGCGAGCGGCCTTGTATTTTTCGGTCTTCTGATGCAGAGTGTTGCGGTTTATGCCCAGTTTGGCGGCGGCTTTGACTTGCACATGTTCGCATTGCCGCATCACTTGCTCGATCAGTTCGCGTTCGACGCCGCCGACGATGAAGTCGTAAAGGGTCCGGCCTTCGACAGCCGGAGCAGAAACGCCCAGAGACACAAGTTGCTGCATCATCGTGGGCAAATCGGTCGGCTCGATGGTTCGTGAAGGCGTTGCCGTACGCCGAGTGAGGGTAGATCGTCGCAGACGCAAGACTTCCGGGGTGAGTTTGCCATTTTCGGAAAGAACCACCATTCGCTCAATGGCATTCTCCAACTCGCGGACGTTGCCAGGCCAGGTATGGGACTGTAACTCGGTGAGAATCTCTGGAGACAAATCGGGGGTTGGCGTGAGTTTATTGGCATCCGCGAAGCGCTTCAGAAAGAAGCCCGCCAACGCTGGGATGTCTTCACGGCGTTCACGCAAGGGCGGTAAGGGGATCGCGACCACATTCAGTCGGTAGTAAAGATCCTCGCGGAACTGCCCTTCTTCGACAAGCTCTTCCAAGGAGGCATTCGTGGCAGCGATGACCCGAACATCGACTTTGCGTGTGCTACTTTCACCAACTCGCTCGAATTCGCGCTCCTGTAAAACCCGTAAGAGTTTCACTTGGAGTTTGGGAGACATCGAATTGATTTCATCGAGGAAGATAGTGCCGCCATGAGCGGCTTCAAAGCGACCAGCCTTGTTCTCGATCGCTCCAGTAAATGCCCCTTTGACATGGCCGAAGAGTTCGCTCTCCAGCAGATTTTCATGGAGAGCACCACAATTGACCCGGATGTACGGCCCTTCGGCACGGCGACTGGACTTATGGATGGCCTTGGCGATGACCTCCTTCCCGGTCCCGGTTTCTCCGATCAAGAGGACATTCGCGGACCGTGGTGCCGCTAACCGGACGATTTTGTACACGTCTTGCATCGCTGGGGAATTCCCCACGATGTCCGGCATTGGAGGCAAAATATGCTCGTTTTGGTGCATCGTTCAAATCATGGGAGAAGTCATCACGGCTGGATTTTGGGAGAGTGAGAGTAGTCTACCGTCTCGAAATAGAGTTTGCCAGAAAAATGCACGAAAACTAGGCACCCAAATACCGAGTCAGGGCAGTCATCGCCAACTCCGAGACTTGGCTTGGCTTCAAATCCCAGAGTACTGGGTTTAACACTTCGACGGAGACCGCACGGTCATAACCGATCTCACCGAGCCGTTGAACAATCGGGGACAAATGAAAATCCCCTTCACCAGGGAAGACGCGATCCGCATCAGTCATCAACTCACGCAAAACCCCTGGGACATCACAGAGTTGGACGTGCTTAAGATTCCCACAGGTCAGACGGGCAAGGTCTTCGGGTTTACTGGGGCCTTTGGTGTAATGAAAAGCATCCAGGCAGATGCCCAGGTTCGGCTCATCGGATTGCTCCACCAGTGTGATCGCAGTGTCAAGGCAATTGCAGAAGGAGCTGGTGGCCTGAAACTCGAGAGCCAGATCCACATTGAACCCTGCGGCCCACTGTGCGGCTTGTTTCAAGGAGACCAGGGAGCGCTCAATCGTTGTTTGGTCTGGCCGTGGGGGGTAGTCCGCGACCAGAATCATCGTTGGGATGGCGAGGCTTTCACAGATGGCGAGGCGCTTTTTGAAATGGTCAAAGTGAGCCGCACGGGCATCGCCTTGCGACGTCAACAGACCACCTTGGAAAGCCGCGGCCACGAGCTTCACGTCACGACTCGCGAGTAGTGAAAGAGTCTCTTCCAACGAGTGCTTTTCGAGGTACTGCTCCAGCTTCGTCAACCAGACTTCGACCTGTCGGCATCCCCCGTCGGACAGGCCAAGGATATCAGCTTCGAAGGGAGTTGAGAGAGTGATGGCTTGGCTGAGGGCAGGGATCATAGTTCACCGGTTACGTTTGGTCGGCGGCTTGGTGTTGGTCCCCGATCCGCTGCCGCTGAAGGGCTGGAGAATGTAAATCAGCCACAGTAGAACCGCAAAGAGCTGTAAACCCACACCGATGGCCACCCACATGTAGATCTTTTTGCGTGTCTTTTGAGCTTCCACGACTTGTGCCGCGGTTCTTGCGGGATCGGGAAGCTGTGTCCGGCTTTCGTAGGCGCTCGGTGAGAAAGTTTCTGCTTCGTCCGAGGTGCTCGCCAACGGGTTGTAGTCCGGTACGTCGTTGACAAGTGGGTCTGTGGAGTAGACCGGTTCGTAGACGGGGACGGGGTCCGCGATTTGTGGTGGATCCGAGTATTTCAACAACGAGGACGGAATCTGTTGAGACTCACCACTCATCGAATCGAGTTCTGCGTCCGAGATGAGCTGAGTGGGCGTTATCACGGCGGACTGACTCGCCAAGGCGGCATCCACGACTGACGCTAACGGGTCCGTGGCAAGAGCTTTTTCCGTCTCCGTGCTACGAGCGTTTTTGAGTGATCGAACAACTTCGGAGATCGTTGGGCGATCGGAGGCTTCCGTAGCAAGCATCTTTTGTAAAAGCTCACCGAGGTGTTGCGGCACATCCTGCCGGAGAGCACAAATGGACCCCGGCTCAGGCCCTGGTTTCACGGCGAGCAACATGAAATACAGAGATTCCGCGAGACCTTTGACATCCCCCGCCGCTTCTCCTATCGTTGGGAGCAGGCCGAGTTCGAAGAGTTTCGCCGTGGCGTTGCTCGCAGGACGATAGCGAATCGAGCCATCCGCACGTGGACGGGACATGGGCGAAAGCGGCCCCAAGGTGATATTCGCCGGCGTGACTTCACCATGCACCCAGCCTCGTGAATGCACCATTTCCAAGGCTTCCGCAAGACCCAGGGCATACTCTTGGGCAAACTCAATCGGCATCGGGCCGATGTCACTCACCAAGTTTTCCAACGTCTCGCCTGCGAAGGGCACCATCGCCACGTAGACTTCGCCTTCTGCCGTGACGTTCGCGTCAAGGAGTTCCGCGAGGTTCGCGTGATAAAGAGTGCTCGCCTTTTGGGCCTTCTCGATGAATTCGACACCGAGACGGGGATCAGGGAACGCATCAGCTCCGTAACGCCGCAATGAGACTAGGCTTCGCAGGGAGGGATGAAGTGCTCGGTAGACTTTCGCACCGCGTGTCGAAGATAGCACTTCAAGGATGGGATAGCCCGCGAATCCCAACTCGGAGGCACGACCTCTGAGGATTAGATCAGCTTGGTAACGAGTCAGCGTCTCGTTGTCGACCAAAGCTTGGATCTCGAGATCCCAAGCCATGTCGTCAAAATTCTGATTCAGCTTTTCCAGCCGTTCGTGCAAATCGAAAGACAGTAACCGCAGATCCGTTGCGACTCTCAAGAACGATTGCAAATCATCCACGGGCATGAGCAAGGATCTCGACAATCAGAGTTTCAGGGAAACGGGCTCCAGATTCCTATACAGGTTCATGGGGTCAGTTTCCACGAGTCTGAAGACATTCCCCGCTCTGAGTATAATGAAGCCACAGAATCCCTGGAATTCTCAACAGTTTTACGAGATAAATCGATGCCACTCTCCCTTGAATCGGTTGCGGAATACCATCGTCGTGGTTTTACTCTCTCACGAGGCTTATTCCGACCCTCGGAAATTGAGCTACTCTCCCGCGCGGCGAAAGAGGACCATGAACTGGATCGTCGATCCTTTGGTCGAGCCGATGGTGAAGGTGGAGTCGTGCGGCTCTCGCTCTGGAATCACCCTGGTGATGGCATCTATGGCATGTTCGCACGATGTGAGCGAATGGTTCGAGCGTGTGAGCAGCTTCTCGGTGGCGAGGTCTACCATTACCACTCCAAGATGATCCTCAAAGATGCCAAAGTCGGCGGAGCCTGGACGTGGCATCAGGACTACGGGTACTGGTATCAAAATGGAATCTTGGAGCCACTCTTGGTCTCCGTGTTCATCGCCGTCGATCCCTGCACCGTGGCAAATGGTTGCATACAGGTGATCGAGAACTCCCACAATTGTGGCCGGATTCACCATATCCTGACTGGCGAACAAGCTGGAGCGGACATGGAAGTCGTCGATGCCATCCGCACTCGCCCGACCCAGTATCCGCATCATTACATCGAAATGAACCCTGGTGACGCTCTCTTCTTCCACCCCAACACGCTGCACCGCAGCGACCGCAACACCTCCGACAACCCACGTTGGAGCATGATCTGCTGCTACAACGCCGCCCGCAACGACCCTTACAAGGACAGCCATCACCCACGCTACACACCGTTGCAAGTCGTCGGCGACGATGCCATCGAGCATGTCGGGATCAAGCGCTTCGCAGATTCCGGTGATGTGGCTTGGCTCGACAACAAACGGGACGCGAGTGCCAAGAGCCTCAAGGGATGATTTCGGATTGTGGATTGCGGATTGCGGAATCAAACCCACCACCCAGTCTGCTGAACCCTGAACCCCTACACGTAACGAAACCAGCCCCCTTTTGGGGGCTGGTTTCGTTGGGTTTCTTGAATGCTTACATTTCGGGGACGTACGAGAGCAAGCCCATGAAGCGAGCGCGTTTGACGGCGCGAGCGAGGGCTTTTTGGCCAGCTGCGCTCAAGCCAGTGCGCTTACGGGGCATCAGCTTGCCTTGTTGGCTCACGAACTTCTTGAGGGTTTGGTAATCTTTGTAGTCCACGAATGCTGGACGGGGTTCGAAGCCTCGCGGGGTTCCAGCAAAGCTCTTCCGGCCTGCGGAACGCACCGCTTTCTGCCCGGTCGTCGTCGTCTTTCCGCTCATCATCACTCCTGCGTTACCCGGTGGTGGGTCTATAGTTTTTGATCCTGCGATGCAGTCAAACTGTGATGATACCGAGTTGGAACATTCTGCAAAGCCAGGAATAAGGATTTTTCCTCGTGATTGGCTCAAGGCCGCTTGCTTCGTTACAACCCAGTTGACCGGCAGAGTCCGGCGTGAAATCGTGAGTTGATACTAGGTTTGCTCTCGGCGAATTGTTTTTCTGCGGGCATATTTATACTCAGCCGCTTGGCAAGGCCGCCGCGTGCGGACATGCTATCGGTATCGCACCCGGCCACGCCGTGAGGTTCCGTCATGCTCCGCTGTCTCTCTTGGTTCGCTGTCCTTCTCGTTGCCGGGCAAGCGACACCTCTATTCGCTCAAGTCAAATACCCCGTTCGAGCAGAGAAATACTCAATCGACTTACGTTACCGTATCCAGGCTGACCGAGACGAGCGGATTCGCCAGTACCGGGCGATGAAGCTGCACCTCAAGAACCTCGGTTTTGAAGAGACCGTCCGCGAGGACGGCGACCTTGACATCTTCGACTCCACCGCCGAGATGCTCTCCGGCACTATTCCGAGTGCCAATGTTACGAAGCTCTTCGAAGACTCCCACATCAAAACCGTCGTTGCTCGGCCCACGGAAATGATGTTACCTGAGGATGGCAAAAAGCTCGTCGCCGTACGCTTGCGCTTGCCGAGTGGCTTCGCAGCAGCCGAACAACAAAAGCTCCACGAGCAGACGAGCCAACACCTCGGCTTGATGGCTTTCCAAGAGGAAGTCGGTTACGACCACAAAGGTTTCACCTGGCTTCGTGGCAAACTCCCCTTCGAAAACGCCAGTCAGCTCACCAAAGACCTGCGAAACCTTCCCGCCGGTTGGTTCACTTCGGCAGTGCCCCTCGATCAACAGCCGTTGCCGTTCCGGAATACGTTGCCTTTACGGTTCGTGGAACTGATCGCAGACCCCGAGCAGGTCGCGGAGATGGCACCTCTGCCCGCCGAAGCCCCTTGCTCGCCGAAGTTCGCTCCGGATGTCAAAGCCATCTTTCTCGATCCTGCAAACGCTGGCAAACCACAACGTGTCGACGTGATCCTCGAACAAACCCCCGGTGACGACTGGGCCAACTTCCGGACACGAGTCCGCACTTGTGCCGAAGGCGTCTCGGTCGAAGGCTTGGTGGGTTTGGTCATGACGGCCCGCGTTTCGAAGACGGAAGACCTCACCAAGCTCGCCGAGCTTCTGGAAGTCAAGGCTGTGCGGTTGCCTCGGATGGCGAGCGAAACGGCGTCGATCTCGGTGGGGGCTAGCAAAACCAGCCCTGCAGAAGCACTCGCCGCCAGCCGCGTGGCCGAGTTGCACCGGCTCGGGCACCGCGGTCTCGGAGCCAAGGTCGTTCTGATAGGCACGGACTTCGGTGGTTTGCCCGCTGCGATCGGCACGGATCTGCCAGCTCGCACCAAGTTCGTTGACCTCACCGCCGAGCTTTCCAAAGAGCTGACCGCTCTACCTCTCGGCGAGAAGCTCGGCGCGGGCACCATGGCCGCCAAGATCGCCCAGGCCACGGCCCCCGATGCCTCGCTGACCATCGTTCGGATCGACCGTAGTGCCTTCTTCCAGCTCGTCGGACTGGCCAAAGCGATTCGCGGGGACATCGCATATTCGGAAGCTTTCCAAACGCGAGCCTTCGAGTTGAACCGCCTCGCGGAAACACTCACCGCCAATCGCACCGCGATTGTGACCGAATACACACGAGCCTTCTCCAACTTGAGTGACGAAGAGAAACCAACGGCCCGACGCGATGCGGCCAAGAAGGCCCTTGACCAGTTGCTCGCAGATGAAGAAGCCTTCAAAAAGACCATCGATCGCTTCAACAAAATCAGAGACGGCATCGAGAGCCTCGGCGGGGCGACACTCGTTATCAATACGGTGACCTTCGATACCGGTTACCCCCAAGATGGCCTCAACGAACTGAGCCGCTACCTGGATGAGCGTTACGTGGCCACACCAAGCCGCTCAGCCATCAAGGCGGCGAAGGAACCCGCCCTGCCCGTCTGGGTCCAAGCAGCAGGCGTGCGAGCGAGCCAAATCTGGGCTGGGCCGTTCTTGGATGTCGATGGCAACAAGGTCCTCGAATTCAGCCCCGCTTCAGTCCCGATGCCTCAAGATCGCTGGACACGGGAACTGAACTTCCTCGGCTACCAACCTGTTGCCGGGAACCCCACACCGACCTTGCCCACCGGTGCGAAACTCCGCTTCACGATCCAGTGGCGTGAACCCCAAGACCCAGACGGCTATGTGCCCCGCGAACCAGTCTTCCCGATGACGCTTCGCCTCCTGCGTCAGATCGATCCCGAAGGCAAAACCGCCGCGACCGATGAACTCGTCGAAGTGGCTCGCTCGACGGGCAACCCGATCAAACTGCTGCGAACCACGGCTTCGGGAGCCTTCGAGCAAACTCTAGAAGTGACGATCCCGAAAGACGGCGTTTACGCTCTTCGTGTCGAAGGGCGCTCGGCGTTCGAATACCAGATCCCGGCATTGCGTCAGCAAGTCGAAGTCTCGCCACGGATCGTCGTGGAGAGCGTCGACCCGACGAAAGGTTCACCCGAGTTCCGCACCTTCACCAGCATCCGCGCTGGCGTCGGCACCCCCGGAGATGCAGCCGCCGTGGTGACCATTGGCATCAAAGGAACCACGACCCAACAAGGCATCGGCCCTGGTGTGGCTTTGAGCACCAAGCCGGACATGCTCACCTTTGGTGCCATCTCCATTGGCAACGACACGCTCACCGGCACCGCCGCCTCCGCCGCTTTCTTCGGTGGCAGTGCGGCCTGCTTGAACTCCGCTGGTGTCCGGGGCATCGACCTCGTTCGCACTGTGGGCATCAACGCCGGCTCGGAGTTCATCCTCCCCGCGGACTGGCTACGCACCCTGCCTGGAGTCGGTGGCCGGAGATAGGTTGAACTGAAGACTGCTGAGCAGAAACGACCTCGTGTCAGCGATCAACCAGAACTGGAACAGTAGTGCCCCGAAGATCGGGGCTGCTGTCGTGTCAACGAACTGTCTCAGGGGTTTGCCGAGATCAGTGCTCACAAGCCCCATCAGCAGCAAACTCAAGATCAAAACCATTCGGCTCAGCCAGGCTCTTGGTTTCTGCCAACTGCGAATGATGGCGAGGGCCAGCACCGGAGCTATGATGCTGTAAGTGACCTTTTCCGTGGCTGGGCTGAAGAGCAACACCCAATTCAAGAACCAAGCCAGCACCAGCCAGAGTGCCAAGCGCCTGTCGTGGCATCGCCACGAACCCAGAACACCGACCAGCAACACCGCTCCACCTGCGAGCACTCCCAGGAGCAACATTAGCTGCGGCGAGAGGGTGTAACCCCCAAGTTCTAGGAGCTTATCCAGGGAACGGAGCCGTTCGCGGTTCAACTCGCCGCTTTCGACCAAGTGATGTAGCCAGCTTTGTGTTTGTGTGAGTCCGTAACTCGGCTTCTGACACAGAAAGGGAGTTACCAAACCAAGACAGATCATCGTGAGGTAAGGCAAAATCAGCCGCCAAAACAGGATCATCAGCACCAGGGCGAACGCGAACGGGACGACTTTTGTGAGTGTTGCGGCGGCGAGAAAGACACTTGCGGACCAGTACTTCTCTTCTTGCAAAAGTGTCACGCCAAAGAGTATCAACCCCGTCATCAGCAGGTTGGCTTGGCCGATGTGCAAGCTGAGCACTGCCACGGGAATTGTGAGCAGAGCCAGCACACCAATCAGATTTGGACTGAGCGGCTCCCCAGGAAGTGCTCGGCGGCTCCACACGAAGACTCCACCCAGGAACACCAAGCCGTTGATCACTTTCCAGAGGCCGTTCCCCAACCCAGGGTGAATCCAAGACAGCGGAGCGGTGATGACGGCAAACGCCGGGCTGTAGCGATAAAGCTCGGCTGTTTCCGCTTGGCGAGGATAAAGATCCTCCCCCGCGCACCACGCTCGACTCGCCACGACATAGATATCGAACACCGTCCGGCCCCGCGGCTTCAGATAGCCTTCGATCCCCAATCCCAGCAGCCCGCCAAACCAGACCATCGCCGCGAGCAACAGCCAGTTACCCCAAATCCGCATCATGATTCTCGATTGAGAAGGCACCCAAAGGATGTGGATTTTAGTGACTATCAATACGGCGCGAGCGAAGCCCTGAACCTTGTCGGCGGAAACTTGTCATTGACAGGGATCGCGGTATACTGCGGTTGTGAAGTCCTCGTAGCTCAACTGGATAGAGCGTTGCCCTCCGGAGGCAAAGGTTAGAGGTTCAAATCCTCTCGGGGATAGTTGCTCATCAAGGTGCCCGAAGCAAGTCGGGTAACTTCTTCAACCACTTCTGACTTTTCTCTTCCTCTCCAAAACCAAGTGTGAAATCGGTTTTTGACTTGATCATTTTCCCCTTGTCGTACTCTCGCAGAATCAGCCGGACGGGATACTCGAAGGATCGGTTGCCGGGAACAACCTCGAAGAAGACAAACTCGCCAAACCACGGTTTCTCGTCGAGTGTGTAGCCAGTCGTTAACGGAGTCGGTCCTTTTCCAGGTTCGCCTTTCTTGTAAACGACCCGGCAGCCGTTGGCACCTTGAGTATCCGCGAATGGCTTTCGAGAGAATTGCTCATGCACGAGTTTGAACCCCTCGTCGATGTAGACATCTCGGTAGAATCGGAAGCCTTCGTCGTAGTTATGCCATTCTCGCAGGCGCATCCCTTCACCAAAGATGAAGAATGGCCCATGTCGAGTCCCTGATAAAGGATGCGGTTCGGCGATTTGAGTGGTAATCGTGCTTCGATCTCCACCAAACGAACCCCCGATGTTGAGCTTGGTCACCTTGTGTTTCGGTTGCGTTTCCGCTTCCAGCAGCCCGGCGATCGCCTCAGCGGTTCGTTCCATCCCACTCAGTGGTGCGTGGAGACGATGAATCTTCAGGTCGCCGAACGGCTCTCGGAGAAGCTGAATCGCCCGGGCGATGGGGACAGGTTCGATTTCGTATTCCACCCCGGCGATTTTCAAAGTGTTTCGCTCGGAGTCGTAGTCCGTGAACTTCGGAGCAGCTTTGATGGGTCGCATGTCTGTGTTCCAGATCGTGCGACGGGCGTGTGTCGAAATCCAGTAGGTCGAGGATTCGAGACTGAAGGGTGGAGTTTCGGCAGCCTCCACGCCAGGTTTGGAGAGTTCTTCCAGTTTAAATTGTGTGATCAGCAGATGTTCGTAGCGACTTTTTGCGGCTTCTCCACCTGTCACCCAGTACGCTGCCCAAAGCCGTTTTGGTTCCGCGCTTGAAACGATGTTCGTCATCAACATGAATCCCAGCAGGATAGCCAAGCGTCGCATGAGACACCTCCCTCAACAATCAGGAAAAACCCTCCATGAATCTACTCAAGATGCTGTAACAGGGCTGTAACGAGCGAGTCACTCTTTCACCAACAACACCTTCAAATTCTCCTTCGCCCGAGACACGATCACGCCGCCGGGAGCCTCCTCGGTGATGGCGAACGCCTGGGTGTTGAAGACCTTCACGGCCGCACGGATGGGGATCAGGGCTGTACCATCCGGGGCAACATCAAAGACTCCGCCATCGACGCGGTTGTTGGCATCCGATTGACCCGGCTGACCACGGCCAGCGTCGATGATCCAGAGCTGGTATTGCATCCGAGTCGGGTCGTTGGCCGGAAGCCCCCGGACTTGGAGATAGCCTTCTTGGCTGGCCTGGTTCCAGACGACGTTCGCGGTCGTCGCGCCTGGTTGAGAAACAAAGCGAGTCGAGTCTGCACGGCTTGCCAACGCGGCTTGCCGTTGGTTGAGATCTAAAGTTGCGGCGCTGCGGACTTGCCAATATCCAACGGCGACCAGCAAGCTCAACGCCAGGCCCCAACCAGCGAGTGCGAGTGGCTTCCACGGAGCTTTTCGGCTCGGTCGTGGGATGTGAGCCTCGACGATCGGAGTCGCCTGGGCAGCGAGTTTGGCCCGCAGTTCCGGGGGCAATTCCTCAGCTTGGCTCCAATGGAGGTCGAGAGCCGCGACCGTGTCCGAGACTTCCGCCCGCCCCACATGCGGCCACTTTTGTAGCAAGTGATCCAGTTCAATTTGTTCTGCCGCAGTGATGCCGGAAATGGCTTCCTGAGCGAGGAGGTCGTAGAGTCGTTCGATGTTCGCAGGGGAACTCATGGGGAACCCCGTTCTTGAAGGAGATCCCGGAGGCGAAGTAGCCCCCGGCGAATATGGGTCTTAATGGTGCCGAGTGGTAACCCGGTGTTGGTCTGAATCGCTTCGTGAGTCAGGCCGTCTTGCAGGGCCAAGCGAATCAAGCGGCATTCTTCGGGTCGCAGTTCGCCGAGTGCCTTCTCGACGCGGTCGTTTTCCTCGGTGCGAAGCAAGACGGTATCCACTGGCGAAGTCTTTGAAAGAACCGTATCAGGCAAGGGTTCCGCAACTTGATTGCGAGCGTTGCGGCGGAGATAGTCGATGATCCGACGACGTGCGAGCGTCGCCACGAAAGTCGCTTCGGTTCCCTGGCTCGGATCAAATCGCCCCGCCGATTTCCAAAGATCGACGAAGACTTCCTGAACCGCATCCTCAGCCTGCGAGCCAACCATACGACGGGCCAAGGACCAGACGAGTCCACCATAACGATCGAGACAAAGCGGCACCGCGGAGGTGTCGCCTTGTGCAATTCGAATCAGTAATCCGTCACTCACCCTGGTCAACCTTTGTCTTTAGCGACCTGGAAGAAGGACCGTGTCGATCACGTGGATGATACCATTATCCGCTTTGATGTCGGACTTGATGATGGCACTGTCGTTGACGGTCAGCCGACCGTCGCGGATTTCAAAACTCACCTTACCACCCAATGTATCAAGGCTGTTGTAGCTCGCCAAAGTCTTGGCATCACGACTCCCAGCGATCACATGCAGCTTCAAGATGGCGACGAGTTGAGCGCGGTTCTCGGGCTTCAGCAGCTTCTCGACAGTACCTTTGGGCAGCTTGGCGAAGGCGTCATCCGTCGGTGCGAAGACGGTGAACGGCCCTGGCCCGGAAAGCACTTCGGCGAGTTCTGCAGTCTTCACGGCGGCGAGCAGAGTCTTGAACAGGCCCGCTTTCTCGGCCACGGCGGGGATGGTCGATGTGGCCGCTTCTTCGGGTGGCATGAGCACCGTGTCAATCACCTGGATGCTACCGTTCTTGGCCATGATGTTCTGAATCTGGATCGTGGCGTTGTTGACCTTCAACCCATGCGAGTCTTTGCTGACTTTGAGCGACCGGCCTTCAAGTGTCTTGAACCCGAAGCTGCCTTCGTGACCGTGCGCGTTGAACGTGTTCTTGTTGGGGACGACATGGTATTTGAGGATCGTGGCCAGCTTTTCTTTGTCCTTCAGCAGCTTTTCGAGCGTCCCCTTCGGCAGCTTGGCGAAGGCTTCATCCGTGGGGGCGAACACGAGGAACGGGCCATCGCCTTCGAGTGCCCCGAGGAGATCCGTGGCCACGAGGGCCGTGATCAGGGTCTTGAACGACCCGGCCCCAGCGGCGATTTTGGGAATCGTTCCCAATTGGGTGTGTGTCGTCGAGACCTTGGCGGTAGCCGTCCGACATGGCGGTTCGACCGCGAACCCCGTGGCTGACACGAACCCGACGCTCATCAGTCCCAGTACAAACGATTTCATCTCAATCCCTTTACTTGGTGTGGTAGTTGTTGACCAGGACTCGCCCCAGTCACACATCACTTCGCAAGCCAGGCAGGAATGGATTCAAAAACCGAGAGGATTTTTGGCATGGTTCAATTCCGGCGTAGCTAGAAGATCCATCCCATAGCTTCGCTGTGGGCTACGATGGTATCCGCTCCTCCGGAGCTTAAACCCTGGCGTGAGGTCCGCAGGACCGGCGCCAATCGTAGCCCATAGCGAAGCTATGGGAACACCGCCAACCCCATGCCCTCTGCTCCCCTGATTTGAACCAGGCCGGATTTTTCCTCAAACCCCGTAGGTCGCGGTCGAGGAGGCTTCGACGAGGCCCGACACAACCGGCAATCGCTGAATTTATGTACTGTCGGGCCTCGAAGACTCGACCACGACCTACAAACGCAATCCCGTAGGTCGTGGTCGAGGAGGCTTGGCGACGAGGCCCGACACAACTCGCAATCGCTGGGGGTGTGCACTGTCGGGCCTCGAAGACTCGACCACGACCTACAAAACCGCAATTCGCGTGGGCCATTATCCAAGATGGCGAGGTTACTCAGCGCTGGTCTGACCAACGGAGACGCCAGCGAGGATGTCGTAGGCGGCGTGGGCACCGACTGCGACGCCGAAGCCGCGGAAGATGTACAGGAGCGTAAAGAACATCCCTGCGGTGGCGCGGAACAGGAAGCGAATCGGCACCATCGGTTCGCCGTGTGGCCCGACGTGGTGAGCGGCTGCGAAGGCCACGGAACCTGCGATGGCAGCCAGTACGGTGGCGACGATGGTCGGGAGTAACACCATTCGCAACAAGATCACGAGGCCCGAGAATAGCCCCAGGCGAAAGAGGACTTCTTCGTAGATGCCCGCGCCGATGTAGCGGATCAATTCATTGGCGGGTGTGTTGAACTCGATGCTGTTGAGGGGCACGCCGAGGCGATCGAGAATGGGGACGAAGTTCCGGGCGATGGCCCAGAGAATGGCGGCAAAGGCGATGCTTTCCAGCAACATGCCGAAGCAGATGCCAACGGGCTGTTTCGGTCGGTTGGCCCAGTCGAGGAAGCATTGCACCAGCAACACCCCGACCACGAGGATCGGCGCGGCCCAGGCTTGACCCAAGCCATAGCGGGAGAGGCCGAAGCGTAGCCATTCATCGGCGCCGCCGCGTATCCCGATACCTTCGGTGCCACCAAAGTAAAGCACTCCGCCTTCATAGACGATCAAGAGCGGGAGCAGAAACACCAGCCCGGCCCACGGGTGGCGTGTGGCAGAGAAGTAATCCATACGCTCAGACCAACTCGGGGAAATGTTCACCCAGCCACTGGGCACGCTCGGCCGTCGGGATCGCGCGGGCGATGCTACCCCGATCGGTCGCGGCCAGGTCCAGCGTCTGTGGTCGAGGGAGTGCGGCGCCGGTGAAGTCGGTGACGATCGAGAGCACGGGCCGAGCCGTGGCGCGGACGTTCAGGCGATGCGGGTGGTTCGCGGTCACGACCCCCAGACGGCCATCGGCCAACTCGACCAGTGTGCCCAATGGGTACAGGCCGAGATTCACCAACTGCTCGGCGAACTCCCGATCGACGATGCCCGTCTCGGCGGCGAGGAGTGTATCCATCATTGCCGCGCGTGGGTCTTTGGCGGAGCGATGCGGGCGGGCTTCGCACTGAGCCGCGTACACATCCGCGACACGAAGCATCTTGGCCAAAGAGGAAAGCTCATGGTCCTGTTTGCCGTCTGGGTAACCAGTGCCGTCCGGGTGTTCGTGATGCATGCGAATCGCTTGAGTCGTCATCGCCGAATCGGGGTAGAGGTTGGCGAGCATCTGCGCGCCCGCGTCGGGGTGCATCTCGAGCATCCGTCGCTCGGCCACACTCAACGCGCCAGTCTTTGCCAGCAATTCGGGAGGCAGGTTGAGCATGCCGAGGTCCATGAGCATGGCCCCGACGACGGGCGTCAGTGGTTTCGCTGCCCATTCGAAATCTTGGATCGTCAACCGCGCCACGACCTGGGCAACGTTCAGCGAGTGGCTCGCCACGAACTTGGCGGCTTCGCTCGCCGAGGAGACATGCCAGCGAATCGGTTGAGATTGACGAGCTTCATCGAGCAGCTCTTCCCCAACCTGGGCCAACCATTGCAGATCAACGACACGGCCTTGCGAAAGGTGTGTCAGCCGGGCCGCGAGGCCATTCAGGCGAGCGGCATCCCGGCTTCGCGTGCTGACAGCCGCTTGGAGGATACTCAACCGCTCACGGACGTGGCCGAGCATCGCATCCAGGCCATCGCAGAGGCGAAGCTGCTCTTGCGCCGAAGCCGGAAACGAAGCCGCCATGCGTAGCGCAGAGGTCGTCAGGGCGAGGGTGTCCGCGTGGTAGTGGGCGAGCGAGGTTTTATCTTTGGGATCACCCGCTTGGATCACCTGATCTTGTGAAGACTCCCGCAGGACGCCGACCATGTCCCGGGCTGTTTCGAGCAGTTGCCGAGCACGGGCTGTCAGGACCACGGGGGGTGCCGATTCGGTCGGCGGGCTTTCCGTGAGAGCTTGCAACGAGCGGCTCAGGAACTCGGGTGTTGCAGCGAGTTGTTCCGCTAGCCGAGCCACGGGGTCTGGCCCCATCGGGACGAGCGATTGGCTCAACGTCTCGCGGTACGAGGTCAAACGGTTCAGGATGGTCTCGGTTTGGGTCGTCGTCTGAGTCATCGCTGGCCTCTCAGGCTTGGCCCCGACGCGGCTTTTCGCGCACTTGGGCAGGTCATCGGGTGTTATCGGTCATCGAATCTGGGAACTTGAGCAAACTTTGCTGAAAAAGCAGTCTGAAGCGGTCGCGCCCTGATTCCCGACAGTGATTCCGGCAGAAATTCATCATTTCGCCACAGTTGTACTTCCACAAGCACCACAACGACCTCGCGCCGAATATCATGAAGCCGTCGCTCTCCCTTCAGTCTCCGTTACCGTCGGAGCCATTGACATGCAGGACAAGTTCACCATCGCACAATTCGTGGACATGGTCCGCAAGAGTGGCCTGCTGGAAGAACCGAAACTCGCCCCGAGTCTCACGAAAGCCGAAAGTCTTGAGCCTCCTTTGGCGACTTCGAAAGAGATGGCAGACTTTCTGGTCGAGGAAGGTCATCTGACCTATTTCCAGGCCGAGCAGATCCTCCAAGGCAAGTTCCGGCGATTCTTTCTGGGCAAGTACAAAGTCTTGGAACGGATTGGTAGCGGTGGCATGGGCCAGGTTTACCTCTGCGAACACAAGCTGATGCGCCGTCGGGTAGCGATCAAAGTGCTGCCCGCCGCCAAGTCCAACGACCCCGCGTCGCTCGACCGCTTTCACCGCGAAGCACGGGCCGTCGCCGCGGTCGATCACCCCAACTTGGTCCGCGCGTACGACATTGACCAAGACCAGAACTTGCACTTCTTGGTTTTGGAATTCGTGGATGGGGCCAACTTCAACGACTTGGTCCGCAAGACTGGCCCCTTACCCGTGACACGGGCTTGTCACTACATCTATTCCGCCTGCATTGGTTTGCAGCATGCCCACGAAATGGGCCTGGTCCACCGGGATATCAAGCCAGGAAACATCCTCGTGGACCGCTCGGGTGTGGTCAAGATTCTGGACATGGGCCTCGCTCGATTCTTCAACGACGAAGAAGATGCCCTCACCCGCAAGTACGACGAGAACATCCTCGGCACCGCGGACTACCTCGCGCCCGAGCAGGCTCTCGATAGCCATACGGTCGATATCCGCGCGGACCTCTATTCGCTCGGCGGCACCTTTTACTACTTGCTCACAGGCAAAGCCCCCTTCCCCGAAGGAAGTGTCGCTCAGAAGCTGTTGTGGCACCAACAACGGCAACCCGCTGCTCTCACGACCTACCGTAACGACCTGCCGCCCGAGATCGTCGCCATCGTGGGCAAGATGCTCGCGAAGAACCCGGACGATCGCTTCCAGACTCCGGGCGAGGTCATGAAGGCTTTGTATCAGTGGGTCCAGCAACCCGTCGGTCCGCCGAGTGCCGAGGAGATGCCGACCCTCTCCCGCGCCGCTCGCGGAACCGGTGGCCCCATCACCTCCCGTGTCGTTGCCGGTGCCCAGACGTTGGGTGCCCCGAGTGGGGTACTCGTGTCACCGAGCCACAGTGGATCCTCCTTCGGAGGCTCGTCGATCGGCATCCCGAAGATCCCCGGTTCGACCGCGACGAATGCCATGAGCATCACCCCGCAAGCAGCACCATCGCCAGTGCCGGACGCCAATCCTTTCGCCGACTTTGGTGACCCTGATCCCATGGGACCGAAATCGATCGTGAAAGTGAAAGCTCCACCCTCGGTGAAGGTCCCCAAACCCACATCGAGCGAACCAAAACCCTCGAAGAAATGGCTCTTTTTGATCCTTGGCCTCGGTCTCTTGGTCGGCCTCCCGGCTCTCGGTGGCGTCGGATACTTCCTGCTCAAGTCAAGTCCTACGACTGTCACCAACACGGATACGGGGAAGATTTGGTACGTCACCAAGTCCGGTACTTCGCCGAACCCCAACCGCACACTCAGCACCCTGGCCGGAGCGATCGACCAGGCGAAAGCCGACGAAACCATCCTGCTCTTGGATGAGCGAATCGAAGACCCACCCATCCGCTACTCGGATGCTGGGAAAAATGCCAAACGTGGGCTAACAATTCAGCCTGGCCCCGGCAGAGATCGTGTCATCTGGGCGCCGAAGTTCACGGGCGCGAAAGCCGGGCCAGCTCTCGACATCACCTACGTTGAGAACCTCAGCATTCGCGGCCTGACCATCGAACTCAACGCCACCGGCGAGTCGGGGGTCTCCGTTGGGTTCAACACTCCTGGGCTGACTCTTGAGAACATCACCGTCAACAACCCACGTGTTTCGGGCTTCCGCTTCCAGCAGACGAATGCCGACTCCGCACGGCCCGTGAAAATCACAAAGTGCCGGGTCTCTTCCGAACTTCGTTTCGAATCGGCGATGTATTTTTCAGGCAACAACCGCTTCGTCATGATCACAGATTGCCGGATCGAAGGGCCATGTGCAGCAGGGATCAAGATCGATGGCCCAATCAGTGAGAGTGAGATCAAGAACAACCGCATCTGGAACTGTGACTCGGGACTCTGGTTCACCGGCAAAGTGACGACCGATCAACCGTTTCAGCTCTTGATCGCCAACAACACCTTCCACAGCATGAGCAGTGCCGCAGTGTCTCCAGACCTGATGCTCACAGGCGCGAAGCATCGCCTGGAGTTTACCAAGAACTACTTCGGCCGCGTGGCAGAGATTGTTGGTGGCCCACGGGACAAACAACCCGGCATGGCCTTCCGAGACAATGCCACGGATAAGAGCAGCAAAGAAGGCAAGTACAAGACGACTTCTAACAACCTCGGTGACGATCCGATGTCACCGGCAGACCCCAAGAACGACGAGACATTCTTGAGGTCCACCAAGATCACTGCTTACGGCTACCAGAGACCCTGATCTCAGCTCAGGCGTGGACCGGCTGCGATGACCTCAGCGCCGGCGTAGTCCGCGTACTTGGCGAAGTTCTCGACGAACAACTTCGCCAGCTTCTTGGCCTCGACGTCGTAAGCGGCTCCGTCGGCCCAGGCCCGGCGAGGGATGAGGATGTCTTGGGAAATTTCGCCACACTTCGTGACGGTGTGCAGCCCGAAGATCGGGTCCACTGCCGTCGGGGCGTTGGCGAGTGTCCCAGCGTGGATGGCATCAATGATGGCCCGAGTGATGGCGAGCTTCATGCGCTTGCCACCGTTGTAACTGCCGCCAGACCACCCGGTGTTCACGAGCCAGACGTTGGCCTTGTGCTTCATCAGCTTCTCTTTCAGAAGCTCGGCATACTTCGTTGGGTGCCACACGAGGAATGGCCCACCGAAGCAAGGGGAGAAGGTGGCCCCGGGTTCGTTGACTTCGACTTCCGTGCCGGGAATCTTGGCGGTGTAGCCACTCATGAAGTGGTACATGGCCTGCTCGGGCGTCAGTTTGGCGACGGGCGGTAAGACCCCGAAGGCATCGCACGTCAGGAAGATGACGTTGGTCGGATGCCCCGCAACACAGGGAATCTTGGCATTCTTGATCGAATCGACCGGGTAGGCACCGCGGGTGTTTTGCGTGATCGCGGCATCGTTGTAATCGACTTCGTTGCCCTTAACGAGGACCACGTTTTCGAGTACCGAGCCGAAGCCGAGGGCGTTGTAAATGTCGGGTTCGTTTTCGGAACTCAAGTCAATGGTCTTGGCGTAACAGCCACCTTCGATGTTGAACAACCCACTCTCGGACCAACAATGTTCATCGTCTCCGATCAAATGCCGTTTCGGATCGGCCGAGAGAGTCGTCTTGCCCGTGCCTGAGAGGCCAAAGAGCACCGACGATTCGCCCGTCTTGGCGTCCGCCGTCGCGGAGCAGTGCATGCTCAAGATACCTCGCTTCGGCATGAGGTAATTCATGATGCTGAACACCCCCTTCTTCATTTCCCCTGCGTACTCCGTGCCGAGGATGATCATCTCTTTGTCTTCGAAGCTGAGGTCGATACTTGTCTTCGACGTCATGCCCGAGGTCAGGCGGTTGGCGGGGAACTCGCCAGCGTTGTAGATGATGAAGTCCGGAGTGCCGAAGCTCGCGAGTTCATCTTCCGTGGGCCGGATGAGCATGATGTGCATGAACAGGGCATGGTAAGGCCGCGAGCAGATGACCCGCACTTTGAGCCGATTCGCCGGATCCCACCCCGCGAAGCCATCGAAGACATACAGTCGCTTCCGGGTGTTGAGGTAATCCCGTGCCCGTTCGCGGTTGATCAAGAAGCTGGCTCGCTCCAAGGGAATGTTGACTGGCCCCCACCAGATATCACCCTGCGAATCGGGGTGCTTGACCACACGCTTATCCTTGGGCGACCGGCCCGTCTTATCCCCCGAGTAGGCGACGAGTGCTCCTTGGGCCGCAATCCGAGACTTATCCGAAAGCAGCCCATCCTCGTAAAGCTCCGCCGCCGAGCAATTCCGCCGGACATCGGCGACCGTCAAATCATAATCCTTCAGCGAGAAGGGCATCATGGTTCACTCCAGAAACAACAAAACCCGCCTCAATAGCGGGTGAAATTCTTCAGTTATTCTAGGCAGCCCGGTTGATGGCAGCGGTGTGCTTTTTCCGGCTTTCGTGGGGATTCCTTAAATCCCGTAGACCTTGCAGGCGTTGTCGTGGAGGAGTTTGCGTTGGTCGGCTTCGGGTCGGTTGGAGATCACTTCGCGGAGCATCGTCAGCCAGCCTTTATAACTCGTCGCCTTGGTGACCACGGGCCAATCGCCGCCGAACATGACGCGATCGATGCCGAAGGCTTCGATCGTGCCGTTGATGCCTGGAGCTACGAGTTCGATCTTGAACTCCGCCGGTGTCGCATTGGCCACGAACCCGGAGACCTTGCAGACGACGTTCTTCTTCGCCGCCATGCTGGCCATGTTCTTGCGCCAAGTGTCCCACTCGGCGGTGGTGAACTTGGGGTTGGGGTTGCCGCAGTGGTCGAGGATGAATTTGGTGTCTGGGCATTTCTCGACGAGAGTGACCATGTCCGGGAGTTCATTGGGCCGTATGCAGAGATCGAAACTCAGACCCAATTCGCCCAGCAAGCGTAGGCTCTTGATGAAACCCTCTTGCAGGCACGTGCCCTTGGGCGTCGTCTCGACGTGAAGCATGTGCCGAATGCCCTTGATGGACTTGTGGCCTTTGTACGCTTTGATGTACTCCGGGAAGCCTTCGGAGAGCACATCGCCGCCAATGACCGCGGCCCGCATCGGGGTCTTGCCTTCGGCACAGATCCCCGCGACGTACTCGGCTTCCTTCACCCGATCAGCCGCCGCGACGCCCACCTCTGCATACACGGACTTGACCACATTCAAGCCCTCGATCGCTGCCGCATAGTCTGCGGGCGTATGGGACTTGGCCAGAGGATTCTTGGGGTCACCAGGTGTGAGCCAGGGTGGCACGAGTTTGGCAAAATCCCAGAGGTGCTGATGGGTATCAACGACAGGAAGCATCGGGGTACTCGCTTTCACAGAAGAGCCAAGAGCCACCGCCGAGACGGCCAAGAACTCACGTCGGGAGATCGTCATCTTCAGGCTCCGAACAAGGAGAGGGACTTCCTGAAGACGCTATCCGATAAGCCCTCGCAATTCAAGCACCCGAGCAATGTCGTCAATCCCCCATGAGGATGGTCACGGGGCCGTCGTTCGTGAGATCGATTTGCATATCGGCTCCAAAGCGTCCCGATGACGTCGGGATGCCCAGCCTGCGAAGCGCCAGTAGGAACCCCTCGTAGAGGGGTTCCGCGTGTTCGGGCCGTGCGGCTTGCAGAAAGTTCGGCCGACGACCTTTCGAAGTATCGGCGTACAGCGTGAAGTTACTCACGACCAAGACTCCACCATTCACATCCGTCACAGCCAAGTTCATCTTCCCTGCCTCGTCCGCAAAGGCCCGCAAGCCAACGATCTTGTCCGCGAGCTTCTCGGCTTCCGCGAGTGTGTCGGTGGTCGTGATGCCGAGCAGCACCAACCAGCCGACGCCGATTTCGCCAACGACTTCGCCCGCAATCCGGACTCGTGCGGAACTGACTCGTTGAAGAACGGCTCGCATCGTCGTGGCCTATCGTTGAAGTTGGTGAGGAGCGAGAATCGTAAACGGCTCGACGGGCACGTTCCGCAACAGGGTGAACAGAATCATCAGCGTGACCAAGGCCCGCACAACCCAACGATTGACTGGCATAACTCGTGGAATGGTTGGCGTGATACCCCGCACCCAACGTACCGCCGACCGACAACCCATCATCAAGAAATAGGGAGCGATGAGAGGTAGTATGGGGTTGTAAGCAAAGGCTTGCGAAAAATCCCCTTGCGCAGTACTCGACAGTGACCGAGTGAAACCGCAACCGGTGCAGTGAAGCCCGGTGAAGCGGTGCAGAGTGCATTGGGGATAGAAGCTGTACTCTGTGGGTGGAAACGTTGCCACGCCCCAGAGCAGTGCTCCCAAGAGAATCGCCGCGATGGCAATCACGCCACCGCGAACGAGGAATCGGCTACTCACATTCACTGTTTGACCCATGAACCCGACCAACATGGACATGGTAAGTGCGGGGCGGTCAAATCCAACCAAAGAATTTTGAACCTGCGGAAAAGCCACGGACTCTTGAACTTTCGGCGGGAATCTGTGTCCTAGAAACCTGAGAGACTGGCTTGTTTTCCTTGAGGTTTGTCATGCGTTCGTCGTCCGAGATTCGGCAAGATTACATCGATTTCTTCACCAAGAAATGCGGCCATGCCTTCGTGGCTTCCAGCCCCGTGGTGCCTTTGGATGACCCGACGCTGCTCTTCGCCAACGCGGGCATGAACCAATTCAAGCCCTACTTCCTCGGCACCGAAAAGCCCAAGTCGACCCGGGTGGCCAACACCCAAAAATGCATCCGCGCTGGCGGCAAACACAACGACCTCGATGATGTCGGTAAGGACACCTACCACCACACCTTCTTCGAGATGCTCGGCAACTGGAGCTTCGGCGATTATTTTAAAAAGGAAGCCATTAGCTGGGCTTGGGAACTGCTCACCGAAGTCTGGAAGCTCGATGTCACCCGGTTGCACGTCACAGTGTTCGAGGGTGACGACGATGCGGGAATTCCCCGGGACGATGAGGCGGCCGAGATTTGGAAATCGGTCGGGGTGTTACCTGGGCACATCCACCTCGGCAACAAGAAGGACAACTTCTGGGAGATGGGCGAAACCGGCCCCTGTGGCCCGTGCACTGAGATTCACTTTGACCGCACTCCGGACAAATCCGGAGCGAGCCTGGTGAATGGTGGTAGCCCACTAGTGATTGAGATTTGGAATAACGTCTTCATTCAATTCAATCGCAATGAAGATAAATCCCTCACACCACTCCCGGCGAAGCATGTTGATACCGGTATGGGCTTCGAGCGGATTTGTGCCGTGATGAATGGCCTCGATAGCAACTACGACACGGACGTGTTCACGCCGATCTTCGACGCCATCCGCGAAGTGACCGGCGCTCGCCCCTACACGGCCAAACTCGAAGATCTGACGGACACGGCTTACCGCGTCATCGCGGACCATATCCGGATGTTGACGTTTTCGATCACAGATGGTGCCGTGCCTGGAAACAAGGGCCGAAACGCGGTTCTGCGAAGTGTTCTTCGCAGGGCTTCTCGCTACGGCTATCAGGTCTTGGGGCTGAAGGAGCCGTTCCTTTACAAGCTCTCCGGCACCGTTGTGGAACAAATGGCTCCGACATTCCCCGAACTGAAACGCAACCCGCAGAAGGTCCGAGAACTCATTTACGAAGAAGAGAAAGGCTTCCTCCGTACTCTCGAACGCGGGCTGAAACTCTTCGCCGAAGCCGCTGAGCAGGCGAAGAAGAATCAAGGTGTGATCAGTGGTCATGATGTCTTCCATCTGCATACCACGTATGGCTTTGATAAAGGTCTCACGAACCAGATGGCTTTAGAGCAGGGTCTGACCGTGGACATGGCGGGTTATGAAAAGCTCTGGGAAGAGTTCATCAAAGTCAGCGATGCGGGTGGCAAGTCGATTGTCATCACGGCCGTGCAGGGGACGTTGCCCAAAACGGACGACGCCCCGAAGTTCACGAGCGAAATCATTGATGCCAAAGTCCTCGGTTGGGTGAAGGATAACGTCGTCATCACCACCGGGGAACTGCAACCCGGTGATGCCGTGGGCCTGCTCTTGGATCGCACTAATTTCTACGCCGAGCAAGGCGGCCAAGTCGGGGATACCGGGAGCATCGACAAGCTCGAAACCGATGGCATCGAGTTCCGCGTTGATAACACGATCCGCCTCGGCGAGACGGTATTGCACCTTGGCGTGCAGATGAGTGGCCACATTGCTATCGGCGATAAGGTCACATTGACACAAGGTACGCTTCGTCGCATTGATGTGATGCGGAACCACACGGCGACGCACCTCATGAACTTGGCTCTGCGCACGGTGTTGGGGTCGCATGTCGAGCAGAAGGGTTCGCTCGTTGATGATGAGAAGACTCGCTTTGACTTTAGCCACGAGAAGCCGCTGACCCGTGAGGAGATCACGGCCATCGAGACGCAGGTGAATCGACTCATTCACCGCGATTCCCCGGTGACGGCCATCACCATGCCGTTGGCACAAGCCAAGGAGCTGCCCGGCGTGCGGGCTGTCTTCGGCGAGAAGTATCCGGACCCCGTGCGGGTCGTACTCATCGGGCCAGATAGCCCCGAGCAGGCAACACACGACGACAGTATTGAGTTCTGTGGTGGGACGCACATCCCACGCACAGGCAACATTGGGCTTTTCAAGATCGTCAGTCAGGATGCAGTGCAGAAAGGCGTCCGCCGGGTGACCGCCGTGACGGGTCGCATGGCCACCGAAGAGGTCATGGTCATGAGCCGTGTTGTGGACGATCTCTCGACCAAGTTCGTCTGCAAGACGGACGAAATCCCTGGCCGCGTCGAGGCTCTGCAAGCCGAGTTGAAGACGACGCAACTGGCCTTGAAGAAGGCGCAAGCGGCGGCCCTCTCGGGAGCGGTCGACGAACTTCTGGAGCAAGCCGAGACGATCGGCTCGACGAAAGTCGTCATCGGCATCGTGCCTGGCGCTGGCATCGATGCCGTGCGAACCCAAGTCGACCGCATCCGGCAGAAGTCACCATCGTCTTTTGTCGCGCTGTTCTGGGAGGAAGAAGGCAAAGTGCCACTTTTGATAGCGCTATCAAATGACCTCACGGCGAAGGGCCTGAAAGCCGGCGAGATCGTCAAGACTCTTGCCACCACCCTCGGCGGCAGTGGCGGTGGCAAACCCGACATGGCCCAGGCCGCGGGCAAAGACGCGAAGCAACTCCCCGCCGCGATCGCTCAGGCGAAAGCCCTGGCGAAGGAAAAGCTGGGGTAAAAACAAAAAGCCCAGGCCGTTGGCCTGGGCTGATGAGACGGTCCTTTCAGGACCGAAAACCTTGGCCATTCCGTCAGCCTGGGGCATAGCCCCAGGTCAGACAACAAGCCCAGGCCGTTGGCCTGGGCTGATGGAGCGGTCCCTTCAGGACCGAAAACCTTGGCCCTGAAGGGGCCATTCTGTCAGCCTGGGGCAAAGCCCCAGGTCAGTAACGATTACTCGCCGCCAAGGCTGAAGAGTGGGCCGCCGCTGCCGATGCCGCCACGGAGTTTCGTGTTCGGGTCGGCTTGGCGTTGAGCCAAGCGTTCTTCGGCGGCCTTGAGGTCGGCGGCCTTTTCTTCCATCTCTTTGCTGGCATCCGCGGCTTCGGCTTCGGCCTGGAGTGCTTTCAGAGACAGGGAAATCCGGCGAGCCTTCGGATCCAAGGACATCACCTGCACGGTGACTTCTTGCCCTTCGCTCACGGCATCGCGCACGCGGCGAATCCGCATCGTAGACAACTCCGAGACGTGGACTAAGCCTTCAATGCCAGGGGCCAGCTCGACAAAGGCACCAAAGTCTTCGATGCGGGTCACCTTGCCGACGAGCCGTGCGCCAGGCTTGGAAGTGTCCGCGAAGTCGTCCCACGGGCTTCGGCCCATTTGACGCAAGCTCAGGCCAATCTTGCGGGTCTCGCGGTCGAGCCGGGAAACCATGACTTCGACCTTCTGGCCCAACTGTACGACTTCGGTCGGATCACCAACACGGGACCAACTCAGTTCGCCGATTGGAATCAGGCCGTCCGCGGCGCCGTCCAGGTCCACGAACACCCCGAATGGCTTGATCGACTTCACGGTGCCGACCTTGACTTGGCCTTCTTCAAGCGTCAGCCAGAACTGCTCGGCCTTCTGCTGGCGTTCGCGCTCGAGCAAGGATTTCCGGCTGACGATGAGATTCCGTTCTTCGGGGTTCAATTCGACGACTTCGCACTTGAGTTTCTGGTTGATGAAGTCTTCGGGCTTCTCGACGCGGTAAAGGTCGATCTGGCTGATCGGCATGAAGCCTTTAATCCCGTTGACTTCGATTTGCAGCCCGGTGCCGGTTTTATTGACGCCCGTCACCTTGGCTTCGACGATCATGCCGCGAGCGATGCTCGACCAATCGACGATCGTTGTCGTGGCGCCGTTCATCGTGAGTTTGACGAGTCCGTTGGCGGGGTCGTAGCCTTCAATGTCGACGTCGACAAAGTCACCAACTTGCGGTGGCTTGCCTTCGAACTGCATGATCGGCAGCACCCCTTGGCTACGGCCTCCAGGCACTTCCACGAAGACATCTTTGCCGTGGATACCCACGATGACACCACGCTTCTTCGGCTGGATGCCCGGCGTCGGCTTCGTTTTGACCACCTCAGCTTCGACAACCGTCCCTTTGACATCAAATCCCGCGAGGGCTGCACTCATCTCGCTATCGAGGTCCGCATCCAGGTCACGCTTCGAAGGGCGCATCGCGGTGCTGAAGTCGATCTTCTGGGGAGCCTGCCCTTCCTGCCGGCCACGCGGTGGGCCATCGCCTCGACCAGGGCCACGGCCTTCCTGGCGACCTTGGCCTTCGTTGCGGCCTTGACCCTGATTTTGTCCTTGAGGCTGACCTTCGGGAGCTGGCTTGTCGCCACGTTGCGGGATCGGCTTCCGCGGGCCACGATCACCAGGCCGAGGCGGACCAGGCCGCGGACGCTCCATCGGCGCCGGCATCACCACATCCAGCTTCAACGTATTCACGGGCGGGGTGGGTGCAGTGGGAGGGGGCACCGGTGCGGTCGATTCAGGCGTTTGGCTCGGCTCAGACATACAGACTCCAGGAAAATCAACCCTATGACGTTATCACTCACCTCTACCCTTGACAAGTTCGCTCAAACCTCTCCACCCGAGAAACCAAAACGATCTCACGCAGAGAAGCAAAGTCGCAAAGATTCTCTGAGGTATTGGACAATCGTCTGTGTTGCGATTTTTCCCAGTTAGTACAGGCTTCAGGAAGGAATAACCGCCAAGACGCCAAGACGCCAAGAAAACGCATTTCACATTCCTTCTCTTCTTGGCGACTTGGCGTCTTGGCGGTTCAAAATAATGTTTGCTGATCGTATTCTTGGACTCGGCGTCTTGGCGGTTCAGGTGAGGTTTGTCGATTCGTGAGGCGGTTTTATGTTTTGCGACGCACTCCATAAAACCTGTTGGCGAGGAGTCCCTCGGCGGCGAAGAGGAGGAGTAAGCCAAGAAGCAGCCAGGGGAGCAGTGAGACTTCGGCGGTGCGGCCAGCGAGCATGGCGGTGAGGTCGAAGCCTTTGCCGACGGCGATGACGGAGTCTGGTCCTGTCAGAGCTTCGATGCTCGCAGGCTCGACTTTCGCAAGTTGGCTTTCCTCGGCAGGGATGTTGATGCTGTAGCGTTCCTCGAACTTGCGATCTTGATTTCGCATGGTGAACTGGCCCACGCTCGTGTTGCGGGCTGGGGCGAGTCGCCACTCGGCTTGGTTGGGTTCGAGCTTGACGGTGGAGTCATCGGCATTGACACCGGGGCCTTCCCAGATGAGAGTTTGCGGTGTCGTGCTAGTGCCTTTGCCGAGGGGTAAACTGATGGCTTGGCCAGGTTGATATTGGAACTGCGATTCGGCACTTTCCCCCGTGAGATACTTCACGAGCAGATTCGGGAAGACGACGGCAAAGTGGCTTTCGGCGGTGTCGTAGTAGTTGTGCCATTTGCGGGCTGGCTCCCACGGCCAGTCCATGCGGGTGGTGAGCAGGACCACTTTGCCGCCGGTTGGGGTGGTCTTCTCCAAGAGGGCTGGGCGGCGCTTCGAGGCTTCAGGTTCGTCGGCATAGTCGATGATGATGTTCTCTCTCGATGCCTCGACTTCCCAATATTTCCAGGCTTTCCGAGGGTTTAAAATGAAGTCCACCCCGCTGAGTTTCCAGCCTTTGAACGGCGCTACGAGCGGATGCCGCAAGGCAGCATCGTTGCCAATGTCCCACGTGACCCCCAGCTTGCGCACATCATCGGGGAAGGTCGCGGCATCCACGAGCCGGGTGATTTTGCCCGGCATGATCCCCGCGGCAGGCCCGTTGGGGTCGTAACTCGTCAGCGTGATTTGCTCTAAGCCACCAGGGATGACCAGGGCTTTGCCGCCTCGGTCGATGTGGCTTTTCAACTTCACCCAGAGAGTGTCGCCATCCTTGAGTCGCTTCGCCGGGTCCGAGACACTGAGCAAGCAGATGAGGTCGTAACCCGTGAAGTCCGTGACGTTCGAGGAGGCGATGACATCGCAAGTGATATCGTTCTTCCACTCGTGAGCGATCTTCCATAACGCGGCATCGGTGGGTTCATCGCAGATGGTCAGCATCTTGCGGCTCGTACCGATTTTAAATGTCACGTAGCGAATGTTGTCAAACCCGGGGACACCATCTGGCCCGAGGTTGTCAGGGGTTTCGAGGATCACTTCTGCTTGGTGCCAACCGGGTTTCACATCCCGAAACACAAAGCTCACCGGTGTCGGTACCCCGGCTCGCAGGGGGACATCTTGCACTGCCACGAATCCTGGTTCGCTGAGTTGGCACTTCACGCGGCTCGCGGCGACCTCGATGCCCGTCGATTGGACCAGAGCCGTGACCGTGACCACGGCCCCGCTAGAAAGCACCGCCGGGCGAACCTCCGCTGACACGAGACTGACGTTCGTGGGGTTCTCGACGCCTACATCGAAGTACAAGAAGACGGGCTTCGGCTCGGCGAGCCGTTCGAGACCGGCTTTCAAATCCTCCGCCCGATCGGATTTCCAAGATTCCAGAGTGCGATCCGAAAACAAGGCGACGAGTCTGGGCCAAGCCTCCCCTGTCTGGCTGCCGTTCTCAGCGTCGTGGGCGGCGAACAAGGCGTAGGCACTGGGCAAGAGTGAGGTGAGAGGTCTCGAGACCGCATCGGGAGTTTTCAGGTTTTCGAGCTTCCGCCGGGCATCACTGACCGTCAGTTCCCACGGTGCATTCGGCTCAGCTGTTGTGATGATGGCCACTTTGGAGGCTGGGGGGATTTGCTCCAATAGTTCCAAAGCCCGGCGTACCGCTTCTTCGAGCCGGGTCTTACGGTCGCTCATGTACCCCATGCTGGGCGTGGTGTCGATGATGATAATCGCCGCAATCGGCCGACCGCCGCCAAGATCGAGGCCCAAGTCCGCGAAGCGCGATGGAATCTTCGGCTGAAACAGCGCCAAAGCAAATAGCCCGATTAAAAGCATCCGCATCGCCAGCAGAAGAAAGTGACGGAGGCGGAGTTTGCGGGTGGTCGTACGTTGTTTCTGTTTCAGAAAGCGAAGGGCCGGAAACGGCAAGCGTTTCGGCTCTTGCTTCATGATCAGGTGAATGAGCACAGGCAGGCCGAGTAAGGCCCCACCCAAAATCAGAATCAGTGACATGCGAGTGTTTTACGAGTGGCAGGATATGAATCATCGTGAGGAGTGGGATTTTCACCCTCACTGTGGAGGTGTGTCGGTTTCTGGAGGTTTCTTGGATCGGGGTTTGCGTTTGGCCTTTCGACGCTTGGCGGTCTTCTCAATGTCCGCTTCCAGTTGTGCGTCGAGTTTCTTCAGTTGGTTGTCGTACTCGAGCAGAGCTTGTGCCGCCTTTTGGCGTATGGCCTGGTTTGGGTGCCGAGTTTGTTCAAGTAAGGCCGCTTTGGCCACCGAGACACTTTCACGCATCATCACGGGGCCAAATTCCTCAAATGCCTCTTTCCATAGCTTGGTGTGCATCGCTGGGACGATTTCCATGTAGCTCGGATCGAGGTCCAGATTGATCGCGATCTGGTCCCAGTCCAGCCCCTTGGCCCGCAAGTAAGCCGCGACTCGAACTAGCTCAGCGTCCATGATATACACCCCAAAAGAACAATATTGAACACAGTGTACGCAACAGCACAATGAAAGGTCAAGATTCCAGCGTTGAAAACGGATGTTTCGCCAGCTCGATGGCCCCGTGGAGGACGACCTCTTCGCCGAGGGCGGCGGGGAGAATTTCGGTGAGTCCTGCGAATGGCGCAAATGTCTGGCTGGCGACCGCCTCACGGAGCGGGCGGAAGAAGAACTCTTCGCCGATGAGTGAAACACCCCCGCCGATGACGATCCGCCTTGGGCAGAGCAGCGTCACCACGTGATTGATGGCGAGCGCGAGGTCATCCGTGGCGAGGCGTAAGAAGGCCGCGGCTTGACTGTCTCCGGCTTTCGCAGCCTCGGCGATCTCGTGGGTGCGGATCGGGCCACTTGGGGCGAAGGAAAAGGTCTGTCCAGCGTCGAGGGCAGCCTTGAGGCGGGCTTCGATCCCCCAACCGGAGGCCAGGCTTTCTGTGGTTTGGCCCTCGCGGACTCGCAAGTGCCCAATCTCGGTCGCTCCACGTCCGCAGCCGCGGTATATCTCGCCATCGACGATCAGGCCGCCACCAATGCCTGAGCCGACGGTGATGTAAAACATCGGCAAACACCCCTGCCCTGCCCCGTGGATCGCTTCACCCAGCCCGGCAGTATCCGCGTCGTTGCAGATGCGTGCGGGGAGTTGGAAGGTCTGTTCGAGCCAGGTCGTGAGGGGGAAATCGTCCCATCCGTCGATCTGATGAGACTTGATGACTCGCCCCGTCTGGTCATCGGTCGGCCCGCCGAATCCGACGCCGATCGCCGTGATCTTCGTTTCCTGAGTCAGTTCAGCGAAGCCTGCTTCGATCTGCTCCAGAATGCCTGTCGCGCCGAGTTGAGGGTTCACCACCGCTCGCCAAGACTGCACGAGCCGACCATCCCCCTCGCCGAGGGCTAACTGCAACTTCGTCCCGCCGATTTCGATGCCGAGAAACATGGTCGCCTCACTTTTTCGCTGATTCTGAGAAGATAGGAAGCCCGGAAACTCGAGGCCTCCGCTTGACGTTCACTGGCACGAACCGCTAGACTTCCGGCTCTTCAGCCCGGGAGTTTCTCGTGATGTCAGCGGTAGTTCGCCACCTACTTCTCGGTGGGATGATCTGCGCTCTCATCATTGGCGTGAGTTTACGTGTCTACATCTGGGCCAAGAACCCCGCGTTCTGGATCGATGAAGCGATGTTGGCTCTCAACATCGAAGAGCGAAGTTACCCACAATTCTTCGAGCGTCTCGATTGGAACCAAGGTGCCCCAGTGGGCTACCTGATGTTAGTGAAACTCCTGCGTGAGACCTTTGGCCCGTCGGAGATGGTCTACCGCTTGCCGTCGCTCGTGTTTGGTTGCCTGACATTGTTCGGCTTCATGGCCCTCGCTCACCGGCTGTTGCCGCGGGTGGGTGCTCAAGTGGCCACGGCAATGTTGGCGTTGTCGCCGTATCACGTTAATTACGCCTTGGAGTTCAAGCAATACGAAACGGATGCCGCGTTCGCGGTGCTGCTCTTGTGGGCGGGTCACCTCAGGCCGAGCTGGAGCCGCGCAATGGGGCTAGCGGTGTTGGGGATGCTCAGCGTCTGGTGTTCGCACCCTGCGATTTTCATGCTTGGCGGCCTGGCGAGTGCATATGCCCTTGAGTTCTACCGCACGCGGGATCAGCGAATCGGCATCATGCGGCTCATGGTGGTGGGATTGTGGGGGTTGAGTTTCTTGGCGTGTTGGTACTTCGTCATCCGGCAACTGGGTGAGAATGATTACCTCAAGAACTACTGGGCGGGGAAGTTCGCCCCGATCCCGTTTCTACCCAACGACTGGGCTTGGTATCTGCATCATGGCGTCGATCTCTTCCACAAACCTGGTGGCTACGCGACCGAAGACACGAACCTGGCTGGCCTCGCCTTTGTCGCCTGGCTCGTAGGCATGTGGGTCTGGGCACGGGAACACGGCACATTTTGGCTCGCGCTGCTGATCCCACTCTTGCTGGCTCTCTTGGCGTCGGCTTTGCACAAGTATCCGTTTGCCCCCCGGTTGATGGTCTTTGCCATTCCACTCTTGATCCTGGGCGTCGTGAGGGGTGGTTTGGCTCTCGGGGAACTGCTGACACCTCTCTCACGGTTCACGGGGGTTCTACTCTTGGCGTTGCTCTTCGCTCCGGGCATCACGGAATGTTGGTGGCTCATGCAGCGACCGATGCACCCCGAAAAAGGCCGGGAGCTGATCAAGATCATGCGAGTCAAATACCAACCGGGAGACAAGGTTTACGTCTACTTTGGCGCCATCCCGGCTTGGAAATTTTACACCCGGGGCGAAGCCTGGGCCGATGCCGCCGTCTTGGGCGTCTTTGACCGAGCACCTCGCCCGAAAATCATCCACGAGGAGCTAAACGGCTTTCGTGGCCAGCCTCGGGTTTGGATCTTTGTCTCTCACCCCGTGGGGGACGATGAAGTCGGTTTACGAGGGTTTGCGGAGGCCCATGGTCAGCCCATCATCGAGACCAAAGCTGTGGAAGACTGGCTCTGGCTTTACGATTTTTCGAAGCCGCCGAGGCCCTGATTTCGCAGAGTGAAACTGTTGCACCGAGTCTGCGGGTTATGGCGTGTGAGCTTTTGACTCACTCCGCACAGTCACGCTTGCCTTCGAGCCAGCTTGTGGATACCCTCGCCTTACGTAACACGATTGACTTTTGAGGTGCCCCGATGCTGTCCACTCTTGCTCGCGGTTCGCTTGCCGTCCTCGCGCTTCTGGCAGCCTCTTCCATCGCCTCCGCACAGAACGGCGGGTATCGCCCCGTGGAGCCGATCGGCTTGGCTCTGGATCGTGCCGGCGTTTACACCTTCCACTTTGCTTACACCCCCATCCGTTACGTCGAAGTCGAGACCTCCAAAGGCAAAAAAGCTGTCTGGTACATGGTTTACCAGGTCTGGAATAAGTCTGATACACCTCAGCGAATGGTTCCGGAATTTGAATTCGTCACCAAAGATGGCGAACGCCGGACATTCCTGGACGAGCCGATGCCTGAGATCACCAAGAAAATCCGCACCATTGAAGACCCAACCGGTGCTCTGAACATCCAGACGACGGTGGGCATCGCCAAAGACAAAATCCCCGTCACCAAACCGGACTCGGTTCCAAGAGCCGTCTACGGTGTCGCCATCTGGGTGGACGCTCCAGAAAAAGCCTCGACCTCGAACAACTTCAGCGTCTACGTGACAGGCCTGTCGAATGGTCTTGCAGTTCAGGAGAAAGAAGGCGGCGAAACGATCAGCCGAAAAACCTTGCAAATCGACTTCAGCCGACCTACTGACAACACCAAACCCCGCGTCGATGACATCCGCCCCAACGACAACAACGGCCTCGGCTCCGAGAAGTGGATCTACCGCGTCATCCCCGTCAAGAAACCCGCCGCAGCACCCGCGCCGTGAAACATTTCCGTTGTGAAGCAGTCAATTACTCTTCGTCTTGATCAAGGATTTGCCGTTTTGTAGGTCGAGTCGAGGCTTTGCGAGGTTCGACAGACATCAGGGTGACATCGCCCCATCTCAAGCGCCGGTTGCCGATACTACTCAATGACGGGTTTTGGGCGTGGTTCCAGGTTTGAAGAGCCGCGACTGCCAAGGAGCGTCGGAGCCTACAAGTCGCAGTCGCTCCCTCGCGGTCGCGGCTCTTTTTTGCTACCCAGTTTCGAACCATGCCGGTTTTGCTCATTCAGACGAATAGCGAATGGGTACATCACCACCCACCACACGCCCTCAGTCAGCGTCTCATTCGGGTGACTTCGGCGAGCCTTGTCGATGGCGAATATGTCAGACTCATCTCTGTTTGTTGGCTTGATTGCCAATGGGTGTTTTGTAGAGTTGCTCAATCTAGAATTCAGTGAAGGAGAAGTCATCATGCCGATCTGGGGCTGGGTATGCGTCGGATTATTCTGGCTGTTTGTGGTCTATACAATCTTCGCAGCGATCCGTGAGGCTCTGACCAAGTCGAAGGTGAGGAGCAAAGGAATCACGGTCGTGGCCCACATCATCGCGGCTGACGACAAACTATACACGCCCCGCCTGAACCCGGATGACAAACATCCCAACTCTGCGTCAGCCACGGTGGTCTTCACTCTCGACGACACCCTGTCAGATGAGCGATACACCAAACTTGAAACATACGCAGAAACACTGAGAAACTATACTGCCGCAGACTCCAGCACTGGGGAGTACGATATCACTTTGCTCAAGAACCCATCCATGCCTTGTCCACGACCCTTGCGATTGAACGACCGAATCACAGGCGGCGAAGAGGTCTACGCTGCTTCCGTGGATGTGTTTTGCAAATTCCTGCCTGGCGGGGTGCTGACCCAACGGTATATCCACTGCAAGGCTCTCGTTGGGGCTGGCATTGTCATGATCGAGTCACCGCCAACAGACTGGGTGCCTCCTTCAAACGGCTTCGTCGATTCGGTGACGGCGACTTCTTCAGGAGGCACCCCAACACCATCTCGGCCGGCTTTCCATTTGGCGGCGATGGCGGTTTACGATGCGAACTTTTCGCAAAAGACCGCTCGGAAAACGTTGCTCGAACTGGGATGCTCGGAGGATGATGTTGATGCCATTGTCAACGAGGCGTGGCGGGAGTACATCAGTTCCCAACGGAAGAAGGGTTTGATGCAGGATTTGATAGGTTTTGCTATGTTCTTGGCTGGTATCGGTTTGACGGTGATGACTTACCGTCAGGCCGAGGCTTCGGGAGGCGGCTCCTACGTTGTCATGACTGGGCTGATCCTTGTGGGAGCTTGGAATGCCTTCCGCGGAGCCGTTCGGTCCATCGGCGGTCGATAGCGTGTCCACGACTCTTTGCCGGTCGCTAGTCGCTAGCACTGGCTGTGAAATTGATCTTGTGATCATCGTCAACATTTAGTATCCGCCCCCTGGGGAACATCTGGGGGGATGTTAGACGTGCGTTACTGGATGTTGGGCCTCACGGTCCTGTCGTTGTCGTGTTCGCCACGTTTCTACCGACAATCGGCGGACCAAGAAACTTACAGCATACTCGAAGGCCGTGTTCCTTCCGAATCGTCCGCGATTGGTCGCACACAGGTCGAACCGCACCCCACCTCACGCCTTGTCGACCCCACCGACCCCGATCGTCCACCGAAACCACCCGATGACGCCGCGGCCGCCGTCTACATGGCCAAGCCGGGCAAATTCACGGGCGCCAAAGGCTGGGAACGTGACGGCCTCGCCGAACGCATCGAGCCAATCAATTGGGCGTTAGCCCAAGGCATTGACCCGAATGGCACCTTGAAACTGACCCAAGAGCGAGCCGTTGAGATTGCTTTAGTCAATAGCCGGGAATACCAGACGAACCTGGAAAATGTCTACCTCTCGGCGTTAGCCCTGACGTTGAATCGCTTTGAGTTCGACTCCCGCTGGTTTGGCCGCAATGCGACCACCTACACCCGTGTCGGCTCTGGTGTGCCCGAGAATCTGGATGTGAACAGCAACCTTGGCTTCAACCGCAACCTCGCCGCAGGTGGGCAGTTGCTTGTCGATTTTGCCAATAGCTACGTCTGGGAGTTCTCCGGCGGTACTTCTCGTTTGGCTGGGAACTATGGGGTGTCGCTGATTCAACCCTTACTCCGGAACTTCGGCCGAAAGGTCCGGCTCGAAAGCCTCACCCAAGCCGAGCGAGACACGCTGTACGCGGTGCGAGATTATGCCCGGTTTCGCAAGCAGTTCTGGTCCAACATCGCCGTCGACGGGGGCGGTTACCTCAGTTTGCTGCTGTTGCAACAAGGGATTCGCAACGCCCGTGAGAACCTGAAGCGTCAAGAAGAGAGCTACCGGCTAAACCTCGAACTGATGAAAGGGAACAAGAAAAGCCCGTTGGACGTGGATACCGTCCTTCAGGGTCTGCTCGACGCGAGACAATCCGTGATCAACGCGGAAATCAATCTGCAAAATGCCTTGGATGGCTTCAAGCTGCAACTCGGGATTCCACCGACGATAGCAGTGGAATTGGATGACTCACTGCTCAATCCGTTCATCCTCGTCGACCCCGAGTTGGAGAAACTCCAAGCCGATCTCGCGGCCTTCACCCAAGCTCGGAACGCCGAACTCGGGAAACTCCCGACGGTGGAGACTCTGAAGACGAACTATGCTGGCTTCGCAGAGTTGACCGAAAAAGTAGGTCTGACGCTGAAGAGCGTGGAGAAGGAACTCACCCAGTGGAAAGCGGACTTGGACGGTGGCAAGAATTCCGCCGATGGTCCTCAAGAACGGGAGCGATCGATGGCCTCGTTCAAGCAACAAACCGAAGCCTTCGAGCCACAAGCGAAACTCCTCACCGAACTCCAAACTCGCATCAAACTCGAAGCCGAGAAGGTCAGCGAAGTCCAACGCGAAGCGAGTTGGAAAACCCTCGCACAAGAGTCCGTAAAACTCACCACCATCCTGGAAGCGGCAGGTGCCGCCCAGACGCAAACTCGCATCTATGCGATCCGGTTGCCGGAAGTGGTCATGGAGGAAAGTGCTGCCATCGCACAAGCCAAGGAATCCCGGTTAGACTTGCAGAACCGCCAAGCCCAGGTCACCGATGCGTGGCGGAAGGTCCAAGTCGCGGCAAACCAACTCCAAGCGGACTTCAACATCGTCGCCAATGCGAACCTCATCAGCGATCCCGAGTCCAAGAACCCGTTCAATATCTCGAATGACCTCAGCCGCTTTAGTGTCGGTTTCCAGTTCGATGGCCCGCTCAACCGAGTTGCGGAGCGGAATGCCTACCGGAATAGCTTGATCAACTATCAACGAGCACGCAGAAACTACATGGAACTTTCGGACCGCATTGAGCTGGAGGTCCGGCGCGATCTTCGCACCTTGAAACAGCAACGGATGAGCTTTGAGATTGCCAGACTCTCGCTGATCGTCAGTGCTCGCCGGTTGGACAATGAGCAAATCGCCCTGACCGCGCCCGTCGCGCAAAATCAACAGCAGACCGGTGACGCCACACTCCGCAAACTCGATGCACTCAACAACCTCCTCTCATCCCGCGATGCTTTGGCGTCGACTTTTATCGGATATGAGCAGCAACGTATCCGGCTTTTGTTAAACTTAGAAGCATTGCAACTTGATAGCCGAGGGTTCCCGAGCAATGCCAGCCCTACAACCAACGATCCAAACAGCCTTGACCGACCCTGAGTCGATCACAGTTTCCGTTTCACCACCAAAAGTCGCTGGCCTGAAACCCCGAAGCCGATCTTGGCTATGGGTTGTGATCCTGGTGATCGGCTTGGCTGTCATTGGCTTTGTGATCTACTGGGCCATCGATTGGCTCACCGGCGGGCCAGGTGGCAAACCTCCGCTGACAGCCACGGCGATGAGTGGGGAATTGAAGATCACAGTCAGCGATCGCGGCGAGTTGGAAAGCATCAACCCCGTCCAGGTCATCTGTGAGTTGCAAGGCGGCGGCAAGCTGGTCTCGATCTTGCCAGAAGGCACCCCGGTCGAGAAAGGCACCGAAGTTGCCAAACTCGATACCGATGTGCTGACCAAGGCGATCAACGAGCAAGAGATCAAATGGGAAGCAGCTGAGAGCAAAGTGAACGCTGCTCGCAGTGAGCTGTCGCAGACCAAGAACAAAGCCAAAAGTGAAATCTCCAAAGCCGAGTTGGCGCTGGTCTATGCAGAGATCGATCTCGAAGCCTACACCGATCCGGACGGGGAATTCACCCGTGATCGCGATAAAGCTAAGGGAGCACTCGAACTCGCTCGCAAGAACCTCAAGGAAGCGGAAGACGACCTCGAGTTTACCAAAGGGCTTGTCAAGAAAGGGTTCGCGCAACTCGATATGGTCCGCACCAAAGAATACGCTTTGCAACAACAAAAACTGAACGCGTCGAGTGCTGAGGCCGAGCTTACCGTGTTGGAAAAATTCACGAAGAAGAAGAAGCTCACTGAGTTGAAAGCCAAAGCCAACGAAGCCAAGATCGAACTGGAACGGACCAAAGAGATCCAAGCCACAGCCATCGCCAAAGTCGAAGACGATGTCAAATCGAGTTTGAAGACCGCGGAGATCGAGAAGAAGCAACTCGAACGGATCCGCAAGCAGATGGATCAGTGCATCATCAAGGCTCCGTCGCCGGGCATCGTGGTCTATTACAACGCCCGGTATTGGGATGAATCGGCCCGTATCCGCCCAGGGGCACAACTCTACTACCAGCAACCGATCTTTACCTTGCCCGACCTTTCGAAGATGCGAGTGAAGATGAAAGTCCACGAATCCGTGGTCAAAAAGGTGAAGGTCGGCAACACCGCGACGATGCAGATCGATGCGTTGCCGAACCGTGTTCTGAATGGCAAAGTGCTGAAGATCGCCACGCTGCCACAATCCGAAGGCTGGCGTGGCGGGGCCGTCAAACAGTACGAAACGGAAGTTTCGATCGACGACTTGCCCGCAGATGCAGGCCTGAAACCCGGCATGACGGCGGAAGTGAAAATCCTCATCAACACCATCCCCGATGCCATCTCGGTACCCGTGCAAGCAGTCGCGGAGTTCGAGGGGGAATCGGTGGTCTACATCGCCGGTCGGCGGATCACTCGCCACGTTGTCACGGTCGGTGATAGCAATGAGCAATACATCCAAATCCTTTCGGGTCTGGAGCCGGATGAGAAAGTCGCCTTGGATGCTCGGCTCCGCGCCGCCGCCGAGTTGAAAGCCAGCGGCAACACGAAGCCTGTCGAGAAGCCCAGCGAGAAACCCGCACCACCGCAACAGTAAGCGAGCCAATTACTGCTTGTTTCAAGCTGTTTTCTCCCTTCTCCCCTTGCGGGAGAAGGTGGCCGATCGAGGCTCGATAGAGCCGGATCGGACGGATGAGTAACTGTGGCGGCGGACAAGGGTATTGTGCTGTTGCCCAACTCTTCGTAAACCCTTGCCGCCGCCACAGTTACCTGGTGGCTGCTCGGATGAAAAGAATGAAAAATCGATGTCCGGCAGCCATACCAGGGGTGACGCACTTGACCCAGAAAAGGCACTCTTCCTAAGGTGGGCGCAGACCCCTCATCCGTCTTTTGAAACCCTCGAAAGGGTTTCAAAAGACACCTTCTCCCGCAAGGGGAGAAGGGATCAAAATTCACCAAGACGAAGTGCAACGGGGTCAATGATTCTCTACCTTCAGCCTAAGCGAGCCATTCGATGATGCGACGCTTTCGTCATGCCATGAAACTCGGGCTTCGTGGGCTTTCGGCCCACCGGCTGCGGTCGATCCTCACGGCGCTGGGCATCATCCTGGGTGTCGCGTCGGTCATCATCATGCTCGCGGTCGGCGAGGCGGCCCGCTACCAGGCGCTCAAGCAACTCGAAGACTTGGGGGTCAACACGATCCTCTTGAAGAGCGTCAAGCCCTCCGATGATAGTGCCGAGAAGAAGGGAGCCGACATGCTCTCCTATGGCCTCACCTACGCCGACCTCAACCGCATCCGCGGCACCATCCCCACTGTGAGTGCAGCAACTCCGATGCGCGATTACCGCAAGACGATTCGCAATAAGGACAAGAAAGTCGATGCTCGCCTAGTCGGCGTGATGCCCGATTTCTTCCTGCAAAACAACATCAAACTGCTTCGTGGTCGGGCCATCGATCAGCAAGACGAAACCCGGATGGATAACGTTGCTGTCATCGGCGCCGCGGCCGCGGAGATTCTCTTCCCGGCGATGGATCCACTCGGCAAATCTGTCTCCGTCGAGGACCTTGGTGATTTGCTCACATTCACCATCATCGGCGTCAGCGAGGATAAGTCCCTCGCCACAGGCACGTCCGACTCTTCGGCCAGCGTGGACTTTAGCAAAGTGCTCTTCATCCCATTCTCCACGGATCGCGTTCGCTTTGGCGAGGAGTTGATCTCCATCAAATCGGGGTCGTACTCCATTGAAAAATTGCAGATTTCTCAGATCACCGTAGCGATTGATGATGTCAGTAATGTCCCACAGACAGCGGCAGCGTTACAGAGTGTCATTGAACAATATCACCCCAATAAAGATGTTGTCATCGTGGTGCCACTCGAACTGCTCGAAAAAGCCGAGAAAACTCAGCAGATGTTTACGCTGATTCTCGCAGCAATTGCAGGCATTTCGCTGGTGGTGGGTGGCATTGGCATCATGAATATCATGCTCGCCACCGTCACGGAACGCACACGGGAGATTGGCATTCGGCGAGCACTCGGAGCGAAACAGCGAGACATTGCAGCTCAGTTTTTGGTCGAGACACTCGTGCTCTCCGGCTTCGGCGGAGCCATCGGCATCCTGCTCGGCGTGGGGATTGCCTATGCCTTGTCCCTGTCTGAAAAGTATGGCGTGCCCACCATCATCCGGCTCTGGTCACCCATCCTGGCCTTTAGTGTCTCGATGCTTGTGGGTCTTCTTTCAGGCAGTTACCCCGCTCGTCGGGCCGCGAAACTCGACCCGATTGAAGCCTTACGACATAGTTAACCCGTTACTTTGCGACGAGCGGAAGCTCGTCGCAGAGGGCGAGTGCTCGCAGGGCTTGGGCGGTGCCGATGTAGGTCGAGTAGTGTTGCGTGTCTCGGTACAGCGATCTCATCCACCACCGGCCGCTTTCAAGCTGGTTGGTTTTCAGCCATTGAATGCCGCGTTGAATTCTAGGGTCGCTGGCCGGGATCCCTGATTCCCGGAGAAGCACGATGGCATAACCCGTCAGGAACGGATCACTCCCTGGCTTCGCAGCGTCGGGAGCCGAATTGATTTGTTGGATGGTTTCTTCATCGACTTTTTCATGCCACTTCATGATCGGCGACATATCACGAGTCGACCAGCCACCATCTTCATGTTGCAGCTTGGTCAACATCTGAATCGCTGCTGTACGATGAGTTTTGGAAACCAATTCTGGCATCATATTCGATAGCTGAAGTTTCAGAGCCAGTTCGTAGTTGTTGATGGGCTTATGATCCGTGAGATACTTCTTCATTCGCTCAACACGCTCTTGCATGTCAGCGTCCTTCAAGCCCGCGACCCAACCGGGCGCGGAGAAAACCGCACGTGCGGCTTGCACGGTCAGCTCGAAATCTGTGGTGATGTAAGGGATCTCGACCACTTTATACGTCTTGAACGAGCCATCTTTCGAGATGGAACGCAACGTGTGGTGAAGTGAGCGATCGGTGGCTTCGCTCAACTGTCCTGTCACGTGTTTGTCCCACGAGGCAAGACCGGAACTCCGCCAGACGGACGAAAACGTGCTAATATCCGATTTCGCTTCGGCTTTCGGCACATGGCCCACAAAGTTCAACCGGACTTCTTCGCTCGGGGCACCGAGGTATTTCGTCAGTGCGGGTCGCTCGACCATGTACACACCGGAAGTGTGGCAGGCGAGACATTTCTTCTCACGAATCCAGGCATGCGCACCATCGTCGAGGTATTTCTTCGCCGCCGCGATGCTCTTCGGGCCGAACTCGGCCACTTTCGGCTCATCGGCCGAGGCCGCAGGAACGGCGATACCCTTCGATTGATATTGGAACTCACGGGCTGGTTTTTTGTCCTCGGCGACGAGGCAAACTGTGAACAAAACTAGGGCTGTGAGCGAAAGTGTCGATTTCATGATGAGAAGTCTTTATGAAGAGGTTGGATGGGCAGCGCTTCCATGATATACAGCCGATACAAAAAGAAAACCACTCAGTAGCGAGCTTAACGCACTCATGGCCAAGCTCACGAGATGCACCGGGCCAAAGGCGGCTTTCGCAGCTAGGGCGATCTCGGGGTTCAGGGAAAAGCGCTCGATTCGTAGCTCCGTGACGAGTTGCGAGACTGGCCAGCCCGCGATGGCAAGTGCCAGCAAACAGCCCGCGAGTGCCCAGTGCCAGCGGCCACGGGCTGTGAAGAAAGCGATCACCGCACAAGCCGCTTGGAGAGCGAAATGCCTGGGGAAAATCGGGCCAACCGCGGATCCGGCCAATGCCGACGCGAGTGCGGCTTGGTCACCGCCGGGTGTACCGATCGGTTGCATGGCCGTGCGATCGGATGGAGCTTCCTTGACCACGGTTTTGAAGGATTCAAAGATGGCTGGGGCCGAGAGAAAGTTGAAAAAGAAGCCACTACCACAGGCCAGCCCCAAAGAGACAACGTGGAGGGTGATCCGGGTGCGTTCTTGCCAAGCTCCCATTTTCATGCTGTTTTCGGTGCCGTGGATCAGTCGTGACATATTGGCGCGATGTTTAAATATCACCATACTCACACCAATAAAAATCAAGCCTGTGATAATATTGGTGTCAAAGCCAAACGCTCCTGGTTTCAACAGGCTCTGAGCTAATCCCAACGTCAGTGCCGCCGCGATGGAGGCCACCGAAACGAACCGCGTGCCCAAAACCGCGATGCCCCACACGCCAAGGGCAATGAGCATCGGCACGGGTGTTAACACCGCGACGATCCCCGCCCCCGTGGCGACGCCTTTGCCCCCGCGGAACTTCAAAAACACCGGCAACATGTGGCCTACGAGTGTTGCGGCCGCGGCCCCGACACGAAGCCAATTGGCAGAGCCCAAGGTTTCGCTAACGCCTGGTTTCAGGGCTTCGAGCAGCGGCACGATCGCTGCCGTAGGGACTGCGCCTTTCAAGAAATCGAGCACGAAGATCAATACGCCGTACGGCCTGCCGAGCGTGCGGCCGGCGTTCGTGGCCCCGATGTTCTTGCTGCCGACTTCCAGCAGATTGACACCTTTCATCCGGCCAATGCAATACCCAAATGGCACCGAGCCACAGAGGTACGCGGCGACAAAACCGAGGAAGAGTTCGATCACTGGCCACGCTCCTTTCTGGCGGCGACTTCGTGAAAGCAGGCTAGCAGGGCCGCGTAGTGTTGCTCGAAGGTCCAGCGGTTCGCGGCTTCGAGAGCGGAGCGCGAAGCCGAGGTGAGGTAGCCAGGTTGAAGCATAGTTTGGATGGCGCCGCCGAGTTCTGTGGCATCGTGAGGGTCGTTGATCACCAGCCCGTTTTCTGGCACGTTCAATAATTCGGAAGCGCCGTTATACTGCGTCGTGATGACCGGTAAGCCACAGGCCAGCGCTTCGAGAGCCACCAGCGAACAGGGGTCGTAGAAGGTCGGGTGGACGAGGAAGTCCGCGGCGAAGTAGGCCTCCTTGGGGTCAGCACGGAAGCCCAGAAAGAGCAGCCGATCTTGGATGCCAAGTTTGGCTGCGAGCTTCTCGTACTTGTGAAACTTCGGATGGCCAACGATGGCGATCTTGAAGCGATGCTCTTTGGGTACGGCAGCGACCGCCTGGATGAGTGGTGCCAAACCCTTGAGCCGATAGTTCATGGCCACGAATAAGCCGACGGGTGTGGTCTCATCGACTCCCCACTTCGCACGCTCGGCGGCGCGTCGTTCGGGGCGATCGGGTGCGGCAAACCGGCTGGGGTCGATGGCACTATGGACGACGCGGAGCCGCTCGGGAGGGATGCCGTAATGCTGGCCGAAGTGCCGCTCGACCATCCGACTGTTCACCACGATCATCGGTTGCGATTCGCCCAGGTATTGCTTACGTTCGAGCTTGGCAAACGAGCGGTTGGCGAGGTCGATTTTCTTCGCCAAGCCTGCGATGATCCGCGAAATCTTTCCCGGAAACTTGCGACGATTATGCTCTTGGCTCGCGGCATGGAGGCCGCCTTGGGGGTAGAGAATGTCTTGCCCCCAGGTCTTGTCGAAGCCGACAGTGACATCGTGATGTCTCTCGGTCAGAGCTTTCTCGACGGCTTCCGCGAAACGCCAAGGCCGCAGGAAACGTGGGCCTTTGTGCTTGGGCAGCGCGTGAAACACCATAGTGCTCGGCAGGCGGGTGCTGTCCCACGCCGAGGCGTAGAGATGGACGGTGTGACCGTCTCGCGCGAGCCGCCGGGACAAGTCGCTGATGTAGGTTTCCGCGCCGCCGCGGTTCGGGAAGACGGATTCGTAGCAGAGGGCAATATCGAGAGGCTTCATGCGTGCTTCTGGTTGTGGCGGGCATAGCGGGCGGCTTTGACACGGATGGCACGATCGAGCCAACGACCGGGGGGCACATCACCTGTCCAGTCGCCGCGTTCGTACTCGCGGCGAAAGCGAACGAGGTCACGCGGCGTGATCCCCGAGACGCCGACGGTCGAAAAGAGGAACTGGGCCAAGTCCTTGATCTGGTCGTAGCGGCGAAACCACGGGCGGTGTTTCAACCGGTGGAAGTCGATCATGACGATTCGATCGTGCCAATCAGTGGTCGGGGTTTTGCAGGCTGCTTCGGGGATGTAAAAGTGGCACAGGTAAAGGTCCCGGTGATACGCCCGACGACGGTGCAACTCCCTCGCCCAGTGAGCAACAGCGACGGTGAGTGTCTTTTTCCATGTCAGGAATTCACCGGGTTTCAACGACTTTTCCGCCAAAGGGATGGCCTCATGCAACGCCAGCATCCCGGTCAACTCTTCGACGATCAGGAAGCTCTGCAGCGGGCCACGGGTGGTCTCCCCGGCGGCCAAGACTCGCGGCACAGGCAGGCCGTTGGCTTTCGCCCACTGCAAGTTCTCGAACTCTTGCCAGCCAGGGGAGCGGGATCGGATCGGGAAGGCTCGTGCCAAGATCTGGTCTAGCTTCGGCAGAACAAAATGCCGCTTCAGATAGACGACCAGTTCGCGGCCTTGGCTCGTCAACGTCCAGCGGGCGATGGAGCGGCCTTGCTTTTTGTGGAGGCGATCTTGCACATCGACAGTCATGATGTGCTCCAACCAATCCTCCCCAGCGAAGGTTGGCCACTCGGGGTCCGCCCAAGTCTTCCAACGTGTGCTCATCGCAGGCTCAGGAGCACAGCTCGGCGAACTTGAGGCCACTTTTGGCCCCAGTAAGCCTGCATCACTCGCAGGCGTTCGCGTCGTGTCAGTTGGGGAAGTTCGCATCTCAAGAACCGGTGGAGATTGGTCAGACGTCGGCGATCCGAAAGTCTTCGAGTGAATTCTACGATCAACGGCGACGCCAAACCAATGGCCTCACCCGAGACTGACAGCGAAGGCGTGTTCGTCAGGCTAAAGTGGAAACGCAGCTTGGCATCATGCACTTGGCGGAGAAACTCACCCGTGCGAGTCAGACATTGTTGCCGCTCGCTCGATTTCAGGCTCAGGAGATGCAGGGCCAACGAGACGCGGCTCGGCTCGGCGGCCAGGAGCACAAAGCTGCGTGCGGACCAGGCCCCTTCAAGCTTCTGGCCGAAGGCCAAGAGCTTCGGAGCCATGATACCAAGCCGTTGGCAGTGGATGAGCACTCGCCCCGCGACGGCACCGGGCGAACGCCAAGGACGTTCTCGCAACTTGGCCAAACTCCGGCCCACGGGGTCACAGGTCTGGAAGCGGTGCAAGATCGCAGGCGGTTGGTTGGGCAGGGTGATGCGTTCCTCGACATGGTCAGCGACTTCGGTCGAGATGTAGAACGGCTCGGTGTCCACCGGTGTCGGCCAACTGGCCGAGACTTCCGGGATGACGCAGACCCCTTCCCCGGCAAGCCAGACGAGGCGTTGAGGTTCGTTCGAGCGCTGATCGCGGATCGACGAGCGGTTCGCCAGCGGCTTGGCCAGCGTTTCGACGCTCTCGGCCAACTTCCGCAAGTCAGGCATCTCAATGCCACGATCCCACATGGCACGGTCGTAGTGAATTAGGAATCGTCGCAGGGTCGCGCGGTCGAGTTCGCCGGGCATCGAGGCGAGCAAGTTGGCCAGCGACATCGTCATGTCGTTGACGTCGAGCTTCTCGACGAAGCGAGTCGTTTGCCAATCGATGAGTGTGACGTGTTGCGTGCTCGGGTTCACGAAGAGATGTTTCGCGGCCAGTTCTGGGGTGGTGAAACCGGCCGCATGAATCTCGGCGAGCATGGTCGCGGCATTCTTGATGATCTTGCGGGTGAGAGGGATTTGGCCTGCACTCGCCAAATCCGTGGCTTCGGGGATTTCCTCGACGATCAAAAACGCTCGGCCCGCGGGGTCGCAGCCGTAGGCCAGCCACTGCGGGCCTGGCAACTTCGCGGCTTCGAGTCGCATCAAGACTTCGGCTTCACGCTCAGCTCGGCTCACCCAGCCGAAGCCTTGCTGCTGATTGCGAATTTTGGCTTTCAAACTTGCGGTGTGTTCACGCTTCAAAAAGACGATGCGTTCAGTTTGCCCCGCAGTCAGTTGGCAACGGACGACATGGCGATCAACGTGTCCACCCACAATCTCGCCGGGCAAGTCGTAGGCGGTTTTGGCGTCGGTGATACCCGCACGGCGGAGGAACAGCTCGTAACGGGGGTGCGTGACCATCCAGCCCGTGCTATCCGTTTGGCGTCGCGTGATCCGCACATCGGGGGACGCGACTCGACCCGAGACCACTTGCGTCGGCTCGGGTTTGGCGCTCGATCGAAACAGGCTAGCTAGCATGTCGAATCTCCTGGGGTTCGTCCTTGAATCGTCGGAGGAGACGGAGAGAAACGTCGATGGCTTCCGTGGGCAGCAGTTCCTTCATGCAGCGATGGTGCCCTTCGGGGCAGACACGCTGTTGGCAGGGGCCGCACGGCAGTTTCTTTTGCAGGTGAATGGCTTTGTCGAAGTACGTTTCGGTCCACTCAATGTGCGTTGGCCCGAAGAGTGTGACCACCGGCACATCGAATGCTGCAGCAAAATGTCGAGGGCCGCTGTCGGTGGTCAGTAGTAACGACAACCGGCGGACGAGGGCTTTCGTCAACCCCAGTGACAGTGGCATGTCTTTCAATGAGACGACGTTCGGCAGGCCAGCGACATCGGAGATTTTCGCAGCTTCCTCACGCTCCGAGGGGCCGCAGAGCACCACGACCGCGGTGCTCTGCTCGCTGGCAAAGTGACGGGCCACCTGAGCGAAGTATTCCGTGGGCCAGTGTTTGGAAGCCCCGAAAGCGCCACCAGGGTTGAGGCCGATGAGCCGACGGTAGCCAGTGAGCCGGAGCTTTTGCAAGGCTTGCTCGGCGGCGAGTTCATCGGCGGGTGTGGTGAATAACTCCATCTGTTTACCTGGGTCCGCGGTGCCCAGGGCTTGGACGATGCGGTTGTAATCATCGAGCATCGGCGTCGGTTGGTAACCGGATTGACTCCGTGCAGGGTAAAGCCGATGCGACAGCAGCAGATCTCGGCCATAGCGTGCAAAACCCGCGACCGTGTTACACCCAGCCAAGCGAGCGAGTGCGGCCACACGAAACGAGTTCGGAAACAAGACGGCCATGTCGGGCGAAGTCGCGCGGAGTTCACGGAGGCTTCGCCAAAACTGCGACGACCACGGCTTCGCTTTCGGCAGCCCGATGATTTGTGAAAACCACGGTGCCCCCGCCAAAGTCTCGGCGACGTAGGGTTTACAAACTCCGATGAGCGGGCGGTTTGGGAAGTGTTCATGCAGTGCGCGGATGGCCGGGGTCGCCATGACGACGTCCCCAATCCAGTTGGGCCAGAAGACCAAAATCGCGCCGCGGCCGTCGTTCACTCGTCGCTCCGTGGAGGTAACACTTCTCGCAGTTTGGCGTGCAGGGCCGCTTCGTTTTCGCGGAAGCTCATGCCAATCCGCACTGCCCACACCGCTCGCCCGCCTAACTCGGGGGTCCGTAGTTTCACGTAATCCTTCTGACTTGTCACCCCCAACCCGTGAGCTGGTAGTGAACTGAGTCGTTGGGCGATTCGTTCGACATCTTCGCGTGTGTAAGCGTGATGGTCGGGGAAGGTTACCAGATCGAGCACGTCGGCGCCGAGGTCAGTTAGCGTTTGCCGGAACGCTTGCGGGTTGGCGAGGCCACAGAAGCCCACAACCGGCACGCCTCGCAACTGCTCACTGGGCAGTGTGCCGGTCTCATTCGCTAGCTCGACAACCGTGTGCTCGGCAAGGACCACGGGTTTCGTCGGGTGACGTGAAATCAACCAGTTTTTTTGGGCTTCCAGGCTCTGGGCAGTTACTTGTTCGCAACGGGTCAGGATGAAGACATCGGCACGAGCCAAGCTGCTCAGCGGCTCGCGCAGGGTGCCGCGTGGGAAGAGGTATTCACTGGTCAGTGGTCGGCTGGCATCGATCAGCACGATATCGAGGTTGCGTTTCAGTCGGCGATGTTGGAAGCCATCGTCGAGGAGCAAGACTTCGCTTTCGAGTTCTTGGATTGCAGTCATGGCAATCTCGACCCGGTCTCGCGATTGCAGATGCGGCACGTCGGGCAGGTTCTCTTCCAAGACCATCGCTTCGTCGTTTGGCCCCGAGTCACTGCCGTAGCCACGGCTCAGGATCGCCGTGGCATACCCTTCAGTTCTCAGGAACTCCGCGAGTGCCTCGACACAAGGCGTCTTGCCGGTACCGCCAAGGGTCAGGTTTCCAACAGAGATCACGACACCAGGAACCGAGACTGCTTTCTTCCAACCAACGTCAAAGAGCGTATTGCGAACCATAGCCCCAAGCCCGTAGGGCCAGCGTGCCCACCATAACCCGGCTCGCAGCAGCGATGGAGTCAGCCCGCGGGCCTGGCCACGGATGATGGCATGAAATCGCTCGTCTCGTCCGGCCACAGCAGCTCCTGAAATGAAGAAAGCCTACCGGGGCGCCGGTAGGCTTGGGCTGTTTTACAGAACTCGGAGCTTACTCAGAGATCACTTCGCCACCAACTGTGGTGCCGAGAGCACGCCAGTTTTGGATGGTGATGTTGTTCGTGTAGAAGCGAACGGAACCGTCACACATGACCGAGTTCACGCCACCCGAGTGGCCAGAGCGGGCCGCGAGTTGGTTGTCACCTGCGGTGTCGTTGACGCAAGGGCGGTTTTGCTGAGGCATGTTGTTACAGGCCCCACCACTGATGCGATCGGTGGAGGCGCTGTTCGGCGCGTTGTAGGTATGGAAGGAAGCGCCTGGCCCCCACCAAGTCATGCCGCGGGTGTCATTGTTGCCACCTTGGAGGCCTTCAGAGGCCATGAGAGTGTTGCTGGTGCCATCAGTGATGGCGAGCAAGCCGACGCGAGGTTGCACGTCAGTTTGACCAGTACTTCCGTTGAGACGGAATGGTGCTCCACCGAAGGTCACGCAACCGGCGGTCGCTCCGGTCCCCGTGGTGTTACCGCCGGTGCAACCAGCAGGGTAAGCGGCGTTGAATTGGCGGCGAACAGTGTTCCCGAAGTTGATGAGGTAGTTGTGCTTGGTGATGCGGTTGGTACCCCAAGGGTTCTGGCCAGCAAGAGAATCAGAGGGACAGGTGAATTGCTTCATCGTGGTCTGGACCACGGGGAGGTTCGCCGTGGCACCGTATGTAATACCGCTTGCGTTGAGGTTGTACTGCTGATACCGACGGAACAGGTTATCCTGCTCAACGAACGGCAGGATAGACATTTGCCAGGTGCCGTACGCGCCATTGTGGCTGTCACCAGGTGGGAGGGACATGTAACTACTTTCGTAGTTCATGCAGCCCAAGCCGATTTGCTTGAGGTTGTTCTGGCAGGTGCTGCGAGCGGCAGCTTCGCGGACCTTTTGCACAGCCGGGAGAAGGAGGCCAATTAGGATGGCGATAATCGCAATCACAACCAACAATTCGATCAGTGTGAACCCATTCCGACGCTTCATGTGAGACCCTTCGTGAAAAGAAAAGATAAGCAAACAGCCTCGATTGAGGTTATTTGGAAGTCAAAGCGAAAGTAAACTCGTTCTTGTCACCGGCTTTGACGGTAGCGGATTCTGTGGACTTGGCACCATACTTCTCAGGCACAATCAACTTGGGTAGAGGGCCGGAAGTTGCCCCAGGCGTGTCCCCAGGAGGCGGTGGTGGGCCGTCCATCCCTTGGACTCGGATGATGTATTTGCCAGGTGACAGACCACCCGTTGGGAGGCTAGCGAATTTGCCGTCTTTGATTTCCATTGTTTCGCCGGTTGGCTGACCTTCCGAAGGAACAAATTCGATGTTCCCAAACGGGATGGCTTTGCCATCCAAGTTGACGGTCCCGGAGACTTTCTGCCGATTGAACTTGTCTCCGCCGCCACAGCCGAGGGCAAGTGTCAGGAAGCTGAAGCAAAGTGTTAGCCAAGCTGTACGCATTTGAAGAAAATCCTCGGACGTTCCATCCTCACGGAATCGACTGCGAAGCATTCGTAGCGCAAGTCCGTAGGCGTTCTGATTCTACCCTTGCATGAATAGTTCCCAGTTTTTTGTGGAAGTGTAGAAGAAATGTAGAAAATCCAGAAAAACTCACCGGATTTATGGCCTGGAAGGAATTTTCGCTATTTCTGATTAAGCTTTCTTTCGAAATCCCAGGAAGCCAGTGCCATCCCAACCGAAGACAATTGGTTTCCCGGTGCGTTTGACGTGCAAGTTGGGTGGGTCGGTGTCGATGGTGGTCACTTTGCAGACCATCAAGTCTGTTGGGTTCTCCAAAAGCGATTCCGAGAAAGCGAGTAGGACCGCTTCCGGTGAAATCTCGCTGGGACAGGTCCCCCAGAGTCGGACACTCTTGGATTGACCATGAAGCATGAAAAATGCAACTGGCTTGAGCTTTCGCGTGAACGCCACGAAGTTGAGGTAGTAGCCGCCGCCATCATTGCGGATTCGCTCGTTCGTGTCGAAGCCGAGGCGGTCACGGGTGAGTTGAAAGAGCCGAGCGAGCAGCCAAGACGCCACGGGTGCTGGGCCGAGCGGCGGGAGTTTGCCGGAGGCTTCGAGTCTCTCGGCGAAGTCGATTACCTCGATCTTCACCGCGTCCGGGAAACTCGCCGGCATCTTCTGTGGATCGACCACGAAGCCCATGTCGTCGTGCCAAAAGACGCCATCCATTGTCGAACCCTTACGACAGGCTCAGTGGACCGGCACCGCAGTAGTTCGGGTTGCCGAACTTCGTGATGGTGTGACCGAAGCCGTGGGCGAGGGAAAGAAGCAGGCGGTTGTGCGGTTCACGTTTGTGCTTGATGGCTTGGCCCATCTTGAAGTTCAATCCTCCGCCGACGAGCACGAAGGGGATGTTGTCCATGGTGTGGCTGTTCCCCTGGCCAAGCTCGTTGGTCCAGACGATGAGCGTGTTATCGAGCATGTTGCCAGGGCCACCCGGCTCGGGGGTTTCCTTGAGCTTCTTGGCGAGGTACGCCAGTTGCTCGGCGAACCATTTGTTGATTTTCGTGAGCTTTTCCTGAGCCTTGGCGTTCGAGTCTGGCTCGTGGGAAAGCTCGTGGTGGCCTTCCTCGATGCCCAGCCAACGCATCTTGGCCATGCCGACGGAGTTGGTGTACTGCAACGTGGCGACGCGGGTCATGTCCGCGGCAAAGCTGCTGACCATGAGATCGATTTGCGTCTTGGAAATCTGCGGGATGCGGTCGTTTTCCTGTTTGATGCCGGGTTCGAGTTCGGGCACCGGGTGGTTGAGTTTGTCGTTCTTCGCAGCCTTGAGTTCTTGCTCCATGTCGCGGACGAAGTTGGCATGTTCTTCGAGCAACCGGCGATCTTCGACGCTGACGACATCTTTGACCTTTTTGAGGTCCGCTTGCAGGTCGTCGAGGATGCTCGCGAGGGCTTCGCGGTCCTTGGTGCGGCCGTAGAGCTTGTTGAACATCTGGTAGGGGTCGTCGATCGGCGTGATCGGCTTGTTGGCCGCAGCGTAGGACATACGAGTCCAAGTGTCGGCCCGATCGGGGACCATCACCCCGAATTCCAAACTGCCGAAGCGGGTCTTGGTGGCGGCATCCTTTTGCAGGAAGGTCTTCAACTCCTGGTCGATCGAGTGCCCCTTGGCCCAACCCGCGGGGGTGTGGGAGCCGCCTTGGATGTTGCCAGGATAAAGCTCAACGCCCGTCAGCAGGCAGCCAATGCCACGCATGTGGTTGTCACCGTCGCCACCGATGCGATCACAGACGCCGTTCAGAAGCATCGTTTGCGAACGGAACGGCTCCAGGGGCTTGAGGCTCTCTTGGAACTCGAATTTATCGGTGTATTCCTTGGGCCAGAAGGTACTCGGCACGATGCCGTTGGGCGTGAACATGATCACCATGCGTTGCTTGCGTTTCGCTTGGTTGGCGAAAGCGAGGCTCGGCAGGTTCATGAGGAACGGCGCTGCCGCAGCACTGAGGCCCAGGGTGCGGAAGAACTCACGTCGTGATGCGGTCATCGTCATCTCCGGCAAAGCCCAAGAAAGGGCCAATGGTGGGTGATTCTATCGGGTGTCGGTGTCATTTTCGTGGCATGGGCTTCTAGCCCATGCAGTCAGACTGCACGGCCAGGATGGCCGTGCCACGATGTCTTCTCGAACCCCGTATCAGTTCTCCGCATTTACATCTCTGAAAGAGTTTACTGTCCTTTTGGCCCAGGTGTAACAGGATTCTGGGCCGTCGGGGATGGTTTTGGTCGGGTGCCGGTCACGGCAATTTCGACGGCCAGTTTGCGGAGGTTGAACTCCTGTTTTTGGAACGTCTGCCGCAGGTCGCTGACCATGCTTGGCCCATAGGCCCGAATCGGCTGTTGGACCAAGTGATGGAAAAGCTGCTCGGCGAAGGATTCCTGGACTTCAGGCGAGTTCATCAGGAATTTTGACAACTCCGCGGCGCCGGTAAACTTAGCCGTCTCGCCAGTGCGGGTGACGTAGCTGCCAGCGTCGTTGATTGGCTTGCCGTTTTCTTCGCCACGGAATCGACCGATGGCATCATACTTTTCGAGAGCGAAGCCGAGCGAGTTGATCATCGAATGACAAGCCTGGCAACTGCGTTGGCCGGTCTGCAGTTCCGTGCGTTCGCGGGTCGTCAATTTGGGGTGCAGATCTGCCGCCAGGGGTGAGAAGGCCTCCATCGGTGGTTTCAACGTCTGCCCCAGAATGCCGCGCGACAAGAACACACCCCGGTGAATCGGCGAACTCTCCGCGGCATAGGCAAAGTTCGTGAGGATGTACGGGTGGGCCACGATGCCGACGCGCTGATTGGGATTCAAAGCGACCTTTTCGAAGGCGTCGCTGTTCGGAGCTTTGGCGCTGTAAATCTTGGCCAAGTTCTTGTTGATGTAGACGCCATCGTCCGTGAACAGCTTGCGGTAATCGGCTTCGGGCGACATCAGGATGTCTTGCAGACTCAGTTCCAACGACGTCTTCAAATCCTTCACTGCCACAGCATCGAAGCCAGGGAAGCGTTGTGAGTTCTTGGAGATGTCGTGGGTCACATCCAGCCCGAGCCAGTGGACGAGGTAACTGCGTAACTTCGCCTCGGCTCGAGGGTCTTTGGAGAGTCGCTCGGCTTGGGCACGGATTTGCTCGGGAGTCTTCAACCGACCTTGGGCCGCGGCGTTCCACAGTTCTTGATCCGGGATCGAATCCCAGAGAGCAAACGACAACCGCGACGCCACGGCAAATGGCTCCGGGCTGATGCTCGTCTCGCGGTACAAGAACTTCGGAGATTTGAGCACCAAGAGAGCGATACGTTTCACCGCCTGCTCGACATCTTTGGGATAAGACTCGTAATGGCGATCGACGTAGATGCGTTTCTCGACATCCGTCAGCGGGCGTCGGAAGGCTCGCTCCGCGAATTTGTGCGTCATCGCCTGGATCTTCTTGAGCCGATCGGCAGCTTTGTCGTTGGTGCCTGAGAGGGCGTCGAGGTTTTTCAGAACGTAGTTGGTCGTTTCGATGGCCCCTTCGGTCGTGGCCGCTTCCCACTCTTTGGAGATCGTGGTGCCACGCTCCCAACCGTAGCTGCGGTCGTCCGGTGGGAAGGGAGTCGTGAGGGCGAATTGAGTCGGGTAATCAGCGTTCGACAAAAACCGCGAGGGGATCACTTCCTCCGGCTGGCCAGGCCGCTTCCAGTAAAGTGCCACACGAGCCGGTTTCAGTGCCTTCGGCTTGTCTTTGTTCGGGTCGTTTTGCACGCCCTGTTTCGCTTTGGAAAAGTCGAGTTGTAAGGCATAAGGCCGACTGCCAACCAGAAACACCGAGGCGCGGAACTCTGAATCGTCACCCGACTTTACCCAGCGATCGATGACCCGCTCTTTGTTGACGAACAGCACCACCGCTTGGTCGGACTGGACGATGAACTCGTACTCCCCCGTTTCGGGCGGCATCACCGAGCCAAACCAGTAAATGGAGAACTCGACAGGGTCGAGCTTTTCGTGAGGCGCGGTCTTGTCGAAGTCAAAGGCAATCTGCGGGTCGATCTTCTCCTGAACGCGCTTCTCTTTGCGGTAGCCGCGCGAGGCAAAGTACTCGCCTTTCAGGCCGCGTTTGTCGCCCCACGGAGCGGACCAACTCATCGATTGCAGTAAATCGTAAGTGGCGAGACGATACTGGTTGACTGTGAGCCGGGCGAGTTCGACACGTGGTGGTTTGTTGCGTTCTTGGGCTTCTTTGGAGTAGAACTCATCGTAAATGAACTTCGAAACGCTCTCCGCATCCGGAGCCGAGAGACTCCCAGGATTGTCCGGCGGCATCGACTTAGCAATGTACTTGGCCAATTGCGGAACCGAGCGATTGCCTGCGAGCGGCTGGTCGTACTCGCCTTTCACGCCTTCACCTTTGGCCCCGTGACACTTGGCACACGAGCCGACGTAAATCTCTTTCCCCGTCGGCCCTGCCCAGACGGGTGCCGCAAACAGTATGAAAAGAAGGAGCGCAAAGCAACGCATAATTCACCAGCAAACGACCACGGCACCGCCGCGAGGTAGGTGAAGGAAGTATAGTTTTCCTTTCCCAGAAACTCAATCGGTTTATCGGAGTTTTTTGCTGAGGCTCTTGACTTCGATTTATGCCTTTGCGTACACTGTGTTCAATATTAAACTCTTTGGGGGTATATTATGAACGCAAAGCTAGTCCGTATGGTCGCGTACTTTCGAGCACTGGGCCAAAGTTGGGATCAAATCGCGGTGGGTTTACAAGTTTCCGCCCTCATGCTGGAAGGTTTGCCCGTCACCCATCCCACCTTCTGGCAACTGGCCAACGAAGAGTTTGAACCGGTGATCCTTCGCGACACCAAATTCCAGGCGATTGCCTCTCTCAAATTGCAGATGCGAAGCACCCACGAGGCCATAAACCAAAACGCGACCTTGGCCTTCTTGAAGTACGACATGGAGAGCAAAAAACTGGTCGTGAAGCAACAACAATTGAAGCTTCAAGAAGAAAAAGCCCGCCTCCGAGCCGAGGAACTGGCTGCCGCGAAGGCCGCTCTGCCTCCCGAGCCAGCCGAGAATCTGACACAAACCGTCGAGGCAACTGACACCGACGCCTCACCAGTCGATGAAACCACCAGTGAAGAGATTCCCACCCCACCCGCGTCGCCAGCCGTAGCCACCTCACCCACGCCCACTCCAACCCCCACGCGGTCGCCGATGTTCAGCGAGAAGCCGAAAATCACCTGATTCAACGTCATTGTTTTGCCCTTCGCCGCGAGCTACAATGCTACTTGAGGGCATTACCAATGAAGAAGTTCCATGTCGAAGTCATCGATCGCGAGTATGCGGCGATCCTTGCCACCAAAACGCCGGCAGAGAAAGCGGCGATGATCAACGATTGCCATCGCACCGCGCGGATTTTCATGGCCGCCGGCGAACGCATGCGCCACCCCGAATACACCGAAGAACAAATCCAAGCCGCCGTCGCCAAGAGGCTCCTCGATGGATCAAATTGATCTCATCAAGCATGTTGTGGACATCTTGGAATCACTGAACGTTCCTTACGCCTTGGTTGGGTCCTGGGGTAGCGGCGTGTATGGCGAGCCAAGATTTACTCGTGACGTCGATATCGTCATTGATCTGCCCGCGTTTTTGATTCCGAGATTTTGTGCGCAGTTTCCTGGCCCAGAGTTTTACCTGAACTCGGATTCTGTCGTCGAAGCCGTTCGCGATCGGTTTCAGTTCAATTTGCTACATCCTGCATCCGGCAACAAAATCGACTTCATCATGACTCGGGAAGAGAGTTGGAAAACCGACCAACTGGCGCGGCGCAGAATCGTGAAGTTGGGAATCAATGGTGGATCGTTCCCAGTTTACTTCTCCGCTCCTGAAGATGTCATTCTTGGCAAACTCTGGTACCACGCTGAGGGTGGGGGCGAACGGCATTTGAGAGACATCGCCGGGATCTTGCGAACCAGTCAGAATCGAGTTGATCGCAGTCTCATCGAACGATGGGTCAAGAAGCTTGGCTACGACGCAGCCTGGTCATCAATCATCGGAATGGTTGATGACCAGAATTCAAGCCGTGACCCAGCGGCACAATAAGTTCACTTCCCCAGTTCGTGGATGCTGTTGTGGATGGTGCCAGTGATGGGGCGGCCATCGGCGGCGCGGAAGCGATACTTGATCTCCATGCACCAGGTTGGTTTCAAGTCCGGAATTTCCAGGGTGATGGTTTTCCCATCGGCTGAGACGGTGACCTTGGAGACCGTCAGCGGGTGCTCGTCGATGTGCTTCGAGCCGTAGTTCTTGGTGCGTTTCAGGCCCCAGGCTTTGATGTCGAAGCTCTTCGCGTCCGCAGACTTCGGGTCGATTGGGTCGGTCAGGGTCAGTTCCATGGCGTTGGTTTTCGCCTTCAGGCCAACAGGTAAATCGGCTGGTTGGCCCGTGTACCGAACGCGGTAGAAGCCGCCGCCCGTGGTTTGGTTGCCAGCCCAGGCATACATGCCGCAGACGTAGAGATGCCCATCGACGGGGTGGAAGCGTGGCCGCATGATACCGGTGGGGAAGTTCGGGATCGGCAACGAACACATCCCGCCCTGCGATTGGCCGCCGACGGTTTCATGGGGCACGACATAGATTTTGCCCATGCCGTAGGACGTGTTCAACAGCGACCCGGCGAGTGGACCCCAGGTCTTGGCGGGCACCCAGATCAGCTCCGCCGGTGAGCGGTCGAACTCGTTGGTGATCCAGCAGAGGGGCTGTTTCATGGCCGAGTCAGAAGTGTCGGTGATGTCCGTGTAGCCGTACATGTTGCCGTAGAAGCCGCCGACCTCGACTTTGTTGATGCGGTTCTTCGGCGTCCAGAAGCCTTCTTGATCGGTGACGAAGAAGGTGCCATCCGGATTCAAGCAGACGCCATTCGCGGCCCGGAAGCCCGTGGCGAGAATGTCGGTCTTCTTCCCGTCCTTGCTGACCTTAAGAAGAGTGCCATGGTGCGGTACCACCGAATCCAGAGCATGACGGCCGCTCTTGGCGTAGTAGAAGTTCCCCACAGCATCCGTTTGCAGGCCCATGGCGAACTCATGGAAGTGCTCCGTGACTTGGTGGTCGCTGTTGTAGCACTCGTAGAAGTCGGTTTCGTGGTCGCCGTTGAGATCGTTCAACTTCACCAGCTGATCGCGGCAGCAAACGAAGATGGCTCCATCGCGGAACTTGAGGCCGAGCGGTTGGTACAACCCCGTGGCGATGCGTTGCCAGGTGAGGCCCGCTTCCGGTTTGTCGATGCCAGCCACACGCCAAACGTCGCCATCCCACGAGCAGACGGCCATGTGCTTGCCATCAGGGTAGAAGTCAAAGCCTGTCAGCCGGAGTTGAGCGTTCCAGGTGTTGCGTTCCGGAGTCAGGAAGGTATCGACGGCAAACGGGCCATCATTCTTGCCCAGCACCGCTGCGGTCTTCAGCAGCTCAGGCCAACGAGCGGGGCCGCCCGTCGTCTTCGGTCGAAGCGGCTCCGGGGGACTGATAGGCTGCTTCGCTTCCGTGTTTAAGAGCACCTTCACCAGGAGTGGTGTGGCCGCCGCCGCAACCTTCATCACTTGAAAGCCGTCAACAGTCACCAGTGACACTCGATTGTCACCACTGAGTTTTACTGCGACACCCTCGGGTGCGATGCGGGCCACGAGGTTATGGGAGGACTTGCCGATTTCGAACGTCCGGGTGATGAACTCACCTTCTTTGGCGTCGAGTTCAAGGATCGCGGCATCGCCGATGGTGTAGCTCAAAATCGTCTCGGGGCCGTGGGCATAAACACCCTTAAACTGGGCCCATTCGCGGGGGAGTGGGCCGTAGGGACGTTTGTCTTTGCCGAGTGGCCGAGGGTCCTGGAAGCTGCCCGTTTCGGGGTTCGCCCAACCGGGACCAACCGGGTTCACGACATACTTTTCGCCCACGATTCTCGGGTGAACTTGGTGCTGGCCGTTGAAATGGATCCCTTTCCAGTCAATGAAACCTTCGCCCGTCCAAGCCGTGGCGTAACGCATCGTGTCGTGGTCAAAGAGTGCCCATGCCTTGCCACGAGACACACCGCCTGCCCCCTCGTCGAGCCGGATGGCGATGCCTTTGTACGCGATGTTCGGCCCAGGTCCGCCGACTTCGTACGTGTTCATCAGGCTCGGGCCATAGTTCATGGCGAGCCAGGGTTCGACGTTCGTCGGCTGGGGGCCAAACTCTCCCTTTTTGCCGGCCGGCAGCTTCGCCAAGAAGGCAGCATCGAGCTTGGCATACTGCGTCGGGTTCTGGGTTTTGAGGTAGGTCTCGCGGAGGTAGTGAATCACGTCGTACTTCTGCTGGGGCACCATCCAGGTCTGCGGGGCCATGAGGTTGTAGCCGTGGGTCAGCGTCTTATAGAGGCTGTGCGGATCGTTGCCGTTCTTGAACATGTGCGTGGCAAACTTCGGCGACGTTGGCAAGGAACCCGGCTGATCGAGAGTGCCATGGCAATTCGCACAGACGCGGGCATAGATCGCTTCGCCGCGTTTCAGGGCCTTGTCGTCGAAGGTGCGAATCAAGCCAGCATGATCGAGGTCATGTTCGTATTCGGGAAGCACATAAGCGGTGATCGCCGGGCGAAGTTCCTTAGCCCGGTTCGGCCCACCTTCGACAATCTCGACAAGGTATTTCATCAGGTCCAAGAACTGCTGACGATCCGCGAGAGTGTTGACCAGCCCCTCGGGCATCGGCGACAAGGCACTGAGGCTGCGTTGGTCGATGTCCGCGATGGCGATGGTGATGGGTTGGCCGCCCGCCGGGTCGGTGAGGGTGAGTTTGCCATCCTTCTCCACCGCGACCAAACCGGTGAGGGTCTTGCCATCGGCGGTGGTGATCTTGACGAGTTCAAAGCCCTTCTTGATCACCTTCGATGGCTGCAACACGGACTCAATCAACTGCTCCGGAGTGGCCTCTTTGCCAGCCTTAGCGATTTCAGGCCCAAGTTGGGGTATGGTCTCCGCCTCGTGGCACTTGGCACACGACAGGTATGGCTGGAAGAACAAGGCGGCCCCACGGGTGGCATCGCCTTGGTTGCGGATGGCTTTGACGAGGTTGGCCCGTGGCTCTTTCAGGAGCTTGTCCGAAAGGCTTGCAGGGGTCGCCTTGGTTGCGTCTACGGGCGCTGCGATCGGCTTCGGCTGCCAGAGCTTGGCGAGCAACTCGACCATGTCCGGGTCTTGTTTTTTCAGGTCCTCGCGGTTAAAGGGGTAGAAGTCGTTCTTGGTGAAGTAGGCTTCGGTTGTCTCGGCGAAGTACTCCATCGCGTTGGTCATGGCGTAGGCTTTTTCGATGGTGTTCGGCTTGTTGCTGCCGAAGCGGCGTTCGACCTTGTCGTACTTGCCGCCCTCTTTGGCGCGGATGAACGCGGCTTGCACTTGGTCGTTACCGAAGCCTTTGGGCAAGTAGCGATCGTGGTAAGCGTGGGCCAGTTCATGCAGGGCGAAGTTCGGCATCCGCTTCGTCTCAGCTTCGAAGGTCCGGACGTTCGAGAACTCGACCGCTTGAGCCATCGCCGGGTCACGGCCGTTCTCTTTGAGCCAACCCGCACCCGGGTGATACTCCGCCCCCGCCGCCTTGCCCTTGTACTCGGGATTAAAGTAGAGCGGCACCTTTTGCAGTTCTTTGACCGCCTCCGCGGGCACGACTTTGGTGATCTCTTCGAGTTGCTTTTCCAACAACAGAAGTGCCTTCTCGGTCAGCTTCGGCTCGGCCTTCAAGAGCTTCGGATTCAGATGGACCTTCCAGCCCAAGAGTGTGCGGATTTCGTACACAGGAGCATGGAATTCCGGCTGCTGGGCCGCGAGGATACCCCCTGTTGCCAAGACCAGGAAGAGACAACGGATGATGTGATACTTCATGTTTCTGGGCCTTCTTCGCGGGGACGATAGATCACTGTCTTGCTCCCCTCTCCGTTTCGGAGAGGGGCTGGGGGTGAGGTTGCCTTTCCAGCCGAAAACGACTTGTGACCATACCAAAGCCGTTTCAGAGAGGGGTGAAAGACCTAAGCGACTTCGAGGACTCGTGGCCCCAAGACATCCCACTTCGGTTCGATGCCGAGGCCAGGAGCGGTCGAGGCTTCCATGAAGCCGTTGACTCTTTGCGGGGCACCGGTGGCGGTGCTGACCGTGACGTAGCTATTGAAGTCTGTGCTTGTGAAGCGGAACTCTTCGGGGGTACTGTGGGCGAGGTGAGCGATGGCCGCGGTGGTGATGTCGCCACCCCAACTGTCTTCGAGCGTCATGGCGATGCCCATGCTGACGCAGAGATCGCGGACTTGCTTGGTCTTTGTCAACCCGCCGAGCTTGCTGATCTTCAAGTTGACGACATCCATCGCCAAGTCGGATTTGGCCCGAAGAAGCATGTGGATATCATCGACGTTTTCGTCGAGCACAAAGGGGTGATCCGTCTGCCTGCGCACGGCCAAGCACTCTTCGTAGGTCAAGCACGGCTGTTCGATGTAGACATCCAAATCCCGCACAGCCCGGACGACTCGCATCGCTTCGTGCTGAGTCCAACCGGTGTTGGCATCTGCGACAAGGCGATCGGTCGGTTTGAGAATGGCTCGGACTTGGCGAATGCGTTCGATGTCGAGATCTGGATCGCCACCGACTTTGAGCTGAAAGCGGGTGTAACCCTCACTCTGGTAGCCCGCGACTTTGGCTGCCATCTCCGCGGGGGATTCTTGAGAGATCGCGCGGTACAACCGCAACTTCTCGCCGTAGCGGCCACCCATGAGCACACAGACGGGCAAGCCACTCGCCTTGCCGAGAAGATCCCAACAGGCGATGTCGATCCCCGTCTTGACGTAAGTATGGCCTTTGAGCGCCGCGTCCATGCGGTGGTTGAGCTTGGAGATTTCGCGGGGGTCAAACCCCAAGATATGCGGCCCGAGTTCACGGAGACCGGCTCGCACTCCTTCCGCGTAAGCGGGCAGGTAGAACGGCCCGAGCGGGCAGACTTCGCCGTAGCCGACCAGCCCCGTGTCGGTTTCAACACCGACAATGGTGCTGTCGAACACCGTGACGGACTTGCCGCCGGACCATTTGTAATTGCCCTCACGCAGTGGCAATTCCACCCGGTGAGCGAAGATCCTCGTTATCCGCATCGTGCAAAGCTCCTATTTGGCCGTCCGTTTATCCCACTTGATGTCAACGTCGTTCTTTTGAGCTGGCCCAGGTGTACTGCGACCACGGGTCACGTACCCTTCGAGCCGCGTGACCAGTTCTTTGACTTTGCCAGGTTGTTTGGCGTAGATGTTCTCTTTTTGTGCAGGGTCAACGGCGAGATTGTACAACTCGCCCGGCTCGGTGTTTGGCTTGTAACCCCGCTCCGTTTGGAACCAAGCTGGCTCTCCGTTTTTACGGTTATCATCCCCGGTTGGCGCGAGGATCAGCACCCATTCGCGTTCGCGGATGGCGAATCGGCCTTGGATGCTGTGATGCACCGTGGCTTCCCGCAAGGGAGTTATGAGCTTCTCGCCCAGAAGTGCGGGGAGAATGTTGACGCTATCCACACCGGCATCTTCGGGGAGTTTCACCTTGAGTATCGCCGCGAGTGTCGCCATGAGATCCACATGGCAGATGGTCTCATCACAAGTCGTACCGGCAGGGATCTTGCCAGGCCAGCGGGCCAAGAATGGCACCCGGTGTCCACCTTCGTAAGAGTCCCGTTTGACGCCACGAAGCTCGCCCATGCTGGCATGACCGTGGTCTTTCAAGCGGTCATAGACGCCGTTCTTGACTTCCCCCGTGATCTCCGGGCCATTGTCGCTGGTCATGATGACGAGGGTGTTGTCCGCGACCCCACTTCGTTTCAAAGCGTCGAGCACCTGACCGACGACGTGATCCGTCTGCACCACGAAGTCGCCAAAGTCCCCCGCTTGGCTTTTGCCCCGAAACTCGGGTGAAGGCACGACAGGGAAATGCGGTGAACTCAAAGGCAGATACAGAAAGAAAGGTTTCCCGGCTTTCGAGGACTTCTCGATGAAACCGACCGCTTGCTTCTCCAAGCCTGGCAGCACATCGACGAGTTTCCAACCTGGGAGCATCGGCCCAGCGCGGTTGAACATGTCTTTCCCGGCTGCAGAGGTCGCGGAGGGGATGCCCACCGTGCGGTCGTTCTCGATGAAGCAGTACGGTGGGAAGTTCGGGGCATCGTTGCCGAAGAAGAAGTCGAAACCACGTGTGGTTGGCCCGTTAGGGATGGCTTGGGTGAAGTCCCGTTTGCCCTCAACAGGCATCGGCCAGCCCCAACCGAGGTGCCACTTGCCGATGCAACCTGTGGTGTAGCCGTGCTGTTTCAACAACGCCCCGACCGTGAGCTGTTTCTCCGCGATCAATGGTGGCGAAAATGGCCCGAGCACACCGGTTTGAAGTGTACTTCGCCATGCAAAGCGGCCCGTGAGGATGCCGTAACGGGTCGGTGTGCAGACAGCCGAGGGCGAGTGGGCATCGGTGAACCGCCGGCCTTCTTTGGCCAGGCGATCCATGTTTGGCGTGGGGATTTTGGACTTGGGGTTGTAACAGCCCGGATCACCGTAACCGAGATCATCGGCCAGGATGTAGACGATGTTCGGCTTCGCTGGCTCAGCGGCCTGCGCTGTTGTCATGAACAACAGCAAGGCAGCGAAAGTCTGTTTCAACACCCGAGTCATAGCACCATACCCATTTGCTTTTCGTTTCACGGTCTTTTGATCCCTTCTCCCCTTGCGGGAGAAGGTGGATTTGGAAACCCCGTCAAGGGGTTTCCAAAGACGGTTGAGGGGTCAACGCTAAGCAAGGGAAAAGAGCCTTTTCTGGGCGAAGCGCGTTACCCCTCATCCGTCCGATCCGGCTCTATCGAGCCTGGACCGGACACCCTACTCCTTGACACCCTTGATACCTTGGCGAGTGACGATCGGCACGTAGCCGATTTCGAAGCCCTTCGGCGGAGTCACGAGAACACCAGCATCCAGGTCAGCGAGTTTCCCAGCGGCAGGTGGAGGCAGGTATTCACGCTCTTTGGTCCATTCGCGGTGTAGCTTCTCGATGCGTTTCTGCAAGGCTTCGCGATCGGCATCGGTCATGTCCGCGTTCAAGAGAGCTGGCTGATCGGCAAAACGGTACCAGTAGTAGGTGACTGTGCTGCCATCGCCGAGCTTGGTTTCGAATGGCCCAGCGACAGGGCCAGGTTTCTTCCACGAGCTGGTCGGCTCATCAGGTGTGACGTAAGGCTTCTGCGGGGTTGCGTCAGGTTTTGGGAAGACGGCTTTGACGAGGCCCGTTTCGTCGGGGACATCTTTGACATTCACGACCTGCCATTGGTCGCGGTCCTTCTTGTCCTTAGACAACCGGTAATACTCAGGCAGTGTCACCAGGTCGCCGAGTTTGCTGTCCGTCTTCGTGACCGAGTCCTTGGCCCAACGGTAGCCGAACGTGGTCTCGTTGAGTGCTGCTGGGTTGGCGTAAGCGTTCCAAGCGATGTTGACCTTCTTCTCACGCGGGGTGTTGTTCAGGTAGATCTGCCAAGTCGCACCGCCGCCACCTTTGAATGTGTGAACGGCAGACGTGGCCGGGTCAATCTTACCCGACGCGGCTGGGCCACCGGCAAACCACTTCTCGACATCATCCCACAACGACGACTTCTTGTAAGCCGTGATGCGATGGACGAGCATCGAATCGCTGTCGGGCTTACCAGGGAACAAGGTCGGGGCCACACGAGCGTAGCTGACGCCTTTCGAATCGGTGGCGATCATCGCGGGGACGTGTTGCGTCTCCATTTGGCAGGCTTTATTGGGGTCCGAAGGGCGGGTATCCAGGAACAGCCCAGCGAGGTTGGTCTTCTCGATCGTCGGGCGAGACCAGAAGTACGGCACGAAGAACGTGACTGGCCCTTTGAAGTTGCCCGTGTTGAGGAACAAGGTCCAGCAGTTGTTACCGGTGGGAACGTCTTTGCCAGCGGTGGTCTTCTTCGGTTCTGTCAGCGGCAACGGCAGGTAACCGTAGCCGAAGAGTTCGCCGCAAGTGCCTTGTTTGAGGTTCAAGCCGTCTGGTGGCCAGAGCACCCAGGGGCTGAGTTGAGCGATGGCATAATGGCCCATCGGCTTCTTCCAATCGCGGCCACGCCCGGCACCGGGGCCGTTCGCCCACTCTTGGAAGTTGAGCGCGACACCACCCATGATGAACTTCGGCGTCTCGGTGGCGAATCGTGTATCACGCCACCAACCGAGGCCACCTTCAATGTCCGAGTACATCTTCTCTGGCTTCGGGACGTCGAGTTGAGCGAACATCCAGGTGCCAAACAATCCGCTCTGGAACTCCGAGCCGGGGTAATTCTTCAACAGCGGCCAGGCGGCCACGTACATCGAAAAGCCCGCATCGTAGGATTTGTCGACCTTCTCATGAGGCACAAGAAGGTAGCCCGCCATCTCCGCGGGTTTCGGTGGCGTCTGGGCACCGGCAGCCATCGTGACGGCAAGCGCCGTGAGGACGGCGAGAATCGGTTTCATGGATTGTGTCCTTGGGGGTTACTTCTTCTCAGGGTTCAGCAAATCGTTCATCGCCCAGCCCAAACGCAGGCCTACTTCGAGGTAGGTTTCGGCATTGCGGTTATAGTGGTGACCTTGGCTTTTCGGGGAAACATCGACCTCACGCCAGAGATCACGCGAATCAATCGCTTGGACGTTACCCACGAACTTGGGGTACTTCTTCGCATCGGCGATGGCGAGTTGAGCTTCGGCGATCTTCTTGCCCAAGCCTTCACGGCCTGGGTTACCACAGCCGGTGGCGATGACGAACTTGGCTTTGGGAGCTTCGTAATCTTTGCGAAGGCTCTCGATGAGCCGTTCGAGGTTCTCTTCGTACTTGCTCGCATGAGCTGCGTTGCCCGTGTCTTTATGCCCTTGCCAGTAAAGGAAGCCGACGATCTCGTAACCCTGATCCTTGTAACCAGGGTACCACTTGCCCAGGGTCTTGAGGGCTTCCTTGGCGTTGGTCATGTCGTCGTCGTACTGCTTGCCGCCGTACCATTTGACTTCTTTCTTGGGTTGCCCTTCCACCCAGACGTCAGGCGTGTCTTTGTACCCAGCGTAAGTCTTGCCTTCGTAGGTGTAAGACTTGCTCCCCGGTGGCAGCAAATCCCAACCGAGGCTGCGGTTGCCAATACACGACTTCAGCACCAACACTGGCTCATCGAGCATCGCTCCCATCACGTAGCCAAAGCCCAGTTCTGGCCCGATCGCGCTGCCGTTGTTCGCCATGGGGCTGAGCGGAGCACCCTTCTTGACACGGGCATCGTAGTAGTAAACATCCTTGCGAGCGGTCCACTTCTCGCCATCGACGAGCCAGGGGTATTTCTTGCCGGTCTTGGTGAGGTATGTCAGAGTGCCTTTGGCCGTCTCCGGGCCAATGTCGCCCATGCCGACCATGTTCGATTGGCCCATCAGGATGAAGACTTTCAACGGTTTGCCAGCCGCTCCCGGCTTGTCATCCGGGCGGAGCGAAACCTCCGGCTTTGGCTGGGCCGAGGCCATCGAGCCGCTCACCAGGAGTAGCCAACCAACGCAAAATGTGTGGGCCAAGAAACGCATAGTAGCACCCTGAAGAATGGCAGTCAGGCAGAGAGAACAGGCTACGAAGCGGGGACAGAAGTGCTAGCCCCCACCCAGAAAACCGATTGGGATGACGACGAATAACAGGCCAACAACTCTGGTTCAAATCACCAACTTTAGCTCGTCGGTTGGCATGAACACAGGGAATGGGACTCTCGATTTAAACATCGTCGTTGGACTGGATGTGTTGATGGTGTTGTATGAGATGACTTGAGAGTCCGGCCCCATTGGGGCCGAACTCGATGGTTGGCAGTGCCTTACTTCACATCGACGACGAGTGTGGCGTAATGCCGAATCTCTTCGTATTTTTTGCCTTGATACTCGCCGGCTTTGGTTTCCATGTGCTTGATCGAGACTGCGAAGCGGCCTTTGTTGTCAAAGCCCGAGGTGAAACCCTCTTTGTCAGTCTTCACAGGTTCCTTCTGGCCGCCTGGCATCATGACAGTGCCCTCGGCATCGGCGACAGGCTTGCCTTTCGCCAGCAACTGGAAGCGGGTTTTGCCATCGGCAGTCACCGCCACGATTTCCAGTTCGGCTTTCTCACCTACGGTGGATTCGATGTTCGTTGCACCCGGAATCACCGTCTTGGGGTGGTACACGAGGAGCGAAGGTTTTTCGGACTTCGTCGAGAGACCATAAATGTACTTGCTATGCAGGGCTTTCGCGCCTTCGGGCAACTCCACGATCAGGTGATGATCGGCACGGTTCTGAACAATCGGATCAGCTTTATCACCCGTTTGCTTCGCTGTGACTTTGATCTCTTTGAACTTGTCGACCGAGACTTTCGGATCAGGTTCAAGGTTGTCACTGAAGATCACGAAAGCCGTTTTGCCATCCGGCTGCGGGACGATGTAAATCATGTGCGCGAGCGACACGAAGGGGACGCTCGCCACAAAAAGAGCCGCCATCAAGAGACGATTCATCTGCTATCTCCAAAAGGGAAACTTAAGCCACGAAATCCCGTGGATCTTCAATCAAGCCCGTCAGGGCCGAGGCCGCGACAGTCAGGGGAGAGGCGAGGTAAACGCGAGCTTCCTTGTGGCCCATGCGGCCCGGGAAGTTCCGGTTGGTGGTACTGATGCAAGAGATGGGCGTGTTCAACCGGCCGAAGGTGTCCGATGGCCCGCCGAGACATGCTGCACAGGAGGCATCGCCGATCTTGGCCCCGGCATTCAAAAAGATGCTCCTCAAGCTGACGCCACCGATCATTTCGGTGTCGAGGCCACGATCCACTTCCGTGGTTGCGGGGACGACGAAGGTGTCGATCTTGACTTCCTTACCCTTCAAGATACCCGCGGCGGCGATGAAGTCGGTCATCTTGCCACCCGTGCAACTGCCGATGTAGGCTCGGTCCAGTTTGGTGCCCTGCACTTCTCGCACGGAAGCTTTGTTGTCCGGCGAGTGCGGTTTGGCTATGACCGGTTCCAACTTCGAGACATCGTAGACTTTTTCAAAAATGTACTTAGCACCGACGTCCTGTTTGACGACCGAGAACGGCTTCGAACCGGACTTCTTGCCACGCTTGTTAACGAAGTCGATCGTGACTTGGTCTGGGGCGATGCAGCCATTCTTGCCCCCGGCTTCGATCGCCATGTTGCAAAGCGTCATGCGTTCTTCGATGTTTAGGGCATACACGCCGTCGCCGTCGAACTCCATCGATCGGTAGGTCGCACCATCGACGCCGATGTCGCCGATGACCGCCAGGATCAAGTCCTTGGCCATGAGGTATGGTGGCAGGTTGCCGTGGAAGACGAATCGCATGGTCGGCGGGACTTTGAGCCAGGTTTTGCCGGTGCCCATCACAAAGCCAGCATCGGTATTGCCGATCCCCGTGGCAAACTGACCGAAGGCTCCGGCCGTGCAGGTGTGCGAATCGGTGCCGAGCAGCACTTCGCCAGGCCGGGTGTGGCCTTCTTCAGGCAGCGCGATGTGACAGACGCCCTTGTAGCTTTCGGTGCCGACGTCATAGAAGTAAGGCAGGTTTTGTTCTTTGGCGAAGGCCCGCAAGACATCGACGTTGCGGTTGGCCATCGCGTCTTGGGTGAAGATGTAGTGGTCCGGGATGATGACGACCTTCTCGCGGTCCCAGACTTTGGCATTCTGGCCGAAGTTCTTTTTGAAGATGCCGATCGTGCCTGGCCCGCAGACGTCGTGCGTCATGAGGACGTCGACATTCACCCAGATGTTATCGCCTGGCAGGACTTGGTCACGTCCCGCGGCTTTGGCCAACACTTTTTCCGTCAAGGTCATCGGCACTGCCATGCAAAACTCCGCAAAAGATTCCAACAGTGGCATCTTACGTCGGAATCGAGCGAAGGGGTAGCGAAGCCGCGCTGGTATTCTCTCGGAGCACTTCGCCCACGACTTACTTAGGGCCGGGAACGGAGATCTGAATCCCTTGAGGGGTGGTGACGCTGATGCCAGAAGCTGGCTTCGTTTCTGGCTTCTTGAGGTCTGCTGGGCTAGGAGGCCCGACGAAGCCTGGGTCCGTCTCGTTCTGGATGACCTTGCCGACCTTTTGGCCGAACTTCTTAGCATCTTCGGTGATCGCCTTGGTGTCGATGTCTCCCGAGACATTCAGTTTGCCATCGGCTCCGGTTTTGACGTTGAGGTTGTACCAACCCAAGTACCAACCCAGCCCCGCAAACCCGACCACCACAAACCCCACAAATGCGAGCAAATTCTTCATGACCCAACTCCTTTGGCTATGCCTTTCGTCTTGGAATGACATTTTCCCCAGAAATTGCGCTCGGCGCCAAGATCAACTTCCTGACCGCGCGAACCTGCTTTGTTCTCGAATGTCCCTAACAAGCGGCTGTGAAAAGCCTTGCCACGTCAGGCGAGGGCGTTAAGATGACATTCACACGGTGGGTGTAGCTCAGTTGGTTAGAGCACTAGATTGTGATTCTAGGGGTCGCGGGTTCAAGTCCCGTCACTCACCCTTAAGAAAACCCTAGGATTCCTAGGGTTTTCTGCTTTCCAGGCCGACGATTTGTCTTCACACCCTCTTCCTATTAGACTTCAATAAGACAATCTTCAGGTAGGTGCGACATGTCCAAAGCGAAGCCGAAGCCGGTGTTGCTGTCGGAGGTGCCGGTCGGGGTAGTGGCGGATTTCTTTGCCATGCTCGCTGAGAAGACCAAGCAATCAACCCGCGATGGCAAACCATTCTACCAATGCCGGTTTCAAGACTCTCGGCGATCGGTGACGGTAGCGATTTGGAGTGATGCGGAAATCTTCGCGACCTGTGAGAAGGACTGGGCCGTGGGCGGATACTACAAGGTCCGTGGAAGCTATTTCGTCCACGAGAAGTATGGCCCGCAGATTGAATTGCAACAGATTCGGGAAGTTCGCGCCGAAGATACGACCGATGGCTTCCGTGAAACCGATATGCTCGAACGTTCTCGGTTCTCATCTGAGGAGCTGTTTACGGAAGTTCGCCAACTGGCCGAAGGGATCGACGATCTTGCACTGCGAACCCTGACGGTTCGTTTACTTGATGACCATGCCGAGCGATTGAAGCAACTCCCAGCCAGCGATAAGCGCTTCTACCCGTACCCTGGGGGCTGGTTGGAGCATGTGCGGAACGTCGCGCGGGTTTGTCTCGATTTGGTTCGGCACTACGAGGGGCAATACCCTGAGATACAGCCGAAGTTGAACCGGGATGTCCTCCTGGCCGGGGCGTTGCTGCACGACCTGGGGCGAGTCGCAGAATTGCATCTGGGGGTTGCGGGGGCGCCGGCCGAGATGACCGTCGCAGGGCGTGTGATTGGTTACATCCAACTGGGCCGCGATCTCGTCCGCGATGCGGCCAAGGCGGCCCCCGAATTGCACCCCGAGTCGCTTCTACTTCTTGAGCACATGATCTTGAGCCATCTCAGCTTGCCCGAGTGGGGTTCGCCGCGGTTGCCCGTCGCTCCTGAAGTGCTCATCCTGCATCATGCCGATGACCTCGATGCGAAACTCGAAATGTACGCTCGCTGCTTTCGCAAAGACACGAACCCCAGCGACTTCACCGACCGCGATCCCATCCTCGGCAAACCACTCTGGAAACGCCGTGAGGTTTAACTTCACGGACTTTCGTAGGATGATGGTTTTGGGGAGTGCCGCGTTGCGAGTGGTCTTGGTTCACGATTGGCTCACCGGAATGCGGGGCGGCGAGAAGTGCTTGGAAGTCGCCTGTCAGCGCTTTCCCGAAGCACCGCTCTTGGTGCTGTTCCACGTGGCGGGCAGTGTGTCACCGGAGATTGAAAGCCACCACCCACGTGCCAGTTGGCTGAATCGCTTACCTGGAGTCTCCAAGCGATATCGCTATTTGTTGCCGCTCTTCCCTTTCGTGGCAAGTTTCCGCGCGCAGGATTGTGACTTGGTCCTGAGCTTTAGTCATTGCGTAGCCAAGTCAACACATGCACCGCAGGGCAGACCCCATGTCTGTTATTGCTTCACGCCGATGCGGTACGCCTGGCACTTGAGTGATGCGTACTTTGCCAAAGGTGGGCTGGCGTGGGTCAAGTCACGGGTCATGCGATTGGCGCTGGCCCCGATGCGTGCCTGGGACCGGGCCACGGCTCGGCGAGTCACGCATTTCATCGCCATCAGCCGAACCATCCAGACACGGATTCGGGAATGCTATGGCCGCGAAAGTGTGGTGATCTACCCGCCCGTGGATACGGAGTACTACACGCCGAGTGAGGCCCCGCGGGAGGACTTTTACCTCGTCGTCTCGGCTCTTGCGCCTTACAAGCGTTTCGATTTGGCCATCGAAGCTTGTGAGCGATTGGGGCGGAAGTTAGTCATCATCGGCTCGGGGCAGGAGGAAGCCAAACTACGACGCCGAGCTGGTGGGAACGTCACGTTCCTGGGTCGGCAGCCCGATGAGGTCTTGCGAGATCATTACCAGCGATGCCGTGCCCTGCTCTTCCCTGCGGAAGAAGACTTTGGCATCGTTCCACTCGAAGCCCAGGCTTGCGGTGCTCCAGTCATCGCCTTGGCTCGTGGTGGCTCGACGGAAACCCTACTCCCCGAGACGGCGGAGTTCTTTGAGACCCAAACCGTTGAAGCTGTACAAGCTGCAATTCTCGCCTTCGAAGGCCGACCGCCGATCTCGCCACTCGCCGCTCGGCAAAACGCGGAGCGCTTCACCAAAGCCCGCTACGAACGGGAGCTGATGGCCTACCTCGACCAGGTGAATGACGGTTTGGCATGACCTCTCTTATTTCTCAAACCCAACACTGTGCTATCATTTCCCTATGAATCGAACGTTTTTGTTTTTGGGCACGGGGACGTCGGTCGGGGTGCCGATGATTGGCTGCGAGTGTGCGGTGTGTCGGTCGACCGATTTGCGGAATCATCGCACGCGGTCTTCGGTGTTGCTTCGGCTCCCCGCGGGGAATCTGCTCATTGACACGACCCCAGAACTGCGGATGCAGTTCCTCCGTGAAAAGATTCCCCTGGCTCACGCGGTGGTCTACACGCACTACCACGCCGATCACCTCTTTGGGCTGGATGATGTGCGGCTATTCCCAGTGAAGTTGGGGAAGCATTTGCCCCTATATTGTGCGGATGACGTGGAAGCCGTCATCCGCCAGTGCTTCAGCTATGCGTTCCAGACGATCAACGCCGATGCTCCGGCAGGCTTTGTGCCAAAGCTGGAGTTCCACCGCATTGCCACGGAACCTTTCGAAGTGCTTGGCGAAACACTGACACCGATCCCGTTGAAACATGGACGCTTCGATGTCCTCGGTTTCCGCATTGGGAACGTCGCCTATTGCACGGATGTTAGCTCCATCCCAGAGACGAGTTGGCCGCTTCTTGAGAATTTGGATGTCCTGGCACTCGATGCTCTCCGGCCAAGTCGCCCGCATCCCTCCCACCTGAGCTTGGAAGAATCCCTGGCCATCATCGAAAAACTCGCTCCCAAACGGGCCTACTTGACGCACATGAGCCATGAAATGGATTACGAAGAACTGATGCAAACCCTGCCAAAGGGGGTTGAACCGGCCTACGATGGCCTACAATTTCAGTTCTAAAATCGCTTGACGCCTGACCTGAGATCGCCTGTGTCGCTCGACGAAATCGAACATAAAATCCGCGTCCACGGCCACTACCAGGCTTTGGTTGCCTTATCAAACTCCTCTGGCATCGAACGAGAACACCTGCTCGCTCAACTTCAAAGCCTGGACTTAGATTCCCTGACAAAGCTCTTTGCCACTTCCAAAATGCAATCAGCGAAGTTAACTCAAACCTTCGCCCCAATTCCCACCGAATCTGCGGACGATGTCTCCGCAACTACGATTTCACTTGGGGAAGACGCCCTGCGGAAGGGGCAAGTCGCGGTACTGGTTGTGGCGGGGGGACAGGGGAGCCGCCTCGGTTTCGAGAAGCCCAAGGGACTCTTCCCCATCGGGCCGATCACCGGAGCGTCGCTGTTCCAGATTCACGCCGAAAAGGTGCTGATGCTGAGCCGCAAGTATCGCCGTGCACTTCCGTTCCTGGTGATGACCAGCCCGCAAACACACGCCGAGACGGTTGAGTTCTTCACAGCGAACCAGAACTTCGGCCTGAAGGAAAGCCAGGTCCGGTTCTTCCAACAAGCGACTATGCCAACCTTGGATGCCGCAACTGGGCAACTGCTGCTTGAAGGGCCAAGCTCACTCTACCTCAGCCCGAATGGCCACGGCGGCACGCTGACCGCGCTTGCCGATTCCGGCTTACTCGCGGAACTGGCCGGCCAAGGGATCGAGCACATCTTCTACTTCCAAGTCGATAATCCACTCGTCGACATGGCCTCGCCCGCCTTCCTGGGTCGGCACTTAGAGACTGGCTCCGAGGCTTCTACCAAAGTCGTTTTCAAAGAGAAACCGGAAGAGAAAGTCGGTGTCTTGGCTCTCGTCGATGGGCGGTGTGGCATCATTGAGTACTCGGACTTACCCCGCGATCTTGCCGAGGCTCGCAACCCCACGGGTGAACTGACCTATCGCGGCGGCAACACAGCCATTCACTTGTTCTCAGTGCCGTTCTTGAAGCGAGTCACCACGGGCGAACACCGCCTGGCGTACCACATCGCCCGCAAAAAAGTGCCGTACTATGATCGCTCGACGAAAACCACGATCACCCCAACAACCGAAAACGCCTTGAAGTTCGAACTCTTCATCTTTGATGCCTTACCACTCGCCGAGCGCTGGCTCATTGTTGCGGTCGATCGAGCCAAGGAGTTCGCCCCGCTCAAGAACGCCACCGGCCCAGACTCGGCCGAGATGGTCAAAAAAGCGATCAGCGACTTTGCCAAAGCCAAACTCGCCACACTCGGCCTCAAGACCGACGATGGCCTCGTGGAGTTATCGCCACTCTGTGATGTGAACGGAACCCAGGCGACGAATTACCTCTGACAAAAAATATTCACCACGGAGAGCACAGAGCACAGAGAAATCACTTTTAAAAAACTCTATTGTGTTTTCCTCCGTGCTCTCTGTGTGCTCCGTGGTGAAGCATCTTTGGTATGAACAATTGAAAAGGATTTATACATGCTTCATGCGATGATTATGGCGGGTGGTGGTGGGACGCGGTTCTGGCCGCGGAGCCGGAACGCACGGCCCAAGCAGTTTCTGACATTCTCCGGGGATCGGACTCTGCTCCAGGGGACGCTCGACCGCGTCGCGGGGCCGATCCCTGCGGAGCGGAGCTGGGTCATCACTGGGGCCGCCCATGCCGATGAAGCCGCGAAACAGTTGCCGGATGTGCCCACGAACCAGATCGTCGGCGAGCCGTTCGGCCGGGATACGGCGGCCTGCATCGGCCTCGGGGCCGCACTGATCGCAATGACTGACCCCGATGCCGTCATGATCGTCATGCCTGCGGACCACGTCATTGAGCCAGCGGCAGAGTTCCAGAGGGCCGTCCATGCTGCAGCTCAGTTTGCGACGGAGTTCCCGAATGCCCTCCTGACCTTCGGCATCCCGCCGACGTACCCCGCGACAGGTTACGGCTACATCCAACGCGGTGAAGCGATGGGTCAACGCCAGGGCATCACCATCTCGCGTGTGCAAGCCTTCAAAGAGAAGCCCGATTCGGACACCGCAGAGCGTTTCGTGGCGAGCGGTGATTACTTCTGGAACAGTGGCATTTTCGTTTGGAAGGCCGCGACGATCCTCGAAGAAATCCGCAAGAATTGCCCACAGATCGCGGTCGCTGTTGAGAAGATCGCCACCGCATGGAACACCCCAAACCGCGATGAAGTCTTCCGCCAGGAGTACGATGCCCTCACCAAGATCAGCATTGACTTCGCCGTGATGGAAAAGGCCAAAGAGGTGATGGTGATCCAGGCCCCTTACCAATGGGACGATGTCGGAAGTTGGCTCGCCTTGGAACGTCGCAACCCACAAGATGCCCACGGCAATACCGTCCAGGCCAATCACACGGGTATCAACACGACGAACTGCGTCGTCGTTGGTGAGGCCAAGACTTTGATTGCCACGATCGGCGTCAGTAACTTACTCATCGTCCAGGATGGCGATGCCATTCTCGTGGCCGATCGCAGCGAGGAAGCCACAGTCAAGAACATCGTCGACCAGATCAAAAAAGAAGGCCGAGGCAACTACCTGTGACCCCCACTCGCCCCGATGATGAACTCCCTCCCTCGGGCCGACTGATGGCCGTTGATGTGGGGAAGGTTCGCGTCGGGGTGGCAATTTGCGACAACTCCCGGACGATTGTCTCTCCAGTCGATACACTTCACCGTAAGAACCGTGAGTATGACGGCCAATGGTTCCGCAAGCTCTTGAAAATTGAGCAACCCGTCGGCTTTGTTGTTGGATTACCTATCTCTCCGGATCGCACTGAGAATGATCAGTGCCGCATCTGCAGGGAATTTGGTGATTGGCTGCGAACCCTCACTGGGTTACCGGTCGTCTACTGGGACGAGCGCTGTACTTCGGCGGCGGCGGAATCGATGCTCTGGGATGCGGGTCTGACTCACGCCCAACGCAAAGCCCGCCAAGACCAAATCGCGGCACTCTTGTTCCTGCAATCCTACCTGGATGCTCAACGGCTCTTACATACCCCACCGGTGCCTGAGCTTCTCCCCGAGCCTACCGATGACCGAGCGTGATTTTGCTACGAATACTGTGCGCAAGCTGCAAATGGAAGGATTTATCGCTTACTGGGCAGGTGGATGCGTGAGGGATGAACTGCTCGGCCTGACACCGGCAGACTATGACATCGCCACCAACGCCACGCCTAGTGAAGTCCAAAAAATCTTTCATCGTTCCCATAGCTTCGGAGCCTCCTTTGGAGTTGTCGAGGTGCTGGGGCCACGAGATGCGGCTGGCGAGTGGTTGAAAGTGCAAGTGGCCACTTTCCGCACGGATGGCCATTATTCGGATGGCCGCCGACCCGATTCGGTGACTTACTCTTCACCCCAAGAAGACGCGGAACGTCGAGACTTTACCATCAACGGCATGTTCATGGACCCGTTGACGGGTCAAGTGATGGACTATGTCGGAGGACGATCGGATCTGATCGAAAGGGTGCTGAGGGCCATCGGCGACCCGGTCGCCCGCTTCACAGAGGACAAGCTCCGCATTCTTCGCGCAGTCCGCATGGCAGCTCGTTTTGAACTCACGATCGAGACGCGAACCTTTGATGCGATCCAGGCCATGGCCCATGAGATTCACTCGGTCAGCGCCGAACGCATCACCGAGGAATACCGCAAGATTCTGAAACACCCGCGCCGCGTGTTCGGAGTGGAATTGCTCCTCTTATCTGGCTTGTGGAAAGAGATCTTCGCTGGGTTTGACCCCAACCCGACTTCGCGGTTGACGATCCTTGCCGCGCTCCCTGATAGTTGCACCTTCGAGGTGGTTTTCGTGGTGCTAATGCCAGAGTTCAATGAGGCATTCACCCACCGAGATTGGGAGGCTTTCGCCAAGTGTCACCGGCTCTCGAACGAAGAGATCAGTCGGATCACATGGTTGAATGAGAACGCCATGATCCTTTGCCAGGCGCCTCATCTACCAAAGAGCGTACTCAAGCCGATTCTAGCGCATCCAGGATGTACCGAATTGCTGACCATCCTCGAAGCTTGTGGCTTCAAAGAGTGTGTCTCATTTTGTTGGGACTATCTGTTTAGGACTCCACGTGAACTTCTTGAGCCGCCGCCGCTTGTGACGGGCGAAGACTTGATTCGCTTCGGCTGGAAACCTGGCGTCATGTTTAAACAGGTTCTCGGAGCCTATCGGTTGAGACAACTTGAAGACGAATCGTTGACGCGGGAACTCGTGCTGAGAGAACTTGCGGAGCATCCGCCGGTCTGACGGAGCGATTCCACCAGAAGTGGAACATCGTCCGCAAGGTCTTGGGCACCTCCCACAGCGACACCTTACTGACACCCGCTCGACGAGGCCGATGGGTCACCGGGGTTTCAACGATCCGTAAACCAATCCGTGTCGCTCGGCTGAGCATCTCGGTGTTGACAAAGAACCCTCGGCTGATTGGCAATAGTTGCTTGAGAGCTGGCCTGCGGAAAACCTTCAAGGCACAATCCACATCTCGAACTTGCGTTCCTAGCCAGAGCCGGGCAAGGTGGTTGTAACCCCAGGACAAAAACCGCCGGCGCCAGGGGTCTTGCCGAGCCTGGCGGTAACCGACGGCGATGTCTGCGTTTTCCGTCATAGAGCAGAGAATCGTCAAATCTCCGAGGTGGAACTGTTGGTCCGCATCGGTGAACGCGACACGCTCGGCCTGAGCTCTTTGAAAACCCAAGCGTAAAGCCGCACCGTAGCCCTGATTGCGAGCATGGCGAAGAGGCACGATCTCGGGATACTGAGCGGCCATCGAGACGATCTCAGGCCAGGTGCCATCTGTGCTGCCATCATCGACAGCCAGGATTTCGAAGCGAGTAAAGTGCTCACGCAGCACCATCACCGCTTCGGCGAGTGCCTCGGCAATCCCTTCCGCTTCGTTGTACGCGGGGATCACTAAACTGAGTTCATACTGGCCAGCATCCATGCGGCACCTCGTGTCTGCTTTTCGCCAGACACTACCGCTTTCCGCCAACGCTGCCTACCCGAACTGAGGATCGGAACCCACTTGTGAAAATGCACTCACAAATTCCTCATTTCTCATTTCTTTTCCCAAGTGTCCAGTGCTAGGATGCTGACAACCTCAGCCGCCTGACTGGGGAATCACTTCAAGACTCAGGCCAAAATCGAGGGATGGATCATGCCGTCTCGCATCATGGTGGGCCTCATCATCACGGTTTGGTTAGCGGTGATGGGCTATGTGTTTGACAAGCAAATTTGGCCACGCTACTTCGGGGATCGCCCACCGGGGATGCAAGTCGATCTTGTCGATGAAGCCACGCAACGCTCCCCGACTTACTGGACCATCTCCCGGCAAGACAAGCCCATTGGCAGCCTCACCACCCAGATGGTCTACCAAGAAGCTGACGACACTTTTCAATTCGTGAACAGCTACAGCAAACTGCAAATCGAGATGAGCAAAGGCGTCACCATCGAGTTGCCGAAACTCGTCACCACGGTTCGCGTCACTCGCCAGGGGGACTTACGCGAGCAGAGCATGAAAGGCGAACTGGTCGCCAAATTCGGGATGCTCGAAGTGGGCAATGCCGGGGCCGAGGTCGAAGGCCAAGTCGTCAATGGTGAGCTTCGTGGTCGTTGTCAAGTCCGCTACCCCCTGTCACGAGCCACGCCGAACATTGACCGCGAACTCGAACCCGTCCCTGTGCCCTCTGGGCAGATCATGAACCCTCTCATGCCCGTGAACCGCTTACGGGACATCCACCCTGGCAAACGCTGGGTCATTCAAGAAGTCGATCCGCTCAAAGATGCCATCGGCATCATGTTCCGCGAGATGCTGAAAGAGAGCAAAATGAGCATCGCCCTCCCCACAGGTCAAGAGTCCAACCGCGAACTCCTCGCTGAGGTACTCCCAGACATCGTGGAGCACACCTCTGCCAAAGGAACAGTCACCAAGTGCCGTATCATCGAATACCGCCGCGAAGGGCTAACCGCCCGAACGTGGGTCAGCATCGACTTCGGCAACGTTCTCCGACAAGAAGCCTCAAGCGGTGGCGAACAGCTACGCTTCGAACGGCGAGAGTGACTTCGTCAGTGACTAGTCGCTAGTGGCTAGTGACTAGACTTCGTCAGTGACTAGTGACTAGTCGCTAGTGACTAGATTCGAAAGCCTGAATCCGACCTAGTCACTAGCCACTAGCAACTAGCCACTCACCGACCCGATACCCGATACCCGATACCTGATACCCGATACGCGAGCCCAACCATGATGATCGATATCCGCAATGCGACCAAGCGATACGGCGACAAAGTCGCCGTCAAGGATTTGAACTTGCAAGTCCCGGCTGGTGAGTTGTTCGCTTTTCTCGGGCCAAATGGTGCTGGGAAGACGACGACCATTAAGATGCTCTGCGGTCTCTTGTTCCCCACCGAAGGGAGCGTAGCCGTTGGCGGCTACGACATGAGAAACCAAGGCGATTTAGCCCGACCTCTCGTGAGCTATGTGCCCGATCAACCGTTCTTGTATGAGAAGCTCACGGGGCGAGAATTCTTGAAGTTTACCTGCGAGTTGTATCGCATGGAGCCGACCCATGCCGCGGACCGGATGGCTCACGTGATCGAGTTGTTCCACCTGGATGCTTTCGTCGATGACCTCACCGAACGCTACTCCCACGGGATGCGTCAGCGCACAGTCTTTGCTGCGGCTTTGGTCCACGAGCCGAAGTTGCTGATCGCCGATGAGCCAACGGTCGGCCTCGATCCCAAGTCCATTCGTGAGCTGAAAGTGCTACTACGCAAACTTGCGGAGAGCGGCATGACAGTCTTCCTCTCAACTCACACTCTCGACATTGCCCAAGAACTCGCGGACCGCATTGGCATCATCGACCACGGCCGGTTGTTGGGCCTCGGCACACTCGCGGACCTGCGAACCCAAGCCGCGATGGATGGTAGCCTGGAAGACTTGTTCTTGAAGATCACCGAAACCCCCGAAACCTCCCCCCAAACCTCTGGGGAGGTCGCAGCATGAATACCGTCGCTGAAGGAACTTCACTGGTCTCGTTGCCAAGCCTAGAAGCCACCGCCGGCCCTGCGAAGGAGCGGGAGCGAGCCTGGGCCAGAGAAGACCAAGCCGCCGTCTTCCGGCGAGTGCGGACGCGGATGGCGATCAATGCCATGCAGTCGGCCTGGAGTACAGGCAAAGTCAAAGTGTTGACGATGATCCTGACGAGCCTGTTCGTCGCCGCTTTCGTCTTTGGCTTGAGTTGGTATGGCATCCGCGAGATGTTCCAACTCAACGTGCCTGCCAAGGGGATGATCGTCGGTGGGCTATTTGACCTGATGTTCTTCACCCTCGGCGGGATGCTGATCTTCTCGACGGGGATCATCCTTTACGCCAGTTTGTTCACGGCCCCGGAAGCTCGTTTCTTGCTCACTAGCCCTGCGAAGGCCGATCGCATCTTTGCGGTCAAGTTCCAGGGGGCCGTGATGTTCAGCTCGTGGGCGTTCCTGATCCTCGGAGTGCCGATCCTCGTTTCCTACGGCCTCGTGGCCGGTGTGCCGTGGTACTTCTACCCTCTGTTACCCCTTTATTTACTCGGCTTCGTACTACTTCCAGGCTCGGTCTCAGCGATGATCTGTCTGCTCTTGGTCCGGTTTGCTCCTCGCAATCGCCGCCAGTTCCTGATCATCCTGACCACCTTGATCTTGATCCCGTTGACCTACTGGGGTGTGAAGACGGCGATGGCGGTTCGTAGCTCTGTGATCGCGACCAAAAAGAACGAGGTCGAAGGGCTATTGAGCCAGTTTGCTCTCGTGCAACACCCGTTGACCCCGAGCCACTGGATGACCAACGGCCTCATGGCCGCGGCTCGCGGAGAAGTGCAAGAGGCCCTCGTGCCGCTCGGCATGATCTGGACCAACGGCCTGATGCTCTACCTGGGTGCTGCGTGGATTGCCGCACGGACTTACCGGACGGCTTACGATCGTACTGCTGGCGGTGGGCGAGCGAAGCAAGTCTACCAGTCGCATTTCCTGGATCGGCTCATGGGCTGGTCGGTGTTTTACCTCGATCCACCGACCCGGATTCTCGTTGTCAAAGACTTCCGGACTTTCCGACGAGATCCGACGCAATGGGTACTGCTCGCCATCTTCGCTGGGATGCTGTTGCTCGGGGCCTCGAACTATCGGGCCATCATCAAGAACGACCTGGCGGTCCTGGATCAATACGTCGTGAGTCTCGTGAATATCGCGGCCATGTGCATTCTGCTTTGTGCCGGCTTGAGCCGGTTCATCTTCCCCTTGATCAGTTTGGAAGGCCGCAAGTTCTGGATTCTGGGCTTGATGCCAATTCGCCGTCGGCAAATCTTGATGGGCAAGTTCTACTTCTCAGCGACACTCTCCCTGACTTTCGTCGAGACGATGACCATCGGCAGCGACTTGCTCATCGGCATTCCCTGGCCCGTGCTCTTGTCCCATGCTCTGACGGTCGGTGTCGCAGCCATCGGGCTATCGGGATTGAACGTCGGCTTGGGAGCTTACCTCCCGAACTTCCGCGAGACGGACCCGTCGAAGATCGTCGTCGGTTTCGGCGGGACGTTGAACATGGTCATCTCGCTGATGTTCATCATCCTCGTGATCTCCCTGATGGCCGTGCCGCAACACTTCGCAGGCGTGTCGCAAGGCTTCGGCCAGAATGCCGCTGTCCCCTGGTGGGCTTACCTTGGCATCCCGCTGGGTGTTTGCCTCGGGGTAGCCGCCGTGATCCTGCCTCTCCGAGCCGGCACGCGATCCCTGGAAAACACGGAGTTCTGATTCTCGGAGTTGGGTGTATGTTAAAAGCGGCTTTAGTTTACTTCAGTCTGGTCTTTGGCATCGGGTTCCTGCTGGGGCCAATCCGAGTCTTGATCCTTGAGCCACAAGTCGGGGGGCGGATAGCGGAGCTGATTGAGGCTCCGCTGATGTTGACAGCCATTCTGCTCGCAGGGCGTTGGATTAGTCGGCGATGGTGTGGAGGACTGGAGACTTTTCCCAGGCTCGCGGTCGGTTCGATCACTTCGGGGTTAGTGTTGACCGCGGATCTTGGCGTGGGAATTGGCCTTCGCGGCATGAATGTGCTGGAGGTCTTCACCAACCGTGATCCTGTGGCAGGCACAGTCTACTACTCCTTGGTGTTTCTCACGGCACTCACTCCGTGGTGGTTCAGCCGCAAGTTTACCGATCGTGTTTGAGACTCCGAGGCCAGAGAGATGCTTCGTGCTGCTCCGCCAGAACGCCGAGGTCGCATGGAGTTCTGGCTGGAAGCCGAGTTGAGTCGGTTGGATAAGATGATCGCATCTGCGAATCGCAAGGTAGACGGATTTTTCCTGACACATGAACTCGCACCTCACGGTGAAACGATGCTTGACGAACTCCTCTCAGCTCCACCGATGCCATTGGGACCGGGTCAGCCGGAAGAAAGCCGTCGGGCAGCCCTGATGGCTCTCGACCCTGCGACGATGTTTGGCACTCCGACTCAGAACTTGAACGCTGCGAAGGCAGCACTTGCGGGACTCTGGCTTCGACATGGCTTCTGGGAAGAATCGCACAACATCGCTCAAGATTTACAGACACCCGAAGGCAGCTATTGGCACGCCATCCAACATCGCCGTGAACCTGATGCGTGGAATAGTAAGTATTGGTTCCGACAAGTCGCTTCGCATCCGGTGGTCGCACAAGTCGCCACCGCTGCGACAGCCTTGGGTCTGCCGAGCAGTCCGGCGGAGTTCGTTGATTACTGTGAAACCCATCGTGGGACGACGAAAGAAGCCGCGGCTATCGCACTGCAGGAACAGGAATGGCAATTGCTCTTCGATTACTGCCGTCAATTGGCCTTGGGTGGAAGTGGCCAACGCTGACGTAACCCTTGAGCAAGTGCGAGTGATTCGGGGTGATCGCCGTGAACACAGAGCGTGTCGATCCGATTTTGGCTGACGAGCCGTTCGGCCTGGGCAATCGCCTCGTCGATATTGTGAATCATGGCATTCATCTCCGTGCGTGGCACCAATTGGCCATTTGGCAGATAACGTCGATCGGCGAACCCCTCACGTCGGTAAGGCAGATGTAGCTCCGTAGCAACTTGCTCCATCACTGTGCCAGGTGAGCCGACCAATCCTAGGCCATGAAGCATGGCCACTCCGGCCAGGATTTTGGCGAGCGGCTCGGAGCGCATGGCTTGGTTGTACAGGGCACCGTGGGGCTTCATCCACTTGACCTCAACCCCGACGAGCCGAGCGAGCGCCAAGAAGCCGCCCAGTTGATACTGCAATTGGGCGCCGAGTTCCGTGGGTGTCAGGTGGAGTTCACGGCGACCAAATGAGTCTCGGTCGAAGTAACCTGGGTGTGCGATGGCCTGGACGCCGACAGCTTGGGTCATCTCTAAGGTGCGCCGAGTGAGGACCGGATCGCCGGCGTAGGAGGCACAACAGATGTTGGCCGCATCGACAAGAGTCAACAACTCGGCATCATGCGGGCCACCTTCGCCAAGATCGGCATTGAGATGCAACGTCACGAAAGACCCAACCCACATTCCAAAATGGTCAACGGCGTCGTCGCCTCGACCGCGACCTGTTCCCAGCAGGCTGGCACGAGCACCACTCGGCCCGGCTGAACTTCAACATCACCGATCGTGCCGGTGCCAGCCGTGCAGACGAGAGCTTTGGCTTGGCCGTGGGTGGCAATGGTCGTCGCGGTCGTGTGGCGATCGAGGGTGAAGTAGCGGCAATTCACCAGGTTCTCGCCAGTCGTGGTGAGCTGAGGCTTCACCGGTTCGCAAGGACCCGTCGCAAAGTTCGAGGCGATCAAGCCAGCCTCGATGTGCAACTCACGGGACTGCCCAGTCTTGGCATCGACCCGGTCCCAGTCGTAGAGCCGGTAAGTGATGTCGCTCGTTTGCTGGACTTCGAAGAGGAAGATATCAGCACCGATGGCATGAACCGTACCCGCTTCGAGAAAGACACACTCGCCTGGTTTCGGGGTGAAACTGTGGAGCGTCTTCGGCGTTGTTTTGTCGCTCATCGCAGTGCGGAATTGCTCGGCGGTCATGCCAGGTCGGAAACCCGCGTAAATGCGACTCGTCTCGGGATTGGCATCCAGGATCACCCAGGCTTCGGTCTTCCCCCGATAGCCAGGGCCTTTCAGTTTGACAGCCAGTTCATCGGTCGGGTGAACTTGGACAGAGAGTTCCTGGCGAGCATCAATGAACTTCAAAAGCAACGGAAACTTGCCATCGGCAGGGATTTGCTGGCCGTAAAGCTCGTGACCATGAGTCTTGGTCAATTCTCTCAACGTCTGACCGCGGTGAGGTCCGGATGCGATGAGGCTTTCGCTGCCATCAACGTCGCTCAACACCCAGGCTTCGCCGTAAGGTTGCTGAGGAACTGGCCCAATCCCCAGGTAACCAGGGAGGCGAGATCCGCCCCAGAGCATGGATTTTAAAATCGGCTCAAACGTCAGTAACCCGAGCATCGCAAACTTCCACAAGTTATGATGGGTTCACTATAGCTCAGGACTCTGGAGTGTCACTTCTTTACGTGACGTTGGAAGAATTCGACGATCACCTTCGAGCCATCGCTGGGGTACTTGTGACCGCCATCGTGGCGAAACTCGACGAACTCCGCTTCCACCTTCGACTTGTACGTGGTGAGCTTGTCTTTCTTCGTCGGCTCGCCTTCGCACTGATTGAGCTTGCGTACCGCATCCATCGTGCGTTGTTGGCTCTGGAACGGGACGATGGTGTCACTCTCTGAAACGAGATGCAAGCAGGGTTTCGGCTTCATGTCTCTGGGGAGGCCTGCCAGGACGGCGGCGCACGGTGCAAAGCCCGCGAAGACATCCGGCCGCTCGGCCCAGAGCAAGTACGTGAACAGCCCGCCGTTCGAATGACCCGTGGCGTAGATGCGTTTCTCGTCCACGGTTTGTTCTTTCTTCAACTGAGCGAGGACCACGTCAAAGAACTTCAAATCTCGATTTTCATTCACCCCCGCACGCGGCTGCCATCCCGAGCGCGTGCCTTCCGAGTCGTTCTTAGTCTTCGTCGGGAGGCCATCGAGATAGACCACAATCGCCTCGGGCCACTCTTCATGTAGGCGAAATGATCGAGCCGCAAACTTCGCGGTGCCACCGTGGCCATGAAACGCAAAGACCACCGGTTTTGCTTTGCTGGCTTCCCCGTTTGGGATGACAACCAACCCGGTTCTTTTGACCCCATCGACCTTCCACTCCATCGCCTTCGGCTCAGGAGCTGCTGCGAATACCAGTGAGATCAGTAAAGTTGCAAACATGTCGGGAACCTCCAGAGATAGAGCTTGAACCCGAGGCTCGCGGATTTGTTACAGAGAATCAAATCACTTCGTCCAATCCGCCCATTGCAAGCCTGGCACACGGCCAAAATCTCGCACATTATCGCTGACCACAACTGCCCCCAGTTCGAGAGCGAGTGCTGCCAATCGCAAGTCGTTGCGGCCCACATTCAGCTTCAACTTGCGTAGCGACTCGAAGCGAGCGATGGCTGTGGACGTTTCAGAAATCAGCATGAACCGGGCCAGAAGTTGGATGGAATCGTTGAGTCGCTCTGCACCATAAACTTTCTGCTGCACGGTGCGAGCTTGTTGGAGAAAGGAGATCCACCCTCCTATGACTTCTTCGACATTCACGGATGCGATGGCCACCACATGACCTGAGTCTGGGTCCGAGTGAAGGATTTCGTTCGTGTGAACCCTGGATTGGTTATTTCTGAGATGGGTGATTGTTGTGGTGTCGAGCAAGAAGAGTGCCATCAATCCACCTCATCAACCACATTGACGGTTTTTCTGTATTCCTCGAAGGCTTCCTCCATCTCAGCATGAATTGGGCTAGAACTCATGCGCTCACAAATCGCTTGGACACTCTCAATTTCTCGGAGTTGAAGCATCCGAATCTTGCCGCCGTTGGGTAGATCCCCGTGGAGGACCGCCATGAGAGCAGCCATCGCGGCGTTCTCGGTCTCGCCTTCGGCAGCGAGCGGAAGTGGGCTTTGGATCGAAGCGCGGAAGCCGTTCGACGATGGCTCCACCAGCATGGGGATGTTCATGGTTTTCTCCAAATAATCACAATTAGTATACCCATCAATCCGCGACGTAGCGGCGTTCGAGCTTTTCGATCTCGGCGGTTTTGTTCTGGGCTTTCAGAGCTTCCAGGAGTACCCGCCGAGCGGCTTCGTTCATGACGTCGATTTGCAAGGCATCCTTGGCTTGCTTTTCGGCCAGGGGATAGTCTTTCGCCTTGAGGTAGTTTTCAGCGAGCTTCACCCGTCCATCGAGTTCATCGGGGTCGTGGGAGATCAGCTCTTTCAAGACGTCGATGAGCTTGTCGCTTTCTTCGGTCTCACGATACAGCCGTGCGAGTTGGCCCAGCCAGTCACCGTCGAGCGGGGCGACTTTGCGGCCATGTTCGAGGGCTTTCGCGGCTTCATCGAGGTTCTTGGCCTCCATGTGCATACGGACGAGTGCGTTGATGACCTGGACATCATTCGGGTGCTTCTTACTGACCAAGTTCAGCAGTTCTGTCGCCTTCTCGGTATCACCGGAACGGCTGAGGAGTTTGGCCATCGCCAGGTTGGCCCCGGGGTGGTCTTTGTCACGGGAGAGGATGTCGTCAAGGATGATCCGGGCTTCACGGACCTTGTCGCGTCGAATGAGAGCTTCAGCGTATTGGCAGGCAATTTCCGAATCTTCGGGGTCGTTGTCGAAGAGCTTTTCGAGTTCTTCGAAAGTCAACGGCTTCGTGACTCGCTTGGCAGGCCCTTTGGCGATGTAGGGTTTCAAGAGTTCGGCGATGTAGGCTTTGTAGCCTTTTTCAAAGGTCGGCTGATCCACGCCGCAAGCGGCAGGGATGGCTTCGGCCGTGGATTTGTTGGCTTGGTAGGCGGCGAGCAGTTTGGCGATGGCCGCTTCGCCGTGGGTCTTGACGAGGTAATCGACGTAGAGCTTGCTTTGGCAATAGGCGAGGCCCCACTCGTCCGGCGTCTTGGGTCGGACGAAGCCAAAGAGCACGGTATCGAGCGTGAAGAGTGTATCCGCTTTCTGGCGATCTCGGAGGGTTTGCAGCCATTGCGGCGAGAGGGCCATGTTCTCGTTGCGCACGGCTAGCCCTTCGGTGAGCCAGTGCGGGCATTGGTAATCCGTTTGGATGAGGTTGAAGATGTGCGTCACTTCATGGCGAATCACGCGACCCCAGTGGAAGGGCTTCCGCACGCCCTTGGCGACGGGGCTGGCCATGACCACCACTTTACCCGTGCAGGCGCCGATGGTGTGCAGATCGGGCAGACCCGTGGTGCGGCCGCTGAACATATCGTGAGAGTTGAAGACTTCGATCAGCACCCGACCTGGTGGCTCATAGCCAAATTGTTGTTTCAGCTCGGCATGGGTTTCTTCGAGAACCTCGGCGAGGGAATCAATCAGGATGCGTTCTTTGGGGTCATATCGGATTTCGTAATGAGCGGTCTGTTTGGTCGCGTAGCTGTCAAGGTGCTTCAAGACTTTAATGGTGTTTGCGGTGCGGACGTTGAATGGATCCAGTGCGATGGCTTTCGTGAGCATCTCCCGACCTTCGGCTTCATTGCCCAGGCGCAGCATGAGCATCCCCAGGGAGTTGCGGGGCGGAGCATAGTTGGAGCGGGCAGCGAGAGCCTTGCGGAAGAAGGCTTCGGCGAGGGAGTACCGTTTGCGATCTTCAAGCACTTCAGCCAAGTTCGAGTAGAAGACGGCAGGCTTTTTGTCGTAGCTCTCCGCCTCTTTCAAAATCGCGTCGAACTGCGGGAGCTGATTCTGAATGCGATACACCGCGGCCAGTTTGCCAAGGTACTCTGGGTCGCGGGGGTTGTGTTCACGGGCGAGTTTCAGCACTTTTTCGGCATTCGCCCAGTCGCCGGCCATGATGTCGATGGTGGCCTTGGCACTGAGTGCCGGGGCGAACTTGGGGGCGATCCTCAGTGCTTGGTCGATCAACGCTTCAGCCTCCTTGATGTCGTATTTCAACATCGCGGCGTGGGCCTTGCCCACGAAGGCCTCGAGGCATTTTGGGTGAATGGTCAGCGCCTTCTCGTAGGCTTCGATCGCGGTCGGCCGGTTGTATTTTTCGAGGAGCATGTTCCCAGCCATGATCTCGGCGGGCCAGAGGTTCTCATCTGCTTTAAGAGCATCCGCCAGGACTTCGTTCAAAATGAAGCTGAACTGCTTCGAGAGGTTGTTGCGTCGGGCGTTCTCGGCTCCTGCCCCGGCGACAGCGAGTAATTCATCGGGGTCAGTGATGTCCTGGTCGGCGTTGCTACGGGCGGTGTAGTATCGCACGATGGCCTTGGTGTTCTTCTCGGCTTCCTCGGTCTCGCCTTGGGCATCGAGCACTCGAGCCAGCGTCCAACGGGCCAGGAGTTCGTTCGTATTCTTGGCGAGAGCCGTCTCGGCCGTCTGCTTCGCTTCGGTCCACTGGCCGCGTTCAAATTGAAGATGGGCTTTGAAGCCAAGTAAGGTGGCATCATTCGGGAAGGCAGTCACGGCCTCGGCGATGAGTTTCTGAGCCGTAGCGAAGTCCGCGGCATCGGCATATGTGCGGGCGATGCCAAGCAATGCTTGCGGGCGAAGTTTCTCGTCCTTCTTGGCCACCGCTTCGTAAGCCGTACGTGCTTCGTCGTAGTTGCCTTTCAGCCGACGTTGACGGGCCTCCGCGAAGGCTGAAGGGGCTTTCTTCTCCTTCTTAGGGGGCTGATTGGCCCCCAGTACCCCGACCAACACCAGAAGAACTAGCATCGCCCCAAGTTTGACCTGACGCATACAAACCCCTCACCCGCCGACACCGCAGAACTGGGCGGCATTCGGTAAGGAGGATTTTAGCAGATCGAGAGCGTCCAGTGACACAGCGGTTTTGCGAACTGAAAGACAACGCAATCGTCCCGCCCCATGCCAAGCCACGAGACCCGCTTCCGTGATGGCGGTCCCATCGACGAGCAACTCTTGAAGGTTGGGCATCCTCGCCAGGCACTTCATACCACGATCGGTGATTTGCGTTCCTGTGAGGTCCAAGTGCGTGAGGCTCGCGCAGCTGGCCCGAAGCCACGCGACACTGGGGTCTCCGACGTCGGTTTCAGAAAGATTGAGGGTGGTGAGGCTTGGGCAAGGCGGGAGTTTGATGAGGTCCGCATCGGCGAAGCCAGGCAGACTCAAGCTCAACCACGTGAATGTCGGGAGAGCCAAGAGGGACTGGAGCAAAAGAGTGAGGTTCGGAGAATGCGTTCGTAAAGCAACCCCGCGAAGGTCACCAGCGTCCGTGAACTCCGCCTGGCTCCCACGTGGGAGGACGAAGGCTTGGCGTGTTTTGGTAGGCGTCATCAGCCGAGATTCGGACGGGATCGCCCCCCAAGAGGTGGCCATCAACGGGCGTTTCCACCAAGCGTAAGCCAGAGAATTCAAATCCGCCTTGCGGGCCATCGCACACCACTCCGCAATCCTGCGGGAAAATCCTGAAACATGTTCGCGGCAGCGGCGTCTGGTTGGTACAGTGATCGTGGAGAAACCAACATGAGCCGACAGCCAGTATCTCAGACGATTTTCCCCCTCCTCGGGATTGTGTTCCTCAGCTTTTTCTCCAGCCAAACTGCGTCCGCGCAGTTGCGTGGCCTGGAAGACGATGATGGCAAGGTGGTCGCCTCCGCAGAGCGGATTGACCGCATTCTGGCCAAGAGCTGGAGCGAGCAAAAAGCCACCCCCGCGCCGCGTGCCGATGACGCCGAATACCTGCGACGAGCTTATCTGGACCTGCTCGGACGAACTCCACGGGTTGCAGAAATCCGCGAATTCCTGGACGACAACGCTGGGGACAAACGCCGCAAGCTCGTGGCGAAGCTGGTCGACATGCCATCCCACAACTTGCACGTTGCCGCGGTCTGGCGCGAGAATTGGACCCCGGTCAATAACTCCGATTTCCGCATGGTCTTCGCAGGAGATCGCTTCGAGAACTGGTTACGCGAACAATACAAACTCCGCGTGCCGATGGACGTGCTCGCACGGGACTTGCTGACAGCCAATGTTGTCATCGGCCAACGGGGGCGAATCGCCGATCGCAATAACCGTGGCGAACCGGAGCAAAAGAGCTTCTACGAAGTGAGCGAAAGTAAACCTGAATCGATTGCCGCCAATGCCTCACGCATCTTCTTAGGCATCAAGATCGAATGTGCTCAATGCCATGATCACCCCTTCGCCCCTTACAAGCGAGAACAGTTCTGGCAATTCGCCGCCTTCTTCGGCGAATTCACGGCTTTCTCGCCGATCTCGCCGAGCTTTGTCGGACCACTCCTCCCGCACCAAGACATCAACCAAATCGACATCCCCAACACCTCGACCACCGTTTCGGCGAAATTCTTCGATGGCACCAGTCCCATCTGGAACGAACGTCGGACGCCACGCGAAGAACTCGTCAAGTGGATGACCAGCCCGGATAACCCCTACTTTGCCCGCAACATCGGCAATCGACTCTGGGCACAATTCTTTGGCATCGGATTAATCGACCCCATTGATGAACCTGGTCCAGACAATGCCCCGAGCCACCCCGAGCTTCTGGACGAACTGACCAAGATCGTGCGGGAATCGAAGTACGACATGCGACTGTTGCAACGCATCATCACCGCGACACAAGCCTACAACCTCACCAGCCGCCAGACGCATGCCAGTCAGACCGACCCCCGACGGTTCGCCCGGATGAACGTCCGCGGGCTGACGGGCCACCAAATTTTCGACAGCTTCCTCGCCGCGACCGGAGCCCGTGAAGACGCCCCACGGACGCAATCTTTTTACAACCGAAACACGTCGATGGGTCGCTTCGGTTTCGTGACGCTCTTCGGCAAGGTCGTCCAGAAACCAACTGAATCGCAGACCTCGATTTTGCAATCCTTGATGATGATGAACGGTGGCGACATCGCCAACCAAACCCTGGTTGGCACCGGCGAAACCCTCACAGCGGTCTACGAGGCCCCGTTCCTCAAGCCAAAGGCTAAGATCGAAACCCTCTACCTCGCTGCCTTGGGCCGCAACCCCACGGATGAGGAAACCCGAGTCACGATGAGCCGACTCGATGCTGCGAAAAAACCCAACGCCCAAAAGCAGGTCTACAGCGACCTCTTCTGGGTACTGCTGAATAGCCCGGAGTTTTTGTTCAATCGGTGACTAGCTGCTAGTGGCTAGTTGCTAGTGACTAGCGACGGAGCCCAGCTAACAGCCACTCAACACGGTCTTTACCTAGTCACTAGCAACTAGCAACTAGCCACTCAAAAGGGCTCGTCACTATTCCAGGAGTTCCCCCATGTCTTTCTCTCGACGAGGTTTCTTACAAGTCAGTGCCTGTGTCTCGATGTCGGGTTGGCTCGGTCGCTTGGCAGTGGCGGAAGCTCCGGCAGCAGGCAAGAAACGTGGCAAGTCCGTCATCTTGCTCTGGTGTAACGGTGGGCCGAGTACCATTGACCTTTGGGATGTCAAGGAAGGCCACACGAACGGCGGGCCAACCAAGAGCATCGCCACAAACGCCTCGGGTCTACGCATCTCCGAACACCTGCCGAAGCTCGCCAAAGTGGGTAAAGAACTGGCGGTGATTCGCTCGATGTCGACACGAGAAGGCGACCACAACCGGGCCACTTACCTCATGCACACGGGCCAGTTGCCGCTCGGTGTGTTGGCCTATCCTTCGATTGGCTCGCTGGTGTCGAAGGAACTGGGTGATACTTCCTCCGAACTACCGAACTTCATCAGCATCGCTCCACAACGGTTCTTCGGGGCGGATGCCTTTGGCTCGGGCTTCCTGGGGCCAAAGTATGCTCCGCTCATCATCGGCGAGAACCGTGGTGACGGGGCTGACTTCAAGCAACTCGATGCGGCTCTGCAAGTTGACAACTTGCGTTCGCCGATCAATGCTGAGCAAAACGCTCTGCGTTATCAGCACCTTCGCACCATGCAGGACGCTTTCTCCAAAACCCACCCTGGGGCCGTGAGTGAAGGGCACACCGCAGCCTACGATCGCTCACGTAGGCTGATGGAATCGTCCGGAGCCTCGGTTTTCGAACTGAGCAAAGAGAAAGAAAAGGTCCGTGAGAAGTACGGCAAATCGATCTTCGGCCAAGGCTGTCTGCTCGCTCGCCGGTTGGTCGAAGCGGGGGTGCCGTTCATCGAGATCAACGCTGGGTTCTGGGACACACACAACAACAACTTCGAGCAGATGAAGACTCTCGGCGGGCGGCTCGACACGGGCTTTGCGGCCCTCGTGGAAGACCTCAAAGAACGCGGTTTGCTCGATTCGACGTTGATCGTCTGCATGGGCGAATTCGGCCGCACGCCACGCATCAACGGCGCTAACGGTCGGGACCACTACCCGAATGCCTGGAGCGCCGTCCTGGCCGGCGGTGGCCTCAAGACTGGCCAAGCAGTCGGCAAGACCAGCGACGATGGAACCATGGTCGAAGGGCAAAAGACCTCGGTCGGCGATCTACTCGCCACCATCTGCAAAGCGGTCAAGATCGATGGCGAGAAACAAAACATGTCCAATATTGGCCGGCCGATTCGCATCGTCGACCGCGATGCCCGGCCTATTGAGGAGGTCTTCGCGTGATCCTCACTGCCCTAGCAGCCAGCATCGCCCTGGCTTGTCAACTCCCTTCCCCGGCCCCGGAACGCTACCTCCCGACGACGTCAGCGACGGCATATACCGGGCTGGCCACCAGCCCTGGCTTGCCGATGCGCTCGCAGCTCAGTTTGCGCACGCCACACGACGTGATTGGGGTCGGTGGGCCGAATCTCGCACCGGGCATCCGACAACTGCCGTATCGCTTTGTCCCTCAACCCCACGCCGAGAAGAGTTACCAAGGCATCTTCCTGGGAGACCATCGCGCGGTCCGGATCCGCATCGAGACGACCGTCCGCGGTAAGCCGATTGCTGCGGAGTGGGAGCAGGTTTGTCGGAAAATGTTCAAAACGGCTGACCTGGACCGCGATCGTTTCCTCACGGATTTGGAACTGTCTCACATTCTCGTGGTCGAGGGCTTGAAAGACATCTTCCAAGGACGCGATTACCTCCCCGGCGCGGGAGCGACCCCCACAGTCGAACTCCTCGACCGCGACACCGATGGCCGGGTGAGCGAAGACGAACTCGTCGCTTACTACGAATCAGCCTGGCTCGATATGCTCTCCGCCAACGAGACGAAGTTCGAGAACTCTGCCTTTAGCAACCCCACCAGCCAGCGACTTTGGGACGCCCTGGACACCAACCGGGATGGCAAACTCTCCGAGACAGAGGTCAAGAAACTCGAAAAGCTTTTGGTCACGCTCGATGAAAACGCTGATGAATGCCTGGCGATGTCCGAAGTGCTGGCACGGGAATCTACCGTCGACAAAGCGATGATGGCCATGTCCACGATGACCGGCATTATGGGCGGGGCGAACACCGAACAGAAGAAACCCAAGACCGCAAAGCCCGGTTACGCCGTTGGTTCTGTCGGGGATTTGCCAGCCGAGGTCTTCTCGAACCTGCTCAAAAAGTACGACGAAAACGACGACAAAGTGCTCGCTGGCGCCGAACTTCCTTTCAGTCCGAAGGTCGTGGCCAAACTCGATAACAACAAAGATGGCAAACTGAGTCTTGAAGAAATCTACGCACTCAACCGGCTCGCTCCCGATTTTGTGATCCAAATGAACCATGCCGAGAAGGTCGAGGATTGCACCATCAAACTCGTTCCCCACACCGACTTGGACACCAATGATCTCACCATCCAGAGCAACGCCCCGAATCGCATCGTAGTGCGTTTTGGCCGCGAACGATTGGACCTCACCAGCTTCCCGATGTCACGCTTGAACCTCAGTCGGCGTTTCGAAGGAGTGATCAATTCAATCCTTCCTGATGGCAAGGAGAGCGTCGGCGATGCCGAAATCTCCGGGGTGACGAATCAATTCTTACTCGTGGTCTTTGATGTTGCGGATGTAAACGGCGATGGCCGTTTGACCCGGGCCGAGTTGCAGAGCTTCTTCGAGATGCAACGCCAGGTTGCTGAGATGAATCTGCAAGTCACAAGTGCTGCGGAGCCAGTCAACCTCTTTCAACTCCTCGATGACAACCAAGATGGCAAACTGGGAGTGCGCGAGATGCGGACTGCTTGGGATCGGCTGATAGTGCTTGAAGCCCCAGGCAGCAATGTGATCACCCAAGAAGTCTTCCGCCCCGTCGGCAGCTTCCGCATGGGCAGTAACGATATGAGCTTCAGGGCATTCAACGAAGAGGTCGTGATCCAAGACCAAGCTCCACTTCGCAAAAAGAATGGCCCCGTCTGGTTCCAACGCATGGATCGCAACAACGATGGCGACGTCTCCAAGGCGGAGTTCCTCGGCGACAAAGCCTCCTTCCAAGTACTTGATTCTAACAACGATGGCCTGATCTCCCGCGAGGAAGCGACCCTGTTTGAGAAGTCGGCTCGGAGTAAGTAGCCATCCCGAGACAAATGGTTTTTGCTCACCCCGTTGATGTCGCTAAACTCATCTCGTGTGCAACGGGAATGCGTGATGTCGACGCAACGGGAGTATCTTGAGCTGGCCGAGTTGGCGGGGGGCTTCGTCCATGAGATGAAGAACCACCTCAACACGTTGTCGTTGAATCTGCAACTTCTCGGTGAGGACTTCGAGAACCCAACGACACCGCTCGAGCGGAAAACCCAAGCCCGTGTCCAGAAACTCAACAACGAATGCCAACGGCTTGTTGATCTCTCGAATGACTTCCTCCGCTTTGCTCGCACTGCTGAGATGAATCTTGTCCCATCGGATCTCTGCGAAGTTGTGTCGCGGATGGTCGATTTCCTCACTCCAACAGCTCGTGCTCAAGGGATCGACATCGATTGGTATCCCGTTGATTTGCCGCTTGTGATGCTCGATGCCGAGATGTTTGAGAAAGTGCTCTTGAACTTGCTGTTGAATGCTGAGGATGCGATGCCAGAAGGAGGTCGCTTGACCTTGCAGACACGGGCACTGGCGGATGCCATTGAACTTGACATCATCGACACAGGAGAAGGGATCCCCGAAGGGATGCTCCATCGCATCTTCCTACCCTTCGTGACGACCAAATCCGAAGGTACCGGACTCGGGTTACCGACGTCTCGCAAGATCGTCGAGGCTCATGGCGGCACCATGGCCGTACAGAGTTCACTCGGCCATGGGACCAAGTTCACCATCCGGCTACCACTCACCCCTTCGGCGTCAGCTTCTTAATCAAGTCACCACAGTCAGGCCACTTGGCGGTCAACTCCGCTCGGGCTCCGGTGGTGTAATCACGATAATCGAAGCCAGGAGCCATCGTGGCACCGATCAACGTATAACCATGTAGACCCGCCAGACGATGGCTCCCCTGCCAGACCCCACCAGGCACGACTAACTGTGGAAATTGACCAGCAATCAGATCATTTCCCAAAACATGCGTTCGGCTAGAGCCGTCTGGGTGAAGGAGAAGAGTTTCGAGTGGGTCGCCGAGGTAGTAGTGGAAGATCTCGTCGCCCGGTAAGAGGTGCATTTCTGAGACAGTCTCCGCCGTCAGCAGGTAGTAGATCGCCGTACCGATGCTTCGCTCACTGCCGAAGGCATGGAGTATGCCTTTCGTCCGTTGGGTCTCACGGAAGTAGCCCCCTTCGACAGGGTGCGGTTGGAGTTGAAGGCGTTGGATCACGTCAGCACTGGAGAGCATAGGCTTACTCGGAACCTGGGGATTTACGGGATTGTTTGACGTCAGAGTTGCGTTTTTTGTCTTCCAGCCGGCGGCGTTTGGCCCCCAAACTCGGTTTGGTCTTCTTGCGGATGGTCGGTGGTTTCGCGGCTTTACGGATCATCGCGGTCAGTTTGGCGAGGCAATCTTCCCGGTTCCGTTCTTGATCGCGGTATTTTTGCGAAGAGATGAGGAAGTCGCCTTCAAGCGTTGTGTAAGAGGGAAACTGAGCACGCAGCCTGGCTTTCACCGCATCTGGAAGGGTCGTGTTTTGCTCCAGTGCAAGGCGTAAAATGGCTTTCGAGGCGACCTTGTTGACGTTCTGCCCGCCTGGTCCGCCAGCACGAGCGTAGGACCATGTCCAATCGCTTTCGGGAATCTGAAGATCGTTTGTAATCTCTAACATTGCTGACCCTGTCTTGACGGATTCCCGACACCATCCCTAACATGCCCTCTTCGCCAGGCATTGGGGCGATTCTAGAAACCAGGAGCCTAGGCTTCGATGACGAATAGCCCCCGAGTTGGTGCTGTGATACAAGAGGTGCCCACCGGACCTAAAACAGGTTCCCGAGAGGACATTCTCTGGTTGGGGGTACTGCTGGCCATTTCCCTCACCATCCACGGCTGGCTCTACACCCACACCACCACGACGGCGCGAGATAGTATTGGGTTCGCACAATTGGCTCTCCAATACGAATCTCCCAAAGAAGCGATCTCTCAACCCGTTTGCGAGACGTTCTTGGATGTAGTGAAGTTCGGCAAACCGCCTCACCCACCGGGCTACCCATTGCTGGTGTTAGGGATGTCTCAGATCACGCGGAGCATCTTACCAGGTGAATTGCCGGAAGTGATGCTCCGAACGGCCCAATTGACATCGATCTTAGCGGCACTCTTGCTGATTTTCCCGTGTTATGGCATCGGCAAAACGCTCTTCAATCGGACAGCAGGCTTCGCAGGGGCCGTGATCTTTCAATTCCTCCCCGTTGCGGCCCGTATCACTTCCGATGGGCTCACGGAAGCCTGGTATCTCCTCTTTCTCGCGTGTGGAATTCGAAGTGGTCTCATTGGGCTGAAAGAGAACAGTGCTCGTGGCTTCTTCCTCGCGGGTCTCTTTGGCGGGCTGGCCTACCTGGTGCGGCCCGAGGGAATGATCCTGCCGCTCAGTTACGCCATCACGACGGTCGGTTTCTGGTTGAGTCAACGGGTCGATATCTCAACCACGCTGTTTCGGCTGTTGCTGCTTACCGTCGGCACAGGCCTTATCTGCTTGCCTTACATGAAAACCATTAATGGTGTCACGTTAAAAACCAGCGGTCAGGATATTCTGCGTAGCCCGGTCGGCTTCCATCAAGCCGCGGTGCCAGTGCCACTCTTCGGGGCCACTTACAATCCTGAGATTCATGGGGATCAATGGGTCTGGGCATTGGGTGCCATTGCGAAAGAGAGCACCAAGACCTTTCATTACGGCTCTTTGGGCTTCGCCATCCTTGGCATCATTCTCGTACTACGAGACCTGCGGCGTTCTCCTGAAGCGATATTGCTCGTCGTCGTTATGGCGATCAACTCGCTATTGCTTTTCAAACTCGCCATGCGCGAGGGTGGCTATATCTCCGAACGACATACCCTGCCCTTAGCCCTCGTAGGAACGATCCTCGCAGGACATGCGGTCTTTGCCTGTCGAGAGTTGTTCCGCCCACTCTTTGGCCAAACGCTTACCAGTGTCTATGTCTCCTGGCTTTGGATGCTTGCGATGACGGGTTCCTGCATTCCGCTGACCTTCCGGCCGATGCATGAAAACCGTGCGGGGCACAAGATCATCGGGGAATTCCTGAAGCAAAACGCGACCATGGAAGATGTTGTCATCGACCCATACGACTGGGCTCAGTTTTACTCAGGTCGATCGTTGCGAGGTGTGCCACCAGATCCCACCCAGCCACGTTATCGCTGGGCTGTTCTCGAAGCCGGGGAATCGGAACACCTCACCTTCACGCGCCTGGATGTTGCTCTGAACGTCGCCCGTGATACGAAGAACAAACCGATCGTGGCGTGCGAATGGTTGGACCCCACCGACCCCAAAAAGCAACGTCGGATCGTCTTGTACCGGCAAGACAACCGATTCGATCCGCCTGCTAAAATCGACCCCAAATGAGTTTGGCTACAGAACATTTCATCCCAACCAGTGGCCCCGATGCTGGCCATCGGATTTTAACACACACCAACGTCTGGTCAGCGGATTCGGAATGGCTCGTCTACGACATTCGCAGTGATGCCGCTGGGGATCGATTCGATGGAAATCGTGTTGAGCGTGTCCGAATCACCACGGGTGAGACTGAGGTTCTCTATCAATCCCAGCATGGAGCTTGTTGCGGGGTGGCGACATGGCTCCCCAACTCCGATTCGGTTGTCTTCATCCTCGGTCCGGAGTATCCGACCGCCGATTGGACCTACGGCCCTTCACGTCGGCAAGGGGTGATCGTCGATGTGAACCGACCGGGTGTGATTCAAAATCTTGATGCCCGAGACTTGATAGCTCCATTCACAGAAGGTGCCCTCCGTGGGGGCACTCATCTGCATCTGGGCCATCCGACATTGCCGCTCGTGAGTTTCACATACGAGGACGAAACACTGGCTCGGAAGCCAACGGGTGGAGAGCGAAATCAACGCAACCTGGGCGTCACGCAACTCCACACGCCAGTGAGTGTCCCCAGGGGACCACGGCAGCATGATGCCATTGGCTATTCAGTCGTGCTGACGAAAACCAAAGATGCCCCCTGCCCTGGAAGCGACGAAATCTCCCGAGCTTGCGAAGAGGCCTGGATCGGTTCAAGTCGTTCGCTGGCATTCCAAGGCGAGGTGATGACGACTTCAGGTGAAAGCCGCCGGGAGGTTTTCCGAATCGATGTGCCCGAAGACTTGAACACTGCCACCCCAGGAACCACACTCACCCGGCCCACGCCACCGACCGGCTGTGTGCAAACCCGGCTCACCTTCGGCGACACAGGACTCGCACTCTTCCCCCGCCATTGGCTCAGAAGCCGGGCGGATGGCGAAGAGATCGGCTTCTTGCGTACGGATGAAACCGGCGTTGTGCAGTTCTGGACGATCTCCCCGAAAGGCCGCGCCGAGACTCAGGTATCCTGCTTCGGGCGAGGCGTGCAATCGGCGTTCACCTGGCACCCCACGCGGCCTTGGGCGAGCATGATTGCCGATGGCCGAGTCTGCATCCTCGATTCGGAAACTCGCGTAGCAACTTGGCTCACACCTGCGCGTGATGGTTTGCGAGCCGAAGCCTGTGTCTTCTCGCCAGACGGCCAACGGATTGCTTACATACAACGACAACACGATCAGAACCGAATCTGCTACATCCAGTTGAATGGAGATTAAAACATGCCCGAAGCGACTGCGATGCACCAGCGAGCCGTGTCGTACTTTCAAGGTTTGCAAGACCTCATCTGTGCAGGGTTAGAAGCAGCGGATGGCGAAGCCAAGTTCCGCGAAGACGCCTGGACTCGCCCAGGCGGCGGCGGTGGGCGAAGCCGGGTCATCGAGAATGGCGGTGTGTTCGAGAAGGGGGGCGTCAACTTCTCTGAAGTCTACGGCGAGTTTACCCCGGAGTTCGCCAAGCAAATACCCGGCGACGGCCTCACCTTCACGGCCACCGGCATCAGCTTGGTCCTGCATCCTCGCAGCCCACACATTCCAACGGTCCACATGAACTACCGAATGCTGACCCACGGCCAGAAGGCTTGGTTCGGCGGCGGCGCGGACCTCACGCCATATTACCCCGTCCGGGAAGATGTTGTTCACTTTCACAAGACTTATCAACGGGTTTGTGAAAGCCATTCGCCACTCGTAGATTACAGCAAGATGAAGCACGATTGCGATGAGTATTTTCATTTGAAACATCGCAACGAAGCCCGAGGTGTTGGCGGTATCTTTTTCGATTACTTCGGTGGTGAAGATCTGGAAGCCGCTTTCGGTTTCATCCGTGCCGCAGCGGAGCAATTCTTGGAGAGCTATGTGCCGATTGTGAATCGTCGCAAAGTGGAACCTTACTCAGAAGCGGAGCGATACTTCCAAGAGTACCGCCGTGGCCGTTATGTGGAATACAACTTGCTTTACGACCGCGGGACCATCTTCGGGCTGAAGACGAATGGCCGTGTGGAGAGCATCCTGATGAGCCTGCCGCCGATGGTCCGCTACATCTACGATTTCCAACCGACCCCTGGCAGCCGCGAAGCCGAACTCACCAGCTACTGGCTCCAACCCCGCGACTGGACGCAGGAGTGAATGTCTTTCTATCCTATACCTCATGCTACAAACCGTTTTTCTTATTCTTCGACGGACGAGGTATGGCATCTGAAGATCAAGACGGGGCACAAAACTTGACCGCCGATCACATGCTGATCTGTCGCAATATCTGGTTTGACAACCGGAACCCTCATATGGGCTTTGGCTTAGGTGGAATCTACATTCATGTCGAACCTCCGGAAGGTTACTCTTTCCCGTTTAGAATCGACCGAATGTTTATCTATGTCCAACTTTGGGGTACTGTCGGCGAATTCCGAATCAGAACTCGAATGGTGAGGATTGACTATGATCCACAAGAAGGAGAGTTTGAATTTCATTTAGGCCATCAAGGGCTACCCAGAGAATTTCCGTTTCCGTCGCCACGCATGGTGAGTATCTCTGGAATAGAATATGTTCAGCAGATTGCATTCCCAGTCGGACCCGTCCCGTTCAGAGAACCGGGTGTCTACGAGTTTCAAATATGGGTTGACGGGATTGAAGAGCCTGTTGCGCGCGAGCGAATATTAGCCAAGGAGTGACGCGATGAGTCAGCCAAATCCGAAGAGCGACAGTGAAGATGATTACCCCTACTTCGACATGAGTCTGTTCGGGGAACCACAGATCGGCAATGCAACTCCAATCGAATTGACATGGCCAATTGTGAAGCCTAGAGCCTCGCTAAATTTTTTGTTCTGTGACGGCGAGCCATCTGAAGGGAACGCCACAGCAGAAGAGAAAAATTGGCCAGTTGTTCGCACCAACACGCCCAACGGTCAGTGATCACTGCTTCGGGAATTCGAAGTCGATGGCCTTGAGTTCGGTCATCGCATCCTTGGCTTCGAACGGGAAGCCAAGGGCACCGGTTTTCCCCTGATGTAGCCCATTTTCGTGCCAGTAGACGATCCGCCATTTCCCGGCTGGGAGGTCTTTGATCTCAAACTTACCATCTTTATCCGTGATGGCGTAGTAGGGGTGATCGAACACACGGATGTTACCAACCATCCACGAATGGATGCTGCATGTGAATTTGATGGGGGAATTCGTTGCGGCAAATGGCTTCGTCGCTTTATAGGTGGACTTTGCCGCCATGATCGGGTTGATGCCGAATTCATCAATCTTGATGTTATGGGCGACCGGCGAGGAGTTCTTCACTTCGAGGTCGTCGCCGACGCGAACGGCCAGGATACGTGGGATGAACTGGCAACAGGGTTGGTCGATCGTGTGGGTCTTCGGAGTGGGTTTCGCTAACTCGGGTTTGATTTTGTCTTTGGGGAAAGTCTCTTTTCGATCGTCCGTATCGGGGCGAATCCAAACGACGACATTCTTCAAGCCTTTCGTAGTCTTGTCGACGAGTACAGCTTCTTTGGGCAACTTGCCGTTCATTTCACAGTGAGCTTTATCCGCGTTGACATCCACGAACTCCGCTTGAGGTAGTTCCTTCCGTTTGACTTGGCCTTTCACCGTGACGTATTTAGTTTCGTCGGCTTGGGTGGAGCTAATGAGTACCAGTGTTGTGGTCACTAACCCCACAAATGCAAAAAAGCGATGCTGAAACATGATGTTGGATCCTCGAAAAGAAGTGTAGGGACAAAAAAACGCCCACCGGATGGTGGGCGAGGTGGCGGGTGATTACGGGTTCGGGAATTCGAAGTCGATCGGCTTCAGTTCGGTTGTCGCGTCCTGGGCCTTGGCTTCGAAGGGGAAGCCCGCGGCTCCTTTGACCCCTTGGTGGAGGCCGTTTTCGTGCCAGTAGACGACTCGCCATTTGCCAGCGGGCAGGTCTTTGATCTCGAACTTGCCGTCTTTATCCGTGATGGCGAAGTAGGGGTGATCGAAGACGCGAATCTTGCCGCCCATCCAACGGTGGACGTTACAAGCGAACGGAGCTGGAGCGTTTTGGGCCACGAAGGGGATCGCCATCTTGTGGGCCATGCCTGCGGGGATGTTGACGTTGAAGGGGTTCTCGCCGGAGTAGTTGATGTTATGCGCGATTTTGGAGGTGTTTTTCACTTCCAGTCCATCACCCACACGCACGGCAAGAATGCGTGGCTCGAATTGGCAGCAAGGCTGATCAACGACGTGGGTTTTTGGAGCGGCCTTGGCCAACTCTGGCTTGATCATCTCTTTCGGGAATTGCTTCTTGCGGTCGTTGTCGTCCGGGCGGATGAAGACGACGACGTTCTTGAGGCCCTTGCTCGCCTTGTCCACCACGACGATATCTTTCACCAATTTACCGTTCTTCTCGCACTCTTTTTGATCCGCATCGACGTTTTCGTTCTCAAACTTGACTTCTTTGGTCAGTGTCACTTGGCCTTTCACGCTGACATACTTCAGCTCGTCAGCGCGTGCTGGCGAAGCGATGAGGGCGAGGCTCAAGCTCAAAAGGCCAGACATGGCCCATAAGCGACGTTTCAACATGGTTGACTCCGGGTTCGAAAGTGTTTGCAGGTGGGATTCCCGCTTGGGGAACTGAAGTTATTGTTGGCCCGTATCGCCTGCGTGGCAAGCGATTCGGCGCCGGCTGTTACGGTTTTTCAAGATATTTCCGGACAGTCTCATGGAGAAGACCATTCGAAGCCATCGTGTCTGGGCGCAGGATGTTGATCCCGTTGCTCCAGTCGGTCATTTGGCCACCGGCTTCCTGCACGATCGGAATCAGTGCTGCGATGTCCCAAGCATGGACTCCCGTGTCGATCATGAAGTCAAAGGAGCCTTGAGCCACGAGAAGGAAGCCGTAAAAGTCCCCAAAGCCCCGCGATCGGCTCACCGATGAGGCCAGGTCCAAGAACTGCTTCTCCATCCCGGCTTCGCGGAACCAACTGACGCTCGAGTAGCACATGTGTGCTTCGGCCAAGGTGGACACCTGGGAGACTGCGATCTTCGTCGAGTCCCGGTAAGCGCCGTTGCCACGCAGAGCGTGAAAGAGTTGGTTCATGGTCGGGATGTAAGCAACACCAGCAATCAGTTCTCCTTCGTACTCCAGCCCCAGGAGCGTGCCCCAGAGTGGAATCTTGCGAACGAAGGACTTGGTGCCGTCGATGGGGTCGATGATCCAGCGATAGCCGGTGGTGCTGGGTTCATCACCATACTCTTCACCAAGGAAGCCATCGCCCGGGAACCGCGAACTGATGACTTGCCGAATGTGGGCTTCGGCGTTTTTATCAGCGATCGTGACGGGGCTTTGATCGGCCTTGATCTCGATATCAAACTCGCCATCAAAGATGGCTTTGGCGATGTCACCACCTGAGCGAGCCACTTCCTGGGCCACTTCGTAACGCGATTTCCAATCCGAATTCATGAAGCCTTCCGCGAGGATCAAAGTTTAGGCACAAGGGCTTTTGCGTAGGCTGCACAGCCTGTGATGCCCGAGTCATCGCCGAGGGCGGCGCGGAGGTATTTCATGTTCTCCGCGGCACCCGGCAAGATATACCGTTGGGCAAAATCCCAGATCCGCTCGTGGAACGAGTTCCCGAGAGCCTCCATGACCCCGCCACCGATGACCACGACCTGCGGACTCATCAGGTTGACGACACTCGCCACTCCCGCCCCAATCGCTCGCGCGGCATCGTCAACGATTTGCACAGCGACCGGGTCACCCTTTTGGTAGAACTCTGCTAGCATCGAGCTTTTCACAGTCGTCAGGTCGATTCCTTTCCATTCCCTGCGAACCCGCTTTGGCGAGTCGTCGAGGATCTTCTTGGCCCGCTTCATCTGGTACTTGCGACCCGCGATGGACTCCAGCGAAGTCCCTTGACGCCATTGCACGACGATGTGACCGATTTCACCTGCATGGCCATTGAAGCCGTGGAACAGTTCGCTATTGAGAATGAACCCACCACCGACGCCTGTTCCGACGAATAGACCAAAGACATGTTTCGCACCAGCAGCAGAACCGAGAGCAAACTCACCGTAGGTTGCCATGCGAACGTCGTTCTCGACGAGTATTTTCCACTTCCAGTGTTCCGGTACAGCAGCGAGGACGTCGTAATCTTTCCAGCCAAGATTTGGTGCAAAGCGTACCTTGCTGGTGAGCGGTTCGATTTGGCCAGGTATTGCCAAACACAGTCCGCGGATTTGGTCAGGTTCTATTTTGGCTTCGGTGACAATCGCATCAACGGCTTGAATGATTCGAGCCATGACACCACTGGGACCCGCTTCGCTGCTCGTGGGTTGCTTAGAGCGCACGAGGAGGTTTAAGTCGTTGTCGAAAAGCCCTGCGAGGATTTTCGTGCCCCCGAGGTCAACACCAATCCAGTAGCCTGGGTTCATGCCAACACTCCGTCGAGTCATTAAGAGAGGGGAAGTCGAGGAATGGCATCTTAAGGAACACGTGGCAAGCCTCAAGATAAGCCAGCAGCGGCGGCTTGGGCATTCTCGATAAAGAGTCGCATTTTGCCCGCATCTTTGATACCAGGCGCAGATTCGACACCGCTGGCGACGTCCACTCCCCACGGGCGAACGAGTTTCACAGCTTCCGCGACGTTCTCTGGTGTTAAGCCCCCCGCCAGAATGACCGGGACTCCAGGGTCAAAGTCGACCAGCAAGTCCCAGGGTGCTTTATGCCCTGTGCCACCCATTTCGCCCTCCACGTATGAATCGATCAGTACCGCCAGAGGTTTTTCAATGCAAGCGGCCAAGAACATGCGAATCCCATCCAGATCCGAGGCTTGCCGAACGCGAAACGCCGGGATGCTGGGTGTCAGACTCTGAAATGAAAACGGACGATGGGAGTAATACTGTAGCGCGCGCAGGTGGAGATCCTGAGCATCTTGATCCATGATTTCAGCCGCTTGATCAACGTAGAGGCCAACAGCCGTGACTGTTTGAGGGATCAGTTTCCGGAGTGATTGGGCCGCCGCGAAGGTGAGATAACGGGGTGAGCGAGAGTAGAAGTTCAGACCAATCATGGAGACGTTGGCTTCGACCGCAGCGATGATGTCTTGCGGTCGGGTGAAGCCACAGATTTTGACGAAGACTTTGGCCACCTCTCACTCCTGACGTCCAACACATTATACCCTGTGCGGTCTGGGAGTGCGAGGCGTCATGAGTTGCGTTGAGCCGCAACCCAGAGCATATAGGCGACGCGCTCATTCAAGTTCGGCTTCGCCTTGGGGCGAGAATCGCGGTAGGCATAAAAGACCATAGCGATGGTGAGCATAGCAAGATTGCACATGATGAGTTCAAACATGGCTGAAGAGCCTCCACAGAAGATCGCAGGGGATGGCTCGGCTAACAAGGTCGTCGCGGGAAAAGCGGAGAGGGGCAGCCGCTGCCGTTCAGGTCTTGGCCGGACATAACGATCCTAATTCACTGTCTCGGACAGAGCAAATCGCGTAGACGTGAATTGATAGATTCTGTGAAGACAAGCCGTCCGAAACCAAGGCGCCGGATTTTTCTTCGCCGATTCTTGCAGAGTTCGTCTCTGGCACGAGTCGTTTTCGACAACGAGCATACTGTTTCTGACCAACTCTGAAGGTTTTGCGACTCAGACCAAATCGTCCAAAACGACTGGCTTCGAGACACGTGGTTCCAAGCGGCTGAAAAACGTGAAAAACACGAGATTTTATCTTGTATAACTTTTACGACAGCTTAGAACAACGTTGTCGGATCACTTTCTCCGCGGAGCTTTCCATGTTTCATACGTCTCGTCGAGCAGGGTTCACACTCATCGAACTCTTGGTGGTGATTGCCATCATCGCCATCTTGATTGGCCTTCTTTTGCCAGCAGTCCAGAAGGTTCGTGAGGCCGCCGCACGAAGCCAGTCTCAAAACAATCTGAAGCAACTGACCTTGGCCACACATGCTTTCGAGAGTTCGGTGGGAGTTCTTCCTGGATACGTCCCTGCGCCAGGGGGCACGAACATGGCCTCGTTTGGCTACTCGGTGCATGCTCGGATTCTGCCTTACATCGAGCAAGAAAACCTGGGCCGGACCTTTGACCCGAATGCTCAACTCCTTTTCACGGGCGTCTTCCCAGCCGTGACCTTGAACGCCCCACTGGTTCAACCTGCGCAGACGGCTGTGAAAACCTTCCTGAACCCAGCCGATGCTCAAGAGCCGCAGTACACGACAATCACGGGTGGCGGCGTTCATGCAGGCACGAACTACGCTGTCAACATTGGCAGTGGACGCGATCCACAGGAGCCGACAACTGTGAACCCCAATCGCTCGGTGGGTTCCGATCTTCGGCTTCCTTCAGACGGCCTCTTTTGGTCGAATTCGAAAGTGACTTTCGTCGGCATCACCGACGGTTCTTCGAATACCTTAATGTGGGCAGAGATTTATCGTGGCCCGAACGCCAACCTCACCGGCACAACCTACGCTCAACTCACTGGGATCCAACGCCTACGTCTCATCGCCAATTTGTCGTCGGGCCGAAGCCCACAGCCGGGTGGTGGGATCTCTCCGATCATCACAGAACCTGCCGTTCTTGCAGCCACGAGCTGGACGGGCAACCGTGGTGGGTCGTGGATTTGGGGCAACATGCCTATGAACGGCTTCTGTGCTGCTGTGGTGCCTAACGGACCTGTCCCCTCGGCAGCCGCGCACGGCCAGGGCTGGCTCGGGGCCTTTGGCCCCTTCTCGGGTGGTGTCAACGTTGGCATGGCCGATGGAAGCATCCGCTTTGTCCGCAGCAACATCCCGCTCGCCACCTGGCAAGCGATGGCCACCCGCGCCGGTGGCGAAGTCATCAACGATACCAATTGATTTCCACCTTCCACGGAGTTTGCCCGATGACATTCTTGTGTTTGCTTGCAGTCCTCACGTCGGCCCCAGACAGTTGGACGGGGTTCCGTGGGGATGGTTCGAGTGCGTCCCAAAGTCAGAAGTTGCCCGTCACCTGGTCCCCCAGTGACGGTATTGCTTGGAAGGCGAGCCTCAGCGGTTATGGCCAATCGTCGCCAGTCGTCTGGGGCGAGCAGGTCTACACCAGCGCGATCGACGGAACCGAGAAAGAAACGGTCCTCATCCAGGCCGTGAATCGCGCGACGGGGAAAGTCGCGTGGACGAAATCTTTCCCTGGCTCACAGAAGGGGAAGAACAACCCCATGATGAGCCGAGCTTCGCCGACCCCCGTCGTCGATGCGGGTGGCGTTTATGCTTTCTTCGAGACAGGCGATGTGATCGCACTCAACCACTCTGGGGAACTCCGCTGGCAACGATCGATCAGCAAAGACTACGGTGAGTTCAAAAACAACCACGGGATCGGCAGTTCTCCGTCTCAGACCAAGTCTTCCATGATCATTCTGCTCGATCACACTGGTCCTTCCTACCTCCTGGCTCTTGACAAAGCCAAGGGAGAAACGACTTGGAAGACCGAACGCACGAGCCGAAATTCCTGGACCTCCCCCGTGACCGCAACAATCCAGAACCGTGAAACGATTCTCGTCAGTAGTTCAGGAACACTCGATGCTTACGATGCCGTCAGTGGCAAACTCCTCGCGACTCAGGATGGCCTGACAGGAAACAACATCCCCTCCCCCACTGTCGTCGGCGACCTCATCCTCGTCGGTGCGGGCGAGAACCGCATGAAGCCCGATCTCGCGGCCTCAGCGAAGTCCAATTGCTGTCTCAAGCTCGACTTCAGTTCGGCTGAGCCGAAATTATCGATGGCCTGGCAAGGTAAGAAAGCGATTTCACACCATGCCAGCCCGGTGGTTTGCGATGGCTACGCTTACTTCGTCACCAAGACTGGCTTCGTCCACTGTGTGGACATGAAGACCGGCCAAGAGTGCTACGCCGAGCGACTGGACAACGCCTGTTGGGCCACACCGATCAGTGCCAACGGGCATATCTACTTCTTTGGCAAAGATGGCCTGACTACAGTCGTGAAAGCTGGTTCGACTTTTGACAAGGTGGCGACCAACCGGTTGTGGTCGACGGAAGACTTTGCCAAACGTCAAGCCGAGGCTCGGGCCTCGACCCCGCTGCCCGCTGGCGGACCCAAAGATCGTGGTCCTGGCGGCGGCCCTCCGCTGCCGAAAGAGGAACTCGAAGCGACACGATACTCAGCTGTCGGTGATGTCGTGTATGGTGTTGCCGCCGTCGATCGTGCGATTTATCTCCGCACCGGGACTGAGTTGATTTGCATCCAAGCAAAGTAAGCTGGAGGTGTTGAGCCGTTCGATTGCCGTTGATAACTTCAATCGAACTGGCGAGTTGGGCGAAATTGGCTGTTAACTTGGGAAAGCCTTTTGGATCAAATCGATTATTCTGCAGAGTTCACTCAATTCCTAGGGCCAGTCATCCGATAACCCCGATGGACGGTAGATTCCGCGATAGGTTTGCGGAAAGACCGTGACGGGGGTGCGTCATGGCGAGGCAAGTGGGCAGTCTGATGTTTGCCGTGGCAGTTTGCCTCCTGGGGACAGGTTGCCTGCGGGATTACCAACATATCCCTGGCCCCTTTGCGCACAAAGGCCCACCGATCGCGATACCCGACGGCAGCGTGCCACGCGAACTCGGGAAAATCGTGCTGCCCGAATATGTGATCGAACCACCGGATGTGTTGCGAATCGAAGCGAAGATTCGTTCCAAGAAAAAGGACGAGAAGACGAAAAAGGAAAGTGCCGAGTGGGAAATCAACGACTTGCCGCTTCAGCCAGTTTATGGTGAGTACCAGGTTCGACCGGATGGAACAGTCTTTCTCGGAGTGTACGGCGATGTGCAAGTCGCGGGGTATACTTTGAAGCAGTCAGCTCAAGCCATCCGCGATCACTTGGCTTCGAAGGTGTCTCCAGAAACTGACGGGATCAAACCAGAATCGTTGTTAGTGGTGCTTGATGTGACACAATACAACAGCAAGAAATACTATGTGTTTCTCGATGGAGGCGGAGCTGGCGAGCAAGTTCAATCACTACCCATCACGGGAAGTGAAACCGTGTTGGATGCGCTCGCAGCGGTCAATGGTTTACCCCCCGTTGCTTCGAAGAGAAACATCTGGGTGGCAAGACGAACACCACATGGAAACATGCCCGAACAGATCCTTCCGGTGGACTGGGTTGGCATCAGCCAACATGGCATGACGACTACGAACTATCAGATCATGCCCGGCGATCGCATTTATGTGAAGGCCCAGCGGCTGGTCGAGATTGACAACACGATCGCCCGAGTCATAGCACCTGTCGAGAAGCTCTTCGGCATCACGCTCTTGGGTGCGAGCACCGTGAACCAGATTCAAGGCCGGGGCGTAGGCTTCGGAGGATTGAGGTAACCAATGCGAACTTGGATAACGATGCTTCTCGTAGGTTGTTTGGCGAAAAGTGCTGTTGCACAATCCCCGACGCCACGGATCGTCAACACACCAACCGCTCCGATGCCAGCCGTTTACAGGCCACCCATCAGCCCGTACTTGAACCTGCTTCGCGGCGGCGATCCAGCGATCAACTACTACTACGCCGTGCGGCCTGGCATCATGGCAGGAGTCAACCCGACGGGTTCCGTGACGAGTATGCCCTCCCAAAGTGGCAACCAGTTGCGATCCGGATTCTTTCCTCCTCCCTCGACTGAGCCAGCCAAGGTTCCGGTCGTTGGGCCGAAAGTGAACTCTTTCACGACTTCGGCTCATCCGGTCAGCTTTGGTGGAGTCAACCGCTACACACCGGGCACAGTGTCCGGAGCAGTCGGGCAAAGCGGCGGTCGTGTCGGTTTCATCGGCAGCCAACCGCCTCCGCCGATCACCAACACCAAGAAGAAGCCGTAATTCGCCCCCATTGACCACGACGAACACTCAGGACAGGGACCGTCCGATGAAGAATTCAGCAGTAAAATCGTGGTTTCGCCGTGGCCAATGCTGGCTGGCCCTCTCCAGCGTGGGCGCACTCGGAGCCTTTGGGTTGGTCCAGGCTCAGACACCCATCGACCCCAACAAACCTCGTGCCGCGAAGCTCAGCGCTATTCAGCCTGTCATCGGGCAAAGCCACACGGCTCGCGGTGTGATGCCGGAACCTTCCACCGAACCGAAGCCTGAGTGGCTCAGCGGACCAACAAGCACAACTGTTCGCCCACTGACGACACCGGTCAACGTGCCAGCACCGGTGCAGAAGCCAGGCCTTGTCGATTCGGCTTGGAAGGATTTCAAGAACCTCGTCGCAGGGCCTTCGACCCCCAAACAAGCTCCCGTGATGGCTCCACCACCGGCGATGCCGACGACACAGCCGGTTGGCTACCAATACACACAGCCCAATTCGAACGGCGTTTACGCTGGGCCACCGGCCTACCGTTGGTACGGCTGGGGGACCACAACGCCAGGACGAAACCCTCATGCCCCGGATGGCCGTTATCCGCGTGGTTCTTCGAATTGGTACGCACAAACCGGTGCTACGCCGGGCGCGTTCCCTGTCACCGTCAACACAGTCGGCGAGCCGATTGTCGGTGCGGAACCGCCCGCGTACGCCGGGGGGTATTCGGTCCCGCGATACGACCAGCCCTCGATCTCGTCCCCGCTGCCGACCGAACCGGTGACCTACACGCCCAGCCCAATCCCGACTGTGATGCCCAGCTTCACGCCCACGCAACCTGTCACCGCGCCGACGTACTCACCGCCAGCGTCAAACGAGCCTGTCGTCCTCGGCAGTTCCGAACCAAGCCAGGTCATGCCAGTCTCCGCGCCAGCGACGCAGCCAATGTTGCAACCGGCACCAGTACCTGTGATGGAGGCTCGCCCGATCATCACGCCGCAACCGAGCTTCGTGCCAACGGTGGAGACGAGATTCACACCCACAACACCCGTCCCAACCGTGACGGCCCCGCCGAAGATGTTGCCGACGATGCCATCGGCATCAGCCCCAGCGACACCCTCGGTCAGTTGGTCGGGAACTCGTTCAGAGGCCGTGGCCTTTGTTCCCAGTGCCGTGAAAGCGGCTCCAGTGGCAGTTGCCAAACCTGTGGAGGTTGCAGCACCCACCGTCGTTCAAGTCAAAGCGGCCGAACCAGCGAAAACTCCTGAGGCGCCGCTCGAATTTCGTGCCGCCCCTGCTGCGGCGACGATACCAATGACCGCGGTGAAGCCTGTGGTTGATGTAAAACCTGAGATCAAGCCGGTCGTGGTGCCAGCCCCAGCGCCGATGGCACCTACGCAAGTCAAACCCGCGACGCCACCTGCGGTGAGCTGGAACAGCCCCAAACCGGCTTCTGTTCCTGCTCAACCCGCTAAGCCCACTCTCACCGAGAGCATCCGAGAAGCCGCCGCGAGCCGAGCCATTGTCTCGGAGGTGAAAACCGTCAGCCCGACGAAACTCGTGATCCGCCTCCAAGCCGCGACTGCCGAAGATTGCAAAGCCGCCGCAGACGCGATCTCCAAAATGCCCCAACTGAAACCATTCACTGTCGATTTCGAAGTGACGAGCAGTAAGTAATTGCTCTCAAAGTCTGCTTTTTCCTCACCCATTCCGCAGCCGCCATCTGAGGAGCGAAAATCGCTCAGCGGTGTGGCCTTGCTTGACGGCGCGGTTCAGGGCTTTTTTGTTCCCGACGAGCACGACGAGTTTTTTGCCTCGGGTGATGCCGGTGTAGATGAGGTTGCGTTGCATCATGATCCAATGTTGCGTGTGAACGGGGATGATGACGGCGGGGTATTCGCTCCCTTGGCTTTGTGGATGCTGATGGCGTAGGCGAGTTGCAGTTCATCCAGGTCCGAGAATTCGTAATCGACGGCTCGGCCTTCGAAGTTGACCGTGAGCACTTGCTCGATGCTGTCAATGTTCAGTGCCAGGTTCACGACATGGCAACCTCCTCGGGTTCAGTCAGGCGGTCTGAACGGTCATTCGTTCGTCAATCGCCAGCATTGTGCCGTTTCGTCGTCTTCGGTTAACGACCCCAAATACGAGGATGGCTCCGAGCGATAGCAGGCTTGTAGGTTCGGGGACGGGGACCAGAGCGACATCATTCCCGCCGATGAGTGGCTGACCGAGTGCTTCGAAATTCGCTCCATAGTACACGAAGTAAGAAGACCCGCTGAGAACCAGGATATCGCCACTGGTGGGGGCACCTGCAAAACGGCCACTCAAAATGCTGGTAGAGTCGGAGAGCACCAAGATGAAAAACTTGTCTGTGGTCAACGGTGAGAATCCGGTAACACCTGCCAGGGTAGCGTTGCCAAGGTTGACGGTTCGATTGGCTCCGGACACGACCAACTGATCGTAGAGCGTCCCAGGGGTGGTGCCGTTGAGTTCAACGGAAAACGTGGAGCCACTCGTGAATGAGAGATTGCCGTTGATCGTGAGTGTGCCTGCCGAATTACCCGGGGCGATCGTCCCTGTGGATGTTACAGTCGTGTTGCCGTATGTACCCGTTCCTTTCAAGCTCCCACTGACAGAAACTGGCACGAGGGCAGTACCAGACCCAGTCATGGTAGCACCGCTCGCGACAATGATCCCGGAGGAGTTGTTCAGTGAACCCATGAGATTCAACGTTCCGGCATTCACTTTCATCTGACCAGCCATTGTGTTGGTTCCTCCGAGGGTGAGGGTAGCAGAACCAACCTTGTTGAAGTTGCTCGTCGCTGAACCTGAGATGGTTCCATTGAAAGCGCCATCGACTAATTGGTTGACCGAAAATGTTCCCCCGCCCGACGTTCCCAGCAAGATGGAGCCTGATCCGTTGAGAGTTCCAACCGTTTCGGTCGCATCCGCCAAGTTATACGTGCCGCTTGTCATGGTAAGCGATGATGTGTCTGGTATCTGGTGGCTGTTAATTTGAGTCAGGGTACCTCCATTGATCACGATATTCCCAGCGAGAGCGTTCGTGTTAACCGGCTTGCTGAGAACGAGTGTGCCTGATGTAACGGTTGTGGTGCCAGTGTTCGTGTTCGCTACTGAACCGCCTAGAGTCAGTGATCCAGTGCCTGATTTGGTCAGCGTACCATTCCCTTGTAAAGTCCCCGAAAAACTGGTGGTCGTTGACTGATTTACGGTCAAGCTGCTCCCGAGTTGTAAATCAACGACTCCATCTCCACTAAAAGCACTACTGAGTTGACCAATCGTTTCAGTATTGCCATGTAAATCGAATAGACCACCAAATCCCAAACTCACACGCGATGTGTCAGCGATCTGATTTCCACTGAGGAGCCTCACAGTAGCATTGATCGTCAGATCGTGGGGAATGCTAATAGCACCACCTGATTTGTTGAGAATCAGAGTGCCTTCATTGACAATAGTTGGAACAGTGTAGTTGTTGCTAATTGTCCCACTCAGTGTCAGTGTCGAAGCTCCCGTTTTACCGATCGAAGTCGGCGTGTTCGTGGAGTCGAGTCGGAACCAATCTTCAATAGTACCTGGAGTAATTGTCTGAATGGTCGTTGGGAATCCAGCCCGCGAAAAAAATAGATTGCCGCTACCCGAGCTGATGGTGGTGTTAAAGCCATTTCCACTCTGATCTTCGAAGATTAAATTTCCAATTAATCGTCCAGGATTAACTGTCACGGTCCGGTCAGCTGTCATTGACCCTCGAAATCTTGCGGTAAATCCTGTACCACTGGCGATCGTTCCGCCAACCCAGTTCGAAGTAGTGCTCCATGAACCAGAACTATTCGCAATCCATTGACCGTCTGCTGCGTTCGAAAACGGTGAAACGAACGCAATTCCCAGGATTATTGCACCAGAAAGGATCAACGACCTCATCAGTCACCTCTATTTTTGAAAAAATGATTCCGGATCTGAATGGTGGGTACGAGGTGGCAGTCTCGTATAGAGTTTTCTAATTATTTTTCCCGAAAACAGTTATATCGATTTGAGTTTGGAGTCGCCATCTCAATAACGAAAATCGCTGAGCGGTGTGGCCTTGGTTGACGGCGCGGTTCAGGGCTTTTTTGTTCCCGACGAGCACGACGAGTTTTTTGCCTCGGGTGATGCCGGTGTAGATGAGGTTGCGTTGCATCATGATCCAGTGTTGCGTGTGGACCGGGATGATGACGGCGGGGTATTCGCTCCCTTGGCTTTTGTGGATGCTGATGGCGTAGGCGAGTTGCAGTTCGTCCAGGTCTGAGAATTCATAATCGACGGCTCGGCCTTCGAAGTTGACCGTGAGCACTTGCTCGATGCTGTCGATGTTCAATACCCGGCCGATGTCGCCGTTGAAGACTTCGCGTTGGTAATTGTTTTGCGTCTGGATGACTTTGTCGCCGGGGCGGAAGGTCAGGCCAAAGCGGGAGACTTCATCTTTGCCGTTGCCGGGGTTCAGGGCTGCTTGCAGTTCTTTGTTGAGATTCTGCACTCCGACCACCGCTTTGTTCATGGGGGCTAGGACTTGGACATCGTTGATGGCGTCAAGGCCGAAGCGTGCGGGGATACGTGTGCGGACCATCTCGATGATCTTCTCGACGACCTTGTTTTCGTCTTCGGTCTCGACGAAGTAAAAATCTCCGGCTCCCCCGGCTGGGGCACTTTCGGGCATGTCGCCCTGGTTCACGGCATGGGCCGCGCGGACGATCCAACTCGACCCGGCTTGGCGGTGAATCTGATCGAGTCGCACGACCGCGACACGCTCGGAGGCGATGAGGTCATTGAGTACACTTCCTGGCCCGACGCTAGGGAGTTGATCGCGGTCGCCGACGAGGACGACACTCGCCCACGGGGGAATCGCCCGCAGGAGTTGATTCATGAGTACCATGTCCGCCATGCTGACTTCGTCGACGACGAGTAAATCGAGATCGAGCGGGTTCTCTTTGTTCTTGCGGAAGTTTCCCAGGCTCGCGTCAAATTCCAGGAGCCGGTGGATGGTCTTCGCTTCGCCGCCTGTGGACTCTGCGAGTCGTTTGGCGGCACGGCCTGTGGGGGCACACAACCCGACACGCTGTTGCTTCGCACGGAAGATTTCGAGAATCGCTTTGACGATGGTCGTCTTCCCCGTGCCGGGTCCGCCGGTGAGCACGAGCAGTTTCTCGGTCATCGCCCGCAACACGGCCTCACGCTGCCGGGTGGCGAATTGAATGCCCATCGTCTTCTCGACCCACGCCACGGCCTCGTCGCTGTTCGTGGTGGGGAGTGGATGCACACCCGCTTGCAAAGCATGAATCGATCGTGCGACGCCGACTTCGGCGAGGAAGAAGGGTTTCAAAAACAGCAGCGTCTCGGTGGAACCCTCTTCGCCCGTGATGCGTTCACCGGAATCGCGTACCAACTCATCCGTGATGCGTAAATCTTCGATCGCCTGAGTGATGATGTTCGTGGGGATTTGGGTGAGCTTCATTGTCTCCTCGACGACGATCGCTTCCGGTAAGCCGACGTGGCCATTCGAGGCCGAGTCTTGCAGCACATGCCGCACGGCAGCTTGGGCACGATGCGGCGAGTCTCGGGGGATGCCGAGTTCCAGGGCCAGTTGGTCCGCGGTTCGAAAACCGATCCCCCAGATATCGGTGCTGAGCCTGTAGGGGTTCGTGCGAACCTGCTCGATAGCATTTTCACCGTAAGTCTTGTAAATCCGTACGGCTCGGGCTGTGCCGATGCCGTGGCTGGCGAGGAAGGCCATGATGCGGTGGACATGCTTGTGTTCTTGCCAGCCGCTGCGAATCAGCTCAATCCGTTTCGGCCCGATGCCTTTGATCTGGTTCAAGAAGGTTGGCGATTGGTCGATGACATCCAGGGTCTTCTCACCGAAGACCTCGACAATCTTCTTGGCATACGTCGGCCCGATGCCTTTCACGAGTCCGCTACCGAGATACTTAATGATGCCTTCGGGTGAATGGGGCGGAGTGGTTTTCAATTCGCTGGCTGTGAATTGGATGCCGTGAAAGCGGTCTTGCGTCCAGTCCCCCGTGGCTTCGAGGTACTCCCCAGCGATGACTTGGGGAATGTTCCCGACGACCGTCACGAGATCCCGATGGCCTTTCGCACGCACCTTTAGCACGCAATAGCCGTTATCGAGGTTGTGAAAAGTGATGCGTTCCACCGCACCTGTGACGACGTCTGCCATGAGAACAGATTACCGAGTGTTTGGTGAGGTTGTCTATGACGGTAGCTCTGGAAAAAACGGGTCTAACTAATTCCTCTGGTGCCATTTTCTCTCGAAATCATCAGGAATCAATCGTGGCATGGGCTTCCAGCCCATGCGTCAAGCGACTGCCACTTCCGCACGGCCAAGATGGCCGTGCCACCAGAGAATTTGGATGCACCCGGAAAAAACGGTACTCTGGGCTTGGCCTGGACAGCAGAGGGGACTTGTGGCATACCCTAGCTCGTGGAGGGTGGAGCAAGATGCGCGGATGGGGTTGGATGATAACGCTGTGCTGGGCGGGTAGTGTGGCCGTGGCCACCGATCCGCCACGGCCCGCGACCATCGAAGCACCTCCACTCCCGATCGCCACCCCGGTCAGTTTGCCGAAACCCGGTCGCCCCGTGGACATTCCTCCACTCGGCTTGCCCTCCCTATCGCCAACGCTGCAGATTCCCAGCGGCACGGTGGTCTCGACGCCATTACAACCCACGCTGGAATCAACGAAATCACCACTCAGCCCCATGACAGCCAGTTGGGAAACCTCGAAGCCGATCACAGATTTCTGGGCGAATGCGGAGTATGTTTCGTGGTGGCCCAAAGCCCCGTTTGTTCCACCATTGGTCGTGTCCAGCCGCGTGGGGACGCCACGACTGGGTGGCCCGAATACGTCCGTGCTCGTGGACCAATCGAGTGCGGATAGCTTGGCGGCAGGTGGGGCGAGGTTCAGTTGGGGGTTCAGCATCAACGAAGATCGCACCCTCGGTGTCGCTGCCTCGTACCACTTCCAGACGGCAAGCGAACAGCAAATCTTAAGCTCCTCAGCCAGTCGCACGCTGGCCCGTCCAGTAATGGATCTCGTCACTGGGATGGAGTCGAGTTTTCCCATCTCGATGCCGACGAGCGAACCAGGTTACACGCTCACAGCCCTATCCACACGGACGATGGGCTGGGAGTTGATGGGCGTCATGAACGTCGTCGATGGCCCGCAAGCCCGCATCCATGCTCTCGCGGGATACCGTTACTTTCAACTGCATGAGGGCTTACGCTTCTCTCAAACTTCGCAGCTTGACGATGGCTTCGTGACTCATTGGGGCGATGAATTCCGCACAGAGAACCACTTTCATGGCGGCCTTTTGGGACTCACAGCAGACATTGTTCAGGGTTCGTTCTTTTTGGAAATGACGGGGAAGTTCTCGTTTGGCCAAGTCGGGCATCGTGTGCGTGTTTCCGGGGAGACCGTCGCTACGACGCCAAACATGATGCCGATCACCACCCCTGTTGGCATCCTCGCTCAGCCCACGAACATCGGCACGACCTCTCGTAACACCTTTGCCTTCCTCCCGGAAGGGATGTTCAAGCTCGGCTATCGCTTCGCGGGGGAGTCCAGGGTTTATGTTGGCTACAACGTCATCTACATGAGCGACGCCATGCGGCCAGGCGAGCAGATCGACCGCTCCGTCGGGGTCTTCAGCTCCTCCGCCTTCCAGGCCACTTCGATGATGCCAACGGACCGACCCGCTTTGACCTATCTCCGCAGCGACTTCTGGCTGCAAGGTCTCGTCCTCGGTTTCGAATACCGCTACTGAGACACCCAGTGTCCACACCGCCAGGAACCCTGGAGCTGTGATGCCAGCTGAATGTTGACTTGAGGGCAATTCTTGGGAATCGGGATTCTTCCTCGGTTCGCAATACGGTTACTGGGTCTGAATCGCTTCTTGGGTTTGCTCCGGAAAACCGTTTGACTTCGGGCATTCACAGAGTATTTTTTACACGCACCGTCCATATCCCCTTTCCGGGACATGGAGCCGAGCCAAGACCCAAGGCTCGGAGCCATTATCTGGTGTCCTCCGGCTTCCCCTTGCCTAAGGATGCGTATCTCATGAATGAAATGCCAACCCCCTCAGAATCTGGGGCTTTCCCCAACGATCGCCGCAAGCGCAATATTCCGGTCGCAACGGATCGCCGACGTGCAGCCAATGCCGCTGAGAAGCGGAAGAAGAGCGAACGCCGCCGGCTGATCGACCCGACCACTTGCGAACGTGACTACTCGGAAGACGAAACCGAATTCATGAAGGCCATGGACCGCTACAAGCGGGACAATCGTCGCCCGTTCCCCACGTGGAGCGAAGTCCTTGAAGTGCTTCGCTCGATGGGCTACCGGAAAGTCGCCGAGCCAACCGAACTGCCTGGTGCTCGCCGACCTGCTCCGGAAGCGGCCAAGGTCTAAGCCAAGAAGCTTCGAAGAAATCGGACGATGGGGTCACCCCCATCGTCGCTTTTTTGTAGAACGCTCACTTGCGGCAGCATTGTTTCCCCGGGTTGAGGTCAGGCTGACACGATGCACCTATTCCTCAGCGCGGGCGAACCGAGCGGCGAACTCCACGGCGCAAATCTCGCGAAGATTCTCTTCCAACACGACCCGCACGCCAAAATCGTCGGCCTGGGCGGAGATCGCATGGCCGAGGCCGGGGTCGAGGTGCAATACCCTCTGACCGACCTCGCCGTGATGTGGCTCGGCAAAGCCTTGGTTCACCTCCCTGAGTTCTTGCACCTCACCCGCCGAGCAGAACACTACTTCCGAACGCAGAAGCCGGATGCTTTGGTCGTCATCGATTACCCCGGCTTTCACTGGTCGCTCGCCAAGCGTGCTCACCGGCATGGGATCCCAGTCTACTACTTCGTGCCACCCCAGTTGTGGGCTTGGGCGGGCTGGCGTGTCTCGAAGATGCGGAAGTGGGTCAAGACCGTGTTGACTGCGTTGCCCTTCGAGGATGAATGGTACAGTTCTCGAGGCGTGAATACGCATTACATTGGCCATCCTTACTTTGACGAGCTGAGCCAACAAAAACCGGACGTCGAGTTCATTCGGCACCTCCAAGCTGATGGCTCTCCATTGATCGCCCTCTTGCCCGGGAGTCGCACGCAGGAAGTGATCTCAAACTTTCCCTTGATCCTGCAAGCGGCGGCGATGATCCGCCAGGCCATGCCGAATGCCCGCTTTGTGGTCGCGGCTTACAAGCGCAAACTCGCCAACATGTGCCGGGAGATGATGGCCACGAGTGGCGTCCAGGCGGACATCCAGATTCAGAAGATGCCTGAGATTCTCGAAGCCTCGAAGATGGTCCTCGCTGTATCAGGATCGGTGAGCCTGGAGATGCTCTACCGCACCAAGCCATCGGTGGTGGTCTATCGGATCAACCGGGCTTCTCGCTTCATCAGCAAGCAGTTCATGACCTGCGATTACATCAGCCTCGTGAACTTGCTAGCTCAGAAAGAAGTCTTCCCCGAGTTCCTGACAGTGCATGACAACGCCGCTGAGTTGGCCGCACCGATCATCCGTTGGCTTCGGGAACCCGCGGCTTACGAAGCAAGCCGAGCGGAGCTGCGAGCCTTGCGAGAGAAGGTAGCGGTGCCCGGGGCCTGCGAGCGAGCGGCAGCATTTTTAATCGAAGAACTGCGTCGAAAGTAGAGTAACTGCATGGCAGACAACCACTCCGTGGCAGTGCAGGATTACCTCAAGGCGATTCATCGCCTGGGTGGGGTGGATGCGGTCGTTTCCCCTGCGGACATTGCGACAAAGCTACAAGTCAAAGCACCCTCTGTGACAGGAATGTGTAAACGGCTCTCCGAAGCGGGGCTGATCGAGTACACCCCTGGCACCGGGGCTAAACTAACTTCACTCGGAGTCGTCGAAGCGCGGCGGGTGATTCGTCGTCATCGGCTGATTGAATTGTTTCTCACCAAAGTCTTGGGACTGGATTGGAGCGAAGTCGATGCCGAGGCCGAAGCCTTAGAGCACGCCATCTCGCCGAGGTTGGAAGAGGCCATTGCCAAACACTTGGGGGAGCCGAACGAAGACCCTCATGGCCACCCGATCCCGACTTCGACCGGTGAACTCGTCACCCGTGAACTGCATGACTTGGGAGACTTCCGCGCGGGCCAAACGGTCATGATCCGTGAAGCTCATGACGAACACCCCGAGCGTTTACGTCGTTGGCAAGAACTGGGCCTGATTCCAGGCACCCGCGTCACGATCCAAAGTTACCACCCGCTCGACGACCTCTTCGAAATCCTCGTGGGCGAGCAGACGATCCGCCTGGGCCGCGAGGGCCTGAGCGGCTTACGCGGTGAAGAGCCGAGTTAGCCTGCTCCCTGGCCTTGCTTCTGACGCTCCGGTTCGTTGGGCTTCGTTTCGGTCTTCGCGGGTTCGCTGGTCCCTTCACGCTCGATGATGATCTCGCCCAAATCCTCGGCCTTGATCCCCTTCCCGACGAGCTTCTCGACCAGTTGCTTGTGCATCTGTTCGTGCTCGATCGGCAAGGCATCCGGGTCGGACTCCAGTTTCACGATGATGTTCTGCTTCCCGCTCTTCGGGTCGCGTCGCAGGATGATGAGCATTTCTGCCATGGTGGTGATCTCTGAATTCGAAGAAGAAGAGTTTTCACCACGGAGAGCACTGAGAGCACAGAGTTAAAAAAATCATTTTAATACCTTCTCTCCGTGCTCTCTGTGTGCTCCGTGGTGAATGAGTTTTCGGAACCTAACTCGCAGTCGCCGGTTCGGCGGACTCGGTGGGTTTGGGTTTCTTGGACTCGTTTGGGCTGGTGGGCACGAGTTTCGCCAGGGTTTTGCTGTCGATCGTCTTGTGCTCCAGGAGGATGTCCCGGAGTGTCAGGATGAGGTCTTTGTGCTCCTTCACCAGTCGCTCGGCACGGGCGCGTTGCTCCTCGACGATCTCGGCGACGCGCTCATCCAGCACTCGCAGCGTCTCTTGCGAAAGATCCGCTCGGCGAGGGAGGCTACTCGTTTGCCGGGAGTGGTCAATGAACTGGACCACGCTGAACTTACCCCCCGCGAGGCCATGAGTCTCGACGAGTTCGCGGGCGATGGCGGTGGCGGATTCCAGGTCGGCGGTAGCCCCAAGCGAGATGTCGTCGAGCAGTAGCCGCTCGGCTTCGCGGGCACCGATGGCAACACACATCATGTCCAGGTAGAAGTTCACCGTGTGGATGTACTTATGAGCCGGGTCCGAATACTTGACGTAGCCGAAGGCCCACTTCATTTCGCTGGCGATCGTGATCCGCTCGACGGCGGGCGAATGCTCGCAAAAGAGGGCCACGACCGCGTGCCCGGCTTCGTGGATCGCGAGGACGTTCTCTTCTTTCTTCGTCATCGTCGGGCGGTCGATCCAGGCCGTCATGGCTCGCTCGATGAGCTTGCTATCGGTCGCGCCGGTGAGGTTTTCCCGGAGCCGTAAGCGGGCGATGGCCCGGCAGAGCGCGTTCAAGTGGTCCCCCGAGTAGCGTGTGCCACCGGCCTGGCCCACGACGTAATCGTTCGTCCGCTTCACTGCGTAGTCGACAGCTTCGGCGTCCATCTGGAGCGCCATCTTCTTGTTGTAAATCTCGAGGATCGCCCGGCGGTCGTCCGGCTCCGGGTACGGAATATGCAAGTGGAACTCGAACCGGCCTGGCCGCAGAAGCGCGGGGTCGAGGGACTCGACGAAGTTGGTCGTGCCGACGACGAAGACGAGTTCATCCTTGTGGAAGCCATCCATTTCGGTCAGGAGTTGGTTCACCATCGAGTGCTCAACACCCGAGCCGGTGTAGGTGCCGCGGGCCGTGGCGAAGGAGTCGAGTTCATCGAAGACGATGATCGATGGCGCCGATTGCCGGGCTTTGTGGAAGATCTGGCGAAGGTTGTCTTCGCTCTCGCCCACCCACTTGGACTTCAACTCTGGCCCGGAGACGATGGTCACCGCAGCGCCGATCGCGGTGGCGATGGCCTTGGCGAAGTACGTCTTCCCGGTGCCGGGAGGCCCCCAGAAGATCATGCCGCGTGGGATCAACTCTTCCAGCCGAGCGACATCCTCGGCGTTCGTGGCTTGGTCGCGCTTCAAGAGCACGTCGAGCACTTCTTCTTGGAGGCGTTGCTTGACCTTCTTGTAGCCACCGATGTCGCGGTTCAAATCGACATCGGGGATTTCGAGAGCACCGGTCAAAGTCGCTTGGCGAAGTTGGCGGTAGGCGTTCTTGGCATCGGCAGGGTAATCCTCGCCCTCCATCGCGGCGAGCAACCGACGCAGGCGCACGGCATTCACCCCAGACACATACTTGTAAAGCTGCCAGGGGTTGAATTGCCGGCCAAACTTGCGGGCTTCTTTCTGGGTGATCAATCGTGGCAACCGGTTCCGGCCAATGCCCAGGATCGAGGTGTGGTGCGGGAACAGGTTCTCGATCACCTTCGGCAACGAGAACGACGGGTCTTTGAACCCGACCCAGACGAGTTCGGGGTTTTCGTAGAGGAGCGGGATGACTTCACGGGCTTCGCTGGTCAGTCCACCTTGGCTCGTTGTCAAAAGGTCGAGGTGCGGTAACACCACCACGCGGCGCTCGACGTTACCACGCACGGCTTCGCGGAGCTGCGAGATCATGGTGCCGATCATGCCGACGGGCATCTGCCCGCCTTGTTGATCATTTTCACGCGGACGGCCATCCAGGTAAATACAGCGAATGTTGGCGTCCCGCAGCCGGTTCCGCAGGTTCATGAAGAGGTACGGCGCGAGTTCTTTATCGCACTCAATTAAGCTCGGCAACCCGCGCACGACCTGCCCAGCGACCTCGGCCATTTCCGTGGCGTAAGCCGCTTCCACGGCCTCGGGAGGCGTGAGGGCGTTGGGTAACTGATTCTCGGCAATCGTCAGGCTCATGAGCGTCCGTGGTGTAGATGGTGATGCAAATGGATTTCAGGTTTTGAAGAGCCGCGACTGCGAGGGAGCGTCCGGCAAGTGCAGTCTAAACACTCCCAAGTAGAGAGTGGCTCTTTAATGAAATCTAGACTTCGATCTTGATGGTCAGGTTGCCGGTTTCGGCGTCTTCGGCGATTTCTTTGATCGCCCCGAGTTGCTTGGCCTTTTCCTTCAGAGCTTCGCGGGTGATCTTGTTCACCACCGAGGAAAGCTCGGGCTGGAGGTTTTCCAACTCTTGTTCCAAGGCTTTCGTGGCTTCACCTTGTAAGCGTTCGGTTTCGAGGCCTGCTTTCTTCTCGATGATGTCTTTCAACTCGCGCTTGGTGCGATCCTTCACCGAGTCGACACCTGGGCCGACATCGTCCCAACCGGTGGCGTCCTTCTTCGCTTCGATGGTGACGGATTCTTCGACATTGGTTCTGACCGAGACTTCGCCGTTGCACGGGTCGACGGTCACGGTGGCTTTACCGTCGTTTCGGCTCAGGGTACCGTCTTCGTTTTCCTCGAAGCCGCGGGCCTTGAGTTCGTCGGCGAGGAGTTTCGCCATGCTCTCGGGCGGCAGGATTTCGAGGAGTTCCAGTTGGGTGCAAATTTCGTCCGTGCCGCGGATTTCGCGGGTCTCGGATTCTTTCACGGTGATGCGGTAAGCTCGGCTCATGTTAGTTCCTTCGAGTGTGTCCTGAGCTGCGATCAGCCCGTGCGGAGGGGGTCCAGTTGTTCGAGAATCTTCTTGGCTTTGGCGCTAATCTCATCGCCACGGGCCGCTTCCCAGTCGGCCTTCCAAAGTTGGTTCGCGGCATAGCCTTCATCGAAGTACCCGACTCGCCGGGCCGCTTGGTCCCATCGATGAAGGATTTCCAGATGACGGGGCAAAGTCAATGCCAGGCGCTGAGTTTCGATCCTATCGGCCAGACGGAGGGGAGCCGAAGACGCCAAGCCACCAGTCCAGTACGAGTGCGAAAGGTCGGCGGTGCCACCGAGGATCATGGAGGCGGTTTTCAGCACAAAGCGAGCCAAATCGGGGCGGGCGGCTTTCTGAGCCGCGGCCAGGAATGCCGTCAGGAAGGCATCTTCAGCCGCACTGACCTGTCGCATCCGCCGCCAGTCCGTGATTTGACCCTTGCCGCGCTCGAAACGAATCCAGACGTTCGTCAGGTACGGTTGCAGACACTCCAGCATCGCCAGACGTTCGCCTTGGAAGAGCGTGTCAAAGTCCGGAAGTTCGAGTTTTTCTCGTTCGCTGAAATCACGAGGTTGAAACAGCCAGCAAAACGGATTGGCGTAAAACGCGGTCTTGCGAGAGAGCACATTGTGGACGTCGTTGAGTTCACGCAAGCTTTCCAGAGCATACGCGAAGAAAAGCTCATCTGCTCCGGTGAGAGTGCCACGAGGTGCGTCCCAGGGTTCTTTGGTGTCGGTGGGCTTTTCAGAGGTCAGCCAGTGCATGAAAGCCAGCGGCTGAGGGCTGAACTTCAGAACCCGCTCTTCCAGCGGAACCCGGTCCCAGATTCGGCCAGCCGTCGGTTCGCCTTTGCGGAGGTAGCGCTCATTCCGCCAGCCGCCGCTCTTTGCCAGCTTCAGCACGAGAGCTTTCGAGAGGGTGTCCTGGGCCAGTTGCACGCACACCCCGCTCAAGCAGCCCGGTGCGGGGGCGATACGTTGGTAGATCAACGTCTGGGCTTGCTCAATTGGCATCGACCCCAGAGCAAAGCGCAACAGCCGCAAGAGGTTGTATTCGTAACGGGACACCGCCGGTGGGCCACTCGGCAAAGTCACTTCGATATCAGGAGTTTCCGTCGGCATCAGGGCTTGGCCTCAGATTTCTTACGCTTCCAACCTTTCCACAATCCTACCGCACCGAGGGCCGGGAAGCCATTGATCGTGATCTCCGAACCGGAAACCCGCACTTCGAGAGTGTTCTTGGCCTTCCAACAGGGGTCATCCGCTTGGTAGCGATCGCTGAGAAAATGGATGCGTTGATTCGTCGAGCCGATCCAACGTCTGGCAGTATCCGGTTGCTCCCGGTTATAAGGCCCATCGACCAGCAAATCGGTGAGAGCCAGCAGTTCATGCACGGCTGGGTCGGGCGAGAGACGAAGCTGTTCGAGGGTGTAACCGGAGTAAATCATCACCGTCTGTCCGCGGTCTCGGGCTGTGCGAGCGAGCATGACCCCCGCTTCGGCATGAGCAAACGGCTCACCACCCAACAGCGACAACCCTTCCAGCCCCTCGGTCTGAGCATACTGGGCACACAGTTCCTCAACGCTACGCTCTAGGCCACCGCGAAATGGCAGAAACTCGGGGTTGCAACACCCCGGGCATCGTAACGGGCAGCCTTGAAACCACACGGCAAACCGTAGACCTGGCCCCTCGGCCTCGGTGCGTGGCACGACCTGCGCGATTCGCGCGACAGTTGCTGACGAGACTAGCTCCAATGGCTTCAACGATATCCCTTCCCAAGAACAGCACTCCAGACACAACTAGTTTAGATCATGTTCGCGGAGGGATATAGCTTGGTTGTAGAATCCAGGCGGTTCTCGACGAAAAAGGGGCAAACCAAATGTCCGATGCGTGCCACCAATCTGGCGGACAACTGGTGCGTTTAACTCGTCGTGCCGAATTGCCGGTCACCAGCGTCGCCGAGGCCAGGGAGAATGTAGCCGATGTCCGAGAGTTTCTCGTCCCGGGCGGCCAGGTAAATCGGCACATCCGGGTGGGCCGCTTGCAACGCCGCGATCCCTTCTGGCGCGGCGATCAAGCCAATGAACACAACCTGGGGCACAGCAGCACGCTTCAAGATTTCCACGGCCGCAATCGCCGAGCCACCCGTGGCGAGCATCGGATCGAGTACGAACGCGACGTCCAGGCCGTGGTTCGCAGGGAGCTTGTTGTAATACGTCTTCGGCAGTAGTGTCTCGTGGTCCCGGTAGATGCCAAGATGCCAAACAGTCGCTTCCGGAAGGGCTTGGTGCAATGCATTCGCCATGCCCAGGCCAGCTCGCAAAACCGGCACCAAACCAATTTTGTCCGCGATCTCTTGGCCTGCACACGCCATGAGTGGCGTTTCCACAGTGATGCCCCGCATCCGAACACCTTGCAAAGCATCGGCAAACAACACCTGGGAAATCTCGTGGACCAATTGCCGAAACACCGGCGACGAAGTGGATTTATCCCGCAATCGAGCCAGCTTATGCAACACGAGCGGATGCGAAGAGACGAACAGCGGCATAGCCTCTCCAAGGAAAATCACATCAGCATTCTACAGGCTTACAGCGTTTCGCGACTAATCCGCTTCAGCCTTCACTCATCAAAGGTTCGTCAGTTTACGGGATGTAGACGAATTCGCTGGTGTTCATGAGCGCCTTGCAGAGTTCGGAGAGTGGGTTCTGTTGCAGGAACTTGGTGCACTCAGCGACTTCCTCGGTGCGAGGGTTGCGGCCGAGGGTGCGGCGGTAGGCGGATTGGATTTGGCTTCGTGGGTCGGTGGATTCCGCCTGGAGAGATTTGGCCATCGCCATGGTGAGTTCTTGGGTCAGTGGGCCATTCATGAGGATCAGGGCTTGCGGCGCGTAGGTGCTTTCGCCACGGATCGCACAGGAGTTGAGAGTGTCCGGGAGGTCGAAGGTTTCCAGGAGCGGGATGCGGACGTTGCGTTTCGAGTGCAGGTAGATCGTCCGGCGACTGTGTTGCTTGACATCCGAAGTGACGGGCCACAAGGCGATCGGTTCACCTTCGGTGAAAATCAAATCGTAGACTTCTGGCTCAAGTGGCACATACACACTCGGCCCACCTTGGCTGCGGGTGAGTGTGCCCGAAGCGGTGAGCATGGCATCGCGGATGGCCTCGGCTTCGAGCCGTCGTCGACGGGCATGACTCAGCAGTTTGTTCTCAGAGTCGATAAGTTTCGCACGAGCACTTGGCTCACTCGCCTGGCGGTACGTGGCACTGGTCACCATCAGACGGTGCATCCGTTTCAACGTCCAGGGTTTTTCTAAATCGAGGTTGACACCTTGGGTCGGCGAAACGAATTCACGGGCCAGCCAATCCAGCAGTTCGAGGTGTGTCGGGGCATCGCCGCGGGTGCCAAAGTCGTTGGCCGTGCGGACGATCCCCCGGCCAAAGTGCCCCTGCCAGAGCCTGTTCATCATCACGCGGGCTGTGAGTGGATGTTTGGCTTCCGTGATCTTGCGTGCCAAATCGAGGCGAGTCGGCCCCACCTCGACCGACACAGGCAAGGTCACTCGCGGCAAGCCAGGTGACACTTTCGTACTCCGCTTTTTGACATCGCCACGAAGCAAGACATTCGTCTCGGGGATTGACTTGACGTTGTGCATCCCCCAGGCTTGTTCGGGGGTGGCGGTCTCGAACAGATCGCGTTCGAGTGTCTCCAGTTCGGCGACAAGTGGCTTGCGTTTTAGCAGTGCCTCGGGCTTCAAGGCCGCAAGCACCTCGTCCCATTGCACCTTGAGTGTTGGCCCAGCGGCTTTGAGGAGTTCCTTATCAGCGGCCGTGCGGTCTTTGGGCTCCTTGGCATCCGCCTTGAGCGTCGCTTCATCGACCATCGTGAGTTTCAACTTTCGGACTTCCTGGCGTGCCGGGCTATCGATCGCCTCGATTTGTTGGCGAATGGCGGCAATCCTTTTCTTGATCGGCTCGGCTCGCGTCGTCATAGCGCTCGTCTGGGCCTCGGTCGAGAGCGAGTAGTCTTTGGTGTAGGTTCCCGCGAAATAGGCCTGGAGTCGGTAGTAATCACCGAGCGAGAGGGGATCAAACTTATGGTCGTGACAACGGCAACAACCCATCGTCAGGCCCAGGATGCCGCTGCCAAGGTTGTTGACCATTTCGGTGAGCGATTCTTGGCGATTCTCGTCTTCATCCACGTTGCCGGACACCATATGCACTGGCCCACAACGTAGATAGCCGGTGGCAATGAAGAGGTCCGGGTTCTCTCGCGGGTCAGCTCCCGCGGCTAATTGGTCGCCGGCGAGTTGTTCGGTGAGGAAGCGATCGTAAGGTTTGTCCGAGTTCAGAGAGCGGATGACGTAATCCCGGTAACGCCAGGCATTCGGGCGGGTTCCATCCGCTTCGTACCCATTGGACTCGGCATAGCGAACGACATCGAACCAATGCTGGCCCCAGCGTTCACCGTAATGCGGAGACGCCAACAAGCGATCGACGAGCTTGTCGTAAGCGTTCGGGTCCGTGTCTTTGAGAAACGCATCGATCTCCGTGGGAGTCGGAGGTAGGCCGTGCAAATCAAAAGTCAGGCGGCGGATGAGCACTTCCCGGCTGGCTTCGGGGCTGGGTTTCAAATCTTGGGCTTCGAGTTTTGCCAGGATGAAGGCATCGATGGGGTTCCGCACCCAATCTGCATCCTTGACCTTCGAAAGTGCCACCCGTTTCGGCGGGATGAACGACCAGTGTTCTCGCTCTTTCGGGGTCAGGGGTGGGTCTTGGTAATCGGCGGCATTCCCAGAGATTAGGATCAAAGTCAAAACACTCAGACTCAGCAAAAGTCGCATCGCCCAGTTCATAGGTGAGCCTCTTTGTGACATGCTCATTTTACTCACGGCAAACGGGTTTGGGTCAAGGAATCCCGGCTGAACCTCTTGGGCTGGTTCCAGTGTCGGATATGATGGGAATGTTTCAGTTGAGGAGTTTGCAATGGGTCGGCGGGTTGTGTTGGCGATGAGTGGCGGCGTCGATAGCTCCGTGGCAGCGGTGTTGCTGCAACAACAAGGCTACGACGTCATTGGCCTCTTCATGCGCACTGGCTCGCACACCGAGGAAGCCGACACCCGCAAAGACAACAAAAAGGGCTGCTGCTCGGCGATCGATGCTGGAGATGCCCGCCGGGTCGCGGATCGGCTCGACATCCCGTTTTACGCGCTCGATTTCGAAGCCGAGTTCAACCAAATCATCGACTACTTCGCCGATGAGTACCTCAAAGGTCGCACGCCAAACCCGTGTGTTGTCTGCAACAACTGGCTGAAATTCGGCCAACTCTGGAGCTTCGGGCAAAAGCTCGGGGCGGACTTCATTGCCACGGGCCACTATGCCCAAGCCCTGCGGAACCCGACCACGGGCGAAGTGGAATTGCACCGCGGCCTGGATCCAGACAAGGACCAATCGTACGTCCTGCATGGGATCAAGCGAGAAGTCTTGCAACATCTGCTCTTCCCTATCGGCGGCATGGCCAAGTCGGACGTCCGTGAATTGGCCCGGCAATCGGGGTTAGTGTCGGTTTCGGAGAAGCCCGACAGTGTTGAAATCTGCTTCGTACCGACGGGGGATCACACGGATGTCGTGCGCAAGCGACGACCCGAAGCCGTGGCGGCGGGGGTGGTGCAAGACCGTGAAGGGAATGTCCTTGCCGAGCACGATGGTATCGATCGCTTCACTATTGGCCAACGCAAAGGGCTGGGGGTCTCCGGCGGGAAGAAGCGATTCGTCTTGGAGATCATCCCAGAATCCCGGGCCGTGATCGTGGGCGATGTCGAAGAACTGGATGCCGATGGCCTCGTCGCTTCGCGCATCAACTGGCTTATCGATCCACCAATGACGAGCCGGGAGTGTGACATCAAAATCCGCTACCGCCACACCGCGACCCCCGGCATCATTCGCGCGACTGAGGATGGCGGGGCCACCGTGCGTTTCTCCACGCCACAGTCGGCGGTCACCCCTGGCCAGGCGGTGACTTTTTACGATGGAACACGTGTTCTGGGTGGCGGTTGGATCGAAGAAGCCATACGCTGAGTTTTTCCCCAAGGAAGGAGCCAAACTCATGGCCGAGAAAATCCGCACCGAACTCGAAGTCCCCGCAGACTCCCTCACTGCTGACGAAGCCCGCGAAGCTTTGCGGGTCTGGGTCATCAACGAGCAACTGCAAACGGTGATATCGGTGGGGTTGTTCGCCGAGCAGACCCAGTGGGGAATCCTCCTCGCCGAGGTCGCTCAGCACATCGCCCAAGCGACGAAAGATGTCAAAGGCACAGAACCCAACGAAACGCTGACCTCGATTTTGAAGGGTTTCTCGGATCATCTCGGAAAATCGTTACCAGACTAACTACAGGCCTGCAATTCCGTATGATTATGAAAGGACGCTCATTTTTATTGAATGAGCCGATCCAGTCTCTCCACATCTGAGAAGGTGCAACACAATGCGTAAGTACATGATGGCAGTGGCAGTCCTTGGCTTGGCGACGATGATCGGCTGTGAAAAAGCCGCCTCGAACGCTTCCAACGCGGCCTCAAAAGCAGCCGCAGCCGCCGGTGATGCCGGCAAAGATCTCAACAACAAAGCCAAAGAAGGCGTCAAAGACATCGCCGACAAGGGCAAAGAAGGCGTCAAAGACATCGCCGACAAGGGCAAAGATCTGGGCGCCGAAGCTCTCGCCAAGCTCAAGTCTGCCTTCACCGGGCCCATCGAAGGCATCGTAAAGAGTGCCGAAGGCAAGATCGAAGAGATGACGAAGTCCGAAGCCTCCGCAACCGGCGACGCCAAGAAAGGCATCAGCGAGAAGCTCGGCAAAGCCAAGGACCTCGTGGGCAAGCTGAAAGGCAAGCTCGCTGAGATCGCAGCGGCTCCTGGCGACAAGTGGGAAGCGCTCAAGGACGAAGCCACGAAACTCCTCGGCGAACTCAAGACCGCAGTCGGCCTGTAACACATCATCGAACGAAAAGAACCCACCGAGAATCTCGGTGGGTTCTTTCGTTTCATGTCAAAATCACTTCTGGCCCGAGAGCCGTTGAGCCATGCGGACGAGGTCCACAAACTCGGCTCGATACGCACTCGGGTCAAACTTCATCGCGGACTGGGCCAGTTCCAGCACCGAGGCATAGCTCGCAGCCCCGCGATACTCCGACTGCCGGAGGATCAGGCTGAACTCGGCCACCGCGGCCCCGAAGCGGAAGTCTTCGCTGGCCTGGGCGTAAGGCACCGTTTTGTTCGGCACGGGCATCTCACGGTACGTGCTTTCCGTGGCGTTGGGCTTCTTGTGCCGCATCTTCAGCAGGAAGGCTTCGTCTGCCGACTTCGCCTTCCCGGGGATCACTTGCAAAGCGGCTGGCTCGGGCTGATAGCGAAGGCCCCCTTCCCCAGCAGTTGCGGGAGCCGTGCCAGCGGGGATCAGTTCGTAGAAGGCGGTCACGACGTGGCCCGCACCCATCTCACCCGCGTCCTTGGTGTCGTCATGGAAGTCCTGGGCCGCTAGGATGCGTTTCTCGTAACCCAGCAGACGATACGACTGGATCGCGGCGGGGTTGAACTCGATCTGGATTTTGACATCCTTCGCCACCGTGACCAACGTCCCTGAGATTTGCTCCACCAGAGCTTTGTTGGCCTCTCTCAGCGTGTCAATGTAGCCGTAGTTGCCGTTGCCTTTGCCCGCGAGCTTGACCATCATCTCGTCTCGTAGGTTCCCCATCCCGAAGCCAAAGACGCTTAAGAAGACACCCGTCTTTCGCTTCTCTTCGACCAACTCGATGAGGCCGTTCGTGGACGTGGTGCCGACGTTCCAGTCCCCGTCGGTGCAGAGAATGACACGGTTGGTGCCGTTCTTGATGAAGTTCTTGACGGCGACATCGTAAGCCTGTTGCAGACCGCCGGCACCATTGGTCGAACCCCCAGCATGGAGCTTATCGAGGGCTTCAATGATCATGTTCTTGTTCATGGCACTCGTGGAATCGAGCACAAGGCCCGAAGCCCCCGCGTAGACGACCATGGCCACACGGTCGTTTTCACCGAGTTGGTTGACGAGCATCTTCATCGATGCCTTGACCAGTGGCAACCGGTTCGGGCCATCCATCGACCCGGAGACGTCAATCAAGAAGACGAGGTTGCTCGGCGGGCGTTTGTCATTGGCAATCGGCTGAGCCTTCACCGAAACGCGGGCCAGACGGTGCTTCGGCTGCCAAGGGCAATCGGCCATCTCAACACGCACCGCATAGGGATCGCCTTTCTCCGGGGCTGCATCTTTGTAGGGGAAGTAGTTCACCATCTCTTCGAGCCGCACCGCCTGAGCTGGTGGTAGCGAACCACCCGTCAGGTAACGGCGGACGATGGAGTAGCTCGCCGTGTCAACATCCACACCGAAGGTCGAGAGAGCCGCCTCACCCTGCACTTTGACAAACGGGTTCTCGATCAAGCCGTTGAACTGCCCGCCGAGGGGTTCGACTTGCTCCATCTTCTTGACTTCGGGAGAATCGATCGCGTTCGAATCTTGTTTGGCCTTGTCCTCGCCCTTCTCACCTGGTTTCCGATCGGCACGGCCAGCCTTGGCAAGTCTCTCGCGAGTCACCGCTCCGCGACCGGTGAAGGTTTGTCCTGGGACTGGGCCTGCGGCACCCGGAGGGCCGCCACCTCCGGCTGGCCCACCGATCCCAGGGGACGGCATAGATGGAGAGAGAGGCGCGGGCGCCGCTCCAGATCCAGGAGGGCCACCAGGGCCAGGGTATCCACCCATCGCAGGCGGAGCTTTCATAGGGCCAGTGGGTGCCGAGGGCGAAGGCGAAGCGATCACAGGCGGAATCGGCTTGGATTCCGAAGCGAGGTTAGTGGGACGGATCGCTTTGTTCAATTGCGTCTTATCCAACCTGTCAGGCTCAAATACTGGATGATCCGGATCGATGCCGGCATCTGGATTGGTGAGGTCTCCATCCGGAGCGTTCACTTTGGGTGCTTCTGCGTTCGAGACCGCCATCGCGTTTTCGCGGGGTTGTTGGTTTTGGCTGAGGAACACGCCAATGCCAACCAGGCTCGCAGCGACCACGCCGCCAATCAAGCCACCGACATACCAACGGGGCTTCGCTTTGGTTTTGGGGATGACCACCGCTTGCACGGGGATCGACTGAGCCTCGGCAGCGAAGGCCGCGGTCAGGCTCTGGGCGAGACGCTGCGTCTCAGCGATGGCTTCGCGGGCTACAGGGTCGGTTTTCACTTGCTCTTCCAACCAGGCACGATCCTCGGCACTGAGGCCGGGGTCGTTGAGGGCGTACGCCGTGAGGCGTGGATCATCGTGGGGGGCGATCATGAGGTGGCTCCTGGCAGGCTGTGTTCGGGGGTAAAGGTTTCGCGGAGTTTCTTGAGGGCCGTGTGCAGTAACACCCCAACGTGGGATTCACTGATGCCCATAATCTCCGCGATTTCGCGGTAGGAGAACTGTTGCAGGAACTTGAGTCGCACGGCTTCGCGTTGATTCTCGGGAAGCGTGCCAACTCGTGTGAGGACGGTTTGGGTCAGGTCCGAGTGGGCCAGAGCTTCGCTGGGGTCAGGGTGGCGAGTTGGTGGCTCGCCGACGAGGTGGGTCATCCTTTTCTCCTTGCGGACAATGTCAATGACACGCCGACGACAGACCGTGAACAACCAGGCCGCCAACCGAGGCTCGATCGCCGCCCGAGGCTGCCGACACAGTTCGAGAAAGGCTTCTTGGACAACATCCTGTTCGAGCGAACCTTCGCCGAGCATGCCACGAACATAGACCCGCAAAGGTCGTTCGTATCGGTCCACAGCGGCCGTGATCCAGTCCCGGTCGTTCACGTGTCTCTCCTGGTGCCTACCCTGGAAACGAAGCTGATGGAAGTTTCTTAATCGAGAATTCAATTCTTCGCCACAGCGGGTCGACTTCACATAGCTCAGGGTGAAGCGAACCCTGGCTCGAATCCCTACGATATCTTCTGTCCTCATCTGGAAAGGGATCGCGATGTTTGAGCGGCTGGCGGGGAAGACGGTGGTGGTCACGGGGGGTGGCTCGGGGGTCGGCCTGGCAACGGCGCGGGGGTTCTTGGCGGCAGGGGCGAATGTCGTCATCGCAGGGCGCGATGGCGTCAAACTTGGCCTGGCAGCCCTTGAACTCAACGGCGGGCTGAAGCTGTTAGCCATGCCCACCGATGTCACGGATGCGGAGCAGTGTGAGGCACTCATCTTGGCTGGCACCGTGCGATATGGCCAAGTCGATATTCTCGTCAATAACGCAGGAGCCAACCTCAAAGCCCGGACCATGCGAGAGCTCACGCCGGAGAGTTGGAACCAAATGATCCGGGCCAACCTCGATGGGGCCTTTTACTGTACACACTATGTGTTGCCGCAGATGCTCGAACGCAAAGACGGCATCATCATCAACATCGTCAGTGTTGCAGGGAAGCGGGCGAATCCGCTGGGTGGCGCGGCCTACGTGGCCGGGAAGTTTGGCATGGGCGGCATGGGGCTAGTGCTCGCCAACGAGGAGAAAGACTCCGGCATCCGTGTCAGCAACATCTGCCCAGGCGAGATCGACACCCCCATCCTGAGTCAACGGCCCAGCCCCGTGAGTGAGTCTCACCGAGCCGCGATCCTCAAACCCGCCGACGTCGCCGACGCGATTTTGTACGTGGCCAACCTACCTCCAGCCGTCCACATCCCCGAACTCGTCATCAAGCCCACGACCCAAGGCTACTGGTAACCTCCGGAGACGGTGATGCTACGACTTGTGCTCTTACTCCTGCTGCCTACCTTCACCTTTGCGGCGGAGCCGCTCAAGATCGGCTTTGCGACGGCAGATGTCTCGCCTCCTGCGAATTACCGCATGGCGGGGAGCTATTCGGAAGTGCTCGCTGAGGGCAACCTCGACCCCATCCTGGCCAAGGCGATGGTGGTCAAAGGGAAGTTCTGTATTGTTGTCTGTGATGTCTGCGGGCATGAGCGGCAAATGGCCGATGGCATTCGGAAGCGTATTTCCAAAGCCATCGGCATCCCCTTTGAAGCCATCAGCCTCAGTGCTACGCACACCCACGGTGGGCCGATGCACTACGACCCTATCTTCGTGAGGCTCTTCGCACTCAAAGCAAAAGAAGCGGGTATCGCTGATCGGCATACGCTCGGAGATTACCCCAGGAAGTTCGCCGATGGCTGCGTGCAAGCGGCGATCGACGCTGACAAGGCTGCCAAACCCGCGAGCGTTGAGCACGGCATTGGCAAGACTGAAAACCTCACCTTCAATCGCCGCTACTTGTTGAAGAATGGCCAATACGTCATGAACCCCGGCAAACTCAACCCCGAGATTGTCCGTGTCGCGGGGCCGACGGACCCTGACGTGCCGTTTTTGCTCGTCAAAGACGCGAACGGCAAGCCGTTCGGTTCGCTCTGTTCGTTCGCCATGCACGTCACCGTCTACGGCGGCAAGAAGTTCAGCGCGGATTACCCCGGCCACTTGCAGCGAGAGTTGCAAAAGACCTACGGCCCGGAGTTCATCAGCATCTTCGCAGAGGGCTGTGCGGGCAACACCAACCAAGTCAACACGGCCACCAAAGACCCCGAGCCGCCGAGCGAAGTCTACGGCCAAAAGCTCGCTGCTTCGATGGTGGCGATCAAGCCGAGACCAGTGGCCGCGAGTGCGAGTGCTCGCCAGGGGATCATTCACCCGGCTCTCCGCGCCGACCGGCCTAAGGATGTCGCAGTTAGCGAAGAGCGGCTCTTGGGCAAGAAGAAAGCGGACTTCCTCGAATCGGTCGAGGCTTACCGGGTGCTGCTCGTGAACCACATGCACAAAGAGCTTGGCCCCAAACGGCCATTGCCGATCCAGGTGATGACCCTGGGTTCGGAAGTCGCTGTAGTCACATTGCCACACGAGGTCTTCGTCGAAGTCGGGCTGGAGGTCCGCAAGCGATCGCCCTTCCCCACGACTTTGATGGTGACCATCGCCAACGACGTCGATTGTTACGTCCCCACCCGGCAAGCCTTCGGCGAGGGGAGTTACGAAGTCACGAACTCGCCTTATGAGCCGGGTGTCGCTGAAGAGATGATCGAAGAAGCCGTGAGACTTTTGAAAGAGGCCGCGAAGTGAGAACTGCGAAAATCAGCCGGAAAACCAACGAAACCCAAATCGAGCTAACGCTCAACCTAGACGGCACCGGCCAGTGCGAGGTCGCCACGGGCGTCGGCTTCTTTGACCACATGTTGACCCATCTCGCCAAGCACGGCCTCCTAGACATCCAGCTCACCTGCCAAGGCGACCTGCACATCGACGCCCACCACACAGTCGAAGACTGCGGCATCGCCCTCGGCCAAGCCCTCCGCGAAGCCCTCGGCACCAAAGCCGGCATCCGCCGCTACGGCGACGCCACCGTCCCCATGGACGAGACCCTCATCACGAGTGCCATCGACCTCGGCGGCCGAGCCGTCTTCATCTGGAAAGTGGACGTCCCCAACGAGCTACTGGGGAACTTCTCCTCGCAACTGGCCGAGGAGTTCTGGCGGGCCTTCAGCTCCGCCGCCCTCATGAACCTGCACATCGTGCAACACCACGGCCGCAACACCCACCACATCATCGAAGGCCTCTTCAAAGCGACCGCCCGCGCCCTCCGCACTGCCCTCGAACCCGACCCCCGCGCTTCGGGAATCCCCAGCACCAAGGGTGTCTTGTGATTCGCAGGCTGAGAGGGCGAGTTAGCGGTTGCTGGTGACGCGGACGCCGGCGTTGTCTTCGAAGGCTTCGAACTCGTTGAGTTCTTCGCCGGATTTGTCGAAGCGGCGCACGAGGCCGTTGGTGCTGTTGCCGGCGATGATTTCGAGTTCATCGTCGCCGTCGCTATCGACGCCGGTCACGCGGACGCCGCCGGTTTCGCTGTCGTCGAAGGCGAAGAAGTCCGCGAGGGAACGTTCGGTGGCGCTACTGCCGTCTAGCACTCGCACCCGTGGAGCACCGCCAACTCCGCTCCCGGCGAAGATGTCTGGGGTGTCGTCGTCGTTGAGGTCTGCCATGCTAACGTTGACGCCGCCGCGGAAGCTCGGCTCGTAGGCGAAGAAGTTCCGGAGCACACCGAGCGACTTGCCATCGACCACCACCACACGTGGCCCACCGCCGACGCCCGACCCCACCGCAATGTCGTCTATGCCGTCGTTGTTAAGGTCGTCCGCAGAGACGTTCACCCCTCCCCGGAAGCTGGCTTCGTAGGCGAAGAAGTTGGCGATTTGCTGACGATTCACCCCGCTGAAGGCCACGATTCGAGGCCCACCGCCGATGCCCGTGCCAGTGATGATGTCCTTGCGGCCATCGCCGTTGAGGTCACCGAGGGCGACCGTGACACCACCCGTGAAGCTCGGTTCGTAGGCGAAGAACGAGCCGAGTGATTTCCCAGAGACTCCGTCAAAGATTTCAATGCGTGGGCCACCGCCAGCTCCGGCACCGGTGACGATATCGTCGTTGCCATCGCCCGTAACATCGCCGACCGCGACGTTCACCCCGCCGAGGAAGGTTGGCTCGTAGGCGGGAATCTCGAACAGCGTATTCCCAGTGACAGGATTCACCACACGGACAATCGGAATTCCACCGACATCGGGTGCCGTGGCGATGATGCCACTCGGAATCTTAGGCGCGACATCGTCGTCGGTCTCCTGGACGAAGAAACGCAACGTCTCGACCTCAGATTCGACGGGATTGAGCTTGTTATCATTCAGGTAAGCGGTGGCTTTGACACGCAGGGTGTACTGGCCTGGCTCGGTGAAAGCCAAGTTCATGTCCTGGTGGGCTTCGGGGAGTGCGAAGAAGGTGTCTGAAGGGGTGTTCTTCGCATTGATGCCATCAGCCGTTTGGACGAAGACAACCGGCTGGCCGAAGGAGTCGTTGACCCAGGCGCTAAACTCGCCCGGCCCTTCGAAGCCGACGACCTCGACTCGGATGAACTCGCCTTCGCCATCGAAGCGGTCGTCGGTCTCGGTGTAGCTGCCGAGTTGCCCGCCCATGACTTCCTCCGCCCCGACACCACCGAAGAGGAGATTCGGATCCTGGACTTGGGGAAGCATCCAGATGCTCTTGCTGCTCGGCACCCCAAGGAAGTCAAAGTCACTTCCTTCCGGACGCGGGATCAGGGCTTCGGGCTTGATGATGAAGCGCGTACCATCAAGACGGTACTCTTCATCGCTTTCCTCGTCGTGAGCATGGAACTCCAGTTTCGCAGGCTCTTCCGGGCTTTCGGCCCGTTCGAACTCAATCGAGAGGAAATCGACGTGCCCTTGTTCCAAGTCACCCCCCGCCGCAAGACCGCCATCGGGATTCGTGCGGGTTTCCAAAGTGACGAAGTTCAGGCGGGTTTTGCGTGGCAGAGTCATGATGCAGCATCCGAAGGTGGATTAGGTCTGAAGCGAACAAGTGCTTCTCATACTCATGGTATAAGAAAATTTAACCACTCGTCATATCAGATCGTCACTTCACTTCTTTGCGTTGTCGACTGGATGGGATCTTGAGGGCCTCGCGGTACTTCGTCACCGTTCGCCGGGCGACTTTGAGGCCCATCGCGTCGAATTTCTTTTCGATGTCTTCGTCCGACAATGGCTTCGCTTTGTTCTCCTCGGCGATCATCTCCAAGAGCTTGGTTTTGATCGATTCCCAGGCCACATTTTCGCCGGTTTCGGTGTTCTGAACGCCGCCCCCGAAGAAGCGTTTGAGTGGGAAGACACCGCGTGGGGTCTCGATGTATTTATCGTCGACAGCCCGGCTGATCGTCGTCACATGGACGCCCACGATCTTGGCGATGTCGTCCATCTTGAGAGGAAGAATGAAGTCTGGCCCGCGGTCGAGGAACTGGCGTTGGCGGTCAATGATCGCTCGCGTGACTTTGGTGAGCGTCTCACGCCGCTGGCGGATGGCGTCGACGATCCAGTTCGCGCTCAGCAGTTTGCGACCCAGATATTCACGGGTCTTGGGGTCTTGGTTTTTGTCTTTGACCAGTGGCTCGTACTTGGAGCTGACACGGACGTTCGGAGTCCAGTCGTTGGTCAGTTTGATGTCGTAGTCGCCAGCATCATTGCGAGTGATCTTGATGTCCGGCACGATGTACTTGGCAGACTCGTTGGCAAATTTGGCGCCAGGCTTGGGGTTCAACTGACGCAGTTCCTGAATCGCTTCACGGATCATCTCAACCGAGCAGCCAACACGCTTTTGGATCATGGCAAGTCGATTGTGTGCGACGTCTTCGAGGTGATGCTGAATCAGCTCACGGACCAAGTCCGCGTGTTCCATCTCCTCCTCGGAGACCTGAATCAGCAGGCACTCTTTCGTGTCCCGTGCCCCGACACCGGGCGGGTCGAGTTCTTGGATGACGAAGAGTGCTTCCTCGACTTGCTCCATCGTGACCGGTTCGCTGTAGTTGCGTGCGAGTTCGTCGAGTGGGATGGTGAGTGGTCGACCCGATTCGGGGTCGTGGGCGAGCAAGTAACCATTGTCGTCCAGGTGGCTGATGACGTACTCACACAGGGCCTTCGTCTGTGGAGGCAGAGCCTGGCAGGCGAGTTGCTCACTCAAGTGCTCTTGGAGGCTCACGGGGTTATCAGCGATGTTCATCATCGCTTCGAGTTTTTTGTCTCCAAGGTCATCGATACCGGCTCGGCTCGGGCGGTGATCTTCGTTGAAGTGGTCGCCCCAATCCCGATTGATTTCATCCATCCGGGCGAATTCGCTTTCGCCTTTTTCGTCATGTTTTAACGGGGCATCGGCGTTGAAGGTGTCTTCAGAAGTCTCTTTGGCACGAGACTCTTTCACTTCAAGAAACGGGTTTTCTTCCAAGGCCTCGGTGACGCGCTCCTGGAGAGCCATGAGTGGAAGTTGGAGGTACTCCATCGACTTCAGCATTTTCGGCGCGATCACTTGCTGCTGCGATTGCCGCTGCGAGAGATCGAAGCTCATTCCCATGCGACTCATGTCGAAACCTCGGTCATCCGTTTCCACGGTTCAAAGTTAAACATTCCGGCGGCCTTCGAGGGCATCCGAAAGCATTTGCGGGTTGGCCAACTCCAGTGATGAGCCACTGGGCAGGCCACGAGCCAGTTTGGTGACCGTGACGTTCGTCCCGGCCAGGAGATTGTTGGCAAAGAGCGCGGTCCCATCTCCTTCCAGAGTTGGGCTGGTGGCTAGGATCACCTCACGCACGCCCCCCTTCTTCACACGATTGGCCAGGGCTTGCAAGGTCAATCGATCCGGGCCGACACCATCTAAGGGAGCCAAACGACCACCCAATACGTGATACAACCCACGATACGTGCCGATGCGTTCGAAAATGCCGACGTCGCGGGGCGTCTCAACGACGCAGAGTAAACCTGGGTCACGCCGGGGATCGCGGCAGATCGGGCAAAGCTCGCCGTCGCAGTGGTTGAAGCACTGCTGACAGGGGTGAATGGACTCGACCACAGCTCGCAGAGCCGCCGCTAAGTTCAGAGCCGGTTTCCGGTCTCCGTTCAAGAGAAAGTGGCCGATCCGCTCCGCGCTTTTGGGCCCGATTCCAGGAAGCTTCGCGAGTTCTTCGAGCAGTTTGGTAATTGGCCCGGCAGTTTCGGCCATGATCAACCCAGCCCTGGCAGACCAAGTTGGCCGAGCATACTGGCCGGCAACCCAAGCGATTGGGCCATGCGTTGGGTTTCTGCGGCGACCTGTTCCTTCGCTTTGGCCGTCGCTTGATTCGTGGCCGCAAGGATGAGGTCTTCGAGGAGTTTGCGGTCTGGAAGCGAGGCGGCGGCATCACTGATGAAGCAGGATAGCATTTCAAACTTACCACTGACCCGCACAACGACCATGCCACCGCCGGCGTTGCCTTCTGCGACGATCTTGGCAATGGCCTCGTGCATCTTGGCGACCTCGCCTTGGATTTTGTCCTTGTTGCCGAGCAGTTTCATCAGGTTGCCAAAGTCGCCGAACATTCGTTTTAGTCCTCGTCAGAGTCCAGAGTTACTGGGATATCGTCGTCCGTCTCGGTGTCAGGTGTCGTAGCCGCGGCCACGCCAGTTCCGAACGGATTGAAGCCTTCATCGACCCGCAGGAATTGGGCATTCAACACTTGGATTGCTTTCTGAAAGATCGGCAGTTGTAGCAGATCTTTCGAACGCTCCATCGGTGCGGGTGCCCCCGTGTTCACAGCCGACTTAGTCGGAGCTGGGGCTTCCGTTTGGCTCAACTCAAAGCGCACCGAGACTTCCGTCTGGGCGATTCGACTGATTGTGCGTCGGAGGTTTTCCTGAGTCGCCTCCGATCGAAAGGCATCATACGCATGACTATAGTCTTTCGGGAAGCGGATCACCAGAGAATTCGGCCCAAGAATTGCAGGGAGGCCCGCGCTTTCTAGATGTTTGGCACTGATCATTCCCAATTCGGAGAGAATTCGAGGCCACAATCGCGGTAGATTCTGTGGCGTCAGATCGCTGGAATCCCCTTCTGAGGAATGACTTACGGCTATGTTCTCATTCACTGGGCCGTTTTTTTTTACTGTCTCCGCCGTTTCGGCACGCGAATTGGACGGCCGCGAGATTGTGCCACCCGACTGGGCGATCTGCACGAGGCTCGATACGGAAAGTAAGTCTTCGAGTCGGCATAACCGCACGATGGCCATTTCCACTAGGACCTGAACATGGGCTGTCATCCGGGCACGGGATTTTGTGGTGGTCAGGATATCCAAGCCAGCGAGTACGGTATCGAGCGGTATCGCCAGGGCCTGCTCACGGAGTTTCGGGTGTAGGCTAGGAGTCCCTGGCAAGTCTCGGGCGTTCGGCCCGGCGATGTGGACGAGCATCAACCCACGCCAGTAGTCGATGATCTGATCCAGCATTTCGCCAAGTTGTAACCCCATCTCCGCCGCCTGACTGACGAGGCTCAGGCCCGTGGCGGCATCCTTGCCAATGATCGCCGCAGCCAGCTCAACAATCCGCTCATCCCCAGCTGTGCCAAGGAGTTCGTGGAGTTTCTTGGCCGTCAGTTTCCCTTCGGTGAAGCTCAGGAGCTGGTCGAGGAGCGTCTGGGCGTCTCGCATCGACCCCGCTGCACGCCGTGCGACGGTGTGCAAGGCATCTTCTTCGGCTTCGAGGCCCTCTTTCTTGACGATGTGCTTTAAGGTCTCAAAGACTTTCGCTGGGCCGATCGCCGAGAAATCGAACCTCTGACACCGCGAAAGAATCGTGATCGGGATCTTCTGCACTTCGGTCGTGGCGAAGATGAATTTCACATGCTCCGGCGGCTCTTCCAGGGTCTTGAGCAAGGCGTTGAAAGCCGAGTTCGTGAGCATGTGGACTTCGTCGATGATGTATATCTTGAAGCGCGAATGCTGGGGCCGGAAGTTGATGTTACTCTTCAAATCGCGGATTTCTTCGACCTTGTTATTGCTCGCGCCGTCGATTTCCGAGACATCGACATCGTCGCCCGAGATGATCCCCAAGCAGCTATCGCACTGGTCGCAAGGTGTTGCTGTCGGGCCAGTCGTGCAGTTCAGTGCTTTGGCCAAAATCCGTGCGGACGAGGTCTTCCCCACCCCACGGGCACCCGTGAACAAAAAGGCGTGAGCAATCCGGCCCGATTTGATGGCGTTCACCATCGCCTGGGCCACGTGTTCCTGGCCAATCAAATCGCTGAATTGCTGGGGACGGTATCGCCGGGCCACGACCGTGTAGGCTGGTGGAGGAGCCACAGGTTCCGGTTTCGGTGGGGACGCCGTTTTCGAAGATGCTTTTTCTTTGGCCATGATAGCGCTATCTTACCGGCCACCCAAGCCCATGGACAATCTCCATGAGCCGTTTCGCTACTCGACCGATTGGATCACGCGGAGGTAGCGTGGTCCGAGGTCAGTCCAGACGCCTTCGCGGAGCATGATGCGGTTCGGTCGATTGACAATGTTGAGGTGATCGCCGAGCCAGATTTCTTGCCGCTGGCCCCATTTGGCCGATGCGACCGAGACGATGCCGTCATTCGGCCCTTCGGCTTGGGCCACGAGCCAGGCCGGGAATTTCCACTCGACGCCGAGCCAAGAGCGGGGGCAATCTCCAGCCACGGAGACCGTCTTCAGGCCGGGGACATCAGGGGTAGAGTCCCAGAATCGGTGGGCAGCCTCGGTTGTGAGTTCTCGGATCGCCTGGTACGGGACTTTCCAAGTGCTGAGAGCCACCCGCAGCCAATGAGGCGTCAGTTTCAAGACCCAGTCGGCGAAGGAAGTTCCGAGGTGTGGGGTGCCAACGGTAATGAGCGAGCGAGCTTGTTTGTCGAAACCGAGGCGGGAAACGAGATAACGGGCATCCAGTCCGCCGAGGCTATGGGCCACCAGGTGGACGGGCTGGGAACCGAACCGCGCTCGGATGGCCCGAGCGAGGAATTCAACACGGTTCGCCATGGCCATTTCCGTCGGCAACCTCGGGGACAAAACCGCATAGCCAGCGCTGCGTAAAAACGTCGACAGCCCTGGGAAGAACTCTCGTTCTCCGGGGTTGCGTGGATTCGTCAGACCATGGACGAGAACGATTGGTGTATTTCGCTGGGCAATCAACGGATCACTCTGGACAAGATTCTGCTGCCTACCTTCATCACTTCGTCATTAACCTTGCACAAAATCCACACTTTGTAAAGTCCGAGTGGGAATTATGAAGAAACCGATGGCAGGTTTTGGGCAGTTTGTAAGGATTTTGACATTTTTCGAACTCAGAATTGCCCTCGATGAACTGGGATTTCGCCACGGCGGTAATCTGGGTAGGATGTCGTCCCTCCCGAGGATTCGATCATGAGCCAGAAGTCAACTTTGGAACTCCTTTCGCTGGAAGCCCGAGAAGTGCCTGCCGCTCCAGGGACGCTCGATCCCACTTTTGGAACCAGTGGCCGCGTGACGGTCTCGTTCAATCTCGGTGGGACCAACCTCGACGAAGCACAGGCCGTTGCCGTGCAGCCGAATGGGAACATCGTCGTCGCGGGGAGTATTGCCTTCACTGGGGGATCCTACTTCGCCGCCGTGCGGCTCCTTCCGAACGGCACGATTGACCCCAGTTTTGGTGGTTCCGGCAAGGCGATTGTCGCCTTTGGTGGCTCAGGAGTGAATGCTGGCGCGGTGGCGGTTGCCATCCAAAAAGATGGCAAGATTGTCCTCGGCGGCACGACGGATGGCGCCAACACCGATCTTGCCGTCACCCGGTTGAATGCCGATGGCTCCCTCGACGCAGGATTCGGCAACGGTGGCAAAGCCGTGATTGCTTTCGACCGAACTGGTGCCAATGAAGACCTCCTCAAGGATCTGACCATCCAGAGCGACGGCAAGATTGTGGTCGTGGGTTCCGCAGAATCCGCGAACGGCTCGGATGGTGTCGTTGTGCGGCTCACCGAAAATGGCGCCCTCGACACGACCTTCAACACGACTGGGTTTCAATTCGTACCCTTTGATCAAGGCAGCGCGAACAACGACATTTTGAATGCTGTCGCGATCCAAGCGGATGGCCGTATCGTCGCGGTCGGCTCTGCCGAGACACCGGGCGGCACGGACATCGCCCTGACTCGATTGAACGCCGACGGCACCGTCGATACTTCCTTCGACACCGATGGCAAGCTTGCGTACAGCGTAAATCTGGGTGGCAGCAACAATGACGTCGCCAATGATGTGCAGATCCAGTCGACTGGCAAAGTCGTGGTGATCGGTTCGGCCTCTGCGCTCGGCCGTTCGGAAATGGTCGCTCTCCGCCTAGAAAGCTCTGGTGCACTCGATACCAGCTTCGGCACCAAAGGCATTACCACGATCAACCTCAATGGCTCTGGCAGCAATCTCGCCCAGGGCAATTCGTTAGGCGTGATGAGTGATGATAAGTTGGTCATGGTTGGCACTCTGTTACCTGGTACGAATGCGGATATGGCCTTGGTCCGCCTGGAAGCCAATGGTGCCATCGACACCAAGTTTGGCACGGGTGGTCTGAGTCTCGTCGGGTTCAACAAAGGCGGGCGAAACAACGACTCGGGCTACGCGACAGCGATCCAAACCGATGGCAGGATTGTGGTCGTGGGGGTCGCAGAGACAGGCGGCACGAACCTGCTCGGGGACATGGCCATCGCCCGGCTCTCCGGCGTGACCCCTCCCCCGCAGCCACTCCTCGCTGGTGGTCTTGCCAACGGCACCGCTCGCATCCTTGCACCAGGCAGCGGGCAGTACATCACCTCCGACACACTCACCTTCTTCAACAACACAACGACCATCGCACGCACCGCCACGGCGGATGTCAACGGTGACAATGTCCCAGACTTCATCGCGGTCTCAGGGCCAGGCGGTGTCTCACGGCTCGCGGTCATTGATGGTGCCACCAAGGCGATCACGACAGACTTCGTCGTCTTCGAAGCAGCGTTTACTGGCGGTATGTACGTCGCCGCCGCCGATGTGAACAGTGATGGCCGGGCTGATGTGATTGTCTCGCCGGATCAAGGTGGTGGGCCGATCGTGGCCGTTTACGATGGGGCGAAGCTGGCCGCGGGCGTCACCGGCGAAGCCGCTCAGATGCATCGCTACTTTGGGATCGACGACCCGGCTTTCCGTGGTGGAGCAAGGCCTGCGGCAGCGGATGTTACCGGTGATGGGGTGCCTGATGTCGTCGTGGCCGCAGGCTTCGGTGGCGGACCACGGGTGACGATTTGGGATGGCGTCAGTGTCGCTTCGAAAGCTCCTCGGCAACTCGACAACTTCTTTGTCTTTGAGCAAACCTTGCGAAACGGTGCTTTCGTCACGGCAGGAGATGTCAACGGCGACGGCATCGCGGAACTCGCCTTCGGCGGCGGGCCAGGTGGTGCTCCACGGGTGCGAATCTGGGACGTCAAAGGAGCGATCGGCTCCCCACGCACTGCGGCCCTTGACCCCAACTTTGTGCTTGGAAATCAACTCGCCAACTTCTTCGCCGGAGACGCGAACAGCCGTGGCGGTGCTCGGGTGATGCTCAACGACGTGAATGGAGATGGCAAGTCCGATATCGCCGTCGGCAGCGGCACCGGCGACCCGGCTCGCGTCCGACTCTACCGATCCGAGACGCTCCTCACCAATGCCAACCCCCAACCGAACCAAGACTTTGACCCCTTCAGCCAACCAGTGACTACGGGCGTCTTCGTCGGGTAGCAGTTGGCTACAAAGTCGTCGCTGCCAGCAACACCGCGACATGCCCACCCCAGCCCACCACCCTCAGCCCATTGGTCCTGCAGAGGCGGCGATGGGTGTCGTCGGACCAGTCGGCTTCGAGTTTCTGGTGAAGCGGCACACTGACGAGTACCGTCGTGAACCCGGTGACAGCGGTCAGGATCAGACCCAACCATGCCAGGAGACCCCCCGGTTGCCAGCCGACCCAAGCCAGGCTGGTCAAAACCTCCACGAGCATTGGGCCGAAGACGATACGTGAGGTGAACCGTTGGTGGGTTTGCGAGATACTCGGCCAACGTTCGCGGTTGTAGTCGGCCATGAGCGGGTAATGCACGAAGTGAACGAACAGAACGATGGCGAACATGAACGATGTCGCCATCAGGTGCAGTGTCAACACGTGGGACAAGGTCATGTCACTTCCCACGAATCGCGGACATCCCACCATCCACGGAGATGATTTGCCCCGTGACCCAACTCGTGGCCGGATCGAGGAGCCAAGCGATCGGCTGAGCGACGTCATCCGGTTCGCCGATGCGGCCGAGCGGGTGCATCGCGGTTGAGGCTTTCAGCCCAGCTTCGCTGCTAGTAATGCGGGATGCCAATGGGGTGCGGACAAGCCCCGGTGCCACGGCATTGACACGCAAACCACGACCAGCATAACTCGCCGCCGCGGACAACACGAGGCCGTCGATAGCCCCTTTGGCCGTGGCGATGGCTTCGTGGTTCGGCAAGCCGATCTGGGCCGCGACCGTGGAGACGAGCACAATCGAACCACCCGTTGGCATCACCTTCACCGCAGCACGTAACATGTAAAACGCCGGGCGGATGTTCTGGCTGAGCGTCTGCTCGAACTCAGCATCGGTCGTCAGGTGCGCGGGTTTGAGCAAGATCGACCCCACCAAACACGAGGCCCCGTGAACGCTCCCAAACGCGGCTTGAGCCTCGGCGAAGAGAGCATCGACCTCCGCCGATTGCGTGGCATCGACGAGTTTCATGCGATAGTCGCCAGGTCGCACGGCTTGCAATTCCGCGAGGGCAGTCGTGAGGGTCTCCTGGTTTCGCCCCGCGAGCATCAAACGGGCGCCTTTGGTAGCAAGCCGTTTGGCAGTGGCCAAGCCAATGCCGCCGGAGCCGCCAAGCAGAACATAGTTGGGTAGTTCGTCCGTCATGGGGAAACCTCAATCTGAGTGGTGGGGTGTGCTCGCCCTTTCCAGCCGACGGGCTTGCCGATGGCTGAGCGAATCAGAGCGAACCACTGAATGCTGAGTAACAGCAAAATACCGATGGGATGCAACAACGCTCCCAGCCACGATTGCTGAAACACGACAGCCGCATGAAGTCGCGGAGCCAGGATCACGATGTTCAGAACAGCGAGCAGAATCACTTGCCAGGGTTCAAGTGCGGGGAGTGCGAGCCAAAGCAAAAACGGCAGCACTTGGCCAACGTAAAGCAACACGGTGAACGGCCCAATGAGCTTCGCCGAGCCGAGGCCCTCACCGGCGTTCTTGGCCAAGCCGTACCAGACTTGGCTCGCCGAGGTATACATCCGACATGTCGCCAAATCAGTGACATCGCAAAGGTCCGTCATCAGGCCTTGGGCGCGATACGATCGAGGCAGCTTGACGCCATCGTGGAGCGAACCCCGAATCGCCGCATGCCCACCGCTCTGTTCGTAGGCCGTTCGTGTCGTCAGGAACCATTGTCCACAGCCCGCTCCTAAAGCGGGGCGAAGGTCATTCCGCATACGGTCGAAGGGCAAGAAGCTCAAGAGCAGCCAGTGAATGAGTGGGATGACGAGCTTTTCGAGCAGAGTTCCTGTTTCCTGGCGTGGGAAGCCACTGACAAGTGACGCCTGAGAGTTTCGCTGAAACGCGACCATCCGTGCCAAGGCCGTCGGGGTGAGCCGGACATCGGCATCCAGAAAAGTCAGCAGATCGTATTTCGCCAATCTGGAAAGCTGGTAGCAAGCATGTTGTTTGCCACACCAACCCTCGGGCAGAGCCGGCGCCGACTCGACGCGAACCCGACCATCTTCACTTCCAAGTCGCCGGACGATCTCCGCCGTGGTATCCGTCGAGTGGTCGTCGAGGATGATCAACTCCCACTCGACCCCTTCACTGGCCATGATCGATCGAGCTGCCGCTTCGATCGACTTTTCTTCGTTTCGTGCAGGGATCAACACGGAAATGAATGGTTTCTCATCTGCTTCCAGAACAGGCGGCGGGCGAAAGAAGCGGGTGTTGCGAAAGTAGAGGAGTGCCGGGAAGACCGTCAAAATCCCTACGAAGCCAAGTATCAAGGTCCAAAATGTCACCGTCGGTTCCTCCTGGCAACATTGATAGTAATTCTCGAAGTGAAGAGGCCAGATTGATATCTCAGAACTCTCTGGGAATTTCCGAAGCCTGGGGGATCCAAGAAGACTTGATAAAGTGGGTGATTTTCGCCGATACTTTCTAGGATAGTGGAAAACACGGATTGAGTCGGGGCCGACCCCTGCCTAGCACCACCAGGATGAAGTTGCATGGAGCGCCTCGTCAAGTTCTTGGGATGGCTTCAGAAAGAACAGCATGTTTCCGGGCACCTTCGTGGTGCCATTCACGTCCTCGTGGCAAGAAAGATCACAGACCCACACGGGGAACTGGTCAGCGATGGCCAGACCTGGCGAGTTCTGGCATCCGCCATCGCCGACGCACACTGGCCCATCAAACTCGCAGCAGAACTCGATATCGAGTACGAAAAACTACACCCCCGAGACCGGAAGAAGTTCTGGTTCTCGATCATCGCGATGGTCGACCCGGATTCGGTTGTAGCACGCACGGATGCCGAAAAATTCCTGATCCCCGTACGCCGAGCAGGTTACGAAATCGGCCTAGCTCCACCGCCTCGCAAACCCACGCTCAGCTCACCGCCACCCCCATACATCCCGCCCACGAGCGAGGCTTCCCCCGAAGAGGAACCACCGTCTGTCGAGTCAGTCGACGCTACTCCACCGCCCCCCAAGAAACCACGTGGCCGCCCGAGGAAGAGCTGACTTATCGCAATATTGAGAATCAACGGCACAGAGGTTGTAAACGGTCCATCAAGGGGATAGCATTCAAACGATTAACCATCAGGAGGATGCTCATGACGCTACCACTCTATGCCCTATCCCTACTCCACCTCTTTTATTCGGGTCAAATCCGCCGAGACGATCTTCGCGGGAAAATCGTTCAGCCAAAACAGAACGATATTCGCCCGGGATACAAATCCGGCAAGAATCTCGTGCGTGAGGGGGAACCACTCGATCCAGCAGGCACCTATTACGTCAAAAGTCACGACGGGGTCTACGTTGAATTGGACGATGGTTTTGTCCTGAAAAGCGAAGTCAAAGCCGTTCCACATCGAAGACCTTTCCTGATGATCCTACCCTCGATGGTCAAGCGAGGAGATTGGATCGGAAAAACCATCAGCATGAAGAGACATCATGCCACCATCCACATCTACGAATACAAGGATGGTGTGAAGGCTGCATATCAAGTGAAATATCAGGTTTCTTACAAAGTTTTGGATGACCAAAATGGCTTCGTTCAAGTCGATGATGGCTCGATCGTTGGCTGGGTGGACAAGACCGATTTTGTGCTGATGGATCGAGTGGAAAAATTTTGTGAAATGGCGATCAAGAACAACACAAGGGATCCTTTTCCACTCTACATGCGTGCCAACACCAACCGAGCCAATGGTCTATATGAGGCCGCGATTCGAGACTATTCAAGAATCGCAGAGATGAAACCGGACGATCAACACATTCATTTCGCGAGAGCATCCTGTTACGAACAGATCGGTGACTATTCCAAAGCGATTCAAGATTGCGAAATCGCTCTTCAAAGAACTCGTGATAAAGCTACCGTCTATCAACTCCTTGCAACACTTCATTACAAGACGGGTGATTACGAGCAACTGATTCTTTTTCAAACGTTGCGTTTGCAGGAAAAACCGAAAGACTTCGAAGGCCTCTGTGATCGCGGAGCTTCACTCCGATTAGCGAACCGGAATCATGAGGCCATTGCTGACTTTAACAAAGCCATTTCGCGCGACCCGCTCAAGTCAAGACCATACTCTTTGCGGGCCGTTTCGTGTGCCATTCTTGGGCAATACCATCAAGCGGCTCTCGATTTTGAACGGGCACTGGAACTCAAAGCATCGCCGCTGGAGCTAAGGGAATACGTGCATTTTTTGCTCTACTGTCCAGATGATAGATTCCACAACACGGAGAAAGCGATTTTGATTGCCAAGGAAGCGGTCTCATCGACCTGGGGAACGGATGCTTCCAAAATGTTCGATACTCTGGCGACGGCGTACGCCAAAGATGGGGACTTCGCGATGGCAGTCGAGACTCAACAAAATGCCGTGCGTCGAGGGTTGTCGAGCAACATCGACTATCAGACGCAGATGACCATGGAACTCCGTTTGGATTTCTACCGTCAACGGAAACTCTATCAGCCTGATGACCCGAGTTTCGCCGTGCGGTTCCGGAGCCAGTGATCGACGAGGACGAGGGCCATCATGGCCTCGCCCATCGGGATGAAGCGTGGGAGGAGACAAGGGTCGTGACGGCCTTTGACGAGGATTTCGGTCGGCTCGCCTGTTCGTGTCACGGTCTTTTGGGCACGTGGGATGCTGCTCGTCGGCTTCACGGCCACCCGGCAGACGATCGGCTCGCCGGAACTCAGGCCGCCGAGCATCCCGCCGTGACGGTTGGTCTCGGTGTGAATCGGGTTGGGGTGGTAGAGATCGTTGTTCTCACTCCCCCGAGCCGTGACCACGCCGAAGCCTGCTCCGTACTCAAAGCCAAGCACACCTGGGAGGCTCAGGAAGGCTTTGCCAAGATCCGCTTTGAGCTTGTCGAAGATCGGTTCGCCCCAACCAGCGGGGACTCCGACGGCCACGAACTCCGCGAGGCCACCAATGGAGTCTCGATCCAAACGGACCTCGTCGATCAGCTTCGCCATCGCCTCGGCGGCTTCAGGAATCGGACAACGGACGGGGTTGGCCTCGACTTGGTCGAGCGTGACTGCTGTGGGGTCTGGGATATCTGCGCTAATGTTCCCAACTTGTTTCACGTAACCCAGCACCCGCACGCCTTGAGTCGCGAGTAGCTTCTTGGCCACAGCTCCCGCGGCGACACGACAGACCGTTTCACGAGCACTCGTCCGCCCACCACCGCGATAATCACGATGGCCATACTTGGCATCAAAGGTGTAATCGGCATGGCCAGGGCGGTATTTGTCTTGGATATCCGAGTAATCGCCGCTACGCTGGTCCGAGTTTCGGAAAAGAATGCCGATGGAGGTGCCATCGGTTTTGCCTTCGAAGACTCCAGACCAAATTTCAGGTGTATCGTCTTCTTTACGTTGGGTGGTCAGCTTCGATTGGCCCGGTTTTCGCCGGAGGAGATCCGGGAGTAAATCTTCGATGCTGAGTTCCAGCCCAGCTGGGCAGCCATCAATGATGCACAGATAGCCCGGCCCGTGGCTGACGCCCGAGGTGGTGACACGGAAGAGTTTGCCGAATGTGTTGCCTGCCATGAGGCCGATTATACCGCCGAACCACAAAACGCGAGGTCGAAGTCTCGTTCTCTGGCAAGAAATGCCCTGGATGGCTTGTGTTGAAATCAGGAAACGCCGAAATTGTCGGTGTTGCGGCTCGTGGGTTCGCCGACAGGGAGATGGTTGCGATGCGTGTCATTTCAGGTTTACTGTTGCTCATTGGCACCGTGGTTCTCGCCCAGGAGCCACGTGGCCCGGTCGAGAAGTTTGGCATCAAGTCTTCGCCCGATATCTACACCCAGAAGACAGTGGCGGAATCGCTTGGAAGCGTCATCCGGACCATAGAAAAGGACAAGTTCGAGTACCTGGCCGCTCACCTACTTGACCCGAAGTTCGTTGAGACAAAGATCAACGAACGGATTCCCCAACTCGAACCCGCGGTTGAGCGTGAGCTTCGCCTGACCCGGGACAGCCAGATTCAAGCTGGGTTGCCAGCTCGTGAACGTCTTCCTTCGGATGCCAAGGAATTCGCAGCGGCGGTCCTCGCCGAAACCAAGCTCCGAGCCTTCAAACTCCTGGCTCGCGACATCCGCACACACTACACCGAAAATCCTGATCTGCTCAAGAGCCTGAAAAAGTATCAGCGAATTGGGGTAGTCGTTGAAGCGGGGGAGACTGGAAATGTGACATTGAAAGAGGTCAAGGACATCCAACTCAACTTCAAACGAGTCGATGGTGTGTGGACGATGGAAAACCGCAAATCCACGACAGAAGAGAAGAAATAACGGCTACCCAGCTCAGTCGCAAACCCATATCCCAGCCCTCAGGACTGTCACCTTCTGAGGGGTTCCAATGTTATTGTTAGCAGTGGTATACGTAATGATCATCGCGATCTTCATGATCTGTTTGGTCATGCTCGTGATCATTTCGAGGCGCGAGCGAGCGAATTGGGTCGAAAGGCGGGCCAATCGGGAGGAAAAATTCCCGCCGATCTCGGACGCGGAGTTCTTGGCTCAGTGCAGCCCTGGGACAAACCCTGAGATTGCTCTCAAGGTTCGGCGGATCGTGGCTGATACCTGTGGGATCCAGTACCCAAGGGTTCATGCGACTATGAACTTTCTCACGGACCTCTGATTTACCGATTCGTCCGCATGCTGATGACGATGTTGTTACCCCGCATCTCAGCTCCAAAACCATATCCAACGCTGCCAGCTTGCAGGGCATTCTTATAGGGAAACTTCGCATCGGCTTCGGTGAGAATGACATCCTTGCCGCCACCGACTCGGGCACTCGAAATCTCCATGCTGATCTTGCGTTTCGTTTCTTGCAGGTCTCGACGCATCGGAGGCAGTGCGATTGTCGTGCCTTGAGCGGTCGTGTTCAGCACCCCAGGAACGGTTTGCTCCAACTGGACTTCTTCCCGCTTCTCTTCGACAAGCACCAACGGCAACAACAACTCACCACCACCGGCGGCTTTCAGGAGAGCGTCGCCGCTTGCTGCCCATTCGCCGGTCACTTTCACGGTCTTCTTGTCCGCGGATGGGGTCAACTTCACGTTCTTCGCCACGGCAGCATTCACTTTGCCAAGTTTGACATCGACGATCAGTTGACCTGCCTCGGGGGAAATGACTCGCTCGAAGGTCTTTTCATTGGTCTTCGGAAACGCGATCGGAAGCGTCGTCGGGAGTTCTTTGCGTTTGATGACGAAGCCTGAATCCGAGACCTTGAAGAGCACCGACACATCCCCGGCTTTGGGTGCTGCGACGTTGACCTGGACTTCTCGCTTGACCGCTTGCTTTCCGGCGATGCTGGTGAGGCTGATGGTCTGTTGGCCTGGCTTTTCCAGGGTGACACGCTTGAGGAACTCGCCGCTTTCGGAGTCGACTTGCAAAGGCTGATCCTTGCCCACTTCAAAAATCAGCTTCTCAGCTCCTTCGGCTTTGCCGGAGATGATGAAGCCTGCTGGGGCGACGCTCGCGCCGAGTGGTTCGACGTTGAACGCTGTGATCGAGAGTGGCAAGGTCTTCGGCGGGGTCGTGAGATCAACGGAGACAGAGCGATCGTTTTCTTCTAGGAGGAAGTTCCGCACAATCAGTTTCACCGAGTACGAACCCGGTTTGACATAGGTGTGGGTGATGCTTTCTTGCTTGGGATCGAAGGGTTCGAGTGTCGTGCCGTCACCGAAGTCCCACCAGCCCGATTCCCCAGTCGCTCGGCTCTGGCACGTGACCGTGAGGCCCTCGCAGGTGGTCGAGAAGTTTGCCACCGGTCGGCTTGGCTTGACGACTTGGTTGACGATGGCGTTCGAATACATGACCACCACCCCGGAGCCGACGCCGAGGAATAGGCCCAAAATCCCCTTCATCCAACCCCCGAGAAACCCAAACAGGCCCTTCTTGGCCGCAGCATCCGCCATCGCAAACCCCTCCTTGGGAAGATCGATTCAAGGCGCCCAGCCTAACTCATCCCCACCCCCCTGAAAAGCCGAACTTGCCAGTCGTCAGTCGTTCGGACATGGGATGATCAGCAGGTTACTTGCCTTTCTTTTTCTTCTTGCGTTCTTCGGCGCGTTCTTTGGGGGTTTTGCGTTTGCCAGTGTCGCCTTTGGTTTTGATCTGATTCATCCCACCTGGCATGAATGCGCCCATGTTGCCGAGGCCCGTCATCATTTTGAGGCGTTGCATCATGTTCATGTTGCTCATCATCTTCATGAAGCCACGCATCTGGTCGAACTGATGCAAGAACTGTTTGATTTCGTGCGGCTCAATCCCCGAACCGGCGGCGATACGCCGACGCCGGGAGAGGTCGATCATGTCGGGGTCGAGGCGTTCTTTCTTGGTCATGCTGTCGATCATGCCCTGGACGCGCTTCACGGCCTCGTCTGGGTCCATGTCTTTGGGCATCATGTCTGCCATGCCACCGGGCATGGCTTGCAGCAGTTGCCCCATACCGCCGTTTTGGGCGATCATGGCAAACTGGGTGCGAAACTGTTCGAGGGTAAAATTGCCTTTTTCAAGGGCTTTTTTCTGCTTTTCGAGTTCCTCTTCGCCAATCTGCTTCTGCATCTCTTGCATCTTGTTGACGATGCTCATCATGTCGCCTTGGCCGAGAATCCGCCCAGCCATGCGCTCAGGGACGAACTCATCGAGCTTGTCCACTTTCTCGCCAACACCGAGATACTTGATCGGCACCCCAGTCACGCCCTTGATGCTCAGGGCCGCCCCGCCGCGTGCGTCACCGTCCATCTTCGTGAGAATGCAGCCGTTGAGTTCAAGAGCCTCGTGGAAAGTCTTCGCGACGTTCGCAGCCTCTTGGCCGATCATCGCATCCACGACGAGTAAGACCTGATCGGGCTTGACATACTTATCAATCTGGCGAAGTTCATTCATCAACTCTTCGTCGATTTGCAATCGGCCGGCGGTATCAAGAATCACAACATCGCAGAGCTTCTTCTTCGCATCCGCAACCCCGTTGACGCAGACATCGACAGGCTTCGTGGCCTCGGTATAGACGGGGATATCGATTTGCTTTCCGAGCGTCTGGAGCTGGTCCACAGCACCGGGGCGCTGCAAGTCCGCGGCGACGAGCATCGGCTTGCGGCCCGCAGCTTTGAGCGTCAGCGCGAGTTTCGCAGCTGTGGTGGTTTTCCCGGCCCCTTGCAGACCGCAGAGCATGAGCACCGTGGGTCGATCACCTCGCAGTGCGATCTTGTGATCGACTGGCCCCATGAGAGCCACGAGTTCGTCGTAAACGATTTTGATGATCTGCTGCGAAGGATCGGCCCGACCGAGGACTTCCTCGCCGACGGACTTCGCCTCGACTTTCGCAATGAAATCCTGGACGACTTTCAAATTCACGTCAGCTTCGAGCAGAGCACGGCGGACTTCTCGCAACCCTTCACGGATGTTGTCAGCAGTCAGTTTGCCTCGACCACGCAGTTTCTTGAACGCATCCGAAAGCCCGCGCGTAATACCTTCCAGCATAATCTTTCACCGATGTTGACGAGAATTTCACCGTATTCTACAGCCCGACCCACCAAACCCCAAAGCCCGGAAGGCGAAAAGTCCGAGGGATTTGCCCTCGCGGTATGGCCACAGCCGTCTTCAGCCTGGTGTAAGTGTGCCAGGCTTTCTAACCTAACCTGATGACCCCAGGAAAACCGACCCCCTACCCGGCCATGTCTCCACCGCTCCTGACGGCGAGTCTGCCAGGGATTGGTGGCAAGATCAAAGTCGAACCCGAGGACTTCGTCGTCGAGGAGATCCCGGCCTACGTCCCGTCCGGCGAAGGGGAGCATCTCTATCTCTGGGTCGAGAAGCGCGACCTGGGGCCAGAGTTCTTTGCTCGCACGATTGCCCAGAGGCTGGGAACCCATGCTGGTGCCGTCGGCACCGCGGGGCTGAAGGACCGGCGAGCCGTCACACGCCAGTGGGTGAGCGTACCCAAAGACTGTGAGCCAAATTTGAAAAGGCTCGATGGCGAAGGCTTGCAGCTTCTCAACGTCAGTCGGCACACCAATAAGCTCAAACCGGGCCATTCCCAGGGCAACCGGTTCACCATCCGCATCCGGGCTGTGGCGGATTACCAAGACGACGATCTGCAAGCCATTCTCACCCGCATCCGCGAGCATGGCTTACCGAACTACTACGGCCCGCAACGCTTTGGCCGCGATGGTTCGACCGTGGAACTGGGCTTCCGCTGCCTGGCAGGAACTCAGCCCAAGCGGCTGCGTCCGTTTGTCTACAAATTTGCGTTGTCTGCTGTGCAATCTCTTCTGTTCAACGACTATCTGGGCCGTCGCTTGACAGATGGCTGCTTACGACAAGTCTTCGTGGGTGACGCCTTGATGAAGCGGCCATATGGCGGGATCTTCAACGTCGAGGACCAAGCCGCAGAGCAGGCCCGGTTCCAGGCCCGCGAGATCGTCACCGCTGGGCCGATGTTCGGCACCCGGACCTTCCCAGTGCATGGGGAAGCGAAACGTCGTGAGGAAGCAGTGCTCGCGGCTCACAATCTTTCGACGGCCTCGTTCGCCAACTTCGGCAAGCTGATGGGTGGCACTCGAAGGCACAATCTGATCTACCTCGAAGACCTCACCGCCAAGTGGGACGGGCCGTCGCTAATCCTGGATTTCTCGCTGCCATCGGGCTGTTATGCGACGGTGCTATTGGGCGAGATCATGAAAGTGGACGTGGATACCGAGCGAGAACCCGAGGACGACGACGAGTGACCCTGGCCGCGAGGTCGCGTTCCGTCTACCATGGCGAATCTATGCAGACCATTCCCCGACAAGCTCTCGCCGCTTCTCGGCTGATTCCATTAGCCGCCCGCACGCGACCCTGGCCCATCGAACAACGATGGGGCACGGGCCAGGAGCCACTGCCCATCGTCGCTGTTTACAACAAACGGCACGACCCCGATGCCCCGACTGTCAACCTGACGACACTGCTCACCCGGGTCATCGAAGACATCACGGCTCATTGTGAAGACTTCCACCACCTCCGCTTGCCGGAAATGCTGGTCACCCTCACCCCCGCCCGCACCCGTCGACAACATGGCTTACTGGCGCGTGTCACGCCGATGCGCTTCCAGCACGGTACAGCCACTCGCCGAAGCCGTGGGGTTCTCTACCAGGTGCAGCGTTACATGGTCGATGGCCGGGAGATGCTATATCTCGTGACGTTCTGCGTGCCGCGATTCCTGGAACAAACCTTCGAGCAAAAACTCGTGACCATATTTCACGAGCTTTATCACATCCACCCGAATTTTGATGGCGATATCCGTCGCTTGCCAGGTCGCTGCGTCGTCCATTCGCGGTCGAAGAAGGCTTACGATGCCGAGATGCTACGCATGGTGAAGGGGTATCTCGAAGACCACCCCAACCCCGAGAAACTGGCCTTCTTACACCGCACGAACACGGAACTGAAAAAGGCCCCATTGAACCTCTACGGCGTCTGCGTGCCGCAGCCCAAGATGATCCCGATCGGTGTCATTGAGACTCGAAGCGGGCTGTAACTTCTTTTTCAACTGGGATCCATTCACTCCAACCCTGATCGCCATCACGGATGTCTTCGACTTCCGCCAGAGCTTCCGAGACCTTCCCGCATGGTCAGTGTTGGGGTATAAATGGATGTACAGTCTGAGGGTGTGGTGTGTTTGCCAAGTTCTTTATTGAGCGGCCGATTGCGGCGGCGGTGCTTTCGGTCTTGATCACGCTCGGTGGCGTCGTTGGGTTGGCCCGGTTGCCGGTGGCGCTTTACCCAGAGATCACCCCTCCAACGGTCGAGGTCTCGGCTGTCTATCCCGGGGCGAATGCGAAGATCGTCGAGGATACGATTGCCTCGCCAATCGAACAGCAGGTCAACGGCGTTGAGGGGATGCTGTACCTCTCGTCGGTCTGCACGAATGATGGCACTTACACCCTGACCGTGACTTTCAAATCCGGGGTCGACCTCAACTTTGCCCAAGTGCTTGTGCAGAATCGCGTGAACCTCGCCGAGCGGGTGTTGCCGGAGATTGTCCGGCGACGTGGGATCAGTGTGAAGAAAAAGTCCACGAGCCAATTGATGATCGTCAATCTTCGCTCGCCGAATCGGACGCGCAGCGACGTTTACCTCAGTAATTACGCCACAATTCAACTCCGCGATGAACTCGCCCGGCTCGAAGGCGTCGGCGACATTCAGTTCCTCGGCGAGCGCGACTACTCCATGCGCGTCTGGCTCGACCCCGATAAACTCACGACGCGAAACCTCTCGACGCAAGACGTCGTCCGGAGCATCGAGGAGCAAAACAACCAAGTCGCGGCGGGGCAAATCGGCCAGCCCCCGGCTCCGCGCGGGCAGCTATTCCAGTACACAATCAGCACCCAAGGCCGCTTGCAAACCCCCGAACAGTTCGCCAACATCGTGTTGAAGACGGACATCGATGGCCGGGCGGTGCGGCTCGAAGACGTTTGCACCAAAATCGAACTCGGCGCTGTCGGCTACGATCAAACTTGCACCCTCGATGGCCAGCCCTCGATCGCCTTGAGCATCTACCAACTCCCCGGTACGAATGCCCTTGATACTGCTCGTCGTGTGCGAACCAAGATGCAAGAGTTGCGGACAAAGTTCCCCGAAGATGTCGATTACTCGATCGTCTACGACACGACTCCGTTCATCGAAGAATCCGTGCTCGAAGTGTTCATCACGTTGCGGGATGCCATTCTCCTCGTGGCTCTCGTAATGCTCGTGTTCCTGCAAAACTGGCGCTCGGCCATCATCCCCCTCGCGGCGGTGCCCACGGCCATCATCGGCACCTTTGGCATCATGGCGATTGCGGATTACAGCTTGAATACGCTCACGCTCTTTGGCCTGGTGCTGGCCGTGGGTATCGTCGTTGATGATGCGATTGTCGTCGTCGAGGCCGTGGAGCATTACATCGAGCAGGGCTTATCACCTCAGGACGCGACACTCGCCGCGATGCGGGATGTCTCGGGGCCGGTCATTGCCGTGGGCCTCGTGCTGGCAGCGGTGTTCGTACCCTGTCTCTTTATTGACGGCATTCTCGGCCAGTTCTTCCGGCAGTTCGCGGTGACGATCGCCATCTCGACACTGCTCTCCGCCTTCAACTCCCTGACGCTCAGCCCGGCTCTTGCAGCACTCCTCTTGAAGCCGAAGCACATCGGGCCACGGGAACCATTGCCTCGGGTCATCATCCCGCTTTTGATCGCGGGTGGAGTCTTGTGGGCCTTCCGGCATTATGTAACTCAACTTTCTCCCGTTTCCGTTTGGCTCGAAAGCTGGCTGCCAATCGGTTGGCAAAATGGCCTCGGCGCTGCGGCCAATTGGGTGGTGCCGATCTTTGCTGGCATCATCGGGTTACTCGTCGGCTGGCTCTTGCGTGTGGTGCTGAACCGTTTGTTGGGGTATCTCTTTGCCGCGTATGCGTGGCTGTTTGAGAAACTCACCAGCGGTTACATTCTGCTCGTCAAGTTGATGCTCATCCTCACGCCGCTGGTACTCATCGCCTATGGGGTGCTCGTCTGGGGCACGGTCGATGTCATGCGGAACGCGGCCATTGGCTTCGTGCCGAACCAAGACAAAGGCTACTTGATTGTGAATGTGCAACTCCCTGATTCGTCGTCACTCACGCGAACGGATCGGACCTTGCGACAAGTCGATGGCATCGCTCGTCAGCTCGCGGGGGTCAAGCACACGATTGCCGTGGCGGGGCAATCGCAGTTGGTGAATGCCTCCGCGCCGAACTTGGGGACGCTGTACGTCATGCTCGAACCCTTCGAGGCTCGGCATGGACCTGGATTGAGTGCTCAAGAGATTGGCGTGAAACTGCAAACGGCAGCCAACGCTGAAATCAGCGAAGGCAACGTCACCGTATTCGGGGCACCACCGATCGATGGCCTCGGGGCCACGGGCGGCATCAAGCTCATGGTCGAGAATCGCGGTGAACCCGACTCGCAATTTCTGCAAGCGACGACCGACCGGATTGTGACAGACCTGAACCAAAACCCCAGTCTCCAAGGGGCTTTCACGGCTTATCGTGCCGATACGCCGTGGGTCGAATTGCTCCTCGATCGCGAGCAAGCCGAGGCCGCAGGGGTTCCGGTGGGCAACATCATCACGAGTTTGCAGGTGCAGTTTGGCTCGCTGTATGTCAACGACTTCAACCGCTTTGGGCGAACCTGGCAAGTCAACGTTCAGGCCGACCCCAAATACCGAGACGACTTCCACGACCCCCGCAAGCTGACGATCCGCACCCGCCAAGGCACCGTGTTGCCACTGGCAGGGTTTTTGAAACTCCGCGAGACCACCGGCCCCGTGATGGTCACGCGCTACAATCTCTACCCCGCCGCAGCGATCACCGCCGACCCAACGCCGGGTGTCAGCACTGGGGACGCGATCCGGAGCATGGAAGCGACCGCCCGATCGAGCTTACCACCTGAAGCGCGCGTCGAGTGGACTGAGTCCGCTTTCCTGCAAAATGAGGCAGGTAACTCCGCACTCTGGGCACTCTTGCTTTCTGTGGTGTTGGTCTTCCTGGTGCTCGCGGCTCAGTACGAAAGCTGGGCGTTGCCCTTGGCCGTGATTCTTGTGGTGCCGTTGTGCTTGCTCTGTGCCGCACTTGGCGTGCGTGAGTCTGGGCAGGATGTCAACATCTTCACGCAAGTTGGCTTCGTGGTCCTGATTGGTTTGGCGTGCAAGAATGCGATTCTGATTGTGGAATATGCTCGCTCTCGTCGGCTCGCGGGAGCCACTCGCCGAGACGCGACGCTCGAAGCCTGCCGCTTACGGCTGCGACCCATCGCCATGACTTCGATTGCCTTCATCCTCGGCGTCGTGCCGCTGTTACTCGCACAAGGTGCTGGGGCCGAAATGCGACAACTGTTGGGTACGGCGGTCTTTTACGGGATGCTAGGCGTGACGCTTTTCGGCGTGTTCTTGACGCCCGTGTTCTTCTTTGCGATTCAATGGGTTGTGGAAAGTGTGCGGCCTTCGCGGAATGCAACCGGTGGTGGGGTTTCCACCAACTGACCCGATTGGGCCAGGATTTGGTTCAACAAAGCCTCGACCTCAGGGTCCATTCCCTCATGAGTCGGAGGGCAAGGCGGGGCGGGTGGAGTCTTGGCGATCTTAGGGCGGACCAATGCGAAGAAACCTTCCATTACCACGATCAGCAGTGTCGTGGCACCGGCACAGAGTAGCGGGATGCGAATCTTCATGTTCTGAGCAGCCGCTCGGACGTTCAGCATTTCCTCGGGATCACGCGAGATTCCCCCCATCTCACTTTCCATGAGAATCGCAGCGACAGAACCCAAGACGTAACCAATCACCGCCGAGATGCTCGCAGCTATCAGGCACGTCTTCAAAACACGGATCACGGACCGGTTCATAAAAGGAAACCAACAAAAGAGGGGGTTTTCGATACCATAGCACGAGTTTTTTAGCGCTGCGCGAGAATCATGATGCAGATCGGCCTGATCGGAACCTGGGATACCAAATCGAGCGAACTCAACTTCGTCCGCGAACTCTTCACCACAGCCGGGCATGAGGTGGTTTTGCTCGATTTCGGGACGCATAGTGCTGCTCGGCAGGAGCTTTTCTCGCAGGTGAATGTCAAATTCGGTGATTTGCAGGATCGCGGTGAATCGATTCGGTTATCAGCACTCGCGGCGGAGAAGCTCGCGAAAAAACTGCACGCCGACGGCCGGCTCGATGCCCTCTTTGGCCTCGGTGGCTCGGCGGGCACGACCATCGGCACGGCGGCGATGCGGGCATTGCCGTTTGGAGTGCCCAAGGTCATGGTCAGTACCCTGGCGAGCGGCCAAGTCCAGCCTTACGTCGGCACCCGGGATATCGTGATGGTCCATTCCGTCGCGGATTTGGCAGGGTTGAACCGCATCACCCGCCAGGTCCTTTTCAACGCCGCGAATTCGATGCTCGGGATGTTGGCGAAATCGCAACCCACTGTCACGGACGACAAACCCATCATCACAGCGACCATGTTCGGTGTCACCACACCCTGCGTGCAAGCGTGCCGGTTGGGTCTCGAAACGGCGGGTTACGAAGTGCTGACGTTCCATGCCACGGGCATCGGTGGCCGGACGATGGAAGGGCTGATCCGGGACAAACTCGTGGCGGGGGTCTTGGACCTCACCACCACCGAACTTGCGGATGAACTCATCGGTGGCGTCATGTCCGCCGGCCCCGATCGCCTCACGGCGGCAAGTCTTGTGGGAATCCCGCAGGTGATCTCTGTAGGTGCTCTCGACATGGTCAACTTTGGCCCGCGGGACACGGTGCCTGCGAAGTTCCAGGGTCGCCAGTTCTACGAGCACAACCCCACCGTCACACTCATGCGAACCACGCCCGAAGAGAATGACTTGTTAGGGAAAGAACTCGCCCAGAAAGCCTGTGCGGCCAACAGCCCAGTGGCGATCCTGTTGCCATTGCGAGGCATCTCCGCCCTCGACCGTGAAGGCCAACCCTTCTGGAACCCCGAAGCGAACGCCGCCCTGTTTCAGAGCCTGCGAAATTGGGTCTATGGCATCGAGTTGATCGAAATCGATGCCCACATCAACGACTCGATGTTTGCCGAGGTGGCGATGCAGACACTCTTGCGGTTGATGGCTTGCAAGACAACTGCTGGGGTATAATGTCTGAGCTGAATCACCACTCACTCTCCGAGGTTCACCCATGCGAATCCTGTTTTTGCTCGCTGTTTTGGTCTTCACAACGACATCTGGTTTTGCAGAAGAGAAGTTGCCATTTGATCCTTTCGATCAATCGGGGGTGAAGCTCGAAGTGGACATGCCAGCGGATTTCCAGGGAAAGAAGATCGTCCTTGTAGCCGGTTCGAAAAGTCACGGGCCAGGGGATCATGAGTTCTTTGCTGGCACGGCGATTCTCATGAACCTGCTCAAGCAAACGCCTGGCGTCTGGCCGGTGATGGTCCGCGATGGTTGGCCGAAGAACGAGAAGATCTTCGACAACGCGGGCACGATCGTCTTCTACATGGATGGTCGGGGTGGGCATCCCGTCGTCAAAGGGGACCGCCTGAAGTTGCTGCAAGGCCATATGGACAAAGGCACGGGCTGGGTGAATCTGCATTATGCGGTGGATTATCTCCCTGAGCACGGCAAGACCGTCGTGAACTGGATGGGTGGCTATTACGATCCTCGCATCAGCACCAACCCTCATTGGGACGCCACGATTCGCAGCCTGCCGAAGCACCCCATCACCCAAGGCGTCAAGCCGTTCACGATCCGTGATGAGTGGTACTACAACATGCGTTGGATCGGGGACACAGAAGATGTTAAAGAGGTGAAAAACCTCACCCCAATCCTCCAAGCCCTGCCGCCCGACAACACCCGCGGCACTGCTGAAGCCAAGAATTTCATGGGCCGCATCGAGACGATGGCCTGGGCTTACGAGCGCAAGGACACAGGCCGAGCCTTCGGTTTCACCGGCGGCCACATGCACCGCAACTGGGGCGAAGAGAACTTCCGTCGTTTGGTCACGAACGCGATTCTCTGGAGTGCGAAGATCGAAGTCCCCGAGACTGGCGCCAAAGTCGATCTCGACCTCATCGACCTCAACCGGAACCTCGACAACAAAGGCAAGCCCCACAAGAAGATCGAGCCACCTGTGGTGAAGTGACCCGCATAGTTGAGGAGCAACTGGCCGTGGCACGGGCTTCCAGCCCGTGCGGATTCGCATGGCCAAGATGGCCATGCCACGATTGCTTTTCAAGCCGTTTTTAAACTCCCTCCTTCATCACAAGCCGCAGCAGATTGATGGCCAGTTTCGCAGTGCGACTCTGGACTTCGTGGCGGTTGCCGGGCCAGGCGTAAGGTTGCACCCGGCAACCTTGAGCCGTGGCGACTGCGACGAAGACAGTCCCGGCGGGAGTGCCATCGGCACCCGGGCCAGGACCAGCGTAGCCGGTGGTGGCGATGCCGAAATCGGTGCTGAACTTCGCGCGGACCTCGGTCGCCATGATCCGCGCGACTTCGCTACTCACCGCGGTGTGCTCAGCTAACACAGACCCAGGGACATTCAACTCACGCTCTTTGACCTCATTGGTGTAAGACACGATACCGCCCATCAAAACGTCGCTCGCTCCAGGCACCATCGTCAGGCGATGGGCCACGAGGCCGCCGGTGATGGACTCCGCCGTGGCGACTGTCTGGCGAGTTTTGATCAACTCATGGACCACGACTTCATGCAGTTCTTCATCATCAACTCCGAAGACGTAGTGGCCCAATCTCTCTCGAATGATCGCTTCCACGGGTGCGATCTGAGCCTGGGCCTCCTCTAGGTTTGCAGCATGAGCACAGATGCGAAGTGAGATCACGGCATCGCTCGCTGTGATGCCAACCTCGGGGACTGCCCCGCGTTTGGTGACATCCCCGAGCATGCTTTCGATCGCGGATTCGCCAGTCCCGAAGCAATTGATCTTGCGCTGCACGAAGACGCCACCGCCGACGCCGAGATCGAGTAAACGAGGTTTGACCTGCTCTTCGTACATCCGCTTCATCTCCGTCGGCACGCCGGGCATGGCGACGAAGATGGTGTCGTTGTGCTCCATCCAGATTCCCGGTGCGGTGCCCGCGGGGTTTGGCAACACGGTCGCACCTTCAGGGAATAGTGCTTGGACCTTGTTGCGTTCCGGCATCTCTCGGTTCCGCTTGCGGAACATACCTTCGATGATGGCCAGCGACTCGGCGTCTTCGACCAGTTTCACCCCAGCGAGTTGCGCGAAGATTTCCCGGGTCAGGTCGTCGAGGGTTGGCCCTAAGCCACCGGTCGAGAGCACGAGCTTGGCGCGCTCACCGGCCTTGCGGAAGCAGTCAAGGTTATCAGCGTAGTCATCGGCTACAGTCGTGTGAAAGCCAACGGGGATGCCGATCTCAGAAAGCCGTAGGCTCAGCCATTGGCAGTTGGTGTCCAGGTTTTTCCCTGTGGTCAGTTCCGTGCCAATCGAAAGGATTTCGGCTTTCATCCGTGCTTTATCTCCTGCTGGAATTGACGCCTCATCGGGTCGAGGTTATCTCCTCGGCCATGAAACGCTTCACACTCCTCTTGATCTTAGGCTCACTGCTGACCCCGGCACTCGCTCTGGCCCAGAAAGCCGACAACGCTCGGGCTTTGGTGCTGCTGATGGAGAACTTCCAGATCGTGGAAGGGATCTTCAACGAAGACCCGCGGGGGAACTTCATTCGGGAAAACTCGACTGAGGTCATCGAAGGATCCAAGGTTCTGTACATCGGCAAGAGCCGAGATCACGTGAATAAATACTTGATGTCTCGGGCCAGCGAAAACCCCAAGCGAAGACCCCTGCCCTCCGAGGATTTCCACCCCGAAGCAGCCAAGAAGTTCACGACTCAGATTCAGCCGATCTTGCAGAACCAGTGCATGTCTTGTCATGCCAAGAAAGACTACCCTGGCACTTTCAAATTGAAATACATCCCGATTGAATTCGCCGATGATGCCGCGACTCGCGCCAACCTGGTGACGACCTTCACCCACCTCGATAAGCACAACCCCTCGTTGAGCTTGCTCCTCGAAAAGACACTCACAGCCCACGGAACCCAGCGTAAAGCCGCACTCGACTCCGCCCGACATCCGGCCTTCGCCAAGCTCGAACTCTGGGCCCACGGGATGCTCACCCCTGCCACGAAGCCGTTGCCCGACGTCGTCCCCGTATTGGTGAACACGGCCCCGACGACGATCACCCTGACTCCAGTGGCCTATGCCAAGGGCACACCCAGCGGCAAAATGCCTGTACCTGAGAAACCCAAAACCGATCCCTTCGACCCAGCCGAGTTCAACAAGCCGAAGAAATGAGTTCCACTTATCCAATTCCACAGCGTATCAAGCCTGTCAAATCCGCGATCTTTGTTTTTCTCGGCACATCTTGAACTCCCCATCTTCTGCGGGTAGCCTACTTTTCTCTCTCCCAGGCGAAAGCCTGGTTACTCGCACGAGGAAACTTCAATGTTTCGACGTCTCTCCTGGTTGGCGTTACTCGCACTCTTCTCGCTTCCTTCATTATCGCTGGCAAGCGAAGGGGGCGGCGAAGCCAACCTCAAACTGCCGGACTTGAACCAAGTCAAGTTCCTGGGCGATTCGATCGGTGGTAAAGACCTGCTCTATGTCGGGTTGGTGGTTTCGGTGCTCGGGCTTGGCTTCGGTCTCGTGGCCTACTCGCAACTGAAGAATCTGCCCGTTCACAAGTCGATGCTCGAAGTCTCCGAGTTGATTTACTCCACCTGTAAGACCTACCTCTTCACCCAAGGAAAGTTCCTCTTTTACCTCTGGCTATTCATCGCCGTCGTGATGGGCTTCTACTTTGGATACCTCAAGGGCGAGAAAGCCGGTTTCACGCCAGAGAAGGTGGCCATCATCTTGGGCTTCTCGGTGGTCGGTATTCTCGGCTCCTACGGGGTCGCCTGGTTTGGGATTCGAGTCAACACTTTTGCGAATAGCCGCACGGCGTATGCCGCTCTTTCGGGCAAGGCCTTCCCCTGCTATGCGATTCCGCTGAAGGCCGGCATTAGCATCGGGATGCTCTTGATTGCCGTCGAACTCTTGCTGATGCTCATCATCCTGATGTTTGTCCCTGGCGACTACGCTGGGGCCTGCTTCATTGGCTTTGCCATCGGCGAAAGCCTCGGCGCTGCGGCACTCCGGGTCGCAGGGGGGATCTTCACCAAGATCGCTGACATCGGTGCTGACCTCATGAAGATCGTCTTCAAGATTAAGGAAGACGATGCCCGTAATCCCGGTGTGATCGCAGACTGTACCGGCGATAACGCCGGGGACTCCGTCGGCCCCTCGGCGGACGGCTTCGAAACTTATGGTGTCACCGGGGTGGCATTGATTACGTTCATCATGCTCGCCGTCAATGAACAAGTCGCGGGGAAGGATTACGAGAAGATTCAGATTCAGCTTTTAGTCTGGATCTTCATGATGAGGGTGATGATGGTCGTGGTCTCGGGGGTGAGTTACTTCATCAACGAAGCCCGTGCCAAAGCCAAGTACGGCGATGCCAAGGACTTTAACTATGAAGCTCCACTCACCTTCTTGGTCTGGATCACGTCACTCATCTCGGTCGTGGCGACATACGCAGTTTCGTATCTGTTGATCCCAAAACTTGCCGGGAACACCGACCTTTGGTGGCAGCTCTCAACGATTATCACCTGCGGTACACTCGCTGGCGCGATCATCCCGGAACTGGTGAAGGTCTTTACCTCGACGGAATCCGCTCACGTCCGTGAAGTGGTGACCTCATCCAAAGAAGGCGGCGCCTCGCTCAACATCCTCTCGGGTCTGGTCGCTGGGAACTTCTCGGCTTACTGGCTCGGCATGGTGCTCGTGATCCTGATGGGGATCGCCTACGGTATCAGCATGATGATGCCTCTGAATCTCATGCTCGCTCCGGCGGTGTTCGCCTTCGGCCTCGTCGCCTTCGGCTTCTTGGGCATGGGCCCAGTCACGATCGCCGTCGATAGCTACGGCCCAGTGACCGACAACGCGCAGAGTGTCTACGAACTCTCTACGATCGAAGAACAACCGGACGTCAAGGAATCGGTGCAAAAGGATTACGGCGTTGCCGTCGATTTCCAGGTCGCCAAGGACAACCTCGAGAAGAACGACGGTGCCGGGAACACTTTCAAGGCCACGGCCAAACCAGTGCTCATTGGCACGGCTGTCGTCGGTGCGACCACGATGATCTTCGCGATCATCATGGAACTGACCGGCGGCTTGAAACCGGAACTGCTACAGAACCTCTCCATCCTTTACCCACCATTCCTGTTGGGTCTCATCACTGGTGGAGCGGTGATCTACTGGTTTACGGGAGCCAGCATCCAAGCCGTGACGACCGGGGCTTACCGCGCCGTCGAGTTCATCAAAGCCAACATCAAGCTCGATGACTCGGTCAAGAAGGCCAGCGAAGAGGACAGCAAGAAGGTCGTTGAGATTTGCACAGTTTATGCTCAGAAGGGGATGTTCAACATCTTCCTGACGGTCTTCTTCGCCACCCTCGGTTTCGCCTTCTTGGAGCCGTACTTCTTCATCGGTTACCTGGTGTCGATTGCGCTCTTTGGCCTCTACCAAGCCATCTTCATGGCCAACGCGGGTGGTGCTTGGGACAACGCCAAGAAGATCGTCGAGACGGAACTCAAAGCCAAGGGAACGCCACTGCACGATGCCTGCGTGGTCGGTGATACTGTCGGTGATCCGTTCAAGGACACTTCCTCGGTGGCTCTGAACCCGATCATCAAGTTCACGACGCTCTTCGGCTTGTTGGCTGTGGAGTTGGGGGTGTCTTTGACCAAACAGCAAGGCACAACGGTGAGCCTGAGCATCGCGGCAGTCTGTTTGGTGATCTCGGCGTTCTTCGTCTACCGCAGTTTCTATGGCATGCGGATCAAAGCCGAGAAGTAACGTGAAAGCGTCACGCATGGTCAACTCGGCCATGCGTGACTTTGTCTCAATCCGTGGGTTGCTCGGACTTCAGCGAGATGCCGCAGATGTCCATCTTGCGGTACAGCGAACTCAAGCCAATCCCCATCCGCTTCGCCGCCTCCCGTTTGTCGGAGGTGGCTCGCAAGATCCGCTCGATGTGTTGGCACTCGAAGCGTGTGACGGCCTCGTTGAGGTCATCGACGCCGTGGGGATCATTCGGCAACGGGCGAACATCTGGCGGCAGATCATCAGGTTGTACGAGCGGTCCTTCACCGAGGATCACAGCTCGCTGGATGACGTTATCCAACTCGCGGATGTTGCCTTTCCACGAGTGTGACAAGAGCAACTGCATGGCAGCATGACTGATGCCAGTAAACTTCTTGGCCATCGAGCGGGCGTGTTTCGATAGCAAGAAATCCGCTAATTCGGGCAGGTCTTCACGCCGTTCTCGCAGTGGTGGGAGGGTGATGTTGACCACGTTGAGCCGGTAGAACAGATCCTCGCGGAACCTTCCCTGTTTGACTTCGTTTTCGAGGTTCTTGTTGGTCGCCGCCAGAATCCGGGCCTCGACTTTGACGGGTTCATTCGCCCCGACCGGGAAGACCTCCTTGGACTCGATCGCACGCAAGAGCTTGGCCTGGGTAGCAAGCGGAATCTCAGCAATCTCGTCCAGGAACACGGTCCCGGCCCCAGCATGGACGAACAATCCATCGGCGTCTTTGTCAGCACCCGTGTAGGCTCCACGGCGGTGGCCAAAGAGCTGGTTCTCGAGGAGGTCATGGGGGATCGCCGCACAGTTGATTGGCAAGAAGCGACCATCTGTTGGCTTCTTCTCTTGGGCAAAGCGATGGATCGCGCGTGCGAGTACCTCTTTGCCCGTGCCGCTTTCGCCGAGGATCAGCACCGTGGAAGGCATTGGGGCGACCTTGCGGGCGAGATCATAGGCTTTGCGAATCTCGGGCGCTTTTCCGATCAGAATCTCCGGGTCCGAACTGCGTTGGAGTTCACGCCGTAGCCATTGATTTTCCTGGAAGAGATGTCTCGTCTCCAACAACCGCCGAATCTTCGACAAGACATCGTGGAGTATGATTGGCTTCATGAGGTAGTCGTGAGCGCCCTTAGTAAAGGCTTCGACGGCGGTCTCGACGGTAGCGTAGGCGGTGATCAGGATGACATAGGTTTCAGGCGAAGTGCGTGACAGTTTTTCAAGAACCTGGATGCCATCCAAACCTGGCATGTTGACATCACACAACACAACGTCAAATCGGGTCGATTGTGTCAACTCGAGCGCGTGCTCACCGTTTGGGGCTGTGGTGACCTGGAAGCCTTGGCCGGAGAGATATTCTGCAAGTGTTTCACGTATGTTTTTTTCATCGTCGACGACCAATATCGTTGAACTCATTCGACAACTCGAAGCGAGGAAAGGTATACCGTAACTAACCGAACAGTGGAGCCAAGGGACAACCACTAAATGGGCGCGTTGATGGGGAAGCAGACATGAAAAACCGTCCCTCGTCCAACTTCAGACTCGACTCGGACGGTGCCATGATGAGCCTCAACAATTCGGCGGATCACGAATAAACCCAAGCCTGTTCCTTGTTTTTTGGTCGTGAAATAGGGTTGAAACAGCTTCAACTGGTCCTCCGAGGTGATACCGATGCCGTCGTCCTTCACTTTCAGGTAAATGTTGTTTTCTTGGCATTTTCCTGAAATCAGAATCTCGCCTCCTTTATCCGTTGCATCAATAGCATTGACGACAAGATTAAACACAATCTGCACAAACTGCCCTCGAACACCCACAAGACGAGGGAGATCTGGTTCGAGTTCAGCCAGGATCTTGCGATTCTTACCGCCTTTGTAAAACTTCGCGATTTTCAGCGATTCCGTGACGACATCATCCATCGACACCAAACCCACTTGGTCGCTGGCTGGGCGGCTGAAGGTGATCAGTTCGCGGAGGATGTTTTGGATGCGTGTCAGCTCGGTTGTCACCAGTTGCAGTTTTTGTCGGGTGTAAGGCTCCAATTCCCGCTGTTCGAGGAGTTGCACGATGGTGCTAATCGAAGTTAAGGGATTCCCCACTTCGTGAGCAATCCCCGCTGCGAGCAAACCGAACGCGGCCATCTTTTCCTGGTGCAGAAGCTGGGCTTGTGTTTCTTCGAGTTCTCGAGTGCGTTCGCTGATGCGAGTCTCGAGTTGAGTCTGGTTCTCCTGCAATGCAGCGTTCAGAAGCTGCACTTCATCGCTGGTTTGCTTCAGCCAGCGGGCCATCGCCCCACCGGTCCAGGTCACCCAGATGATCATGACTTGAGTGAGGAGAAATGTATTCACATCTCGTTCGTAAGGGTACTGCACAGCATACACGATTGTGTAACTCATCGCATCGAGTCCGCAGGTCACAAAGGTGACCCGAGGCGAGTAGCGAAAGGCGGCACAGATCAGCGACAGGAAGTAGTAAAAACGAAACGGCGAGGCATCCCCGGTTTCGAATTGGCAGAGCAAGCCAATGAAGAGAGCTTCCATCGCGGAGATGCCGAGCGGGAAATCCCGCAGGAAGAGTCGGCCACACGCATACGCGGCGTGGTCAATAGCGGTGAAGATCAGCCCCAAGAAGAGAATGATGTTGAGCAACTCACGGTTCGCAGGGGTCGCGCCGAAGTTGCTCAACAGGAACCCGACGACCAAGCCGAACCAACGGATCTTGATAGCGACGGACTCGGCCTCCAGTTCGCGGTTTGAGCCGCGGACTTGGGGGGCAAGCCAGCCAAGTATCGTTTGCCAGGTCACTCGTCGTCTTCCCGGAGTTTGGCGAGGATGCTGTAATCCTCCAGCGTGGTTGTGTCTTGAGTTGTCACCCGCCCAGCAGCGATGTCGCGTAACAGCCGACGCATGATTTTGCCGCTACGGGTCTTCGGCAGGCTATCCGTGAACTTGATCTCATCAGGCCGAGCCAAGGCACCGATCTCCTTGGCGACGTGAGCTTTCAGCATGGCTTTGTGTTCGTCGGAAGCGGTCTGACCTTGCTTCAACGTCACGAAGACGACGATGGCTTCGCCTTTGATATCGTCCGATCGACCCACCACGGCAGCCTCGGCCACCGAGGGATGATTCACCACAGCGGACTCAACTTCCATCGTACTCAAGCGGTGCCCGGAGACGTTCAGCACATCATCGACGCGCCCCATGACCCAGATGTAACCATCTTCATCCATTCGTGAGCCGTCGGCAGTGAAGTAGATGCCAGGAATCTGACTCCAATAGGTCGACTGGAAGCGAGCGTCGTCGCCATAGATCGTCCGCATCATGCTCGGCCAAGGTCGTTTGATCACGAGGAAACCGCCCTCCCCCGCTGGGACGGGATGACCTTGTTTATCGACGACTTCCGCCATGACGCCCGGTAAGGGCTTCGTCGCGCTCCCTGGCTTGGTGATCGTGGCACCAGGAAGTGGAGCGATCATGATGGCTCCCGTTTCGGTCTGCCACCAGGTATCGACGATCGGGCAGCGCTCACCGCCGATGACGGTGTGATACCACATCCACGCTTCGGGGTTGATCGGCTCGCCGACGCTCCCTAAGAGCCGCAGCGACGAGAGGTCATGCCCCTTCGGCCATTGGTCGCCCCACTTCATGAAGGCCCGAATGGCGGTCGGGGCGGTGTAGAAGATGCTGACGCGATACTTGTCGATGATCTGCCAGAAGCGGTCTTCCTTCGGCTGATTCGGTGCGCCTTCGTAGATCACGACCGTGGCACCGTTGGCGAGTGGACCGTACACGATGTAGCTGTGACCCGTGATCCACCCGACATCGGCAGTACACCAGTAAACGTCGTCTTCTCGCAAGTCGAAGACGTGCTTGTGGGTGTAGGACGCCCCGAGCAGATACCCTGCCGACGTGTGTAGAACGCCTTTCGGTTTGCCCGTGCTGCCCGAGGTGTAGAGGATGAAGAGCGGGTGTTCGCTATCGAGTGCGGGGGCTTCATGCTTCGCGGAGGCCGTGGCCATCAACTCGTGCCACCACAGATCGCGACCTGGCTTCATCGTCACGGCGGCATTACAGCGATTGTACACGATGACCTTCTCGACCGTCGGGGACTTGAGCATCGCCTCATCGACATTGGCCTTCAAAGGCACCACTTTGCCCCGGCGATAGCCACCGTCCGCGGTGATGACGAGTTTGGCTTTGGCGTCGTTGTTGCGATCCGCGACCGCTTCCGCGCTAAAGCCGCCAAAGATCACCGAGTGAACGGCACCAATGCGTGCACATGCCAGCATGGCGATCACCGCTTCGGGCGTCATCGGCATGTAGATCGTGACACGATCACCAGGGACGACACCCTGAGACGTGAGCACGTTGGCAAACTGACACACCAGACGGTGCAGTTGCTGGTAGGTATAAGTCTGGGTGTCGCCGGGTTCGCCTTCGAAGATCAAGGCGGCTTTGTTCTTACGATCCGTCAAGACATGCCGATCCAGGCAGTTGTAACTCACGTTGAGCTTGCCACCCACGAACCACTTCGCATGAGGTGCCCCGGACCAATCGCAGACTGTGTGCCACTTCTGAAACCAATCCAAAGTCTCGGCCTGTTGGCTCCAGAAACCATCAGGGTCTTTGGCGGCCCAATCTCGCAGGCGGTCCGCTTCTTCGGGGCTTCTGACGTGGGATTTGGCGGAGAATTCAGCGGCGGGGGGAAACGTCCGCGTCTCCTTGAGCATACTCGTGATGTTAGTTTGCGGGGTCGACATACAAAGCACCTGAGAGAGGGCATACAACAAGAATACCGTTCGGGAAATCGTAGTTATCCTGGCCCGAACCGCCACACTGGAGTCCCGCGAATGGCCGATACGTTCACGATTGCCCTGGTTCAGATGAAAGTCGATCCGCAACCGGAACCGAATTTACTCAAGGCCGAGAGCGCCATCCGCGAGGCGGCCAAACGGGGAGCACAGATCGTCTGCTTACCAGAACTCTTTACGGGGCCATACTTCTGCCAAAAAGAAGACGCCGCACTCTTTGACCTCGCGGAACCCATTCCGGGTCCATCCTCGGAGCGCCTCAGCCAAGCGGCGAAGACGAATGGGGTCGTCGTCGTCGGTTCCCTCTTCGAGCGCCGCATGGCGGGGGTCTACCATAACACCGCGACAGTCCATGATGCCGATGGCAGCTTCCTTGGGATCTACCGCAAGATGCATATCCCAGATGATCCGCTCTATTACGAAAAATACTACTTCACGCCCGGTGACCTCGGCTGGAAAGTCTTCAACACCAAGTATGCCAAAGTCGGGACACTCGTCTGCTGGGATCAGTGGTACCCCGAAGCCGCCCGGCTCACGGCCCTCGCGGGAGCCGAAGTGCTCTTCTACCCCACCGCCATCGGCTGGCACCCCAAGGAGAAAGCGGAGTACGGCGAAGCCCAGCACAGCGCCTGGGAAACCAGCATGCGTGGCCACGCGATCGCCAATGGGATTTACGTCGGTGGCGTGAACCGGATTGGCCATGAATTGCCGCCGGATGGCGATGTACATGGTGGGCTGGAGTTCTGGGGCGGATCGTTCGTCTCCGACCCATTTGGCCGACTGATGCAGAAAGGCTCAACGGACAAAGACGAAATCCTCCTCCACAAATGCGACCGCAAGCTGATGGAAGACGTCCGCCGAAACTGGCCGTTCTTCCGCGACCGCCGCATCGACTTCTACGGCAACATCACCAAGCGTGTCAACGATTGAAATGATCCGAAGAGCTGCGACCGCAAGGGAGTGATTGTTTGATCTTCCAAGAGCCACGACCGCAAGGGAGTGTCTGCGACTGTGAAGGTCCAGACGCTCCCTCGCGGTCGCGGCTCTTTAAGAGCTTGTCTTCTGTGAAAGCCAACGGCTTCTGCTGCTACTTCTTGGGCTTCTCGCGGTCGGCGAGGCGATTGTAATATTGGCGTAGCATGTCGTTGTAACGTGGCATGAATTGTTCTTTGTAATACTGGCTCATCTCCTGACGCAAACGGTCCGGGAGGTGGCCCCAGATTTCTTTGGTCAGGGTGTCGTCAAATGGCACGCCTGGCTTCTGCGGTGGCCGCTGACTTGGGTCGCCAGGGTTCATGCCGCCCATTGGCTTATCGCCGCCTTTCTCGCCCCCTATGGGTTTCATCCCGGCTTCAGCACCCATCGGCTTCATGCCATCTTTCCCCATCCCGCTAGGCATCGGGGCCATTGGCATCGGGTTCATCCCCTGCTCTTGGGCACGTTGCTGCTTGCGTTGTTCCGATCGGGATTGTCCACCCATTGGCTTGGGTGTGGAGCCACCCATCGGCGGGGGCATTCCACCAAGTGGCTTCTGTGAGCCGCCCATGGGAGAGGATTTGCCACCCTGGCCGCCTTGGCTTTCGGGGTGTTGTTGATCGCTATTTTCGCTCATCGGTGGCGGTGGGTTGTCGTTCTTCAGCAGTTTGTCGATGTCTTCGAGGATTTCTTTCTGGGTCTTCTGTGTGAACTTTCCCGAGTCTTTGTCGTGGAGGCGATCCGTGACTTGCTTGCCATTCTTGGCGATGCGTTCCGCGATGACGCTGGGGTCCTCGGGTGCCCCTTCGCTCTTCTTGGCCGTAGACTTGGCGAGCTTCTCAATTTCGTGCAAACCCTCGGTGGTGGGCATCGGCAGAGGTGGGAAGACTCCTGCGAGCACCGTCGCGGGGGTGAGGAACAGAAGCATCAATAGGCAGCGTTTCATTCGTCGATCCCTTCCACTTGCTTCTTCATCGCCTCGGCGATCTTCTCGAAGAGTTCTGTGATCTCTTGTTGGGTTTTCGCCAGTTCGCGTAGCTCGGCTTGGGCTTCGTCGTCGAGCTTGGTCGAATCGGGGTGATCCTTCGCAAACTGGGCTGTCAGTTCGTTGACCTCGGTCTGCATCGCACGCAGAGCCTTCAGTTGGGCCATCGCGGGGAGTTGTTCGCCCTGTTGGGGTTTCGGGTCTTGGCCATCGTTGGTCATCGGCGGGCGGTCGAGTTTTTCTTCCGGCTTCTTGTTGTCTTCGGGCTTCTTGGGGTCGTCGGCGAGGGACGCCAGGATTTGCTCGAGTCGGCGTAAGCCTAGCTCCATCGGCTTCAGAACACGAGCACTGGCTTTGCCCTCAGCGACGCTGTCGAGAGGTTGGTCGGGGTCGAGATCGGCGATGTCGTTGGACCGCTCTTCGATCGCCTTGACGGCCTTCGACATCCCGCCCGCGGACTGGCTCAAGAGCTTGCCAAAGACGGGCATCTTGGGTTCGAGTTCGTCCGCGATTTTCTTGACCTCTTCCCCCAGTGACATCTCGACGTCACCGAGGTCACGCAAGCTCTTCTGTAAACCACGGTCCCACTTCTTGGCTTTCTCCGCGGCTTGATCGATGCGTTTCATCTCCGCGACTGCGGCTTTCTGGCGATCTCGGAGGAGTTTCAGTTTGTCCGCGATCTTCTCGCGCTCTTCGCGGGCGAGCGATTCTTTCTCGTCCTTCTTGTTGCGGTCGAGACGTTCCAGAGCTTCGTCGATCTTATCGACCGCCTCTTCCTGCTTCTTGGTGGAGGCTTGGCCCTGTTCCAGTTCGTCGCGGGAGGCTTCCATCTTCTCGACGGCTTTGCGGAGGTTCTCGGTCGTCTTTTCGCTCTGCGGTTCGCGCGTGAGTCGTTCGAGCAACTCTTCTGTTTTCTTGCGAAGCTTTTCCTGTTCCCCCGCGAGCTTTTTCAACTCGGCGTCACGCTCCGGTGAATCGGGTTGGGCTTCGAGGGCTTTTGTTTTCTTGCGCAGCTCTTCTTGCTCCGAAGCAATGCGATCCATCTGCTCGGCGTTGGCTCGCTGTTTCTTCGTCAGTTCGTCAGGCTTGTCGGTCGGTTGCTCGGAGAGCGAATCCGCGATTTTATCGAGCCGGTCCAACGCTGACTTCTGTGAGGCTTCTGCAGCCGAGGCTCGTTGCTCACGGCTGTCCGCGGCAGCATTGCGGAGATCACGAGGCAGGTCTTCGCCACCGGCTTCGCGCACGGAGTTCCGCAGGGCATCCGCTTCGGCCTGGAGCTGTTTCGCTTGATCACGCAACGCCGCGGCGGCTTCGGGGGAACCCGCTTTCTCCGCGGCGGCATTCGCTCGCTCGGCAGCGGCGGCTTTCTCGTCCGCGATGCGGCTGGCCTTCGTGAGCAAATCCGCACTGCGATCCGCAAGAGCATCCATCTTGTCCGCCGCCTGGGTGAGTGCCGCTTTGTCGGCGGCGTTCGGCGACTCTGGAGACATCTTGCTCGCAGCTTTGTTGGCCTGCTCCGCGGCTCGGTTCACTTGGTCTTTGAGGTTCCGAGCTTCGCCGCGAATCTCGCCAGCCCCGCCCCATTCTTCGAGTTTCTTCAAAATGGTGTCGAGGCTTTTCTGGGCATTCGTCTGGGCTTGGTTGGCTTTCTTGAGTTCGCTTGGCAATGTCTTGGGGTTCGTCGGCTTTTCTGCTTCTGCCTTGGCGGTGGCGAGGGAGTTCGCGGCGGAGTCCAGATGTTGATCGACGGCCCGACTGAGTTCGGCAGAGATCACATCAATTTTGTCCGCAGTTGGGCTGCGCTTCAGTTGGTTCTCTTGGGTCGTTTGTTGAAGTCCATCGACTTTGGCCCGCAAGCCTTCGGTGGTGTCGGTGAGCTTGGCATTCAGGCTCCGCTGGGCGTCCTCTGCCGCGGCGAGTTTAGCCGCATCGTCGGGGGTGAGTTTCCCTTCGGTCGCTTTCTTTTGCAGTTCCGTGGTCCGGGCTGTGGCATCGCGGAGTTGTTCTTCGAGTCGCAAAAAGTCTGGCCGAAGGTTCGCCAAATCGGAGAGCAGCGCGGCTTCGAGCGACGAGCGGGAGAAGACTTTCAACTCCACTTCACGACTACGCCCTGGGGCTTTCGCGGGAGTGATATCGTCCCAGTCCGAGGCGATGACACGCAAGGTGATCGTGTCGCCATCGCCAGGAGCCTGGCCGTTGGGTTTCAAGAACTCTGCGACAGGCAAGATGCGTTGAGCATCCAGCGTGAAGAGCTTCGGCGTGGGGTAACCATGAGCCGCACCGATTAATCCTGGCAGTGCGCTGTGGTACTCGACCATGTTGACGAGGGGGATTTCTCGACAAACGGTCTCGCTGTTGGTGCGATACTCGATTCGCAAATCACGCACGGCATAGGGTCGATCTTCAGTGAGGGCCTGTATCGTGACTTTCGCGGTGGGCAACAATCGGAAACTGTCTTTGCCGCCGACGGGGCGTTCGAGCACCACGGCTGGTGCGGGGTCTGCGAACAACCGGAAATCCAAGAGCCGAGTGCCCATCAATCCGCGTTCATCAGTGAATTGAAGTGAGTACAACCCGGCGATCGCAGGTGCGAAAAACCCTTCGATGCGTGTGCCATCGCCACCGGAAATGGTCAGTGAAATTGGGGCGGGAAGAACATCCGCAGTGATTTGAGCGGAAAGTGCCATGAGGGGATTTCGATCACCCAGCATAGCGAGGGTCGCGGCCGTCTGGACACTCTTCAAATCCCCCTGCGGGACGAGTTCTGCTTTGACCACACGCCGATCCGTCGCAGCGAGGAAATGAAAGCGAGTCCCATTCACGGCCTCCACGACTGCGGAGCCATCGGGCAGCATCGTCGGAGCGAGGTCGGTGTAGCGAGGGAAGGTCAAATCGATTTGTGGCGAGGGTCGGTCCCCGATCGGCACCAACGTCGGCGGTGGGGCCACCTCCACGGCTTGCCAACTGGACATGGCGTCTCCCGCCAAGACACGATAAGTGAAACTTCTTGGCACTCGCCCGCCGTCGATACGATGCTCGACCGCGATCATCGGAAGGTTGTCGGTGTTGACGAGTGGAATGACTTCCTCGCTGACCGAGGCGCCCGCCAACCGGATTTGCAACACAGCCGTCTCGGGCAAGAGACCAGTGACGCGGAACGCAAGAGGGTACGGTGAGCCAGTGGCCAGGAGCGTGGGGAGGTTCTCTGCTAAGGTGAGCTGGGTTTTCGTTGGGTATTCGTGGTTACCAAGAGGATCGAAGAACCGCAGAATCCCACGGCTGGTGTACTTCGAAGACATCGCCGCAACTGGCAGAATGGCCATCATCGAAAACAACAATAACCCCAAGGTCTTCCACATCCAACCCATCGGGACGACCGACTGCATTGGGATTCGCTTGGAGAGATTCTGAGCGCGGAGCATCGTGACGTTGTGAAACTTCTTCGACCCCTGATCGGGGCGTTCGGCAAGATCAACCGCGGTCGCAAGAGCATCGTTCAACTTGGGGTAGCGCTGCTCCAAAAGCATCGCCACGGAGATCGGTTTCGCGGACATGGTCCAGGCTTTGCGGAGCCGGGTGCCGAACAGCCAGGCCACTAAGCCCAACCAACTCAACAGCATTACGGCACGGAAACTCCCTGCAACCCGCAACCAAGAATCCAGAGCAATGAAACCTGTCAAAACGACCAATGAGACTGTGATCAAGAAGAAGAATTCTGCAAAGACCGAAGCCCGGCGCCGCACACGCCCCAACTCCGTGAGCCGGTCCACGATCTGAATCTTCTTCATCTGTCCTTGTGGACGCAGCACAAAAGCCATGATTTCACCCTAGCGGACTAGGGTTATTGTACCGTGCGAACGGCATTCAAGTCTTGAGAAATCTGAGTATCAAAGCCAACCAGCTTGTTTGGCGAAATAGTATCCAGCCAAGCTGAAAGCGATCAGGATGACCATGCCACGGACCAACTTCACCGGTAACCGGCGAGCCACCCGTGCGCCCGTGTAACCACCCACAATCGCGGCTGTCGCCATGACCGCGGCATAAGGCCAATCGATCAGCGACTGGTTCTGAAAGACATCGGCACCCAAAAAGACGAAGACCGTGACGAGGTTGATCGTCGATGCCAACATGGTTTTCACCGCATTCATCCGGTGGATATTGCCAATGTTCATGAAACCCAGCGCGGCAAGCATGAGAATCCCAATACCCGCGCCGAAGTAGCCTCCGTAAGTGGCGACACCGAATTGAAACAGAGCGAGACTCAGCCAATGACCACGGCTGGCTGGCATGGTCTCAGTTGAGGTCTTTTTGAGGTACTTCGAGAGTGGCTGCTGGATAAGAAAGAGCACAGCAGCCGTGAGGATCAACCAGGGCACGAGTGTTCGGAAGCCCTCGGGGTAGGCCACCATCAGCCCAGCACCAAGTAAGCCACCCAGGATGCTGGGGAGCATCAGTTTTCGGGCCGTGGGCCAAGATTCACGCAACTCCGAGCGGTAGCCCCACATGCCAGCGATGGAGCCAGGCAAGAGAGCGATCGTGCTCGTGGCATTGGCTGCGGATGCTGTGAGCACGGCATCCAGGGCTGGGAAAGTGAGCAGTGTCCCACCCCCGGCGACGGCGTTCATGACCCCGGCCCCGAAGGCGGCACCGGCGAGTCCCGCCCATGTTCCTGAATCCATCATCTACGCCTTCACGAGTTTCTGTAACACCGCTGCGGCGTGTTCGCAATCCTGGCGGCTGACATCGTAGTGGGTCACTAAGCGAACCAAGTCATGCCCCAAAGCTGACGCCAAGATTCCTGCGTCTTTCAGCTTCGCCGTGAGTTGTTGGGGCGGACCGAGTTTCGGATCGACCCGGAACCAAACGACATTGGTGTGCACTTCCGCCGGGTGCAGCGTCAGGCCAGGAATTGTTTTCACGGCTTCAGCCAAAAGTTGGGCGTTGGCGTGATCCTGAGCGAGCCTTTCGATGTGGTGGTCGAGAGCATACAAGCACGCTGCCGCGAGAAAGCCGACTTGCCTCATCGCCCCACCGAAGAGCTTGCGATAGCGGCGGGCTTCGCGGAGCATCTCCCGGTCGCCCACGAGTGCCGAGCCGACAGGTGCTCCCAAGCCTTTGCTGAAGCATACGGAGACGGTCAGGAAGTTCTCGGCCCAAATCTTGCCAGGAACTCCCGTGGCCACGATCGCGTTCCAAAGGCGAGCACCATCCAGGTGCATCGGCACACCATGAGATTTGGCCCAGGCGCCGACGGCCTGAACGGATTTCAAAGATTGAATCCGACCGCCGCCACGGTTGTGGGTATTTTCGAGCCAGACGAGTCTCGTTTGTGGGCAGTGAATGTCGTTGGGCGAAAACTGATCCTGAAGGTGCTCACGGCTCAAGATGCCGAAGTCCCCGTCGATGGGCCGTACCGTGACTCCACTGAGAGCGGCCGGGGCACCGCCTTCCCACAGGAGAACGTGGCTCGTGCGCTCGGCAAGAATCTCCTGACCTGGCTTGCAATGCAACCGCACGGCAATCTGGTTCGCCATACAACCCGAAGGAACGTAAATCGCTGCTTCTTTGCCGAGCAACCCAGCCACGCGCTCTTCGAGTTCGTTGACCGTGGGGTCTTCGGAATAGACATCATCCCCCAGGCGGGCGGCAAACATGGCCGCTTTCATGCCAGGGGTCGGTTGAGTGACGGTATCACTACGGAGGTCAATCATGGTTATCGCTCGTTGTGGATGATCTCGCAAATCTTACCGAGAGCCAGGCCCTCTCGTCGCGTCTTGACGCCTTTGGCGAGTGGCACATCATTCACGAAGGCCGCAAAGACCAACTCGCGCCCGGTCTTGGTGGTCATGACCCCAGCGAGGGCTTTGCTGGTCAGGTAAGTGCGATCGTTGACGTTGTCGTCCCAGTAGAGTGTGCCGGTCTTCGCAAAGACTTTGCCGTGAGCGGGGCTAGACTTCGGAAGGATCGATGCGAGAGTCCCATCAACACCGATCACTGGCAAGCAATCCTGGAACTTGGCCCAATCGTCCCGTTGCTTCAAAGCCTTCAACAACTCGACCGTGACACGTGGAGTGACATGGTCGGCGTTGCCGCCCCCAGCTCCGCCCGCAAAGCTCAGCGCCTGGCGATCGAGTTTGAGCGAAGAAAAGATCTTCCCTTCCTCGGCCATGCCGTCACGCTGGGTCGTTTTCCCGGCCTTGGCCGCGAGCAAACAGGGCAATGTGCTGGCGTACAAATTGTGGCTGACTTTCAACGTCACTTTCAGCACATCGATGAGTGGTTCGGAGGTATACTTCGCCACGATGGGCAGTTTCTCGTAACCGCCTTTCGCGTCAGGCAGTGTCGCCGAGCTGGCTTCGAACAGGTTCGCATCGACGCGGATGCCTTCTTTCCTCAAGGCCTCGATCATGAGGACACGGGCAAACTCGTTGTGCCGAGTGACGGGGATGATCGAGACCACAGGTCCACTTGCGAGGGGAATCGTGCCACGGAGACAGTAACTCGCCGGGTCTTCGCTGGGTTCCTTCATCACGGCTTTCTTATCCTTTGGTCCCGTGCGGACGTCGATATCCCCTCGCAGGTAGGCCGTTTCGGGGCGGATGGTGATCTTCGCTGGGTCACCGACTTTCTCGCCGGGCCGGATGATGAGATCAATGACACCATCGTTGACAAGCATCGGCGTCACGGTCGAAGGTCCACTGCCTGAGCTGCGTGCCGGGGCGAAGAGCCGAGCGTCGATCAGGATGTCCCCCGTCACATGTTCGATGCCTGAGGCGCGAACTTGTTTGGCCAAGTCGCGGAAGGCGTATCGCGGATCGGTATCAGTCACTTCGGCGTCCGAAGTCAGGCCGTCCGTATAGGTGTGGTCGTTGTTCTTGAAAGCGGTCTTGCCATCGGCGGTGCGACGGGAACCGAAGGTGAGGTCGCCTTGTGCGACAAGGATTAAGTCCCCCGTGAGTTTGCCGTCCTTGACTTCGCCACGTTGATGCACAGGGGTGACGAAGCGATGATCCGCGCCAAGGCCAACCAGTGCCGCGCCGCACGAGAAGAGCTTGGTGACACTCGCGGGTGCAAACATCGTGTCTGGGTTCTGGCTGAAGATAACTTCGCCGTTCTTCGCATCGACGAACAGCATCCCCCAACGCCCTTGCTTGTAGATATCCGCTTCTGTGACAGTCGCAAGCTTCGCCACCAAACTGTCTTGGGCCTGAGCCAGCATCGGTAGTGACAGGAGAATCAGCGGATAGAACCAACGCAGCATCACGAGCCTCCCAAGAAGAAAAAAGCCCACACGCCAAGACGTGTGGGCTTCGCGGTGACTTGTCCATCCAATTAAGGCTGAACCCGTTCGAGTTCGATGTAGCTATCATCCGACTTGTCGTCAGGGATAGCGACTTTCGCTGGATAAGCCGTTTTACTACTGCGAATCTTCAGACGGTCCGTGCCGACAAATTCGTAGAGATCATACGTTACAATCCCTGCAGCATCGTTACGGAGTTCCATTCGTTTAGCCTTGGGGTCATGCTTCAAAATGACATCAGGCGGCATGGGCTTCAATTCCTCGCTGACGATTCCACCGATCTTAGTGCGGAGCACTTTGCCATCGAAGGTCAGTTCCATCTTGAGCTTCTCAAGCGCGTCTGGAGTCGCCATCTTGGCAACCTCCTTGGACTTGAAGTAAGTCATCTTCCAAGTCCCTTGGAAGGGCTTCAACTCGTCCAGGCTGACTTCCTTCTCGGCTGGCTCCTTGGGTTTGCCAGCGACGTTGCCACTGCCACGGAGTTCAGAGTCGAGTGGTTTCGTCGGCGCGATCTTCGGAGCGGTCTTTTCGAGTTCCGCAAGGTTCTCGCCACCAGCGCGGGTCACCATGCCCATGAACAGTTTTGGATCGGTGCCTTCTTTCAGGAATCGCACGGAGCCATCAGCCATCAGAGCATAGGTGCCACGTTTGCCGTCCGGAAGACGGTGAACGAAAGGCTTCATGGGGTCGTTTTCGTCGATGCCCACGTTCGTGGTGCCACCACCGACAATCCATGGGCGAGCGGTGCCAGGAGCCGCTTGGAGGAGGTAAATCGTGTTCGAGGTACCGTCTTTGATGTCCTCAAACTTCGAACCCCAACCGTAGCCGGTGATGCCAACCTTCTTGGCCATCATCGGGTCATTCGGATCGTAACGACCAGCATCCAAGCCGATACCCGCTGGTGCAACGTAGTTTGTAGCACCGAGGGCTTTGTCAGGAGCGAGTGGGTGAGACGCGCGCCAGGTGTCTTGTGGGTAGTAAGGCACGAGTAGTTCTGGGATCCATTCTTCCGCAGCACCCACGTTCTCCTTGGCGTACCAGGGGAACTTCTTGTCTTGGATTTGGTTGCGAAGAGGGCCTTTACCAATGTACGGCAACAAGTCCACGAACAAGCTGCAACGCTGTTCGGGAGGGTAAGGCAAACGGAAGCGAGTGTCGCTAGCGTCGCGGTCAAGCGTACCCTTGGGGAAGAGCTTTTTGGCGTCTTGAAGTTTATTCGAAACGACCGCCAAACGGTGCCATTCAATGTCCCCTGTGAGGACACTCATGCGACCTTTCAACATGCTCGCGATGCGGGTGATCTGAGGGGCGAGGAAGCTACGGTATTTGTCCTCGGTCCACTTCATGGTGATGTCAATGGTGAGGATACGATCCGCGAGGTTGAACTCGATCGTCCCTTGGTTGGTCTGGGCACCTAGGGAAGGTTGTCCCGTGTTACCGCCTGGGAATCCGCCGCCAGCCTCTTCTTCGCCTTCACGTCCTGGGGGGCCTCCGCGTCCAGGAGGGCCGCCAGGTCCAGGGGGGCCACCGCGTCCTGGGGGTCCGCCAATACCAGGAGGAGCACCGGGACCAGCAATACCGGGAGGACCACCAGGGAACCCGCCTTCGCCGCCACCTGTTCCGCCACCGGAGTTGCCACCCGTGTTGTCCTTAACGACAGTCTTCGTACCTAGGAAAAGGTCAACAAGCGGAGTCAGAGGGGTGATCACTGGCAAGATTTCTTTGACCGTCTTGCGGGCATCGTCGTCGCTGACGAAGTCAAGGGCAATCTGCATCATGCCCTGCTCTTGCGTGAAGTGATTCACCCGCATCCCGACCATTTGCAGTCGGGCGAATAAGCCGTAAATCGGATTGCCAGTTTCCATGTATTCTTGCAGGAATGCCCGGTTGCTAAACATCCGCTGATCGAGCTTTTCTGCGTACACGATCGCTGGGACATTTTGCTGGTCTTCTTCGAGTTGGTTCAACATCCGCTTCAGAGGCGGGTCGATGGTTCGATAAGTCGGAACACTTGTGAAGAGCTTCCGTTGCACAGGTGCGGCTGCGCCGCCAGGGGCGCCTGGGCCAGCCGGCATTCCAGGAGGACCGCCCGGACCAGCCGGCATTCCAGGAGGACCACCCGGACCAGGAGGGCCGCCGCGACCTGGAGCTTGAAGTCGTTGCGTGTTGGACATCGGTGCCGAGACCCCACCGGGAGAAATACGACCACCAGGACCACCCTTGCCGCCTTCGCCGGGGCCACCAGGTCCTTGTGGCGCGCCTTCGCCGCCAGGGGCGGCTGGAGCCGCTACGGGAGGAGCAGTTTCGGTCGTCAGTTCAGTTTTGAAAGGAGGATAACCCGCGTCGCTGAGGTCTTCGAGGTAACGCTCCATAATGAGCATTTCGCCGATGATGAGTGTGTAGGCATCGAGTTGGCAAATCGCGTACTTCTTCTTGGCCGCTGCGTCCTTTTCAGCTTGGGTTTGTGGAGGCAACGTGATGCCGACCAGTTTCGTCAGTGTGCGTGTTGTGAAAGCATTCGAAACGGAATCGATGAAGGCGTTCGAGGTCAAACCGAACATCACTCTGCCGCGTTTAATGCCGTTCGGCAGTTTTTCAATCTTCAACTCAGAGTTGATCAACCGCTCATCAATCAGGGACTTGGTGCGGATAACTCCGAAGGTATCTCGGTCAGGTCCGACAACACAGTGGATGTAGGTTTGCAGATTGTCGTAGCTGAAAGTCATGGAGTTGCGGAAAAGGTCTTTGATCTTCGTATCGAAGAAAGCGTTGGCTAGTGGTGTAGCTTCGGAGTTTAGTCGATCGAAGTTCACGCGATAAACGGCTGTCGTTTCGCCTGGCAAAAGGTTCGTGACGTCTTTCATCTTCCCAGCAGGCACGTTCGCGGGTGGTTTCGTTCCCATGGGGTCTGGGGTCGTCATCGGTGGCATGTCCCCGCTGCCCATCGGCATCGGTGAAGTATCCCCGTTGCCCATTGGCATTGGATTCGTGTCACCCTCGCCACCGTCACCCTTGATCGTGGCTGGTCCACCATCAACTTTAGGAGTAGAGGTCGCTTTCTGCGTCGCGCTGTTATTGCTCGCGGTGTTGTTCGGAGCCGGGGTATCATCCCCGAAGAGGAAGATCGCCACCACCACAAGCAAGCCGATGGCGAGCACCCCGACGCCTGCCCCGACGAGCAGCATGGAGTTACCGCCCTTTTTCTTGGCCGCTTTCTTAGAGCTTTTACCCTTCGCAGGAGCCTCGTCCGCGTCACCGTCTCCATCCGGTGGCGGTGGAGCTTTGAACTTGTACTTGCACTTGGGGCACTCAATCTTGCGACCGATGTCGGCACTGCTGCGAATCGGCACACTCGCTTCGCAGCTTGGACAATCGACGTTATATTTCACGTTCGCCATGGCAATCCCCAAGGATCTGTGGGGTCAAAGAATAATGCACTGTAACTCTCTAACAGTGAACCATCTTAAATGTTGGCCCACGGCGTCGGAAAGGACAAATTGCTCAGAAAGAGCGAGATTCTCGCCCTTCCTGCAAAAAGAAACCGGAACAGGGGTTAATACCGTGGGATTTCCACGCGCGTTCCGCCTGCCATTGCCGACTCGTGAGCGCAAATCCCTACCAAGGTGTAGTTGGCACTTGTCGGAGCATCTGGGAAAGCCGGTTGTTGACCAAGGACCGCCATCAGGAAGTTGTGGGCCAAGTGGGGATGCGAACCGCCGTGGCCGCCGCCTTGAACGAAGCTCAGGTGCGTCGCATCGTGGATCGCGCCGGTGAACTTGCGGATCGTTTCTGGCAAACGGCCTGCATAGTCTGGCACCTTGATGCGTCGTGGAATCTGCGCTTCGGGCAAACCCCGGCTATGCAAGACTGGCTCTTCTCCTTCGACCTGTTGCCATTCAAAGCTGACATTGGATGCCGTGACATCGAAGCTTTCGCGGTATTGGCGAGCGGTGTCAAAGAGCGATCGGGTGACCTCGGCAACGACATCAGAGCCGCTGATCTTGAAGGTCGCGGACTGCACCGCAAATGGCGAACCGTACTTTGGGATGAGGCTTTCTCGAATCCGCCCCGACCCATGACACACGACACTCTCAGCGAGAGCCGGTTTACCAGGCTCAGAGAGAATCGCGAGACACGGGCTGACACAGTGGGTCGCGTACCACATCGGGGGTAAGCCGGGCCAGTAATCAGGCCAGCCCTCCATGTCTTGCTGATGGCTGCCACGCAAGAATTGAATCCGGCCCAAGACGCCTCGATCGTAGAGCTCCTTGGCAAAGAGGTATTCGCGAGCGTAAACAACGGTCTCCATCATCATGTAGACTTTGCCAGTCTGCCGTTGAAGCTGGATGATCTCCGCGATTTCTTCTTTCTTCGTGGCCATCGGCACCGTGCAAGCAACATGCTTGCCAGCCTTCAGAGCCGCGATCGTCTGTGGGCCGTGGTCGGGGATGGGGGAGTTGATGTGAACGGCGTCAATGTCCGGGTCAGCAAGCAGATCCTCGTATTTGGTGTAGCGTTTTTTGATCCCGAACTGGTCGCCGCAACGATCGAGTTCCGCCTTGTTTCGTCGGCAAATCGCTGCCATCTCGGCGTTGGGGTGGAGTTGGTAAATCGGGATAAACTCAGAGCCAAAACCCAGCCCCACAATTGCGACGCGAACCTTCTTCTCGGACATACAGACTCCAATCGACGGGAGAGATCTACTTCCATGCAACATAGGAAGCGGAAACCGATTTCACAGGTTTGCCGCCACCCACTCGGTGTGGGGTGATTTCTTCGGTCGAATGAATCTTATCCACGCAGAACGGGGTCACTATCGGTGACGCCGATGCGCAAGGCGAGTTGATGGAACTGGTCTTCGAAGTCGGTGGAGCTGTGATGAAGATGGGGGGCTTCGCTGATGAATCGCATCTTGCTCTTTTGAGGAATCCCATTCGCTTTCAAGATGCGACGGAACGGCATGATGTTCGTGCCGTAGATCGTGAACTGCTTGTGTTCATCGAATTGCACTTCAAGCGGCCGACGGGAACTCAGCACCGAGACTCCGGTGCAACCGTCATGCAAAAGCAACTCTACAAAGTCGCAGAGGGTGCTGGTCAGCACGGGGGCATCAATGTGATTGCGGCGATAGTCAGCATGGCGGTCCGTCGGTTGACCGTGGCTCGACTCCAAAACGACGTGGACTTCTTCGCCGAGTGGGGTGAGCAGATCCAAGAAGACATCAAATAACAGTTCCGCAGAAACCGAAGCGTGAATCATCTGGAGATGTAAGCCAGCGTATTGATCGCGGTACTCGTCGATGCGGTAACCGGATCGCGGTCGCACGGGAATGTCGAGCGAGGGGCGAATGGCGTCAGTCAGGGTGAAATCCCCGTACTGGTTGACATTCAGATGTTTCGTCATGAGATCGACGTTCACCGATTTCCCTCGCACGATGGGACGTTGTCGTCCGGTGGAGTACGCGTGTTCGCCGGGTGAAGAAGTCAAATCAGGTTGCAAAATCATGAACACCCAGAACGTGGTTAGCTTACCCGCCCATTGGGTTCCGTGCCCCAAGCGGCTCGACATTCTACGCAGGCCGAGCACGAATACGGCACGGATTTGACGATTCTAGCACACGTTTCGATTGAACCAAAAATCCGACCCCGCTCCACCGACCGAACAACTCCGGTCATCCGAGTGATGGTGGCGTAGAATTGTGATTGTTCACAGACTCACATCAACTGGCGAGCCGCGTTGAACCGATAGCCGAACGTGACCCCTTGATCGAGGTGACTATGCTCCGAGCCGTACTTCTCTTCACCTCGTTGACTCTTCCACTGATGGCTCAAACGCCCACCGCTCCTCTGCCTGGCGAGCCAAAAGGCACCATCGTCATCCGACCGCGGACGACCACAACACTTGAACCCGGCAAAGTGGCCGTCTACCCCGATAAGCCCGGTTTCATCGTCATCCGCCCAAGTGGCTCGGTCGGCTCGACACTGATTGGCTCTAGCCCGAAGCCTACCGTAACACCCGGCGTTACCGCTGTATCCCCAACAACCGGCCCTCTCGCCGCCATGCCGATCCAGGCAGCGAAACCGGAAGAACCGACCGACCCAATGGAAGGCAAGATCGTTCACGAGGTGTGGTATGCCATCTTCCTGCGGAACATGAAGGCTGGCTATTCCCACGTCGTGGTTCGGGAATACGTACGTGATGGCAAGACGTTTCGGTATGCCGTCAAATCTCAGAAGCTGAACGTCGCTCGCTTTGGCCAACCCACCGAAATCTGGGGCGAAGATACCAGCCTGGAGACTGGTGGGGGCCAAGTGCTCACAGCACGCATGCGTCAAGGGCTGGGCAAGAACCAGATGCTCTCCCTTGAAGGCAAGGTCATCGAAGGCAACAAGATGCAGGTGAAAATCGAAGGCCTGTCCCAAGGCGAAGAGACGATCCCCTACCCCGAAACCGTCCTCGGCATCAGCCGGGAGGCGATGCTCTTCCTCGATAAGAAGCCGAAGGTCGGCGACAAGATCGAGTACAGCACCTGGGAGGGCCGGGTGAATAGCGTCGTCAAGTTCCAAGCGACAGTACAAAACCTTGAAGACCTCGTGATTTACTCCTCGCAACCGGCTCGCAAAGTGCTCAAGACCGAAGTGAAAATGGACCCCATCAAAGGCTACTCGCTTCCTGCTGGCACGATGTACTTGGATGCAACGACATTCGAAACGCTTCGCCTTGATTCCGACGACCCTGTCCTCGGTGGCAAAGTCACGATGCTTCGCACGACGAAAGAATTCGCTCAACGCCAACCGGGTAAGCTGCCCGAGCTGAATGAAGTGCAGTCGATCGTGTTGCCACAAAGCATCCCGAACATCCATAGCCAGAAAGCCGTGACGTACAACTTTGCCTTCAAGGCGGGTTACGACCCCATGAAGACCATGCCGCAAGATGCTCGCCAAACACTCGAAGAGACTCCGCTGAAAACCCCGCCACAGTACACTTTGCGAGTGCAAGCCGTGCGTACTCCGGGGATTGGCAAAGAAGAGCCAGCGACTGCGGAACACCTCGATGCGAGCTTCTTCATCGACTGGAAAACGGACGAGACCCGCAACCTAGCCCAGCGAGCCAGTGCCAACCTCCCCACGACTGCTAGCTCTTGGCAAAAAGCTCAAGCGGTGGAGGCGTGGGTTCACAAGAACATGAAGGCGGCCGAGTATTCGCAGGCGATGGCCCCTTGCACCGCGACCGCGAAATCCCTGACCGGCGATTGCACCGAGTACGCGATGCTCGCTGCAGGCATGTGCCGGGCGCTCGGGGTGCCATCTCGCACAGCCATGGGAGTCATCTACGCCCCAGACGCAAAAGGCCAACCGACGCTGGCTTACCACATGTGGTTTGAAGTGAACATCGACAATCGCTGGCTCGCCCTCGACGCGACCCTAGGCCAAGGCAGCATCGGCCCCGGCCACATCAAAATCACCGACCATAGCTGGCACGAGGAAAAGTCCCTCGCGCCACTCCTGCCCGTCATGGGCTTCCTCGGCTCCGAACCCAAGGTTGTGGCTATTAGCCCGATGAAGTGAAAAGTCTACTTCTTCGGGCCTGAAAGGCACGTTTTGTCAGCCCAGGCCAACGGCCTTGGACAAACGGTTGCCGTTTGTTTCGGGCCTCGTCGCCAAAGCCTCCTCGACTACGACCTACGGCTTCACTGGCGGGATCAGGTCGGGATTGGGGTTTTTGACTTCTTTCTTGGGATCGGCCTGTTTCAAGACCCATTCGATCCAGGCGGCTTCGAGTTTATCGACATTCTCGAAGCCATAGATCGCCTTGCTTGCCGCATCCCAGCCTTTATCCATGCCAATTTTCACGAACTCCGCAAAGGCCATATTCCGCCGGCGATCCGTGTTGTAATCCTGTGTTAACGGTGTGACGGCAGGGATATCATTCAACGGCTTCGTCAGAATTTTGCCTTCATGCTTGTAACGAAACTCTGGCAAGTTCGGCCCAAGCTCTTTGACGGAGAGAAGGAAATGCATGACACTCAATCCTTGTTCTCTGCACACTTCGCTTGCGGGTTTATTGAAGTCTTGTGGGCATAGGTACTTCCTCAGTCGTATTGCGTTGCCTTCTTTCAATCGATTTGCTACGGAGCTATTCGCATCCAAGCCGCGATACCAAGAAATTGCAAACTCGAGCCACTCGGGTAGCCTCCGTTCTTGGTTACAGTAAGCCGCCAAAAGATGACGAGTTGCAATGATTTCAGATTGGGAAGTAAGAATGCCTGCTACTCCAGGGCCTATCAGCAGGTGATCCAGCTTTCGATTCCCCCAATCGGGCTTACCTTCCACTTTCCACTCGAACACAATCCCATGATAAGCAAGTGAGTCCGCGAGATTTTTATTGGGATTTGTACGCATCATATGCGGGTCCCACACCACGTTGCATTCGGCTTCTTCGCCTTCGAGGATGGTGCCGCCGGTCCAGATTTCGCTTTGCAGTCGGTATTGGAATTGAAGCTCGTTTGTGATGGCGCGTTCGAAAGCGGGGATGTCGCACTGGACTCGGAAAGGTGCTCGCCAAGGGCCTTTGGTCTTGGCAGTTTCGGTGGGCTTCGCAGGCTCGGCGGGTTTCGTGGTGGCGGGCGGTTCGCTTTTGGCGACGGGCTTGGGGTCGTCGGAGAAACCGATTCCCACGACGAGGGCCACGGAGGCCAAGGTCAGCAGCACGGCGACGGTGAGTTTCTGGGACATAGTCGTGAGCACTCCGCTCGCAAGAAGAATGGGTCCGGCGGCCGAGGTGGTCTCGCCGAGAAGGTAACGGAAGGTGGTGGCGATGGTCGCTTCGAGCAGCGTGGCTGGAACGGCCTGCGACGGCTGAGCCAACCCAGTGAAGAGGGCCAAGATCACTGCCGGAGCCAGCCCACGGCGCGTGAGTTGTTCCCGCAGTTGTTCTCGGCCAGTTTCAAGGCGTCGACGCAAAGTCCGTTCGCTGATGCCCAATCGGGTCGCAGCCTCGGCTTGCGGATACCGCTCCACGAGGCACAACACCACGACATCCCTGATGGAACTTGGCAACCGGCTCAGTTCCTCATCGAGCCAGGCTTCGGCCTGGTCTCGCCCCGGAACATCCTGCGTCAACGTCATCGGTCGGCGTTGACGCCGAGTATGCCTGATGACGCGCCGAGCGGTGCCGAGCAGCCAACTCCGCAACGATGATGGCCGACGGATCGACTCCGCCTTGGTGGCGAAGACGATGAAAACCGCTTGAAACGCATCGTCCGCATCGTGGCTGGGAAGTTGCCCAAGACAATACCGTCGCACAATCGGGCCGTGGCGATCAATCAAGCTGGCAAAGGCTTCACGGCTACTTTCTTTCAAGAACCGCTCGACCAAGATGCCGTCATCATCCGGCGAACACAACATCGGGCGAACCATTCGCCACCTCCTTCACCATGTACGTGCGAAGAGTGACCCGATTCCGGCCAAGAAAATGGATGCCGGTTTTACTTCGCCAGTTTGCCTTTGGTGTAGCCTTGCAGAAAGGTCGGTATTTCGTCGTCGAACTTGGTCCGCACACTGCCCATCGACTTCATTTCTTCGATGGCCTCCGTGGCCGTCCAGTTGTGATAGTGCATACGGAACAGCGAGACATAACCCCCCGTGCGGTGAATGCCCGCGAAGCAATGGATCAAGACCGGGTGAGCGTTGGGGTCGTCCATGATCTTCAGGAACTCGCGGAGATTCCCCTCCACAGGAGCTGGTTTTCCAGGGGCATCGAACCACTTCGCCGGGGTGAGGATCACATGACGGATGCCGTTGGCTTCGCAGTAGGAGGCCTCGTCGGCGTCGGGGGCAGGCTTGCCGTCGTCGCGGGCATCTCGCAGGCAGATGACGGTTTTGATGCCGTATTCTTTGGTCGTGTGTGCGAGGCCGCCAGTCGTCATCTGCCCGCTGCGGTAGAGCTTGCCCGATTCGACGACGCGGAAGTTCCGGAACGTCGTCGAGGTGTAGGAGCGGTAAAGCCAAGGGGCTCCCAAGACGATTGCCGCGACGAAAAGAGCCAGGGATAACGTCAGCCAGCGATTCAAGAGCAGCACTCCGCTAGGCAACTGGGGATTTCGGTTCCGGGTGAGACGCATCCCACGGCAACAAGCGACGAACAAATGTCGGCCAAGGGCCAGGATCGACTGGCCCATGCTCGACAAGGCTGGGCCGCAAGACCATCAGCAATAAGTACGGCAAATACCAGATCACGTAGACACCACCGCGATCGGCGAACCAGAACTGAATGCTCATCAGCACCGCTGCGGAAATGGCGATCAGGTGGCCCAGGTTCCGCACCGGTGGCCAGACAAACGACGTGATGACGAAGCCAAACGAGACCACGAACAGTGGCACGCGATAAGCCCAGTGGGCACCCACCCAGATGCTCTCCGCACGGGGGGATTTCCAAGGCTGCCAGTCGGTGAGGTGCAGCGTCTGCCAGATGCCTTCGAGCCGATCTGCCGCGGAGAGTAGAGCCAGCGTCGTGCCTAGGCTCAGTGCCGCCGCGATGCTGAAGCCCATCAAGAATCGGCTTGTTCCCTTGGGGCGGTAGAAGTGCATCCAGACCGGCACGAGGAGCAGTGGGAAAAAGGTCGTCCCAGTGGCGATGCCCAGAAGCAACCCTGCAACACTGGGCCTGCGATACCAGAAGATGGCCCAGGTCAGGAGCATCGCCGGCCAGACGTGGTGAAGCTGAGAAACGAAGTATGCCGTGCCGGGGAAGAGCAAGTAGAGCATCCCCGCCGCGACCCCAGTGTGGACATCGCCAAAGACCTTCCAACCAATCATGAACAATCCGACGAGCACCAAACCATGACACACCGCGGATAGGCTTCGCTCGACCCAGAACTGCACTTCCGCATGGGCCGAGCCAGATGCCACCGGGGACTGGCTGACAATACTCGTCGCTTCGGCTTTGACACTCGTCAGCGCGATCGGAGTCTTGCCAACATCCTCACTCCCCCACGGCCCCACCGAGCGGCTGTAAGCCACACCGACGATGCAAACCAACAACCCAGAACTCAAAAGTATCAACCCCGGCACCGACAAATTCGGCGAGACTAGCGGCCGACGGAGTGGCAGGTAATCGAGGAAACAACGAATCGCCCACAGCAGTGTGGTGAGTAACAGCCAGCCATAGCCGACGTAATGCAACGTCCGCGTGCTGCCCGGCAACCCCGATTGCCGGTAAGATTCTTGCAAAAGCAAGTATCCCGGCACGAATACGAAGAGCATCATGAGGTCAAAATTTCGTTGAGCGAGCCAACGGGAGAACTGGAAGAAGAAGGAGATGGCGAGGACAAACGAAAAGTAGAACCAACTCACCGCGTTGGGCAACGAAAGCTCAGCGAGAAACGAAAGCTGCGACACAACACGGCCCAAAAGAATCAACTTACACCATCAAATTCTACACTCCCTGACGCCCATTACTAGCCTGACCAACATCTGAATGCAGGGCGATATCAACCCTGGACCTTCTTTAACAGCAACCACTCTGTCAGCCAGGCCAGCAGTGTCAGTGTCGTATCCTCACGGTCTTGGGCCGGGAGATATTCCGAGAAGCTCAACCCTGCGAATTTGGATTTATCACTGACGTTGACCAAATCGATGAACTGAGCTGGCGACATGCCGACCGGCTGACGGTGCCCGACGGCTGGGGCGAACGATGGATCGAAAGCATCCACATCGACATCCACCCAGACACGTTTGGCTTTCCTGATAGCAATCGTCAACTCATCGAGAATGGATTTCCAATTGGTGACGCAGTCCGCGGCGTCATGTACTTTGTCAAAGTATTGTTTCAATGGTTTTTGCTGTAAGAACAGATCCCGGCTGAAGAGGTGAATGATCTTGGGGCGATTGGGGCCAAGTTCGCGTAGGAAGTTGCCATGGGAAAGCGACTCGCTGGTCGATGGCAGATCGTAGCAATCGTAGTGGGCATCGAGTTGGATCACGAGATCCTTCGGCCCGAGTTCTTCGAGGATCGGTAAGACGCCGAGGTGATTGCCACTCAACCACAGGGTGAAGTCATTCTCGGCAATCGCCGTACGAGCGTACTCACGGCCCGTCTCGCGCCAGTTCTGCAAGGTTTCGAGAGTCTCGAATTCGACTTCGTGGATTTCGAGATGCTTCGCGTATTTCGTGATCCGGGACTCTTCCTCGCGGGCCTCATCGACCGCTTCGCGCAAGACATCGCCAAGGAGTTTCGCTCCCTCACCAGTGCCTGCGGAGCCGAAGGTGTCGAAGGGAAATATGATGGCCGAAAGGTTCACGGGAAGTCCTTAGAAGAGGTCCGCGGGATCCGCGGTTTTGACCTTACGGACTGCCACAAGAGCCGAACCAACGCACATGGCTGCGGTCAGTGCGAGCACAACCACAGCCCGAGCGAAGATCATCGTGACAGGCAAGTTGGCAGCAGATTTCGTGACTTCATAAAGCAGCAGCGAAACAAAGAAGCCGCCCACGTACCCCGCCAAGGCCAGGAACAACGATTGCCAGACGACGACCGAGAAGAGATAGGAGAAAGGATAGCCGATGGCTTTCAACGTCGCATACTCGGGGAGTCTCTTTTTGATATCGGCAATCATCATTTGATAGACGAAAATGGCACCCACGAGCAACGCCAAAATGACACCAAAGTAGAAGAACTGGCCTACGGCCGTTTTGCTGATCCAGAAGTCTCGTTCGCGGTCAAAGAGAGCCTGGCGTGTCAACACTTGCACATCGCTCGGCAAAATACTGCGCAGTTCTTCGACGGCTTCCGTGGGGTTCGTGCCAGGTTTCAAGCTCACGAGGCCAAAGGTCACCCGGTTCGGGTTGCGGCCGTTGAGGTCGCAGTAGGTTTCTTCGTTGGCAAGGAGCAAACCGGTGTAGCTGAACCCGGTGCCGAGAGCAAAGTAGCCGGTCAACTCGACTCGCTGGCCGTTGTACTCGGTGGTGGTTCCCGCGGGCATGGTCTTCGGTTCACCAAAGTCCGGGCGGGACTTGCGATCGAGCATCACCGTGCCGATACGACCCAGTTCGATACGGGCCTGCTTGGCCGCATCGGGTGTTTCGAAGATGCCGACTTCGCCCGGTAAGAACACCGCTTCGAAGTCCGCGGGGTTGGCGGCGAGCATCATGATCGCCCAGCGTTTGCCGCCACGACTTGGGTCATTGGTGGGGTTGCGCCAGAGACCTTGGGAAGTCGAGAGTGCTTTCACCTGGGCAACATGACCACTCGTCTGGGCCTGGGCCAACCGCAGGCGATCGAGACTGCCCGGTCGGCTGAGGTCGAGGTATTCACTGGAAAGGATCAAGATGTCGAATTGTAGCCGCTCGTAAAGTAAAGTCGCCGTGTTGCTCGTGGCTCCCAAGAAGCCGAGTTGCATGAAAATCAAGACGACTGCGAAGGCCGTACCGAGGATCGAGATCGCCGCCCGGCCGCGATCGTGCCGAAGGTTCGAGAGAGCCAGGCGAAAGGCGGTCATTTCGCAGCCCGCAAGATGACCCGCACTTGCAGCCCGATGAAGTCCGCGGCGAGTCTCGATGAAGCATCGTCGAGTTTGATTTCGACTTCGACCACACGTCGGTCGGCATCTTCACGTGGGCCGAGGGCGAAGACGGTGTTCTTGGCAATCATCGGCGAAATGCTGACGACTTCTCCCATCAACTTCCCAGCCGCCGTGCCTTCGGAAAGGCGAGCATCAATCTCGGCGATGACAGGTTTGGTGTTCTGCCAAGTTCGCAGACGGGGAATGTCGGTCTCATAGACTTCGGCGATGACGTTCATGCTGCTGGTCTCTGCCACTTGCAGAAGAGGCATGGTGGTGGTCGTGTCACCAACGCGAGCGTTCATCTTGACGACTCGCCCAGCGATCGGCGCGGTCACGGTGGCAAGAGCAAGCTTCTGCATGGCCATCTCGCGGCCCTTCGCCAGGGACTCGGTCGGGATCTGGGCAATGAGCCGCTCGGTCTCGGCTTCCAATGTCGCTCGCTTCGCCTTGGCTGCCGCTTCGCCGGCGATCTGCTGTTCGAGGGCTTTTTTCTTCTGTATCTCGATCGCCGCAAGTTCCGCTTTGGCGGTATCGGCGAGAGTCTTGACTTCGACAAGTTGTTGTTCAGCCACCGGCGCGCCTTCGCGCTTCGTCTTCTCCAAGCGAGCCAGTTCGGTGGCCGCACGAGCCTCTTGCAGCCGGATCACGGCCACTTTCGCATCAAGAAGGGCCAACTCGGCTTCGACTTTGGCTTTGGCTTGCACGATCTCGGCATCCACATCCGCGAGCTTGGCTTGTTTCGTTCGCTCGGCAGCATTGCGAACCATCTGCGATTCACGGATTTGAGCATCCAGCGTATCAACCGCCAGGCGACGTTCTTGGTCTCCGAGGAGGCTCATGAGGGCTTGTCCAGGCCGGACCGGTTCTCCCAACTTCACTCCGAGAGTCGTGATGCGATCCCCCGGTGGCCCGAAAACGTTGACCACCCCGCTCGCCGGTTGCAAGCGACCGAGGGCATTGATGTCGTTGGATGAATTGGACGTGGAGGCTGCAAGTGGGCCAGTGGATGTTGCGGGAGTATTTGTGAAGAGATAGTAAAGCCCACCCACAAGGGCCATGTTAGCCACGAGGCTGAGGATCAAGAGCCAGTTGGTCCGCCCAGGCCGAGCCAGCCGGTATCGCGCGATTCGGGCCACCTGAAATTACCCCATATCCGTGACGCTTAGAAAATGACGTCTCCGCATGGTATCGGCGATTGACCACCCCGAACATCAGAAAGACTGTTCGGCTCAAATCGCTCTCAGTTCCTCCACGAGTTTCAAGACCTTGGCCAAAGTCTCCATTGGCAAGCCGATGACGTTGGAGACGGTGCCGCTGACGACTTCGAGATACGGATCGGTCGGCATTTGAATGGCATAAGCTCCGGAGCAGCCGACCCATTTTCGTGTTTGCAGGTATCCTGTCAGTTCGTCCTGGGTCAGGGCTTTCATGCGAACGTGGCTCAACTCTTGCCAGCAGATTTGTTGGTGATTCTTGGTGACCCAGACGCAAACGCCGGACCAGAGTTCATGAGTCGTGCCCGAGAGTTCGGTGAGGATGCGGCGAGCATCGGCTTCGTCTTCAGGCTTGCCGACGACATGGCCATTGATCCAGCCCACGGTATCCGCCGCGATGACGACCGCGTCTTCGGTGATACGAGCCGCGACGTTCGCTGCTTTGCGCCAGGCCAGTTCGCCAACGTACCGGCGAATGTCGCCATCCACCGCTTCGGTTGGCTCGTCGATGTTCGAAGGCTGGACTGTGAACGAGTAGCCGTGAAGTTTCATCAACTCCCGCCGGCCTAACGATCCACTGGCCAAAATGAGCTTCATGATGACACTTTCAAGATTTGGACCAGGTCTTGGGATGCACTGCGATGTGGCGTAGCATTCGCAGAACGGGGGGTGTGGGAGATTTCCGCGACTGCTCCCAGGCCTTGATCGTTTGTGGCGAGACGCCAAGGAAAGCTGCAAAGTCAGGTTGAGAAAGTCCGAGGGCATTTCTTGCTGCCCGAGTCGCGATGGCACCTTCCGATGCTGTGATTTGAGTGACTTTGCAGAGCCCCGCGGCTTGAGCCTCGGCAAGACTGTGGCCGGCCGCCAAGAAAGCGGAGAGCGCCTTCATGTCGTTCACCATCCCACGAGCAGGGGACTGGGCTTGAGGTTTGTTTGGCAGTGTTTTCATGATTGAGTAGTATACCACCCAGGTGGTAGCAGGATTTGTTCATTGCCAGAAAAAACCCAGCACTTGCGTACCGGGTGATTTCGAATCCTCAGCCGAACCGTAAGCCCAGTCGGGCACTATTTACCGGCCTTCGAGAAATACTCTTGGCTTTCCTTGACGCCTGGCTTGATGGTCAGGGCACCAGGTTTCCAGTCGGCGGGGCAGACTTCGCCGTGCTTCTCGAAGTGTTGCAGAGCATCGAGCACGCGGATGGCTTCATCGACGCTGCGACCCAATGGCAGGTCGTTGATGGTGATGTGGCGGACGATGCCCGCTTTGTCGATGAGGAACAGGCCACGCAGAGCGATACCACCTTCGAGAAGCACACCGTAATCCGATGAAATCTTCTTCGTGAGGTCGGCGACGAGTGGGTAACCCATCGCTCCGAGGCCGCCTTTGTTGCGAGGGGTGTTGATCCAGGCGAGGTGCGAGAACTGGCTATCGACCGAGACACCGAGCACTTCGGCGCCACGGCTGTGGAAGTCCGCTATGCGGTCGCTGAAAGCGATGATTTCCGTCGGGCAGACGAAGGTAAAGTCGAGGGGATAGAAGAAGAGAACAACGTATTTGCCGCGATAATCCGAGAGCGAGATCGTCTTGAACTCTTCGTTGACCACGGCTGTGGAAGTGAAATTCGGAGCTTCTTTCTGAACGTGAACCGCCATTGATGCCACCTGTGAGTGAATAGGAAACCCGACCAGACTGGGCTTCTCCTGTCATGGTAGACAGAAAAGCCCCATAAGTCGAATTCCCCCTTCCGACTTCACTTTCCTCGGAAGCGGAGTTGGCCACTGGCTTCAGGGTGGCGGGTTTGCGCGGGACCAGACCAACTGTTGATACCCGTGCCTTTCGGGCTGACACGGCGCAGGTTCATGCCCCAGGTTTCCCCAGCGACTTTTTGACCAGTCAACTCAGTCAGAGGAATCGCCACTTCGACCGTCCAGCGTTTTTCACCATGATCCACGGCCACGAACATCTTCGGATTCCAGGCTTTGGCACCTGTGCAATCCTCTGCGACACATCCACGCGAGTCGATGGCGATGTGGAAGTACGTGGTTTGGTCACGGTCCGTGTCGAGCAAGATTTCGATACGGTCATGTTGGCTGAGGTCGTCATCGTGCTTGCGATCGCTGGCTTTGACGAGAGGTTCCATGGCATCCAAGCACTCCACAGCCACGTACAGATACTCGGCATCGTGGGTCCAGCGGGCTTTGGTCGTGCGAGTGTTCTGGCTCGCTTTCCACGGCATCTGTTCCGCGGTCCGCCAGCATTCGTCGTCGAGTTTGCCATCGAGTTTCGGTTTCTGTGTCGTGAACTCAGACGTCGCGCGTGGCACAAGAGGAGTTTCATTCCCCTCCCCTGTGACGATCCTCATCTCTTCGACGAGTCGGGCATATCGTGGGTCACTCTGCGGATCGGCGGGGTTGCGAGCGATAAGCGTCTGAATGGTCTTGATCACTTCGGCCTGGAGACCCATCTTCCGGCGGACGGCCAAGATCGGCAGAGCATAATCAGGGCGGAGCAACCACTGCGAACCGAAGGCCAGGAGTTGGGTTTCCGTGGAGAGCGCCGTGCGGTGCCATTCCCGTTCTACTTGGGGGCTAGCGAACTTGCGTGGCGACCGAAGTTCGGGATTGGCGGAAGTTTGTTGAATCGGCTCGGCGGCTTCCCAAAGGGTGGTCTTGGGCATGAGCAACTGGCCGAGTTCCACTTGTCGGCGAATCTCAGCACTCGACATGATCTTTACCATCTCACGAATGGCTGGCGCGGCTTCTGCCAGCAGAGGGAAACTGGCGAGCAATCCCGCGTAGACTTCACGAGCCAACATGGCCTGCCCGTTCTCCATCAGGATTTCCGCAACGACAAGTGCCATCTGTGGCTGCCATTCGACTGGCTGTTCGAGGAGGCATTCCCGAATTTTGTCCAAGTCCGGGGTGATACTCGCAGCCAGTGTTTCAAGTTCGCGGCGAAGTTTGTGCTGACGGGTCAGAACGGCATCCGCGGCGGCATCTTTGCGTTCGAATTTCGGCATGGCTTGACGACGCGCCGGGCCACCTTCGGCAAGGGTCTTACCAGGCATCAATGAGCCATCATCGGGGCCAGTGAGAGTTTGCAAGTGAAGCTTCGTCGGCATTTGCATCCGACCTGTGAGAAGCCGTTGAGCTGGAGCGAGAATGTCCGCGAGGCATTCGCCAAACTTCGGCTCGATGTCGTGGAAGTCGAAGTTCCGTGTCCCTGTTTTTGCCGACATCCAGAGTGAAGTCATCGGGGGGCAAACCTGCCGAAGTGTCGTCTCCGGAACATCGCAACCGATGACCAATTGCGGTTCTAGCCCTTGGATCAGAGACTTGAGACGAGCTGTTGAGGGGTTCGCTTCCGCGATCACAGCACGACCACCCGCTTTGCGGAAAGCGGTATGCCAAGTCTCGCTCGGGCCGGGGGTCAGCGTGACGGCAAGACAATTGTAACCCTCCGCCGCATAGCGAGCCACAAGCCCAAGCGGCAGGCTTTCACCGGTGCGACAAATCAGCACCACGGCCGATTGTTGAGCGCCACTTTGTTGGATGGCCCAAGTCTGGCCGCTGTCGGTGGTCTTGAGGATCGTCTGGCCATCGCCGACAGCCCAGCCGGTTTTCGCATCGAGCATCTGGATGGCGTTCAAGATCATCTGTGTTGGTGTGGGGACACTCACCCAGGCTTCGCTGTTGCGTTGAATCATGACACAGCCTGGTTCGCCGACGACGTAGGTCGTGTTCTCCACTTTGGTGATGCCACGAGCATGGAAATCGGGGGTCGTCGTGGTGGCGGGGGTGCCGTCGGTGGGGAGATGCGTGAAACGATTGCCGCCTGCGACGATGAGTGCATTGGGCGTCATCAGTCCACAGCGGCCAGAAATCGTTGTGGTACTTGGGCGGCTGAACCGACCTTCTTTCACCGTGGCCGAATCACTGTCTCCCAAGAGCACCACGCGATCCGGAGTCTCTGCTAGGATCGCTTTCCAACCGGGATTGCGGAAGCCCACAAGAGGCTGCCAGGTCTTGCCGCCGTCGCGGGTTTGAAAGGCCCCGGTGGGGTGAATATCCGAAGTTTGTCCCGCAATGTAGCCGGTGGTTTCATTCACGAACTTCACGGCCAATAGCCCCGGGAAACCCGAGCTTTGGACTTCTTTCCAATTCACACCGCCGTTTTCGGTCTTGAGCACGATGCCGACCGGGTCGGGTGAGTAAGGTTGATCCTCCTGCCCGACGACAAAGCCGACATAGGGCGTCAACATTGTGATCGCACGAAGCGAAGCCTTGGTGCCTGTCGGTTGACGCTCCCAGTTTTTGCCGTCATCAATGGTGTGCAGAATTGTGCCATCATCACCGACGGTCCAGCCTTCTGTGCCGTCGACAAAATGCAGAGCGTGGAGGCTTCCTGTCTCGGGAACAGGTGTCGCAGCCCAGGTGGGGGCCACCAGAATCACAAGAGCTAAAAGAGCAATACCGATACGCATCGTTCCATCCTGGAAAAGCCGCGAAGCCAATTCTCAACAGGATAAACCGAAATTGCGATTCGATGCTAGGTGAGTTTGAAACCTTCGGGTATCTCGTATTCCTTCGAACTTTCCGACAGGGCCGTCTGCATGATACTAAAGAGGCGTTGTGGCGAAAAAGGTTTTGGCAACACGTGGTCGACACCGATTGAGCGAAGCCGGTTTTCTAGCTCGGTTTGCATCGTGCCACTCATCACAATGATTTCTGCATTCGGCAACAATTTCCGGATCGCCTGCACAAGTTCCAACTCGTGAACTCCTGGCATCATCAAATCAGCGAGAACGAATGAAATCTGCAGCGACTCATCTTGGCAGAGTGAGAGCGCTTGAGCCGGACTCATGGCACCGAGTACCGAGTAACCCTGTTGCGAGAGGAGAGCTTGAACCACAGCGCGAATCGCGTCATCATCATCGACAACGAGCACGTCAGGGAGTTTGCGAACCCGGGGTGCTGGTGTTGAGATCGTCACCGTGCCAGGCATCGGAGTCTCTGTAGCCGTCGAAGCAGGGAGATCGATGCGGAAGGTTGTACCCAAGCCGACAGTGCTTTCCACCATGATGATGCCACCATGTTTCTGGACCAAGGACTGCACGGTAGCCAAGCCTAAACCCGTTCCGACTCCGATGTCTTTGGTTGTAAAGAAGGGGTCGAAGATCTTCACGAGGTTGCCTGGCGGAATGCCAATCCCTGTGTCTTTGACCTCGATACGAACAGCTTTGCAGTTCAGCCCATACGGGAGATCAGCGGTGAAGGGTTGTGCTGTCAGCAACAACCGGCCACCCTTCGGCATCGAATCGCGGGCATTCACGCAAAGGTTCATCAGGATCTGCTGCAGGTGTGTAGGGTCACCCTGGACTGGAGGGGTGCCCGGTGCGATACGCTGTTCAATGTGAATGTTGCGTGGGAAAGTCTCTCGAATGATGGCAAGCTGATCGCCGAAAAGATCGGCAACATTCATGGCGATGCGTGAAGGACGCTGGCCGCGACCAAATTCCAGAATCTGCTTGAGCACATTTGACGCTCGTTCAGCACTCGACTCAATCGCTTTCAGAAGATCGCGGCCCTCAGGATCATCTAGATATTGCTGCAGCATCGGGGTGGCGACGACGAGCGGGGTGAGGATGTTGTTGAGATCGTGAGCGATTCCACTCGCCATCGTCCCCACGACTTCGAGTCGCTGGCTGCGAAGGAACTGCATCTCGAGTTGTTTCTTTTCCGTGATATCAGTCAGTACGGCGAGGATGGATTGTTCTCGACCGGCTTCATCGGCCACACATGTCCAACGGCTTTCGAGTATCAGGCTTTTGTTGGTCTGATCATCCAGCCGCATCTCACCATGCCAGCAACGCACGGTGGGATGGTGGAAAAGATGAGCCACTTGAGGTGGATAGTCCCCGAATA
>JBOFPH010000032.1:0-7868 GCA_051659845.1 Fimbriiglobus sp. | reverse complement strand
TTTCCGCTATCCCGGTTTGGGCTATCGTCCCCAAACCCTGGAAGTTGCCCGACCCTCTCAGCCAAATCATTCAGCTGCACCCGGCCATATACGGCCATGGTCAGTTTCGGGTCCGAGTGCCTGGCGAGTTGCATCGCTTTTTTTGGCTTTTGGCTTATCCCTGGTCTTTGGGCTGGCTTAAATGTCGTTCGGCGCGTTCGAGACCTCGGCGGGCAGAGTTACCACGTAAGTCCGCAGGGACACTTGCGAAGTGCTGGCCGTCTTGGCCCTCCAGTAGCTTCCGCCAACACGCTGCGGCCTCGGCCCAATCGCTGCAGCTTTCGTAACGCTCGGCGGCGAGTGTCAGAAGTTCTGCATCATCGGGGTAGACTTTTCGGCCTTCAGCGAGGGTTTTCTCCAGGGCTTCCGGATGGCCGAGATGCTTGTGGCAGCGGGCAATCTGAGCGTAGAGCTTTCGCACGATTGAATCCGCGGGGTCCGAGGATAAGAGGCTCTGGTTCAGTGAGTCGAGGGCTTCCGCCGGTTTCCCAGCTTCGAGTAGCAGACAGCCCAGGTTGAACCGAGTGAAGGGGTCATTTGGTTGTTCGCGGGCTTCTATTTGTAAAAGCCTCATGTCGCGTTCGAGCTTTTTGTCTCGTGCCCCAGTGGCCGCGTAACCGACGTGAGTCACTCGCACGGCGGACCAGATCACCGGCATCTTGCATGCACGGATCGAGGGCAAGATCTGCTCATGCACACGATAGGTCCAGTTTAGCCGAGGGTCGTTTCGGAATAGCCGGACGTGATCGACAACCGTCGCGGCCTCCGGGCCATGCGGGCAATAGCAGGAAAAGACATGGGCTGCGGGGGCGAACGACAATGTCGCACTGAGTTGGCGGAACGCGGCCCGGTCTGGTTCTGCGAGGCGGTCATCGGCGTCGAGCCAGAAGATCCAATCTCCCGTGGCTCGCCGTAAGGATTCATTGCGTGCCGCTGAGAAGTCATCGATCCATGGAAACTCGAACACTCGGGCACCAAAACTCAGGGCGACTTCGCGTGTGCGATCGGTCGAACCGGTGTCCACGACGATGATTTCATCCACTAAGCCCGCGATCGACTCGAGGCAATCGGGGAGGTAAACCTCTTCGTCGCGGACAATCAAACAAGCCGAGATCGTTGGTCGGCGGTTCCAACCCTTTTCACCGGGAATGTAAGCCGCGGCTTCGAGTTGGCCCCAGCGCCCGGTGAAAACTTCAAGTTGAGTGGGTGTGGTCGGCATTTCGACTGCGCTCACGCTCACATCTCTTGCGACCATGAGCTGGAAACCTGCATGGCGGGCACGGGTCGCCCAGTCATCCGAGGCGAAACCCCCGAGGGCAGGGTCGAGCGGACCAATGCCTTCGAGCATGGCCTGATGAGTCACGAAACAGGAGATATCGAGTCTTGGTGCGGTGCCAGGTTGCCGCTGCGAGTCGAACGTGCCGTTTGGGATCGTCGGTCCGACGGCGGCCACGCGAGGCCAGAAGTTGCATAGCGGCTCAATGAGACGGTCAAGCCAGTGCTTACCGACCATCGTTTGGCTATCCAGGACGGCAACGAAATCCCCTCGAGCCGTCGTCAACCCACGGTTGACCATCTCCACCCACGGCATGCCTACGGCCACTCGAAGTGCGGCGACTTGCTGTGATCCGGGCCGACCGCGTGTGTCTTTGAGCCAGTCTGTATCCCCTGAGCCGACAATGATAATCTCGCAGGGCGGCCGCGATGTCCGCAGCAGTGCTTCCAGGCAGGCCCGCGGTGGTTCGGCTTGGGTATCCACCACGATGATCGAAACCAACTCATCGCCGACGGGGTTCGCGGCGGCGAACCAGTCTTCCGAAGGGCAGCCGACGGGGTCGACATTCGCGAGTCGGCGGTTTCGTCGGGCGAACATTCTGGCCCCGATGTCATCCCCCGATTCCTGAAGTGCCGCCATGAACGCCCGGGCTGCTGCACGGTCGAATGGGTCTGCGTCCACAGCCTTCGCGAGATGCGCAAGCGCATCCGTGAAACGGCCCTGACGCGAGATCGCACACCCCAGAGCCGCCTGACCTGCAGGCCAATCGGGGCGTGCGAGGGCCGCCTCGTAGAAGTGGGAGAGTTGCCCGGTGAGTTCGGCGAGTAAGAGGTGGAGTTTCCAGCGGAGAATGAGCCTTTTGGATTGGGCTTCGAGTGTCGGTGTTGCGCTCCAGGCCGCCGCTTCCCAAAGGTCAAAGGCCTCGCCGATGGGGGGGAAGAGCGGAACATCCCAGCCGATCAGCGGACGAATCGCGGTGCGTTCGAGCCTCGCCAATGCCTCTTTTGCAACGGCCATGGCTTCTGGTGCCAGCCCAGCGATTGTCAGCGCTTCGGCCAGGTTAGCATGGGCCACCGGATGATCCGGCTCGACCGTCACGGCCTGACGGAAATGGGCCACGGCTGTGGTCGGGTCTGGTGCCAGGACACCCCGGAAGACGGTGATTTCAGGCGGCTCACTTGGCCCCCCTGCTTCTGGCAACTCGACCGGCGGCCCACCGGCGAGTGCTGCCCAGAGTCGGCCTCCAAGACCAGGCGTCGGCTGACCGGCGGCCCGCTCGATTGCCCGCTTCTCCAACTCCGGAAACTGCGGTTGTAAGCCCGCCAAGGAGCGGCCCAACCGGTTTGCAAATTGCCATTCCGTGAGCCTGGTCCGAGCCATGCGGACCATCGCTTGCCGGTCTGGTTCGCTTTGCAAGGCTTGAATGACGACTTCTTCGAGGTTCAGTTCTTGGTAGGGAAGGTAGTCCACTCCCGGACGAAGCCAGTCTTGTCCGTCCCAGGGGTATTGCGGTCGTACAGGCAGCGCGCCGGCGGCAATGGCTTCATAGCTCAGCCGGTCGTCTCCCATGGCAGTCGGGAGCACGAGTACGACCTTGGCCTGAGATAACCACGCTCGATCCTCTTCCCATGTCGTTGGTCGCCGGATGACGACACGAATCAATTCCGAAAGCTCCGCGATGCGGCCAGCATACCGGTTGCGGTGCGTCGGCTCTGGGAGGGTCAGCGAATCCAGGATGAGCACATCACAATCGCGGTTTTGGTCCTCGGCTAGCGGGTTCCGAAAAGCCGATTCGCCTAGCCCGCTGAAATCCGCGATCGCCACGGCGGTGTAACCCTGGTTCGCGAGTGCCGCGACAGCAGGAGGACTTGCAAAAATCCCATCGCAGAGCGGCATGAGGTGTCGGTAGAAGTGCCCCCGAGCAAACCAATTGGCTGCGAGGCCAATAATCGGCACCGGAGCAGTCCAGATGCCATCTGGAACATGCGGGTCTGCCATCCAGATCAGAATGACGTCCGGTTGCCAACCTGCCGGGAACCGCGCGCGGATGTCCGCCCAGCTATCCCAGGAACGGAAACGGATATCCGCACCCAGGCAAAGGCACTCCCCTCTCAGGCGAGGTTGGGCCAGAAAATCAGAGGCGAAACCGGTCGGAGCTGGAACGAAGAGATAACGCACAAGCTTTCCAATCGTGCAGAACGGATGGGAGGTGTTCTATTCAACGCAGTCTGCCGGGTTTTCTCAATTTGTCAACTCGGCAAGTTCTTTCGTTGTTTCACCAAGAATTCGCTACCGACATTCCCATTTTCTCTAAAGTTAAGTTAAGCTAGTGCAAAATGGCAGTACTTCGATCAGATGGATTTATGTCTGTTTGGTCGACTTTTGCGTCACCAGGGCACATCGCCCATTTCCTTGGTGATTCTTTGACAGCCACCACGATCCTACATTCGGGGGACGTGGGCCTTTATACTCTGCAATCTATTTGATTGGCTCATCGAGCCGCGCAGGAGTTCTGGAATGCCACGACGATTGAGTCTCCGTTCTCACTCGTATTTCCATCTTTACCGTAGATTGTGGGAGTTTTTGCAGCGTGGCTTTGCCCGTCGCGGCAGAACTTTTTCTCCGGCTAAGATCGGAGCATCTCTAGATATCGAAGCCCGGATCCTCACGGGGTCGATGCTCTCGTTGATTAATCCCCTCGACGGGATGAACGTCGGTGGCGGCCGGAACATCACACCCCAGGCGGGTCTCTCGGCGACTGGCTTGCAGTTGTTGCCAGAATCCGCTGACGCTGGCCAGAATGGGTTCCAAGCTGATTCGCAAACATCCGCGAGCAATCTCCCCGAGTGGCCAAGCTGGACTCCCTCCGGCTCGACGCTCGAACTCCCATCGGTAGATACGCCAGGTCTCTCGATGAATGTCGGCTGGCTGGGTGGTCCGGTGGCGATGTTGCCCTCGGATTCTAGTTTGACCAACACGGCGGCGCGAGTAGCGCCCGCAGGACAGAACGACTCATCTGGCGGCTTGTCCAACCCAGCCATGGCCAACTACGGCCCGAAAGCTTCTGGAACTTCTAACGGGCAGGAGGGCGCCAACCCGAATGGGAACCCTACTGCCAGTCGTAGCCCGACTCCTCCCACCCCGACGAGCCAATCGTCGCCACCCCCGCCGGCAGAAGCCCCGACGGATGTGGATGTGCGGTATCTGCTCGACAAGTCCTTGCTCGATTGGTCTGTGCGCGAAGAGGGTGGTACGGAGGGGAGCAAGGGGACTGTTTCCGTTGAAGGCAACGAAGTCGTCATGCGTGAAGGAAACTCGTTCCTTCTAAATCTGAATTCGAACATTGTCTTGCCGACGGCTCCGGGCGCGCTGATCTACGAATACACGATGGCGAGCTTTGACACATCCGCCCAAAACAAGATTCGTGATGCATTCGAAGTCGCGGTGACGGACGATGCTGGGAAATCCTTGGTGCCGACATTCGTCGTCGGTGATCGCAACTCCGCCGTGAACATGACGGAGGGCTTGGGCCTCGTCGGTGGTTCGGGGGTGAGCCGGACCGGGGACGACAACGCTGGCATTGTCCGCATCGACATGAAGGACCTGGCCGGTCGGCCGAATGTCAATGTTTCATTTCGGCTCATCAACGCGGACGGCGACACTGGCACTGTCGTCAAGCTTCGTCGGTACGACCCGCTTCTCGAAGTCAGTGTGGATGTTGAAGCCAGTGTTAACAAGGGACTGCCAATTGCGTTCAACGCGAGTTTCCGCGAATTGGGCCGCCCCGGCGCTCCTTACAACTACGAATGGACCGTCCGTGATTCGGCTGGAACAACTCTGGCCACGCAAGCGGGCACGCTGACGAGACCGGGCGATGTCCCCCCGATGAACTACACGCCAACGGTCGTCGGCTCGTACATCGCGTCGCTGATGGTGATCGGTTCGACGGGAGTGGCCGGGTCGGGGCGGGCTGGGTTCCTGGTGACCGATGGTCAGCCGTCGATTGCGGAGAGCTTCTACAACGTCCCAGAAAACAGCCCCGCTACCACGATGGTCGGGATTCTGAACGGGGTCGGGCCGAATGGGATGGGCCTTCGTTACTCGATCGTCGATGGCAACGCGGATGGCACGTTTGCCGTGGATGCTACCACGGGCTTGCTCAGCGTCAACAACCCTGCGTTTCTGGACTTTGAAACCCGGCCAGAAATCGTGCTTACGGTGGCCGTCGCCGAGGACAAAAACCCAGCGAACCAAGCCAAAGCCAAAGCGTTCGTCCGCTTGGGCAATGTCAACGATGCTCCCAGCAAGATCGCGATCGTTGGCCCTCCGATTCCGGAAAACTCGCCGCCGGAAACATTCGTCGGCACTCTTAGCGCCTTCGACCCTGATCCCGGCACCGGCTTGACATACGCCCTCACAACAACGGGCGATGTCGCCGATAATGCCCTCTTCCGGATCGACGGCAACAAGCTCTACGCACTCGTGCCACTCGATTTCGAACGCCCAGGCGGATACTCCATCCGCGTGACCTCCACCGACGGCCTCGGTCTCGCAGGCACCGAGGCGGTTCTGGTTCGGATTGAGGATGTCAATGAAGCCCCGGTGATCGAGATCATCGCCCCCGCGACGGACGGTGATGCAGTCTCGAAGCCGTTCTCTTGGAAAGTGACGGACCCAGAAGGCCTGGCAGCACCATGGGGGCTCCTCTCAGCTGCGGGCAAAATCACCAAGGAAGGCCAAGAGCTTTTCAGCTCGAGCCTCGCCTCGGATTCCTTCTCTGTGGCCCGCAAGGATTTGGGCACCTATCAGGTTTCTGTGAACGCGATTGACCGCGCCGGCTTGACGTCAAAAGTGAACCAGGAGTTCACCGTCGTCGATGATGATGCTGATGGCCCTGCCGTGCTGTTGATGAACGTCAAGAATCAAAATGACGGTGAGGATAACACCGTCCGCTGGTTCATCACCGATCCTGGTTCGGGGATTGAAGCGAGTTCGCTGGCCGTTCAGGTCGTCGATGCGAACAACCAGAGTCTTTTCAGTTCGACGACCACGGCAGGCACGTTTGACCTCAACGACCTCGCCCCTGGTCAATACCGGATGCGAGTCCGCGCGACCGACATCGACGACGACCGCATCAACGACTCCGCCACGACCTCCATCGAACGCACCTTCAGCATCACGGACGACGACATCGCTGGCCCTGTGGTCACACTCGGCGGTTCAGAAGGGAAAGAAAGCCACTTCAAATCGCAGTTCTTCACCTGGGATGTGACCGATCTCCCCTCCGGTGTCGCCAAGGTCGACGCCACAGTCACGCAGGAAGTCGATGGTAAAACCACGACGATTTACACTTCGTCGCTCTCGGCGAGCACCGGCAAGTTTGTCTTTGATTCCTTCAATCTGGGCCAGTTCACGCTCACCCTCAAAGCCACAGACGCCGACCGCGATCGCACGAAAGCCGACCCGAGCCTCGATCAGCTTTTCACCATCGCGACTCGCTCCGTGCTCGTGACCAACGATGCCCCCGTACCCACGTTCAGCTTTGCTCCGCAGCCCCCGCCGCCACCGGAAAACAAGATTTACGAAGGCACTGTTGTGGTCTTCGATGCCAATGCGACCACGGACGCGGACGGTGAGCCGCTCACTTACACTTGGGATTTCGGCGACGGAAAGACCGGGACAGGGGCGAAAGTCACCCACGTTTACAATGTCGATGGCAAGTACGATGCGAAGCTGAAAGTCACAGACAAGTTCGTTTCGGTCTTCACGTCGAAGCAAGTTGAAGTCTTCGACACGGCGCCTGCCATCACGTTGACAGTCCCGCCGACAGCCGCACTTTTCGAAGGCTCCGAGTTCGTGGTCAAAGGGAAGTTCGTGGACCCTGCTGGGGCGGCGGACGGCAAGTATTCGTACCTGTGGGAGTTGATCTCCCCTGCAGGCAAGCTACAGGCGAGTGCAAACGGCACCGTCAACGTCCCTGGCGCCGTACCAGACTTCCTGGCTACCCCACCCGACAACGGCGACTATTTCACGCGACTGACCATCACCGACATCAACGGCGTCGTTTCCGTAGCCGAGTCGAAATTGGCCGTGGCGAACGTCGTGCCGTGCATCGAATTCGACCCGAACGCAGTGACCTTCTTCGGCGGCTTCATGTACCTGCCGGTCATCAAGTTCCATGACCCCGGCTTCACCGATGCCGCCGGCGGCACAGCCGAGACCTTTAGCGCCACGATTGACTGGGGCGATGGCAAAATCTCGCCCGTCATCGACTTGCAATGGACACCCGGCAAAGCCGGCGAAGACACAGTCGGCTCCTTCTGGGCCTTCCACGAATACACCCAGCCAGGCCCATTCGAGTGGAAAATCCTGCTCTACGACGACGACAAAGGTCTCGGCGTCATCTGTACGGGTGGCGGCGGCGGCGATCCGGGTGATCCTGGTAACGGCGGCGGCGGAGGTGGCGGTGCGGGTGGTGGTAACGGCGGCAGTGGCGGCGGCGGCGGCGGCGGCGGAGGTGGAGGTGGCGGCGGAGGTGGAGGTGGCTGGGGTG
>JBOFPH010000031.1:0-33366 GCA_051659845.1 Fimbriiglobus sp. | reverse complement strand
TTCGGCTGGCTGGGTCGTTTCCGACGGTTGACCCGAGATTATGAACGTCTCTCGGGTGTCCTAGGAAACATGCACTGGCTAGCCTATGTGATACTAATACTCAGACGACTCGAACCGTAAGTCAATAACAGCCTCTAGCTCTTTGGGTTCTCGCAGCGGCCCAGGAAGAGAAGAGCACCGGTCGCTTCGTGGCGAATGGCGAAGAGGAATGGGTGATCGGCACGGAAGTCTTTCGGCTTGTCGCGTGACGGAGCCGAACCCGTCATGATACGAGTCACCGTCGCGGCCGCGGCTTCGGTTCCATCTTCGTTGACGTCGACGTAAGACTGGTGGATCACGTCTTGCAGGCAGAGCTTTTCTGGCCCGTTGGCCATGCCTGAGAAATTCGCTTTGTCGACGGCGAACGCTTCGACCATGCCCAGAGACTGCAACTGTTTCGGTAAACTGAACTTCGCTTCGAACTTGAAGCGAGGCAGATACAAGAGCACGTCCGCGATTTCACTGAACTGGAACATCTCGGGTTTGAGCTTGGCTTCGAGATCGGGGAGGCCGTCTTTCTTCCGGGGAAGGATCACCACCATCGAGAGGGCGTTGGCTTTGTAGGGCAACGCCAACGCCTGGAAGTCTGCGGTTTCCGTGTAGGCGAGTTTCCTGCGCAGCACCATCAGCGGGGCGACGGACTTGGTGCCATTCGTCAGGTAGAAGGGCTGCTCCTTGGTGGACTCCTTGAGGAATTTGTCGGCCCAACTGCCCAGGAAGTACACGGCATTGGCCAGGACCATGCGGGTGTCTTCCTTCAGAGTTCGCGGTGAAATGATGTCTTTGATCTTCTCGCGGGTCCGATCGCTGACCCAGTCGTTGATGGCTTTGCGGCCTGCTTCGGGGTTCGTGGCAAAATCTGTTTCGTGGAGTTTGGCACGGTAGAACTCGGAAATCCGCTTGGTGAACTCAGGCCGCCAGGGGTAGTTTTTCTGTCCCCAGATGGCGTTGGCCATTTCCAGAGTGTAACGAGTTTGGCGTTCTTTCTCGGTGAGGCCATGCTGGTTGATGGCGAGGTGCATGTTGAGGAATGCGGCGTCTGTTTTGTCACCCAGTTTGTCGAGATGGAGCGTCGAGAGCATTTCTTTTAACGTCTGCCCTTGCGCACCGGTCGCCGTCATTCCGAGTGCGGCCATCAAGCTGATCGGCGAGAGGAAGAGGTTCGCCGGGTCGCTTCGCAACTGTTGGAAGAGGTCGAGGCCAAATTGGTTGACAGCGGTGGAAAGCTGCTTCAAAGCCGCTTCGTCTTTGGGAGCTTCTGGAATCGGGGCGTCGTCAAGTTCACGGCTCTCCGAGCGTGAGCAACCGGCGTAGAGAAGTGCGGACAGGGGAGCCAAGGCCAAGAAAGTCCGTCTGGAAAGTGGTTCGCTCATCGTCATCTCCATTTTTTGAGATACCCACCCCACTAACGATCAAGTCGGTAGAATCTTAAAAGAATCTCCACCTGCTACCCAACCGGGGAAATTCATTGAGCATCTTCACGATTGGCATCGCGGGCGGGTCTGGCTCGGGCAAGAGCACCATCGTCGAGCAATTGCTCGCGCTCGAATTCGGCTCTCAGATCGCCCACCTAGCTCACGATGCCTACTACCGTAACCGCATCGACATGCCCGAAGCCGTGGCGAGCAGCAACAACTGGGACCACCCGGACGCCCTCGACACGGCTCTGTACTTGAAGCAGATCGACATTTTGAAATCCGGCCAACCGATCGCAGCTCCGATCTACGACTTCGGCACTCACAGCCGATCCAGTGATGTCCACATGGTCGCTGCTCAACCCATTTTGCTGCTTGAAGGGATCCTACTCTTCAGTGTCCCCGCCTTACGGGAACGCATTGATCTCAAGATTTACGTCGACACGCCATCCGACCTGCGCATCGTCCGCAGGATCACACGAGATGTCATCGAACGCAAACGCTCCGTCGAATCGGTCGTCGACCAATACCAATCGACCGTCCGACCGATGCACGCCATCTTCGTGGAACCTAGCCGTCAATTCGCAGACATCATCATCCCCTGGGAACACCATAACCCGCAAGCGATCGACCTTCTGGCGGCCAAAATCCGCCAAGCAAGCCGGTAAAAAGAGCATTTTTCAACTGACCTTGACCCTTTGACGCGGTTTGGCGAAAGTATGGTCTATTCGGAAAAATTCGCTCATTCAGGAAAATCGGATCATGGCTACCGATTCGGGTACGAGCACTCGCCGTACACATTACTGGCAGTTGCCCATGTTCCTCGTCGGCATCGTGGCAGTGGGGCTGGCTTACGCCAAGTTCCCGCCGTTGCCCGACACCCCGGCGGCGAAGTTTAGCAAGAACGTCAAACTGCTCCGTCAGACTCTCGACAAGAAGAATCCCGCCGATCGATCGGCTTTAGAAAACCTGGCCGGTCTCGTGTCGAGTGATCCTGCCGCGGACCCTGAAGCGATGCTCCTGGCGGGTTCGGCTTACCTGACGGCTGCGGAACAGAACCCCGGCGAACTGGATCGCTGGAAGAAAGCCCACGAGATCCTGGCCAACATCGAACCTGCCAAATTGAACCAAGTTGACGATCGCAAACGGTTGCTTTACCGTGCCGCGAAAGCAAAAGCGGCCATGGGGCAGGGCACGCCTGAAGCGACGATCCTGGCTCTTGCAGACGTCCCATCGGGCGACGAGATCGATGGAGAGCGTCGTCGCATTTTGGCTGAAGCGTACCTGAAGACGCAACCACCAGAACTGAACAAAGCCCGCGATGAACTGCAAGCCTACCTGAAAAACGCCGTGACTCAAAACGGTGAAACCGTTGCGGGTTACAAGCTGAAGCTCGCTTCGATTCACATGCAACTCAACGACCCTGAAAAAGCCCGGCAGTGCCTGCGGGACATTGGTGCTGCCGCGAAGCCGGAAGTGCAAGCCCTCGCCAAACTTCAACTGGGCCAGTTGGCGGCCTCGGAAAACAATTTCTCCGAAGCCATCAAGCAGTTCGATGCGGCGTTGACACACCCCGGTTTGCCTGTCTCCGAACGGGAAAACGTGCTCGCCCAAACCGGCCTGAGCCTGATGCGTGGGCAGAAGCTCTCCGAGGCCCGCAGATACTTCGAGGAAGCGGCGAAAGGGGCTTCGCCGATGAGCCAGACAGCCAATCTGCGCGTGGCCGAGTGCATCCTTCGTGATACCACTACCGTCAAAGGCCAGCGAAGTTCCGCAGTCTCGTACCTTTCGAAGTCGATGAAAAATTCCAGCGGGGAAAGCCGAGTCGACGGCGTGCCAATCGACGACCTCCGCGCGGCCTTCGAAGAGGCGATCCAGGTGTGTGTCAACGATGGCGACTACTCCGGGGCCGTCCAAGCCGCGACGGAATACTCCCCCATCGCCGCACCTGGTCGAGCCACCGAGAAGCGAGCCGAAGCCTACGCCGCCTGGGCCGTCAGCTTGCAAAGCCAACCCGCCGAAGCGGCCAAGAAGTATGTGAATGCCGCCAACGATTACGCCGCACTCGCTGCGACCTTCCCCAACCCGAACGGCAAAGCCGAACTCCTGAAACGCGCCGCACAATGCTACCGCCTCGGCGGTGACGAGAAATCTGCCACGACACTCATTGACCAACTCACACAAACCGCGGGTCTCCCCGAAGAGGTCATCGCGGCGGCCTGGGTCGAGAAGGCCGATAGCCAACTCGCCAATAATCAGTTTGCGGAAGGTGTTGCTTCGCTTCGCCAAGCGATGAGCAAGGGTACTGCGGTGACCACGTCCGCACGGGTCAAGTTGGCGGTAGCCCATATTGACTACGCCCGGATGAAGAGCCGCACGGCCACGACGGAAGAAGCGAAGCAAGAAGTCTCCCAGTTCATGCAATTGGGCCGTGACCACCTCGCCACCGCGGTGAAATCCCCAGCAGAAACCCCAACCGAAAAAGATGCTCAACAACTGGCCATCTTCGAGTTGGGCAAAATGAATCTGCTGCAAAACGACCTCAGCGAAGCCGAGGCTCGGTTCCGCCAACTGCTGCAAACCTACCCCAACGGCACCCTCTCTGGCTCTGGGAAACTCTACCTTGGTAGCTGCTTGCTCCTCCTGGCCCGTGGAGACCACCAAGGCGGCCGCCCACCCGCGGACGCTGAGACTCGCCTCAGCGAAGCCCGCAAATTGTTCGAGACACTCAGTGAATCAAACGATCCGTTCCTTCGTACCCAATCCGACATCCGTCTCGCCAACACGACGCTCTTGCTTCGTAAGTACGACGAGATGCCTGGCTTGTGCGAAAAGCTCTCGAAGCGTTACCAAGGCAAGTTGGAAGAGTTGATCATCCAGTCGATGCTTTACTCCGCGTACCACTTCGCCGATCGGATCGAACCCGCTGGCACGGTGCGTGCTCGTATGGTCGAGCTGTACCAAAAGCTCCCCGACACCGCTTTCCCGGGCGGAGCCGAGGAGTACACCCGCGAATACTGGCAACGCGAGTGGTTCTCAGCCATCAAGATGAAGTGAATCAGTCCCTGATCGCGAAGGCGTAGATCCGCAGGGGTTGCTCCGCGATAAAATCGTTGTCCGCGGAGACCAAGAGCAGCTTGCGGCCATCGGCGAGCTTCGGGCCAAACGTCATCCCCTCGAACTTCTCGGGGATCGACTCGGGAGCCAGCTTGAAGCTCGGATCAAGTAAGTCCAATTCCAGCCTCTTGGCCCGGACCGCTTTTGAGAGCCGCTTCGCCGATAGACGTTCGAGGTTCGAAATCTCCGGAGCCTCAGCCAGGTTGTAGCGGAAAATCTTCTTGAACTTCGCCTCCTTACCACCGAGGCTATCCCGCTCCAACACCAGAAACTCTGTGTCGTTAATGGCCAGGATTTCACTGACACCATGGCTCGCTTCTTCGAGAGGGTAGGCAAACTCTCTCGTCGTGTTGGTCTTGGGGTCGAGTTCCAGAATCCGACAGTTCAACCCCACTCGTTTCAGCTCGGCATTCAATCCAGCATCCTGAATCAACGGGCTTTGCATGATGCCATACAGTTTGCCGTTCGGCGCGATTGCGAGGCCTTCCATGCCACGATTCGGTTGCCGACCTTGGGTGGCTTTGGGCGGCATCTCGTCCTCGGGTTTGCCGGGTGGAGTGTTCGAGCGGAACTTGGCTGGGATTTGGAAGGCTTTGAGTTGCTTGCCATCCGAGCCGAACTCGAAGACGTCCGGGCCATACTCATCGCTGACGTAAAACGTCCCGGACGGACTGACGCGAATCCCTTCGCCATCGAACCGAGTCTTGGCCATGAAGCTGCCATCGAACGGCTGTCCCTTCGCATCGGTCAACATTGTCGTCGCCACGAGCTTGAGTTGGACGGGTTCTTTGGCACCGGGTGTGACGCGAATCTCCATAGTGTGCATCCGCCCAGAAAACGGCACCGCGCCATCCTTCGGCCCACGATCCGAGATGAACTGGTACTTGTCGCCTTGGCCGGTGTAATCAAAACCCGAGCCAAGCCCACCCAAGCGGTTGAGTGGCATCCCATCCGAGAGTTTCCCTGTGAGGCCCGACAAATCCGAAGCGGTCCCCGGCACCGTCCCGATGCCGAGGAACTCCACATCCGCCGCCATCGCCACCGAGCCAACCGACAACACGAACAACGCCAGCCAACGCATGATGCCACTCCACCCAGGATGAACCCTTATCCTAGCGGAGGGTTTCGATGACATCCTGGTATTGGTTCAAAGTTGCATTGCAAAAGAGACGCGACCGCCAGGGAGCGCTGAGACAATTGGGTTCAAGGGCTCTCGATGCACTTCGAGGATGTGATGCCCCGAGGATGTCATGCCCTTGCAAAGCCCAGGAACGCTGATTTCACCAGATTTTGTTACACCTTGGCTGTTTCGACGGCATGCGGTTTCTTTGTTCGGAGTTGCATATTGATCAACTCGACGATCAAAGCGAACGACATGGCAAAGTAAATGTATCCTTTGTCAATGTGCTGACCCAGGCCCTCGGCAATCAAGATCACTCCGATCAAGACCAGGAAGCTGAGGGCCAAAATCTTGATCGTCGGGTTCGTGTCCACGAAGCGCGAGATCGGCCCAGCGAAGACGAGCATCACCACCATGGCGATCACCATCGCCACGACCATGACCCAGATTTCGTCGACCATGCCAACCGCGGTGATCACAGAATCGAGTGAAAAAACCAAGTCCGCAATGGCGATCATGATGATCACATTCCAGAACTTGGCGACTTTCTTCGGGGCATCATCGGCCTGATTCGCGGCTTCGACCTTGTGGTGCATCTCACGCACCGATTTCCAGATCAAGAACATCCCGCCGAGCAAAAGCACCAGATCGCGGCCCGAAATGCCGCGGGCTTCGAGAGTCTGCAAGAACGGCAGCGGCGGCAAAATGATCAGCGGTTTGACGAGTCCCATGAGCCAGGAGAGGCAGAAGAGCAAGATCAGCCGGGTGCCGAGAGCCGCCGCCAGGCCGAAGTTGCGGGCACGGGGGCGTTCCGCTTCGGGAAGTTTTCCGGCGAGAATGGCGAGGAAAATCACGTTGTCCACGCCCAACACGATCTCCATCATCGCCAGTGTGAACAAACCAATCAGAGCCGCAACGAGGGAGGTGTTCTTGGGGTGGAGAAACTTGATGCTTTCGAGCTTTTCAGGCGGAATCCCGACCTGCTGGTTAGCGTCTTTCACCGGGAGTTGGTCGACGAGCAGTGGGCCGGAGAGGTGGGTCTTGTCCATCAGAGAGACGTTGACGTTCCAACGAGTCTGGCCTTCTTCGGGGGGCAAGAATTCGAGCAGCTTGGTCTTGTTCAAATCAAGTTCGACGACACCGTATTGAGCCTGAATTCGCAGGGTTTTCGCCAAAAATTCGGTGGGGTAGCTGTTCGCTCCGTCCTTGGTTTTGACTTCGACTTGGATCCCTCCCGGCTCAATCTTTGAGGTTGGTTCCTCGGCAGCCCAGAGGGCTTGCAAGGCCAGAAGCGAAATCCATGCCCCAAGAAAGACTGCTAACACACGCCGAAGATTCATGCCAAGCTCACTCCGAAGCCAGGAAACAACTCACGGTCATCTTAGCAAGGCGGCACACCTGCTCGAACGGTTTTTCCGGTCGTGCCGCACAAGTTCGAATCTCGCCAACATTTCAGGGGGGTTGGGAGTTGTGATAATTGACATCCCCTAACGGGGTGGGTTACTTTAGCTGTTCTTTTGCGGGGCAGTTTCCTATTTCGATAGGAACTCGCTACCACAACACGACCACCAGTTGACGGGTGAACCTGGAATTTCCAGGCTCGACATACAGGGAACGACCACCATGGCTAAACCGTTCGGCGTCTGGGGCATCGACATCGGTCAATGTGCCCTCAAAGCACTTCGCCTGGAAATGATCGATGGCAAACCGACGGCCACCGCCTTCGATTTCATCGAGCATCCAAAAATTCTCTCCCAACCGGACGCGGACCCCGAGGCCCTTACCCGGGAAGCCCTTGAGAAGTTCTTCTCGCGCAACCCCATCGGCAAAGACGAAATCGCCATCAGCATCCCCGGCCAGAACGGCCTGGTGCGATTCGTGAAATTGCCACCGGTCGAGGAGAAGAAAGTCCCCGATATCGTCAAATTCGAAGCGAAACAACAGATTCCGTTCCCCCTCGAAGAAGTCGTCTGGGATTTCCAGAAGATCGGCGGCGGCGAGACGGTGGGTGGCTTCGCCATGGAGACGGAAATTGGTCTCTTTGCGATGAAGCGGGACATCATCTCCAAGTTCTTGGGCCATTACCAAGGCACGAGCGGCGAAGTCCACTATGTCCAGATGGCACCGCTGGCTCTCTGCAACTTCGCGACCTACGAACTGCTGAACCGTGGCGGACCGGATGGTGTGACTGGCGATGCCCCGATGGAAGGCGAAGACGAAATCCCACGTGGTAAGAAGCGTTGCTGTGTCGTCCTCGACATTGGCACGGACAATTCCAACCTGATCATCACCGATGGCGGCAAGATCATCTGGCAGCGGAACGTGAACCTTGGCGGTAGCCACTTCACGCGGGCACTCACCAAGGAAATGAAGCTGACCTTCGCCAAGGCTGAGCACCTGAAGCGGAACGCCGCGAAGTCCCCGGAATTGCCCGCGATTCTGAAAGCCTTGCGGCCCGTGTTGACGGAGTTCGTGGGCGAAGTGCAACGGTCGCTGGGCTTCTTCACCAACACCCACCGCGATGCTCACGTCTCATACATGGTCGGTCTCGGAAGTGCTTTCAAGCTCCCGGGTTTGCAGAAGTACCTGGCCGAAAAGCTCTCTCTCGATGTCCGCAAGCCTTCGACCGTGAAGCGGCTCAGCGGCGACCAAGTGCTTAACGACCCGAACTTCTCCGAAAACGTCCTCACCTTCCCGATCGCCTACGGCCTGGCACTGCAAGGCATCGGCCAAGCCCGGCTCAAGACCAACTTGCTGCCAGAAGAAGTCCGCACGGATCGCCTGATCCGGGCCAAGAAGCCAGCCGTTGCCGCGGCGACCGCGGCCTTTCTGCTCGGCACCGGGATTCTCGCCTTCGGCTTCGGCACACAACTAACCTCGGTGCTCGATCCGAAGATCGCCAAGGCGAGCGAAGCGGGCAAGGCGGCCATCACTCTCGCCAAAGGTCAGGACTCGACTTTCAATGGCAAGAAAACGGAAATCGAAACCGGCCAAAACGAGATCAAGGCCATCGTGGTTGGCAACGACGAGCGGCTGAACTGGATCCGGATGCAAGAAGTGCTCGCTGCTGCGTTGCCTCGCCATGGCTACGTCGACAAGGATGGCACCACGGACCTCGGCCAATCGAACCTCCGCGACGTTTTTAAACTCTCGGACGGCACTCCTTTCAGCCAGTCGACTTTCTGGGATGATGTTGAAGGTCGTCGAGCGTTCGAGAAATACCGCGAACGGCTGTCGATGGGAATTCCGCTCGAAAAGCTCTACGACGATGATCTCTCGCAACACTTGGCCCAAGCCAATGTCGAAGCGGTGTACTGTCGCTATGTGCCCGATTTGAAAGCGTTCATGGAGACGGCCGACACGGCCATCAAAGCACGCTTCGGTAACAACATTGCCGATGACATGCTCGAAAATGAAGTGGAAAATGACGAAGCCAACAAGCGCAAGAAGCCCAAGGCTCCTGAGGGTGGTGGCTGGGTCTTCGAAGTCCGTGGGCACACCATGCACAAAGCGGGCCTGAACTTTGTCAAACGCGCCGTGCTTCGCAACTTCCAGCAGTTCAACACCTTCGCTGCACGGAACGAACCCACGAAGCGAGTCGAGGCCATCATCCCTGGAGCCGCGGACCCGATTCTCCCCGAGGTCGCGGGCGAGACCAAGAAAGATCGCGTGAGCCACGTGATGCTGCTGGTCAACGAAATGAAGCCGATGCCTGACCCGAACGTCTTCAACCACATGGGTATCAGCTATGTCGAGCTATACGCTTCGGGTGGTGCTGCGGCAGGTGGTTTGGGTCTACCCGGTGAAGGCGGTATGGGGCGTGGCGCTCCTGCTGGCGGGGCTTCGATGCCAGGGGCAGGTGGCGAAGGTGCTGCTGCTGGTACGCCGGCCGGTCCTGTGGCTCCGCCTTGGACGCCACTTGGCACTGCTGCAGGTACCGGCGCAGGTGCGGGGGGCGTCCCTGGGATGGGCGGTCCTGGGCTGAGCATGGGGGCTGGCCCAGGTGGCCGCGAAGGCCCTCCAGGTCTGGCGATGGGCGGTGGATCTCCTGGTCTCTTGCCAGGTGGTAACCCGACAGCGGGCACTGGCCCCAAGACGGGAAGCCGCAAGATCAAAGAACGCACCGAGTTCGTGCTCTGCTTTGTCTGGAGAGAGCCAACCCCGACTGACCCAACACCGACGGCAGGCACCCCGTAACTTTCATTCCCTGCCCCTGACCCGAACCTGACACCGCACCGAGTGACTGTGATGAAGAACGAAAATCTCAAAAAGAATCTCTTCTGGATTCTCGCGGGCGTGGCCCCGTTCCTGACGCTCTTGGCTTTCGTCTTTGTGGTCGTGAGCGTCGGTGGGGCGGTCTCCGAACGTGATGAAGCCGTCAAGAAAGAACTCACCGAGTTGGGCGGCACCAAGGCCAAGGGGACCAAGGGCATCGCCACGATGGAAAAACAAAAAGAGGTCATCGCCCAGCAAAAGCAAAAGCTCTGGGAAGCCAACTGGAACCAACAACTGAAATTGTTCACTTGGCCGAATCAGCCCGATTTGAAAGTGTTCGAGCAGAAGTATACCAAATTTGGTGAGCCACTTCCCAACACCAATAACGAGCAATCGGAGTTCAAACGCGAAGCGACTTACGAATCCGTTTACAACGAGATGGCAGATAGCATCAAGCCGACTGTTTTCCGCGGTGACTCCTGGCGGAACGTCCTCCGTTACGTGTCGGCGTGGGGTGAATCCAAGCCGACCGAGCCTCAGATTTGGCTCGCCCTCGAAGACATGTGGGTGCAACGGGGACTGCTCGAACCGATCAAGGCGATCAATGAGGATGTCTATGCCTTTAGCCCAGTCGATGATGGCAAGAACCTGTTCAAACGCAAGTTCCGCAGCAAAGTCTGGGAGCTGGAATTGGAAATCCCCCGCGAGGGCAAAGACGCGAACAAGCACATCAAAGGCAAACTCACGAACCTGACCAATCGCATGCAAGTCCTCGGCACCGGCAAAACCATGAAACTCAAGGTCTGGCTCACCAGCAACGGCCAACCGATCGAGTACAGAATCGAAGAAGACATGATGCGAGCCAACTCGACTCTGGACATCGCTGTCTCGGATCGTTTGCATGGCATCCCTGTCGGCACCGAAGTCAAAGGCATTTTCAAAGTTCAACAGCAACTCGACCCGCGCAACGTTCCTGTTCGTCGGGTCGATGTGGTGAGCCTCGGCAAAGTCGATGCTCGACATGCGGCAGCGACTCTGAAGGCACCCGCCTTCTGGCCCGCTGACCCGGTCGCTGTCGACCCCAACGCCGCAGCAGGTGGCATGGGGCCACTCGCTGGGGTTGGGGGCGAGGGCGGTGGGGGACGCGGCGGTCCTGCTGGGCTTGGCATGCCTGGTATCGGTGGCGGCGCGGGTTTGGTTGCAAACTCTGGTCCCCCGGCTGCGGTCTTGGATGGCAACAAACTCCGTTACATTGACGTCACGAACCAAGTCCGCCGGATGCCAGTGGGCATGGTGATCATCATCGATCAAGCCTACCTGCAAGACGCACTCGCAGCCTTTGCCAACTCCTCACTCCGCTTCCAAGTCACTCAGTATCACTGGAAACGCTTCCGAGACACATTGGGCGGCCCTGCTGCCGGTGGTGGCATCGGTGGCGGTGGTGAAGGAGAAGGTCCTGGTGGAATCCTGATGGTTCCTGGTGGCGGTGGACCACCGATGGGCTTCGGCGGTGGCATCCGCGGGGGAGGGGTTCCTGGAGGAATCGGTTCGCCTCCGTCTGCTGGCTTCAGTGGCGGGCCACCGATGGGTTTTGGTGGCGAAGGTGGCCCTGGCTTTGGCATGGGGGGCTTCGGTGGATTGCAAAACCAGCCCAACGTTCCGGAAGCTCAAGTGACTTCCGGCCTCGTCGAACTGAGCATCTACGGCATCATCACCCTCTACGAAAAATACACGGATGGCACGACACCCGACCCGACCAAACCTGCAGACCCCGCGACCCCGAAACAATAACACCCGGCTTCGCCGACCTCACGTACACCACGCCAAGGAGCAACCATGGCCAGCTTGAAAGACATGATCCTGCAAAAGGGCGACAAGATCGCTATCGGCATCGGTGCCGCTTCGATGGGCTTACTTTCCCTCTGGGGGTTAGTGACCCTGGCGGGTGCCGAAAGCCCGACGAAGATCACCAAAGAATTCGAGCAGAAAGCCTCGTCTCTCAAAAGCCAAGTGGCTGCCGAAGGGCAAGACGCCCCGGAACTTCCGGGCTGGGTGATGAAAGGCGCGGACAAAGTCAAAATTGATCCGCAGCAGTTTGCCATCGTCGGTTCGCCTTTCGAGCCGGTCAACTACCCTGATTTGAAACGCAAAAACCCCATCATCCTCGGTATCGACCAAGCCCATTTGAACGTGGTGCGGTTCCCGATGATCTCCTGGGACATCCAAGACTCCCCGGATGGCAAAACCGTCCTTCTGGGTGTTGTCACAAATGCACCAAAATCGTCCGCCACACCCGAAGAAATCAAGAAGAATCTCGAAGGCCTGAAGCAGCAAGGCAAAGCGGCGCAGAAATCATCCCCACGGGTCAACCGACCACCGGCGAATCCGAGTGGTCAAGGGGGCGGCATGATCGGCGGCCCTCCTGGAATGGGGGTAGGCGGTGGTGGCCCTCCAGGCCCGGGTGGCCCTCCAGGGATGGGTGCAGGCGGCCCTCCTGGAATGGGCGGAGGAGCACGTGGTGGCGGTGAAGGTGGAATGGAAGGTGGCATGGGCATCGGTGGAATGGGTGGCTACACTGGCGGCGCCCGCGACGACAAGACGGTCGAATATCTCACGCTCGATCAAGTTGAGAAGAGCGGTAAGCCTCTCGCCAAGACCGTGTACCCACTGCGCTCGGTGGTCGTGACCGCGACTTTCCCGATTCGCAAACAACTGGAAATGTTCAAAGAAGCTCTCCGCGTCCCGACGATCCAGCAGGCCAAAGACCTTTCCAAAGGCGGGCCGATCTTCGATGGCTTCGAAGTGGACCGCATGGTCAAGCCGCCCAATGGCACATGGTCCGAGTGGGCACCGTATGAGCACTCCAATCGTTACGCCAAAGAAATCCGCCGTCGCATGACAGGCACGATGAACGAATACAGTGGCTACCTTGGCTACTTCATGACACCACCCGAACAGAAGATGGTGGCTCCGCTCCCCATTCTGGCCGATGGTCTCGGTGATTATCCGAAGGTCTATCTGCCAGCCGTGGTGACCGCAGCAGCGAAACTCAAAGAACTTCAAACACCACCTCCAAGCCAATCCGAGACGGAACGTCGCTTCGGAGGCGGCGCGGGAACTGAGAACCCCTATGCCCCAGTTGGTGGTGCGCCAGCCGGTGCAGGAGCGGGTTTTGCTGGCGGTGGTTTCACAGGTGAAGGTATCGGTAGTATGCCTGGTGGTTTCGGTGGGGGTGGGATGCGTGGTGGGCCAGGTGGCATGACGGGTGGTCCTCCTTCAGGAGCCTTCCCTGGTGGCCCTCCTCCAGGAGCCTTCCCAGGTGGTCCCAGTGGTGGGCCTCCAGCCGGGGTCACGGGCGGGATCACTGGGATGCCTCCTGGCACTGGTACCGGAGCTTTGAGCAACCAACAGGTCAATCCTCTTGACGACATCATCCAGCACACCTTGCTTCGCTTCCTGGATGTCGACGTGTTGCCGGGTTACAGCTACCAGTATCGTGTTCGGGTCATTGTGAAGAACCCGAACTTCGGAGCGACGAACGAAGTCAGCCAGCCTGAGCTTGCCAAACAAGAGCTGCTCTACGGCCCTTGGGTCCAACTGCCTGAGACGATCACGATCCCTTCGGATCAGTACCTCTTCGCTCACGACACGACGGACTACGTCACCTACACCACCAAACTCTACGAAGAGTACGGCAAGGAACCTGCGATCCGCAAGTTCTTCGAATACGAAGACGTTGCGGCTGGGAAGCGAACGGTTGTGCAAATTCATCAGTGGATGCCTGCGATCCGTATCGAGGGGGCTGGCAGCAAGACGGAACCTGTCGGTTCGTGGGTCGTGGCCGAAATTCCTGTCGGCCCAGGGGAGTACATCCGCAAACGGCAGTTGATTGAACTGCCGCTCTGGTCGGGTGGGCTGGGGAACTATGTGCTGCGTGAACTTGGCGGTGGTGTCAAAGTCGCAAGTGTCAAGAACCCCAAACATCAGCCACGCGGCTGGCCGATCAACTTCCGCACTTCGATGATCCTCGTGGACTTCGACGGTGGGAACAAGAAAGCCCGCGTTAACGATAAGGACATCGTGGACAACTCTGATAGCGAGTTGCTCATCCTCGGAGCGGACGGCAAACTTTCGATTCGCAATAGCGGCACGGACTTGGCCGAGAAGAACCGCACCGAGCGGGACTCGATCTGGCTCGACTGGATCAACCGTGTCAAAGCTCGCAAAGACATGTCCGCACCTGCTGGTGGTCCTCCGGGAACAGGTGGCGGCTTCGAGAGGAACTAACAAAAAGCAAAACCCACCCGAAAGGGTGGGTTTTGCTTTTTGGATTCCGACCAAGCTCGATTTACTTCACGGCTTCTTTGGCTTCGGCTTCTGTGATCTGGGTCGATGGCTTGCCGAGTTTCTGGCTCAGGTAGCTCATGACGCTTGGTGCATAAGGGAACTTCGTTTTGCCGATGATTTCCGCCATGCGCTTGTCGCGGTTCGCTCGTTCTTTCCGCTTGACGAGGCCATTCTCCTGCCGGGAGATTTTGCCATTCGCCCGGATGCGGTCCATCCGGGTGCGGGTTGACATACGTTCTGCCATGATTGGCTCCTAGTTTTGCTTTACCAAAACCAGCATTATAACGCGGACCCGCCCGCCGGGAAGTGGGGAGACTTCCCAGATTCGCAACGAAGTTTCGCTCCCTCAAATGCCGATAGTATCGAAAGTGCAGGCTTTCGGAGGTTTGACGAGAATGCGGAATCTCGGGCGACATCTGGGAAAAGCGGCTTTCCTTGTGGGGTTGGCTGCATTCGGGGGTATGGCTTGCCATAGCCCGGCACCCCGTTTGGCTCCCCCAGCACCTCCACCACGGCAGCCAGTCCTCTCGGCGATTCCTCGTCAGTTGACAAAGCCGGATGTCCAGCAGGCCTCGACGACGGTCGCCGTTGAGTCACCAGTTGAGTATCGGAAGCTCACCCCAGACGAGTGCCGACGGTTGGCCTGCCAACATGCTGGCCCCGCTCAGTTGATCCTCGAAGCGGCCCAGAGACCGAAGTCCGGACCAAGCCTCGCGGGCACGAGTAAAGTCGACAGTCTCCGCTGGACCGCTGCCCAACAGCTTTCGAAAGAAGCCCGCAATCAGTCCGCCGGGGCGGCACTCGAACTGTATTACCGTTTGCAAGAGGCTGAATTACTGTCAGACATGGTGACGCAAAGCCTCACCGAACTCGACGACATCCTGGCTTCGGCTCAGACTTTGGCCTCGAACGGCTACCCCGAGACCCCAGAAACCTTGACGCTCAAGAAGACGCAAATCGAACTGCGCTCCGAGAAAGTGAAAGTCCTAGCCGGGATTCGTCGGCTCAACAACGAACTCAAGATCCTCATCGGTGCCGAGGCGACTCAGGCTCACCTCTTGCCGGATGAGGGGATCACCGTCATCCGTGATCAGCTCGATGGCCGTTCCGCGGCATTGCGGGCTTTCCAGTCCCGAGGTGATCTGCAAGCTCTTCGCACCCTCGAAGCCGGCCTCGACCAGCAGACCCTCGACGCGGTCAAGCAAGCCATCGCCGGTCTCTTGCCTCCGCTCGGGGCCATCACCGCGGCCACGAACACCCTGGCACCCGGGCTGCGAGCACTGCTCCCGTTCCTCGACCGCGCTGATGTCGAGACGGTGCGTCGGCAACTTTGCCTAGCGATCCAAGAGCGCGAGCGGGACATCGCCAAAGATGTGGCCACAGCGATCGACGACTATCACACCCAATACGAGCGAATCGGCGTGAGCAGACAGCTCGTCGTGCTCTTGCAGAAACGCATCGAAGACTTGCAAACCAAGCTCAACAATGGCCTGCCGGTCGAAGGCGAATTCCGCCAAGCCCGCCTCGACCTCATCCGTGCTGAGCGTGAGCAACTCCGTGACACCTACGCTTGGAAGCAAGCCGACATCGCCATCCGCAAGCACCTCGGTGTGCTCTGCTGCGATTGAGCTTAACGTTTCTCGATTCCAGTACCCACGAAGGTAATCTTCACTTGTTGAATCCCATTACACTCGATGAAGATACCAAATGGGGTTTCCAGCTCTCCGACTTGTCTGACATCGAGCACACAAGGAATCTCTGCGGATTGGTTGGGTTCAATAGAAACCTGTGCTTCTTTTAAGGGACTCGCGCAACATCGTTTTCCACAGAGAGATGTGTACCCGAGCACACGCACAGGGGTCTGACCCGTGTTCTGGAGAAGGATCGAAACCTCATGATGGCCGACGGTGCGCTCCCCAACGTCATGTCGATCAGCCATTGAAAATGAAGAGATCAACGAAATCGGCTGTTCAGTTTTTTCTTCGTTGCTTGGGAATGCGAAATAGGCTAGCGTAGAAAGACTCGCTAGGAGTAGCAGGATTGAAGACAGGTATATACGCATCGGGCTTAGCTCGCTTTCCGGATGAATTTTAGCAGATAGATACAACCCACAATGGTGACGAGGATGCCAGCTCCTATCAACAGCCAAATCGATCGATAGCCTTGTGAAGTGTTTGGTACTGATGCTTGTGTTGGTGCTGCTGAGTTTGGTTTTTGAGGAGTTGGCTCAGGAAGTTGAAAATGGAAGAGTAGAAACTGATCTGGAGTCGGTTTTTCAAAGCTGTAGGAAATGTTCTCATAAGTATTCACACTGTCAACACCATAGCCTGAGTCGATTCCGACCTGAGACCAGTTTAACAGGGATGCATCGCCGATCTGGCTGTATCTGTTTTTGATCGAGATAGTGTTCGTGTAAGTCTTGCCGGGGTTGAATCGGTCATTGCCGATGAACTGATACTCCACGCCAGCGATGGCCCAGTCCTGCTTCGGTAGGAATTGGATGACACCGATGCTCTTTCCAGGACGGCGTTTCCGGATGCCATCTTGGATTGCAGCTTCCGCGCTGATTTCGAATCTGATTTCGCAAATGTCCTTCCCGTCAACGGCTTTTGTTCGAACTTCCAAGGCACGAAAATGTTTCTCTTGGATCAATAGCGAAAGTCGGACTCCGCTGAACAAAAATGAGTATAAGGGGGCCGCGGTAAAACCGTCGATTTCTGCGGTGAGTCTTTCTTCTGTGGGCGATGTGGTGCTGAGTGCTTCAAGTAGATATTGAGTCGTAGCGGATTTTTTTACAGAAAATGCATATGACGGGTTGCGAGCAGAAGCGAGATAGCTTGTGCGTTTCAGGAATTCCGCAGCGGCATTCGTTCGGACTTCGGTCATCGTCTTTTCATACATCAACATATCAGGCGACAAAACATGAACGACACAATCATAACGGATTTCGTTCCCTTGACGTAAACCGGCTTCTCGCTTTTGAAAGGTGGCCCGAAATGCGTTGTACGTCGCTTCTTGTTTGGCGAGTCCTTTTAGACACGCCGCTTCCCAGTTCGTTGCGTTCCAGTCCGATTGGCAGAGTCCAGTGGTCGTCCACAGGAGCAGACTGAGGATCAGGGTGAGATATTTCATTCCGCGAGTCCTTGACGTGCTCGATCCAGACTTCTCTCGCAATCATAACGATGCAAGTCTGAAAAACGAACACGCAAGGCTCAAGATTCTCGTTGAAATCAAAACTTCCCCGAGCCACCTGGCACGGGCGCTTCAGGGATCGTCGGCAGTGGGATGGAGGACGGCGGTGGGGTGACGGTGGGTGTGGTCGGCAGGGTTTGTGGCATCGGGGTGGGGGTGCTGGCGGCGGGTGGCGTGACGGTGGGGATGGTCACGGTCGGCACGGGCGGCTTGGCCGGCATCGGGGCTGGCGGGGTACTCGGGACGGGTTTCGGCAGTTCGATCGACTTGGGTGGGACGTTGTTCGGGGCTGGCAGTTTCTTGGGAGCCAAGGCCGGTTCGGTACTCGTGGCGGCGGGCATGATCTTGCCGACGCTGTTTTTGATGGGCTGGAAGGCCGTGTCGGTCGGTCGGGGCATTGTGGACTTGGACGAGGTCGTTGTGCCGGGGGTGTTGTCGCCGCCGCCTTGGATGGCGAGAGGCACGGAGCCGCTGGGCGTCTTGTAGCCGTTGAGGTGATACTGCCAGAGGGCGGCTTTGATGGAGTCCCGGACTTTGGCGTCAGGTTCTGTTTCCAGCGCTGATTCCATGGCTAGCCCAGCGGTCTGGGAGACCGGTTTCAGTTTGCCCAAGCTATCGATCGCTTCGATGCGAACGATCGGCGATGGGTCTTTTTGCAGGCTGAGCGTCAAAGCGGGGATGACGTCCGCGTTGTTGCGGGGGTCCATGCCTCGGAGTTCGAGGGCCGCGGCACGGCGTTTGGCTTCATCGGGGTCGGATTTCAGTGTTTCGATCAGTTGCTTGGCACGGGAGACGGGGTCGGGTTTCGCCTGACGGCGTTTGAGAAGCCCCAAACCGAAATCGATCGGCCGAGCCGAGACTTCGCCACCCACGAAACCGACCACGGCCGCCAACAACACCCAACGACGTAAGTTCTTCATCCCGAAACCCTCTCGCAGCTTCCTTTGCATCTTACACCAGAGGAATCGACGCCCGACAAAGAAATTTGCGGGCGATTCCCAAGTTGGCGGTATGGAACTCATTCTCAATCGTCCGCACAATCCGGACATCCGCAGCGACCGTCGCCAGGGAAACACAAGTTTTGGCGAGCGGCATGGCGTGAGCCACCGCTTTGAACTTCTTTTGGGAATGGCCTGACCGATAAAACATCGTGTTTTCTCCCTTCTCCCCTTGCGGGCTTGGTTATGGTCACAAGTCGTTTTCGGCTTTGAAATACAACCTCACCCCCAACCACTTCTCCCAAACGGCCGAAACGGAGAGGGGAGCCAGAAATTGCGCAAAGAGCTTGTTTTCAAGGGGTTTCCTCCCCCTTCGCCGTTTCGGAGAAGGGGGTTGGGGGGATCTTTGGAAATCGGAGATGTGACCATACCTAACCCGCAAGGGGAGAAGGGTAAAAACACCCTGTTTTATGGAGACTTCGCGATCAGTGAGAACTCTCTTCTTTTTTGATCCTGTAAATCCTGATCATCCTGTCTGATAACACACAATTCTTACGGACAGGATGGCCACGATTTGCAGGATGGAAAACTGAGAGTCTTTTGAGGCTTCTCACGGAACGCGACTACTTTTGGCTGAGTTTGCCTCAGGGAAGACTGGATTTTCTGTAGCTGGCCAAAAACCTCTGAACTGAGCCAGTATTTGGGACTTCGCCTCACCCTATTGGGGCGATCATCACGTAAGATAGAGACGAACATCAGGAGTGCGTTATGAGAGCCTTGGTCATTGGGTTCGGTGGCTTGTGCTTTGCCGGCACGCTGGCATTGGGTTCGATGTTGGCTTTTGGTGGTCTTCCGGGTGCGAAATCTCCCAGTCGTGCCGCGGTCCCGGCCGTGAATGACATCCCGGTTTCGTTCACCACCGAAGAAGAAGAGAAACCCAAAGGCGAACCGTTACCGCCGGCACCGAAAGCGGATGATAAGAACACCCACAAACCGCTGTTGCCCGATGGCAGCCTGATTCTGGAAGTGAAAGTCGACCCCACGGATGCGAAGAAAACGGTTCCTGTTCGCTTGTTGGTGAAATGCCAAGTCTGCAAGCGGGACGGCTTTCTTGAAGTCCTCGTTTGCAAGAAAAACACCAAAGAGCATGAAGCGATTTTGAGCACGGCGGTGGACGCGAAACTGATTCACTCCGGTCTTCTGGCTCTGAAGCTCAACCCAGGTTCGCCGGTGCAGTATCTGAATGCCAAAGGCGACGAGGATTACAAGGCAGCAAGCGGGCCAACGGTCAAAGTCCAGGTGCATTACACGAATGGTGGCAAAACACACACACACGTGGCACAGGAGTGGATCCAAGACCAGAAGACCAAGAAGCCGATGGCTCATCAATGGGTCTTCACGGGCAGTCGCTTCATCAAAGACGAAGACAACCCCGAGAAACCCCCGTATTACACAGCGAACAATGGCGAAGTGATCGCGATTTCGAACTTTATGGATTCGATGCTGGACCTTCCGGTGAAGATCAGCAAAGATGAAGCCGACCTGATGTTCGATGCGAACACGCCGAAAATCCCCTCGCTTTTCTCCCAAGTGTGGTTGATCCTGGAACCAGGTCCCAAGCAATAACTGTCGGTGCTCCTGTGTCCTGGGTTGAAGGGCTATTGTGAACGACGATTCGCCCCTGGAAAACAAGGTCTCCCACGCGACGGCTCAGCGTCTGAGCCAATATCTGCGTTGCCTCGGCACCACCGCCCGGCAAGGAGGCACCATCTCCTCCGGAGACCTCGCCGAGGCTGTCGGTGTCAGTGCGGCCCAAGTCCGGCGTGACCTCGCAGCGTTGGGCCACCTCGGCCAACGGGGTGTCGGTTACGATGCTGCCAGTCTCGCCACCGAGATTCGCAAAACCCTCGGCATCGACCGCGAATGGCGAGCTGTGGTCATCGGTATCGGGAACTTGGCCCGTGCGTTGCTGCGCTACCGAGGCTTCCGGGAACAGGGATTCCAAATCGTCGGCCTCTTTGATGTGGATGAAAAGCTCACGGGCAAAACCATCGAAGGCTTGGTCGTTCAGCCCATCAGCAGTCTTCCGACTCTGCTCCCAAAACTCCATGCCGAGATGGGCATCCTGACCATCCCCTCAGAATCGGCCCAACCGATGGCGGACATCCTCATTGAAGGCGGCGTCCGTGGGCTGTTGAACTTCGCGCCGGTCGTGCTGCGGACCCCGGCTCATGTCAAAGTGATTAGCGTCGATTTGGCCATTCAACTGGAGCAACTGGCGTTCCAAGTCCAGCAGGCCAGTGAGCACTCCGAGTGCCCGGGGCAAAACCTGGCAAACCGTGGGACAGAATCCCGTGAGAAGCGTCCCTAGAATGATGGAAAACCCAGGAGTTCCGGTGTGCTGAAGCGGGCGGCGGTAGTCGGGCTGTTTTTCGCGGTGGCGTTGGGGCTGTACGGCTTCCTCGCCGTGGGTAGCCGCCAGGGTCAGCCTGATGCCATGTGGGGCAGCCGTGGGGTCGTCGATGGCAAATTCAACCGCCCGCGGGCCGTGGCTCTCGATCCGCAAGGCCGGCTGTTTATCGTGGATTTCGCGGCTCGCATTCAAGGCTTCAGTCTGAATGGAAACCACCTGGGTCACACCTGGACAACGCCCGATTTCCGCAACGGTCGGCCGAGTGGCTTGGGGATCGATCGGGAAGGGAATGTCCTCGTCGCGGACTCGCATTACCACTCCGTGCGGGTCTACTCCGCAGCGGGGGAACTTTTGAAAACCCTCGGCGGAAAACCAGGCAAAGAGCCAGGGGAGTGGGGCTATGTCTCGGATGTCGTTCAGGATGCCGACGGGACGTATTACGTCTCCGAGTTTGGGCAAAACGATCGCATCACGAAGCTCGACGCTGACGGCAAGTTCCTGCATTGTTGGGGAAAGAACGGCCAAGCCGAGGGGGACTTTAACCGCGTCCGGGCACTCGCTCTTGGCCCGGATGGCTTGCTTTACTCTGCCGATGCCTGCAATCATCGGATTCAGGTCTTTGACAAAGCCGGGCAGTTCGTGCGGGCCTTCGGGCAAGCTGGCTCGGCACCAGGAGAACTCTCTTACCCGTACGACTTGGCCTTCCATCCTTCGGGGGATTTGGTCGTCGTCGAGCGCGGGAACCACCGGGTCCAGCGGTTCAAGACCACCGGGGAAGCGGTCGCCATCTGGGGCAGTGGCGGCAGTGCCCCAGGTCAGCTCGCCGACCCGTGGGCTTTGGCCGTCGATCCGCAGGGGGTGGTGTACGTGGTCGATACCGAGAACCACCGGGTGCAGAGCTTTCGGTGGTGATCGAGTTCCCAGGCCTTTGGCCTGGTCTGACTGAACGGTCCCTACAGGACCGAAACCCTGGCCCTGAAGGGGCCATTCGAGCAGCCCAGGGCAAAGCCCTGGGAGATCGTTCAACGGAAATTCTCAAAAATTCGATGGCGGACTCCCCTAGGGAATCCTGACAATACCAAGAACTTCACGGCATGAGGAAAGGCTGACATGGAATTGCTCAAAGCCATCTGGTTGGCGTTGCCGCTCGTGCTCCTCGGCGTGGTTTGCTTCGCACTGGCGGCTCGGACACGGTTCGGGCTGATCGGCGGCGTGGGCTTCGTCAGCTTCGCGCTGGGTGGCGTGCTGTTGCAAGGCTCGGTCAGCGTCAGCGAGACGAGCGTCCGCTGGGCGACTCTGGTCGCCGGTGCGGCACTGGGGCTTTGGCTCTTTTCGCTGGTCGTGATGTTTATCTTCCGGGTCTGGTCCTATGCCTGGGGGCTGTTCCTCTGGAGCTTGCTGTTGGTCGGTGCCGGGGCCTGGGGCCTACGGCCAGCGAGCCTGGGGGTGCTTGAGGCCCTTGGTAGCGTTCGTGGCTTGCAGTTCGTCCGGCCCGAGTGGCTGGTTCTCCTGATCTTCGTGCCAGTCATTTACGTCATCAGCCGACGCAGTCTTTCCGGGATGGGGGCCACGCGGAAGTGGGCGGCGATCAGCTTCCGTTGCCTCGGGGTCGCGGCCTTGGCCTTGGCACTCGCGGAACCCCGTTTGCGCCGACCGACGGAGAACGCCACAGTTCTCTTCGTGGTCGATCGCAGCTTTAGCATTCCCCAAGAACTGGACCCGACGAAGCTCGAGACCGAGACGGTCGACCGGCGTTGGGAGCGGGTCAAAGGCTTCATGGAACAGGCCGTCCAAAAGCGGCCCGCCTCGCACAAAGAAGACCAAGTCGGCTTGGTACTCTTCGGCAAACGCCCACGCCTGGCTCTGCCCCCAGCGCTCGTGGACCGCATGCCGATCGATGAACGCCAAGCCGGGCCAGTCGATGGCAACTACACGGACATCGGTGCCGCGATTAAGCTGGCGTTGGCCTCCTTCCCGCAGGGGACTGGCAAACGCATCGTGCTCGTCAGCGATGGGAACGAGAACATCGGCACCGCCGAGGAACAAGCGAACGTCGCCAAGAACAACGGCGTGCAGATCGATACCATCGCCCTCGCGCCCGGTTACCGCAACGAAAACGAAATCCTGATCCAAGCCATCGAATCCCCACAGAGTGTGGCTCAAGGTCAACGCTTGCCCGTCCGCGTGCTGGTCCGGAATGCTTCGCCAGATAAGGTCGTCGATGGCCGCTTGGATGTCGTCAAAGTTTCCGCGACCGAGACGCTTCCCGTCGAGATCGAAGATTCCCCGCAAATCCTCGAACCGGGTCGGCCAGCGAAAGTCCGGTTGATGCCCGGGTTGAACGTCTTTCGCTTCCGCGATCGTGTCGACCCTTCGGGTGACTCCTCCTTCACCTTCCGTGCCACCTTCGCCCCAACAGAATCGCGCCCCGTCGCGGGCGGCATCGCCTCAACCGGCTTGCCCGGCGACCGCATCGAGAACAACCGCGTTGAAACGGCTGTCGTCTCCCGTGGCCAACGCCGGGTCTTGCTCCTCGACGAATCCGAACCTGGCTCGAACCGCTCGACTCACGAGCATCTCCTATCGACCTTGCGTTTTGAACTCTCGAAAAAAGAGAACAAAGCCCAAGTGAAGCTCCGCGTCGATCGTCTCCCGGCGGACAAACTCCCCACGGACAAAGGCGAACTGGGTGTCTTCCTGACGAACTACGACGCCGTGATCCTCGCCAACGTGCCATTTGAGCGCTTCACCAACGAGCAGGCCGAGATGCTGCGCTCGCAAGTCTACGACCAAGGCTGTGGCCTCGTGATGATCGGTGGCCCGGATAGCTTCGGCGCCGGTGGTTACCAAGGGACTCCAATCGAAGCGGCGCTGCCTGTCGATTGTGAAATCAAAGCTCTGAAAGCCGCCGGCAAAGGGGGCTTGATTCTGATCATGCACGCTTCCGAAATGGCCGACGGCAACAAATGGCAGAAGGACATCGGCAAGCTCGCCATCCAACGCCTCGGGCCTGCGGACATGATTGGTGTGGTTCAGTACGGCTGGGGTGGCGGCAGTGGTGTCACGTGGCATATTCCGTTCCAGCAAGTTGGCGAAGTCGATAGCACCACACGGAACAACATCCTGGCCAAGCTCGATTCCATGGTTCCCGGAGACATGCCGGACTTTGACCCGTTCCTCGTCGCCGCCTACGACACCCTGTCGGACCCCAAGTACAACCTCGCCACCAAGCACTGCATTCTGATCTCGGACGGTGACCCGAACTACTCCGGGCCTGGTCAAGCCGCCGTCAAGAAGATGTCCGATGGCGGCATCACCTGCACCACGGTCGGCGTGGCCACTCACGGCGGCGCGGAGAAATCCAAGCTCAAGGTCATCGCCGAAGGCACCAAAGATGGTGACGGCAAAAAGGGGAACTTTTACGACGTCACCAACCCGAACCAACTCCCGGCCATTTACATCAAAGAGAGCCGTCGGGTCAGCCAATCGTTCATCTACAAAGAGCCGTTCGTCCCCAAGATCACGGCCTCGGGTGGCTCCTCGGAAGTGTTGCCACAAGGCTTGCCAAACGCATTGCCACGCTTGAAAGGCTTCGTCCGCACGACGATGAAGCAGAACATCCTCGCCGGGATGTCCCTGGAAGGCCCTTCGCCTTACCCCGATCAACAGTTTCCACTCTTGGCCTCGTGGCGCTACGGCCTTGGCAAGGCGGTTGCGTTCACCTCGGATGCCCGCACGCAACCCGGTGCTGAGAAGCAATACTGGGATGAAGAGTGGGTCGGCTCCGAGCTTTACCGCAAGTTCTGGGAGCAGCTCATCAACTGGGTGATGCGTGAACCGGAACGTGGCAAACTGACCATGACCACCGAATACCGCGATGGCCGCGTCCGCGTCGTGGCCGATGTGCGCGACGAGAAAGACCGGCCTGTTGTCGGCGTGACACTCAAAGGCGCCGTGACTTCGCCCAAGAATCTCGCTCCCGGTGAGAAAGCCCCGGTTCTCGAATTCAAACCCAAAGGCGGCGGGCTGTACGAAGCGGAGTTCCCCGCCGAGGAAGCGGGGAGTTACTTCGTGAACGTCAACGCACTCGAAGCGGAGAAAGACGCCAAGGGTGGACTCGTCATGAATGCTGACGGCACCGCCAAGCTCAAGAGCATGGACGCAGGCCGAGCCGGCGTCACGGTGCCATATTCGCCCGAGTTCGCGGACTTGGAAAGTAACACGCCGTTGATGAAGCGGATCGCCGAGATCACGGGCGGGCAGTTCCACACCGAAGCCCCCGAGGACTTGGCCAAGATGCTCGCCGAGGGTGCTCTCTTCCGTGATCCCCCCGAGACCACCCGGGCGATCCTGCCGTTCTGGTTCTGGCTCGTGTTCGCCGCGGCCGTGCTCTTGTTCTTTGATGTCGCTATGCGGCGGATCTCCTTGGAGACCAAGGAAGTGAATGCCTTCGCGGCCCGGGTCTGGAAGTTCCTCCGGCAGTCCGCGAGTTATACCGAAGCCGACGATACCCTCGACCGGCTCTCAAAGGTCAAGAAGAACACGAGTGCCACGCTCGACACCCGCAAGGCCAAGCGCTTCGAGCCAGACGCTAACATGAGCATCGACCCTGCCCCTGCTGGTGCGGATGATTATGCGGCTGAGACGGATGCCCGTGGACCATCGCTGGCGGCCCCGCCGAAAGGCGACCGCCCCGATGCCCCGCCACCCGAAGACCCCGGCGACACGCTCGCTAAACTCCGCAAAGCTCGCGACCGCGCGAAGCACCGTAAAGACGATACACCATGACAACTGAATTACTCGTGGCACGGACTTCTAGCCCGTGCGGCCCGAGAGAATTCACGGTGGCACGGGCTTCTAGCCCGTGCAGCCCGCATGGCCAGGATGGCCATGCCACGGAAGGCTCAACTGTCTCGTGGCACGGGCTTCTAGCCCGTGCAGCCCGCATGGCCAGGATGGCCATGCCACGAAGTAAGACCGATTGGAATTTACCACCCTTGGGAACCATGTGACTATGAGCACCGCTTCCATGCCCGAACGGGCTGCCCAATTCCGCGAACGCTTCTCCGCTCTCGAAGCCGAGATCGGCAAGGTGATCGTCGGCCAGCCCGAGATCGTCCGGGGTGTCCTGACGTGCCTTTTCGTCGGGGGCCACGTGCTCTTGGAAGGCGTCCCTGGGTTGGGTAAGACGCTCTTGATCCGCACACTCTCGCAGGCCCTGGACCTGCACTTTTCGCGGATTCAGTTCACCCCGGACTTGATGCCTTCGGACATCATCGGCACCAACATCATCAGCGAATCCCCCGATGGCCGGCGAGACTTCCGCTTCCAATCCGGCCCGCTGTTCGCCCAAATGGTCCTCGCGGACGAAATCAACCGCGCGACCCCGAAGACCCAGTCCGCGATGCTCGAAGCCATGCAAGAAAAGAGCGTCTCGGTCGGCGGCACGGTCCACAAACTGACCGAACCGTTCTTCGTGCTCGCGACGCAAAACCCAATCGAACAAGAAGGAACCTATCCACTTCCTGAAGCCCAACTCGACCGCTTCTTGTTCAAGCTGATCGTGCCGTTCACGAGCCGGGAAGAGTTGAACCTGATCCTCGATCGCACGACCAAGAATGAATTCCCCAAGCCCAACAAGGTGATGGATTCCACCGAAATCGCCACCTGGATGCAGTTGGTGCGTGAAGTCCTCGTCGCCGCGCCGGTGCAAGATTACGCCATCCGCTTGCTGCTCGCCACTCACCCGGACAACGACTTCGCCACCAAGGACACTGGCCGGTACCTGCGGGCCGGAGCTTCGCCACGGGGAGCACAATCCTTGATCCTCGCGGGCAAAGTCCGGGCACTTCTCAATGGCCGGTATAACGTGAGCTTTGAAGATATCCGTAAAGTCTACTTCCCAGCCATGCGGCACCGCGTACTTCTGAACTTCGAAGCCCAAGCTGAGAATATCGCTGCGGATACCATCCTCGCGTCGATCATGAACGAAGTCCCCGAGAAGTACGAAGGGAAATAACCTTGCCCACCGACGACGACTTCCTGCGTGAGATCGCCGCCCAACAAGCGAACCCGACCGTGGCACTGGATGCCTACGCCGACTGGCTACAAGCTCAGGGCCACGTGAAGCGGGAAGAGTACGTCCGCACCTGGACGGAAGACCGCAACAACCCCTCGAAAAAGACCGAGATGCTGAAGGTCGAGAAGCGGTTGAAAGAGCTTCGCCGCGAACTCGGCGATGCCTGGTGCGACCGCGTCGAGGGCCGCATCGCCCTTCTCGACACGGCCCGTTCGCAGGCCTACGGCGAACTCCTTGGTCGCTTGGATGCCTTCGCCGCGGTGTCGATGACGACCTCCGACCAACTCGATTTTGCCGCCGAACTCTGGCCCCGAGACCGCGCGACCGACGAATACTTGACCGCTTACTACACCAAGCTTTTCGAAAGCAAAGACTTCGAGATCATCCAACTTCGAGACTGGGACGAGAAGTTCCGCATTCGTCTCGAAGACTGGCTCGATGTCTGCCTCGGCACCGACCAAGCCCAAGACCGTCGTTCCCGGCGCGGTCGAATCTCGGATCGTGATGTGCTGCTCGATGAGATGGTGGGCTTGATCGAAGTGATTGCTAGCCCAAAGACGGTCTCCCGCATCTCCGCGACCATCAACGACCCCACTCGCCCCGTGCCCCGCGCTTTCCTCTTCGAAGGCAACGAAGTGACCCTGGCGTTGACCCTGACCGTCGTCGACTGAATCTACGATAACGCGGCCAAGTCGGCCATTGCACCCGCTCTAGCCACCTCGAACGCTCCATCAGGAACTGGCTCAACCGTGCCGTCCCCAGACAGGCGAACCATGTTGATCCGCATCTCATGTGGCACTCGGTTTGTCTCTCGACACGACTAGCGTCTGCCATTTCGAAACTAAGTCGTCGTCTGGTCCATCGAGGAGCCGCTTCAGACACCAGCCGAAGGGAAACAACGTTGCCCCGCGCCATTCCACAGGATACGTGTCGGCGCCAAGTTCAGGGTGATCGCGTTCCCAGAGAACGGGACCTCGGTGCTTTTCAAGGACTGAGACCAGGTAGGCTGCAAATTCTAAGGCGATTCCCTGGATCCCTTCGTCATTGCCCGTACGGCGGTACTCATCATGAACCTGGCCGAGAATTCGGTCCACATCTTGTATGGACCGCTCTGAGTAGTCGAGCTTGACATCCAACGCAGCCGCAACTTGCTCGGCGAGCGAACACATTTTCACACGAAGCGTGGGCATGTCAGAAGCGGCGTCTTGTGCGACTCGCGGCCGTGGGCCAACCGCGAACAACTTGCCCAGCCACGGCTCGGCGTACCCCGTCGCCACCCCGGCAGCCACCCACAGCACGACCAAGACCCCGAGCCGGATGTCCTGGTCGAACAGCCACGGCACCCCGAACGCCACGGCCGTCGGGCCGACGGCGACCATCACGCACCATCCAAGTGGGAATCGTCGCTGGCGTGTGCGACTCATAAAGCTGGCGGCGGCGATCACCGCACATGGCCCGAGGACGAAAAAGAACGCCCCCACATTCGCCGCAACTGAGATGAAGTCGTCCACCCGCAAAGCCCTCTGCATGTCACGGGGATCTGTCAAGAAGCTGCCCAAGCAATCACGAGCCGTCGGTGACACCGCTATGTCACGAGTTTAGCCGAAGCTCCAGGCTGTGCGGAGTGGAATCGTCATGGAATGACAAGGAGTGCAGATCAGGGAGACGGGTCGCTGAGAAACGTTCCTGAGGCGACGTCTGTGCTTAACAGGAACTACTGGCACCCGGAGTACCAGCAGACATTCTGGCCACAATCACCCCGAGTATTCCCCAACCCAGAGCAGGTATGAGTAGACCGACCGCTATACCTCCGTGCAAACGAATCGGGTAGGTAGTGAGAAGCACAACAGCGGCAGCACTTGGCAAAATTGATCCGGCGAACCACCAGACACGTTGCCTCCATTGACTCATTACAGGCTTTTTGCTTGCTGATGAATCTGAATCCTTTCCGTCTAACGATGAAAGAAGCAGCAAGAATCCTGCAAGTATGCTGCCTGCAAAGTACGTTGTTGTAGCAGAGGAGATTGATTGATACCATACACCCACCGATATAGTAATCAGATTCAGGCCGTGAATTGCTGCAATAGTGACTGTCACCCAGTGTGGTCTGCAGTAAATGAAGTCAGCCACTACCCATGATAGAAACAAGAAAAGAAGCAGATAAAGTGTTCCAAAAAACAACGCGACAAGTTCGACCCCCAGAAACTTTAGCAGAATCAAACAACTACCAGGTAGAATGGTTGAAATCAATATATACTGTGCCAGAGAGCCATGACGTTCAGATTGATACTGATGGATAGAAATCGGATCATTAACTGGTGTCTGATGCTTTCTGGCACTTTCCACTGCTACCGAAAATGATGCAGCTAGACATTTTCCACAAGCAACAATTTTTTGGGGCAACTCGCCCGAGATGTAGACACCACACTCAGGGCATTTGAACGTCGCCATGTAAAGCCCTCCGCCGCCGAACGACCAAGCTCAGCCCCGCGTGAAACAGCTTCACGCAAACGGCCGACCTCAGCCACAACCCAACCTATGCAACCGCCCGAGATTTAAGTTCCTGAGGCGGCCTGCCTTGGCTACCGATCGGCCCACTCTGCCAAGATATCAGCCCGTGACCGCACCCGGAACGGCTCGTAGTCGCCCGGGAACATGTCAAGGAAGCCGGACAGGTTGCCGCGCAGGTCGTCGTCTGGCCCGCCAGCCGTCACGCCTCCGAAGGGCGACGCCTCGATCTGCAGACGCCACTCGATGCCCAGTCGATTGGCTACCGAGGCCAGGAACCGGACGATCTCGCACACGTCGAGATATGCCATGTAAGTGTCGGCATCCTCGTCATCGATCATACAGAACAGCTTGGTGAACCCGTAGGCGTGTCCGTCAGCGTCGGGGTCTTCCGCGATCCAGATCGACTCGCACCACCAGTCATAGGCCGCGTTCGCATCGGCCACGAGCGCCAGCAACTGCTGGTGGGTCTCGGCGGGGACTGGTTCTGTGCTGCAGTAGCCGATCGACACGCCCATTCGCAAGCCCTCCAGTGCCGAACTACCCCGCTCAGCAGCGACGGGGCTGTTGAGCCAGCATATTGGAAAAAGCGTCCATGCCCCGCCGTCTGCGGCGGCAGCCTGGTTCGGCCTGCGTTGCCTGCCCGCGGGGCTTCAGTTCATGGCAACTGGAATTCCGGACACCCACACGCACACACCGATCAGAAAAAAGATACCTCCCAGAACGACGAATGCCAGGCCGAATCCAGTCGACGTTCTCTGGGGGAGGAACCCAACGATACGCGCCCGATCGAACCGCGCCGGGTCGTAGAGCACCTCGACCTGCTCACCCACCGAGAACTTCATCACCGAGGTACCGCCAATCACCGCCCGACGTGTCACGCCGTCCGCGCCGTGGTACGTGATCACAGGGTCGTGGCGAGTGAACTTGTCACCTTCGTTATCAACCCCCGTCACCGTCTGGTATTCGACCACCTCACCCGTCGCAGGTACGAAGCGAGCCAAGTCCCGACCGGTGGCGATGGCCACTCGAACCATCACCGCCCCGATGACCGCGAACAGTAGTCCGCCCCCGCCGAAGCTGGCAAGGAACATAAGCTGCCCAGTAGTCCTGGTGGTCTTTTCCTGTGCGGCCCATCGGGCTTCGAGTTTCTTCACCTCTTCCGGACTCAAGGTATAATTGCCGGCTGCTTTTCCCTGGGGAGCTTGGGCAAGCAAAACAGTCGATCCAGCTAGTAAGCCACAGCCGGCTGCGATGTAATGCAAGAGCATCATGGACACTCGGGTGCGCATCTGCCTCTCCACCGCCGAACGACCTGCTCAGTGGCCCGCGTGAAGCGACTTCACGCAAAAAAGGCACGTCTGAGGGCGGGTCCACTGCAGCGAATTGTTCAGCCTCTTCGCTGCAAGCCATGATACCAACCCGACCGCTCAAGCCACGCGAGACTCAAGCTCCTGGAGCTGCGTCCGGGGCACTACACCACGATGCAACCTGGCTCGATCAGGAACGACTCGTAGTGCTCGGAGCTGTCGTACAGCCGGAGTACCAGTCCGCCTTCGAACTCCACCGCCAGCGACTTCGGAGGCGACACGGACCATCCGACGACGCGCCGGTCCAACACCCGATGCCAGTGGTACGGCTCCTGCCGCGGCCACGGCTGATGGCGGTCCACGACGACCCCGTCGGCGACCAACTCCCAATCGCCCTCGACGAAGAACCGGGCGTCCGGGTCGAACACGAGGTTGAGTTGGTAAGGCATCAGGTGAACTTGGTACAGCGCCGCCCCGATGAGGAATGACAGATCCAAGTCCGCCGGGACGCCGTACACGCCGAAGCCCTCTCCGCCGTCTAACGAATAAGCTCAGCGGCCCGGCCAACAACGGCCAAAACCACTCAGCCAAGAAAATTTATGCGGGGTCTGCTGCAGCGGCTGCTTCGGCGTCCGCGACTACTCGCGATCTTCACGCGGCTGCAACACGCCAAGGTCGATCAGGGCGTCGTCGAAGCAGGTGGCGTCATCGGCCGCCGCCAGACCAACCAGCCGTGCGCGGTGGAAGGTGGCCCCGAACGGGTGCTCGTCGTACTCGTGAACAAACTCCAGCACATGATACGCCACCCCATCTCGCTCCGGACCCCCTATGTGGACGGCAAGCAGCCGCAGCCCGGCCCGTAGCTCGGCCTCAGTGGCGGACGCGAATCGCCGCCCGCACTCGCGGAGGCGATCTAGGGTGGCGACAGCCGCCACCCAGCGGGGGGCAGCCGACAACTCAATGAACGCCGCCCTCTGAGCAGCCGAGGGCAGCCCCGGAGGCCCACTCTCGGGGCGGTCGGTGTGGACCTCCAGCCGAGCAGGCTCCGGCCACAGGTTAGGGAGCCGCACACAGTCGGCCTCCCAGAAGTACCGGCCGCCCTCGTCGTCGTCCGCCACCATCGGCGGAAACGGCGGATGGTCCAGATGCCACTCCACTCCCGCAATCCTCCTCCACCACCGAACGACTCAGCTCACCTGCCGGGGCAGCACCCAGCGAGTTCTGGTCGGGGAAAGCCTACATGCGGCTTCGGTCTGCTGAAACGCCTGGTTCGGCCCGCTTACTGATCGACCCGGAACACGACCCACCGCCCCGCAGCGGCTGCCCGCTCGAAGAATCCTTGCAGGGGCCGGAAGTTCTCCCACGTGTACTCGAAGTCCTCCTCCGACATGGCGTAGCGAGCGTAGAAAGAGTCCGGGTCGATCCCCTCGTACCCCCGCAGCAGTTCGGCACGGTCAACACCCCTGATGGCATCAGCCACCCGCCGAACGTCGGTGGGATGGAGGACGTTGACGATGTACTCCAACTGCCCGCCGTCGCGCCGTATGAAGTACCGCTCGGTCGCCCCGATGATGCACAGGTGCCGCGGGGTGCTTCCCAACTCAAGCTTGCCGTCAGTCAGGCTACGGTGGATGCCGTCCCAAGCCTTATCGGTTCCCTCCACCCACCCCTCGGCGTGCATGGCGTGGAACTGCGTCTCCAACTCCTCTAGCCTTGCCCGCGCGTCGGCGTAGTCGCTCGGCCAATTGCGGGTCAACCGCTCTGCCATCTCGGCTGTGATTGCGAAGTGGGAACCGAGACAAGCCATCCGCTGTACCCTTTGCTGCCGAACGATCAAGCTCAGCAGCGGTGGGGCACCGGTGAGCTGTGGTCAGGAAAAACGAATCATGCCCCGCCGTCTGCTGCAGCGCTTTGTTCATCTGCGGCCTCTCGGTCGATGCCCGCGACCAACAGCCGCAACCACCCCGCATGTCCCTCGGACGTGCCGACCCGCGACTCGGCTGCCACACGGGATGACAGGTGCTGGTCGAGGAACCGAAACCCGACGGCTACAGCTGCCGCCCGTAGCTCTGTCTCGGATGCCTCTCCCTCGTACAGGAAGTCGAACACACAGGCCCAGAACCCTTGCTCGGTGCGGGCGAGCAACGCGGCCTCCTCGGGACGGCCGAAACTGTACTGAAGGAACGCCAGTCGACCACCCCGCCGCCGCACTCCGACGGCTACCTCGGACCGCTCCCAGAGCGGGGCGAACGGTCCGCCCGCGGGTACTCCGATCTGTGCATAGTAGGCGTACCACGGCGGCCCCTTGCAGTAGTAGCTGAATAGCTTGTGCAGCTTGTCCCCGCATGACAGCCGGAGAAGGGGTTCCGACAGCCCCCACTCACGCAGAGTGGCCACCCGCTCGTTTTCGGGAACGATGGCCACTCGCTGCGCCCTCTGCCGCCGAACGGCTAAGCTCAGTGGCCCGCGTGAAACGGCTTCACGCAGAAAGGCTAACTGAGGGCGGGTCCACTGCAGCGAATTGTTCGGCTTCTTCGCTGCACCACAGCTGCGACTCACCCCCGACGGCCTGCCGGAGAAAATACGCGCCGACCCCCGCCAACCCATGCAGCCACCCGAGACTCAAGTTCCTGGGCGGCGTGCCTTTGCTAGCCCAGCCCGTTCTCGGCCTCG
>JBOFPH010000030.1:0-9552 GCA_051659845.1 Fimbriiglobus sp. | reverse complement strand
GTATGGTCACAAGTCGTTTCGGCATTGAAAGGCAACCTCACCCCCAACCCCTCTCCGAAACGGAGAGGGGAGCAAAACCTCCAGAAAACAAGCAGATTTCGCAATTTCTGGCACCCCTCTCCGCTTCGGAGAGGGGCCGGGGGTGAGGTTGCCTTTTCACCCAGAAACACCTGGTTTTCAAGAGTCAAAAAGATGTGACCATACCAAAGCCCGCAAGGGGAGGGAATAAAAAGGCATCGGTATGAGCGGCGATGGGGTAAAATACGACTTGCCGAGCGTCTTATCGCCAGAATGACATGGCCAATCCGTAAAGAACACGCTCCGTACCCACTGGCGTCTCGGAGATCACATACCCCGTATCGGGGTACTCTGAATCACTTTTGACCTTGGGGATCGTGAGTTCACAACATGAGGGACACTTCGCAACAGCCCCAAGCAGGGCGTGGCTGATCGAGATATCAGCAAGACACGACTGGCAGACAGTCAGGACTGTGGTCGCCACTTTGAACCGTGCCCGAATTTCGAAAGGATCGCTATAAAAACGAAAAAGCTCCGCTGGAGTCACCTTGATGTCGCCCAAATCATCAAAGCTTCTTCACAGCGGAGCGTTAATACTGTACTCGACAAAGCTGTGTAATACAAGTAGGAAATCTCAAAAAATACGAAATCGATCCAAAAAGCAGGTTGAGGTCCGGCCTGAATCACTCCGCGAAGGCGGCGAGGAGTTGGCTATAGTACGACCAGCCAGAGGTGGCTCGTAGGGCTGAAACATCGGAAAATGTAGCGAATGCCTGGGATTTGTGGGTTCCAAGGAGTTTCACCAAGGCCAGATTCCGCTGGGCGAGGTCGTGACCAGATTGCTTCCAGCAGCGAACTGCGGTGGCTTCATCCCCTTGTAGCCAGGCGATGACCCCAGCTTGGTTTTCAAAAAGTTCTTCCGAAACGTGGCCTTTCGCATTTGCCAGACAATGGGAAGCCAAGGCAAAATCCCCCAAACTCCCCATCAGGCCGCTAGCAACAAGAGCAGCCGGGCCGGAGGCTTCCTTGGCCCACTTCTTGAGTGATGAAAACCCTTCCACCATTCGGAGCTTGGGTTTTGCGCCGGCCTCAATCGCGGAAGAGAGTTTGGCGAAGTCCCGATTCTGTTGTGGATACAAACCGACACCAAATGGAGCCAGCAGCAAAGAGCTTTCCCACTGGCAAAAACTGGCCCACTCGGGAGGCATCGCTGTGCGGACGTTCAAAAAGATGGTCGCTTCTTGCCAAAGCTCGCTCGCGGAGGCCATGAACCCGCCAACGACTTCATAGGGAGTGACTTCATCGCTGCTGAATGGCGTTTCCGAGAACTCGCCCGCGAGAAACCGTTGTGTCAGCTCAGACAAGCTCGGAAGGACGTTCATTTCGCTAGAACCCATGACATCACCCCACCCAAAAATCCCACATCACACCCCCAGAACGCCAATCCCCACCCCAACTTGCGCGCCAGAGCCACCGAGAAAAGTGGTCTCTTTGTCGACGGGAGGGTTAGGATACTCCTCCTGACAGAAGCGGACATAACCGATTTCCCCCAGGAACCGTTTCGGAGAGGGGCTGGGGGTGAGGTTGGATTTCAAGCATACGGGGTTGACGGCACACCTTCCTGGACCCGATCTTGACGGGGGCCAGGGAGCAGGTAGAATTTTCAAAGCATTAACGGATTAATGCGCTGTCCTCATACGACAGGGATTCGTCACGGCTGCCGATTGAGATTTTCCAACCCGACTCTTCGCAGTGCCATCAATCCCCATCATGCACGATCCGTGCGGGGTCAGCCTGCATTTCCTGAGTCTCACCGGGTTCTGGAACTCGACCCACTGCCGAGGCTAACCACCGACCTTTTTATCGTTCCCAAAATCTGAGAACTTGAACTCAACAACTGGTTGTCGGTTCGTTGTCATGGTGGGTCGCTGAAAACGGTGGGATCAGGCTTCCTTGGTCGATTCAGGTGATTTGTGCCATCAACTGCTTTGGTGGAACTCAAGAAACGGGTCAAGGAGGCGAACGACATCGTCGATGTCGTCGCGTCTTACGTCACCGTTCAGCCTGCCGGGAAGATCTTCAAGTGCCTCTGCCCTTTCCACAACGATACTCGCCCTTCGCTGCAAATTAACAAGGAATACCAGAACTTTCGCTGCTGGTCCTGTGACTCGCGGGGGGACATCTTTGACTTCGTCATGAAGTTCGAGAAGGTCAACTTCCCCGAGGCGATGCGAATACTCGCAAACCGTGCCGGAATCAAGCTCGAAGCGGACACCCTCACCGAAGACGACAAACAGCGAGCACAGCTTCTCCAGGTTCTGAAATGGGCCGAGGACCAGTTCCGCGAGTATGCCGTCTACGACGAAGGGGCTTCGATCGCCCGGCAATACCTCGCCGAACGCAAACTGCTCGGGCCGACCATCAAGCAGTTCGGGCTGGGCTTCGCTCCCGTGAATGGCGATTGGCTTTGCCGCAAAGCCGAAGCGGAGCGGTTGCCACCGGACTTGCTCGTGCAGACGGGGCTGATTGCACCGCGTGACGAAGGCCGGGGTTACTACGACCGCTTCCGCGAACGGGTGATCTTCCCGATCCGCGATGTGCGTGGGCAGACCGTGGGCTTCGGTGGCCGCATCCTACCGACGTCCGCGCTCGCGGCTCGCGGACCCAAGTATTACAACACCGCCGAGACGACCCTCTTCAAGAAACAGGAACTCATCTACGGCCTCGACATGGCCCGCCATGCTGGCTCCACGGCGGGGTATCTCGCCATCGTCGAAGGCTACACCGACGTCATGATGGCGCACCAGTGTGGCCTACAAAATGTCGTCGCCACGATGGGAACCGCCTTGAACATGACCCACGTCATGCAGCTTCGGCGTTATGTGCCCAAGGTCGTGTTGGTCTTCGATTCGGACGATGCCGGGGAATCCGCGACGGATAAATCCCAAGGGCTGTTCTGGGCCCAACACAACTTCGACATTGCCGTTTGCACGCTGCCCCAGGGCCTCGATCCGTGTGACTTGCTCATGCAACCGGGTGGTACGGAAGTCTTCAAGAAGTGCCTCGCCGAGGCCAAGGACGTCCATGAATTCAAGATCGATTCGTTGTTAAGAAGACACTCGGCCAACACCCTCGAAGGCCAGAAGTACATCGTCGATGCGTCGCTTTCGTTCCTCGCCTTGGCGGAAAGCCCCTCGGCGGCCGCGCAGATGAAGATCGAGTTGGCGGTCACCCGGCTCGCTCAGCGCTTGCAGATCCGCCAAGAGACCGTCTGGGCACGGCTCGGCGAGATGCGAAACGAACGCCGCCGTAAGCAAGCGGAGCAGACCCGCTCTCAGCCTGGCAGTCGTGCGACTTCGGTGTCGATGAATGCGACACAGACGCCACCCGCCTCTGGGAAAGCCGACAAAGCCGAACGGCAGTTGCTCGAAATCCTGCTCGCGGACCCGGCACTCGTTGCCGTCGCCCATCAAAAGGTCCCTTTCGCTGCGATCCAACACACTGGCCTGCAACGGCTGCTGCAAGAGCTTTACACCCTTTTCGAAGTCGGCATGCCACCCGACCTGGACGCTCTTCGTGTGCGCCTGTTGGATCGGCCCGATCTGGCCGAGGCCGCGAGCCGGATGCAAGACGTCGGGCGTGGCATGAGCGACCGCGCGACCTGGCTGGAACGAGTGTTGAAATTCTTCGACGAAGCCCGTAGTGAAAGCGCCAAGGCGGAATTGAAAACACAACTGGCCGGCGAAGTCGGCAATGACGAACAAGTGGCGTTGTTGCGTAGGATCATGGCTCAGACCCCGCAACCGCACCCCAAAACACCCGATGGACCCCGGCAGGTTGAGGATTTGAACCCTTAAACCCACCGGGCTTCGGATGGTGGCCATACCCGCTCGGCATGACGCTGAGCGGTCCCCCAGGGAGGAACTTCTATGGATCAGAAGATCGACGACATCCTGAAGATTCTCATCGAGAAAGGGAAGCAGACCGGCTCCCTCACGTACGATGAAGTCAATCAGGCGTTGCCCGAAGGCACGTCCGATAGCGACCGCCTCGCAGAAATCCTGGAACAAATCGAGCAGCACGGCATCAGCATCATTGATGAAGCCGACGCCGAGGAGACGAGCGCCGCCGATGGTGCGAATCTCGTCGAAGAAGTGCTCGCCGCCGAAGCGGAAGCCAGCTTCGAAGACTCCGATGGCGATGGCCGCCACATTGATGACCCCGTCCGTATGTACCTCACGCAGATGGGCGAAATCCCACTGCTGACTCGGGAGAAGGAAATCTCCCTGGCTCAGCGTATCGAAGTCACACGCCGGCGCTTCCGCCGCAAAGTGCTCGAATGCGATTACGCCCTCCGCAACGTCTTCGAAACTTTGAAGCGGGTCCAGGTCGGGGAGCTTCCCTTCGATCGCACCATCAAAGTCTCGCAGACCGAGAACCTCGAAAAGGACAAGATCCTCCAGCGGATGCCGCACAACCTGCGGACGCTGGAGCCGTTGATGGAGCACAACATCGACGACTTCAACATGATCCTCGACGACCGCACCACGGAAGCCGAGAAAGAAGACATCCGCAAGCGACTCAAGACTCGGCGCCGCAAGACCGTGACCTTGGTCGAAGAGCTGTCCATCCGGACGCAAAAAGTCCAGCCGCTCATGAAGAAGCTCGAGCAAATCTCGAACCGCATGGATGGCCTCGAACGCAAAGTCATCGAACTCAAGGGCAACAAGGTTGCCAAGGAAGAGCGCTCGAACCTGGAGAAAGAACTCCTGGACCTCATGCTCATCACCCTCGAAGAGCCAACATCTCTTCGTCGCCGGGTGGCGATCATGAAACAACGCTTCTCCGAGTACGAAGTCTCGAAACGCGAACTCTCGGGCGGTAACCTCCGGCTCGTCGTCTCGATTGCCAAGAAGTACCGCAACCGCGGTCTGTCCTTCCTGGACCTGATCCAAGAAGGCAACACGGGCCTCATGCGTGCGGTTGACAAATACGAATACCGCCGCGGCTTCAAGTTCTCGACGTATGCGACCTGGTGGATTCGCCAAGCCATCACACGGGCCATCGCTGATCAAGCGCGGACGATCCGTATCCCGGTCCACATGATCGAGACGATGTCCAAACTGCGGAACGTCTCGAAGAAGCTCGTCCAAGAACTGGGCCGCGAACCGACGATCGAAGAGACCGCCGCCGCTGCCGGGATCACGGTGGAAGAGACGAAGCGAGTTTTGAAAATCTCGCGTCATCCGATCAGCCTCGACCGACCCGTGGGCGAAAGCGAAGACAGCTACTTCGGGGACTTCATCGAAGACGACTCGGTCGATAGCCCCGTCAACACCGCCACCAACGAGATGCTCAAGGACAAGATCGAGAACGTCCTGAAGACTCTCACCTACCGCGAACGCGAAATCATCAAACTCCGCTACGGCTTGGGCGACGGTTACACTTACACCCTCGAAGAAGTGGGTCGCATTTTCAAAGTGACCCGTGAGCGAGTCCGGCAGATCGAAGCCAAAGCCGTCCGTAAACTCCAGCACCCCGTGCGAAGCCGTCAGCTCGAAGGCTTCCTCGAAGTCTGGGGTGCCCTCGCCAAGAAAGCCCAACAGCCACCACCCGCAAACCCGGGGTGATGCTTGAGTGCCAACCCTCTTCTTGCTCCCCTTTACGTTTCGGAGAGGGGCTGGGGGCGAGGTTGTATTTCAGAGACCTCACGGAACACGACATGTCATCTGTTGAAAATCTTCTGTAGCTGGCCTCTGTGAGGCCTCACAGAGGCCAGCTACAGAAAACCCAGTCTTCCATCCTGTAAATCGTGACCATCCTGTCCAAAAGAATTGTGCTATCAAACAGGATGATCAGGATTTGCAGGACCAAAAAACAGAGAGTTTTCACGGGTTTCGCTTCTTGGGAAAGGTGACGTCACCCTTTTCATCCTGTCTCACCGGCCGCACAGAGGCCAGATACAGAAAACCTCGCAAGGGGCGAAGGGAACAAGCACTTCGCCTGGTAGCAAATGGATGAATCAACTCCTGCCGAACGCCTTAGCCGGCATCGTCGGGAGTCTGTTTCTCCACTGGCACGACGCGACGGATCTCGACAGGCTTGATCTCTTCTGCAGAGAGCGATTCCCAGTACGCCCTCACTTGTTCCGGCGACTGGGTTTCCGTGTGGCTGACGAGGCCATCGTCTTCATCATCTTGGCGAGCTGGCGGGGTATGCTCTGGCATCGCAGTTTCCTCCTTTTTGTAGGTCGAGTCAGCGAGTCAGGATCCTACTTCTTCGTCTCTGGTTTCTTGGCCTCGGCTGGCTTCGGGGCGGCTTCGACCGTGATCGTCAGGGGCATCGTGTAAACCGCATCGGTGGCGCTTTTCCCGGCGCCCTTGAGGATGAACTGCATCGGGCCGATTGGGGCATTGGCGGCCAACGTCAGTTCCACTTCGGCTTTGTTTTGGTCTTTGGCGATCGGCTTCAGCTTCGCCGTGACGTTGGCCGGGAGTGCCAGTTGGCTGAGGGCGATCTCGTCCGTGAAGCCTTTGTCTCGCTTGGCTTCGACCTGGATTTTGATCGTACTGCCGACGGCCACTTTCTGCTTCTCCGTAGTGGCTGTGAGCGAGTACGGCATTGCTGGTAAGCTCGTGACTGCCACGAAGGTCGTCGGGGTTGCAGGAGAGTTAGCCAGGCCACCAAAGAGGTTTTTGATCGAGTCTCCCGTGGTGATCCAGCGCTTCAAGTCTCCGTCTTGAACGCGAAATCGCACGACCTCCAGACCCAGCTTCGCCCCGTCTTTGAGCTTCACCGGCAGGTAGAAGGGCAGGGCCAGAGTCGGGTTGGCGCTCGCCGGGATTTTCTCCGAAATGACCAGGTTCTGCGGCCCGACGAGTTTGACTTCCAAGGCCCCAGCATAGCCATTTTGCCGGGTGACGCTGGTGATCGGCAAATAGGCGAAGCCGTTCTCGGCGGTCTCCAGTTTGTCCGCGGCGATCACCACCGAAGCATCCGGAAGGTCTTCACGGACGGTGAGCCAGTAGACTTCATTCGGCCCTGCGAGGTAGTTCTGGTGTTCGCAAGCGATCAGGACATCGCCATCGGCGTTGCCAGTAAACTTGATCTGGTTCAAAGGTGCGGTGGGGTTCGATTCGCCGAGTTTACCGCCTTTGGCATCGGTCACTTTCACGAGCACTTCCGCAGGGGAATTGATGCTCGCGGTCTGCGTGGTCACGGTGTATTTTTTGTCTTTCTTGACACCGATCTTGAAGTGATCGACATCCGCTTTGCGATCCAGCTTCGCCGTGATGCCGCCTGGGATCGGCAAGGCGTTGGCCTGTTTGGGGTCGTCGTTGGGTTCGGTTTCCGTGAGCTGGGCTTCTGCGGTCACCGCGACGTCCACCGGCCAACCGGAGACCCCAGATTTCCTGCGAGGACTCACCGTGAGCGCGACGTCATCCGCTTTGGCGTTGAGCGTCACGGTTTCCAGCTCTTTGACGCTCGGCCCCGCAAACGCCAAGGACGGCTTCTGCCCGGCCTGGACTGCCACGGGGAACGCCGTCGTCACCCCCGGGAACTGGCCGATGCGAAGCCGGTAGACGAAGCCATCCCCGCCACGAAAGGTCGAGTCCCGGAGTTCGATGATATAATCGCCATCGGCTTTCGGCGTGAACGTGAGCCGAGCGTCTCCCTGCAATCCGGGGGTGTCATCGGCGTACAGCCCCGCGAGTTCTTTGCCCGCCCCATCGTGCATCAAGATCACCGGATCGAGCGTCGAGCCGATTCGCCGGCCCAGAGCTTCGATGGTGACCGGGACATTCGCCTTCGCTGAGATACGGTAAAAGTCCGAACTCTCGGCATCGATCTTCCCGACCACGACACAACCATTCGCCACGACTTGTGGGCTGGATTTCGCCCGGTTTTTGTCTGTCTCCAGAACTTCCGGAAGCTCATCCAGATTCAGCATTTTCCAATTCGAAACACCCGCCTTGGACGCCACCCGCATCAAGTACGTCCCCACCGGCGTGCCCGCAGGGAACTCGACTTTCACCTTGCGCGAGTTGCCATCTTTCTCCGCGGGAAGCATCTCGACTTTACCACCGACACTCAGCCAGAGTGAGTGAACGGCATCCAGATTCGTCCCCGTCAGCGTCAGTTCCGTCTGGCCGACGGCTTTCGCCCCGAACGAGTTCGGCATCGTCAGTGTCGGCAAATTCGCGGCCGGTTTCGCCTCTTTGGGTGGTTGCTTTTTCGCCTGAGCGAAACTCGGGAATGATAGGCCCACGAAGCACAACAACACCAGACCAGCGCGAAGTCGCATGACATTCACTCGCAGAAAGAAAGGGCATACCGGCAGGGGAGCTATCTTACGATTTGGGCAAGGAGCACGGCCAAGATGGCCGTGCTACAGTTTTTGACTTACTCAGCCACGCACGGGTTCTTGAGAACCCCGATGCCTTGAATCTCGACTTCGCAGACATCGCCAGCCTTTAAGAGCACCTGGGGTTTGCGCGAGATGCCCACGCCTGGAGGCGTACCGGTGAAGATCAAGTCACCCGGTTCGAGGGTGATCACCTGCGACAAGAACGCCAGGATTTCAGGCACTTTGAAGATGAACTCTTTCGTATTCGAGTTCTGCATCGTGTTGCCGTTCAACCGCAACTGGACTTGGAGATGATGTGGATCAGTGAGTTCGTCGCTGGTCACGATGACTGGGCCAATCGGCGCGAAGGTGTCAAAGGTCTTGCCGATGATCCACTGCTTTTCCGCCCCGCGGAACTGCCAATCCCGTGCCGAGACATCATGCCCACACGTGTACCCCGCGACGTAATCAAAGGCACTCGCATCATTGGGGATATGCTTGCCCGTCTTGCCGATGACAATCACCAATTCTGCTTCGTAGTCAACTTGTTTCGAGACATTCGGGATCTTGATCGGGTCGCCTGGCCCGATGAGTGTGTTGGCGAACTTGCCGAAGATGACAGGTTCCGTCGGGATTTCCTTGCCCCCTTCGATGGCATGATCGCGGTAGTTCAGCCCGACGCAGAGGATCTTGCCCGGGTCCGTGATCGGGGCCAAAATCTTCACCGCATTCTCGGCGTATTTCACCGCCGAAGGCGAACCCGCCGCCTCCGCCACGGCTCTCTTCACCGTCGCCGAGGCCCCGAGGATGTGCTTCACCGAGACCGGCAAACCCGAATCGGTGGCATGCAGATCCACAAAGCTTCCTGCCACGTGAACAGCAGCCCGCGGGCCATGAGGGGTCAAAATCGTCGCTAACCGCATCGAAGAACTCCAAAGACCAAGGAGAGATACAAGACTATTCAATGACTCCCCTTGATCTCGGGCCACTTTCCCTTTATAAATGGCAAAAGTAGTCCAAAACTACATTCCCTGGTAGCTCAGCGGTAGAGCAGCCGACTGTTAATCGGCTGGTCGCTGGTTCGAATCCAGCCCGGGGAGCTTTCGCAATGGCCCTCACTTGCACCACAAACCCCACAATTCGTGGGGTTTTGTCGTTCTTTGTCTTCATTTCTCGACCTGTCCAAA
>JBOFPH010000029.1:0-67770 GCA_051659845.1 Fimbriiglobus sp. | reverse complement strand
TCGGTACGCATCAGGGTCAGATAGGGGAGAACAAACTCCCATTCCAAATCTGAAACATCGCTTGAGTAAGACTTCCGTGTCGTTTCCATGACCGTAAAGTCTGCAAAATCAAGGAGAAAAGTCAATAACAGCCTCTAGCATCGATTCGAGAACAGGTTTATGATTTGGAGAGTACGGATTCTTCCCGAGATGAGTCTCCCCATGCTACGCATCACCTCACACCTACTCCTGGCCGGATTACTCTTCGCCAGTTGCCTCACCGCACTCGATGCTGCGGAGGACGAAAAGACCGAGAAAAAGCCCGCCGAGAAAAAGGTCGAGCCGAACAAGAAGATCGATTGGGGTAACTACGTCGATGGCGGGAAGGTGGTCGGGAAGATCGACAAGACGAGCGCCGATGGCTTCAAGCTCCTGGTCGAAACCCAAACAATTCAACCTGGCAAGAAGACACCTCGAACCAAGACTGACAAACTGGATTTCGTCTTCCATGAAAATGGCCTCGTGCGTTGGCAGAAGCAACCGGTGAAGCTCAGCGAGACGCGCAAGAAAATCCCCTGGACCCCGAAAGAAGCCGCCGAGTTGAAACTGCCCCAAGGGGCACCTGGTTTCGCCGCGACCCGCGAAGACTTGGATTCTGGGCAGGTGGTCGAGGTCACTTACATGCGACCCAAGGATTTGAAAGCCGACGTCGCGGTGATCAGCGATTTCCGTGTCAAGTATGTTGTCATCGTGGGCGTTGATGCAGCGGCGACTGGAACCAAGAAAGAAGAGCCAAAAAAGAAAGACGACAAGAAGAAGGATGAAAAGAAAGAGGAGAAAAAAGAAGAGAAGAAGTAACGGCTTCGCTCTGTAGAATAGTTGAAAACCCCCGTGATGTGCTGGGGTGATTGACATCGAATGCTTACCACGAATACGGGCTGATGAGCGAACGCATCCTGAAATTGGGCCTCCCGGCAGGCTCCCTCCAAGAAAGCACTGCTGAACTCTTCCGCAAAGCAGGCTACAAACTCACTTTCACGAGCCGGAGTTACTACCCGGCTATCGACGACAACGAAATCCATTGCACCCTGATTCGCGCCCAAGAGATGGCTCGTTACGTCGAGAATGGCTCGCTCGATTGCGGGCTGACAGGCCTCGACTGGATCTTGGAGAACGACGCCAAGGTCGAGGAAATCTCGGAACTCGTCTTCAGCAAAGCCTCGCGCCGCCCGGTGCGTTGGGTCCTGGCGGTGCCCAATGATTCGCCGATCCAGACTCCCAAGGACTTGGAAGGCAAACGCATCGCCACGGAAGTCGTCAACCTCACCAAACGCTGGCTGGCGGATCAAGGCGTCAATGCCATCGTCGAGTTCAGTTGGGGGGCCACGGAAGTCAAGCCGCCGAAACTCGCCGATGCCATCGTGGAAGTGACGGAAACCGGCTCCTCGCTCAAAGCCAACAACCTTCGCATCGTCTGCGATCTTTTGCAAAGCACCACACGCTTCATCGCCAACAAAGAGGCCGCTGTCGATCCCTGGAAACGCCGCAAGATGGATGACCTCGTCCTGATGCTCCACGGGGCCATGGCCGCGGAGAGCAAAGTCGGGCTGATGATGAACGTCCCCAAGGACAAACTTCAAACCGTGCTCGCAGTCTTGCCAGCACTCCAGAAGCCGACGATTTCCAGCCTCTCGGACCCGGACTGGGTCGATGTCCTCACGATCCTGGCCGAGGAGACCGTTCGCAAGATCATCCCTGATCTCAAGCGCGCCGGAGCCACGGGCATCGTCGAGTTCCCACTGAACAAGGTCATTGATTAGCCCGTATGCTATTGATACCATGCCCGCTCCTTGATTGGTTTTTCAGGCGGTTTTTCCCTTCTCCCCTTGCGGGAGAAGGTGTCTGATCCAGGCTCGATAGAGCCGGATCAGACGGATGAGGGGTGACGCACCTTATCCAGAAAGGGCACTTTTCCAACTGGAGCGGTGACCCCTCATCCGTCTTTTGGAACCCCCTACCGGGGTTTCCAAAATCCACCTTCTCCCGCAAGGGGAGAAGGGTTGAAAAGGCCGTAAGCCTGCTCGCTTTCTCCCACCTGACAAGGAATCGTCATGTCCGCTCCGCCGGTGAATTGGACCATCAAAGCCCTCACGGAGTGGACGACGAAGTTCTTCGCCTCGAAAGGCATCGATACTCCGCTCAAAGAAGCCCGCACCATCATGGCCCATGTGCTGCGGTGCAAAACGATTGACGTCGTGGCACGCTCGGAAGAAGAGCCGACGCCAGAAGAACGCACCCAATTCAAGGCCCTGATCCAACGCCGCGCGGATGGCTGCCCCACGGCCTACATCACCGGTACCCGGGATTTTTACCTGCTCGCCTTCGAGGTGAACCCCGCGGTTTTGATTCCACGACCCGATACTGAGATGCTGATCCTCGCGGCGGCGGATGCACTGAAAAGCCACCCGAACCCCCGCATCCTCGATCTCGGCACTGGCTCGGGCTGCATCGCCGTGAGCTTGGCTCACCAGACGAAAACCAGCCAGATCACCGCCATCGACATCTCAGTGGAAGCCTTGGAAGTGGCCAGACGCAACGCCGAAACGCACCACGTCTCGAACCGGATTGCCTTCCTGCAAGGCGATCTGTTTGCACCGTTGCCCGCGGAAGCCAAGTTCGAGTTGATCGTCTCCAATCCGCCGTACATCGCCCCGGCTGAGATTGAAACACTTTCGCATGAAGTCAAAGACTATGAGCCACGTCTAGCACTCGATGGCGGGCCAGACGGCCTGGACTTCTACCGCCGCATCGCCGCCACGGCCAACGCCTTCCTCGCCCCTGGAGGGACAGTCCTCGTCGAAATCGGCCATAACCAAGGCGATGCTGTGCCGACGCTGTTCCGCGAGGCCGGATACGCGGATGTGAAACTGAAAAAGGATCTCTCCCAAAGGCCCCGCGTGGTGGTAGCCCGCCGATGATTTACCCCAAACAATACGCCGTCCAACCCGTCACGCGGCCTGTCGATTTCACACTCCGCGTACCGGGTAGTAAATCGCTAACGAACCGCGCCTTCGTCCTCGCGGCTCTGGCGGAGCATCAGTGTACTCTGACCGGGGCACTGGAAAGCGAAGACACGGAGATGATGGCCGAGTGCCTGCGTCGGCTCGGCTGGCAGGTGGACGCAAACTGGCCCGAGCACCGTGTCACGGTCACCCGGCCACCTGGCTCGAAGATCATCCCCAACGACTCCGCCGATCTCTTCGTTGGCAACTCCGGCACCACCATTCGCTTCCTGACCGCCATGCTCGCCCTCGGCCACGGCAGCTATCGCCTCGATGGCATCCCCCGGATGCGCGAACGCCCGATCCAAGACCTCCTCGACGCCCTGCAGGAACTCGGCACGGACGCGATCTCCGAGTCCAGCACCGGTTGCCCCCCGGTGCGCATCACAGCCCGCGGCCTCAGTGGCGGAGCGGTGCGCATCAAGGCGGACACCTCGAGCCAATACCTGAGTGGGCTGCTACTTGCAGTGCCGTTTGGCCAAGGCGATACCGTTGTGGCGATCTCGAGTGGGCTGGTCTCTGAGCCGTACATCACCATGACCGTGGCCCTCTGTCGGCAATTCGGCCTGATTCTCGATGAAGTCGGTCCGGGGCGATACGTCATCCCCGGTCGGCAATCCCATGATCGCCGCGAGTTTGCGATTGAGCCGGATGCTTCCAGTGCAAGCTATTTCTTTGCTCTGGCCGCGATCACCGGAGGCCGCGCGACGCTCACGGGGCTAACGCGAAAGTCTTTGCAAGGCGATGTCGGCTTCGTCGATGCGCTCGTCCAGATGGGCTGCGAGTTGACCGAGTCCGTTGATGGGCTGACGATCCGAGGTGGCAAACTTCACGGCATCGAGATCGACATGAACGCCATCAGCGACACAGTGATGACACTCGCCGCCGTTGCCGTCTTCGCGGAAGGCCCGACGACGATCACCAACGTCGGGCACATTCGCCACAAAGAGACCGACCGCCTCGCCGCCATCGCCACCGAACTCCGCAAGTTTGGCATCACCGTCGAGGAGTTCGCCGATGGCCTCAAGATCACGCCCACTGCCGACCTCCACGGTGCGACCGTCGACACTTACAACGACCACCGCATGGCCATGAGCCTGGCCCTCATCGGCACCCGCATCCCCGGAGTCGTCGTCAACGACCCGGGTTGTGTCGTCAAAACCTACCCCACTTACTGGCAAGACCTCGAAGCCACGACGCGATAACCTGGTTTGAGTGGATTCGCCTGTTGCGGTAGACTGCTCCTCTCTCTTCCGTGCGAGGTCGTGTGATGCGGCTCGTGATCCTGCTGATTCTGTTCGTCGTCGGGCCTGTTGCGGCTCAGCCTCCGAAAGTGAATATCGAAGACTGGACTCCCCGACCTGCGACCGGGAAAGCCGAGCCGTGGGAGAAGAAACGCGACCCCGAATGGGACGATGCCCGCTTCCTGCAATCGGACACTGGCCCTGCCTTCAACGCCACGTACAAGTACAGCCTCCAAGGCCAAGTGCAGATGGTCTACAAGGGCACGGGGATCAAAATCCCGCTCGGCCAAGCCATCGGCACGGCGGTCTATGATCGCTGCTTGAATCGCTTCGTCACGATCACCACCGGGCCAATCCAGCATAGCCCGAAACGCTTCGCTCTTCTGAACACGCCAACTCCCACGGGCCAGACCCTCTACGCCGTGAGTATTGCACCCGGCGCCACGATCAACACCAGTGCGACGAAGTATCTGGGCATGTATGATTCCATTGAAGGCATCTCGTTTCGAACTCGCACTCAGAATCAAGAAGAGCTGCAGTTCTTACAGCCACAAAACGGCACCCTGACGCCGATGAAGAGAGCCTTCCAGAAGCCGCCAGCACCGCACGCGAAACGCTGGGGCGAACCGATCGTGACACCGCTGATGTTGGGAGACGACAAAGGCCCCTTCGCGCTCGACACGCTGACGATTCCTTACGAAAACCGCTTCAAAGCTCTGTTTTTCTGCACCGGAGTCGATTTCCTCCCCGATGGCCGGGTGGCAATCTGCACGGCTCATGGCGATGTCTGGCTCGTCAAAGTGGATGAGAAAGCCAAGACCTGTGCGTGGTCTCGGTTTGCCACGGGGTTGTATCAACCACTGGGTCTCAAGGTCGTCGATGCCAAGATCATGGTCATCGAACGAGGCCAACTGACACGATTGCATGATTTCAATCAAGACGACGAAGCGGATTACTATGAAAGCTTCAACTCCGATTGGCACAATGGTGGCGGTGAGCATTCTTATGACAGCTGCCTGGAAACTGACCCCACTGGCAACTTCTACTTCCACAAAACTGGCGACACACATACCCCGTCTGGTGGCTGTGTGCTGCGGGTTTTGAAGGATGGCTCGAAATGCGAAATCTTCGCCACCGGCACCCGGCACCCGATCGGCCTGGGGATGTCACCCACGGGGATCGTGACGGGGGCGGACCAAGAAGGCAACTGGATGCCCGCGACACGCATCGATCAATACAAGCCCGGCGGCTTCTACGGCGACATGCGTGCTCACCATCGAGCCACTCCGCCGAAGACCTACGACTTGCCCCTCTGCTGGCTGCCACGCGAAGTCGATAACTCCGCTGGCGGGCAAGTCTGGGTTCCTGAGAAGACCTTCGGCGCACTCGCGGGCTTACCGCTGCACCTCAGCTACGGTCGATGCAAGCCCTTCGTGTTGCTCCGCGAGGAGCGTGGGGATGTCGTCCAAGGTGGCGTCTGGGATTTGGGCGTCAAGTTCTTATCCGGTATCTGCCGGGCGCGGTTTCACCCCACGGATGGAAGCATGTATGCGGTCGGCTTGAATGGCTGGCAGACAGCCGCGACCGCCGATGGCTGCCTGCAACGCCTGCGTGCCACTGGTAAGCCGATGAATGCGGTCACTCGGATGAAGACCTTGGCCACGGGTCTGGAACTGACTTTCTCCGAATCCCTCGATCCGGCCAGTGTCAGCAACATCAAAAACTACCAAGCCGCGATGTGGGGCTACCGTTGGAGCGGGCAATATGGCTCGAAGCGTTACGGTGTGTTGAACCCCAATGCCGAGGGGCAAGATGTGCTCAGCGTGAGTGAGGCGAAGTTGCTGGAAGATGGGCGAACGGTCCGGATCACGATCCCGAACTTCCGCCCGGCGATGCAGATGCAAATCGGCCTCAACATCCTGACCAAAGATCAACAGCCCCTGACGGGGCTAGCGACACTGACGATCCACGAGGCCAAGTGAACTACGCCGACACCGGCATCTCGTTTAACTCGCGTTGAACGATGGCCATCGGCTCCCAGACTTCGTCGAGGGTCGACTTGAACACATCGCCGATCAGAAGGTCGGTGATGTGACGCTTCATGTGCGGATACTTGCGGACAAAGGCCGCGAAGCTGAAGCCATCGTAGAAGGCGTAAACGAGTTTCTTGAGGCGGTCCATCCCCGCCAAGAACTCTGGCCCCCATTCGCTGAGCTTGGCCGCTGAGAGATCACCAGACTTCAGCCCATCACTCACCGTGTCCGCGGCCATCATGCCGCTGCGGAACGCGAGTTGCAGCCCGCTGGAGTAGATGGGGTCAAGGAACCCGAAGGCATCGCCCACGAGCACCCAGCCTTCCCCGGCGACGCGCGTCGAGCGATAGCTGAAGTCCTTGGTCGTGTGGAAATCCGAGACCCGTTTGGCCCCTTGGATGCGTTTCGCCACCGCCGGGCAATTCTCGACTTCGTCCCAGAAGATCTGCTCCGCATTGCGGCCTCGGCCATCATGCAGCCGCTCCAAGTCGCTGACGACACCCACGGAGACGATGTTGTTGTGCTGAGGAATGTACCAGAACCAGCCTTGTTTCCCGGCCGTCTGCAAAACGAGCGTCGCCCCTTCGTCGAGCTTATCCGGCTCGCGGGCGGCGCCCTCGAAGTAGGACCAAACCGAGGCTTTCTTCAACCGCCCGTCGGGCTGACGGAGTTTCAGTCTTTGGCTGATCAGTGAGCTTTGACCGCTGCCATCAATGATGACTTTGGGCTGAACCAGCTCATCACGACCTTCGTGATCCCGGACCCGCAGGCCCGTCTGCCGATCGCCATCGAAGCTGACGTCAATGACGCGATGCTCTTCCCGGACATCGACGCCATGCTCACGGGCATTCTGCAAGAGCATGTGGTCGAATTCGCTGCGAAGCACTTGCCAGGTTTGCGTTGATTCGTGGGGGTTGTTCTCGAAGAAGTAAAACGGCTGCGATTCTTTGCCAGTATCCGTGACGAACTGCACGGAGTATTTCGGGGTAAAGGGGCTGGTCTTCATCTTGTCGATCATGCCCAGCCGACGCATCACCCAGTAAGTGTCCGGCATGAAGGATTCGCCGATGTGGAACCGCGGGAATTTTTCCCGTTCGTAGAGCCGCACTGAGTGGCCAGCCTGAGCCAGGAGTGTGGCCGCGGTGCTTCCCGCCGGCCCACCACCAATAACGACAACATCAGGAGATTGCATTCAAAACCCTCTCGCGCGCAGGACCAACATCAGTGATACCGCAAAACGAGCCGATTTCTAACAGGAAACCCGATCAGAAGTGGACTCAGTGCATCCAAATTCTCTGGTGGCACGGCCATCTTGGCCGTGCGGTATGGGAAGTGGCAGTTTCTCGACTCATGGGCTGGAAGCCCATGCCACGATTGATTCCTGACGATTTCAAGAGAAAATGGCAACTCAGTCGACGAAGGCGAACTCGTTGCTCCAGAGTAACACTTGTGCGAGGCTTTCCCAAGGTTTCTTCTCGCCGTCGCCCAGGAACTCACGGGCTTGCGTCAGTTCAGTCGGGGTCGGGTTGCGTTGCAAGACCGCGCGGTAGATCCGGCGTGTCTTTTCGTCGAAGGTCATCGCCCAGCCCACGTGTGGTCGTGCAATCACGGCTTTCGCCTGTTGGCTGGCGAAGGGGCTGTTCATCAGGTAAAGCGCTTGCTGGGGCACGGTCGTGGTGAAGCGGCCAGGCGAGTGCTGTTCGGGGCTAGCAAAATCGAAGGCGCGGAAAGTGCCTGGGAGGTTCTGCCGATCGATCGATCCGTAGACACTCCGGCGGGTTGTGTACGGAGCCTTAAAAAGATCAACCGAGCGACCGTAGACCGTGCGATCCAGTTGGCCTCCAGCTACGAGCAGTGAGTCACGCAGTGCTTCGAAATCCAGTCGACGACGACTCATGCGAGAAAGTAAGCGGTTCTCGGGGTCTCGTTCTAGGGCTTCAGGCCGCGTCACCGAGGACTGCTGATAGACCCGGCTCAGCATCATCCGGCGATGCAGTTTCTTCAGGCTCCAGCCATCGTCGTTGGTGAAGCGGGTGGCCAGCCAGTCAAGCAGTTCGGGGTGCGTTGGTGGCTCACTCCGTAAGCCGAAGTCGCTGGCCGTGGAGACCAAACCTTGGCCAAAGTGATTCAACCAAACTCGGTTGACGATCACTCGAGCCGTGAGGGGGTTCGTCGGCGCGACGATGGCCTCAGCCATCTCCTTGCGGCCACTGCCAGCATTCACGGGCGTGCGAGTCAGGGTGCCGATCTGCAAGAACTGCCGTGGCACCTCCGCACCGGGGTTACCTGGATTCCCACGTTGAAAGACACGAATGTTCGATGGGTTTGGCTTATCCTGAACGACCATGGCCCGTGCGGGGTTGAACGCTGAGTTGGCGATGAACTTATCCACCTGTTGCCGCATGCGTATCAGCTTGTCGCGGTCATCGCGCAAGATCAGTCGATCAAAGTCCGCGAAGGGCACATCGGTCGGGCCACCTTTGGCCGTCGGGGCGATGCGATCCTTTTCGGGCTTCTTGAGCTGCTCACGGTATCGATCGAAGGCAGCGGGACGGAGGTTCTCGTCTCGGGCGAGCTTATTGGCTTCCGGGCCAGGCATCGCCTTGGCTTTCTCAGCGAGGGCCAAGTACTTCTTGATCGTCTCCGGTTGACGAAGTTCCGCGAGGATCTCCGTGTAACGCTTCTCACGGTAGGCCATGATCTCAGCCTCGCGTTTCTGAACTTCCGCTTCGTACTTCACGTAAGCCTCGGTCCGCTCGAACTCGCCGATGAGGGGAAGTTCTTTCGGTTCGGTCGAAGAATTGAAGATGGCGTAAAGCGAGTAGTAATCCGCGATGCCGATGGGGTCAAACTTGTGATCATGGCAACGGGCACATTGTGCGGTGACCCCCATCAACCCACGGGTGACGACGTCGATGCGGTCGTCGATGATATCGTGGATGTTGTTGATGAAGCGCCGACCCACGGTAAGGAAGCCCAGGGCCGCGAGCGTCTTGGTGTCCTTGGCGGTGGGGAGTAAATCGGCGGCGAGTTGCTCCTTCACGAAGACGTTGTAAGGCTTGTCCTCGTTCAACGAGCGGATGACGTAATCGCGGTAAGTGTAGGCATGGGGGTAGTTGCGATCTTCTTGGAAGACGTAGCCTTTGGTGTCCGCGTAGCGGGCGAGGTCGAGCCAATAGCGGCCCCAGCGTTCGCCGTAGTGCGGGCTGGAAAGTAACTCATCGACGACCTTCTCGAAGGCCTTCGGTGACGTGTCCGCGACGAAGGCTTCGACCTGCTCTGCCGTCGGCGGTAAACCGATGAGGTCGTAGTAGGCCCGGCGAATCAGTGTCGCTTTCTCAGCCGGTGGGGCGAAGGTCAATTTCTGGTTGGCGAGTTTCTGCAACACGAACTGATCGATGGGGTTTGACGAGTTGCGCAACTTCGGCACTGCTGGATCAAGGATCGGTTGAAAGGCCCAGTGCTTTGCAGCGATTTCCGTGTTGCTCGGCTTCTTGACCATGGACTTCGGGAAAGGTGCCCCCATTTTCACCCAGACTGCCAGGGCCTCGACTTGCTCCTTTGGCAAGGCCTTGTCCGGTGGCATCGCGGAATCCCCGACGCGACGGACACTCAGAATTAACTTCGACTTCTCCGGATCACCAGCCCCCACGACTGCCCCGGTATCCGCGCCTTTGGCTAACCCCTCAGCCGTGTCCAAGCGTAACTCCGCTTGCTGCTTCTTCTCTCCATGACAGCGCACACAGCTTTCCACGAGAATCGGGCGAATCTTCTTTTCAAAAAACTCGATTCCTTCGGGTGTTGGTTCCGCGGCAGAGAGTGACCATGAAATTAGGGAGAACACGAGAAGGAGAGACCATCGCATGGACGAGACCCCAACAGGGAGCGCAGGCAGGAATAGCAACCAGGCAGGTGAAAGTATTTTAGCACCCCATCAGCACGAAACATAGCCGATCCTGCAAATCAGGGGGATTTGTGGTCCGAGATGACTCGTAGTTCGCATAGTATTGGCGAGCGATACTGCGTTAGCCGCCGCTTTAAACTTCATTTCCGAGAAGGCTTTACACCATAAAACAGGATGTTTTTGCCCTTCTCCCCTTGCGGGAGAAGGTGTCCAATCCAGGCTCGGTAGAGCCGGATTGGACGGATGAGGGGTGAACGTAGCATCCAGAAAAGGTTCTCTTTCGAGGTTGAGCGCTGACCCCTCAACCGTCTTTGGAAACTCGGTAACCGAGTTTCCAAATCCACCTTCTCCCGCAAGGGGAGAAGGATTGAAAACGGCCAGAAATCACAAGCTTTCAGACCCCAAAGCGGTGGCTTACGCACTTTGAATCTCGCCCATTGTTGGCTGGGGTGGGGTTGGTGTCTATGATGAAAGAAGTCCCTTTCCCAGCGCGAGGATGCGTCGATGCCCTCTGCTCGTTTGATGAAGTGTCTAATCCCGAGTAGCCTCGTGGTGCTCGCTGGCTTTTTGGTGGTCGGGTGCAACTCCTCGGCAGCGACCAAGCCGCTGAACATCGCGGAGATGTCGGCCGAAGAGAAACTCGAACCCGCCCCCGATCTGGATGGCGGAGTCGCGTGGCTGAACTCCGCCGGGCCGATCAAGATGAAGGATCTGAAGGGCAAGATTGTCTTGCTCGACTTCTGGACCTTGTGCTGCATCAACTGCATCCACATCATGCCGGACTTGGCCAAACTCGAAAAGAAGTATCCGAACGAACTTGTGGTCATCGGGGTTCACTCGCCGAAGTTTGACAACGAAAAGGACACCAAGAGCATCCGCAAAGCCGTGCTCCGATACGAAATCGCCCACCCGGTCGTGAATGATGCCGACCGCAAGATCTGGGATCGTTACGGCGTCCAATCCTGGCCTACGATGGCGGTGATTGATCCCGAAGGCAACCTCGTCGGGGCACTTTCGGGCGAAGGGAATTACGATGTCCTCGATCGCGCGATCACGAAGATGATCGAAATTCACGACAAGAAGAAGACGCTCGACCGCAAGCCGATGCGCTTTGACTTGGTGCGGTACCGTGACAAAGGCGATACACCGCTGTTCTTCCCCGGCAAGATCCTCGCGGATGCCAAGAGCAACCGGCTCTTCGTCGCCGATAGCACTCACCACCGTGTTGTCGTCTCGGACCTTGCAGGCAAAGTGCAAGACGTCATTGGTGTCGGTAGCCCGGGCAACAAAGACGGCAAGTTCGCCGATGTGCAATTTGACGACCCCCAGGGCATGGCCCTGGACGGCGACACGCTTTACATCGCGGACCGCAAGAACCACAACATCCGTGCCGCGGACCTGAAAGCCAAGACCGTCTCCACGGTCGCAGGTGTCGGGACGCAAGTTCAAGAGACCCGCATGATGGACCGCCCTGGTCCTGCAACCAAGACTGGCCTCAATAGCCCTTGGGATTTGCACATCTTCCAACGGCAGATGTACATCGCCATGGCTGGGCACCATCAGATTTGGAAGATGGACCTCGACAAGAAAGAGATCGGGCCGTTCGCCGGCGATGGCCGTGAGAACATCAAGGATGGCCCAGTGTATGCCGCCCGCTTCGCCCAGCCTTCGGGGCTGACGGACGATGGCAAGTATCTCTATGTCGCGGACAGCGAGATCAGCGCCATTCGCAAAGTACCCCTCGATGGTGAAGGCCGCACCGACACTCTCGTGGGCACGGGCCTCTTTGACTTCGGCGATCAAGACGGCATCGGCACCAAGGCGAAACTGCAACATGCTCTGGCGGTGAGCTTCCACGACGGCAAGGTCTACGTGGCGGATACTTACAACTCCAAGATCAAAACCATCGACCCCAAGACCAAAGAAGTCAAAACCCTCCTCGGCGGCGAAGAGCCAGGCACGAAAGCCCCACTCTTCGACGAACCAGCCGGCATGAGCATCGCGGGCGGCAAAGCCTACATCGCGGACACCAACGCTCACCGCGTTCGCGTCGTAGACCTTGCCACGAAGGCCGTGACGACTCTGAAACTCGAAGGCCTTGTCCCACCGCCAGAACAAAAAGAATGGCTTCCCCCCAAGCCCGCGAAGTGAGGATTTGTCATGCGTCTATTCCTTGGGTTGGCGATGCTCGTTGGGATGCTCAGCCTCAGCGTCTTCGCCGATGACCCCATTTTTCCGAAGCCGAAGAAAAACGACTGGTACACGAAGGCCGTCAAAAAAATGACGGCCAGCGTTGAACCCGCCGAGGCGAAGCCAGGGCAGACCGTGACCTGGAAACTGACCCTCGAACTCGAGCCGGGTTACACCACGTACCCCACCCTGCAAGCGGACAAGAACGCTGCGAGCATGGTCAACAAGTTCATTTTCCCCGATCCAGGCACGGTCGTGTTCGTCGGCGACACCATCGATCCGCCCAAGTTCAAGAAGAAGGCGGAACCCGACGCGAGCATCTTGGAACTGCGCTACTACGAAGGGAAAGTCGTTTACGAGCAGAAGCTCGTCGTGAACCCCAAAGCGACACCCGGCGAAGTGAAGATCGAGTTGCCCGCGTTCAAGCTCTCCGTGTGTGATAACAATAACTGCTTCCCTTCCCGCACCCTCAAACCAACCACGACACTGAAAGTTCTCGCTGGCCCAGCGGTAGAAGTGGAAGCCGCGTTCCGAGCCGAAGTCGAAAAGAAGCTCGCCCCGAAGTGATGCGGAAGATGAATTTAGAACGAAGAGTATTCACCACGGAGAGCACAGAGAACACGGAGAAAGACATTTAAAATGGTTTTCTTCGTGTTCTCTGTGCTCTCCGTGGTGAATCGGTTTTATGCCGGTCTCCGTGCCTGTGAGGAAGTCCATGTTTTGCCGATCCGTATTGATACTCCTCACGCTGTGCCTGGGTGTGGTTCACGCCGATGATCTGCCGTTTAAGCTGCAGGGGTCTGGTGGTAAAGTCCGGGGGTTCACGGACCTTGCCGAGGTGACGGTGAGTTTGTCGCCGACGCAGGGGAAGCCCGGTGACAAGATCCTGATGAAGTTCACCATCAGCCCGAAGAATGGCGGCTACACTTACCCCTTCAATCCCACGACGATGCAAGCGAGTGTCAATCGGCTGTCGCTGGATGAGAAAGGCCCGCTCGAAGCCCTGGGGGCGATCACCGACCCGCTGGGGTGGAGCGAGAAAGAAGGCACCTCACCCGGCGAAGTGTTGCAATACTACTCCAACGCGACGACCTGGGAAATCCCGCTGCAAGTGAAGGCGAATGCCGTCGCGGGCAAGGTCGAGATGGGCTTCCCGGGAAGCCTACTCCAAGCCTGCAACGACAATGGCTGTTTCCCATTCAGCAAGCTCCCCAAAGTCAGCTTCGAAGTCCTTGCGGGAGGTTCGCCAGCCACGACGGTAGCGAAGGTTGAGCCACCAAAGACAACACCCCCAGTTGAACCGAAAGTGGCTCCTACCAAGAGCGAAGGCCACACGACCAAAGTCGGCTTGAGCACGACCGAGTATGCCGCACAACTCAAGACTTTGAGTGATTCGATCACGGCAGTCCCCGTGGCCTTGCAAGGTGGGGTCGCGGGGTTGCTCCTGGCTGCGGCCTTCTGGGGCTTCATTTCGCTCTTTACGCCCTGCGTCTTCCCGATGATCCCAATCACGGTCAGCCTGTTCCTGAAGCAAGCGGATCAATCCGCGGGCCGGGTGCTTCGTCTCGCGGCGATTTACTGCATCACGATTGTGCTCGTGCTCGGCTTGTCCGCATTCTTCGCCTTGCAGTTGTTCCGCGAGCTGTCGATCAACCCGTACATGAACATTGCGTTGGCTGGGTTGTTCGTCGTCTTCGCGCTGAGTCTATTGGGCATGTTCGACCTCACTCTGCCGAACTTCTTGCTCCAAGGCGCCGAGTCTCGCCGCAAGCTCGGCGGCACCATCGGCACTGTCTTCGGGGCGGTGGCGTTCAGCATCGTCAGCTTCACCTGTGTCGCGCCATTCCTCGGCGGCTTCGCGGGGCTGGTCTCCAGTGGCAACTACTCCACGCTCGAATTGATCCTCGCGGCGCTGGCGTTCTCGTCCGCGTTCGCGTTGCCATTCTTTGTGCTGGCGCTCTTCCCAAGGCTCATCAAGAAGCTGCCGAAGTCCGGCGGTTGGCTCGATACGGTCAAAGCCCTCATGGGCTTCCTCGAACTCGCTGCCGCGTTCAAGTTCCTCCGCAACGCCGAACTGCGCCTACTCGATACACCCAAATACTTCACCTATGAAGTCACGCTGGTCGCCTGGATTGCCATCAGCATTGTCGCGGGGCTGTACCTGCTCCGGCAGTTCCGCTTGCCACACGATGAAGAGCCTGGCCCGATCCCAGTGCCACAAGTCCTCCTCGGCATCACCTTCCTGGGGCTGGGTGTTTACCTCACCCCCGCGCTCTTCCCGCCGACGAAACCGACGGGCGAAATCTACGCATGGGTGAACGCCTTCTTACTCCCGGACCCCGGTCAACGAGCCAAAGGCTTCGAATGGTCCGCCGATCTCAAAGCCGAAGTCGATGAGGTGATCAAACAACGCAAGTCGGGGGTGACACCCGAGAAGCCTTACATCTTCATCGATTTTACCGGTGTGACGTGTACCAATTGCACCATCAACGAGAACAACATCTTCCCGCTGCCCGAAGTGCAGGATCACCTCAAGAAGTATCGCCTCGTCAAGCTCTACACGGATGATGTCCCGGCTCAGTATTACAGCTCGCCGGTGCCGATCCAGCAACGCACCGCCGAGGCCGCCCTCAACATGGAGTTCCAGCAGAGCCGCTTCTCAACGGAGCAACTGCCACTCTATGTGTTGCTCGCCCCGCAAGCCGATGGCCGCATTGAAGTGCTTGGCGTTTACGATGAAGGCAAGATCAACAACACGTCGGCGTTCATTGACTTCCTCAAGAAGCCGTTCGGGAAGTGATGCACTCGATCGCCCAGCGCGCTGCCTCGGCCAGGACTTCGTCGCGATCTTGCGTCACAGGTTCAATCGCCGGGAGTGCGGACCGCGTGCCGGTGTTTCCCAGCACGATGCAGGCATTTCGCAACAACCCCGACCGACGTGCTCGCAACAATGGCCAGCCATCGAAGCGCTTGTTGAACTGGTTCAAGTTTAGGCTGAGAAGCTCAACGGGGTCCAACGCCAGCAGTTCCGGGGCCGCGGGGAACTGGGGGTTGGCGGTCGCAAAGCGGTTCCATGGGCAGGCCGTCTGGCAGTCGTCGCAGCCGAAGAGCCGGTCACCGATCTTCTCCCGCATAGCTAGTGGAATGGCCCCACGATGCTCGATGGTCAGGTAGCTGATGCACTTCGTCGCGTCCAAGACCCCCGGCTTCGGGAAGGCGTCCGTCGGGCAAGCCACGAGGCAGGCGGTACATGTCCCACAATGGTTGGCTTCGTGTGATGGGCTCACGGGCAATTCGAGTGACGTCAGGAACCCTGCGAGGAAGAAGAACGAGCCACGCTCTTTATTCAGGATCATCGTGTTTTTGCCAAACCAACCCAAACCAGCCCGACGTGCGAAGTCCCGCTCCAAGAGTGGTGCCGAGTCGCAGGTGCCGTGGGAGATGGTCCCTGGGACACGGGCCGCGAGCCAATCGCGGAGGTCGTTGAGGTGGTTCCAAATCTTGCGGTGGTAATCCCGCCGTTGGGCGTAGGCCGCGATCTTGCCCGGATGCTCTTGCACCTCCGGCGGGCCGTACTCATAACCGAGCATGACCACACTTCGCACCTCGGCCACCACGGAAGACGGGTGCCGCCGATGCTCCCGGTACTTGTGCAGGTAGTCCATGGTCCCCGCGTAACCGGCTTCGAGCCAGGCTTCGAAGTGAGCAAACCCATCGGCTTGCGTTGCGGGGGCAATGCCGAAGAGCGTGAAGCCCCGAGCGAGGCATTCACGCCGGAGATCGTCAGCAAGGTTCGGCGATGTCATCGTGGGTGAAGTCATCCCAGGGTTGCGCTTCGCTTCACCCTGGGCTAGGTGCAAACGCCACTCCGTGGCTCGAAGCATTCCCCATTCTTAGCCGCGGAGCGGCGTTTGCCTATAGCCTAGGGTCAAGCAAAACGGAACCCGGTGAAGCGAAGCGGAACTCTGAGGAACCTTCTTCGTTCGGATATACCATAACCTGTATTCCCAGGAGGTTTCGTCATGCGGATTCTAACATTGTGCTGGCTGGCGTTGGTGCTGCCGATGGCCGTCGGCCAGGAGGCCAAACGGCCGATCGTTCTCGACGACTATTTCACCCAACGGACCATCACCGAGTTCGCCGCTCAAAACGGAGCGGTCGTCTACTCGCTGGCCACCTGGGATAAAGCGGACGATGCCCGCAAGGGGGATCTCTGGTTCGCCAACCCGGCATGGGGTACGAAGTATCGCCTCACTTTTGACCGGGCTAACGACCGGCACATCCGTTGGACCAAGGAGCACATTTACTTCCTGGGCAACCGCAAACGCGAAGCCGAGACGAAGCCTCCTTACGATGGCAAAACGCAAGTCTGGCGCATCTCGCCCGATGGCTCGGGGTTAATGGCCGTGACCAAGATTCCGGGCGGGGTCACGAGCTACGACATCGCTAAGGATCACCTCATCGTCAGCGTCGATGTTGAGCACGCCGATGACGACGACTTCGCCAAACTTCGCGCCAAGTATGCCAAGAACGAGTACGGCCACGGCATTCGCAAAGTGAGCCAGCTACACCGCTTGGATTTGAACACGTGGGTGATGGAAAAGCTGCCGACCGAGACACGGTACATCCGCGAGTTCGCGGTCTCACCCGATGGCGAGCGGATCGCCATGATCTCGGCCTTTGATGACACCATCGTGAAGAGCGAAGGCGAAAGCCGCGTGGACATCTGGCAGAATGGCAAAACCACGACACCACCCACCGAGGTTTACCGTGCCAAAGCCTCGTCGCCACACGCTTGGTTGGAGAACCTGACCTGGTCCGTGGATAGCAAGAAGTTCGCGTTCGTGGCCGTGCATGATGCCTTCCCGGCGGAGGTGATTTTGGGTGACCTCACGAGTGAAACGCCCGTCGTTTCGAGAGTGCCACGCGATGGCTGGCAAGTCGTCGGCTATGGCCGGGCGACCGGTGCCCCGGTGCAGTTCAATAAGGAAGGAAAACTCCTGATCCAGACCGAAGCCAACGGCCTCGTCGGCGCGGGGCTGTATGACCCTGCCGTTCGTGGCTTCACCTTGGTGAAGACCACCGGCAACGTCACGGGCCTATCCGCGGACCAAGACTTTCAGCTCGTCTCGACGGAGAGCAGTTTCCCCGAATTGAAGTTCCGAGGCCAGGCCATCACCGACCTGAACCCGCAAGCGCGAAACTGGCAACTGCCCGAAGTAAAACACATCCGCTGGAAGGCCCCGGACGGCACGATGGTCGGCGGGGTGCTCGAACTGCCGCACGGCTATAAGCCTGGCACGAAGCTGCCCCTCGTCGTCGGCATTCACGGCGGCCCGACCACAGCCACGAAGGCTGACCTCGCATTTGACCCCCACAATGGCCGGCTCTACTGGACGCTCGCCGGGTACGCGGTCTTGCAACCCAACTACCGCGGCAGCACTGGCTACGGCGACAAGTTCCTGACGGACCTCGTCGGCAATGAAAACGACATCGAAGTGAAGGACATCCTGGCCGGGATTCAGCACCTGGTGAAGGAAGGCATCGCCGACCCCGAACGCATTGGCTGCATGGGCTGGAGCAACGGTGGCTACCTCACGAACTGCCTCATTACACTCAAGGACTCGCCCGTGAAGTTCAAGGCCGCATCGAGCGGCGCCGGCATCCTGGACACCGTCGCCGAGTGGGGCTTCAACGACGAACCGGCTTACCCCATCGTCTTCAAGAAGGGCCTGCCCTGGGAGCAGCCCGAGATTTACAAAAAGACCTCGCCCACCTACGGCCTCGCCAACGTGACCACGCCAACCATCATCCACGTCGGCGCCGCCGACGAACGCTGCCCCCCAGGCCATAGCCGGATGCTGTACCGGGCCTTGAAGGAGTACAAGAACGTGCCCACCGAACTGATCCTCTACACCGGCGAACCCCACGGCCTCAGCAAAGCCAGCAACCGCAAAGCCAAAATGGAATTCGACCTCGCCTGGTTTGCCAAGTATCTGAAGTGAGGGTGACCGGTTTGGTTCGATGTTGGATAGCAGACGATACAAGACCAACCAAGAATCTCACGCAAAGCCGCAAAGTCGCAAAGAGTCTCTGAGGAAAAGTTCAACAGTGAGACATGACTTTCCAGTTCTTCGAACCTTTGCGTCTTTGCGCCTCTGCGTGAGAAAATGTCTTTAGAACCATCTCCCTGGAAACCACTGGAATTGAACCAAGCTGTGATTTGCCTTGACTTCCGGAGCACAAGGGTCGATACTCTGGTTATGGTGAAAGTGGTGCTAGCACTGGTGTACTTGCTGATGGTGGCTGTGGCCCCGAAGCTGTGCATTTGCTGTTTCGCTGTGCCACCTCAGCCGCTTGTGCAGAGCGAGAAGCCAGCGGCACCGAAGTGCCCGGCTTGTGCGAAATGCTGCGAGACGGAGCCAGAGCCGACAGAGCAGATCGGCACCGTGCCCATGAGCAGCTGTTGCTGTGACATCTCGCAGCCGCTGGATACGGTCACAGCCGAACTGGTCACCGTCCCCGCGGAGGTGACCACGTCTTTCTCGAACCCTCTCGCCACCCTAGAGTTCACGAAGCTTTCGGTGGTGTTTGTGGCCCCTGTCCCACCGCCCAATCTCTCCGAGAGGCTCGCGCTTCTCTCTGTGTATCGCTGTTGAAAATCGACGTGTTGGATGACAACTTGATTGATTTTCTACCTTCTTACACACTGATTTTTCTGGAGAGATGATATGTTCACGAAATTGCTGCTTGCGTTGGTTGTGGCGACGGGTCTGACGGTCGGTGCCTACTCGTACTCGAAGAGCCAGTCCTGCTGCTACGAAGGCTCACCTTGCTGCTACCCTGGCTCGCCCTGCTGCGACTGGGACTGGAGCGAGCGTGCTGCCACTGCAGAAGCGGCCAAGACCAACGACTGCTGCTACCCTGGTGCGGAGTGCTGCGAACTCAACCTGCCTTGCTGCGAAACCAAGTCCTGCTGCGAAGCCAGCGTGAAGACCAAGGCCAAGACTGGCTCTTGCTGCGGCGCGGGTGCAGCTTGCTGCGAAGCCAAAGAGCCTTGCTGCGCGAAGTAAGTGATGACACAACCCCAAAGCCCACGTGACAACTCACGTGGGCTTTTTCATTCACTCCGGCAAGCCAAGATCGCGGCCCAGTTTGGTGGCGAGCACCGTGGCACGGGCTTTGGGGTGCTTGGTCTTCATCTCCAGGATCATGCGTTCGAGCTGATTGATGGCGGCGGCATTGCGAGACTGGAACCGTGGCGAGGTTGGCTCGAAGGCTCCTTCAAGGGCCATGATCTGGCCATGCAGCTTTTGGATGGCGGTCAGGCTCGGCTTGGCCCGTAACTCGGGAGCCAACTCGGCTTTGCTACGGAGCTTCTCGAGGAGGCTATTGCCCTTCGTGGCGAACGGCGTGCCTTTGAACTGGGCCGTGAACTCCTCGGTGGCATAGTACGCGAGCACCGGCTCAACCTTGGCTTGGGCCTCCAACTCGGCGAGCATCGCTTTGCCGGGGGCGAGGATCTTCTCCTGGAGGCTTAAGGCGAGTTTCTTCGTCGGCTCATCGCTGGAAGTCAGAAGCGGGCTGAGCTTCGGCAACACGGCGAGCGGAGCGGTCCCCGCGGTGAAGGCATCCTGCACGGGCTTGAACGCCTTCGGCAACTCATCGATCGAGACTTCCATGAGCAGTTTCTTGCCGATCGCGACCCGGATGGCCGTCGTGGCATTAAAGCCCGAACCGCGGTAAATGCACGTCCCATCAGTGTCAAAGACGATGGTATGCGGTGGCTTCTGGTTGACCGGCTCCTCCTGGCCCGCCATCGGGACGAAAGCTCCTTGGAAGACGGCAAACTCCGAGCCACGGGCCTTGGCATCCTTGGCGATCGCCTCCGCTGGCCGCACGAACGGGAACGGAGCCACGACTTGCAGGCCATATGGCCCGAGTTCCTTGTGCAGCTTGACGAAGTGATCGAGGACGTTGGAAGATTCACCACCCCAATAGACAACCGCCAGCACTCGATCCTTGACATCACTCGGTTCGAACTTCGCCCCAGCGATGTGCTGGCCCCACTTGATTTCTCCGAGTGTCAGGCTCAGCTCGGCACTTGGCGTCACGGCCTTGGCCGCGACTGTGCCTTTCTTGGCACTGCCAGCCCAGATCGTTTCCATCAGTTTGAACGTGGCGGGGTCATGTTTCTTGAGGTCGTCCCGGTTGTTGGGGAAGTAATGCAAGGTATCCAGATAACAGCAAGATAACTCGGCAAAGAACTCTGGGACATTCGTCGCCGCATAATGAGTTTTCTGGTCATAGAGCTTGCGCTCCATCGCCTGAGTATACGCGGCTTTAATACCGGGGTGATCCATGGTCAGAATTTGGTCATGGACGGCATGAGCAAACTCATGCAGTAACACACAGCGACCGGAGTTCTTTTTTGGCTGATGCTCTTCCGTCAGCGATTTCATGTTGAGGACATCAATCGTCTTGGCCTTGAGCGGATGCAGCCCCTGAACGAGCATCGCCTCGGCCGAGCCACCGCGGTAGACGGCTACCGAAACGCCGCTTCGACCGTTTTCCAAGGATCGTGTGTCTTCCCACTCCACCCAGATGACGAGCCGACGCAACACATCCACGGACTTGGGACTCATCACCGAGACAATCGTCGCCAGTTCGCCATCGAGCACGTCGAGCGGCTGTTTCTCGTATTTCATGGCCGCATCACTCATGACGGAATCATGAATCAATACAGTGAAACCTTGAATCTTATAGACCTTGTATTCCGGTATTTTGATTTTTGATTTTTCGTCAATCTTCGGCCCTGCTGTTTTCACAGCAGGTGCCTGGCCATAAACACTGACCGCCATCATGCAGAACAACAGACATCCCAGTCGCTTCATCGGGTCGATCCTCATACGCATGAACTTGAGCGATTCGGCTAGCAAAAATGGGGAAACTCCTTCGCCTGAACAAGGACTTTCCCACATGACTATTATCACCCGCGTGGCCTCGACTCGGCAAGACCTGGAAAAGCAGTCGAGAAAGCCTTAAGTTCATGCCTATGGGTCGAAGTGAACCCTGCGGCTTCACCGAGTACTCCCGATGAATTGGATCGATACGCACGCGCACCTCGATGATGGCCGCTTTTCAGGTGACCTAGAAGCGGTTTTGGCCAATGCCCAGGCCGCGGGATTGGTGCGGATTCTGACCATCGGCATCGACCTCACCACGAGCCGGAATTCACTGCGACTGGCGAAGCAACACCCGCACATCATCTCTGCCGTGGTCGGCATTCAGCCGAATCATGCGAGTGAAGCGCAACCGCCAGACTTCGCCGAGATCGAGCGAATGGCCGAGGCCACGGAGGTTGTCGCTATCGGGGAATCAGGGTTGGATCGCTACTGGGACCGTGCGCCGTTTCAGTTGCAACAAGACTACTTCCGACGGCATTTCGAACTGTGCCGACGGGTGCAAAAGCCGATCATCATCCATTGCCGCGAGGCCGAGGCCGATGTCGTGGCGATGCTGCAAGCCGAATTCGACGCACACGGTCCGGTGGCTGGGGTGATGCATTCGTTTTCAGGAGACGCCGCCACGGCACAAAAGTGCGTCGAGTTGGGGTTACACATCTCGTTCGCTGGGATGCTGACCTACAAGACCGCCGAGCCGATCCGTGAAGCGGCCAAGGTCGTACCACTCGATCGGCTATTGGTCGAAACCGATTCGCCGTATCTCGCTCCGATCCCGAAGCGCGGCCAACGCAATGAGCCTGCTTACGTCATCCACACGGCCCAAAAACTCGCCGAGCTAAGGGATTTACCCATCGATCAACTCGCTACGATCACGACCGCGAACGCCCAGAAGCTCTTCAAACTGAGTTGATCGACGGCCTACTTCTTCGACTTGATCTGGCTGGGGTCCATTTGGCGGAGCAGTGCCGCATCAGGGCCGCCGCCGAACTGTTTCCAGTAAAGCTCCTTGAGAGGGTTCATCTTGGGTGCGACGACGTCTTCATTCACCAAAAGCGGCACGACCTCGCCCCACCAGACTTCGTAGGCTGCCCGGAGCTTAGCGACGACTTCGGGGTGATCGTTGATGACGTTGGCCGTTTCACTGGGGTCGGTCTTGAGGTCGTAAAGTTCCTTATTGTTGACGAGGGTAAAGCGCGAGTTCTGAATCGCAGAGCCGCTGTACTTCGCTTGCTCAAACTTGCCGCTTTCCCAACGACCACGGTGATGCACCAGAGTGCGGTCCGCCCAGGTGGCCTTCGGGTCTTTCAAGAGTGGTACAAGGCTACGCCCTTCGACTTGCTTCGTCACTTCCGCAGTCAGTTTCGCGCCGGTGATTTCGGCAAGCGTCGGGAAGAGGTCGAGATGAGCCGCGAGCGCGTCGCACTCGACCCCGGCGGGGATCGCCCCGGCGGGCCAGCGGAAGAAGGCCGGCACACGGGTGCCACCTTGGTAGGGAGTATTCTTGCCCCCTTTGAGGCCCGCATCGAAGATCTTGCGGCCAGCCGTGCCACCGTTGTCCGAACCGAGGTAGATGACGAGCGTATTCTCTTCGAGGCCCCAGTCCTTGAGCTTGGCGAGCAGTTTGCCAAAGTTCGTGTCGATGTTCTCGATCATGCCGAGGTGCTTGGCCGTGTCTAAATCCACGCCTGGCTTGCCGAGGTATTGCTTGTAATAGGCTTCGGGCACGACGTGCGGCGCGTGGGCAGCATTCGGCGTGATGAAAGCGAAGAACGGCTGCTTGGCTTGGCGCTTGGTATCCATCCAGCGAATGGCTTGGTCAAAGAAGAGATCGGTGCAGTAGCCCGTCGTCTTGACCCATTGGCCGTTGTGGAAGAGCGCGGGGTTGATGTTGGTGTTGCCGGGAGCATCGCCACAGGTGCCGGGATAAGTCTGACCGATGCCACCGCCACCGTGAATGTAGACTTCGTCAAAACCCCGCTTCTCTGGGCGATAGGCTTCTTCATCGCCGAGGTGCCATTTGCCAAAAATGCCGTTCGTGTAGCCTGCGGTTTTGAGCATCTGTGGCAGCGTATAAGTCTGCAAGCTCAGTCGTTCGCGCTCAAAGATCGTGTGGGTGACGCCGTTCTTGAATTCATGCCGGCCACTCATGATGGCAGCCCGAGTCGGTGCACACGTCGGGCTTTGGTGGTAGCGCGTGAGCAACAAGCTCTGTCTTTTGAAGGCGTCCACGGAGGGTGTCCGAGTGATCGGGTTGCCTAGGCAAGCGTAATCCCCGTAACCGACGTCGTCAGGCATGACGACGATGATGTTCGGCGGACTTGCCGCCTGAGCATTCAGCCCAAAGCCAAGGACCAAAAGACAAAAGACCCTGACGAGAGCGGCGCAGCATTTCATGTGATCATCCGGAAAGAGAGAGGGCTACGGTTTGGCAGTCGATTTCTCTTGGGCCGCAAGGCTCTTGACCCATTCGAGGTCGCCACGGAACCACAGGTACGCAAAGCCGATGAGCAAGATGCCAAAGAAGACCACGAGTTCCAGGAAAGCAAACTGCGAGAGGGCCGAGAAGCCCGCCGGGTGCAGGTCGCCCGTGGGCTGTAGCACTCGGGCCGCGGCCTCTCGCTCGGCTTCGCTCAGGTTCATGTCCGTCGCCCGGTTGGCACTCCCGAAGACGACAGCCCAGGGGAAGAAGAAGGCCATCTCAACATCGAAGATGACGAACAAGAGTGCCACGACGTAGAACCGCAAATCGAACTGAATCCAGGCTGGGCCGATCGGCTCTTCGCCGCAATCGTAGACTTGGCCCTTCTCAGGCGACGGCTTATTCGGGCGAACCAGCCAGCCCGTCAGGAGGTTGACACCCAAGAAGGCGATGCCAATCCCGAGGAACACGAGCAGGACAATCACGAGCTGTGTCATGCCTGTTTCGTCCAGACGGGTAACGAGACTTTCTTGGATTCCTGCACGGCAGTCGGGTTCAGGCTATCCGGCCCCCAAGCGACATCGAGTGGCAGTTTCGCAAAGTCCACGAGACAGCTATCCCGCGTGTATGTGCTGAGGTCATACGTCGACCCCATGTAGAGGCAGTCCGCCGGGCACGGATCGACGCAGAGCGAGCAAAACATGCACTTGGTGTAATCAATGGTGAAGCCCGTTACCAAGAAACCTTTGAGAGGTGGCGCGGCTTTCTCTTTATCGATGTAGATGCAATCGACCGGGCAAGCCTTCGCGCACTTATCGCAGCCAATGCATGCGGTCAGATCAAAGCGGTGGAAGCCACGGTAACGTGGGCGGATCGGGACGGGCTTCTCGGGGTAAGCGAAGTGCCCAGTGAAGGTGCCTCGCCGATACGTCGCCACGAAGGTGCGCAACGTGACGTACATGCCCTCAGCGATGGTCCGCGTGGTGGTGATGACATTGCCAAGCCAGGTCCGCATACGCGACTCCTTCCTCACGGAAGTCTACCAAGCCACCAGCGAGGAAGCTAGCTCCGTCAGGAAATCATGCCAGGCTGTCAACTCAGGATGGTTCCGCAGAAAGCAGACGGCTATTCGACTCCTATCACCCCCACGGCTCGGGTTGCGGCACGGTCCACGGCTGGGTTGGGATGGTGGCGAGGCGGAAGAGGGGGATCAAGTCGCGGGCCGTGATGGGGTGCGGCTCTGTCAGCCAGCCACAACTGTGGGCCAGGTGGCCGAGGAGAAGTTGTGGAGAGACTCCGGCTTTCCAGTAGGTCTGCAAGCGGGTGTCGCCGTGGCGTTTGGCGAGTCGGCGGCCATCGGGCCCGACGACCAGGGGCACATGGCCAAATCTTGGCGGGGTCCGGCCCAGGGCTTCGTAGAGCAGGAGTTGACGCGGGGTGCTGGGGACCAAATCATCGCCTCGGATCACTTCCGTGATGCCCATGTCCGCATCGTCGACGACCACGGCCAGTTGGTAAGCGGGCACATGAAATGAACGCCAGACGACGAAATCCCCGCCGAGACTTTTGAGATCCACACTCGTCGGTCCACGGAAGAGATCCTCATACACCGGTGAATGGCTGACGCGGAACCGCCAAGCGTAAGGCTTATCGAGAGCATCAGCATCCGCGACGGTTCGGCTCGCACAGGTGCCCGGGTAGGCCGGGCCTTCATGCTCGGCGTGTGGTGCTCCGGCGGCATTGGCGATGTCTGTCCGCGAGCAGGTGCAGGGATAAACGAGTTCCTGGCGTTTCAGCTCGTCGAGAGCCGCGAGGTGGGCATCGAGTCGGGCGGATTGCACGACCATGTCACCATCGAAGTCGAGGCCGAGGGTCTGGAGGTCATCGAGAGCCTGAGCGACGGCATCGGGTTTGTTGCGCCAGACGTCAATGTCTTCGATCCGCAGCCGGACGGGCAAGCCTTGGGAGCGTGCTGAGAGCCAGGCGATGAGGTAGGTGCGGGCGTTGCCGAGGTGTTGAGCACCGGTGGGCGAAGGGGCCAAGCGTCCGGCCATGGCGGGTTCAGTCCGAGTCTTCGGGGAAGGGGAGGGAGCTGAGGTCGGTGCCTGTGCCTGGCTGCGCTCCGGGGTGAGTCATCCACCACTCGATGCAGCGTTCTTCGGTCCAACGGTGAGCACATTCGGTCGTATTCAAGGCGTACTCGAGTTCCGCGGCATTGGGGTATCGGTCTTTGGCCGCTTTCGCAAGACACTTGCCGATGATGTGAATCAAGTCGTCTGGTAGAAGGGGGTTCCACTGCACCATGGGCGTCGGGGTGTCGTTGACGACGGCCATGAGTGTCTTGATGGAGTTCTCACGATGGAAGGCCTCGTGGCCCGTGAGGAGGAAGTATGTCACACTCCCGAGGCTGAAGAGATCGCTGCGTCCATCGAGACCCGAGCCGGAGGCTTGCTCGGGAGACATGTATTCCGGCGTGCCGACGATCAGCCCATCGCGGGTGATTTTGGACGTCGGGTCAACTTCATCGACCAGCGAATGGACCAAGCCAAAGTCCACGACTTTGATTTGGTCGTAAGGGGAGCCATCGGGGAAGATCAGGATGTTCGAAGGCTTGATATCCCGGTGGACCATGCCGTGCCGGTGGGCTTCGCGCAAGGCACCGCAGACTTGTCGCATGATGTGGACGACCCGCTCCGGGCACTGCGGGCCATGCTTGGCGACCAAGTCTTCCAGGCTCAGCCCGTTGAGGTATTCCATGACGTAGAAGAAGGTGCCATCGTCCGCGCGACCGTAGTCGTAAATCTCGACTGTATTCGGATGGCGAAGCTGGGCCGTGGCCTGGACCTCGCGCTCGAAGCGGCGGATTTGCTCGGGGTTGTTGAGGTAGCGGGCATGAATCCTCTTCAATGCACAGGGCCGTTTCAAGAGGTGATGCTCCGCGAGGAACACTTCCCCCATGCCACCGTGACCGAGCTTACGCCGAAGCCGATACTGGCCCATCTGGCGGATTTGCTCTTTGACCGATTGCACTTCCCGTCGCAAGGCTTCCATCTTGGCTGTTCCGAACACCGCCAGCCCAGCCCCAGCCCCCAGGATCGTCGCCGCCAGGGCAAAGACTGCCGGGGTATTGCGGCCTGTCGGGGGATGCAGATAGGCTGCGACCCCGCTCATCAGCAACGCCCCCAACGCCATCGAAACTGTGATACCGACGCCACGCAAGAGCGTATTGGGCACCAAGACGCCGTGAAACACGATGAGCAGAAACCACAGGAAGTGAACAAGCAGCGTCGAGGCGATCGTGGTGGCTTGTTCGTGGGAGGCCCCCGAGTAGCCAGAGATGGGGGTGTCGGTGAGCACCGCGAACTGCCAGTAGGCCACCAGCATGGACATCGAACCAAACGTGGCGATCTCGGCAACGCGAAGCAAGGATTCTGAGATGTCCGGTCGGCGCATGATGACGATGGCCGTACCCCAGAGCAGAATCACCGTACTGACGGCCAAACCTAGCCCCGTCCAGCCCACGGCTTTTCGGCTGAAGAGTTCGATGAAGTTCGTGGCCGCACAGATGCCGAGAAAGATGAATGGTACCGAGGCGATCCAACAGCACAGAATCAGCCGTTGGCGAAAGAGCATCCGCGCTTCGGGGTCCATCTCAACCCGGCGGACGGGTAGATCCAATTCCCCGACGTCCGAAGGCAACGCCGCTTCCCGCTTCAATCCCCAGGCAGGTGGTAATCCGGTCGGGTCGGAGAGGACATAATCCGTGCTGCCGGTGAGGTCGTCCGCGATGGGTCGGCCAGGGTTCGGAGCACGGAGTGTCATCGTGTCAGCAACAGGCGCCGGAGTACCGGACATTCGCTAAGTCTCGAAAAAGATGTTAACTCTACGTCGTGTATCGTATGCCAGCGAACCGCGATTCGGAACTCGGATTCCGGAAAACCACACTTTCAACGTCGTTTGACGCGGCGGTAATCCAGCATCATGACCTCGTCTTCCAAACCAAACTCAGAGGGAGCATACTCCACGACGATCTTCTCGTTTTCATCGGCGCCGACCGTGTTGCCATCCTTGATGACGGGGCCATTGTCCATGACATACTCAACGAGGTTATAGAGCCGTTCGCGGAATTGCCCGACATTGTCGTGGGCATTATGAGACTCAAATTCCATGTGGCCAAACTGCTTGAGGCCCAGTGTGTGGCCTGCGGTTTTGCCGTTCTTGCTACCGGCGAAAACGTTCACCCAGATGAAGAGCGGCATACCATCCGGCAGGAACTTCTCCGCCATCTCGATGTAAATCTCTCGCTCGACGAGCATATTGGCCCACCCGACATAGACCCCACTGGCCCCAGGGCAGGCTTTCAAGGTCGCTGCCACGGCCATCGTGATCAACTTGGTGCTTTCCAGGTCGCGGATCTTCTTGTCCTGAGAGATCATCGTGACGATGAGATGCCCCGTGTGCTTCGGTACGTGCTTCTCGGAGTTCCGCCAGAGCATCGAGTTCCCGATCAACGGCTCAATATCCGGGATCGCCACCGGCATCAGAGCCAAGATGAACTCATGTTGACCATTGACCTCAAACGACACCATCCCGGACTGTTCGCACTTCGTCGGCTTCGCCGAGTAACCGGAGAACATCTCCCCGAACGTCGCCGCGATGGCCTTGGAATTGACCTTCGCCTGCGGGTTCAAAGTCACAAACAAAAGCGGCACGGACATCGGGAAGCCCACCGGGGGAAATACAACATCGTGCTGATGTCCTACGAAATGCGATCCTGAGATTTCAGGGTGAGAAGATCGATTTCACAATCAGAACTCGCGGACTTCGACCCCTTTGCGGCCACGGAGTTTCTCGACAACCTCAGACGGCAGATTCCGCTCAGAGATCTCGATCCGACGAGCCTGTGGGAAGATCGACGGGTCAGCCAAAGCTTCATATTCCTTCTTCATTCCCGTTCCTATGATTTTGAGGACGAGTAGCTGTTGCAAGTATGGCGAATTGATGAACGCACGGAACGCAGTCACACCCAACTTCCCCGTGTGGATTTCCAAGTACCTGAGGCCTTCAAGCGTAGGGTTTTTTGCAAATGCCAGCGTACCTTTGTTTTGCATGTTTCCTGCTCTCAGTGTGAGATGCCTTAAACTTGGAGCCTGCCAAACCTCGAAAAATTCTGCCCAATCTTTTTGCTCGACACCAAACGCGCACTCGAAGGTGAAGGAACTGATGCTTTCCCAGACTGGCAAACCTGCAAAAAGCATCAGCGAGTAGTGATGTGCTTGAACTTTCAACACCAAATGTCGAAGCTCTTGCCAGTCGACAGCCCCGCTGTTGATTAGCTCGCAGAGAATCGTGAAACACGAAACAGGATTGACCTGAGGGTGATACTCCAGCCTGAGCAGGGAAGAGAAGCCTGGAGATTGAAGAAAATGCGATATCGCTGGGTTCGTCGCGGACGAAAAACTGAGGATGAGTTCTCTCATCGGACGTTGTAGTTTTGGAAACTCTTCAGTAGAGGGAAAATCTCGGTGGTATTGAGCATAGACTTCCAACGAAACGATCTCTGGCCTCCACTCTTTGTCGTTGATCAACTCGGACAATTCGAGGGTCAGACCTTGCTGCGCAACAAATCGTCCGGCAGGTATGATTCGCTTGTCCCCAGGTAAGGGAAGCCCTCGCACATGCCTCCAGACATGTTCGGGAGCGAACTGTTTCCGTTCAAGCCGTAGCTCGTCCACCAAGAAGGCTTCGAGTTCCGTTTGGCGTTCAAGTCGGTCGCAGTAGGACTCGTCCGCCATCGTCGACTTGGCTAACTCGATCTGAACGCGAATGAATTCCGCTCGCTCGACTTGGCCATGCTCCTCCAACCAATCGGCGTACACCAGGCGTGGCAAATCGTCTTCAGGATTGAGCAGGATGCCACGATAGAGGGCGTTTTGATCGGCGTTCATTTCGCTAGTTTAGCTTGTTTTTGAGGGTGATGACGGAAGTGGAATGTCGCTCTGATTGATTCCCGGAAACTCCCCGCGAAGGTCGGTGGGGTTGGCGATAGAATGCCGTTTTCTGTCGTCGTCTGGGTGGGTGGCTGGTCATGGCGAAATCTTCGAGTTTTGATGGCTTAACACGGATTCGGAACATCGGTGTCATCGCGCACATCGATGCCGGGAAGACTACGACCTCAGAACACCTCCTCTTCTACGCAGGGGTCAAGCACAAGCTCGGCGGCGTCGACCAGGGGACCACCGACACCGACTACGACCCCGAAGAACAACAGCGTGGCATCACCATTTACTCGGCCTGTGTTCCATTCGAATGGCGGGGCCACACGGTCAACCTGATCGATACCCCGGGCCACGTGGACTTCACGGCGGAAGTCGAGCGCAGCTTGCGGGTGCTGGATGGCGCCATCTGTGTCTTCGATGGCCAAAAGGGAGTCGAGGCTCAATCCGAGACGGTCTGGCGGCAGGCCAATCGTTATGGTGTGCCGCGGCTCGTGTTCATCAACAAGATGGATGTCGTCGGGGCGAACTTTGCCGAGGCCATCGAGAGCATCCACCAACGGCTCACCCCGGACTTTCCTACTCATGGCCGCCCACTGCCGATCGTCGTGCCCATCGGTGCGGGGAGCGTCAAGGACAGCCCACGGCCGTTTGCTGGCGTGATCGATCTCCTGCAACAGAAAGCTCTTTACTTCGACCCCAACGACCTAGGCAAGACGGTTCGCGTTGAGGAGATCCCGGCGGAAGACCTCGACATGGTCAAGAGTTACCGTGAGACGCTCTTCGATGTGCTCACGCAATTCGACGACAAAGACCTGATCACGACGACGGTGCTCGAAGGCCAAGAGCCACCGATCGAGAAGATTCAACAACTGCTGCGCGAACAGACCCTGAAGCGGACCATCTACCCTGTCCTGTGTGGCAGTGGCCGGGAGCATATGGGCATCCAACCGCTCTTGGATGCGGTGACGTACTACTTGCCGTCGCCGTTGGATCGCCCGGCCGTCGTCGGTCGGCACCCGAAAACAGACAAAGAAGAGCGACGCAAACCGGACCCCAAAGAGCCATTCTGTGGCCTGGTCTTCAAAGCCGCGTGGCACCCCAACGGGCACCGCTTCTTCATCCGAGTTTACTCGGGGGTGATGAAGCCCAACATGCGGGCGTTGAACCCAGCCAAAGACGGCAAAGAGAACATCGCCAAGCTTTTCCACGTCCATGCGGACCCGAACCGCAACCTCGAAGAAGTGGACTCGGCACCAGCCGGCGACATCGTCGCCGTCATCGGCTTGAAAGAATCCGCGACCGGGGACACGCTCTGTGAGACGGCTCACCCGATTGTTCTCGAAGCGATTCAGTTTGCCGAGGCGGTGGTGAGCCAGTCGATCGAACCCGAGTCGGGTGGCGACAAAGACAAGCTCACCGCGGCCCTCGCGATGCTGCAACTCGAAGACCCGACCTTCAAAGTGAAAGCGGACAAAGACACCGCCCAGACGCTGATGTCCGGCATGGGCACGCTGCACCTAGAAGTGAAAAAACACCGGCTGGAACGGGACTTCAAGCTGAAAGTGCGGGTCGGTAAGCCGCGGGTCAGTTACCGCGAAACCTTCGCTGGGCCGAAGCGAGCGGAGGTCGAAGTGAAGACGATCGGCCAGCGCGAAGTCTACGCCAAGCTGACCGTCGAGTTCACGGCCATGCCGAGCCTGACTCCCGTGACGGTCACGAACTTCGTCGGCACCGACGCCCTTCCGGCGGCGTTTGCCAATGCTGCGGTGACCGGGCTGAAGGATGCCTTGCAATCCGGGGAGTTCGGCTTCCCGATGATGAACGTGCAAGCCCGCATCATGGACGCCAAGTTCGACCCACAGCTTTCGAACGAAGACGCTTTCCTTCGAGCCGCCGTGGAAGCCTACCGTGAGGCGACCAAGGAGAACATGGTTGTGCTCGAACCGATCATGGCTCTGGTGGTGACCACCCCGGACGAGTTCCTCGGCAACGTCACCGGTGACCTTGCAAAGCGTGGCGGCGTCATCGAACAGACGCACTCCATCCCGGGTGGCCTTTCGGAAGTCTCGGCGAAAGTGGCCTTGGGCAAACTCTTCGACTACGCCGATCGCGTCCGCAGTCTGAGCCAAGGCCGTGCCAACAGCAGCATGGAACCCCACGCCTACGAACCGGCCGCACCTGACGTCGTCCGCCAATTGCTGGGCGGCTAACGTAGAGTCGGTAATGAACGTCCGAGTTCAGTCGAGGCTGTCGCCAGCGGTTTGGACTTTTGCGAAATGTGGCTGGACGCCGTTCAACCGAAGTTCAGATCCTTCAGGTTTGCTAAATCACTCGGCGTTGTCGCTTTTCGATCGGACAGGATTTCCAGGATGATTTTTTCCATCCTGTGAATCCTGCCTCAAAATGATTTGTCGATCATCACGGAACGGACCACTTAGCTTTCCATTAAGAGCCGGATCGGGTCGCTGAAGAGTTGAGCGAGGCGGGTGGTGAAGCGGGCGCCATCAGCGCCGTCGATGACGCGGTGATCGTAGGTCAAAGACATCGGCATCATCAAGCGGGGGACAATCTGGCCGTCTTTGACGACCGGTTGCAGAGTCGATTTCGACAGACCCAGGATGGCGACTTCGGGGTAGTTGACGATCGGCGTGAAGCTTGTGCCACCGATGCCGCCAAGGTTGGTGATGGTGAATGTGCCACCACGCATCTCGTCGGGGGTGAGTTTGCCGTTGCGGGCCTTCTCGGCGATCGTGGCCACATCGACGGCGATGTCTCGGATCGACTTTGTGTCCGCGTTCTTGATCACCGGCACGACGAGTCCACGCTCGGTGTCGACGGCGATGCCAATGTTGAAATACTTCTTCATGATCAGTTCGCCGCTGTTCATATCGAGCGAGCTATTGAAGTGCGGGAATTCTTTCAGCACGGCAACGACGGCTTTGACCGCCAGGACGGTCCAGGTGATCTTCGGGGCACCCTTGGCCAGGCCTTCGACGATGCGCTTACGGCCGGCTTCGAGATCGGTGATGTCCGCGAGGTCGTTTTGCGTGACGGATGGAATCATCCGCACGGCGATCGTCAGGTTTTCGGCGATCTTTTTGCGGATACCGCTGATCGGCTTCTTTTCGATTTCGCCGAACTTGGCAAAGTCCGGGAGTGGGGGGTGCGTGAAGATATCGACGATGCTGCCGCTGGCACTGGTGCGGCCCGCGACAGGGTTCGCCATCCGGGTGCGGACGAAGCCTTTGAGGTCGTCCAGGGTCACACGGCCACCACGAGCGGAGCCGGAGACTTCGCCGAGGGCGACGCCCAGTTCGCGGGCCAGTCGGCGTGTCGCGGGACCAGCATAAGACGGGCCAGATTTCGTCGCCACCACAGGTACAGCGACGGGTGCGGCCACAGGCTTGGGGGCTTGAGCGACTACGGGTGCCGTTGTTGTCACAACGGCAGCGACTGGAGTGGCTGTCATGCCGAGCACTTGCAGGATCGGCTTACCGACCGCGATCTTGTCGCCAGGTTTGACGAGGACACCTTCGACGGTACCTGTGAAGTCCGCTTGGACATCCATCGCGGACTTGTCGGTCTCCACGATCATCACGATCTGTTCTGGCTTGACCGCGTCCCCCGGCTTCACGCTGACACGTGACACCGTTCCGCCTTCAATGCCATCACCCAAGTTCGGCAGGGCAAATGCAAACGACTTTGGAGCACCATTGGTGCTCGGAGCCGGAACCGCGGCAGGTGCTGGCGCAGGAGCAGGAGCCGCCACTGGGGCAGCCGCTTCGCCTTTGAAGCGGAGCATCGGGGCACCGACAGCGATTTTGTCGCCGGGTTTGACGAGGATCGCTTCGACGGTGCCGGTGAAGTCCGCTTGGACATCCATCGCGGACTTGTCGGTCTCCACGATCATCACGATCTGTTCGAGCTTGACCGCGTCCCCCGGTTTCACGCTGATGCGCGAGACCGTTCCGCCTTCAATCCCATCACCCAAATTTGGCAGACGAAAATCCATACACTTCTCGAATTTCGGATTTCGGATTTCGAATTTCGGATTGAAGAGAATCAAATCACGGTGTTTTCAATCCGCAATCCGCAATCCGCAATCCGAAATGGATTAGACATTCCACGGCGCGGGGGCGTCGGGGTTGAGTTTGAGGTCTTGGATGGCCTGCGCCACGACTTTGCGGTCGAGTTGGTTGCTCTCGGCCAGGGCGTAGAGGGCGGCCACGGCAGTGTGCTCGGCGTCGACTTCGAAGAAGCGGCGCAGAGTCGGCCGGGTCTCGGAGCGGCCAAAGCCATCGGTGCCGAGGGCGAGCAGGCGGTTGTCGAGGAATGGCGCGATGCCTTCGGGCAACATGCGGACGTAATCGCTGGTTGCCACGATCGGGCCTTTCGTGTTGCCGAGAACCTTCTCGACGTACGACAGCTTGGCATCGGCGGTCGGGTGCAGACGGTTGAATCGCTGGGCTTCCAGGGCATCCTTGCGGAGCATCTGGTAACTCGTGACGCTGTAAACCGTCGAGGCAATCTTGTACTTGTCGGCCAGGATTTGCTGAGCACGCAAGGCCTCACGCAGAATCACCCCGCTACCCAGCAGTTGCACTTCGAGCTTGGCCCCGTCCGGCTTCACGGTGCTGACCGGGTACATCCCCTTCAAAATCCCCTCACGGACTTGTTCGCCAGGCATCGCGGGCATGTCGTAGGCTTCGTTGTAGACCGAGATGTAGTAGAAACACTCTTCGTTTCTGACGTACATGGCGTTGATGCCTTCTTCGATGATCACGGCCAGTTCGTAACCGTAAGCCGGGTCGTAGAACCGGCAGGTCGGCACGGCGAGAGCCATGAGCGGGCTATGGCCATCTTCGTGTTGAAGACCTTCGCCATTGATCGTGGTGCGACCAGCGGTCGCACCCATCAGGAAGCCGCGGCAGCGGCTATCGGCAGCCGCCCATACCAAGTCGCCCACGCGCTGGAAGCCGAACATGGCGTAGTAGATGTAAAACGGGATCGTGTTGACGCCGTAGGTGCTGTACGCCGTGCCCGCCGCGATGTAGCTCGCCATCGCCCCGGCCTCGTTGATCCCCTCTTGCAGGATCTGGCCCTTGACCGATTCCTTGTACTCGGCTGGTGTGCCCTTATCCACAGGGGAATAGAGCTGGCCTTTGGAAGAGTACATTCCGAAGTTCTTGTACATCGGCGGCATGCCGAAGGTCTGGCCTTCATCGGGCACGATCGGCACGAGCAAGTTGCCAATGTTCGGATCGCGGCAAATCTCGTTCATCAACTTCACCCAAGCGAGTGTTGTCGATTGGGTCTTTCCTTCAAGTGTGGCTTCGTAACTGTAAGCGAAGTTCTCACGAAGCGGAGGCTTGCAAGCAGTGAACTTGGTATTCCGTGAAGGGTTGTAACCACCGAGGGCTTTACGGCGTTCGTGGAGGTATTTTTCTTCGGGTGAACCGGCAGGAAGTTTGATGAATGTGAGGCTATCAACATCTTGAGGAGAAAGGCTCAGGTCAAACTTCTTCGCAAACTGCGCGAGGGCCGCATCTTCTTTTTCGTCCTTGGTGCCTTTGACCGAGTTATCGTAAAGCCCCTTGGCTTGGTGGGCGGTGTTGTGGGCTTCCGCGCCGGGGATGCCGTAGCCTTTGACCGTTTGGACCAGGATGACCGTCGGCACATCTTTGGTTTCGACGGCGGCTTTGTACGCGGCATAGACTTTGATCGGGTCGTGGCCGCCGCGTTTCAGGTTGAGGAGTTGGTCGTCCGTGAGGTGGGCGACCATGGCTTTGAGTTCGGGGGTGTTGAAGAAGTGCTCGCGGAAGAAAGCGGGGCCGCGGTAGATGAATTCTTGCTGCTGACCGTCGACGACTTCCATCATCCGCTTCTGGAGAAGCCCTTGGGTGTCGGCTTTCAAAAGCGGATCCCACGCGGAACTCCAGAGGACTTTGATGACCTGCCAACCCGCACCGCGGAAGAGGCCTTCAAGTTCCTGGACGATCTTGCCGTTTCCGCGGACGGGGCCGTCGAGGCGTTGCAGGTTGCAGTTGATGACCCACGTGAGGTTATCGAGCTTTTCGCGGGCCGCGAGGGTGATGCAGCCGAGGCTCTCGGGTTCATCACATTCGCCATCGCCGAGGAAGGCCCAGACGCGGGTATCGTCAGTCTGCGCGAGGCCACGGTCGCGGAGGTAGCGGTTGTAGCGGGCGTGGTAAATCGACATGATCGGGCCAAGGCCCATGCTCACGGTCGGGAACTGCCAGAAGTCCGGCATCAGCCAGGGGTGTGGGTACGAACTCAGGCCTGGGCTGGATTGCAGCTCGCGGCGGAAGTTGTTGAGGTGCTGATCCGTCAGCCGTCCTTCGAGGTACGCACGGGCGTATGGGCCAGGGCTTGCGTGCCCTTGATAGAAGACGATGTCGCCGGGGTGGTTGTCGTTGCGGCCTTTGAAGAAGTGGTTCCAGCCGACTTCGTAAAGCGTCGCGGCACTGGCAAACGTGGCGATGTGCCCACCGACGTTGGTGGTCTTGTTGGCCTTCTTGACCATCGCCATCGCGTTCCAACGCACAGCGGACTTGATCTTGCGTTCCAACTCGCGGTTGCCGGGATACGGCGGGTCGTTCTCGGCGAGGAGGGTGTTCACATAAGCGGTGGTGATACTGCCGCCGGTGCCCGGTTTGAAGTTCGCGCCCAAAGTCGAGACTTGGGTGATCAGTTGCTGCAACAGGAACTGCGCACGTTCCGGCCCGCCATGTTTCAGGACGGAGTCCATCGACTCCATCCACTCCATGGTTTCAGTCGGGTCGATATCGTCAACGGCGGAGCGAGCAGCGAGTTTATGGGGGTCGAGAACCATGCGAAAAACAACCTCAGGGATTCCGTCACAACGAACACCGCTGTGCGGAAGGGTTTTATCATCCGATGATAAGCGGGATTACTCCCTTACCATAGTCGCCCATTCCAAAGCCGTCCATAGGGAGCCGTCCACGGAGCACAGAATGGCTTCTCAACCGCCAGAACGGACGACAAGATTCACCTTCCGACCCCGATGCTTTTGTAAGTATTCGAGCCATCAAAGCGCAGCCTTTCGAATACGCTCACTTCGTGGGTTTCGCTTTCCAGCCGGTGATGGTGAGTTCGCCGTTGACGCCGCATTCGAATTGCAGTGGCTTTTCCAGCCCGACGACGCGGTCTGCTTTCGCGTTCTTGAGTTGGCCGACATCGGAGACGTTCACGAGCGTGTTGTTTTCCACCAGGCTGCCGTAACTGGCCATGTTGCGGAACAGTGGGCGGGCTTGGCCTTCGCATTCGATGAGGTTGTCTCGGATACGGATCGTCGAAAAATCGCATTTCGGGTTGAAGCCGAATAGCCCTTCCTTGCGCGGGGTCTTGGTCGTGGTGGTGATGATGTGGTTGTTCCGCACTTCGAGCTGATTGAAGACTTCATTGATCCAAATGACACCTCGTCCTGGGTTCTTGACGAGGTTGTTGTGGAAGCTCGCGGGGCCTTTGGCGTCCGCACTACCGAAACCCGCGATCAGGTTGCCGTGGTCGGCCTGAGTATCGAAGTCAAAGAGATTGTGATCGATCTCAATGCCGTTACGCACGAATTCAATCGAGTAGCTGTCTTTGAAGTAGTTGTGGTGGATGCGAAAGGTCCGACCGCTTTGGGGCACTGGCCCGCCGGCATACTTGGGCAGCGAAATCGTGCCATGGCAGATGTTGTGATCAAGTTCGTTATCTTCGTCCCCTTCGAAGGGGAACTCCATCGAGAAGTTGGCGTCGATGGTGTTATGATGAACCCGGCAACGTTTCGCTTGCCGGACTTTGATGCCGTAAAACTCGTGTTCTGGTTCCATGCGAGTTCGGCGAAAGCGGTTGTTGGCAATCTCGCAATCCGCCATCCAGATGGCAAAAATGCCCCCGCCGGTGATGCCGCCTTTGACGCCCGGTTGCCCTTTCTCCCAGCGACCGCCACAGTCGATGAACTCACAGTCGTGGATATTGGCTTTTTGCATCCCGAATGTCCGCACGCCACTCCAGCGGGTTTCTTGAATCTTGAGATGATGAAGCTGCAAGTCTTTTTGAAACCAACCAAAGATGGCACCGTGGAGTTGAGGGGCTTTAATGGTCAGGTGGCTGATGCTGATCCCGACCGAGTCGCGTTTTAGCCGGATCAAGTAAGCGTTGGTATCGAGGCCATCCAGTGTCATTTCGGGATCCGGGAGAGACTTCGTCGCGGGTTTCCACTTGGCCGAGTGGGTCATGATGGTCTTATCGATGCCCGCACCGCGGAGCGTCATGCGAGGCTTGAGTTCGAGCGTCGCGTCGAGTTCGAAGGTCCCGGCAGCCAGTTCCAAGGTGGCTCCCTCGGGGCTGTCCTGGACTGCTGCGACCAGTTTGGCAGCGGTGTCAATCGAGGCTGCGGAAACAGGCTGGATAGCAGCCAGCAGAAGCGCCAACGTCAAGATCTGTCGCATCGAAATGCCCTCGGGAGAATGGAGCGATAACAGTGGTCTATCGATGTTCCTTTTGACTGGCTGGGCCGGGACTCTGATTCGGGATGAACTGAGTGGAAATCGAGAGCGTAGAGACTAAAGATGCCTGTATTACGAATTGATACCCGGTAAATTATGACTTTCTTGTCCTCTTGCTCGCGTTGGTTCTCGCAGGCCTTGCGATACGACTTCTCGCCGCAATGGAGTGGGCGAGTGCGGGCGGGGGTATTGTCGCCGTTGGGAGTGCTGCTCATCTCCGCGGCACTCGCAGTCTTGATTGGTTTGGTGTTACATCCTCGGGTCTTTGCTCTCGCTGGGGGTCTGCTCGCTGTTGCAGCGGCGGGCGTTTGCTGGCCCTGGCTGACTTGCCGAGCGGTAAGGGTCAGCATGGCGTTCGATCGGCCTCGGGCTGTGGAAGGCACAGAGGTCGGGGCCTCGGCGACGGTGATGAATCCGTTACCCTGGTCCGCTTGGGGGTTGACCCTGCGGGCGGGAGATGTCGTGCGGCTGCCGCGAGTTCGCGGGCGGACGAAGAGCGTCTGCCGCTGGGTCTTTGTGCCGGCGCTGAGAGGTGTTTACCCAGCGACGCTGCCAACTCTTGGCACAAGCTTTCCGTTTGGTCTTTGGGAATCGCAGCGATCAGGCGGCATTGCTGAGCCGCTCGTTGTCTGGCCACGGACCTTCCCCGTCGGTCCGGTGCCGACATCCGAAGGGGCCGATGTCGTCGAAGGAAACGTGACGCGAAACAAAGTCGGGAGCACTGGGGATGTCCTCGGCGTCCGGCCCTATCGCCGGGGGGATTCGCCTCGCCGGATACACTGGGCGCAATCGGCTCGCCATGATCGGCTGATTGTCTGCGAACTGCAGTCCCAGTCGCGGCCAGTGGTCATGCTCATCCTCGATGCGGACGCCTCGGTGCACACCCCGGGCGAAAACGGCAGCTTCGAGTGGGCCATCCGCGTGGCCGCGAGCTTGGCCAAGGGCTGGCTCGAAGCCGGAGCGCAAGTCGGGATCACGGCGGGGGACAAGGTCTTGTCTCCGCAATCGGGCCAGGCTCAGACCCAGAAGGTGATGGACCTCCTCGCTCAACTGGAGCCGACGGAGCCGCTCGGCAAAGTTCTCACGTCGTCTCGTCGGGGGCGTGATGCGGCCGCGGTGCCGGTGGTCATCACCACGGATTGCGGCTTGCAAAAAGCCACGGGCGAAATCAGCTCGCGCGACCATCGCTGGGTCGTGCTCGAGCAAAAAGGCTTCGGCGGCACGAGCGAAGAGGCTCAGTCAGTTCCGACATCTTGGTTGAAGATCGCGTCTGTTGAAGAAGTTCCCCACGCCCTGCGGCACGGGACCGCGGAGGCGTCTCATGGCACTTAGAAGCACGGCCGCCGTTCGCGTGGCGACGCTCGTTCTCATGGGTGTCGCGTATGTCACCTGCGAGATCGCCGCTTACCCTGATGGCCGGCCACGAGCGTTTGGCGTCGGCTTCGGGCTAGTCGCTTTCGTGCTCGCATGCCTCGCCGCCTGGCGCCTGCGCCCCACGGATCCAGCTGCCAAACCCTCTCGGCGAATGACCGTGATCCTCGCGGGGCTGCTGGTCCTGCCGATGGCTGTGGAACCGCTGCTGCGAGCCTGGGTGGATGAAGGTTTCCCGCTCGAAATGCAACTCGTCAACGGCTTGCGCATCCTGGGCTTATCACTGGCTGGCCTCTCCGCCTGGCCGAAGCTGCGTCGCCTCGCGGGGGTCGTAGCACTCTTCCTTGCCCTCTTCTCCTCGGCGATGGGGGACCAGGCAGCGATCCCGTACTTGCTCGTCGTCTTCGCTCTCTCGGGTGGCTTGTGGCTCGTGTTGGAGCATCAATCGTCTGGCCACACCACCTCCGCGTATACCGAAGGCGAGTTGAGCGAGCGGGTCGAGTTGAAGATGCCCTATCGTGAAGCGATCGTCTTTGGCGTGTTGGCGATCTTTGCCGGGGCCGTGGCACTAGCTGGGCCGAAGCGGGTGATGTTCACCCTGGGCGAACTCATGCCGACCTCCGGCGGCACCGGGAACACCGACCCGTTCGCTCGCTACGGTGTCGGCGATGGCCCGGAAGAAGTGGCGGGCGAGAATGCGAAAGCCGCTGGGATGGTCGAGACGGACAAGATGATCGAGGACAACAAAGACTCGCTGATTGATGCTGTGAACGACATGTACGGTCAGCCTCACAAACCTCGGAAAGAACAAGAACGCCTCGTCGCCGCGGGCCTGGCTCAGGTGATCGAGAACCATGGTAAACTCCCGGACAATCGTCGGCCGAGCCGAGATTTTGACACCGCACGCCAAGGCCCGAAGAACGCCAAGAAGCCCAAGAGCCAAGGGGCACGCAGCATCTTCGAAGTCCAGGGTCGCACACCGTTGCATATCCGCGTCGTTGCGTACGAAATCTACGACTCCAAGGAAGTCCGCTGGCTCGAAGCAAAGCGATCGATCGGCCGTCTGATTGAGAACCAAGGCGGCGACTGGATGGCCGTCGGCAACATGCGCGAAGTCTCGTGGTACGCGGAGCCAGACGTCCATCGGCTCAAGGTGGCGAATCTCAAAGAGAATCTCGTCCCCACGCCCAGCCACCTGACCCGCTTCCGCATCAACAAGGTCGACCGTCCGGACTATTACCAATGGGATTACGATGGCGTCCTGGCACTTGCGGGCCGCAAGAAGACCCCACCGGGCGTCGTCATCACCACTCACTGCCAGACCCTGGACCGCGACGAACTCCCCGTCGATGCCTTCGCCCGCACAGGCTATGGTGGTTCCGCGGCGTCGCAGCTGGGTGATGTTCCCGAGGAGTTGCAAGCCGACATCCGCAGTATGGCGGACGAGTGGACTAGGGACTTGCCCTATGGCCCCGCTCAGATCACGGCGATCATCGACCGACTCAAAGCCGACTACACCCTCGACCCCGATGCCAACGCCCCGGCGAACCACCCGGCTCCTGTCATGTGGTTTCTCAAGGATTCCCGCCGTGGGCCGGATTACCAATTCGCCACCGCCGCGACACTTTTGCTCCGCTCGTTGGGCTACCCGGCTCGCGTCTCGCTGGGCTTTTACGCCGCCCCTTCGGCTTTCGACTCAGAGACCGACCACACCCCCGTCCGCGCCACGGACCTGCACTTCTGGCCGGAGGTGTTGTTACGCGATGGCCATTGGCTCGTCCTCGAACCGACGCCCGGTTACGACGTCTTGCCGCCACTCCAAACTTGGGGACAGTGGGCCACCAGCCGCTGGAATGCTTTGCTATCGTTCGTGGAGCGCCATGTGGTGATCTTGGTGATAGCTCTGATCCTGCTGGTCACGCTGATTTGGAAACGCCACGGGGTGCGAGACTTCGTCAACACGCTCCTCTGGCGGACCAACCCTGGCCGGACCTGGCAACAGGCTGTGCTCCGCAGTGCCCGCGTCCTCGATCGCCGTGGACGCCTCGCCGGGCATGGCCGGTTACCATCGCAGAGCCTCCGCGATTGGTTCATGGCCTGGCCTCAGGATGAGACCACCCAGAGCTTCCTCGGCATCGCTGAGCAAGCTCTGTACGCACCGAATCTGGCGCCCCCACTTCCCGAAGCGGAAGTCCGGTTGCTTTGCCGAAAAGCGGTCCACGATTGGCCGCTGCGAAAGTTTGTGTCTGCCCAACCGGGAGGTTCCGCGTGAGTGTTGCTTTGGATCCCCACTTGCCTTCGATGGAAGCACTCGCGAGCCTCCGGAAGCATCTCAATACCGCCCTGCGTGGCAAACCCGAGGTCGTCGAGCGAGTTATCGCCTGCTTGCTCGCCCGTGGCCACGTGCTGCTCGAAGATAAACCTGGCCTTGGCAAAACGACCCTCGCCAAAGCCCTCGCAGCCTCCGTCGGTGGTACGTTTGCCCGCGTGCAATGCACTCCCGATTTGCTCCCCGGAGACATCACCGGCTTTAGTGTTTTTAACCAGAAGACCCGGGAGTTCGAGTTTCAGCCTGGCCCCGTGTTCGCCGATGTGCTCCTCGCGGACGAGATCAACCGCACCACCCCACGAACACAAAGTGCTCTCCTCGAAGCGATGGCCGAGCGACAAGTCACGGTCGATAACGTCCGGCATAAGTTGCACGAAGGCTTCTTCGTGATCGCCACTCAGAACCCCGTCGAACACCACGGCACCTACCCATTGCCTGAGGCCCAGCTCGACCGCTTCGCCATGAAGTTGAGCATCGGCTACCCTGGCAAAGAGCATGAGAAAGAGATGCTGGCCGCGGCGGTCGGCCATGTCGATGGCCGCGAGCCAGAGCTACTCCAAGGGTTAATGCCCCGCGCGCTCGCCCACATGCAGGAGAAGGTCGCCGAGATTGTCGTCGGCGATGTGGTGCAAAGTTACCTCATTGACTTGGCCCACGCGACTCGTCAACATCCGAAAGTGCCCCTCGGCCTCAGCCCACGGGGATTGCTGATCTGGCAGCGTGTCAGCCAGGCTTGGGCCTACCTCAAGGGTCGGGCCTTCGTCACGCCGGATGATGTCAAGGCTGTAGCGGGGCCGGTCCTCAGTGTGCGCTTCGGCAGCGATGCGACCGCGACCGATGTCATCCCTGAGATTCTCAAACAAGTCGCGGTGCCGGTTTACTCCCTCTAACGCGGTGGCTCATGGAACTCGCTTTTTGGTCCTTCGTGCTTCGCTTCGGCCAGGCCAGCCTCGATGCCACTCTGACGCTGATCATCGGCGTCGTCACGGCGGGAATCTTGCGCCGCATGGTGGGCCCCAGCGGGACGCGCCGGCTCTTTGGCTCGGGCTTCCGGGGTTTGGCCTCCGGTTGGCTCGCGGGGATGCTCTTGCCTGTCTGTGCCTTGGGCGTCATCCCCGTGGCCCGCGAGATGCGCCGCTGCGGAGTCCCCGGTGGCACGGTCCTCGCCTTTGTCCTGGCCGCACCCCTCTTGAACCCAATCTCGTTTCTCTACGGCCTCACCCTCGCCGAACCGACCGTCATCCTCTGCTTCGCGGGCTTCTCGCTGATCCTCTCCACCGCGGCGGGGTTCCTTTGGGATCAAGTCTTTGCCACCGCCGAGGATCGGGCCGCGACCGTGGACCTCGCCCAACGAGCGGACGCCGAGCCGGCACCACCGGTCGGTCTGCAGCGCATCCTCTCGGTCTTTGTGACCGCGGCCAAAGAACTCTCGGGACGTGACCTGCTTTATTACGTCATCGGCCTAAGCGGGACTGCTCTGCTTTCCGCAGCGATCCCTTACGGTGCCTTGCAACACACGATGCACCACTCCAATAAACTCTCACCGCTCTTGATGACCGCGCTTGCGATCCCGCTCTTCTCGTCGCCGTTGCCGGGGATGATGAAGATTGGCCTGATGTTCGACCACGGCAATAGCATCGGGGCGGCCTTCGTGCTCTTCGCCATCGGCATTGGCACGAGCCTCGGCACCATCGTGTGGCTACTTCGGGACTACGGCTGGCGTCGGGCGTTGCCCTGGTTCCTGACGTACGTGGTCATCGTCGTTGGCATGGGCTACGCTTGCGAAGCCTTGCTCTACGATCACCGCAAAGCCGAGTTGGACCACACCCACGCCTTCGATGATTACTCCCAAGCCTTCCCCGGCGGTTCGGAATGCCTGGCCGACATGACCATGAAAAAGCTCCAGGAGAAGTTCGGCCCGCTCGAACGCCCCGCCACTTATGGCTTCCTCGCCATGATGAGCTTGGGGCTTCTACTCCGTCGGCTGGATGTCAACGGCCGTGTCGAAGGTTGGCTCACCCGACCACCGGTGCCAACGAAAGCCTCCAAGCTGGATGTCAAAGTGCCCGGTCCGGTGCTCGGCATCTTGACGCTCGTGGGCCTCGTCGTCTTCAGTGTCATCGGGGCCTACGTTTACTACCCCGATCGGGAGCAGTGCATGGACCAGATGTTTGCCGTCTACGCCGATGCCTCGACCGCCGTTCGCTCCGGTAAGACAGAAGAAGCGATTCGCCACCTCGAACTCTGGGATCAGTTGGTCCGCAAACTTGAAGTGGGAACCTACCTGCGTAACTTCGTGGTCACCCCAGAGCAAGCGAAGTCCGCCGAAAACTTGCGTGAAGCGATCGAAGCCGTGCGTGATGAATTGATCGCCAAAGACTCCGAAGCCGCGAAGGCCGTCTTCAAAGCCCAGATTCAAGCCGCCTACGACCAATGCAAGACCGCTTACAACAAGTGATTTTCGGGGACCTACAAATCCTGAGCCAGGATGCGGTCACGTTCGACGGCTTGCTTGAGAGCCGCGAGGCGTTTGCGTGTGTCGCGTTCGAAAATCTTGGTCAAGAGGGGTGTCAGTAACCAGGAAAGCCATCGTGGCCTTGCTCGGAGGTTGTAGCGAAAGCCAACTTCTGTGAGGCCAGGGGCCAACTCGGTGAACCGCCAAGACCCCGCGAAGGCTCCGATGATCCAAGGGCCGCGGGTCATTTTGACTGCCGCGACACGAGGCGGAGTGAACGACACGTACTCCGTCTCCATGCCAAAGCCGCTATGAGCAACGCAATACGCCCGCGCACCGACAACCGGTGCGAAGGCGTTAACGAGAGTGGCCGATTGTAGAAAAGGATCCCAGTCGAGCCGGCGACTGTAGTCTTGGGTCAGCTCGAAAAGATCAGAGGCCGAGGCGGCGATTTCCACAGATTGATTGAGGATCATCGCCGCTCTCCTTTTACTCCGCCGGTTTCTCGGCGGGGGCTTCTGGGGTTTCGGGTGGCTTGTCGTCTTTGGTTTTCAAGAGCGCCGCAAGCTGGGCGAACGAGTTCACCGGAAGCTTGCCACGCTTTTGGTCGTCGGTCAGTTTGGTTGCGGGGCGCGGCTTCGCAGGAGCCTTCTTCGCCGCCGCGGCTGCGGCATCGGCGGGCTTGGGAGCTTCGGCTTCCGCTGGTTTCGCAACCACCGGTTTCGGAGCCGAACGCCAGCCTGGAGCACCTGGGGTGCCAGGCTTCGGGCCGCGTGGTTTCGGTGGAGCACCACCAGCGCCGCGAGCCGGTGGCGGAGTGGTGCGGCCTTGGCCCATTGGTGGACGATCGCCTTGAGGACGGTCGCCCATCGGTGGTCGATCACCTTGTGGCCGATCGCCTTGAGGAGCACCTTCGGGGCGTGGGCCACGAGGTGGGCGTGGGCCACGTTCGCCTTCCGGGCGCGGTGGCCGAGGAGCACGTTCACCGCGTTCGCCACGCTCACCGCGTTCCGGCGGCTTGCGTTCGGTGCCCGGTGGGATCATTGAGAGCGACACGCGACGACGCTCCTTGTCGACCGCCATCACGTAGACCTTCACAACATCCCCGACGGAGATGACATCGTAAGGACTCTTGATGTAGCGGTTCGCCATCTGGCTGATGTGAACGAGACCACTGTCTTTCAAGCCGACATCGACGAACGCACCGAAGTCGACGACGTTCAGCACTTCGCCACGCAGTTCCATGCCTGCGGCCAGGTCTTCGAGCTTGAGCACACCCTTGCGGAAGATCGGCTCGGGCCGGTCTTCCCGGGGGTCACGGCCGGGACGAGCGATGGCGTGGTAGATGTCGTTGATCGTCGGCGGGCCGGCTTGCAGCTTCGCGGCCATGTCGTCTGGCGTGATCGTTTTGAGCTTCTCGCGGAGTTCCGTGAGCTTCTCTTTGTTGGTCAGGTCGTCAGGTGAGAAGCCGAACTCCGTGAGCACCTTGCGAGCCAGCTCGTAGGACTCGGGGTGAACCGAGGTCGTATCGAGTGGGTCGCTACCACCGGCGATTCGCAAGAAGCCTGCGGATTGCGTGAAGCGAATTTCGCCCATCTGCGGGACGGCTTTCAACTCCTCACGGCTCTTGAACGCACCCTTCTCAGCTCGCACTTCGACGATCGAGCGGGCGACGAGTTGGTTCAAACCGGAAACGTTTTTCAACAGGGTCATCGAAGCGGTGTTCAGGTCCACGCCGACGGCGTTGACGCACGACTCGATCACGCGCTCGACCGATGTCCGCAGATACTTCGCCCGGACGTCGTGCTGGTAAAGCCCGACGCCGATGTGTTGCGGTTCGAGTTTGACGAGTTCGGCGAGCGGGTCTTGCAACCGGCGGCCAATCGAGATCGTGCCGCGAGTGGTAGCATCGAGCGTCGGGAACTCTTCCTGAGCCACGGACGATGCCGAGTACTCAGTCGCACCCGCTTCGTTGACGATGACGTAAGCGAGGTCTGTCGGGGCTTCTGGGAGGCCTTCGAAGCTGATGACTTCCGCGGGTGGTTCCGGCGGTGCCACGACGGCTGCCGCAGGAGCCGGGGCCGTCGAGGTGCTCACGCTCTCGCCCAGTGTGACGCCGGGAAGCGTCATCGTGGTCTCGGCGACGCCGAGGACGCTGGTGGTCTCCGTGGTCGCGGCGAGGGTGGTCACCGGGGCCTCAACGGCGACGGGCTGCTCGAGCACTGGCGCGGGGACGGACGGTGTGACCACGGCCTCTTGTGGGATCGGCGAGGTCGCGGGCGGTGGGTTCAACCGACGCTCCGCCAATTCGGCGATCATGTCCGAAACCAGTTGCTCGGTCTCCCGGCACGCGGTGCCGTTGCCGATGGCGATGATCTCGCACTGGTGCTTACGCAGCAGTTGTTCGAGTTTGCGTTTCGCGCCGGTGATGTCTTTCTTCGGTGGATGCGGGTAGATGACCGCATCTTCGAGGAGTGTACCGGTCTCATCCAGCACCGCGACTTTGCAACCGGTGCGAACGCCGGGGTCGATGGCCAGCACCCGCTTGCCACCCAGGCGAGGCCGCATGAGCAACGAGCCAAGGTTGCGGGCGAAGATATCGACGGCGTGATCCTGCGAGACTTCCGTCATCTCGCGGCGCATTTCGCGCTCGAGGCTCGGGAGAATCATGCGATCCACAGCATCATCGACGACCGATTCGATCAGGTCTTTGTGGACATGCCCTTCGAGTTGCAGGGCTTGCTTGGTGAGCCGCTTGACTTCATCGCGGTTCGATTGAATGCGAACCCGCAAGATGTTTTCCCGCTCGCCGCGGTTGATCGCCAGGACGCGGTGCGGCGGGATCGCTTGGCAGGCTTCCTTGAATTGGAAGTAATCGCGGTAGTCCGTCCCTTTGCCTTCGGGCACGGTTTCAATCTTCGTGGAGACGATCTCAGCTGTCGCCCACAAGAAGCCACGGAGGGTGCCACGCACGCCCGGCTGCTCGGAGACGATTTCCGCCAGGATGCTCTTCACGCCGTTGAGCACATCGTTGGTATCGTGAAGTTGCTTCCACGGATCGACGACGGCGGCAATGACTTCGTTGAAAGGTTGCGATTCGGGCAACTGATTCCAGACCGCGAGCGACAGCGGTTCGAGGCCCTTGTCCTTGGCGTCTTGGGCCAAGGACTTCTTCTTGGCTTTGAAGGGGAGGTACAAGTCTTCGAGGCGTTTGAGGTTGTCCGCGTTCAGCACGGCTTCGACGAATGGGTCGGTCAGCTTACCCTGGTGGGCCACGCTTCGCAGGATCGTTTGCTTGCGGTTGGCGATTTCACGCAGGCTCTCGATGCGGCTTTGAATGCGGCGAATCTGGATTTCATCCAGGCCACCCGTGCGCTCTTTGCGGTAGCGGGTGATGAAGGGAACGGTGTTCTGCTCGTCGAGCAACTGCACCACGGCTTCGACTTGCGCTTTGCGGAGCTGAAAGTCTTGGGCCATGCGCGAAAGGTCATGGCTCGAAGGAGCCGCTGGGACAGTTGGCACAGGCTGAGGCGGCAAAGCCGGTGGGGGTGGAGGAGGTGTGGGCGCGCTCAGGCTCCCCAGGACGGTCCCTTCGGTCGTTGATCCCGTTTCCCCTTGGACTGGCTCCGAGGTTTCGGGTGTGGTCGGAACCTGCTCCGGTGTCGACGGTTCAGGCTGGTTCTCTTCAGGTGTGGGATCGACCGGGTTCATAGTGTGCCGTCCGTGCAAAGCGTGGGGGACATCGGGGTCGGCGCACAAGGCGCCGGGTGGTGGGTGAGTCCGCATCGGACTCGTTTCGGTAATCTTTTCATAAGCCCAACCCGAAAAGCCGTCAAGGATGACGGATGGCAGAACCTCCCTTCAGGTTCACAAGCGAAGGCCTTTCGGACACCTCATATAATTTCCTGGGGCGCTCGTTGAGCGATCATTGGCACATTCAGAGGGTTGGTTTTCTGGTGGTTTTTATCCTTCTCCCCTTGCGGGAGAAGGTGTTCGATCCGGCTCGACTGAGCCGGATCGAACGGATGAGGGGTAACGCGCACGACTTTGAAAAGGCGCTTTCTCATAGCTTGCGTTGACCCCTCATCCGTTTTTGGAAACCCCTCGACGGGGTTTCCAAATCCACCTTCTCCCGCAAGGGGCGAAGGTAACAAAACGATCAGCATAACCCACAACACTTGGCCAAAGATCTCTCAACCGACAGCCTCATAAGTCTTTTCGCTCCATACTGGAGGACGGCAGATGCCTCGGCTTTCAGCCTTTTTCGCGGTTTTGTGCAGTCTTAGTTCGGTAGCGAATGCTGCCGATTGGCCCGAGTTCCGTGGGCCAAATGGTGTCGGTGTCTACAACGGCAAACCCCTTCCCATGACCTGGGGGCCGGACAAGAACGTCGTCTGGAAGCAAGAGATTGCCGGATTAGGCTGGTCCTCCCCGATCGCCGTGCAGGGCAAATTGTACCTGACGACTGCGGTTCCGAAAGACAACCAATACTCGCTTCGAGCGATCTGCCTCAGCCAAGAGACCGGTCAAGTCGAGTGGGACAAAGAGCTTTTCGTCGAAGACACGAAAGAGATTCCTCAGCCGCACAAGAAGAACAGCCATGCCAGCCCGACACCGGTTTCAGATGGCAAACATGTCTGGTTTCACTTCGGCCACATGGGCACCGCGTGCCTTGATTTGAATGGCCAAGTGATCTGGAAGAAAAGCGAGATTGCCTACCACCCGGTCCATGGCAACGGGGCTTCGCCGATTCTCGTCGATGATCTGCTCGTCTTCTGCTGCGATGGCAAAGAGGTGAGTTTCCTCATCGGTATGGAGCAAAAGACGGGTGAAATCCGCTGGAAAACGGACCGCAAGAATGGGGCGAACTTCAAGTTCTCCTTTGCGACCTGCCAAGTCATCGAGCACAAAGGCCAACGCATGATCGTCAGCCCGGCTTCGGATTACTGCCATGGCTACGATCCGAAGACAGGCCAGGAACTCTGGCGTGTGAAGTACCCGATGCCGGGTTGGTCCTTGATCTGCCGACCCGTTTACGCCCACGGATTGGTTTACATCAGCACTGGTTACGTCAACCAGCATCTCCTCGCCTTCGAACCCGAAGGCACGGGGGACATCACCAGCAAGATCGCATGGTCGGCGAAACGCAATGCCCCCAACACCCCGACGCCGATCGTCGTGGGGGATGAGCTTTACATGATCTCGGATTCTGGCTTCCTCACTGTGCTCGATGCGAAGAGTGGCAAAGTCCACTACGCTGAACGCCTAGCCGGCAAAGCCTACTCCGCCTCGCCGATTCTGCATGATGGCAAGCTCTTCATCACCAGCGAAGCAGGTATCGGTCAGGTCATCGCCGTGGGCAAAGAGTTCAAGGAACTGGCCAAATCCGACATGCAAGCCAAGACCTTTGCCACGTTTGTGCCCGTCGATGGGAGCCTTTTCATCCGCACGGAAACGGCCATGTTTCGCGTCCAGCAAAAGTAATTCCTGTTCGCCCACAATGTTTCGATGAGAGAAGGAATCGAACTCGGATTCCTTCTCAACAATTCCCATCTCTGGGTTCCGAAGCGGCCTAGGTTTGGTAGAAGACAGGAATCATCGATCACTCCCGAGTCATACTGCATGAGCACACCCGCTACACAGGTGGATTTCCTGGAACTCGTGAAGAAGAGTGGCATCGTTCGCCACGAGATTCTCCACGAACGGTTAGCGGAACTTACCGACCTTCCTGACGAGTCGAATCAGTTGGCTGAGATACTCATCCAGAAGTCGATTCTGACCAAATTCCAAGCGAAAAAGCTCCTGGCGGGAAAGTCTCGTGGTCTCAAAATGGGTTCCTACGTCATCCGGGAGCAAATTGGCCAAGGTGGCATGGGTGTCGTGTTTTTAGGAGAGCACGAAACACTTCGCCGTAAAGTCGCCATCAAAGTCCTGTCGATTCAAAAAGGTGAGGCAAGTCCGGCGCTCGCCATCGAGCGGTTCATCCGCGAGGCACGTGCCGCGGCAGCACTCGACCACCCGAACATCGTCCGCATCCATGACGTCGCTCAGGACAACGACAGCCACTACCTGGTGATGGAATACGTCGATGGGCAAAACCTCGAAGAGGTCTTGCTTCAATCGGGGGCGATCCCCAGATCCTTGGCCGTTGAATACATCTTCCAAGCCGCAGCGGGCTTGCAGCATGCCCACGAAAAAGGGTTCATTCACCGTGACATCAAACCCGCAAACTTGATGCTCACCCGAGATGGAACCATCAAGATCCTGGATATGGGTCTCGCCAAATCAAGTGATCACGACGACAAACTGACGCAGACGGATCTCAACATGATCGTCGGGACGGCGGATTTCATCAGCCCCGAACAAGCCCTCAACGACCCTGAAATTGATATTCGCACTGACATCTATAGCCTGGGCGTGACCTTCTTCTCGCTGGTCGTGGGTTGCCCGCCATTCGATGGGAACACTTCACAAAAGCTGGTTCAACATCAGCTTTCAGAAATCCCGCGGCTCGACAAAGTCGATGAGAGCTTCCCCAGGGAACTCGCCTCAGTCATTGCCAAGATGGTCGCCAAGAAACCTGAAGACCGCTACAAACGGCCTGCGGAGATCATTACCGCCCTGACACCATGGTTGGAGTCAGGGAGCATCAATCGGCTGTTGGTCGGGATTGCTTCGACCGATTCTGGCACGACTCAGGAGATGCAATCGACGATCACAGTGATCGCGTCCGGAAAATCAAAACGCTTGCTCCCAAAGAGCAAGCCGAATAGCCCCAGCTCAACCCGCGCGAAAAAGTGGGTGTATCCTCCGCTCGCCTCGGCGATTGGCGCTGTCATGGCGGTTGCCGCCGTGGGAGTAGCAATCGCGTTTTCCCCACCTCCTTCACAGACGCCAACACCAACTGCGAGCCAGTCTTCGTCACGTCCTGCTACGCCAGTGGGTGAGAGCCTTTGGCGGTATGTCACGCCCCAAGGCCTGGAGCACCAGACCAAGGTCAAACTGGGTGGCCCACGAGAGCCGAAGCCGTTTCAGCTCTCACCTGGAATGCAAATCCTCACATTCAAGTCCGAAAACGAAGCGTCACTCTTCACGGAAACGATCGACGGGACTACCGGACTCGGGTTGAAGAATGTCATCGGGGCCACTGGTCAGGTGCTCTTCGACTTCAGGCAAGCCCTCCCAGGTGGTTTACAAGTAGGTCGAACCTATGAGTTGGTTCTGAAATACGCCACGAAAGGCGAGCCGAGAATCCAGATGAGCATTCATCGTGGGGAAAAGAAAGTCTACATCAGCAGTGAACCTGTCGCGGCGAGTGAAGGGCGTTGGACCACGCTTCGCCACACCATCGTTCAAGGGGCTGAGATCGAGCTGCGCACTCTGGATCTCGTGGAGACGTTCCCCGAACACCAGATGTTCATCGCCAGCGTGGAGTTATTGGATATCACCGCGACCAAAGTGACGACAACAGTGCCCTGATCCGTGACCAGATCGCCCAGTTGAGAGCTGTTTTTCATTCGCACGCTCGCCCCTCTATTTCATGCCGTGCAAAAGAAATTCGTGTTGGCCCAGGATTTTTGAGAATCCAGAGGAAACGATTTTCGTTTCCTCTGGATTGGGCGATCCATTTTTCATTTCTCGTAGCCAGGACTGAGACTACGCTTCACCGTCGCCTTGGATGTGTCGTCCGCCTCTCTTGATTGAGTCTACACGTATGAATGCACCAGCTTCCAAAGTGGATCTGTTAGAGCTTGTACGGAAAAGTGGGATCATTCGCTCGGAAACACTCTCAGAGCGGCTGCGTGATCTCCCGGAAATCCCGGATGATCCGAAAGAACTCGCAGCGATCCTGATCGAGAGATCGATCATCACGAAGTTCCAGGCCAAGTACTTGCTCACCGGGAAGTACCGCGGCTTCAAGCTCGGCTCGTATGTCATCCTGGAACAGATCGGTCAGGGTGGCATGGGGGCCGTGTTCCTGGCAGAACACGAGAGCTTGCGACGCAAAGTCGCCATCAAAGTGCTCACATTGCCGAAAAACGAAGCGACCCCCAAACTCTCGATCGAGCGATTCATGCGGGAAGCCCGAGCCGCGGCGGCCCTCGATCACCCCAACATCGTCCGCATTCACGACGTGGCTCAGCACCAAAACACCCATTACCTGGTGATGGAGTACGTCGATGGGTGGAACCTGGATGAAGTGCTCGCTAAGTCCGGAGCGATTCCTGCTTCTCGTGTCGTCGATTACATCGCCCAGGCCGCTGCAGGGCTGCAACACGCCCACGAAAAAGGCTTCATTCACCGCGACATTAAGCCAGCAAACTTGATCCTGACCCGTGAAGGGGTCGTCAAGATTCTTGATATGGGCCTCGCCAAATCGAACGACAACAACGATCGACTCACCCAGCAGATGGATGCCGATGCTGTCGTGGGGACCGCGGATTACATCAGCCCCGAACAAGCGATGAACGACCCTGGCATCGATATCCGCACGGATATCTACAGCCTCGGCGTCAGCTTCTTTGCCTTGGTCACCGGGCGCCCGCCGTTCGATGGAAACACCACGCAAAAGCTGATGCAGCATCAGATGCTCGAAGCTCCTCGACTCGATGATGTGGACACGACATTCCCCGTCGAACTCGCCGATGTGATCGCCAAGATGATGGCGAAGAAGCCTGAACAGCGTTACAAGAACCCCGCTGAAGTGATCACGGCACTAGCACCGTGGCTCGGAGCGGACGGCGCGAACCGCGTCATGGCAGGGATCTCCAGCACTGACCTTGGTAGCTCCGTTGAGATGCGTTCCACCATGAGCGAACTCGCGTCGAGCAGCACCAAGCGGCTCCGTGGCAAGAGCAAGCTCATCACCCCGCCCAAATCGACCAAGTCGAAGTTCTTCTATCCGATCATCGCCGCGGTCTTTGGGGCCATCTTGGCCGTCGCAGGGATTGGAGCTTGGCTGACGTTCTCCGTCGATGAAGGCCGGCCCAATGTCACCCAGACGCCCGCATGGTCTCCGCCCGAGGGGAAAGAACAAGTTCAGGCGACGCCGACGAAGACAACCCCGACGAAGCCAACGACCAACAAACCTCCAGTCCCAACCGTGCCGGTTTCTGCGAACTCAGCACTGAAGTGGCAGTACAAGGTACCGCAGGGTTTGAAACACCAGACCAAAGTCAAGTTGGGAGGCCCGAAGGAACCGAAGCCTTTCGAGTTCGCTTCGTGGATTCACATCCTTACCTACAAGCCCGCCAATGAAGCGGAGTTGTTCACCGAGACGATTGAAGGAACAACCGGACTTGGGATGCGCAATCTCACTGGCAACACGGCTCAAGTCTTACTCAATATCGAAAAAGCCGTCCCAAATGGCTTGATCGAAGGACACAGTTACGAACTGGCCATCAAGTATGCGACGAAAGGCGGACCGAAAATCAATCTCGCCACACACCGAGGTGAGAAATGGAGCTACGTCAGCAGCGAGGAGATTCCGATCAGCGAGGGCCGGTGGACCACGCTTCGCCGGAAGATCGTCCGAGGTGCCGAACCCGAGCGGCGTTCCTTCGACCTCATGGAAAACTCCCCCGATCGCCAAGTGTTCTTCGCAAGTCTTGAACTCGTCGATACCACCTCGGGGAAAACCGACAACATGAACTATCTCCTGCGCTGGGATCAGCACGCCGAGGGGCGTACGGAGATTTCGGCTGGCGAACCCACCACCCAACATAAACTGCTCGGCCAAGTGGAAATCCCGACAGGCGTGATCCTCAACCGATTTCGAACAGAAGCCCATTCGCTGTTCGAAGTGACGCAGGTTGATGGTCAAAAGGCTTTGAAGATCCAGTCTGTCAACGGCGAAGGTGGCACCCAGATCAACACGCGGTGTGATGATGTCCTCACCAAACTGCCGACGAATCAGAAAGCTCAGATTCGTGTCACCTACCGTCTTGGCGGAACGACACCTGGCTCGATGGCCGTGGAGTTGGCCGTGTCGCCCTATTCGAAGCTGAGCCGAGTGGTTTTACCTCCGACGGGAGCGAATTGGGAAACCATCGATTTGACGTATCAGCCGAACGATACAACGCCTGAGGTCACTTTGCTCGTCAGCCCCGAGCGCAGTCGCGAGCCATTGTGGATCAAATCGATCGAAGTGATGAAAGCCAGTGACTCGAAAGCTGTGATACAAACCGACTCGCTCTACACACTCCAACTCCAAAACATCCAGCCTTTCTCTGAAACTGGGCAAAAAGTGACGAGGACAGATTGGAAGACGTTAGAAAGCAAAGGCACTGTGGCGTGGCCACTTGACTGGTCGGGGCGAGCTTGGAATTTTCAAGACAAAGCCAGCCTGGGAGTCGAACTCGTCGATGGTCAACCTGCTCTCTTCGCTGAGCACCTCGAAGGAGTCGGTTCGTTGATGCTTTTCGGCCCAGTATTGGATTTCAAAGCGAGCCGGATCGAGTTAGAGATCGAGTACATGACGGAAACTCAGGGGAAACCGAAACTCAGATTCCGTCCGACGCAGCCAACTGATGGAGTCGTATTCGATCTCCCGGAAAGTCTCATCTTAACAAAAGGCAAATGGCATACCCAGAAGATGGTGCTTGATCTCAATAAATACACTGCGGGTCAGATTGAATTTCATTACTTCAACCCGGGGACGAATGGTAAGTTCCGACTGCGGAAAATGATCGTCCGGAACGTTCCGTCTGCAGCGAAGGTCACGACAGAGGTTTCCAACCCTCCGACACCACCCAGCGATCTCCCAGCGGTGGGGCGATTTGACTTGGCTCAGGGCATGGGCTTCGAAACGATTGTCGAGAACTTGAATTCCGCGGTGAACCTCCGCGAAGCCGCTGCGTACCCGATGGCACTTCGCTGCACGGATCCCGAGAGCAAAGTCGAGTTCCGTCGGGGCAAAGTGGAAGGGAAAGACGCACTCAGCGTCACGAACCTCTCCGGGCCGATCTCGGCTGAAGTCGTGCTTCTCGGTCTTGAGGACTACCGGCAAGCCCCCCGTTATCGCGTGACCATCGAATACCTCACCACCGACACGGCTGGGGAACTCGTCATCGTCAAACCGACCGATCTGAGCAAGCCGCTCGGCACATTCAAGCTGCCTTCGACTCAAGGCCAGTGGCAGACTCTGAACATCGAGTTCGATCGCCCACCCGCTGGTGGAAAGGTCGAAGCCCAGATTCGCAACACGGGTACGGGAGCCAAGAAAACACTCTCGATCACAGCGATTTCGATCTCACCGATTCCGTGATGCTTCCTCAGCATTCCCAGGAACCAAAGCCAGCTCTTGCAAGTTCCTCGTGATGCGAACAGTGAAGGTGCTGCCGCGGCCAAGTTCCGAGTGCAGGGTGATGTTCCCGCCCAGCAACTTCGCCAACTCGCGGACGATCGACAGCCCTAAGCCCGTGCCACCTTGCTCGCGAGTGAGTGGGTTCGAGGCCTGACGGAATTTGTCGAAAATGACCGTCTGCTCCGCGGGGGCGATGCCAACTCCGGTGTCCGCGACGGCCAGTAACAAGTCCGAGTTTTCGACCTTGGCACTCAGTGTCACACGGCCTCCCTCGGGTGTGAACTTGATGGCGTTCGAGACAAGGTTATTGAGAATCTGACGCAACTTGCCGACGTCCTGCCGAGCTGCGATGGGTTCACTCGCCGTCACGCGAAGCTCGACATTCTTCTTCTCCGCATTCGGCTGATAGAAGGCCACAATCTGCTGGCAGAGTTCCGGGATATCGACCGCCTCGGGGTTCAGTCGCATCTTGCCGGCTTCGATCTTGGCGAGATCCAAGATGTCGTTGATCAGCACCAGAAGCTGCTGGCCGCTGGTCATGATATTGGTGGCGTAGCGTTGTTGTTTTGATGTCAGTCTCTCATCTGACGCCAACACCTCCGAGAAGCCAATGATGCTATTGAGCGGCGTACGCAGTTCATGAGACATCGTGGATAGAAAATCACCTTTCAACCGATTCGATTCATACAGTGCCATGTTCAACTGGCCGAACTGATCGACTTGCCGTGCGAGATCGTCGATCAACTTCTGATTCTTCTCCTGCATCTTCACCTGGCTACGCAACATGTTGTTGAAGGCTTCGGAGAGTACCTCGAACTCGTCGTTGGTCTGGATTTCGCTGCGTAAGTCGGTCTTGCCACCGGCGATCGCATCGGCGATGCTCTTGAGATACTTCACTGGCTTCATGATGATCCGGCGGGTGAAGAAGTAACTCGCGGCCAGGATGAGAATCGTCGTCCCCAGGGCGAAGCTGATCAAGATCGCACGGTTGGTATGTTTGCCGGACTCGATGATCTCCGTGGAGAGTTGCACGCGCACCACGGCCATCAGCTCGCCTGGCTGTAACTCCGGTTGAGCGAGGTTCTGCACGGCAGGCGTCTCGACGCCGACGCCCATGAAGTTGGCGAGCTTCTGGCGATCCCGGTGGCAAGCGACACAAGACTGCCCGGCCCGCACGGCACCGTAGTAGAAGTAGGCTTGGTCCGAACGCTTTTCGCGGGTCACTTCACTCAAGTTCGGCTGGGATTTCAACTCGCCAAGAATCGCGGAGTCTTCCGGTGGTGGCAGGTTCTCGGGCTTCGTCGCCGTGGGGCGGATGAGGATCGCCGAGTAACCCTTGAGGTTGTCGGGCCACTTCTCTTCGTTGATCTTTTGGAACTCGTCGAAACCCGCGAGTAACTCCCCGCGGACGTGGTACCGAGCCACGATCGGCGACAAGAGTGCCCGGCCCGTGTGGGCGAGTTGGTCGTAGGCGAGGTCTTCGCTTTGCCGAGCGTAGAACCAAAAGCTCAGCGACATCAGCACAAAGACGATGGCCCCCAGCACGGCCCGGAACTTGCGTTCGAGGCTCATTTCGCCGAGTAGCCGTTTAAATCCCCGCGCCATCCTATCCTCAATCAGCTCGTGGGGACCGTCGGCTCGGTGGGCGCAATTTCGGCTGGATTCTCGACGATTTCACTGGTGCTCATTAACTCGCCCCAGGCATTCCACCCCTCGACGTGCAAGCAAATCGCCTTGATGCCCGCCATCAGCGGCATCGCCAAGAACAGCCCCGCGACACCCCAGACGAGGTGCCAATAGAGGCAGGCGAGCATCACCGTCGTGGCGTTCAAGTCCATGCTACGGCCCATCACCCAGGGCACGATCAGGTAGCCTTCGAAGGTCACGATCACGGTGTAAAAGACGATGATGGCAAGGGCGATGTCCGGGCGGCCAGAGATCAGCGCCTCAATGACTGGTGGCACCCCTGCGGCAATCGTGCCGATGTACGGCACGTAGTTGAGGACGGCTGTCAGCACCGCCCAGAGATACCACTGCTCCAGCCGGAAGACGTACTTGTAGATCACCCCACACACCAGGGCCAAGCCCATGTTCACGATCGTCCGCCAGACGAGATAGACCCGCACCGCCTCGGCCATCTCGCTGATGGCTCGCGTGACCCGAGCCTGATCCTCGACACTCGGGCCAAAGATCGCCCGGCTCTTCTTGGCGAGCATCTCCCCTTCCAAGAGCAAGAACAGCGTCACGAATAAGATGAGCACCAACTGCGAGACTTGCTCGAAGCCATACCCTGCGATGGTCTGGATGTAGGTCGAGACACGCTCCGTGGAGAAAAGCTTCTGCACGCTGAGGTAAAAGTTCGAGTCCTTGGCATGGAGTGGCAAAATCTCTTTCAACTCGAACGGCGAAACGGCGTCCAGTTTCTTGACGGCATCCTCGTACTTGATCTTCCATTCCTCTTCGTTCGAAGGCAACTTGTTGACCAACTGGGGCACGGAGGCTGCGACGGCGGTCACGAGCGCGAGGTGCAGCATCACCAGCCCGAGGATGCTCGTCAGACAGGCAAAGAACCACGGCATCCGCAGCCGACGATTCATCCACGCCGCGGCGGGGTACAAGATCGTGGCGAGGAGAATGGCGATGGTCACGGGAATGAAGATCGACGAACCGACGTAAAACGCAACCGACATGCCCAGCATGGCAAGGATGTTTAGGCCGTAGCGAGTTGCACTCGTGAGATTGAGATTCATAAAAGGCTCGATCCTCGGTTCTCGTCCTGCGAGGAAAGTGTACCGAACACCTACCCCCGCAATCAACAGCGCAATTCCAGACTCTGGGTTTCCGTCGAGGAACCATGTAAAACAGTGCCATCTCGCAGGCTCTCGGCCTCGATTCTCTCTCCAAAATCGGTCGAACTGGGAGCCAAAACGTGGCGGCATCTCGTGGGATACTCGTGGTCGCGGCGGGGATGACGGTCAATCTCTGCCTCGGGATTCTCTACGCTTGGAGCGTCTGGAAGCAGAAACTCGTCACCAAAGACCCAGCGCAAATCGGCCAGCGGATTTCGGAATCTGCGGAGTGGGTTTACCTTTCGGAAAGCGAAGGGACGTGGGCCTACTCGCTTTGTGGCTTCCTCTTCGCCCTGACGATGATCCCTGGTGGTCGGGTGCAGGATCGCTTCGGCCCACGGGTTGGCGGTTGGCTCTCGGCACTTTGCCTGGCGAGTGGCTGTTATGTCGCCGCGATGCTCCAAAGCTTCCTGGGCCTGCTCCTGGGCTTCGGTGTCTTGGGTGGCCTCGGCATGGGCTTTGGCTATGCCGCCGCGACGCCGGCGGCGGTGAAGTGGTTCGGCCCGCATCGCCGGGGGTTGATCGTCGGCTTGGTCGTTGCGGGCTTCGGTGGGGCCGCCATCTACATCTCGCCGCTCGCCACCTGGCTCATCGACCAGTACGGCATCTCGGGCAGTTTCTGGGTGCTTGGCACGGCCTTCGGCCTGGGCATCGGCGGCGCGAGTTTCTTTCTCGTCCCGCCGCCTGCTGGCTTCATCCCCACAGCCACGACCAACCCCAACGCCAAACCGCTTTCGACCATGGATTACACCTACCGCGAAATGCTCGGCCGTTGGCAGTACTTTGCCCTGGTGTTCTTGTTCATCGGCTCGGCCCAATCGGGGTTGCTGATGATCGGCAACGCCGTGCCCATCCTCAACTCGACGGCCAAGACGGTGCCGTTCTTCCTGCTCAACGCCTGGCTGTTGTCGTCGTTTGGTGGGCTGGTCAATGCGAGTGGCCGCATCGGCACCGGAAGTTACTCGGACATCCTCGGACGCAAGAACGCCTACAGCCTGAATGGCTTGGCCGCCATCATCGCTCTCGTGCTGACGCCGACCATCATCGAGTGGCAGAGTATCCCGCTCTTGTTCTTGGTCGTTGGCGTCGTCTATTGGCAATATGGTGGGGCGTTGTCGCTGATGCCCGCGTTCACCGCCGATTACTTCGGGCCGAAGAACCTCGGCTTCAACTACGGCTTCGTCTTCCTCGGCTGGGGCATCGCCTTCTTCGTGCCACTCCTCGCTGCGATGCTGCAAGAAGCCACCGGCCGCAAGGATGTGCCCTTCTACCTCTCCGCAGGGCTGCTGGCTCTCGCCGTCATCGTCGCTCGCCTGATTCAGCCACCACGGGCTGGTTAAAGTCTCCGGTCGTCAAGTGCGGCTCTGAACTGCCGGTGGGGGTTATGCAGGCGTAAGGGTTGCTTCTTCGTTTCCCCTTCGGTGACGTATGGGATCCAGTAGTAGCTGAGGAAAGACGCGATCAACCACCAGACATTCACAATCAGCACAGCGACAAGAGCGCCCTGGAGGAACATGCTGAGAATGTACCCACCCACCAAAACCAGATTGAACGGAAGTAGGCACCTGGGAAGAATGCGGATCAGCAGATGCTCATCGCAGAAAGGTAACGGGATTATTCGCTTGTCGAAAGCCAGAACTCGGAAGTCTTGTGAGTCCTCCGTGAACTCGCCGCAGTAGACACAACACCGTGGTAAGCCCTCTTCGATCGCGGCTTCGGGGAGTTCCATCCAAGCCATCGGTGAACCTCGCTTGGGCTGAGTCCTCTCTGGGGGATCAAGAATCGCCAGGACATTCCGATGCTCACCCAACCCCTGCAGGACCTCATTTCACGCATCGAAGTCGCCTTCGACCAGGTCGAACTCGACGACGGCATCGGGATGTACGAAGCCGACGCCATCGACACGGGGTATTACGGAGGTCATGTCCGCCACCTGGATGAACGCCACGACTGGCGCAAAATCCTGACCGACCCACAGGCTCCCGCCAAGCTCATCTGGGCATTTGTGTTCGTCGATTCCAAAGGCTTCCGGTTCCTCTTAGCACCCCTGATGATTCTGAGCCTGCAAGGGAGGGTGCCACTCGACAACATGGTCTTAGACTATTTTCAGGAGTATTCCCAAAGGGTCCACGAACAAGGCCAGCTCCTGAACCATGTTCAACGTCATCTTGTCGTCGATTACCTGCTTGCCATGACGCTCGAGTACCAAGAGATTCACGAATGCCTGGAAGAGAACGCGATCCTGGCGAAATGGTTCTGGTTCGGAATGCCCGAATGAAGATGAAGGTTGAGTGCCGGATGGTCATCCCGTGATTGTGCCGACGTTTTGGGCGGAGGGGCGGATTCAGAAGCGGGTCCATGGCCGGCAGGTGACGGTGCGTCGGTGGGGGTGGTCGGACGAGAGCCAGGAGGCGGCTCAGCGTCACGCGGATGGGCGCGTGAAGGTAGCGATGGAGCGTTACGAAGCGGGTAACGCCATCGAGCGGCGGGAGAAAAAGGTGCCCTACAACGGCGCGGACGGCGTGCCGATTCGGGAAGAAATCCTCGACCGACGAGGCGATGCTGTCCTCACCCGCAACTGCTATGGTGCCGCTTGCATCAACACGCCGAATGTCGCCTTCATTGATGTTGATGATGAGACAGCTCTGTTCGAATTCCTCGCGCAATTGGCCTTCATTTTGGGTGTGATCGGAACGTTCGCGGTTTGTGGCATCAGCGGCAGTTGGTGGAAAGGCTGTCTCCTGATGGTCACGATTATTCTCGCGGTGGCTGTTGCGGACTTCATCTATCGCTTCTACAAGACGCGGATCGCGCCTCGAAGCAGCGACCGGCAACTCCGAAGAATCGTCAATGCTCTCAAACAAAACCCTGGCTGGCGAGCACGGGTTTACCGCACTCCCGCTGGGCATCGCATCTTGCTTCTGCACCGGACCTTCACCTCGGACGACAAAGAGTTCGAAGACTTTTGCGACCTCGTGCGGGCAGACAGAACCTACCTGCGGATGTGCCAGCGGCAGCAGTGTTTCCGGGCGCGAGTCAGCCCGAAGCCGTGGCGAATGGGCTTTCAGACTCGCCTCCGGCCACGAGGTTCGGTTTGGCCAGTGAAGCCTGGGTACGAAGAGTTCCGCCGCGAGTGGGTGGCCGAGTACTCGAAACTCGCGGAAGGGTATGCGAGTTGCCGGTTCTTGGAAGAAGTCGGCGATGGGCCAACGGACCCTGTCGCTCGGGAGATCCAGATTTGGCACGACGAGCTTTGCCAAGCGGAGCGGGGTTTGCCCCTCGCTTGAATGATGCCGTATAATATCAATCCTGCCGGTTTGAGTCTTTTCACGTTGGGTCTTCTCATGCTCTCCCGTGTGATGTTGGTCGTGGTCCTCGCGGGTCCGATGGCGATGGGCCAAGAGGTGAACTTCGCTCGTGATGTGCTGCCGATTCTCTCAGAGAATTGCTTCCATTGCCACGGGCCAGATGCCGCCAAACGCTCGGCAGGCCTCCGGCTGGACACGAAGGAAGGGGCCTTCCGCACCAAGAATGGCGTCACCACGATTGTCCCTGGGAAGAGTGCCGAGAGTGAAATCATCCGCCGGATGCTGAGCGCGGATGCCGATGAAGTGATGCCACCACCGGACTCGAACCGCAAGCTCACGGCTAAGCAAATCGCCACCCTCAAAACTTGGGTCGATCAGGGAGCGAAGTGGGGCCAACACTGGGCCTTTGAGCCGTTGCCGAAGAGCGTCCCGGTCCCCACTTCGAAGACGAATTCCACCACCATCGATCGCTTCCTCGCCGAGCGGCTGACCAAAGAAGGCCTCACCTTCCAACCAGCTGCCCCACCCGAAGCCTGGCTACGCCGCGTGACCTTGGACCTCACCGGCTTGCCCCCGACGCCTGCCGAACTCGATGCCTTCCTGCGCGACCCGAGCGCTGAAGCCAAGGCCAAAGTCGTTGATCGTCTTTTCGCCTCACCTCGCTACGGCGAACGCATGGCCTCCGAGTGGCTTGACATCGCCCGCTACGCCGACACCCACGGCTATCAAGCTGATCGCTTCCGTGAGATGTACCCGTACCGAGATTGGGTGATCCGGGCCTTTCAAGCCAACCAGAAGTACGACCAGTTCCTGACCGAGCAACTCGCCGGGGACTTACTGCCGAAGCCAACCAAACAACAACGCCTAGCCACGGCCTTCAACCGCTTGCACATGCAGAACGAGGAAGGCGGCATCGTGGAAGAGGAGTTCCGTGTGGCCTACGTCGCGGATCGGGTCAACACGATGGGCACCGCCTTCCTGGCTATGACCTTTGAATGCACCCGCTGCCACGACCACAAATACGACCCGCTGACACAGAAGGATTACTACTCGCTTTACAGCTTCTTCCAGAACATCGATGAAAGCGGGCAGACCGTCTACTTCACCTCGGCGATGCCTGTGCCTGCGTTGCCACTCTCGACCGACGATCAAGACCAGAAGATCGACGCCCTCCGCAAGACGATCCGCGAGAAAGAGATGAAGCTCGACACCGTGCTCCGCGAAGTGACCGAGAAGACCAAAGCGCTGCCCACGACTGCCTTCTCCGAGAAACTGCCGGGCTTGCAAGCCTCCTTCAACTTCGACGATTGGAAGGGGGGCAAAGCCGAGAACAGCGTCGATGCCAAGAAGCCTGGCAACGTGGACGATGGGGCCAAACCCACTCCTGGAGTCAAGGGCCAAGGCGCGACTTTAAACGGCGACAACGGTTTCAGCTTCCCCGGTCTCGGCCACTTCACGCGAGATGATTCTTTCTCGTTTTCGATGTGGTTGAAAGTGCCCAAGCATCTGCCGCGAATGCTCGTCTTGCACCATAGCAAAGCCCCGATCGACGCGGGCAGCCGGGGGTACGACATGCTCCTGGAAGATGGCCACGTCGCCTTTGGCCTCTATTACATGTGGCCCGGCAATGCCTTGAAAGCCCGCACCAAAGCGACCATCGCCACGGACCAATGGGTTCATGTCGGCGTCAGTTACGATGGCACCAGCCAAGCCAAGGGCGTGCAACTTTACATCAACGGTGAACCTGCCGAAACGGACATCGTCCGCGATCGGCTGACCAAAGACATCACCTACGGCGGCGAACCCAACCTCACCATCGGCCACCGCTTCCGCGATGCGGGGTTGAAAGATGGCGCCATCGACGAGTTCCAGATTTACGAGCGGGCGTTGACGGCCAACGAGTTCAAGCACCTCGCCGGCAAGCCGAGCCAATCGGATCCTGCGTTCCACGTCAGCCAAGCGGAAGCTGTCAAGGCGGCCCGCGAGGAGCTGCGGACGGCTCGCAAGGAGTTCACGAAGTTCATCAACAACATCCCGGACGTCATGGTCATGGATGAGTTACCAAAACCCAAACCGGCCTACATCCTCAACCGCGGCGCCTACGATTCCCCAGGCACGCCCGTGTCCGCGGACACGCCGAAGGTCATGCCCGCCTTCCCCCAAGACCTGCCACGCAACCGCCTCGGCCTCGCACGCTGGTTGACGCAACCGGACCATCCGCTCACGGCCCGCGTGATCGTCAACCGCCTCTGGCAGCAGATGTTCGGCCAAGGCCTCGTCGAGACCTCCGACAACTTCGGCACCACCGGCGTGCCTCCCACTCACCCCGAGTTGCTCGACTGGCTCGCCCGAGACTTCATCGCCCACGGCTGGGACATCCAACACACGCTCCGGCAAATTGCCCTCACCCAGGCGTATGCCCAAGGCACGAAAGCCAGCCCCGAAGCCCTGGCCAAAGACCCCTACAACCACCTGCTCGCCCGCGCCTCCTCACGCCGCCTGACGGCCGAGATGCTCCGTGACCAAGCTCTCTTCACTTCGGGGTTACTCGTCGAGAAGATCGGCGGGCCATCGGTCTACCCGTATCAGCCTGAAGGCTTGTGGAACGAGGCCATGGGCCGACCGCATTACCCGCAATCCAAGGGCGAGGGGTTGTACCGACGTAGCCTTTACACCGTCTGGAAGCGCACCGCCCCACACCCGCAGATGGCCACCTTCGATGCCGCCGACCGCAGCGTCTGCTCCGCTCGCCGCCAAGCGACGAACACGCCGCTCCAAGCCCTGGCACTCTTGAATGACCCACAAATGGTCGAGGCGGCCCGACTCCTCGCTGAGCGAACGATGGACCAACCCGAAGCGGACCGCGTCGTCTCGCTCTTCCGCCAAGCCACAAGCCGAATGCCAAGCCCGAAAGAAGCGAGCATCCTCCGCAAACTCTACGACGAGCAACTCGCCGAGTACCGCGCCAAACCCGCCGAAGCCGCGAAGCTCCTCAAAGTCGGCGAGAAGCCCTCGAATGCCAAACGAGATGCGAGCGAACTTGCCGCCACCACCATCGTCGCCCTCACCGTCCTCAACCACGGCGAAGCCGTGACGCGGTGACTGATCATGAAGCTTTGGCGAGTTCGGGTGTTGGTGGGTTGATCGGGCATCATGTTAGCGTAACCCAGCTTCGTGGACGCTGCGAAGTGGGGTGATGTGATGGTGGCGAGACGTCGGAACGGGTTCACGTTGATTGAGTTGCTTGTGGTCATCGCCATCATTGCAATTCTGATCGGGCTGTTGTTGCCTGCTGTGCAGAAGGTGCGTGGGGCGGCGGCTCGGTTGAAGTGCCAGAATAACTTGAAGCAGATCGGCTTGGCTCTGCAGAACCATGAAGCCTCACTGGGCCACTTCCCGCCGCTTGGGGACTACTCTCAATCGGGTGGCACTGTCTATTGGAGTGTGCATACGCGGTTGTTGCCGTTCGTCGAGCAGGAGAACCTACAACGCTTGATTGACTTCACCCGTCCCATCAACCAGCAGCCCCAGGTCGCGCGGGTGCGAGTGCCGCATCTGCTTTGCCCCAGCGAGATCAACGACCGCGAACGACCGGACGGCCCGACCTTCGTGCATTACCCGCTGAACTATGCCGCGAACACCGGCGTCTGGCATCTGTTTCAGCCGCCCAATGGCGTCGGCACCGGGGTCTTCCTCGTGAACCGTCCGCTGCGTCTCGCCGAGATCACGGATGGCCTCAGCAACACCCTCGGCATGGCCGAGGTCAAAGCCTTCACCCCGTACCTCCGCGATGGCGGTAACCCCACAGGTGTCGCTCCCGTTCCAAACAACCCTGCTGACGTGGCCACCTACGGTGGCGAGTTCAAAGTGGATTCCGGGCACACGGAGTGGGTCGATGCCCGCGTCCACCAGACTGGCTTCACGACCACCTTTCCACCGAATACCAAAGTGCCGTACACATCCGGTGGAGTGAACTACGACATTGACTTCAACTCACTCCGCGAAGGCCGCTCAACGAGCGTGCCCACATACGCCGTCGTCACCAGCCGCAGCCACCATAGTGGTGGCGTCAATGTCCTCATCATGGACGGCTCCGTTCGCTTCGTGGCGAACACCATCACCGTCGCCAACTGGCGTGCCCTCGGCAGCCGCGCTGGCGGTGAAGTGATCAGCGAGTGAGCGTTTAGTCGTTCAGCAGGTGCTAATTGACCCGGGTTTTATGCTTGTTTTCATTTGTTTTCTCCCTTCTCCCCTTGCGGGAGAAGGTGGCCGATCCAGGCTCGATAGAGCCGGATCGGACGGATGAGGGGGAACCCGCTTCATCCAAAAAAAGAGCCTCTTTCCAAGGCGAGCGCTGACCCTCATCCGTCTTTGGAAACCCCTTCACGGGGTTTCCAAATCCACCTTCTCCCGCAAGGGGCGAAGGGATCAAAAGACACAGAAACAAAGAGAGAATGGGTAAAACAGCTACTGCCGGACGCTTTTAGAACTTCATCCCGAGTGTGACGAAGTACGTCAGGTCGTTGCGTTTGGCGTTGCCAGGATCGGAGTCGTAGCGGTTCTGGAGGCCCGTGCGGAGGATCAGCCCGCGTTCGGGATCGAGGATGTGCTCGTAACCCAAGCGGACCCGTAAACGGAACTGAGAGAAGTCGTCGATGCGCGGATAGAGATCCATCACGGAGAGGAACGAGCCGCGGTCGCTGATCTTGTATTTGAAGTCGTAACCAAACACCATTTCTGGCACCCAGCGATCTTCCAGATTGCCCGTCCCAAGTTCTCGGACGGCACCGGCACCGGCTCGGAGCTTGAAGGTGGTCGTCTCATTGTCCACCACCAAGTAGCCAACACCGGCATAAAGACCAACCCGGAAGTTGTAAGCCCGCAGTTCGTCGTATTCGAGGTTGATCGCACCGAAGAGACTCCAGGGTGTCCCTGCGAACAGAATCTCATCGCGGGCATTCCACAACGCCTGCTGGACGGTGGTAACACCTTCGTTTTCCGTGTAGGTGTAGAGGAAGTCCGTGGTGAAGATGTTGTCCGTGACTTTGCGTTCGGCATTGATGCCAAAGCGGAAGTTGAAGAGGTTCGCGTTGCCACTGGCTCCGTTGAGGCCCAGTTCGGTGCTGCCGCTCCATATCGGTGGAGGCGGAGGTGGTGTGGGTGGCAGGCTGTTGAACAGCCCACCATCGGCACCCGCACCAATCGGCGTCGCGGGGACGGTGGCCTGTGCCGGGAGGACCGATGGAGCCTCGATCTTGACAGGCGGTTGAGCCAAGCCCGCACCCGTGGCGATCAGCCACGCAAGTGTGGTGGCGAGTAAGTAACGATTCATGGAGGCGATCCTTGCCAAATGAAATCCTGATTGCGAGAAACGAAGACGTGAAATATCTTGGAATTCTGGAAAATCAAGCTCAAGTTTGGCGTAACGAAATCCGAAAGCCAGGATCGGGTGTCGGGTATCGGGTATCGGGTATCGGGTATCGGGTGTCGGGTATCGGGTCTGTTTTCGTGGCATGGCCATCTTGGCCATGCGGATCGCCCGCTACGGACTCTCATCTCCCGACCCGTCACCCGATTCAGGATCTCCCGACCCGAGACCCGATCCCCCAGACCCGAGACCCGATTCACCCGATCCCCCAGACCCGATCCCCGACTCACCCGATTCGCCCGATTCTGCTGAGCGATCCCATTCGCCTGTGCCGAGGTCAAAGCCGGGGCGGGAGTAGCGTTCGGCGTCTTCGCGGGCGTATTGATCCCAGCGATTCAGCATCTCTTCACACTCGGCTTCGGTGTAAGATCCTGTCGCCGCTTCGTACCACTTGT
>JBOFPH010000028.1:0-1993 GCA_051659845.1 Fimbriiglobus sp. | reverse complement strand
TGAAAATGACCGCAAGCCAGATGGCTCCTGGCCGGGCCGAGATGGTGCTCAGCGCGTCGCTGAGAGTCTGACCCGCGACTTAGGGCGGAAGGTCCGATGGGTGATGCCACCCGAAGATGCGAAGGATGTCCGCGACTGGTTGACAGCTCGTGTGGCCGAGGGTGCCTCCTGGGATGATGCCGGACAAGCATGGTTGACCCACTGCGAAAAGCCTGCGAAAGTCGATGCCGATCCGGTCGACCAGAGCCTGCCTCAGATCGTGATCGGAGTCAAAGAACATGAGGTGAATGACCAAGCCATCCAGGCGTTGGCTGTAGAACCCGATCTCTATCAACGGGGTGGGTTGCTGACTCGGGTGATCACCGAAGCCGAGGCTCCAGATCGACTTTTGAAACGCACCATGTCGGCCCGGATTGAGCCGATTCCCTCGGCCTCGTTGCGAGAGCGACTCACCCGGGTGGCGGAATGGGTCCGTGTCAAAGCCACCAAAGACGACGCGGAACTCGTACCGGCTCACCCACCCGAGTGGTGCGTGAATGCCATCATGGCTCGTGGGGAATGGTCGGGAATCCGGAAACTGGAGGCCGTGGTGGAGTACCCGGTCGTCCTACCGAATGGCGATTTGCTGAAGGTACCGGGCTTCGATCACCGGTCCGGATTGCTTTACCAACCAAGCCCAGTTCCACAGCTTTCGGTGCCCAGCCGGCCAACTCAAGCTGATGCGACCCAAGCGATCGAGAGGCTCTTTGATGTGGTCATCAATTTCCCATTTGTCGATGATGCGCACCGAGCGAGCTGGCTTGCCGGGCTGCTGACCCCGCTGGCACGCTTTGCGTTCGTGGGGAATGCCCCGTTGTTCCTTGTCGAGGGCAACATGCGAGGCGTTGGCAAAGGGTTGCTCTTGAATGCCATCAGCCAGATTCTCTTCGATCGAACCTTCGCCGTCTCGACGTACAGCCACGATGCCGAAGAATTCCGCAAGCGCATCACCGCCATCGCCCGAGACGGTGATCTCCTCGTGCTCTTCGATAACATCGCTGGCCCTTTCGGCAACGCCACACTCGATGCGGTGATGACGTCGATGATCTGGAGAGACCGGCTACTAGGGCAATCGCAACAAATCACGAATCCACTGTGGACCACGTGGTATGGCACCGGAAATAATGTCGCACTCGCGGGTGACATGGTCCGGCGAATCTGCCCGATCCGTCTGGAGACACCAGAAGAACGTCCCGAAAAACGATCGGACTTCCGCCACTCACAGCTTTTGCAATGGGTCTCAGGTCACCGGAACGAGTTACTCTCTGCGGCCCTCACGATCCTGCGAGGCTTTATCCTCGTCGGTCGGCCCGACCAGAAACTCTCGACCTGGGGGAGTTTCGAAGGTTGGTCTAGCCTCGTGCGACAGGCCATCGTCTGGGCCGGAGGAGCGGACCCCGCAGCTGCTCGGAGCACGCTCGAACAGAGCGATTCGGAAACCGTCTTGATGACGACCCTGCTGGCCGAGTGGCCGAAACTCGACCCCGAAGGCCAAGGGATTTCGGCGAGCCAAATCATTGACCGCGTGTATGGCACTAATCGATACTCAAATACTGAGATCATTCGTGAAACTCTCGACGAATTGCTACCGAAACCATGTAGTAGAGCACTTGGCTATAAACTCGGCAACTATCGTCGTACCGTCCGAGGGGAATACTTCCTCGCTCATGCCACGGGCCACAAAGGCAACGGCACGAAATGGGTCGTTCGCCCCGCATCAGAGTTTGGCATCTCCCCAAGTGCGACGACTCGCAATCACTCTCAAAAGGACGTAAACAAATCGAATCGCCTGCTATTGACTCCACCCGGTCAACCCCATGGGGAGATTGGGGAGATGGTTCCCCCCGATCCGCCTCGCACTCCCGATGGTCGCCCCGTTCGTTCGTAACCGACCTTCGCTTCTCGCCTAAGCTCGTTTATCATACCCACAGATTCAGGAGATTTTTATTCATGG
>JBOFPH010000027.1:0-1993 GCA_051659845.1 Fimbriiglobus sp. | reverse complement strand
TGAAAATGACCGCAAGCCAGATGGCTCCTGGCCGGGCCGAGATGGTGCTCAGCGCGTCGCTGAGAGTCTGACCCGCGACTTAGGGCGGAAGGTCCGATGGGTGATGCCACCCGAAGATGCGAAGGATGTCCGCGACTGGATGACGGCTCATGTGGCCGAGGGTGTGGACTGGATCGATGCTGGGCAAAAGTGGTTGACCCACTGCGAAAAGCCTGTGGAAGCTGACACTGATCCCGTCGACTTGAGCCTGCCTCAGATCGTGATCGGTGTCAAAGAACATGAGGTGAATGACCAAGCCATCCAGGCGTTGGCTCGGGAACCCGATCTCTATCAACGAGGTGGGTTGCTGACTCGGGTGATCACCGAAGCCGAGGCTCCAGATCGACTTTTGAAACGCACCATGTCCGCCCGGATTGAGCCGATTCCCTCGGCCTCGTTGCGGGAACGGCTGACTCGCGTCGCCGAATGGGTCCGTGTCAAAGCCACCAAGGATGACATGGAACTCGTACCGGCTCACCCACCCGAGTGGTGCGTCAATGCCATCATGGCTCGCAGCCAGTGGGCAGGCATCCGGAAACTGGAGGCCGTGGTGGAGTACCCGGTCCTGTTGCCAAGTGGAGAGCTACTCGACGTTCCCGGGTTCGATGACAAATCCGGGCTACTCTATCAACCAAGCCAAGTGCCAAGGCTTTCGGTGCCCGCACGGCCAACCCAAGCCGATGCGACCCGAGCGATCGAGCAGCTTTTTGAAGTGGTCATTAACTTCCCTTTCGTTGGCGAGACTCACCGAGCGAGTTGGCTTGCTGGGCTGCTGACGCCACTGGCCCGTTTTGCTTTTCAAGGAGGTGCACCGCTCTTCCTCGTCGAAGGCAACACCCGAGGCGTTGGCAAAGGGTTGCTGTTGAATGTCATCAGCCAGATTCTCTTCAACCGAACGTTCTCGGCATCGATGTACACCCACGATGTCGAAGAACTTCGCAAACGAATCACCGCCATTTCCCGAGACGGTGATCTGCTGGTCCTTTTCGATAACATCGTTGGACCGTTTGGGAACGCCGCCACTGATATCGCCTTGACGACAACATCTTGGCAAGACCGGCTCCTTGGCCAATCTCGACTCATCACCAACCCGCTTTGGACCACCTGGTATGCCACGGGGAACAACATCACATTCGGGGCCGACATGGTCCGTCGAAGCTGCCCGATCCGCCTCGAGACACCCGAAGAACATCCAGAAAGCCGGTCGGATTTCCGTCACTCACAGCTTTTGCAATGGGTCTCGGGTCACCGCAATGAGCTGCTCTCTGCAGCCCTCACGATCCTGCGGGGCTTCATCCTCGCGGGACGGCCCGACCAGAAACTCTCGACCTGGGGGAGTTTCGAAGGTTGGTCGAGTCTCGTGCGACAGGCCATCGTCTGGGCCGGAGGTGCGGACCCCGCAGGTACTCGAAGCACGCTCGAACAGAGCGATACGGAAACCGTCTTGATGACGACCTTGCTGGCCGAGTGGCCGAAACTCGACCCCGAAGGTAAGGGTATCTCGGCGAGCCAAATCATCGACCGTGTCTACGGTCCTGAACGATACTCAAATACTGAGATCATTCGTGAAACTCTCGACGAATTCATACCAAAACCATGCAGTGCATCGCTTGGGTATAAAATTCGCAAATATCGCAAAAGAATCCTTGGGGCGCTCTTCCTCGATCATGCCTCGACACACAAAGGCAATGGCACGAAATGGGTCGTTCGTCCTGCGTCGGAGTTTAGCATCTCCCCAAGTACGACGACTCTCAAGTCTGCTCAGACGGCTGCAAACAAAGGGAATCGCCAACAATCGGCTCCACTCGTTGAACACCATGGGGAGATTGGGGAGATGGTTCCCCCCGATCCGCCTCGCACTCCCGATGGTCGCCCCGTTCGTTCGTAACCGACCTTCGCTTCTCGCCTAAGCTCGTTTATCATACCCACAGATTCAGGAGATTTTTATTCATGG
>JBOFPH010000026.1:0-138600 GCA_051659845.1 Fimbriiglobus sp. | reverse complement strand
TGGGTTTGCGTTACCAGCAAGAACAGATTCAAAGAATCATCCAAGGGGTCGTCATGTTTCTGGAAGAATCGACCACGTACCAATACGTGATCCAAAAAGGCCAAGCTCGCGGCGAAGCCCTCGGCCAAGCTCGCGGCGAGATCAAGAACGCACGTGCGAATGTCTTACGGCTCGGGGCGAAGCGGTTCGGGCCAGCCACTCAGGCCATCCTTGGCAAGATCGAAGCCATTGACGACCTCACGATCCTCGAAACACTCTTGGACCGGGTGATCGAGGCCAAAAACTGGGACGAGATCATCGACCAGGTCTGAGGAACATCGGCAGCCAGTTTTTAGAGCAGCTTCCGAGCGAGCTTTTGCCAGGCGGCATTGGCGGATTCGATGACGCGGGCTTCGGGGTGGAGGGCTTCGTCAAAGGTGTGGGCGATGCCGAGGGCGCGGAGTTTTTCGTGGAGCCGGTCATTGCCGCGATGGGCCGGATGGCCTGGTTCACAGGCGTGGTAGAGGTGCGTCGGCACTTGGAATGGGCGAATCTGCAACAGTGCCGAAGCTTGCCGACAAGCTTCACGGCTCGGGTAATACTCATCAAGAACTGTACCGAGGCCGTAGCAATCGTGCAAATCCACCACGGCATTCAAGACGACAACAATCGGGCAGATCGCATGATACCGGAAGCCGAAGCGAAGAGCCGCATGGCCTCCGGTACCTAGGCCGAAGAGAGCCTGCCGGGTGTCGGTGAACATCCCGACGAGGGCATCTTCAGCCGCTGGGAGAAGCCAATCTTCACTGGCTTGCCCAACATTACGCACCGTCCAACCGGCAGACTGTAAGGCAGCTTGCAGAGTGGCATCCTGGCCATCGGAGAGAATGATCGCGTTCACAGGCCGAGTACGTCGTTCATGGTGTAAGTGCCGGCCGGTTTGCCGGTCAGGAACTTGGCCGCGAGCAACGCGCCACGGGCGTAGCTATCGCGGCTGTAGCCTTTGTGGACGAGTTCCATCGTCTCGCCCAAAGCACTGAAGATGATGGTGTGCTCGCCGACGTTGTCCCCGGCACGCACGGCGTGCATGCCGATTTCGCTCGCCGGTCGTTCGCCGACCAAGCCTTCACGGCCATGTACGATCTCTTTTTGGTGCATCGCCTCCTGCACGATCTTGGCAAACTGAGCCGCCGTGCCACTGGGGGAATCTTTCTTGAAGCGGTGATGCCGTTCGACGATCTCGACATCAAAACCCTTCCCGGCCAAGACTTCGCTCGTGAGTTTCGTGAGCTTGAAGAGCAAGTTCACCACCAGGCTCATGCTCGGCGAAAAGAGCACCGCCGTGTGATGGGCGGCGTTCAAGATCTCAGCTTTCTGCTCAGCTTCGAAGCCCGTCGTGGCGATCACGAGTGGCAGTTTTCGATCAACACATGTCTGCAAAATGCCGAGCGTCGCTTCAGGAATCGAAAAGTCAATCACGCAATCGACGCGAGCCGAGAGGGGGATTTCAGAGGTCACGGGGATGCCGAGTGCGGGTACGCCAGCGATGGTCCCGGCGTCTTGGCCGATGAGCGGATGCTTGGGTGAATCGATGGCCGCGACGATATGCAGGCTCGAATCCTCGCGGCTCAAAGCGGTCAGCCGTTGGCCCATGCGGCCGCAGGCGCCGTGAATCACGATATTGGTCTTCATGGTGTTCCTCACTTCAACTCGATGCGGATGATTTGGGGGTGGCAATTGTATCGCAGGGGTTCTTTCCCACTCAGGCCGCGGTTGACGATCATGATGGTGCCGTTCTTCTCAAACACCCCTTGATCATACCGCCGACCAAAGATGCTGGGCACAAACAAGGAGCCAAACAGCGGCAAGCGAATCTGCCCGCCGTGGACGTGGCCTGCGAACATCAGTTGGCAGCCTGTCGCTTGGGCCTCGGGGAAGTTATCGGGGCTGTGCGCAAGCATCCAGCGAATGGTGTTAGCTGGTGCCGCCCTCTGATGCGGGAACCAAGGCCCTTCATGGCCGAGGAGTTCCAGGGCATGACCACGCACGTCGATCGTCTGGGAGGTGTTGCTTAGCAGCGTGTAACCGGCTCGTGTTAAACTCGCGCGGATCGTTTCGGGGTGATGGTGAATGTCATGGTTCCCCAGCACGGCGAAGCGGCCGAGTTTCGCGGGCAGTTGGCTCAGAAGCGGCTCAATCCAAGTGTGATGGTCGTCGGTGTCTACGAAATCCCCTGCGAGCAAAACGAGGTCCGGTGTCGGTTGGACTCGCAAATCGGCGAGCACCGCTTCGAAGAATTCGCGGCTCGGCGTGCCGTGAAAGTGCAGGTCCGAAAGTAGCACGATGGATAGCCCAGCCCACTCCGTTGGTTGGTTGGGGAGTTTCATTTCGAGAGTCGTGAAGTCCACTTTAAAAACACAGGTCCCCGGTAACCGTGGCACCCAAGCCCACTTCCCTCGGCCAATCGCAGCCTGGCCGAGCTTCGGCCAGTAGTCGACGGTCGTGGTCTTCGTGGAGACGATGGCTTTCGGCGTGGGTCGCACCTGACGTATCACCGTGAGGACCGGCACGACGACAAGCGCGATCCCACAACAGAACCAGAAGTAACCCCAGACCCACGGCACCTCACGCAGCAGGTAAAACGTCACCGGAAAAGTGAAAATCATCAGCCCGGTGAACAGGCGATAGGGTTTCAGAAAGGTCTTCGGGATGTCTCGCCCGTAGAGGTTGTTGAGAGCGAACATGGCGAGGCAAGCGTGGCCGAGCCAGGTGGGGAAGAAGGCGATCCATTCGGCCCAGGTCATACGAGGTTGCCGCTGCTCTGGGGTTTCATCGGTTCGGGAGTGCGTGGCGTTTCGAGCACCGCCTTCAGGACTTGATCTTGCCGGAACGGTTTAAACAGCACGAACTGCATCCCCTCGGCACGGGCTTTGACGATGGCATGGGCCGAGTCGTAGCCGAAGCCCGTGGTCATCGAGATGCGGGCATCGGGTCGGGCTTGGCGGAGCCGGGAGTAAGTTTCATAGCCACCGAGGTCGATCGGGCGAATCTCCATCAGCACGGCATCGAAGGGCATCACCTTGAGCACGGCCACAGCTTCGAGGGCGGTCGATACGGTCTCGACCTCTGCGCCGAGTTGGCCGAGCATCAAGTGGGCGGCTCGGCGAATGCGTTCGTCCTGATCGAGTACCAGTACCCGGTGATTGCGAAGCGGGGAAGAGCGGAAGGCACTTGGGTCGTTGTGGGCTTGCATGTCCCGTTCGACTTTGCGAAGGTTTTCTTTGATTTGCCGAGCCCCCGCGAGCACTCGGGCGAGACGGGCCGTGGTGACGGGGTCGCCTTCGGAGAGTGTCTCGATCAAGAGCGCTGTCGACGCCAGGACTTCGTCAATCGGCATCGCGATTTCTCGATTGATGCGATCGACAGACTCGGACATGGCACAGGTCTGCTGGGCGGTCAATAAATCGAGGGTGTGGAGTGCCGTGGCGATTTCTTTGCTGAAGAGTTCGGCGAACTGCAAATCCTCGGCCCCGAAGCCAGCAAGTGTCGGGCTTTCAACGTTCAAGGTGCCGACGACTTCGTCGTGGTGTTTCAGTGGCACCGTCATCGAACTGCGAGCGCCACTGGCCCCTTCGAGGTACAAGGGATCGTTGGCCGTATCGACGCAGACATAACTCTGGCCACGAGCGGCGACGTACCCCGTCACGCCGTTGGCTTCCTCGCGGGCATAGAGCACCCGGCGGGCGGCGGTGGGCGTCATGCCGTCTTCGAGCAGCGGGCGAAGTTCTCCGGTGCGGCGATCAAGTAATCGCACTTCGATGATGTCGTACCGCAACAGATCGTGGATGTAGCGTCGAAGATTCTGCTTCAGCAGCTCGACCCGAGAAGGGATGTTCATCTCGGCCAGCATCTCGGGATCAAGGTCCGCGAGTTCACGCCCCGCTTGGTGGAGAGCATCCAGTTTGCGTTGCTGTTCCACTTCGCTCGTGATGTTTCGTACCAGCACGACTTGTTGTTCGACGCCACCAGAGGCCCGTTGCACCGGCTGAATCGTCACATCCAAATAGGGCTGGTCCGACGATTGTGGCCGGTAAATGCGGAACGCCACAGCGGTGCCATGGCGAGCGAGGTTGAGCGGTTCGGGGACGTCGGAGACCAGGGTCGTGGCACCGAGGGCTTCCATCAGTGTCTTGCCGAGAATCTCGGGCCGCTGACAGATTTCGAGCATCGCAGGGTTGGCCCAGGTGATCCGGCTTTCCTCGTCCAGAACCGCGACCCCTTTATCAAGGTTGGCCAAAACCACGGCATCGCGCCGCTGCCCTTCTAGGAGTTTTTGCATCTCCGCGGCCCCGGCAACAACCCCGGCGTAGGCGTGCTGATCCAGAAGCGAAAGCGCTGACTGAGCGTCTGGGGCGGGAGTCGTGGAGACTCCGGCCAGAACGGCCAGTTCCTGCGTCGAAAGCTCACCTAGGACCAAAAATCGCGGTTGATCGCCCACTTCCACTCCGCGAAGAACCCAAAACCTGAGAGGTGTGGGGATTATAACCCAGCACTGCCGGAAAGAGATAGCCTTTTCCCGCCATCAGGAAAGGAAACCTTACCAACCCAGTTTGGCTTGTAACTGCACCAGCCCACCGGCGAGCGCGTCTTGGCTCGTAGCATACGTGGAACTGCCGTCATCAAGGCGTTTGCCATTGATGCTTTGAGTGATGGTGCACATGTACTTTCCTGCCGCAGGCCGGACTTCGAGCCGGTATTGCGGCTGGTCGCCGATCATCACGTGGGTGATGAAGTCCCGGATGCCGGGTTTCAGGGAGCCTTCGCGTTTCGTCAGCCAATCGGGTGGGGTCATGATCATGTTCCTTGGGTTCACTCGGGGAGTGGTTTCCCTTTGGTTTCGGGCAAAAAGGGCAAGGCGGCAATCCCCAACACAAAGACCGCACACATCGTGACGCCAGCATACCGGATCGAATCATCTCCGTACTTGCCGAAAACTTCCTTCGAGAGTTCGCCCAACATGATCGGGCCGGCTGCCGCTAACAACCGACCGGCGTTGTAGCAGAAGCTGGTTCCGGTGCTGCGATACTTGGTGGGAAACAGCTCGGGTAAGTAGATGGCGAAGCCACCGAAGACCGAGAGTTGGAAGAAGCCCATCATTGGGATCAGCCAGTAGACATCGTCACGGGTGCGAAGGAACCAGAAGGTGGCGGCGGTCGAAAGCGCCCCACACAAGAAGAAGAACGCAAACGACGGACGGCGGCCTATGATCCCTGTCACCCAGCTAAACGCGAAGATGCCGAAGAATGCGCCAGCGTTCTGAAAGAGTGAGGTAATGCTGCGCCAGCGGGTCACTTCACCGGCAATTTGATCTGGGGCCATTCCTTCCGCTTTGAAGGTTTCGGTAAAGACAATCCCTGCGAGGCGGGGTGAGAAAAAGCCGATACCCCAAAGCCCAATGACCCCTGTGCCTGTGAGTAACAAACCAAAGAGTACTCGCCGATTCCAGGGGGACGTGGTCAAGAGTTCTTTCAAGGTGCCGAAGAAGGCTTGAAACGGCGATTGGCGTGCCCCCGCTCGCTGAGCTTCCCGCATCAATAGCCACTTCTCAGGTTCCTTCAAACTGAACTGCACGACGACCAACAACAGCCCAGGAATGATGCCGATCAAAAACATCAATCGCCATGTTGTGAGCCATTGGCCGGGAGGAAAAAATCCATCCTTCTGAAGTGATCCAAGTAGCATCCCAATTAACGCCGCGGTGCAGTTCCCAATGACGCTTGAGGCTTGAAACATCCCCAAGATGTACGGCCTCGCCGTTTCAGGCACCGATTCCGCTAGCAACACCACGGCTGCGGCAAACGCTCCCCCCACACCCAAACCCGTGAGGAAACGGTAAATCATAAAGTCCGTCACACTGACGGAAAGAGCACTCAAACCCGTGAAAAGAGCGTATAAGCCGATCGTCAGGGTCAGCGTTTTCACGCGACCCAGCCTGTCACCCATGACTCCGAACCCAATGCCACCCACTCCCCATCCAATGAGAAAGACGGCTGTGGCGTAACCACCATAATTCTCCACCGTTTTGTCTTTGATCTCGAGCTTCATCAGCGATGCGATCGCCGGATCGCGGGCCAGGACGAAAAGCTGCTGGTCGAGGCAATCAAGATCCCAAGCCAGACAGCAGACGATGAAGACGAACCATTGATACCGGGTCAGGAGTTTCAGCGAAGCCCAACCAGTGGGCGCAGGCGCGGGGGAGGAATTGTCGGCCATTGGGCATGATCCTCAAGCAGGGGATGGAAATGATATGGGAGATCTGGTCTAAAGCGACAAATGCATCACGCAGCCACTCTCTGACTCAAAATACAACCTCACCCCCGGCCCCTCTCCGAAGCGGAGAGGGGTGCCAGAAATTGCGGAAAACGGCATGTTTTATGGGGATTTCTCCCCCTTCTCCGCTTCGGAGAAGGGGGTTGGGGGGATGAGGTTGCCTTTGTTTTGTGACCATACCAATCCCGCTTCGGAGAGGGGCAGGGGGTGAGGTTGCCTTTCGAACCAAAAACACCAAGGGGCAAGGATGAGTTTGCATTGTAAATGTGAGGTTCACAGTCGGCTACGCTGGCGGGCTTCTTCGTAGTTCGCTTCGAAGTTGACGGTGATGTGGTCGAAGCCACCGAGGGCGAGCGGAAGCTCAGGCAGTGGGTCACCAATCGCTAGCGGGCGATGGCGAATTTCGAGCGTGTCGCCATCCGAGGTGCGGACCGGCACATAGGACACGGCCAGGAGTGGGCTGGTGGCCGGGGCCGGTTGACCCGGGTGAAGCAGGGCTAACAACTCCGCGAAAGGCGAAGAGGTGCGATTCGTGACGATATCAACGACGATCAATCCCAACCCACGCTGGACGTATGCCGCACATTTCACCGCGAAGGCACTTCGCGTTTCGGGTCGATCTTTGTTGGCCGGTGACACCAACTCGATGGCCGCGACCAACGTGGGGCCACCGGAAGTCTCGTAGACATGCACGGCAAACTCTGGCGGAAAGGTGGCGGGCAACACCATGTCCGCTGGGGCCAGGATTGGCCTTGTCTGTGGTTGTGTTGCTACTCCGCCGGCCGTGCTCGGCTCATGCCAAGTCGCCACATCGACTTCGATACGCGGCCCCGCGTGGACCTGAGCTTCTGCAAAGTAGTCTTCAGGAAGCTCATCATTCAACGCCGAGGCAATGCAAGAGGCCCACTGGGAATGAAACGACTCCCAATGCCTGCGTCCCACGAGCGGCAGATGAAAATGATCCAACAACGGCATCAATCCCGCTCCTTTTCTCAATGCGGACATCTTACCCGAGGACAGGTCGCAAAGAAACTGTTGTGATGTTCGAGAGGTGCGAATTGAGGCTTTCGGTCAGGTGGGCTTTCGCCTAAAATCGAACCTCAAGAAACTCTCCGAGGATTCAGGATCATGGTGACTCTCACTCGCGGTCTCTTAGCAGGCTGTTTGTTCCTGCTGTTCGCGCCTCTCGCGTTGGCTCAGAAGCAATTTGGTTTTGACAATCGCAAGCCGTCAGGCCAGCCGTACCTGACGCCGCAAGAGACGGTGGCAAAGATGAAAGTGGCCCCAGAGTTTGAGGTCAAACTCTTCGCGGGCGAGCCGGATTGCGTGAACCCCGTGGCGTTCTCGATCGACGAACGAGGCCGCGTCTGGGTGCTGGAGTGCTTCGAATACCCGAGCAAGACCCCCAAGGGCAAAGCCCCACGAGACCGCATCGTCATCCTCGAAGACACGGACGGCGACGGTGCCTGCGACAAACGCACGATCTTCGCCGAAGGCAAAGATTTTCCCATTACCCCCGAGCGTAAGAAAGACGGCCTGCCCGCCTTTGACTTGGCCACCGGGCTGGAGATTGGCCACGGCGGGGTCTACGTCGGGGCGCCGCCTTACATCTGGTTCATCGAGAACAAAGACGACAAGCCTGGAAAGTTCGAGACACTTGCCGGCGGCTTCGGCTCGCAGGACACGCACGAGACCCTGAACACCTTCCAGTGGGGCCCCGATGGCTGGCTGTACGGTATGCAGGGTGTATTTACGCAATCGACGGTCAAGCCCCTGGATGGCCCCGAGACGCGAATGAATGCCGCCGTCTGGCGGTTGCACCCGAAGACCAAGAAATTCGAAATCTACGCCGAGGGCACCTCCAACCCCTGGGGCATGGATTGGCGCAATACCGATGGCCAGTTTATACTTGCGTGTTGTGTGATTCCGCACCTTTTCCACATTGTCCCTGGTGGGATTTATAAGCGCCAAGCCGGTGCGAGTTATAACTCCTACGCCTACGGCTACATCAACGAAATCTCCGACCATACTTTCCACAAAGAATCCGGCTGGGCCCACGCAGGCTTGATCTCCCTGGATGCCCCGCATATCCCCGAGAAATACCGCAACTCCGTCATCTTCGGCAGCATCCACGGCTGCAGCCTGAAGCAGAACATCCTCGCGCCCAATGGCTCCAGTTACAAAGCCACCCGCGGCGATGACTTCCTGGTCAGCGGCGACAAAAACGTGAGACCCATCAACCTCAAATGGGGCCCGCACGGCGACATTTACCTCATTGACTGGCACGACCAAAACCCCTGCCACCAAGCCGCCGCTGATAGCTGGGACTACGCCCGTGGCCGCGTCTACCGGATCGAAGTGAAAGGGCGAAAAGGCGGGAAGGCTGAGGATCTGGGGAAGAAGTCGAACAATCAGCTCTTAGAGCTTACCAAAGATCCGAGGCCGTACACAAACAGAACCGCATTTCGATTACTTGCCGAAAGGCTTGTTGCCGACGACGATTCTGCCTCCCGCTTCACTTCCAAAATGCTTGCTGACAAATCGACCACACAAAATGCTCTGAGACTTCGTGTGTTGAGCGTGACCGATCTCAAAATTAGTGAGAATGATGTAGACACGTTTATTGTCAAAGATACTCCGGCAGTGCAAAATACAGTCGCAAGGCTGATCCCAGCAGCAGTTTTTCAAACCGATGAGATCGGACAAACCATTGAGCTGCTCGCTAACCAGGCGAAGCAGACGGACAATGTGAATTTGAGACGTGAACTTGCATCGGTTGCGGTTCGAATTGTGGAAAAGCATGACGTCACCCCGCTCGTGCGTGCTCTCATGTCTCACACCGAAGACGCCAATGATCCCCTCATCCCGCACCTGACATGGCTCGCCTACGAGAAGGTGATCGCCAAGAAGCAGGGCGCTGCGAGTGCGGCAGAGAAAGAACTCAAGTGGCTCGCGGAGGAAGCCCCGAAGAACATCTTCGTGCGTGATCAGATCGTCCCCAAAGTCATGCGACGGCTCACGGCCACGGGGCAACCGCGTGACCTCGAACTTTGCCTGGAGTTCATCCGCGATTCTGCGGATGTCAACGTCCGTGAGAAAGCCCTGGATGGCTTGGCCATCGGCCTGGCCGGGCAGACGGTGAAAGCCCCGGAACTTTGGGCCAAAGTGCGCGACGAGATCACGGCCAGCAAGAACCCCAAGCTGGTGACATACATCAACAAACTCTCGGTTTCCTTCCGCGATGAAGCGGCCTTGAAGCGTGCGTTCGAGATGGTGCAGCCTGCCTCCATATCGGAGATTCGGGCCGAGGGGCTGCGGCAAATGGCCCAGCTTCGGCACACGGAAACCCAGAAGCTCATCACCAAAACCCTGACCGAAGGCGAGAAGCCTGGGCCGTTCCTGACCGAAGCCGCCCGCCAACTGGCGAGCCTGGATGACCCCAATCTCGGCGAGACGATCGTCTCGCAGTGGAAGCAAATCCCCGAGGCCGTGCGGCCGGAAGTGATTGCGTCGCTCTCATCCCGCAAGCCCTGGGCCAAGGCGATGCTCGTGGGCTTGGAGAAGCAAACCATCGACCGCAAACTCATCTCGGATAACACGATCATCCGCATCCAAGCCTTCAACGACGCGGACATGAACAAGCTCATCGAGAAAGCTTGGGGCCGTACTCGCCCGACGCCGACCGAGCTTTTGAAGATGATCAACGACATGCGTACCGAACTCTCGACCGGCACCGGCTCGTATGTGCGGGGCAAAGCCGTCTTTGAAAATCAGTGCGCCAAGTGCCACAAGTTCGAAGGCCGCGGGCAAGACGTCGGCCCGCTCCTGGATGGCGCCGCGCGAGACATCGAATACCTACTCGCCAACATCATCGACCCGAACCGCGTTATCGGGGCACCCTACTTCTTACGCATCGCCAACATGGCCGATGGCCGCGTGGAGCAAGGTGTCTTGGCCGAGGAAGATGACAACTTCCTGACGTTGAAAGTCGAAAATGGTGTGTTGAAAAAGCTCGCCAAGAAAGAGATCGACAGTCAGAAAACAGTCGAGAAGTCGATGATGCCCGAAGGGCTGACCGCGAGCATGACCAAGCAAGACTTCCGCGACTTGGTCCGGTACGTGATGCAAAGCCCGTACTTCCCCGAAGTGAAACTCAGCGGCAAGACCGTGCCAACGCCAACCGGCGGCATCCTGAAGTGGACCACCACCGGCGACGTCACCCTCGAAGCCTCCTTCGAGATCACAGACACCACCGCGACCACACTGCTCGTCGGCCTGCGAGGCGAATACTGTATCCTGCTCGACGGCAAAGAAATCGCCGTCGGCGTGAGCGACAAGTTTGCCATTGATGGCATCAGCCTGCCCGTTACCCTGCCCAAGGGCCAACATGAGTTCAAGATCGAAATCAAGAAGCCTGGCCAAGAAGCGAGCCTCCGCATCCTCGACCCCGAACGCCGCCTGCGGTTTGTGGAAGGAAAGTGAGCCATGTTCTTGAATAGACTCTTCGCCCTGAGTGTGGCCTTGGTGCTTGGCTTCCTGGCTGGCTGCCGCCAGGAAGCCAGAGGCCCCGTGGTCTCTCCGGATGGACAACTCGTCGCCGTCCCGGAGACCACAGGCGAACTCCTCGTCGTCATCAAAGACCAAGCCGGCACCGAACTCTATCACTGGAAAACCGGTGCCAGCACCTATCAGTGGTGGGTCGTCGAATGGAAGGACTCGCAACACCTTCTGATGGAGAGCGCGGACGTCGGCGCCTACATCTTGGAGAGGCAACCCGACAACACCTGGCGCGAAAACACTCCTGGAGGGGCATTCAGTCCGAACGGGAAGAGGAAAGTGCAAACCAGTTGGGATTCCCAAGTGAGCAAGAAGCTCAGAATCCAGTTTTTTGAGGTGAGTGGGCCCCGAAGTTACAGCGTCGAAGGGGACTTCCAGACCAACTTCAGTGTTGAGCAAGTTTCGGACATCGCTCGCTGGGATGGCAATGACCACGTCGTGGTGAAGACTCTTGATGGCGAACACTCGTGGGTCAGAGGAAATAGCCGGACCTGGGTCTTAGAGAACCCTTGAACCCTGGGAATTTCAACATGCCCACAATCCAAGATTCCATCGAGGCGCTTTACTCGGCGTTCGCGGTGTACCCACGACCTCGGGACATCGATGGCTGCCCTTGCTGCATCGCCAGAAAGCGGATCGATGTCCTTCTCGCCAAGAACCTCCGGACACTTACCTCGGATGAGTTGGCATCCTACTCCCGCTCGGCGTTCCTGACCGTCGGGGACAAGGCTGATTACCTCTACTTCTTGCCACGCATCTTGGAGATCACGGCGACAGACCTCTCATGGTGGCCTAGCCCCGAAGTCACGGCGAGCCATCCGGAGCACTGACCCGGAATCTTGGACCGTCGGTCAACGTTCCGCGTTGAACCAGTACCTCGAAACTGTGATTGTTTCGGCCATCGAATCAGGAGACCGCTTCCTGCTCGGTAGTTGGATGTGTGCGATCGGCCGGATGGGTTTCGATGTCATGCCCTATCTGAGGCTCATCGAAAAAAGCCCGGCCGTCGTACTCGCATACTTCGAAGATAACGCCGAGACGTTGCCCCGCAAGAGACTCTCGAATTCATTCTGGGAACTGCCTAGCCCGGCTCACGATGCCATTGTGAACTGGTTCTTCTCGCCTGAGATCGCCAAGATACCCTACGACGCCTACGGTTATGTACTGAGCTGAGCGCAGTGAAACAGGAGACACAATGCGATACATCGACCCGCACATCCATATGGTGTCGCGCACGACCGACGACTACGCCCGCATGGCGATGGCAGGGTGTGCGGCGATCTCGGAGCCGGCGTTTTGGGCGGGCTTCGACCGCGGCTCGGCTCGGGCATTCCACGACTACTTCCGGCAACTCACGGAATACGAGCCGAAGCGGGCGGCCCAGTTTGGCATCTTGCATTACTCCTGGCTCTGCATCAACGCCAAGGAAGCCGAGAACGTGAGTTTGTCTCGGGAGGTGATCGCGCTCATTCCGGAGTTTTTGGAGAAGTCGAATGTCCTCGGCATCGGTGAAATTGGCCTCAACAAGAACACCCTCAACGAGGCCACGATTTTCCAGGAACATGTCGACTTGGCCATGAAGACCGACGAGCTGATTTTGATTCACACGCCGCACCTCGAAGACAAGCTCAAAGGGACGCGGATGATCATCGATATGCTCAAAAACGATCGCCGAGTGACCCCGTCGCGGGTCTGTGTCGACCACGTCGAGGAGCACACCATCCGCATGGCCCTCGAAGGTGGCTTCTGGTGCGGCATGACGCTCTACCCGATCACGAAATGCACGCCGCAACGGGCCTGCGACATGATTGAGATGTACGGCCCCGAGCGAATCCTCGCCAACTCCGCCGGGGATTGGGGTAAATCCGATCCGATGGCGGTGCCGGAGTTGATCCAAGAGATGCGCCGCCGCGGCCACCCTGAGAGCCTGATTCAACGGGTTGTCTACGAGAACCCTCTTAACTTCTGGCGTCAATCCCGCCACTGGCAAGAACCCGCCATCCTCACCCCCACCCCCAGCGAACCCCGCGTGCTCAAAAGCTGAAAGCACAGCGATTCAGTAAGTCCCTGTGGTCGGGATTTGCTTTGCAATTCGTGGAGACAATCGTTAGTTTACCCCCACACGAGACCGGACAAGAGCGTAGAATCTATTACTGGGGAGCCGATGGCGTTACCGATCTTGCAGGCTGCGATGCTTTGTGAAACCATCACCACGGACAGCGATGGTCGGCCATACCAACTGCAGACCCCGGTCCACACGATCCGCTGGCCTGCCAGCGTACCGATGACGGGAAAGTACCGGCTACCGACGTTTGACCTGTACCTACGGTTCGCGGAAGTGGATAAGGACTTCCTACTCCAAGCGAAACTGACCCGCTACGGCTCGGATATCGCCATCTACCGCACAGGTTCCATTCGGGTGTATGCTCAACCAGGGAGGAATGTCCTGATCCCGAAGGAGTACGCGGTCGAGATGGACGCGCTAGAGATCCCAAGACCAGGAGACTACTCACTCGTGGTCACGGTCAATTACGTTGAGATGAATGCTCCCGCAGACCCGGAACGCCGGAGTGATGCGATGGTGACCATTAATGTCTTACGGCCCGATGCTTCAGACCCGATGGGAGGTGCTGTATGAAAAACAAAGTCGAACACGTTCGGGAGCCGCTGCAAAGGCTCAAATTGACCTTCCAACCAGTAGAACCGGACGTCAAGCCAGGCATCTCCGCGCCACTCGAACGAGTCGCCGAACCACTGCAAAGACTCAAACTCAACTTTTTTCCACTCGTGGCTTACGATCTCATCCTCACCTTGAATGACGATGCGGACTCAGACACGGTGTTTCTTCAGCTACAAGAACTCCTGAAGGAACTCAACGGCCTTTCGATCCTTTCGAACGGCAGCCCAATCGAAGTGGACCTGAAAAGCTCCAAAGCCAAACCCGGCGAACTGACCCTCCGGCTCCTCATCCCCGGCAGCCCGCCCGCCGCCCTGGTCGAGCGAGCCTTGAAACTCCCGACCGTCCGCGACACCGAACTCCGCCTCGCTGCCTAAAGGACCACGATGGCCGAAGCCACGCTACCCACCGAAGAAGAAATCGCCAAGCTCCCCCGCTGGGCAAGGGTCGCATTCGCTGCCAGATGCGCGAGGAGGGCGCAACCGTTTTTTCTGAAGGCTTGGCCATTCACTGATAAAAAGTTGTTGCAAGCCACCGAGAACGCAATTTTGATTTCTGAACAATCTGCCACTAAAGCAGAGCCCCCTGAACCAGATGATGCCTACGATGCTTTTATCAACGCAGCCTACCCTGCAGCGGCCTACGCGGCCGCATCCGCTGACCTCGACGAGTACGTTGCCGCCCCAGCTAAAGGTGTTGATGCTGCCGCCAAAGCCGGCGTTGAGACACACCTCATACGCTCTGATTTCGACCTATTGCTTCGTCTGAGCTTCGAGGGTAATTGGACCGACGAGAGTCCTGTCCCGACGAGCGTCTTCCCAGCTCTCAATGCAGTACCTGTTTCGGCCGAGAAGCTGTTTGAAACAGATTCTCTAGCATCGATCAAGAAACCTAACCCCAGCAAACTCCTCATTGACTTCGAATTCGACTCAGACACTACCGACCCCCAGGAAGCCGCTGACGCTCTCGTAGAACTCTTCCGGGAGATGAATGAGTACAGCCTGCTGAAATTCGGCAAAGGGCTGACGGTGGACGAGTTCAAGCACTACTTGGCGGTCGGCGACTTTGCGGAGGTGCGATGATGCTTGAGGATCACGTCGCCACTGACAAAATGCGGATGAAGATCAGCGGCTTCCCGACTCCGCTCACGCCCGAGGAAGCGGCGGAACTGAATGCTCTGATTCGAATCTCGGCTCCGAAACGAAAGAGGCGAAGCAAGAATCAGCCGTTTCGCAAGACGGAGTTTCCTGCCGAAGTCGAGGAAACAGTCTTGGGTGGCATCCACGAGATTATTGCGGCCACGGAGGAGCGGCTGGCCAATCTCCCGCCTGAGCCAGCGCCGCCGGACGAAGCGGAGCGGCTGAAGCGGGAAGCCGAGAAGCAGGCTGCGATCGAGGCTCAGGCCGAGAAGGTTCGGGCGGCGGCACGGCGGGTCCATGCGCTGGGCCGCTTGCGGTCGAAGCCCAAGTCTGAAGAAGCTGAGTAGCCCCTCACCCGATCGTGAAGTGGAAGGTGGCGCCTTGGTTGGGGGTGCCGGTGGTGGTGACTTGCCCGCCGTGGCGGCGGACGATGCGTAAGACTGTGGCCAGGCCGACGCCGTGGCCGGGGAAGTCTTCGGCGCGGTGCAGGCGTTGGAAGGGTTGGAAAAGCTTGCTGGCGTAGTTGGGATCGTAGCCAGCGCCGTTGTCGCGGACTTCGAAGCCTGCGGGTGTGCGGCGGAACTCGATGCGGGCGTGGGCGGTCTTGCCGGTGTACTTCCAGGCGTTGCCGAGCAGGTTGTCGAGCAACACACGCATGAGGTTCTTATCGGCTTGGATGCTGAGTTGCGGATCGATGATCACTTCGACATCTCGGTCGGGTTCCTGGCTGCGGTAGCCGTGGATCACTTCGTCGGCCAGTTTTGAAAGATCGACGAGTTCGCGGCGTAACTCCACCCGGCTGACTCGCGAGAGGTTCAGCAGGTCGTCGATGAGTTCGCCCATCCGCTTTGCGGCGGCTTGGATGCGGGTGAGGAAATCGATGCCGTCGCGGTCGAGCTTGTCGGCGTAGTCTTCGATCACGGCTTGGCTGAAGCCCGACATGGCCCGAAGCGGGGCACGCAAATCATGGGAGACCGAGTAACAGAAGGCTTCCAATTCGGCGTTCGCACTTTCGAGGTCGAGGGTCCGCTCGGCGACACGCTTTTCGAGGGTCACGTTGATCTCTTTGAGCTCGCGCTGAGCCTGCTTCTGAGGGGTAATATCCATAATGGCGATGAGGCCATGAGGAATGCCGTTCATGTGAATCAGTTCTGCCGAACTGAGCGTGTTGAGGATGCGGCCATCCTTGAGGATCCGTTGGTCTTCGTGGGCTCGAAAGCGACCGTCTTTCAAGAGAATCTCGTTGAGTGCCTCGCGGTCTGCTGGCTTGTCGTAAAATTCTCGAAAATCTGTTGCTTTTCGCCCGACGACATCCTCCCGCCTCAACCCAAAAATCCGCTCAAAAGATTCGTTGACATCCACGATCTTGCCATGCACTTCCGAGATGGCCAAGGCCACCGGGCTGAGGCGGAAGAGGGTTGTGAACCTTTCTTCGGAAGCCCGGCGAGCTTGCTCGGCGGCCCGGCGTGCGGTGATGTCGATGGCACACGACACGACATACGCGACACCATCGAGCTGCACCAACTCCGCACTGCCGATCACCGCGATTCGCTTGCCATCACTTCGGCAGACCTCCATTTCGATGTCGCGGAGTTTGCCAAGTTTTAGGATCTGCTCGTAGAAGACCCGCCGCAGCTTGGGGTCGGGGTAGATGCCCAAGGATTCCGCAGTTTCGGTCAGAGCACGCTCACGACTGATCAAATACATTTCTTCGAAGCCCTGGTTGACCTCGATGAGCTTGCCATCCTCGGCGCGGGCGAGTGCCATGGCAATAGGGCTAAGGCGGAACACCGCAGCGAACTTGCGTTCCGAGATTTCGAGAGCCTGCTGGCGACGGGTTTCTTCCGTGACATCTCGAACAGTGCCAAGTAAACAGGCTTCGCCAGCGAAGGTGATGGGTTCCAGCGCGATCAAGGCATCCCGCTGTTCGCCGGAGCGTACGCGCATCTTGATCCGCAAGTCGACGACGCGGCCATGCACGTTGAAGATGTCGATCATCTTCTGTCGATCTTCGAACTTGTTCCAGATCGTCTCCGTCGTGGTCCGACCGATGACCTCGGCACGCGAGAAGCCCGTCATGCTCACGAAGCGGTCGTTGACTTCAATGATCCGACCATCCGAAATGCGGGTGATACCGATGGCATCGGGGCAACTCTGGAACGCCTTGGCGAACTTCTCTTCCGATTCGTGGAGTGCCTGCGTCCGCAGCCGGACCATTCGGCGCAGAAAGAAGTTCCACATGATCGCTGCTATGGCTAAGGCCACCACGCTGGCGACCACGGCGACGATCCGCAATGGTGTCCACCACGGTGGCGTCGGGGCAGGCTCGGTCTCAACCCAGCCATTGGCGTCTTGGATATCCAGAACCATGGTCGTGTCGTTGGAGCCAAAAAATGGCAATGGCACGTGCACCCCAGTCACGCGGATCGTCGAGCCGGGAACGGGTTCTTTCAACACACCACCTGGGTTAAAAATCGCTGAAACATGTTTCGTCCCGGTCAGCCCAGAGATGACAGTGAAGCCCGCCCGCTGAAACGTTTCCTCGACGACGATGTGACATTTCAGGAACTCATAAGGGCGCTGATCCGCGATGGCTTCTCCGGCGAAAATCAACACTGGCGTGGGAGGCGTCGTCTCGCCGGTTTTCCGAACCTCGGCTTCGTTCAGTTCGACGAAAACGCTCTCTTCAAACTTCACCAAGCCCAGCACTCGAACCTCATCCCCGGGTTGGACGTCAGACGGCGTTTTGGGTCTGACTTGGATCGCTTGCCCTTCATCGCTGACGTAGAGCCGGCGGCCACCCTCACGTGTCGCAGTCACCACCCCGCGGACCTCGACCATGCTGCCGCCTGGATCTGGCCCTGGTGTCACGCGGCGCAAATCGGCGAGAGTGCGTGGCCGTCGTCCACGCACCTCCTGGGCTGAGCGGATGACACGGATGGCATCGGCTCCGTTCAGGAAGATTCTTGGCAATCCTTGTGGCTTGCCGTCATCGACCACCGGGAACCCAGACACCCCACGAGCACGAATGACCGTGCCGAGAAACTTTTGCAACTCCACAGCGCGATCGGGTCCGGCGAGCAGGAGGTGAGATTCGCCCGCAAGCCCACGCACGGTCAACCGGGCATAGTCTTCCCAGCGATCGACCTGCGTCACGAGACCCCGCGCTTCGACATATTGGCAATAAACCCAGCGGACCCGTTCTGGGTTCAAGTCGAAGGGCACCGGCTCGGGAAAGACACCGGGGTCAAACTCGGTGATCTTCTCGGCGACAAACACCGGGCACCAGTAGCCGATACAGGCTCTCCCGCGCACTTCGACGTACGTCCCCGCACGGAGGTTGGTACCTTGATCCACCGGCACACAGACGCCTGCCGTATCATCCTGAACGTAGATCACTTTGTTGTTTGCCGAGACAAAAGTGACGACACCACGCAACTGGAATCGTGGCATGGCCCCGAGTTCATCGGGGAAGAGATCCAGGATCGCCGCAGCCGTCGTTGGCGGGGCAGGTGGCGGCCCCAGCAAAAGTGCGAAGAGGATTGTGGGGAACATAAACATCTCCGTCGCTGGTCAGCCTCTTGCGGTTTGGGATACCAAGAAAAGCCTTCACGAGCGCGAACTTTCCGTCCAGGTTCGGCTCTTGAAGTGTACCAGAGAGAAAAAATGTCCCCAAAGTGAATGAGGTTGGGCTTGAAAGGAATGGGGTCGAGGCTTAAAGTTCTCTGTGCCTTGCGGGTGTAACTCAGTGGTAGAGTACCTCGTTGCCAACGAGGTTGTCGTGGGTTCAAGTCCCATCACCCGCTCTAGATGATGTTGTGTAAATCATGACCCATCTCGTTCGAATAAGAAGCCGGGAAGCCCCTGCGTTGATCGCTGGAACGCTTCTCGGCTTTTGCGTTTAGAACTAGCCTTTAGAATAGGTTCAGCTGAACAAGGCTCCCTCTTAACCTCAACTTGCCGAGACTGATCATGGCCGACGAAACCCAAGCTCTAGTGAATGGTGTCATGGAGGCCGCCGGAGCAGTCCCGAAGCTGAACCAGAAGGTCGACATCAGCGACGCCGGACCTTGCCGTAAGCATGTCAAAGTCACCATCGCTCGCAACGACATCGATGGCATGATCGACGACCAATACAAAAAACTCATGATTGACAGCCCCGCCGCCATCCCGGGTTTCCGCATCGGCAAGGCTCCCCGTAAGATCATCGAGCGTAAGTACAAGAACGAAGTCCTCGCAGACGTCAAAACACAACTCCTGATGATGAGCCTCGAGCAACTCGCCGACGAAGCGAACCTCTCCCCGCTCAGCCCACCGGAACTCAACCCGAACGCCGTCAACATCCCAGACACGGGCGACATGGTGTACGAGTTTAAGATCGAAGTCCGCCCAGAGTTCGAACTGGCGAGCTACAAAGAACTGAAGATCAAGAAGCCCGTTCACACCTTCACCGATGCTGAAGTCGCTGCGGAAGCCAAACGTCTCCTCGAACCATTCGGCCCGATCGCACCGAAGTCTGGTGACAACCCCGTCATCGCCATGAACGACATCGTCACCTTCGAAGGGACGGTCATGCACGATGGCAAAGAACTCAACACCTTCAAAGACGTGCAACTGACAGTCGAGAAGAAACTCGCCCTCTCTGACGGCGTCGCCGAGGACTTTGGTGACAAGGTCGTCGGAGCCAAAGTGGGTGAGAAGCGAGTCGTCGAAATCACACTCTCGCAAGAGATCGGCAACGAAAGCCTTCGCGGGGCGATCGTTCAAGCTCATTTCAACGTCCTGGATATCAAGATTCGCCGGGAACCCGAGAAGAACGAAGCCTTGTTCGAGAACTTCGGTGTCCGCACAGAAGCTCAGTTCGAAGAGTTCGTCCGCACCCGTCTGGGCCGCGTGATGGAACAAACCCAACGTAACGTCGCTCGTTCGGAAATCTTCGAAGCCCTGGCCAAGAATGCCAACTTCGATCTGCCGAAGGATCTCCTCGACCGCCAATCCCGCAAGGCCTTGCAACGCCGCCTGATGGAAATGCAATCGGCCGGGATGAACATGAACCAGATTCAGGGTCGCATCCGCTATCTGCAACAGGACATCGTTCGCTCGACCGCGAATTCGCTGAAGGAACATTTCGTCCTCCAGAAGATTGCCGAGTTGGAGAAGCTCGAAATCGAAGACGAGGAAATCGAAGACGAAATCGACAACATTGCCACCCAGACGGGCGAATCGCCTCGCAAAGTCCGTGCTCGCCTCGAACGCGACGACATGATGGAAGCCATCGCCACGGAACTGCTCGAACGCAAAGCCCTCGATAAAGTCCTCGAAACCGCGACCTTCGAAGAATACGAATTCAACCCACTCAAGAACGCCGCTGACGAAGAAATCTCCGTCGCCGACGCCAAGGCCTCGCCAAACGAGTAACATCGTCCGCGATTGCTAGAATCACCCAGGCGACAGGATTGATCCTGTCGCCTGCTCTGTTTCGTTCTCCTGTTTTCCTGGATTTGAAACCCTTCTCCCCTTGTGGGAGAAGGTGGATTTGGAAACCCCGATAGGGTTTCCAAAGACGGATGAGGGATCATCGCCCGACTTGGGAAGAGTGCCTTTTCTTGGTGGAGCGTGTCACCCCTCATCCGTCTGATCCGGCTCTTTCGAGCCTGGATCAGCCACCTTCTCCCGCAAGGGGAGAAGGACAAAAACCAGGAGAGCGTAGCAGGAATCGATGACTGACCAACATTCGACATCTTGCTGGGCCTTCCTATGCCGATCACCATTCCGCCAGATGTCTTGAACCGCATCGACCGGCTTGAGCTAGATGCCAAGCACATCGTCGAAGGTGTGCTCGCCGGTCGGCATCGGTCGCCACGGCAGGGCTTTGCGGTCGAGTTTGCCCAGCACCGGGAGTATGCCCCAGGCGACGACATCAAGCACATCGATTGGAAAGTCTACGCTCGCACCGAACGCTATCACCTCAAGCAGTACGAGCAAGAGACCAACCTCGTGGCATGGATGGTCGTCGATGGCTCGGAATCGATGAAAGTGGCGACTGTCAAAGATAGTCGCGGTGAGCCGTTGACGAAGTATCGCGTCGCCGCGATTCTGGCTGCCGCTTTGGGCTACTTAGTCACACAGCAATCGGATGCCACGGGGCTAGTACTCTCCGCAGACCGCGTGCGGGCGTTCTTGCGTGGCTCCAGTGCTCCTGGCCAAGTCCGTGAGATGCTGACCCGCCTCGCCGATGGCCCCTTCCCTGCTGTCTCGAACATCGGCAAGGTCTTACGTGATCAAGGCAATAGCCTGGGCCGACGCGGGATTGTGTTTGTCTTCAGCGACTTCCTCGACGACGTCGCGGACCTGGCCAATGGCTTACAAATCTTGAAGTCCCAGAAGCACGAAGTGGTCTTGTTCCAAGTCCTGGATGCCGCGGAACTGGACTTCCCATTCCGTCAGCCGACTCTCTTCCGTGGGCTAGAAGCGTTGCCCGAATTGAGCACCGACCCACTGACGATCCGCGAGACCTACCTCACCGAACTGGGCAAACACCTCGCGTCCCTCGAAGAACTGACCCGCACGATGGGCATCGACTTCCAGCGTGTCCGCACCGATGACGACCTCGCCGCGATCCTCGCAGGCTATCTCACCAGACGCCAAGGTTGACTCAGGGATTCACCGCCAAGACGCCAAGAAAGACTTGGCTACTTGGCGGTTCGGTTGAGGATTGCGGATTCATACTGACTTTTAAAGATGGTTTAACCGCCAAGACGCGAAGACGCCAAGAAGACACATTTTTGTATTCTTGGCGACTTGGCGTCTTGGCGGTTCGAGTAGGCTTTGCCTATTGATTGCGAATCCTACGTAAATGCCAAGAACGCCAGCAAGTGAACTGCGATCTCAAGTTGCAGAACACTCACTGGCGGTCGTGGCATGAAGTCAGCTCAACTTAGATGTGGACCTGCTTGTAGCCACCGGTGGCAGCGAAGTACAGGAACAGGAGCAAGAAGCCCACAGCGAGTGCCGCAGGCACGGCTGAGGTGTAGAAGAGGGCTTTCTTGGCTCCGTGGAGCCGAGCTTCGTCCAGTTTCTTCTGGTCGTTGGAGTAGTTCGGTTGGCCTTTCTCCTTCCACCAGGTCATCTGGTCGTTGAAGCCCTTCTCGAATTCCGGTTCGACTTTGCCACCCTTCTCTTTGACCTTGTTAATGGTGGCGATTTCGTTTTCCAGGGTGAGCGTCAAAGCGTCTTTCTTGAACTTCGTTCCTTCGGCTTTAGCCTTCTCCGCAGCAAGTTTACCGGTGTAATCGTCCATGACTTTCAACTTGCTGTTGTTGAGGCCTGCAACCGGTGGGGCGAAGTCAGGAAGCTTGTCACCCACGAAGGGGAAGCCTTGTTTGTCGGGCTGGCCTTCTTTGTTGAGCGAGACGTATCGCTCATAAGTCTTGGTGTCGAGTTCAGAAATCTTAGCGACAGCCGCGAGGTCTTGCTTGTAACCGATCCCAGGGCCACCCAGAAGACCTGCCGAGAGCATGCCGATGCCACCGGAGATACCGAGAGCCAAGGCACCGCCAGTCGGGAAGCGTTCTGAGATCACACCGAGCAAAGTCGGCCAGTAGAACGTCTTGCCGACGCCGTAGATCGTCACGGCGACCATCCACATCTCGATGCCCTTGAGGCTTTCCATGCTCATGAGATAAAGCCCGCCACAGCCGAAGATGGCGCTGACGAAGAGCAAGCCGATCGGGTTGATGCGGTGGACAATCGGGCCGGCGAAGAAGCGGAGCACGAACATCAGGGCGTTGGTCCAGATGAAGGCCAGGAGGGCTTTTTGCTCATCTTCCAGAACACGGGTGGTGATGTTGGTGATCCAGCTATCGGTACCGAGTTCCACATAACCGACGAGAGCGTGGAGCAAGAACAGGAAGATCAGAATCGGCGACAACAGCGAAATCAAGCTCGTGCCCATCGAAATGCCCGAGGCGCTGGCTTCCGAGCGTGGGAATGGCTTGTTGAACATCAAGATGCCGTAAAGCACCACAGGCACCAAGAAAACGGCCAACTTGTACTGCCAAGCAATCGAGATTTCCTTCGTGTCTTGCACTTGGTTGAAGCCGAGCACAATCACGGCACCGAAGATCAGGCCGAGAGGCCAGCCAGCGTGCAGGATGTTGAGCCAGTGCGTCTTATTGCTCGGGAACAACGTGGCTGTGAGAGGGTTGATGACCGCCTCACAAGTACCGTTACCCAGCGCGAACAGGAACATGCCCGCTGAGAGGCAGTAAAACGCTGCCTCTTTACCGTACATGGCGTAGACGGGGCCAGCGGCAAAGGTCACGACAGCCGAGAGCGTATGGAGCAGGAAGGCAACGAGCATCAGTTTGCCGTAGCCGAAGAGGTCCGCACAGAAGCTGAAGAAGATGATGGCAAGGCCGAACCCTGCGAGGCCGCCCCCAGTGATAGCGCCAAGTTCCGTTTGAGTGAAGCCGTATTCTTGGCCCCAATCCTTGAGGATCGCTCCGCGGACCGAGAAGCCGATCCCGGCGGCGATGAGAGTGAGGAAGCTGGCCCAGAAAAGGACACGGTCGTTGAGGCTTGGGCTTTGGCCCGAAGCGGGGGTGTTACCCGGCGCTGCCATGAGTTGGGACTCCGAGGGGAGAGTGTGCGAATCCCGTCTGCTCTTGGACGGGTTCGAGTTGATCCTACAAACAACCCCCAAGACTTGCCACCTCGGTTACGCTGTCATGACCAGGAAATTCCAGCTCGGCTTGCAGGTCTATTCGGGTTTGCGGTAGTGTGTGTCAGGAATTGCGAGGGAGTCTGATATGGCCAAGGCATGGCGGATGATCGGCGGATTGTGTGTGCTCGGAGCAGTTGCCCTGGGTGGGACAGCGTACCTGCAACGCGAGACACTTTCGACTTACCTCACGTCTCGCTCTCTGGCCCAGGCAACAACACTAGAAGAGCGCACCCGACTCGCTGGGGAGTTGCTGCAAACCGATACCGGGCGAGTTAAGTTCTACTCGCTTTACAGTTCCACCAACACCGAGATCCTCACGAGTGCGAATGCCGCTTGGCTCGCACATTTCCAGAATGCCCCCACGACGGATAGTACCCGGCAGGCATGCACGCAGGCCCTCCTGGCGGAGCGAGACAGCTTCACAGCGGAGGGGCGAACCGCTGCCCTCGAACTGGTGGCCCACTTTGCCGAGATCGCGGAAGCCCGGCCAGCTTGCAAGCAGTTGATCCAAGCCGGTTTGAAAGCGGATGTGGATGCGAAACTCGTGGCGATGAAGCAGGCCCAAACGCCAAACCTGCGGATGACCGCCGAACTCGCGCCGATGTTACGTGATCCGGAAGCCCGTGTCCGTCGCTCGGCGATGTATGCTCTCGGGCCAAACCTCGATGACACCTCCCCAGTCACCGAAGAGGAACTCTTCGCCTTCTTGCATGACACCGATGCCGAAGTGCGGGAAGCGTGCGTGAGTTCGTTGCGATACCGTGGTCTGGATTTGGGGCAGATTTCGCTCGCCCGTCAACTCAGCCACCCGGAAACGACCGAGCGCTTGGCTCTGCTCACGGATCTGGCTACCGGGAACCTCGTCAAAGACGCAACACCTTGGCTGGAACGCCTCAGCCGTGACCCTGACCCTGCTGTGCGGTTGGGGGTGGCTCGCGTCGCGTGGACGACGATGCCCCGTGCCAAACCTTGGCTCACGGCGCTCACCACCCACGACCCCGACAACACCGTTCGCCGCTGGGCCGCGTACTATCAGCAACAAGGCGAAACTCTTCGTCAAATGCAGTACGAACGGTGACCCTCTGTGAAGAATCTGTAAGTTTCCTCGATGCAAGGCGAGTTCGTGGTTCTCGGGAGTGGTAGCACCGGTAACGCTGCCGTCTTACGGGTCGGCCGGGTCGGCACGCTCATCGACTTTGGCTTCGGCCCGCAGGCCATCGGCTACGCCCTTGCCCAAGTCGGCATGAGTTGGGCGAACATCACACAAGCCATCATCACGCATACCCATACCGATCACTGGAACCGCGACACCCTCGCTCATTTCCGCCGCTGCAACATCCGTCTCATCGCCCACGCCGAGCATCACGACCAACTCTGTGCTCACGAGAAGTACTTGCCACTCAAGCGGGCTAACCTCGTGGCCGTGTACCGGGAATCGGTGCCGTTCTGGCTCGCCGAGGGCTTAACCGTGACAACCGTTCGCATTCCCCACGATGCCGACGCGACCTGTGCTCTCCGCTTCGACCAAGTCACCAGCGACGGCCAAGTCTGGAGCCTCGGTTACGCCTCCGATGTTGGCGAAGCGACGCCGCAAATCTTAGATGCCTTCGTAGAACTGGACGCCTTGGCTCTGGAGTTCAACCACGATGTGCCGATGCAATTGAATAGCCGACGACCGCAGTTACTCATCCGCCGGGTACTGGGGCCGAATGGGCATTTGTCGAATGAGGCCGCGGCAAGTTTGGTGGAAAGCATCATCAGCCGGTCCACGTCCGGCTTACTGCGGCACCTGTTTCAGCTTCACCTGAGCCGGGAATGTAACACCGCCAAGCTCGCCCAGGAAGCCGCGCTGAAGATGCTCGTCCGCATCAAATCCGGAGCCGAACTGATCACCACGACCCCACACGAGCCGACGCCGAAGATCACCCTGATCCCCCGCCCCGCGACCGCCATTCGCCCGCGATTCCCCGACCCCAAACCGTTCCAACCGAGCCTATTTGCTGCCGAGGAATAGTCGATTGGCTAAGACTGTAGTTGCAAGCCATTTCTGGCGCAGGTTATGCTGTAAAAGTGTGATATGACACTCAGGTTCAACCGATGGAAAAGCCCTACGACACAACCTTCACGAAGCTGATCGACCGCCACCTGAACGACTGGGCGGCGTTCTTGTGTAGCCAGGCGGACCTGCCCCTCGGCCCGGCAAGTATCGAAGATACGAACCTTTCTAGCACCCTCAACAGCGACAAGCTGATCCGCATCGACCACCCCGACGAGCCGTACTTGTTGCACCTTGAAGTCCAATCGAGTGGCGAGTTAAAAATGCCGTCGCGACTTCTCCGCTACAACATCAATGCCGCCCATCAGTACGAGCTTTCTGTCTATAGCATTGTGCTGTTCCTGCGACCGAGTGCGAACCCCTCGGATGTCACTGGGCAGTACGACCGCTCGCTCCTTGGCAAGAAGTATCTGAGCTTCCAATACACCGCGATCCGACTCTGGACTCTGCCCTTCGAGACATTGCTCAACGCTGGCGCCGGTCTGGCGACACTCGCCCCGCTCACGAACGAGGCCATGCAGGACATCGACCGAAGCATCTTGCGAGTCAGCGAGAAGTTGCAGGCCGAGGCGTCGTCAGGTATGATGTTTAAAGATGATGTGACATCGTTGTACTTCCTTCTCGGGTTGCGATTTGACCAAGCTGCAATCCGCCAACTTCTCCGAGGGATCGTCATGACTCTCAAAGACTCCAGCACCTTCCAAGAAGTCCTACAAATGGGCCGCGACGAAGGTCTCATCATAGGCCGCGATGAAGGCAAAGCGGAAGGCATAGTCGAGGGCAAGGCGGAAGGCAAAGTCGAGGGTAAGGCCGACTCTCTGAAAGCGAGCATCGTCAAGCTTTGCACAAAGCGACTGGGAGTGGGTACTGCTGAAGTGTTGGCGAAGATTCAGGACGAAACGGATCTTGGGGTTCTTGAAGCCATGTTTGACCGCGCGATCGATGCCACGTCTTGGTCCGAGCTTATGCCAGGCTGATACGTCTGTTGGTCATCGTCGTCACGAGACCAAACAGAGCGGATCAGTCTGGGTTTTCAAATCCGCACTCCGAAATCGAATCACGCTTTCTTCGTCGCGGCTTCGTTGGCCGTTTCGCTCGCCACTTTGGCGAAGGTCACGATCTTATCGCCGTCGTTCAGGTTGATGACTTTGACGCCCTGGGTGTTGCGGCCCACTGTGCGGATGTCGTCGACTTTCGAACGGATGACCATACCTTGAAGGCTCATGATGATGACTTCGTCCCCATCGCGTACCGCCGCGATGCCAACCACAGGGCCGTTCTTGTCCGTGATCTTGACGTCCTTAGTCCCTTTGCCGCCACGGCGTTGCAAACGATAACGCATGGCGCTCTTTTCACCTTCGCCTTCTTCGCCCTCTTCGATTGCTTCTTCGACTGGCTCGTCGGTAGTCTCGTCGTCCGTGTCGGTGAGTTGGATCGGGCTATTGCTGCCGAAGGGTGTACGCTTCGCGTAACCGAGTTCGCAGACGGTGAGCAAGAAGCCGTCGGGGTCCGCGACGACCATGCCGACGACAAAGTCCCCCTTGCCGAGCTTGATCCCTTTGACACCTTTCGTGTTGCGGCCTTGTTCGCGGGCATTGGCTTCCTGGAAGCGGATCGCCATGCCTTTGCTGGTGCTCAGCACGATTTCATCGCCAGGCTTGGTGTGGGCAACACCGATGAGCGTGTCGCCTTCTTCGAGGTTGATGCCGATGATCCCGCCGGCTCGCGGGCGGCTGTAGTCCGTGAGCGGCGTCTTCTTGATGATGCCGTTCTTCGTGGCCATCAACAGGTAGTGCCCTTCGCTGAACTCCCGCACGGGGATGACGCTCGAAATCTTCTCGTCCGTCTTGAGAGAAAGCACGTTGGCAATCGAGCGGCCCGCCGAGGTGCGGCTCGCTTCGGGGATGCGGTACACCTTGAGCCAATAGACTTGGCCACGATCGGTGATGACGAGCAGGTACGATTTCAACGTCGTCGTGAAGAAGTGCTCGATGAAGTCGTTTTCCCGTGTCCCGCCGCTGACACCTTTGCCGCCTCTCCCTTGGACGCGGAAGGTGTCGAGTTGCATGCGTTTCAGGAAGCCTTCATGGCTGATCGTGACGACGGCGGGGTCGTCGGAGATCAGTTCTTCAAAGTCCATGTCGCCGCCATCGTCGGAGATTTCCGTCTTGCGGGCGTTGCCGTATTTGTCGCGGATTTCTTCGAGGTCTTTGCGGATGATCGCTTTGACCTGGGCATCGTCTCCGAGAATGCCTTCGTAAACGAGGATTTGCTCACGCAGCGACTTGTACTCTTTGAGAATCTCGTCGCTTTCCAGGGCCGCGAGTTGCCCAAGCTGCATCCGTACCACGGCCTCGGCTTGTTGCTCCGTCATACGGTAGACATCGCTGAGGCCCAGTTCGGCTTGAAGGGATTGGAAGCCCTCGGCACCAATGGCCCGCTCTAGTACCGAAGCCGCGACTTCCATGGCCTGCAAGCGGACTTTGGATTCGGTGCGGCTCGGCGATGTGCGGCAAATCCGGATGACTTCATCCAACGACGAAATCGCAATCAACTGCCCTTCGAGGATGTGGCCACGTCGTTTCGCTTCGCGGAGCAAGAACATCGTGCGACGACGAATGACCTGGACGCGGTGATCCAGGAACTTTTGCATCATCTCCTTGATGGAGAGGAAGTGCGCCCGGCCATCGACGAGGGCGAGTAAGCCGATGCTGACGGTCTTTTGCAGTGGGCTGAATTGGTAAAGCTGATTGAGCACGAGGTGCGGGTCGGTGCCGCGTTTCAGTTCGATGACGATGCGGACCGGTTCGCCGTTGCGGGCCGAGGACTCATCGCGGACCCCACTGATCCCCGCGATTTTCTCCTCTTTCACCAGCCGGCCAATGTCCTCAGCCAGTTTGTTCCGCGTGACTTGGAACGGCACTTCGCGGATCAAGATACTTGGTGTTTTCCCTTTGCCTTCCTCGACGACTTCGGCGCGAGCACGGAGCGTCATCCGGCTGCGTTCGCCCATGTAGCCACGCACGATGCCGGCCCGACCCATGACGATGCCACCCGTAGGGAAGTCCGGGCCAGGGATGATTTCGATGATCTCTTGCAACGAAACATCCGGCTCTTCGATCATCTTGATCAGGCCGTTGCAGACTTCCGTCAGGTTGTGCGGCGGGATGTCCGTGGCCATGCCGACGGCGATGCCGTCCGAGCCGTTGACGAGCAAATTGGGGAACTTCGACGGGAGAACAAGCGGTTCTTGGTATTTGCCGTCGTAGTTATCGATGAAGTCGACCGTCTCGTATTCGAGATCGGCAAGCATCTCGGCGGCGGGCGGCGCGAGCTTCGCTTCGGTGTAACGGTGAGCCGCCGGAGGAAGCCCAGCAATGCTACCGAAGTTCCCTTGGCCGTGGATGAGCTTGGTGCGCATCACCCAGTCTTGGGCCATGCGGACGAGGGTATCGTAAATCGATTGGTCGCCGTGGGGGTGGTAGCGTTTCATCGTCTCGCCGATGATCCCGGCGCACTTCGTCGTCGTCCCGGAAGGGTTCAAGCCGAGGTCATTCATGGCGACGAGGATACGCCGTTGCGAGGGTTTCAGCCCATCGCGGACGTCCGGCAAGGCCCGGCTGACCATGACCGACTGGGCGTAAGTCAGGTAGCTATCGCGGAGTTCATCGACGATATCCAAACCAGGAATGGGAGCCAAACCTGAGACGGCATTTTCATCGGGTGGAGGTGTATCGGCCATCGGCAAAAGTCCTTATCACGAGGGCCGCCTGTTGCATCGCTCAACCCTGGAATTTTCCGGAGTTTACGACACCGAGTGCGGCCCAAATATCACCAGGGAATTCTACGAATTCCAAGCCTTGCGGACTATGTCTGAAGTCGGGGGATTTCCCAGAAAAATCCGTACAGATTCCGCCATCCAATTTGAGCTTCGTGCGGTTATAAAATAATGGTGTGGGTTGCATTCCGCAGTGGAGTTCTCGATGCGTCTCTTGGCACTCCTTGGCCTTCTTCTCACCTCACTCCCCGTCTTCGCACAAGGCGACACGGCGCGGGTCCGTGGCTTGGTGCCACTGTTAGGCAGTGAGGATTTTCGACAACGAGAACGAGCGGGTGCGGAACTCCTCAGCATTGGCGAGGAGGCCCTCACGGAGTTGAAAGACGCTGCCAAGCAAGTTCAAGAGGTCGAGGTCTCCGAGCGTTTGCGAGTCATCATCCAGAAACTGGACCGCAAACGCATTTCCGAGCCACGGCGGATTACGTATCGCTGTGTGAAGAAACCCTATGCGGAAGTCTTTGCTGATCTCGCCAAACTCTCCGGATATCCCATCGAACTGGCCCCAGACATCCCCGCGACCCATGTGAGTTTTGATTGGAAAAACGTACCGATCCTCCAGGCGATTGACGAGGTATGTGATAGCCTCATGCTCTTCGCACACATCTCAGGACATCCCGCGAAGATTTTCGTCGCCAACCACGATTCGCACAGCTCTCACCGTTATTACCATGGCCCGCTTCGCATCACGCTGACACAGATCTCCTCCAATAACAATCGCCAACTCAGTAACCTCCCACGGAAAACCCCGCATAATGGGTGGCATAAAAGCACTAGCATGAACTTCAGCATCGATGCCGAGCCGAAGATCAGTATCGCGGGGGCAGGTGCTCTTCACATAACAGAACTCATCGACGACACGGGCAAAGACTGGCTCCGCGAGATGGGCCGTCGCCCAGGGGACCCTCTGGAAGAGCAGACACTCGATCTCTTGGAGGGGGCATCATCCAATTCCTCGACTTTCGCCTATTTCGATGGAGTGAATCGCAAAGCCGACAGCCTCAAGAGCATGAAAGGCAAATCGGTGATTCGAGTGATCACAGGGTCCAAGACCCGCATCGAAATCCCCCAGATCACGAAGAACCTTGGCAAGAGCTTTGATGGCTCCGAGATAACGATGACGGTGCAAAAGATCAACATGGGGACAGGAAATGTGAGCGTCGAGGTATGCTTCCGCCGCAAGCGTGGCTTGCCCGAGGACAATTCCTGGATCACGAACCTCGTTCAGCACATCGTTGTCACCACGACTACTGGGGTTCAACTCGAAATGGCTGGACTGGACTCCCACGATATCACGCCAAACAGCTACACCGCCATCATCAATTATGCTTTCAAGGGCCAAGAGCCAACCCTTGACAAAGTCCGTTTACTCCAGCTCGAATGGGAGACGATGCCGTTCGTCGTGGAGATGAAAGACATCCCTCTTCCTTAGCATTGCCCTCAGCCTCCATTTGCTGGCAGATTGACGGTGGGCTGTTTCGAGAGAATGCGGGCGAGTTCGAGCGGGGTTTCGACGCCGAGCTTTTTCATCAGCCTCGCACGGCGATCTTCGATCGCGCGGACGCTGAGTTGCAGGCGGTCGGCGATTTCGCGGTTGGTCAACGAGGCGGCAATCAATTCGAGGACTTCGCGTTCTTTGTCCGTGAGTTTGGCGAGACGCTCGCTCAACTCGGCGGTCTCGTGGCGTTCCTGGCGGGACTTCTCGTCCTGTTCCAGGGCTTGCCGTAAAGCAGTGAGTAGTTCGTCGAGGCGGAAGGGTTTTTCGAGAAGCGTGATCGCCCCGCGGCGCATGGTCTCGACGGCGATGCGGACATCGGCATGGCCCGAGATCATGACGATCGGGATGGTGTAGCCCAGTTCGTTGAGGTGCGATTGCAGTTCGAGACCTGTCATGCCCGGCATCTTGATATCGAGGACCACACAGCCGGGTTGCGTCGGTTGGTAGGCGGCCAGGAACGCGGCAGCACTGGAATAGGCTTCGATCGGATGGCCGAGCAGCTTGGCCGCACTCGACACGGCCCGAGCGACGGCGTCATCATCATCGACGACAAAAATCGTGGGTGATTCGCTCATATCGTGCTCTCCGGAAACTGTAAGCGAAAGATAGCGTGCGGCTTGGCCGCGTGAAGCCAGAGTTTACCACCGTGGCTCTCGACAATCTCCCGACAAATCACCAAACCCAAACCCATGCCACGGGGTTTCGTGGATTGAAACCGCTCGAAGAGTTTCTCGGGCCGCTCCACACCAGGTCCGCTGTCCGAGACTTCGACTCCCACCAAGCCGTTGTCGCTTGGCAAGGTCGTGATCTGGATGGTACGCTGCTCCGCCTTGGCTGTGTCAATGGCATCGACGCTGTTCTGGATCAAGTTCAAGAAGACCTGTTCAAGAGCGATGGCATCGGCGATCAGTGTGATGGGGCGTGGCGGTGGGGCGATGGTGAGTTTCACCGACTTTCGTCGGAGGGACCAATCCGCGATTCGAGCTGAGTTCTCGAGGATCGACTCGAGCGTTACAGGAGCACGGAAATGGCCTTCCCCACGCACAACGCTCCGCAAACTCCTCACGACTTGGGCCGCCCGCTGCGCCTGCACAGCGATTTCATCCATCGATTCCCGAAGAGCTGCGGGGTCCGAAAGGACTTCCTGGGCAATATCGGCTTGCAAGCAGACGGCTGCCAGGGGTTGGTTCAGTTCATGGGCAAGAGCTGTGGCCACCTGGGCCAGCATGGCATGCTGGCGAGAGCGGGCCAACTCGACATCATGTTCACGCAGCCGGTCTTCAGCTCGTCGGCGTAGAATGCCCAAGAAGGTTGTCATGCCAATGGCGAAGATCGCTAGCCCGCGGTTGACGACGACCTTCCAGTATTCCGTCGCCCCGCGTTCGGTGATAATCTCCATCTTCAGTACCGTGAGCACCGCACACAACACCGCCACCCACGGACCGAAAGAACGTGGTCGGGCATTCAAGGCGATGAGGACGGCAAACGTATAAGGAACGGCTGCTGCGACCCCGAGGGGAAGATGCAAATCGACGGCAAAAACGAGGGTGACCACAGCCAGTGAAAAAGACACGGGATGCGCAAGAAGCCAGCGATAGCTGCGAAAGATCATGTCAGTGCTGCGTCAAAAAGAGGCATCTCGCCTGAAGTTTCCACGTGAAGGGGAGGTGGGCATGAAGAATTCAGGTGGGTTAAACAAAATTTTAGAACACTGCAAATCCTCGTTCAAGATGTGGATCACCACAGAAAACCGACTCGAATCCCGATTTCTGGCACGCTGTGTGCTTAGGCAGGTTCATCGCTCGATTTCCACTCCGCCTCGCGGATTTTTTCGTTCCTTCCACGAGGGCTGCTCGTGACTTCGAAGGCTAGGCCGGGTGTTGTTTATTTGGTCGGAGCTGGCCCTGGAGCCACCGACCTGATCACCGTTCGTGGGCTGCGAATGCTGGCCTCGGCGGACGTGGTCCTCCACGATGCCCTCATCCATCCGGAGTTGCTCCGCGAAGCCTCGCCAACAGCGACGGTGATCTCCGTCGGCAAGCGTGGCTACTGTGTGGGTTCGACGAAACAAGAAACAATCCATGACGCTTTGGTCCGTTTCGCCCAAGCGGGTCAAAGTGTGTGTCGGTTGAAGTGCGGTGATCCGTGCGTCTTTGGCCGGGGTGGTGAAGAAGCCGAAGCCTTGGTCGCGGCGGGTGTGCCGTATGAAATCGTGCCCGGCGTCACGGCGGCGACAGCCGCTTGTGCCGCTGCGGACATCCCGCTCACTCACCGCGCCGTCGGCGCCAGTGTCGTGCTCGCTTCCGGGCATCATGATCCCGACTCCGAAGACTGCCCCCATGACTGGGCCGCTCTCGCCAGTATGCCCGTGATCGTCTTCTACATGGCCGGTCGGCACATTGGCCGCATCGCCGAGAAGCTGCTCGAAGCTGGTGTGCCGACCGACCGCGGTGCCGCAACGCTCACCGCCGCGACTCGCCCCGAGCAGATCATTGACGTCCGCGATTTGGTCCACTTCCGTGGCGTATCCTCCACGACGCCTGGCGAAAGCCCGGTTCTCTTTGTGGTCGGCGATGTGGTCCGGTATCGGGAAATCCTCTCTCAGGTTCAAGCAACAGGAGTTCTGGCATGAGCCGCGAACGGCTGATCGTCATCGGTAACGGCATGGCCGGGGTCCGGTTCATCGAAGACTTGCTCGTGGAAAACAGCGAGCGCTACGACATCGTCGTCTTCGGCGATGAACCCTACGGGAACTACAACCGCATCCTGCTCTCCAACGTGCTCAACGGCACGCAGGATGCCAAAGAGATCTTCCTGAACTCGCTCGAATGGTACACCGAAAACAATATCACCCTCTACGCCGGCGAGCGTGTCACGGGCATTGATACCGATGCCAAAGAGGTGATGACCGCCAGCCGTACGCTGGGCTATGACAAACTCGTCATTGCCACCGGCTCGAAACCGTTTGTCCCACCGATCCCCGGAGTGAACCTGCCGGGGGTTTTTGTTTTCCGGACCCTCGACGACTGCACCGCAATCGCCAACTACGCCAAGCCCTGCAATACCGCAGTTGTGATCGGTGGGGGCTTGCTGGGCCTCGAAGCCGCGAAGGGCTTGATGACGCACGACGTCCAGGTGACCGTCATCGAAATGGCTCCCTGGCTCATGAGCGTGCAACTCGATGCTGCTGGCGGGGCGATGCTCGGCGAGACGATCGCCCACATGGGCATCAACGCTTTGACCGGGAAGAGCACCAAGGCCCTGCTCGGTGAAGAGAAAGTGCGTGGTGTGAGCTTCGCGGATGGCACAGAAATCGAAGCCGATATGGTCGTCGTCTCCGCGGGGATTCGACCCAATATTGACCTCGCTAAGGCTTGTGGGCTGACCTGCGATCGGGCCATCGTCGTCAACGACCACATGCAGACCAGCGACCCCGCCATCTACGCCGTCGGCGAGTGCGCCCAACACCGCGGCATGGTCTATGGCCTCGTGGCTCCACTCTGGGACCAGACCAAAGTGCTCGCGAAAGTCCTGGCCGGCGAACACGCCGAGTACCTTGGCTCCAAGATCGCCACGAAGTTGAAGGTCATGGGCGTCGAGTTGGCGAGCATGGGCCGCATCGCGGACCTTCAACCGACCGACGAAGTCGTGCAATACTCCGAACCCGCGACCCGCATCTACTGGAAAGCGATCCTCCGTGAAGGCCGCATCAGTGCCGCCTGTTTGCTGGGCGACCTTGGCCCCGCCGACGACCTGATGAAGCTCTACCAATCCGGTGGCCAAGCCCCGGCTCGCCGTATGGAACTCTTCTTCGGCCAACCCGCGAAGACCGAAACCTCCCTCGCCGACCTACCGGACACTCACCAAGTCTGTGATTGCAACGGCGTCAGCAAGAAGACCGTCTGCGATGCCATCAAAGCGGGTAAGTGTACCGTGCAAACCGTCGGCAAAGCGACCCGCGCGGGCACTGGGTGCGGTAGCTGCAAGAAGATGGTCAAGGGTCTGATCGAAGCCGTCGCGGGGGGGCTGAAAGCCGATCCTTCGGAATCGTGGTACGTCACGGCCGTCCCGATGGACAAGCCAACGCTCGTGGCCGAGGTCAAGAAACGTGGGCTGAAGTCGGTCAGTGCCGTCCTCGCCGAACTGGGAACTTCCAACGACGAAAAGAGCCGCAACGGTCTCGCTTCGATGCTCAAGGGCCTCTGGGGTACCGAATACATCGACGAGCGCGATAGTCGATTCGTCAACGACCGCGTCCATGCCAACATCCAGAAAGATGGCACCTTTAGCGTCATTCCACGGGTGTACGGTGGCATCACCACCGCCGACGACCTCATCAAGATCGGCCAGGTCGCCAAGAAGTACGACGTGCCGATGGTCAAGTTCACCGGTGGCCAACGCATCGACCTGCTCGGCATCACCAAAGAGAACCTCCCCAAAGTCTGGGCCGATCTCGGCATGCCCTCGGGCTACGCCTACACCAAGGCCCTGCGAACCGTGAAGACCTGTGTCGGCTCCGAGTTCTGCCGCTACGGCACGAACGATAGCACGGGCCTCGGCATTGCCCTGGAGAAGCGTTTCCAAGGCTTCGAGTTCCCCGCGAAGGTCAAACTCGGCGTCAGTGGTTGCCCGCGAAACTGCGCCGAATCGACGGTCAAAGATGTCGGTGTCGTCGCCACCGAAGGCGGAGAGTGGGAGATCAGCGTCGGCGGGGCCGCCGGTGCCCATGTCCGCAAGAGTGATGTGCTTTGCCGCGTGAAGACTCAAGAGGAGGCGATGCAGATCATTGGCCGCTTCCTGATCTATTACCGCGACAACGCCAAGTGGATCGAACGCACCTACGACTTCGCCCCGCGCGTCGGCATGGACAAGCTCAAAGAGATCTTGCTGAACGACTCCCTCGGCATCTGTGCCGAACTCGATGCCGAAGTCGAAAAAACCATCGCTGCCTACGTCGACCCCTGGCTCGAACGCGACGAACCCGCCTACCCCGGCCAGTTCAGTGCCCCACAGCCGATTCCGTTGCCTGTTGTCAGCTATTAGCTGTGAGCTATCAGCTTTTGGCTTTGAGCTGTGAGCTGTGAGCTATCAGCAAAACATCTGGATTCTGGCTGTCTTAAACCCTTCTCCCCTTGCGGGAGAAGGTGGCTTGGGAAAGCCTTGCAAAGGCTTTCCCAAGACGGATGAGGGGTACACGCTCCACGGGAAAATGCACTTTCCCGCCTAGCTAACAGCTGACAGCTCATAGCTGACAGCGAACACCGAGAGGATGACATGCCAGCCCTAGATATCTGCTCTCTGGATGAATTGCCGATTGGCTTAGGCCGGGCCTACGAGGTCGGGTCGAAGCGGATTGCTCTCTTTCGCAGCCGGGAGACGGACGCAGTCTATGCCGTGGATAGCGTTTGCCCGCACAAACAAGGGCCACTCGAAGATGGGATGCTGATCGGCTCGCAGGTGGTCTGCCCGCTGCATAACTGGCGCTTCGAAGGCACATCGGGCGAGTGTGACCAAGCGAATGGTTGCAACATCGGGGCCTATCCGGTGGAAGTGAAAGATGGCCGTGTGATTGTGTCGGGGGTGGTATGAAACTTCCCCTGGTCCAGACGCCAGAACTGCACTCCCGCACGCATTGCCCGTATTGTGCGTTTCAGTGTGGCATCCTGATGACGGAGTCCATGGACGCCGAGGGCTGGACCGTCGCGGGGGATCCGCACTTCCCCGTGAACAACGGGCAACTCTGCATCAAAGGCTGGACCTCGGCGGCTTTGTTGCGACACCCCGCACGGGTGACACAACCGCAGATTCGCGTGAATGGCAAATGGCAAACGGCGACCTGGGACAGTGCTTACGACGTCATCGTCGAAGGCTGGAATCGGCTCAAGGCCCAACATGGCCCGGACACGAACGGCGTCTTCGGCTCTGGGGCCTTGTCCAACGAAAAGACTTACTTACTTGGCAAATTCGCACGCTTAGCCCTGGGCACGGCCCGCATTGATTACAACGGCCGCTACTGCATGGCGAGTGCTGCCGGGGCCATGAACCGGGCTTTCGGCGTCGATCGTGGCATGCCGTTCCCCGTCTCGGATATTGGGCAAACGGAAGTCGTCTGCCTCGTGGGGTCGAACCCCGCCGACACCTTGCCACCGATCATGCAGTGGTTCGAAAAGCAGCAAGCGAGCGGCGGTCGGCGGATCGTCATTGACCCACGCCGCACCCCCACAGCACGCAACGCCGATCTGCACATGCAGATCACCCCAGGCACTGACCTGGCCTTAGCAAATGGACTCCTCTACCTCGCCATCGAAGAGAAGCTCACCAAACCGGAGTACATCGAGGAACGCACCACCGGCTATGACGCCATGTACCGCATCGCCTTGGAGTACGACCCGGCCCGAGTCGAGCGGCTCACGGGTGTTCCCGAGCGGCAGATGCGGCAAGCGGTGCGCTGGTTGGCCCAGGCTCAGTCGGCGATGATCCTGAGCGGGCGTGGACAAGAGCAGCACAGCAAGGGGGTTGATAGCGTCCATGCTTGGATCAACTTAGCCCTGGCTCTGGGTCGCTGTGGTAAGCCATTTAGTGGATTTGGCACACTCACCGGCCAAGGCAACGGCCAGGGTGGCCGCGAGCATGGCCAGAAGGCCGACCAACTCCCCGGCTATCGACTGATCGAGAACGAAGCCGACCGCGAGTATGTCGCCAAGGTGTGGAACGTCGACCCGAAGACGTTGCCCCGCAAAGGCCCGAGTGCCTACGAACTCCTGGACTCGGACATCAAGAGCCTGTTCGTCATGGGGTCCAATGTCGCGGTCGCCTCGCCGAACTTGAACCGCATCGAAGCGAAGCTCAAAGCTCTGGAAATGCTGGTCGTCTGCGACTCCTTCCACAACGAGACCTCGGCTTACGCTCACGTCTTCCTCCCCACTTTGCAGTGGTCCGAAGAAGACGGCACCATGACGAACCTCGAAGGCCGGGTCATCCGCCGTCGGCAAGCGACGATGCCACCGATTGGCCCGAAGAGTGATCGACTCATTCTCGAAGAACTCGCCGCCCGCCTTGGCACGGCGGGCTTCGCTTACCCGAGCAACGAAGCCGTCTTCGATGAACTCCGCGTGGCCACCTCCGGGGCCGTCGCGGATTACAACGGCATTACGTATGCCCGCATCGAAGCCGAGAACGGCATGCACTGGCCCTGCCCGACGACCGAACACCCCGGCACACCACGGCTCTTCGAAACCCGCTTCCACCACGCCAACGGCAAAGCCAAGTTCTTCCCCGTGACGCATCGCCCCGCAGGCGAGGAGATCGACGGCGACTACCCGATCTGGTTCACGACGGGGCGATACAAGGAGCATTACAACTCCGGTGCCCAGACGCGGCTCGTCAAGAAACTCGTGACCGCCCAACTGCTGCCGCGGTTAGAAATCCACCCCCGCTTGGCCGCTCAGTATGGCATCCGCAAGGGGAGCCGAGTGGTCATCGAAAGCCGGCGTGGGAAGGTGGAATTCACCGCCGACGTCACGCCGGACATCCGGCCTGATACGGTCTTCGCCCCCTTCCACTGGGGAGGCATCGAAGCCGCGAACCGACTCACCAGCCCGCATCTGGACCCTGTTAGCCGGATGCCAGAATTCAAACTCGCCGCAGTACGGATAGGAACGGTGACCTCGTGAGCCAGAAGCGTTTAGCCATCATCGGGAACGGCCTCGCCGCCGGTCGCCTCGTCGAGGAACTGGTCCGCCGCAACGCCCAAGCCCAGCTCGCCATCACGGTCTACGGCGAAGAGAATCGGCCCAATTACAACCGCATTCTCTTGAGCCGCGTGCTCAGTGGATCGGAACCAGAAGCGATCACCCTGAAGCCGAACGCCTGGTATGCCGAGAAAGGCATCACCTACAAGCCGGGCGTCCGTGTCGTCCACGTGAACCCCGTGACCCGCGAATTGAAAACCTCCGATGGCAGCGTTGAAGGCTACGATTCCTGCGTCTTCGCCACGGGCAGTTCGGCGTTTGTGCCACCCGTCCAGGGCTTGCGTGCCGAAGATGGCACCCCACGCGAAGGCGTCCATGTCTTCCGCACCATCGACGACTGCATTGCCATCCGCGAACAAGTTCGCCCTGGCTCGAGTGCCATCGTCGTCGGCGGCGGCTTGCTCGGCCTTGAAGCGGCCAAGGGCCTGGATGATCTCGGCGTCCACGTCACGATCTTGCACCGCGATTCGCACCTGATGAATACCCAACTCGACGAACCGGGTGGCCGGATTCTTGAGAAGGTCATGGCCAAGATGGGCCTCTACATCCGCACGAAAGTGAATCTCGAAGCCCTGCTCGGCAACGGTCACGTCACCGCCGTCCGGCTTGATACGGGTGAGGTGATCCCCACTGACCTTGTGGTCTTCGCATGCGGCATCTCGCCGCGAGTTGACGTCGCCAAGGCGTCCAACATCCCTGTCAAACGGGCGATTCCTGTCAACGATCGCATGGCCACGAGCATCGCTGGGCTATTCGCCGTGGGCGAGTGTGCGGAGCATGATGGTAGGGTCTATGGCCTGGTGCAGCCGATCTGGGAACAGTGTGCCGTGCTCGCCGATGTGCTTGCGGGCACGAACCCGACCTCTCGTTACCGCGGCTCGAAGCTCTATAGCCGGTTGAAGGTCGCCGGGGTGGATGTGGCAAGTTTCGGCGTCACGGATGCGGAGCAGCCCGATGATGAAGTTGTCCAGGTCCGTGAGGATCGCCGGGGGATTTACCGCAAGTTGATCGTTCGCCAGGGTAAGCTGATCGGTGCGGTCCTCGTTGGTTGCACCGAAGCCGCGCCGAACTTGGTCCGCTGTTTTGACCGCGACGACAAAGTCCCGACCAACCGCATCGACCTCCTCGCCACTGGTTTCGAGGTCGGCGAGAAGGTCGAGCTGGAATTGTGCAACTGCAATCACGTCAGTGAAGCCACGGTGATTGCCGCGATTCGCAATGGTTGCGAAACGCAAGATGCCGTCTGTCAAACCACCCGCGCGGGGACGGGCTGCGGTTCGTGTACGAACCGTATCTCCGCACTGCTGGCCAATTACGCCCGAACGGTCAGCGCTTAACCTCTCTCCGGGGCAAGCTCGAAAACTTGAATTCTATCGGAGGCATGACAATGTCTGAGGGGTCCGCACGTCAACGGGTGATGTGGTTATCCACCATCGCGTTCACACTGATGTTTGCCGTTTGGCTCATGCTGGGCATGCTCACCAAGCCCATCCAGAACGAGTTAAACATCACCAAGAATCAGTTCTATAACCTGACGATCGCGGCCATCCTGTCAGGAGCATTGCTTCGCTTCCAGTTCGGCATCTGGACCGACCAGTACGGTGGCCGAAAGATGTTCACCTTGCTCCTCCTTCTCGCCGTGATCCCGACTTACGCGGTCAGCCGGGTGACGAACTACTACGAACTGCTGGGCTGTGCCGTCGGCTTCGGGTTGGCGGGGAACTCGTTCGCCATCGGGATCGCGTGGAATGCAGCTTGGTGGCCCAAAGACCGACAGGGTATGGCGCTCGGTGTCTTCGGTGCCGGCAACGTCGGGGCCAGTGTCACTAAACTCTTGGGGCCAAGCATCATTTTGGCACTGCCACTCGCCGGTTTAGCAGGTGGTTTGATCCCCGGTGGCTGGCGTGCGATTCCTGTCATCTACTCCGGGTTATTGGTCCTGATGGCCGCGGTGATTTGGTTTGCTGCCCCGAACCCGGATCGTGCTCCAGGCAGCCAACGCACGATGTTGCAGATGATCAAGCCCGCCTTGAAACTCAAGGTTTGGGAATACAGCCTGCACTATGTCGTCGTCTTCGGGGCCTATGTGGCTCTCGCGAACGTCCTGATTGTGTACACGATGGATAACTACGGTGGCGACCTCGCGGCAGTTGGTTTGTTGGTCTCCTTCGTTTACATCTTCCCCGCGAGCTTGCTCCGTCCTTTTGGTGGCTATCTCTCCGACAAACTGGGCGCCAAGCCGATGATGGTCAGCGTCTTCGCAGTGATGATCCTCTCGTGTATCCCACTGATGTTTGGCAAGTCTCTGCCCGAGTATGCGTATTGGGTTTCGCTCGGCTTCATGGGAGTGGCGATGGGTGTCGGTAAAGCCGTCGTCTACAAACTCATTCCACAATACTTCCCACAAGACGTCGGTGCTGTGGGTGGCATGGTCGGGTTGCTCGGTGCACTCGGTGGAATCTTACTGCCACTCGGTTGGACGATGCTCCCCGGCAATGCCTTCACGACCTTCTTCGGGCTGATCATCCTGAGTACTGTCTGGTATGCGGCCGATGCTCTCTTGAGCCGCATTCCAACGAAAGCCAGCGACTCGGAACCACTCGAAGCCATGACAGCAGAAAAAGTCGCTGCGTAAACTCTGAGATTCTGCGACGGAAGCGCCACGACCGCCAGGAAGTGTTCTGGGACGTAATGTCACAGTTCGCTCCCTGGCGGTCGCGTCTCTTATGGCGTTAGGCAGTTTTTGATTTATCCACGAATTGCACTTCTCTGTTTGCGGTTTTGTAGGTCGTGGTCGAGGAGTCTTCGACGAGGCCCGACAGTGTAGAGACCCAGCGAGTTCCCAACTCGTCGCTTTGCGATCGGACATGATTTGAGGATGATTTCTGAATTTTTTCCATCCTGCGAATCCTGTCTCAAAATGATGTATCCATCAGACAGGATGATCAGGATTTACAGGATCAAGGAAGAAAACTCACCTTCTCGATGAGGCGATATGCCGACACAACAAGCAATTGCAGCTGAGTCGGGTTTGCTCGCAAGGCCCACGCAGTCGGCTTTCATCAACTTGCTACACGGGTATTTCAGCAACTGCCGAACGCCTAAACACTTTTCTTCGATTCCCGCAGCTCTCGCCACAGGCTGGCGAAGTCTGCGGGGGGGGCTTCTTCCCAGACCATCGTCTCGCCGCTGACGGGGTGGACGATTCCCAATCGGACTGCATGCAACATCGGCCGCAAGGCTCCGCTGCCATCGGGCAGTGGCTTGCCGTGAGTCGGCCGGTCGTAGAGTTTCTCGCCGCAGAGCGGATGACCTGCTTCGCCCAAGTGGATCCGGACTTGGTGGGTACGCCCCGTTTCCAAGCGGCACTCCACGGCGGCAAAGTCACCCAGGTCTTCGGTCACTTTCACATGCGTCACGGCATGTTTGGCATCCTCGGGGGTCGTGCCTGCAGGGGCTGAGCCACGCCGACCATCGCCACGATCGGGAACCAACTCACTTTCCATACGCCCCGGCTTCGGGACTCCGCCACGCACGAGGGCAATGTAACGCCGCTCGACGGTGTGTTTCCTGAATTGCAGCGTTAGCGCTTTCGCGGCTTCAGGTTTGCGAGCGAACACGATCAGCCCCGAAGTGCCTTGGTCGATGCGATGCACCGCCGTGACGCGGGCTTGCGGGCGACCCAACATGTGTGGCAAATAGTCCGCGACGGTCTTCGGCAAGAACGTGGCCCCACGCTCGCCGAACTCCGCTGCTTCTTCGGCGTGCCGCATCGTGGTGATGCCCGCAGGCTTGTTGACGACGACGATGTCATCATCCGAGTAGACCAGTTCCAACCCCGTCGGGATCGTCACCGGGTCCGCGCGGCGCTTCGGTTCGGGCTTGTTGGCTTTGTCTTTGACCACCACCGGCAAGCCAGGGATCGGGTCCTTCGGGGTCGGCTTCTTGACGACGATCTTGGTGGGCATTGCCACACCGGGCTTCTTCTCAATGACGCCTTCCCGAATCCAGACGCGGTTCCCTCGCCGAATCCGCAGCGCCGGGTCCGTGCAGCCCATCCCAGCGATGCGGACGTGGCCATTCTCGACGAGGCTTCGCGCCTGCTTCCAACTGAGCTGGAACCGCTTCTTGATCATCTCGGCCACGGTCTTGCCCGCGTCCGATTGCAAAGCCAAAAACTGAATCGGCGGCATACTCGCCACTCCACCAAGGTACTTATCCCTTTTTTATATTGGCGATTGCATCAGCGATCTCGTCGTGGCATGGCCATCTTGGCCATGCTGACCACAAGCAGGGGCTAGGAAATTTCGTCGTGGCATGGCCATCTTGGCCATGCTGGTCGCACGAATGGGCTGGAAGCCCGTGCTACGAATTGAACCGATTCACTTCTTCCAGCGAATCTTGCAGCCTCTCGGAAGGGTCTCTGACTTCTCGATCGGCGCCTTGTTCAGAAGCTGCGTGACAGCGGTTTCCAGGTAATGCGAGTTCGGGGCTTTCGGTGGGGCAACGTCGTCCATCGCTCCCATGTAGACGACCTTCCTCTTGGCATCCAGGACAAAGAACTCGGGTGTCGTCGTGGCCCCGAACTTCCTGGCAATCTCCTGGCTTTCATCGAAGAGGTAGGAGTAACCGTACTTCTTCTTCTCGGCTCGCTTTTTCATCTCCTCCAAGGAATCGCCTTTAACGGCATTCACATTGATGGCCACGAAGCCGACCTTCGATTCGGGTTTGCAATGCTTCTCAACAAACGCCTGCACCCGAGGCTCATAGTCATTGGCCACGGGGCAAGTGTTGCAGGTGAAGAGTACCACCAGCACCTCCTTGGCCTGGAAGTCCGTGAGGGAATGCTTCTTGTCATCCGTCCCCGGCAAGTCCTTCCAGACCGGGGCCTCATCACCGATTTTCAAGACCTTGTTGTACTCCCCCGCCGACACTGCCGAGAGCATGAGGAGTATGAACAGACTCAGTCGCATCGTGCTATTCCTTGGGTGGTGTGCTTTCTTTTTTCGGAGGATCCTTTTTGGGGTCCTCCGACTTGGGAACTTCAGCTTTGAACTCAATCATGAGTTTACCAGTGACTTCAAAGCTACCATGGAGCACACCCTTCACACCATCATTTTTCGACATGGATAGCGTGACTTTCTTCGTCACGAGTGGGGTGTCCAGCGGGTTTTTGGTCACAGAAAGGCCTTCTTTCATCGGGACTTTCTTGACAATCCTCAAGAGAAGGTTTTCGATCTCAGCTTTTGCAAAGACCACCTCCCGACCGGATCGAGTCGGTTGGACGGTGCCTGAGATCTCCTCGATCCAAGTTGAGTTTTCGTAATCAAACTCCAGCTTCGCCACCACGGCTTGAGGCACAAGACCAGCATAGTCACTGGCGTTGAATTTTAAGTCGCTTGTTGGGGATGAGACGAGGAACTTCGGAGCGAAGACCCCATTCACGACGGGGTTCAGTGATGTCTTCTCATAGCGAATCACCAACTTCGTATTGTCTGGAATGCTGTAAGACTCTGGTTTCCGAGCAGCAGCGGCCGTCTCTGCTTTAATATCTTTGCTAATCAGTGGGATGTGGACTTCGCGGCTGACACCGTAAGGTGTCGCCACATGAGCGTGGACCCACTGTTGATTTTCATACTCCAGAGAGAGACATCCAGCGGGAACCGTCGCTTGCAGAACTTGGCGACTCATCATCTTCAATCCAGAGTCTTTCATGGTGATCTGGTATCCACCCACGATCACCTTGGTTCGAAGTGGGCTGAAGTGATCCCCCACTAGGAAGATGGTCGTATCTCGCTCTTTGGAAAGGCCCGGAGCGCCGTAGAAACCGAAAAGTTGTGGCGCGAGGTCGCTCGTACCATTCGAGAACATCTCGAAGCCACCGTTGGTGTTCACGATCGGGACTGGAACAGTCAGCGTCTGGGTTGGCAACCGCTCGCCGAGTTGTTTCACTCGGGTCATCATGCGTTTCAGTTCTTGGTCCCGATAGCAATCGGCATCGGAGACATTGGATTTGCATCTCTCCAACGTCTTCACGGTTCGGCTCAGTGCGACAGCTTGCGAATGGTCAAGTAGTTTGTGCTTCGGGTGAGCCAAGCTGAACCAGTTGCTGACGACATCGACCGAGACGTATGGCACGAACGAAGGCATGATCACGAGGGCCACACATTCACGCGGGCCAGGCTCCAGACGGCGATTGCGGAGCATGGCATCGGTGTTTGGTCCACCGACGAGTTGATCTCGGAAGAACGTGGTCAAGTTGCTCTGGGTCGGCATGGTTTGGAAGCGCGGATAGAACCTCCAACCAAAGGTGTTCTCGCCATGGGCAAACCCGACCTGAGTGCGGTTCAAGGCGATCGTTTGGGCATCGCTCTCCAAGCGACGGGCGGCATTCATGAAGGTTTTCGAGTTGATCGCACCATTCGTGAAGGCGACAGCGAGCGCCAACTGGGTCTCCCGGCGAGTGCTCAACGAATCAACGATGTTTTGCTCTTGGATCATCGGGTCGAGTGCAAACACATGGATCGGCCAACGCATTTTGACATACTCGTTGAACTGAAGACGAGCTTCAGGTGGCGGATCGGGGAGATAGAACTGTGGCCAGTCGCCTGGGATCGCAATCGGAGCGACCCCTTTGGCTGTCGCGGATTCCTTCATGTCTTGCATCAGTCGATCGTTGAGCAAGGAGGCATTGGCAATCATCACCCAGCCGAGTGCGGATGTGAGTGAGAACTGACCAAGAGTCCGTTTGGAGATTTTGTTTTCATCAGCCATCAATTCAGGATCATTTGTGATCACTTCCACGGCACGGCGGTACTTGATACGGATGGCATTGATCTGCGATCCATTCCGAGAGCGGAGTGCTGCAGCGAGTTCTTTCGTGCAGAAGTTTTGCATCAACTCAGGATGCTTCGCTAAAAACTGGGATGTCGACTTACTTTCTTCTTTCAAGAACGACTGCACATCAGGAAGATGCACAAACTCACGATACCGAGAATCCGGACCAATCGCTTGCTGAGCTGCAAAGGCGATTTCAAAAACAAAAGCCTCGCCATAGGCATCGAATATCTGGCTCGTCGGGAACGGCTGACGGTTGTCTAGCCCGGTCGAAAAATTCAAAGTCGAAGAGAGCAAGATTTGGGACATCGAATCATTCGATCCCCGAGTCCGAGAATCAAGACCATCCGTATTGGCTGGACGTTTGGATTTGAAGAACTCTAATTCGCTGAGTTTAAATGGGCTTTCAGTAGCACTGGAATTGAGTATCGAAGTTGTGTCTTCCATATATTTTTTGATATCTTCTGTAACAATTTTGCCATAGCAAATCCTGTCAAATTCATCCCGATTCATGCTTCTTAGATCGTCGATAATTTTCTTAGCCCCCAGCTTGTTTCCTGAGACGATCAGGTCATTAAGTCTGGTGATAAAGCGGATCGTTCTCTGGGTATCCTGACTTAACTGCTTGACGAGTTCCTTGAGGTAAAACGCCTCTGTGAGCGGCAAGCCGAATTGCTCGGCGATGTCGTTGATGAGCATCCGGCGGAAGGTGGTTGGCAGCAGATCGTCGCCGAGGATGGGATCGATGGTAAAAGTCACTTCGGCGCCGTGGCCAGTGTCTGTTCGCTCGCCAGGGAGGACGTTCACGGGAAGCCGGATGAGATTGAGTTGATAGCCTGGTGAGTCGGCAGTGTCACTTCCTTCATTCTCACGACGAAGTTGGGCGAGCAAATCGAGGTACCGTTTTTTCTGAGCCAATCGTTCCGTAGGCTCGATGCCGATCGAAGCATTGTCTCCACCAGCGTATTTGATCTGCTTCAACTCGACTTTTGACGTGCTGAACTTCGAGGCTGGCTCCGAGATCGCTTTTGCCAAATCCGCGGCGTCAGGTGTGGCGATTTTCTCGGGGCCTTTCTCGGCAGGCTTGGCTTCAGGCGTTTTGCTCGTCGTTTTGGTTTCGGTCTTCTCGACCTTCGTGGGGTCCTTTGCTGTATCTTTGATTTCTGAAGTGGTCGTCGTCACGATTTCCACGGGTGTCGGATCTTTAGGCACAGCCGCTTTGGCTCCAGTGGTCAGGCTGCCGATGGTTGGGGCCTTCGGTTGCACAGCCATGCCGAGTGCCATCGACGCCGCGAGATAAGATTGATCGCTGCGTTGAAAACTCCCTTGCAAGCCCGCTTCAAAAACGCTGAGATCCTTGGCCATTTCTTGTTCAAAGTCCTCACGGTACTGCGTGAGACGGGCTTGCCCCCAGACGTCCGGGATTTTCGAAGTCACGCTGCCGAATCGCTCGATGTGCTTTTCCAAATGGTCCAGATCGTGAGCCAAAGCCGTCATCGTGGGGTTGTGGCAGACTGCAGCCTTGTCAGCGCAGAGTTCTTGAGTGCAACTCTGGGTTGTCTCTTCCGTGTTGCAAGGTCGGGATTGGCGGATGTGGCTACATGCTGTGACGCCAAGGAAAAGCACCAAACTCGTGAGCGTGGTGATGAACCGTTTCGAAACACGAACCATGTTTGCACCTCGGAGATTAGCGATCGAATCGAATGTAACGATTATGTCGGCGGAGCCGCTTCCCCCAGATCAACAATTCTGCGTATGACTGTACGGATTCAAGTTCGGTTGGTGACATCACCCCGTGATGGGGCGGAGACGAAGGAGAAACTGTGCTCCCAGAACTTGAGTCGAAATGCTCGGATTTGCGAGTTTTCCCGACTTTCCCGTATCGCAAGGTGAGCAGCACAATTGGCGTTAAAGTCGCTTGCGCTCGGTTGGGAATTTCTGGGCGTGGAGCGGTCGTTACAACCGGTCTCGTGGGTAGGTTTGTTACGCCCGGTAGGACGTGTCTCTTTCGGCTAGCCATTTCGTCCGGATCGTGATTGGGGCCTACGCAAGTTTTCGCCTGCTGCCCGATAGATGACACGACGAGTGGAATCTACCCCCCAGCAACCGACCCTCTGGTCATCCTGTTCTTCCCGCTCGTCACGGATGCTCAGAGTTCGGTTGCACGCAACAGGATCAGGTTCGCGCTTCCCTGCCAGCGATGCAGGATGTGGTTGGCAGTCTTTGTTCGAGGACCGAACGAAGCGAAGCGGCGTGCCGGTGAGGAGATCGACATCATGAAGATTTTTTGGGGCATCCCAGCGGTTGTGGCCTTCGCTGTCATGACGTGGAATAGCCCGAGCGCTCAAGCCGGACATTGCGGGTGTACGAGCTACCCGGCCGTGAGCGCTCCTGTGTGCGATAGCCAAACCGGCTTCGCCAACTTGCTCGGGGCACTCCGCCCAGGTCAGAAAGTCGTTTACGACACAGTCACCGAAACCCGGATGCAGACTGTGTATCAAAACGTGACGGAAACCGTCATGAAGCCCGTCACCAAGACGGTCATGAAGGACGAAGCCCGCACGACCTATAAGACGGTCACCGAGACGGAATGCAAGACCGTCACGGAAACTGTCAACAAGCCTGTGACCTCGACGGTCATTAAGGAAGTCCCCTTCTGCTTGCAGAAGCCAGTGACCACGACCGAAAACAAAGTCGTGAGCGAGACCGTCTGCAAGCCTGTCACGGAAACCGTGATGAAGGAATGCCGCTACACCGTCTACCGCAATGTCACCGAAACGGCTTACAAGACCTGCACGTACAACGTCTGCAAGCCTGTCACGGAAACGGTCATCAAGACGGAAACCGGCTTCGTCTGCCAACCCGTCTGCGAGACGATCGTCAAGGAAACGACGGTCGCCGTGTGCAAGCCTGTCACCGAAACCGTGATCAAGGAAGTCGCTCGCACGGTTTGCAAGCCCGTCACGGAAACCGTGATGAAGCAGGTCTCGAAGCCTGTGACCCGCTGCGTGGAAGTGACCGAAAACCGTACCGTGAACAAGACGGTTTGCGAGCCAGTCACGGAAACCAAATGCGTCTCGAAGAAAGTGGACGTGACGGAATGCGAAACCGTCTGCGTGAAAGGCCACCTGAGCCTGACCCGCGTGCCACGCTACGAGTGCGTCATGGATCCTTGCTCCTGCACCACAATTCAGAAGCAAGTTGGCTGCCGCTTGGCCCTTGTCCGCACGCCGGATGAGCAAGTCACGCGGTCGGTGACCAAGAAGCAGACCGTCACGGAAGCCGTGCCTGTCACGACGATGGTCAAGAAGACCGTCACCGAAGTCGTCCCTGTGACCGTCAAGAAGACGATCACCGAAAACGTCGTCGAGATGGTGCCTGTGACCACCACGCGGAACGTGACCGAGACGGTCATTGACAAAGTCCCAACGACCGTGACCAAGAACGTCACCGTCATGGAAACTCGCCAAGTGCCGACGACCGTTCGCCGTCAAGCGAAGGGTGCGTTCATCGCCGGTAACATCGCGGGCGCTTCCCCGATGACCGGCGTCGATGGCTGTGGCCAAATCCTCGGTGGCAACGCCATCCAAGGCATCACCCCAGGCACCGCGACCTTCGATGCCCCAGCCCCTGGCCGCACGTTCGTGGAAGGCTTGCAATTCACCAAGCAAGTGCCAGTTACCACGACACGCATGGTCAACGAAGTCGTCACCAAGCAAGTTCCTTACACCGTGACCAAGACGGTTCCGGAAGAAGTGGTCAAGCAAGTGCCGGTCACCACGACCCGGATGGTCAGCGAAGTGGTCAACAAAGTTGTGCCTGTGACCACCACGAAGCTCGTCACCGAAACCGGTGTCAAGCAAGTGCCAACGCAAGTGACGACGATGGTCCCCACGACCGTCACCAAGCAAGTGCCTGTGACCGTGACCAAGTCCGTCCCTGTGACGAGTGTCGTGAAAGTGCCAACGACCGTGACCGAGATGGTCCCCACGACCGTCTGCAAGCAAGTTGCGGTGCAGGTCCCAGTCCAAGTCCAAGTCCGCATCCCACGCTACATCCCATGTGACCCCTGCGGCAACGGCTTGGGCGGTAGCGGCCTCGGCTCGGGTCTGGGTCTCGGTAATGGCCTCGGCAACACTGTCTCGGCAAACGCTGCCGGTGGCTGTGGCGCCCCAGCCGACGCCTGTGCTCCTGGCCTCGCTGGCCTGAGCTGTGCTCCTGCAAACACCCCAATCCGGGACTTCTTGAAGGGCCTGTTCGTCGGTCGCCTCTGTGCAGACCCTTGTGCCAAACCTGTCTGCGATCCTTGCAAGTAAATCGCTGACTGAATGACAAAGAGCCGATGCGGAAACGCATCGGCTCTTTTCGTTGGTGAGAAGCCAAATTAATACGCCCGGGCGAATAGCACTCGTCGGGCACTCGGCTGGCCGGTGACCATGCAGGTGCCAGGGGCTTGGTCGTCGCCACCGTGGCCCGCGAAGGGGATGCAGCGGATGGTGGCTTTGGTCTCTTCTTGAATCTTGTCTTCGGTCTCGCGGGTGCCGTCCCAGTGGGCTGAGATGAAACCGCCTTGCTCGATCTTCTCTTTGAACTCGGCGTACGTGTCGGCGGACTTCAAGCCCGCGTCGCGGTAGGCTTTCGCGCGGGTGAAGAGGTTCTTCTGGATGTCTCGCAGCAGCGTATCGATGTGCGCCGCGGCTCCGGTGAGGGCCACGCCGAACTGTTTGCCTTCTTTGCCAGGGACATCGCGCCGCGCGACGGCACAGGCTTGTTTCTCCAGGTCTTTGGCCCCGATCTCGACACGCACGGGGACGCCGCGGAGTTCGTATTCGGCGTAACGGTAGCCAGGCTGTTTGTCGAACATCGTGTCGATTTTGACGTTGATCGGCTCGTAGCTGTAGAAGTCGTCGCGAGGCAAGCCGCGTAGCTCAGCGGCGATTTTCTCAGCGGCCGCGATGCATGGGGCACGCTCGGCATCCGTCCGGCCGATCGGGCAGATGACGACATGGGTCGCTGCGAGGCGTGGAGGTACGACGAAGCCGTTGTCGTCCGAGTGGGTCATGATCAGCCCGCCGATGAGCCGGGTGCTGACGCCCCAACTCGTCGCCCAAGCATGTTCGACTTTGTTTTCGATGTTGGTGAAGGTCACATCGAACGCTTTGGCAAAGTTCTGCCCGAGGAAGTGCGACGTGCCCGCTTGGAGGGCTTTGCCATCTTGCATCATCGCTTCGATGCAGAGGGTATAAATGGCCCCAGGGAATTTCTGCCCATCGGACTTCGGCCCGACCATCACAGGCATCGCCATGTACTCCTCGGCAAACTGCCGGTAGACGTGGACCATGCGGTGAGTTTCTTCCTCAGCTTCTTTCGCCGTGGCATGGGCCGTGTGCCCTTCTTGCCAGAGGAACTCGGCGGTCCGCAGGAAGAGCCGAGTACGCATTTCCCAGCGGACCACGTTGGCCCACTGGTTGATGAGCAACGGCAGGTCACGGTAACTTTGGATCCAGTTCTTGTAGGTGTTCCAGATGATGGTCTCGGACGTAGGCCGGACGATCAGCGGCTCTTCGAGCTTAGCAGCCGGGTCCACGTCGAGTGGCTTGCCCTTCTCGGCCTTCAAGCGGTAATGCGTGACGACAGCACATTCCTTGGCGAAACCCTCGGCCATCTCCTCTTCCTTGGCGAGATAGCTCATCGGGATAAAGAGCGGGAAGTAAGCATTGACGTGGCCCGTGTCCTTGAACATGCGGTCCAAACCACGCTGCATTTTCTCCCACACGGCATAACCCGTCGGCTTGATGACCATGCAGCCACGCACATCCGAGTTATCCGCCAGCCCCGCCTCTTTGACGACATCCAGATACCACTGTGGATAATCCTTCGCCCGCGGCGTAATCTTCTCAGCCATCGCAAACACCCCTACCAGAAAAAGCCCATTCTAGCGGGTTCCGCCAGGGTTGGGATGGGAGCTTGTGCTCTGGTGATACTTCTCTGAATCATCTCACTCTGAGCGTTACGACAGTAGCATTTCGATGTCTTCGCGACGGAGGTCGCCGAGTTGGATCGACTGGCCGGACAGGATCGATTCCGCCAGGTCGCGTTTCGTTTCTTGGAGCTTGAGCACCTTCTCCTCGACCGTGTCGCGGGCGATGATGCGGTAAGCGAAGACGGGTTTCGTTTGGCCGATGCGGTGGCTGCGGTCGATGGCTTGAGCTTCGACGGCGGGGTTCCACCAGGGGTCGAGTAGGAACACATACTCGGCGGCGGTGAGGTTCAGCCCGACGCCTCCGGCTTTCAGGCTCATCAGGAAGAGCTGACACTTCGGGTCGGTTTGGAATTGCTGCACGAGTTCCGCACGGCTCGTCGAACTCGTCTTGCCGTCGAGGTACAGGTATGTCAGCTTCTTCTTGTCGAGTTGGCGTTTCAAGATCGCCAAGAGTGACGTGAACTGAGAGAAGACCAACACTTTGGTCCCCGATTCCATGACCTCTTCAAGTTGCTCCATGAGCAGGCTCAACTTGGTACTCGTCTCGGAGCTTAGTTTCTTGTCCAGAAGACCCGGATGGCAGGCCGCTTGGCGAAGCCGCAACAGGGCTTCGAGGACGAGAATCTGTGAGCGATTCAAGCCGACTTCATCGACCTTCTTCAATAGCTCGCTGCGGTAGTGATCTCGCAACTCGTCGTACATCTTGCGTTCTTTTGGCTCAAGATCGCAATAAAGAGTCTGCTCGGTTTTCTCGGGCAAATCCTTGGCGACTTGCTCTTTCGTGCGACGCAGGATGTAGGGCCGGATGGCTTTGGCGAGGATTTGTCGGGCTTCTTCGTCGGCATTGCGGGCGAAGGCTCCGCTGATCGATCCACTAGCCCCCAGCATACCGGGATTCAGGAAGTCAAAGAGAGAACCCAGTTCGCCGAGGTGGTTTTCGATGGGCGTGCCGCTCATGGCCAGGCGATGGTCGGCTTGGATCAAACGCACGGCCTTGGCGGTGCCCGTCTCGGAGTTCTTGGCCGCCTGGGATTCATCGAGGATGCAGGTGTTGTATTTGTACTCTGACAGCATCTCAATATCACGGCGCAACGTGCCGTAAGTCGTCAAGATGATGTTGTAGTCTTTGAAATTCTCCGTGCTCTTGGCACGCTCTAGTCCCGTATGATCATACACCTTCAATTTGGGAGCAAATTTTGCGGCCTCGGCTTTCCAGTTGAAGATCAACGACTTTGGCACCACGACCAGCGCCGTCTGGCCTTTCTTCAGGTTGCAGAGCATGGCCAGCACCTGCACCGTTTTACCGAGGCCCATGTCGTCCGCGAGGCAACCGCCGAAGCCGAAGTCCCGGAGGAAGTTCAGCCAACCGAGACCTTCGCGCTGATACTCGCGTAGCTCGCCGGTGAAGTTCTTCGGTGGGTCGATCGCGGTGACACCTTGGAACTTCTGCAGTTTCGCGCGAGCCTTGGCGATGGTTTTATCAAACTCGATCTCAGGCCGGGCTTCGAGAAGTGCATCCAAGACGCCGATCTGGGATTTTCGAAAACGCACCTGATCGCCGTGAATTTCGCCCATTTTGGCGAATATGCCAAACTTCTTGAGCCACTCCTCGGGCAGCATCCCGTGCGAGCCATCGTCGAGGAGAACGTAGCCATCACCTTTGCGAAGGGCCTCCAGTAGCCGCGGCATCGGGACTTCGATGTCACCAAAACTCGCGTTTGCATCCATCTCGAACCAGTCGACACCCGAGCTGACGTTGACTTTGAACGACGTCGTTTGTTTGTAGACTTTGCCCTCGGCCTCGACGTGCCAGTTCTCGGAGAGCAGCGTGCGGACCGCGGCGGAGAGATTCGAATTGTTGATGATGCACTCAACGACACGGCCATCAGGTCCATACCCCAAATCGGGTCGGAAACCGAGTTCTAGCAGACGATCGTGATAGGTTTGTTCGAGGGGAGTATCTCTCCGGAAGATTTTTCGCTCGTCTTCATTATAAATCGCTGCCGCCGTCGATGCATAAGCGATGGTTTTTTGACCATATTCGAGAAGCAACTCCCCATGAATCATGTTCTTATACTGGCGTTGCTGGCTGGGGCGGAGTTTCAAGATCGGCTTGGGGGGCGAAGTCTCTTCGCTCGCGCACAACTCAGGTGGCAACTCGATGGCGTGAGCCTGTGGCATCTTCAACAACTGAGCCAAGAACTCGGTCGTTTTGGAGACCGGGACATGGATCGGATCACTATTCAGAAGCAGAGGCAAGATCTGGATCAAGCCCGCGTCGCCGGTGACCGGGGAAAGTTGATCCTTGTAGATGACGCCGGTGCTCGTCGCCAAAACGAGTTCTTTGCCCATCACACTGACGCCGTCTCGTTCGAGTCGACCCGTGAACTGCCAGTGCTGCTCATCTGGAGTTCGGACCACGCTCGCAGTCAATCGCCACGGACGAGGATCGAGCGTTAACCGAGTCGGGTTTTTCTTCAGGTCGCTCGAAGCGAACAAGCACAATCGATCCGGCTCGACCAGCTCCGGGGCGAGGTATTCCAAGTCTTCATTGTTGAGGGCATAACTCGGCACGTAACCGTAGGAGTAACCAGCAGCGACTTTATTGCTGAGGATGAGTTTGCGAGCGAGCTTTTGCCCGACGGGATCGCTGATGTTATTGATGGTGTATTCCAAGTTCGACTTGGCTTTGAACGTCCCCCACTCTCCGTTGGCACGGCGGTCTCGAATCAGAATCTGGCAACGGAGCCGGTTTTCTTTTTGTGTGAGATCTTTGATGATCCCGACCACCACCAACTGATCCTGGGCAGTAGGTGGTTTGGTCGTCACCTGTTGAGCGGCTCGGACTAAGCCTTCCATCCCGGCAAACCAGGCTTCTGCTTTCAAAGCGGGTTCCGGGGCTAAGACGGTTGTGGCGCTCGATGTGCCGATCTTGAGCATCCGGCAGCGATAGATACTGGCATTGCGCGCGAAGGCCGTGGAGTGCGCTGCCAGCAGGGTACCCCAGAGATGCCGACATGCGATGTTGTCTTGGGCATCACGACACGTACATGTCGCATGCAAGGTGCCTGGCTCGCAACTCAACCGGAGATGGTATTCGTCGTTGTAGCCGTAGACGGTCGCTTCGAGTTGATCCGCGACTTCTCGATCGATCTCGACTTCACGTTGGGCGAAATAGGTCTGCCCACTGGCGCGGGCTTTGCTTGAGAAGTAATGCTTCAGGGTTTCGGTCATACTCATTACAAGACTTTATTCGCAAAGTTCATGATTGTCCGCCATGTGGTGGCTTCTTTTCGATTTCCACCGGAATGGCAACTTCTTCCACCGCGACGGGCACTCTTCCAGCGGCAGGAACGGGAGGTGCAGGGGCTGGAGGCACGGGCGCTGGCAGAGCGCGGCGGATTTCGAGTGGCTCGGGAGCTCGGCCATAACTGAATGATCGCCCTGCTCGCAATTCTTTCGACGCTAGCACAAGGGTATCGTCGCGGAAGAGTTTCAAATACTTCGGATCGACTTTTTCCCCATCGGCGGAGAGTACAACGACAGCTCCCTCGCGGATCTTCTTCATCCCGGTGGCCTTATCGACTTCTTTGCCATCGGCGGTGGTCATCGTCAACGTGGAGACTTCGCCGAGTTCGACAGACGCTGCCGTCGTGACCATGACTTCGACGGTCTCGGTCTTGACCTCCTGGACACCGTTCACCACTACCGTCCGGGAGACCGTTCGCTTGACGGGGCTTTCCCGCAGGACCGTAACGATGATCTTGCCCTGGTCATTGGGCTTGTACTCCACCAACACCGGTGGCGGACCGACAGGTTTATCCCCCTTCGGAACCGGCGCCAGCAGTAACACGGACGCCAACACCAGATTTGAGATCATCTCATCACCCCCCGAAAAACCACGATAGCCAAACTGACATCATGATACTCTGGTCTTGTGGGAATTGCTACAGTCGGAAATCATCCGGCAGGCTTGAGCGAACGCGCGACTTCGGGGGCAAAGTAGGTGAGGATGCCATCGGCTCCGGCTCGCTTGAAGGCGAGCAGGCTTTCCAGCACGACTTTCTGCCGATCGAGCCAACCGTTGGCCGCGGCGGCGCAGATCATCGCGTACTCGCCACTGACTTGGTAAGCAAACGTCGGCACGCCGAACTCGGATTTCACCCGGCGGACGATGTCAAGGTACGGCATCCCAGGCTTGACCATGACCATGTCCGCCCCTTCGGCGATATCCAACTCGACTTCGCGCATCGCTTCTTCACTATTCGCGGGGTCCATTTGATAGGTCTTCTTGTCCCCTGTGCCGAGGTTCGCAGCAGAGCCGACTGCATCACGGAACGGGCCGTAGAACGCCGAGGCATACTTGGCCGAGTAGCTCATGATCGCCACTTCCGTGAACCCTGCAGCATCGAGAGCCATGCGGATCGCCCCGACGCGGCCATCCATCATGTCCGAGGGGGCAATGACATGGCAGCCTGCTTGAGCCTGAACGACCGCCTGTTGGCAGAGCTTCTCGACGGTCTCATCGTTGACGACGTACCCATCGCGTACCAACCCATCTTGGCCGTGAGAGGTGTAGGGATCCAAAGCAACATCGCAGATGATGCCGATGCCTGGAACTTGTTCACGGATCGCACGGATCGCTTGGCAGGCAAGGTTCTCGGGGTTCAGAGCCTCATCGCCATCGGGGGTTTTGCGGGATGTGGGTGTCACTGGGAAAATGGCGATTGCGGGGATGCCCAGGTTCTTGGCATCCTGCACGGCGGGCACGAGTTGATCGACAGAGAGCCGCTCCACCCCAGGCATCGAGAGGATTGGTGTGCGCTGGTTCGTGCCTTCCTGGACAAAGACAGGCCAGATGAGATCTGCTGTGGTCAGGTGGTTCTCTGTCACCATCCGACGGAGCCAATCATGGCGGCGGTTGCGTCGAAGGCGTGTGAGTAAAGGTGCGTTCATCCGAAATCCTTAGGGGGTCTTCGGTGAAGTCTACGAGGATTTCAACGCTTTCGACATAGCCCGGGCGAGCTGATCGCGGCTGTAGGGCTTCTGCAAGATCGTCACGTTCCCCAACGCCTCGACCTTCTGCAAGAGAAACGAGTCCGAGATTCCGGTCGCCAGGATCACAGGAACCTTCGGATGCGTTTTGCGCAGGGTCTCGATGACTTCCAGCCCGGAGAGTTTGGGCATTTTGAAGTCCGTTAGGAGGACATGAAATTGTTCCGAGCCATTGTTCCAACAGCGAAGCGCGACCTCAGGATCGGTCACGGGGGTCGCCTGATAATCGAGGGCCTGGAGGAGGTTCGTCACCAGTTCGGCCAGGATCGGCTCATCATCAAGGCACAAGACTCGTTCCAGTTTTCCGCCACTGTGCATGGTCGTGCGAGCCGAGGAAACCAATTTGGTCTCAGCGATCGGTAAGTAGATCTGAAAGATCGTGCCGACGCCGGGTGTCGAGTGAACGGTGATGGCGCCGTCATGGTTCTGGATGATCCCATGCACCACGGACAGCCCAAGACCAGTGCCGTGCCCGACGGCTTTGGTGGTGAAGAAGGGTTCGAAGATTCGAGGCATCACGTCTTTGGGGATACCGTTGCCCGTATCCGAGACCGTGATGCGAGCATGTTTACCGGGCCGCAGTTGGGGATGCTCGTCACAGAACTCTTGGCCTAGTTCTTCTTCCGTGATCAAGAGTTTTAAATCGCCACCTCGCGGCATCGCGTGAGCAGCATTCGTGCAGAGATTCAACACGACTTGATGGAGTTGGCCGGAATCGGCCATGACGATTGGCCCTGGCTCGGGTGCCTCGGTCAAGAGCCGGATTTGCTTCGAGAGCGTTGCTCGTAGCAGCGGAACAATCTCCCAGAGGAGTGCGGCCACGAAAAGTGGTTCACGGGTCGAGGATTGCGATCGGGAGAAGGTGAGGATCTGGCGGACCAGGTCCTTAGCCCGCGTCGCGACTCGCACGATCTGGGTCGCGTGGGTGTGAGCATCATCGAGGCTTTGGGTCGCAGTTGTGAGTTCGCCGAAGCCAAGAATCCCGGTGAGGAGGTTGTTGAAATCGTGGGCGATGCCACCGGAAAGCGTGCCGAGGGCTTCCATTTTGCTCGCCTGCATGAGTTGCTCATGCATTCGCTTTTCACGGGCTTGTTGACGCAGGTATTCCGTGATGTCTCGACCATCGACTAAGACTCGCCGCGTCACACCGTCGGGGTCCACGATGGGGTTGTAGGTGAACTCGGCTGTGAACTTGCCGTTCGGCAAATTCAATTCTCGTTGGACCCGGAAACTCTGGCCACCCAGTGTCAGGGTTCTCTGCTGGTCAAGCCATTCGACGCTGTCTTCATCCAGTTTGAAAAAATCTCGCTCGACCGTTTCGCAATCCAGACCGATGATCTGATTCGGCAAAACCTGAATCCCGACTTCCATGAGCTTGCTGACGAAGGCGCGGTTGGCACTTGTGTAGACCCAACGGCCTTCGGCTGTGCGGGTGATGAAGACCAAGAAATCCGAGACGGTATTGTAAATCAAATCCAGCCGGGCTTGGTTCTCGAAGAGTTCGCGTTCCGCACTCGCTCGTCGGCGGTTATCCTCCGACTCACGGATCGCCCGGTTCACGGCGGGCACCAGCCGAATGAGGTTTTGCTTGAGGAGGTAATCGTTGGCACCAGCTTTGATGGATTCGACCGCGACCTCTTCGCCCACCGTTCCTGAGATGAGAATGAACGGCAACTGTGGCTGCATTCTCCGAACCACAGCGAGCGTGTCAATGCCGTTGCAGGTGGGTAGGCAGTAGTCCGAGATCACAAGATCCCAGGAATCCTGACGTAGAGCGGTCCGCAGTTCTTCGACAGTTTCCACTCGCTCGGCATCGACCGTCAAACCACCTTTGCGTAACTCGCGCCGGAGAAGCAGCTCATCGTCGGGGTTGTCTTCGATTAGCAGAATTCGCAGGGGGTTGCTCATTCGGTCGCTTTCACAGGCGGCGGCGGTTCGTTTAGCAATAGCCAGTACATTCCCAGGGCAGCGACCGCTTCCAGAAACTTCTCAAAGTCCACGGGTTTGCGGATGTAGCTCGCGGCTCCGAGTTCGTAGCTCTTGGTGATGTCCACTTCTTCTTTCGAAGTTGTCAGGATTATGGTACGAACAAGACGCAACCTGGCATCTCCTCGAATCTTCTCCAGAACTTCTAACCCGCTCACTTTGGGAAGCTTCAGATCAAGGAGAATGACTGCCGGGATCGGCGGCGGAGCGTCCGGTTTGCCTGTGATATACTCCAGGGCTTCTGCGCCATCTCGCAGAACGACGACCTGATTGACGACGTTGGCCTTCTTGAACGCCCGCATCGTCAGCAGGATGTCGTCTTCGTTGTCTTCGATCAGCAGGATATTGCCGTGGTTCATGATGCTCTCGAGTTCGGAATCCAGAGTGATCCGTTCCGTCATAATAGCTCGAGTGAACCTGAGATAGCCATCTCGACGGATTTGGGGTGAATCAGTGAGTTCACCCGCGACAGAATCGCAGGCGAGGTTTCAGAATCTCAGGACAAGAATGAACTCAGGCCTGCAGGCGATTTTTCCGACGGTAACGAGCGAACGCGAAGGCTCCCATGAAACCGACCGCCAAGATCGACCCTGGCTCAGGGACTGGGGTGAAGGAGAGATTCAGCCGATTGTTCACCGTGTCCTCGAAGAGGTTCAAGCCAGTATAAGCCGCCCACGACCCCGTAAGGTTGAAGTCAGCTGAGGTGAAGATCGGCGAACCGGCGCCGTTCCTCTGGAAGTTCGTACCCGTGGCCAAGACAATGGTGTAGCTGGTGCCGTGAGTCAGGCTCGAGTCGTTGAGCAGATTGATGTTGAATTTTCCGCTCGTCACATCGAAGTTGAAGGCGTTGGCTCCGGCTGCGATGCGGCTATTGGAACCCACCGTGATGTCTGGGTTGGGGTTGTTGTTCAGATCGACGGCGAAGGTTGCACCAGTCGTCGTCGGCCCGCCAATGATCGTGACGGCAGCCGTATTCAGAGTTCCATTCGGTGTGGCGGTGGTACCACCGCGGATCGTCGTGCCGTTGGCAACTGTCAGGCTCCCGATCACGGTCCCCGTTCCGCGGATAGTTTGCGTTCCAGAAAGGGCGTAAGCGGAAACTGCCGAGACGTCATAAGTACTCGTGCCGTTCAGGATGATCGCCGACGAGTTGGCCAAACTGCCCGTTGCCGCCAATGCAAGAGTACCACCGTTGACGTTGGTTGGGCCGGTGTAGGTGTTGGCACCGCTCAAAGTCAGCGTATTGGCCCCTTCTTTGGTCAGCCCGCCAGCTCCACTGCCGGCCAAAACTTGGGTAATAGTTGCGTTACCGTTACCCGTGTTGAACTTCGCTCCACCCGTGAGGATGTTCGCGTTCGTTAAGCCACCCATGAACGTTGGGCTGGCCACGAGGTTTCGCAGAACGCCACCATCGAAGTTGATGGTCGCGGTCGCGTCTGTTCCACGAGCCGTTGGGAAGGCTGGCAACGTCACATCGGCCGTGCCACCGATGTTGATGATGGAGACGTTGTTGTTACCCGCAGCGAGGCGAGAGATCACGTTGGCTGAGAATGTACCGCCGGTTAGGTTCAGGGTTTGCGTTCCTGTGGTCACGCCTGCTGCGGCATTCCCACCGATTGAGAGTATACCGACATTCGCCGTGCCACCCGTCTGGTTGAAGTTGGATGTCACGGTGGTTGAGGCGGAATCCACACGACCGAGGAGCAATTTGCCGTCGCCGAGCGAGTCGCCACGGGAGGTGTTGGTCATATTCAACACCCCCGTGCCGCTCAGGTTGAACGTCCCGGTGGCGTTGGTATTCACGCCCATCATAATGCCGAACTCGCCCGTTGCGGGAATGATCGAGATCGAACCACCGCTAAGGTTGTAGATGCCAGTTGTCGCCGGAGGAGTGGTACCGGAAGTGGAACCAATCAGCAGCATCGCACTCGCGTTGCTGCTGAAACTTACGTTGCCAGCCGAGTGGTTCACGGTCGCCGTGACGGGCGCGGTGTTGGTTTGGCCGAGGCGAAAGACGTTGGCCCCCGTTACGTTGTAAGTCCCGCCGGTGATGTTCAGTGTCGAATCGAAGTTCGACGGGTCGTTTGAAACCCAAATATTTCCGGAGGTAGCATTACCGCCGGAAAGGGTGAGCGTGCCGCGAGTTACCGAAGTCGTGCCCGTGTAGGTGTTGAGCGCGTTCAAGATCGTCGTGCCAGTACCTGATTGAGTAATACCACCTGCACCTGTGATGGCTGAACCGCTGAAATCAGTCCCTTGCGTCACTGTGTCACTTTGAGTAATGCGGAGCAAGCCCCCAGTTGCAATACTGATGGCACTCGCGGTGTTGAGCGAACCAGTGGTTCCACCGTTGCCCAACTCAATCGTGCCAGCTGTAATTGAGGTGGCGCCGGTGTAGGTGCTCGCGCCTGTGAGTTGCAATCTTCCGCCGCCTGCTTTCGTCAATGACCGCCCAGCGACGTCTTGGCCAATGCCGCCGCCCAAGGTGAGAATGTTTCCGGTAACGGTAATCGTGCGATTGCCCGTCAGTGTGGCGGCCCCGGTTCCCAAATTCAAGGCCTGTGTGCCGGTGAAGGTGAAGTTGCCATTGATGTTGGTAGCGTTATTCGTGCTGAGCGTAATGGCTCCGCTGCTGGAATTGTCGAGGGTGCCACCGGCGATATTGAACGCACCCGTGCCGATGGCCGTCGCGCTGTTGATCGCGAGCGTGCCGGCCGTCAGAGTCGTGCCGCCCGTGTAGGTGTTATTCCCGGAGAGGGTGAGGGTGGCGGTACCTTGCTTGGTGAGTGAGAGATTCGTCGCACCTCCGTTGGAGATGACATTGCTCTCGGTCGTAGCCCCCGTCACGTTGAGGAGCAGATTGGAGTTGCCGGTGAAGGACACGGTGCTGCCCGCTTGACCGCCAAGTCCGTTAGTCAACCCCGCGATCCCCGCGTTGCCCGTGCCGCCACCCCAGGTGGTCCCGGTACTTGCGACAGTGACGCCGAGGGTGCCACCGATGACGGAGACGTTGCCCGTAGCGGGCATCGACGCGCGGGTGTCGAAACGGACTGCGCCCGCACTGATGGTGGTCCCACCGTCATAGGTGTTCGCGCCAGAAAGAACCAGCGTGCCTGAACCACCTCCTTGCACGGTGAGCGATCGACCGGCACCTGAGATATTGCTGCTGATCGCGATGCCACCAGCACCTTCGAGCAAGACGACATTGGTCGTCGTGTTCGCCAAGACGATGTTCATGGTTTTCCCGGAACCAGTTTCGTTATTCTGCAGTGTCAACAGGGAACCACTGGCGTTTCTCAGAATGACGTTGTTGATGCTGTCGACCGTGGTGCCATGTAACGTCAGGGTTCCAGTTGTCGTCGAGCTGTTACCGATAGTGAGCGCTCGGGTTCGCAATGAACTGACTTCGATCGCGCCGATCGAAAGGGAACTCGTCCCCATGTTGATGCCTGCAGTGGTAGCCGTGCCGGTATTGTTGAACTGTGCGACGTTGGTTGTCAGCCAGGCGGCGGACGAGGTATTGGGGGTCCAGTTCGTCGCGGTGTACCATGCGGTAGCTGCACCCGTATCGGTCCACGCGACAGTTTGCCCCTGTGCGGCAGGGGCAGCTATCAGCGCTATCAGAAAAGCCAGTGTTCGAAGGGCGAGGCTCATTCGGCTCAGCTTCATGGGGAATAGGTAGGCGATCACATGTTCTCCAAATGGACAAATATTAAGAGATAGTAAATTTCAGCGTTTGGTTTTGTTCCTCCATCCTGGTGAGATGGAGGTTGCTTTCGGAGGAAAAGAGAAAAAGGACCGACCACTCCTGATTTGGAGTTATCGCTGCTAATCCAGAATGGAATGAGAGAGTAACACTGGATCGTTGTGGAGAAGAGTTAGTGAATTTGGGAAGGAAAGTCTACAAGCGAAAATTTCTCGTTTTGAAGAAGTCGATGATGTCCACCCTACAAACGGCTCGCCTGGCGTGTCGGCTTGTCTGAGGATGCGGGGTTTCGCTGCTGAGATGACCATCAAAAGCCTCGCGATAACCCCGATTCACAGTGGAATGTTAGGTGAGCAAGAGCCGCAAAGGGATCATCGTCGAAGGGACGAAACCGGCTCGGCTGTAGAAACGTTGAGCCGCTGTGTTGCTAGCGTCTGTAAGGAGCGTAATCCGCAAGCAGTCCCGGCTTTTTGCCGTGGCGAGGGCAGCTTCCAGAAGCATCGCTCCCACACCGCTGCTTCTCGCTTCGGGACGCACGACCATATCTTCCAAGAGTGCCACACGCCCCCCCAGGGCCGTCGAGGGGACGAAGAGCAAGTTCACCAGCCCGACCACCCGTTCGTCGTCCAGTCCCACCAAAATCGCCCCCGCCTCCGGGTGGCCCAGGATCATTTCCAGGCCTGCCTTTTGCTTGGCCGCATCGGGAACGAACTCCGATTCCTGTCGAAACAGAATCCCCAACAACTCCACGAGTTGAGGCATATGCTCAGGTAACGCTTCTCGGATGGTAAGAATAGTTCACTCCTTCAACGACCACACCTAAAGTCCCAGTAAAAGTCTTAGTCAATTTATGAGCCTAAGTTCTACCAAGGAAAGCGAAACTGGCCCAAGCGATGGGTGCCAGATGGAAATCCCGATGAAGGTGGATTGGCGAGAGTTTCGGTTCGGTGCTACACTTTCCAGACCATTGAGGAATCATCATGCAGGTTGTCGTGACAGGTTGTGCGGGGTTTATCGGTTCGAGCTTGAGCGAAAAGCTCCTGGCCGAAGGACACCAAGTCGTCGGTTTGGACTGCTTCACGGCCTACTATGCACGGGCCACCAAAGAATCGAACATGAACGCGATTCGCCAGCACCCGAACTTCACCTTCCACGAACTGGACATCAGCACGGATGACCTGGCGAAAGCCGTCGACGGCGCGGAGATCGTTTTTCACCTCGCCGCATACCCTGGGCTAGTCAAAAGCTGGACCGACTTCGACCTCTACAACCGCCACAACCTCACAGCCACGCAACGTCTCCTCGAAGCCCTGAAAGGCCGGTCGAGCCTCAAGAAATTCGTTTATGCCAGTACCTCCAGCGTCTACGGGAAATATGCCTCGGGCGACGAGAGCCTGCCCACCCGGGCCGGTTCGCCTTACGGTGTCACGAAACTCGCGGGCGAACAACTGGCACGGGTTTACCTCGACGAGTTCGCAGTACCCACGGTGGTGGTGCGGTTCTTCAGCGTCTACGGTCCACGCCAACGGCCTGACATGGGCTACCACCTCTTCATCAACTCGGTCCTTCGTGGCCAACCGATTCAACTGACCGGCGACGGCCTCCAAGTGCGAGGCAACACATACATCTCCGATTGCATTGCTGCCACGCAACTCGTCGGCTTTGAAGCGATGCCGGGCGAGGTCTACAACCTCGGCGGCGGGGAGTTGACGACCATCATCGACGTGATCCGCAAGATCGAACGCCTCACCGGCCAGACGGCGATCATCGAACGCAAGCCGAACCGCAAAGGCGACCAACTCGCCACCGGTGCGGACGTCACCAAGCTCTTCCGCCACCTGGGCTGGAAACCGACCACCGGCCTTGAAGAGGGCCTCACCCACCAAATCGCCTGGCAACGCAGCCTGCTCGGGTGATTCAATTCGACCAGCGTCGGTAGACGACCAGCCGACGCTCGCGATCGATGCCGACGATCAGCCGTGCGCTGGTGTACCATTCGCGGATTCCGGAGGCGGACAACGATCCAGGGACGCTCCTCAGCCAAACAGTATCTGCGGTCGCCGAAGCCACAACACCTTCGGGGACCCAGGAGTCTAACTCCGCCGCCGGTACGGTCGCCATCAAACGCACATCCCAATCCGAAGGCCCTGGCACGCCACTGATGTTATTCTGGTAAGCGATGTGGAAATGGAGGTCATCATAGCCACGGCGAAAGGTCACGTAGCGTTCCAAAAACTCGACACGATCCGCGAGTTTTGGCATCGTCGAACTCAGGGTGTTCGTCGTCGCTGGTCCGTTTGGCCCACCACAACCGAGCATCGCTAAAGTAAGCAGAAACCATCCGAAACGCATCAAGGTCATGCAGAGTCTCCGGCAAAGGGTTCCGATGGGCCCGGTTTTATCCCGCTATCTTCAGGTTACGAAGCGCGAGGATGCCGTCTCACTTTTCAAGCTCACTGATTTCACAACCTTGCTTGCATGGTCGGGGGAGTTCCGTTAGCCTGAAAAGAGCCGTGAGGTTGCGGCATCACTGCAGAGGATTCGAGATGACCAAGTTCTTAGCCAGTCTGGTGACCGTGATTCTGAGCATGTGCGTCGTCCTCGCGGACCCGCCGACTCCCAAAGTGACCCTGGATCGCGCGAAAGTGGTCCTTGATGAACTCGACAAGCTCAAATCCAAAGGCATTCCCACCAAGCTGATGACAGATGCAAAAGCCGTGGTGATTGTCCCCAACCTCTACAAAGGTGGCTTCGTCATCGGGGGCCGTGTCGGGCATGGTGTGGCACTCGTAAAGGATGAGAAGGGGAATTGGGGCGAGCCGACCTTCGTCAACATCCGTGGTGCAAGTATCGGCTTCCAAGCTGGGGTACAGGCCTCCGATGTGCTCTTGGTGTTTCACAAAGTCGAATCTCTGGAGAAGGCCTTGACCGGCAAAGGCAAACTGACCCTCGGCGTCGATGCGGGTGTTGCCGCAGGGCCAGTCGGCCGGCAGGCGATCGCCGCCACGGACTTGAAGCTCGATTCTGAGATTTACTCCTACTCCCGTAGCCGAGGTCTCTTCGCTGGGGTCTCGCTCGATGGAGCCAACCTGACCCGTGAGAAAGAAGCCAACGAAAAATACGCCGCCGACCAGACTCCAGAAATCGCTCAATCCCTCGCCGACCTCAAGAACCGCCTGCTCGAACTCGCCAAGGAACTCCCCCAGCCGTAAATGGTTCTTCTCAGCGACGTGAATAAAAAAGCTTGGGAATCGCCAATGATCGATTCCCTTGAAGTGTTGAGCGTTCGAGGAAGGTGTACTTTGCGGCTGATGATGATCATTTCTTTGTTGCTGAACGTGGTTGTCTTGGTGCCAGTATGCGGTGGTTTAATTGGAAATGCGGCATGGGCCGTGACTGCATACGGCCAAGACTCGCCAGCCCGCCGGATTTTACTTTCGGTGTACATCACGATAGGCGTCGCATCATTGGTCTTGCTATTGCGGCCCACACCTGCGGCAGTAGCAACCGTATTGGCTCTTCAGGTCGTCTATAAAATGATATCACCAATGACCGTCGGCACGCTCGCAAACCCAGTCGTGGTGAGTAATGTAGTGATCGCCGTTTTCCACTTGGTCACTCTTGCGGTCATGTGGTGGGGAGGCGCATGGAGTGTTCCCTCGGCTGATGAGGCTCTGGGATAGACGATACGCCTTGTGTTGTTCCTGAGTAGCTTGCTTTCTTTCTCAAGGAACAACCCCGTAGTAAATCGTTGTTCCTGGCTTTAGGAGAGGTTCATGGCACATCGGATTGTGGTGATTGGTGGCGGCTTCGCGGGGCTTTACTGTGCGCGAGGCTTGCGTCGGTCTCCAGTCGAAGTGACGCTCATCGATCGCCGGAACTTTCACCTCTTCCAACCTCTTCTTTACCAAGTCGCGACGGGTGGCCTCTCACCCGCGAACATCGCAGCCCCACTACGCTCGGCGTTTGCCCATCAGAAGAATGTCCGCACGTTGCTCGCTGAGGTCACGGGGTTTGACCTCACAGCGAAGACGGTTCGCTTGGCTTCGGGCGAGTCGGTTCCCTTTGACACACTCGTGGTTGCAGCGGGAGCCACGCACCACTACTTCGGCCATTCGGAGTGGGAGGAGCATGCCCCGGGTCTCAAGACCATCGAGGATGCGACCGAGATTCGCCGACGCATCCTCACCGCCTTCGAAGAGGCCGAGCGGACCACGGATCTCAATTTGCGTGCGAAGCTGCTCACCTTTGTCGTCGTTGGCGGTGGGCCGACGGGTGTCGAGATGGCCGGGGCCATCTCCGAGTTGGCCCGTGTGACCATGCGACGAGACTTCCGCTCCATCGACCCCGCGCAGGCCAAAGTGATCCTGATCGAAGGCCAGACACGAGTCTTGGGGGCGTTCCACGAGAAGCTCTCGGCATACGCCTTGAAAGCCTTGGCCGATCTCGGTGTCGAAGTGCAACTCGATGCCCATGTGACGGAGATCACCGCCGACCGTGTGACGATCACCACCGACACCACCAAGATTAGCCGCACGATCGAGACGCATAACGTCGTCTGGGCTGCAGGCGTGAAGGCCTCGCCGTTGGGCAAGATGCTGGCTGAAGGGCTGAACAACACGGTCACGCTTGGCCGCGCTGGGCACGTCAGCATCCAGCCCGACTGCACCCTGACCGGCCGCCCGGACATCTTCGTCATCGGGGACATGGCCAGCCAACCGGGCACCAACGGCAAGCCGCTCCCCGGCGTCGCCCCTGTCGCCATGCAGCAGGGAGCGTACGTGGCCGACGTCATCCATCGCCGACTGAAAGGCGAAAGCCCGCGTGGGCCATTCAGCTACTGGGACAAAGGCTCGATGGCCACGATTGGCCGCAAACGCGCCGTCGCCGACACCGGCTGGCTCAAGCTCACTGGCTTCCTCGCCTGGATGGCCTGGCTCTTCATCCACGTGCTCTATCTCGCGCAATTCTCGAACCGCATCCTGGTGATGTTCCAGTGGTTCTGGAACTACATCACCCGCAACCGCTCCGCCCGCCTCATCACCGGCGACCGGAGGTGAGGGATGCATCGACTTAAAGAGGCACGACCGCGAGGGAGTGCTTACAGTGGTGCCAGCCCGAACGTTCCCTGGCGGTCGCGTCTGTGCTTGTGGGACTTAAAGAGGCACGACCGCAAGGGAGTGCTTGTTGAGGTGCCAGCCCGAACGCTCCCTGGCTGTCGCGTCTCTGCTTGTGGGACTTAAAGAGGCACGACCGCGAGGGAGTGCTTGTAGAGGTGCCTGAGCGCTTCCTGGCGGTCGCGTCTCTGCTCGTGGGTTTTATTGCTGGGTGGTGATTGTGTAGATATATTGAAGGTTCAGCTAAGAATCGGCGTCGTGCTTGGCCTCCGCAGGGGGGGGCCTTAACAATGTCACTCCAGTTCCGTGTTTTGGGTAGGTCACTGTATGCGTCTGACTGCTGTCGTTCTCTTGGGCCTCACCTTAATCATGGGTTGCGGATCGGGTAACACCGCCAATCCGCCAGTCAAGCTCCAGGGGGCTGGGGCCAGCTTCCCCGCCATCATCTACGATCAGTGGTTCAAGGACTACAAAACCGAAAGCAAGAACGTGACCGTCGATTACCAATCGACCGGTAGCGGGGCTGGGATCAAAGCCGTGATCGACAAGACGGTCGATTTCGGGGCGAGCGATGCCGCGATGACAGCCGAAGAGATGGCCAAAGTTGATCGTGGCGTGATTCTGCTACCGATGACGGCGGGCAAGATTGTGCTCGTCTTCAACCTCGAAGGGGTCACCGAACTCAAACTCACCCGAGACGCTTACGCCAAGATCTTCCTCGGCGAGATCAAGAACTGGGATGACGCCGCCATCGCGGCCTCGAACCCTGGTGTCAAGTTGCCAGCGAAACCCATTAACGTGGTGGTTCGGGCCGATAGCTCAGGCACCAGCTATGTCTTCAGTCAGCACCTCTCGGCCATCAGCCCAACTTTCGCAAAATCCCCTGGCACCAACAAAGCCCCGAACTGGCCTGTGGGCACGAAGTCCAAGGGCAACGAAGGCATTGCCAATAGCGTGAAGACGACCCCAGGGAGCATCGGTTACGTCGAGTATGGCTACGCCAAGACGACTGGCTTGGTCATGGCCACCCTGCAAAACAAAGAAGGCTCTTTCGTAGTGCCCTCAACGGCTTCCGGTGCGGCGGCCCTCGCCTCTGCGACGATGCCAGAAGATTTGATCGCCTGGATCCCTGACCCGGCTGGCAAAGACTCGTACCCGATCGTCACATACACTTGGCTCATCTGCTACAAAAAGTACGACGATGCCAAGAAGGCCGAGACCCTGAAGCAAGTCATTAAGTACTGTCTCGACAAGGGCCAGGCCAAGAGCGAAGAACTGGGATACATCCCGCTTCCTGCTTCGGTGGTCGAAAAAGTCAAACTCGCTGCGGACAAGATTGGGAACTAGGTTCTCGTCACCTGGATGACCACTGTGAACGCTTCTGAACCTTCGCCTTCGATCTCCCGGCCGCCCACGAGCTGGGAGAAATCCTCCGATATCGGCTTTCGTCTGCTGACGAAAGCGGTCTCCGTGGGGCTGATCCTTTCGGTCGTGCTGATCCTCGGCACGATCACGTTCCGCGCTCTGCCGGCCATCCAAAAGGATGGTGCAGATGTCCTCACGGGGCAGGTCTGGGATCCCAATGCCGAGGTCTACGGCATTCGCCCCCACATCTGGGGTACGGTTTACACCTCACTCATTGCACTCACCATCGCCACGATCTTCGGCGTCTCGGCAGCGATCTTTCTGAGTGAACGATTCCTGAGTTTGGCTCTGTTGAGTCTGTTGAGCCGAGTTGGGCTAGGCAAAGTGGCCTGGCTCATCAAGTGGCCTGACCGCTTCGAATATGGCCTCAAGACGACCATCGAGCTTCTTGCTGCCATCCCCAGTGTGGTTTATGGCCTCTGGGGCATCTTCATCGTCATCCCGAATCTGCGGGCACTCTTGGCTCATCTGGGCTTGGAGTTGGCGGGGCCATCAGTCCTGCCTGCATCATTCGTCTTGGCCATCATGGTGCTACCAACAATCACCGCCATCGCACGGGATGCTCTGCTTCTCGTACCGCCACGAATCAAAGAAGCCTCCTATGGCATGGGGGCCACACGCTGGCAGACCTTGCGAACGGTCGTGTTGCCGATGAGTGCTCCGGGTGTCGTGGGTGGCGTGATCTTGGCCTTTGGCCGGGCACTCGGGGAGACGATGGCACTGGCCATGCTCGTGGGTAACGCCAACGTCATTTCCTGGTCCTTGCTTTCCCCCGCAAACACGCTCGCCGCACTGCTCGCCAACAACTTCCCCGAAGCCAACCAGCGCGAGATCGGCGTCTTGATGTACGCGGCCTTGGCACTCTTTGCCATCACCCTGAGCGTCAACACGCTCGGGAACTTCGTCCTCTCCTGGACACGCAGCAAAGCAGGTGTCAAATGACCGAAACCCCCACCGACCCCAACGAACTCCGCTACTCCTTGTTCCGAAAGCGGACGCTTTCGAATGCCCTACTTAACGCGCTCGTGACGGTGTTGACGTTGTTAGCCCTGATTCCACTCTTTGCGGTGCTGTCCATGTTGATCAGCCGTGGAGCCGCGGGGCTGAACTGGGATGCCTTCACGAGCACCCCACCGACGGCCTTGCAAAAAGTCGGCGGCGGCTTCGGCAATGCCCTCGTGGGCACGCTGTTCATGGTGACGGTTGCCTCGCTGATCAGTGTCCCCACGGGCATCCTTGGAGCCTGTTACCTCGCCGAAATCTCGCCCAACTCCCGGCTCGCCCAACTCACCCGCTTCTTCGTGAAACTCATGACTGGCTTCCCCTCCGTGCTCGCGGGCGTCTTCGCCTATGGGGCTGTCGTGATGTTGCTTGGCACCTTCTCGCCGTGGGCCGGGGGCGTGGCGCTCGCCATCCTCATGGTCCCGACCGTCATGCTGACCGCCGAAGAAGCGATGCGGATGGTGCCGGTGAAAATGAAAGACGCGGCCATCGGCATGGGAGCGACCCAAACTCAAGTCGTGCGAACCGTGATCCTGCCGACCGCGCTCCCGAGCATCTTGACTGGGGTGATGCTGGCTGTGGCTCGGGCCTGTGGTGAAACGGCACCACTCCTTCTGACCGCTCTCTTCAGCAACGGCTGGATTTACGAACAAGGTGAACTGAACCTCAACGACCGCACGGCTTCCCTCGCGGTCTTGATCTTCAAGTTCTCCAGTTCCCCGCACGAGCACCAGGTGAACATGGCCTGGTCTGCGGCGCTCATGCTGGTGATGCTTGTCCTGGGGCTGAACTTGCTCGGGCAACTCTTCTCTCGAAAACGAACCTCCTAACCGGAGAAAGTCCGATGTCCGAGTCCAACACGACTTCGACCAACGTCATCGATTGCGAACTCAAACGGCTCTTCTACGGGGACTACTTTGCGGTCCGTGATGTCCGGTTGCCGATCCTCAAAGGGACGATCACGGCCCTCATCGGTCCTTCGGGCTGCGGCAAGAGCACGGTACTCCGCTGCTTGAATCGCATGAACGACTTCGTGCGTGGCTTTCGCTTCGAAGGGCAAATCCGTTTCCGCGGCGCGGACATTTACGAACCGCACATCGACCCTGTTTCCGTTCGACGGTTCATCGGCATGGTCTTCCAACAACCGAACCCATTTGCCATGTCGATTTGGAACAATGTCGCTTACGGCCTGAAGCTCAACGGCTATCGCGGCAACATGGCCGAGCGGGTCGAAGAAGCTCTGCGGTCCGCGGCTCTGTGGGATGAAGTCAAGGATAAGCTCAAGACCAGTGGCTTGGCCCTTTCCGGTGGCCAACAACAGCGCCTGTGTATCGCCCGCGCCGTGGCCACGAAGCCAGACGTGTTACTGATGGATGAACCTTGCTCGGCCCTCGACCCGATTGCCACACGCAAGATCGAAGAGTTGATGACGGAGTTGAAGAAGCAGTACACCATCGCCATCGTGACTCACAACCTGCAACAGGCCAAACGAGTCGCGGACCACACCGGCTTCCTGTACATCGACACGACCCAAGGTGGCCGGACGGGTTACTTGGTCGAGTATCGTCCCACGGGCGAACTGTTTGAATCCCCTCGTGAAGAGTCGACCCAAGCCTACCTTCGTGGCGAGTTTAGCTGATCCTACCGAGATTCCAAAACGCAATCGCCTCTCGAAACCGAGAGGCGATTGCGTTTGTTGGGTGATGATGTTAGTTCTTCGGAGCTTCGCCCATTGGTGGGGCTTCCGTGACTTGGAGATACTTGTTGAAGGCTCGGTTGATGGTGTCTGGGGTCACGTTGAGGTTCATGCGGTAACCGATGCGTGGGAGGAAGTCACGAGCTTTGATGATCTTGATCCCCTTCTCCTGAGCTACGACCCTTGCGGCATCCAAGTTGCTCGAGATCGCGGACTTCGCAGCACCGAGTGGATCAGCGACCGTCGTGGTGGGGTAGTAACCTTCGATGACGAAGTTCGTCAGCCCGGTGATGTTGCCGATCCACTTCTTCTGGTCGATGTCGTAGTAGGCATCCACGATGATCCCCATTTTGGTCAGCTCACGGACGAGGGCTTTGGTGTCGTCGCTGCCATCTGCGTCGGTGTCGAAGACACCAAAGAGGGCCACACGCTCTGAGGAGCCTTTCCGCCAGGCAGCGTTGTACAGGGTGTCGCCAACCATCAGGCTCTCACGGATAGGGTCCGTTTCGCCCGAGACGCGGCCTTGCGAAAGGTGATCGCCGAGGACTTCTGTCACTTCGATCGTCCCTTTGGTGCGAATGGTGACTTCCAGCTTGCCGTCCGAGTTCTTGCGGCTTTCTTTGCGGCTATCGATCCCACGCTCTGGGGTATCGGAAGGCTGCACGGTGAAGGTCAGGCCAGCCCGGACGCGGTCTGCGGAGCCAAGGTCGATGTAGACCACGTTGCCTTTACGAGCGGTGATGCGCCCGTGGTGCTTTTCGAACTCAAACGGATCTTGGCGATTGGCGAGTTTGGTTTCTGCTGCTTTGGCGCGTTCTTCAAAACTCTTCTTAGCCTTCTCAAGTTGTTCGGCCTTGATCTTCTCAGTCTCGAAGGCAGTGGATTTCTCAGCGAGTGTCTTCTGGAAGTCGTCGGTCTGTGCGTCAAACTTTTTGATGTAGGCATCGACTTTGGCTTTTTCCTTGGCGGCTTCTTCCGAGACTTGCTTCGGGAAGGCCGCGGCAGCATTCTTCAGGGTCTGCACAGCCGTCGTGTATTCAGCGTTGAGTTTCTGGTAACTATCGGCAGCGTCTTTGGCATTCTTCTCAGCAGCGGCTTGTTTCTGCGAGGCGAGCAGTTGCTTGGCATAGGCGTTCACGACGACCGCGAACAAACCCTTCTTCGGCCCTTCTTTCATGTCGGTACCGTCTTGCCATTCCCACACCATCACGTCGGCCATTTTGACATCGAACTTCGTCCCGGGAATCTCCCGCTGAGCTTCGGCAACGATGCTTGGGGTCGTTGGGGTCCCGGCGATCCGGTCGCTGAGTTCCTGCATCAGCTTCTTTTGTTCCTTCTGCACCTCGTCTTTGTGCTTGGTCGCTTTCAAATCGGAAGTCTGGTCTGGGGTGTTGATGCCGAGTGCCTCTCGGTACATGAGGACTTTCCCTTGCTCGATTTCAAATGACTTGTTTTTCAGCGTCGCCTCATCGTTCGCTTTCTTGGCATCTGCCTTGGCGTTCGCTTGGGCGTCCAGGCCCATGTAGAAGAGGACACCAAGTGTCAGGGTGGTCAGCACGAAGAATGCTAGGGCGATGATGATCGGAGCCTTAGACTCCCCTTGTGGTTTTGCCGCCATGATGCCCTCTTTGGTGTGGATCGTATGTGTCTAGTCGAGTGTAAATCGTGGGTTTACGCTGTCAACGAAAAACAAAGGTGATGGCCGAACTGTGCGGCAAGCCACGTGGGTTATTCCGAAAAGTCCACGTGATGCCACTTTCACCCCAAGCCATCATTCTTCAGAACGGGCTGTGTGTCAATCCGTTAGCAAAGAGCGCCCAAGTTCCGGGGTGCGCGACGGGACATGGGAAATGTTGCAAATTTTTCGCATGGCAAGGCTTGCGGGATGCACCAACCGTACCTAGAAATCCTTCTAACTCGGGACTTCGCCCTCACGCGGACCATCCCTAGCGACTTTCTCACAGGGTATTCCCGTTCTCCGAAAGGTGGGTCGAATCATGGAAATGTTCAGCAGTTGGCCGGTCATGATTGGTATGGCAGTTCTCCTTCTGGCCCTCGTTGGCGTGATGATCTTCCTCCGCAGCAAGAAAGACGACGAGTAAATTGCCTGATTCGAACACAAAAGCCACCGGGTTCACCGGTGGCTTTTTTCGTTGTAGAGGCGCCAAGACTGTCAAGGACTGTCTGGGAATTCCTACGGGCGGTAGCTCGCAAGAGTGCGGCGGGCGGGGCCTTGGATGCGTTCCAGGGCGGTGTTAATGTCTTGGAAACTTGGGCTGTTGCGGCCTTCGTTCTCGGCACCTTTCTGGAAGGCATCGACGGCACTCGGTTTCCCTTGGGCCAAGCGGACGAGGCCCAGGTAGTACCAATAACGGGCGTCATTAGCGTCTTGGGCCGTCGCTTTCGTCAGCAGCACTTCGGCTTCGGCGTGACGGCTGGTGAAGTAGAGATCGACGGCTTCGTCAAAGTGCCGACCCGCTTGCTCCTTGGCGATCAACTCTGCCGACGTCAGCGGGACGGCGATCCCCTGGCGAGCGTTGCTGATCTGGCGGCGATGCTCTTCGGTCATCTTGGTGATGTCGTTGGCGAGTGTCGCGATCTTGGTTTCGTAGCCGGATTTCATCTCGTCGATTTGCTTCTGCACGAGCTTGGTGGCTTCCTCGGCGGCTTTTTTGCGCTCGGCAGCGAGGCTGTCTTTGAGGCTTTGGGTTTCGGCTTGGGCCTTGCGAATCTGCGTCATGCTTTCCGTCTGCACGGTGGCGATCTGCTTCTCCGCATCCGCTTTCACGCTCGCGATCTTCTTCTCCGTCTCGATCATGGCGGTCTTCAACGACTCTTCCGCCTTCGAGGCATTCTCGTTCGCCGTTTTGACGGAAAGCATGGCTTTGTCGAGGTCGGTCCTGGCCTTGGTCAGAGCTTCGGCGGCCCGCTTGGCGTCGGTGCTCTCGGCGCTGGTCGCAAGGGTTTTGAGAACTTCGGGCAGGTTCTTCAGCACTGTCGCCGTGTCGTCTTTTTCGCCGACGAGCTTGTTGGCTCGCAGCCCCGCGACGACGTTGTTCACCACATCGTTGGCATTCTTGGCTTCGACTTGCGCGGCACGGAGTTTGTCACCCGCGGTCGTCACTTCTTTCGCCTTGTCTTCGAGCGACATCTTGGCCAGCACCAGTTCCTTGGTGGCAGCGTCTTGGCTTTCCTTGGCGAGCTTGGCATCGTTGGTCGCCGTAGTGATCTGCTTTTCGAACTGCGCGATCTTCGTGACGTAATCCTTTTCGCGGTTCGCGGTCGATTCTTTCAGTGAGTCCAGTTCACGAATCTTGGCCCCAAGTTCGGTGCGAGCGTTGCGCAAATCGGCGACGAGCTTCGGATCGGGCGACGAAGGATTCGGGTTCGTCATCGGTGTTGGCGTCACCGTTACCGAGCCTGTGCCGGCGAGGGCCTTCAAACCCGCTTCCAAACCTGACTTGACGTAGATCGGCCCCGCGACGGGGTGCTTGTGAACCTCTTCCTTCAGTTTCCAGTACGATTGCAAATCATCACAGCAACGCAGGAAGATCTGTTCGAGAGGGTCGCTGTTCGGGTTCAACCCGCGGCCTGCGAGAGCAAGCCGGCGTTGGTCGTGGGCCTTGCGAGCTTTGGCCAGTGTGGCCATGGCTTCAGGGTATTTGTGCGACGTGGCCAAGTTGACCGCATCCCAGAAGATCGTGCCGGCTTCCGCATCGACTCCCTCGACAGCCACTTCTTCGGCTTGAATCATGACAAGCGCCACGACCAGCACCTGAGCCAAGTCTTCGGCTTGGCGTGGGTTCATGGCAGTGGGGTTCGAGTTGGCTTGCATCGCTTTGATGCGGTTGGCGGCCGTCGTGAACACTGCTTTGCCGTCAGGGATCTTTTCGGCACAGTCCAGGTAATGCTTCAACGCTCCCACATTGTCGCCGGCCATTTCTTTGGTGAGACCTAAGCGGAGCGCAGAGTCGATGAGCGCACGCCGTTCGGAGGGCGTTTTGAGCTGGTCGGCACTCGACAAAATCAGTTCCAAATTCCCGATGGCTTCCATCATCGCAGGGTCTTTGGGATCGAAGGGTTTCCCCGTTGTCGCGAACTGGCGGATTCGCACAAGCCAGCGGGCTTTGCCACGTTCAGCAAGAACGAGCGGTGGGGCGCCTTCGCCAGCGGCTTCAAGAGCGGGGAGTGCGCGGTCCGGTTCACCGAGAGACAAGAACCGCATCGCATCAGTGAGGTCAGTACTCAGTGGTTTGTCGACCGGCTTCGTGGTATCGACGAGAGACTTCATGCTGTTGCCGCTCGATGGCAGCAAGCCAGCGAAGTAGGCGCCGCTCGTGCCACCGATCCCGAGGAGCAGGCCGATCGCCGTGCCACCAATCCAGCCGAGCTTGCCGGACTTCTTGGGGGATTCCTTTTTGCCTTCTGGCTCGGTGAGCCAGGAGTTGGACATTTCCGCGGGATTGACCTTGCTCGGCTTCTCGGTGCGCCGCGCTGCAGGTTCCTTGATCTTGCTGAGAGCCTTCGGCGCTGGGGCTGGCACGATCCGTGGAGCGCTGCCACCTGTCGGTGGAAGGCGATCCGTTTGTGGGGCGAGTGCTTCTTCCTGGCTCGCAAAGTCCACGTCGAAAATTCCTGACGAAGGGCCTTCGATCCGTTGGGTCGAGTGGATGTCGTCGTCGAGGGCGTTCAAGTCCGGGGAACTGTCGGTGTCCGAGGGTGGGTTGCGATGTGGTGTCGGCATGCCCAACGACCACTCATCCGGAGTCGTTGGCTCTTCACTGAACTGGTTCGACCCGGACCCCAACGAAACCAAACGGCTCCGGCTCTTGGGGAGATCGAAGACATCATCGCTCACGCCGCCGCCTTGGAAGACATTGGCGCTGCCGTCTTTGTCAGGACCGGTGAAATCCATCGCGTCGGTCTTTTCATCACTGGACCCCATCAAGGGGATCTCGTCCATATCGATCTTCGAGTTGTCTTTGTCGTTCCGCGTGAAAATGCTCGAACCCTGACCCGCAGGTCTGCCGCTCCGGTAAGGAGCCGCGTTCCCGTTGGGGTTCAACAGATCGACGCCCGAGGCGAGTGCGCCGGGCATTCCATCTTCGATGTTGTCGAATAGATTCGAGCTGAACGAGTCCGCTTCTGTTTCGTTGAAGTCAATCGACGAATTGGGGTTCGATTTCGAAGTCGTCTTGAGACCCGAATCTTCGTCGCCAAACGGGAGGTGGAGTTCATCCATCAGGTTGTTGACAGCATCCGAACCGTCGTCGAAGTGCCCAGACAGCCCCTTAGCATCGTCATCGGTGAAAAGCTCGCTCGGAGCGGGCTGGTTAAAGATGGCATTGAAGTCGTCCATGATGTTGCCCGAAGGCTCGGGCGGACGATAACTCGGAACGTCACGGACTTCTTCCGTTCCTTCGAACGGGTTGCTAAACCGGCTTGAGCCTGCGGCCGAGACATCGAAAATGTTCGATCCGCCAGCCGCACTATCGCTGGTCCGCAGTACATCGGAGCTATCGCGGGGCTTTCTCGCACCTGAGAAGATGTCCGACCCGCCATCGGATGGCTCTGGTGGACGCTTCGAGGCATTTGGGGCTGCAGGTGGCTGTCGACCCAGATTGACTCCCGAGTCGTACCAGCCCTGAGCAGGCTGCACGGAATCATCGATCGGGGCAATCTTGAGGTCAGCGAGATCGACGATATCGGTCCCATCCGATGACGATTCGAACATCGCATCTGTGCCACTCAACTCGTTGAGTCGCGTGAGGGACGGTGGCCCAGAGAGGCCAGCCATCTCAGTGGCCTCGGAGAAGATCGCTCCAAGATCCAGCTCGTTATCCGCGAAGCTAGGGACTCCGTTGGCCTCAGGTACAGGAGGCAGGTCGGGGATCGCCCGCCGCCAATCGGTATCGGAGAGCGAACTGGGTCTCACTGGGGGAGGGGTTGTATTCATCAGGTTAGTAGCACTATCAGAGGGCTTACCCTTTGAAGGCTCATTGGGAGGGGTCGAACCAGACTGGGGATTCGCCATGTGAGCAGTCTCCGCGAAAGTCGGCTGTAAACAGACGGAAACGGAAATTCAGGCAACGCAACAAAACGTTCATGTCAAAGATACGTCGAAAATCTCGCGATTTCTGTAGCAAGGTCAACATTTTTCCCAGTTTCTCTGAAGTTCCACCGCGCAGCGCGGGCGCGGTGTTCGTTTCACATCCACATTTTCCAGCAACTGAGGCAATTTCTGCATCAGCTTTCAGCACAATATGCTGGCGGAAGTGATGGGAAGCCTACAAAATGGTCGAGAAATCGACCGATTTGGACCAAATGGCTGAAAAAACCGTGCTCTGGCATGAGGATTGCTTAGGTTTTCAGCACAACCTCGCCGACGCATTCTGACGGATTCATGAGTGCGGTAACCTTTATCTTCAGTTCACCTGCTACAGCTTTTCCGACATGAAAACGCTCGCAGAAGATGGATGTATCCCGCTCATGCCACCACTCGCTTCTGTCGACCCAACTCGAATGGATCAAGAAGTTGTCGAATTACAGCTGTTGTTACCTCGCTGGCAAGCCGCCGCTCTCGAAGCCGCCGCTCAATCCCGCGGCATGACCACTGGCCAGATTCTTCGTCGAGTCATCACCGATCTCTTCGCCGACCAATCCACGAAAAAGTAACTCGCCCTCAACAGTTCGCTCATCCTCTCCCATCCCCATCTCACGCCCGCGTACCCACAGCGAAACTGTGGGTGGTTTATCACCTCGCGATCACATGGGCGTGCCACGCAAGTCCGCTACCAACTTCGGGGAATTCAGCGAACCCGGCTTGGGGAAGGCGAAATCCTACTCCCCCAATTCGGCAACCACTGCGACCACGTTTACTTTTTGTCCCGATCATCAACCATGTTCACGAGACTCGGGATTGGGATCGCCATCGAGAGACCAATCACGAGTTGAGCAGATAAACTACCCACTAAATTCAGTGTCAGATCGGGGATTGAGATGCCGTACGAAAAGCCTTGGGCAGTCAAGGTAAGTCCAATTGCATTGTTGCCTGCAAGTCCTTTGGTCCCAACTGCGTTTGCCGCACCTAGTACACCACTACTTGCGTTGACTCCAGCTGAGAGGTAAGCTCCTGTAAACATCCCCCAAGCAGCGTAACCTGAACCAAGCAATCTTGGAGTCTCCATCGTACTATTGCCTCGTGTGAAGTCTCCGCTGAGGTTCAGGCCACCGAGGAATTGTGCTGAAATGCCCGCGAATACAAGTTCTGGAGAAGGAGGTAATGTCTTAACGAGTTTGTCAAACCCGGCCGTTACAAGATTCCCTCCAGCAGTTTCCCCCAGCACAAGACTATAAACCCTTGTGTAGGTGGTATTCAGCTTTTCAGAATCGTAGACAGTCAGCCCGCCAGTATCGATTCCTGCCGAAAAGAAGTAGGACGGGCCATCCCACTTCACGTTCTCACCGACTCGAATCACTGCTGCGCTCACTTGCTGTACGAAACCGAGCCCGATTATCGCTCTGAGAAGTTGATTCGTCTGAAGTTCTACCAATGTGAACATCCCGCTTGGGTCGGTTGCATTCGTAGGGCTGGCATCGGCATATTGGTAGCGGTGTCGGCTCATGGGCGATTCTGCAAAGCCAGGGAACGGATCGGGGCTGATAAAACGGCCAGTGATGGGGTCATAGTGACGGGCACGAAGGTTATCGAACCCCGTGACTGAGTCACGCCATTCACCCGTGAATTGGAACGGCTGTGTTGAGGATACAGAGCCAGTACCATAAGCCGTCATTACCGAGCGTGCTCCGGATAGACCAGAGGCATCAGTCATGTATACTGTGCTCCCAAGTCGATCGGCGTGGTAGTAACTTGTATTGATGGGGGTGGTCCGAGAGATTCGGTTTAGCCCATAGGTTGAGCTAGCAAGGAGCGTTCCATCAGTTGCGGATTCGGTCGCGATCTCAGCGTAGGTTCGCTGCGTGTCGAGAAGGAATCGGGTTTCTGAGCCGTTCTGAGTACGACTGACCATCAGACCGGAAGCATCATATCGGTAGCTGACGTCCGTCGTTCCTGCTGTCGTTGTGACACTAGCCGACGCGAGGCGATTTTCAGCAGTCCAACTGTAGATGCTTGTTTGTCCTAAGCCGCCGTCGACACGTGTCAAGCGACCTGCTGCATCATAGGTGAAAGCGGCCGCCCCAACTCCAGTGGCTGCAACTAGAGAGTCATTGGCATCGAACGTGTATTGCGTAGAGCCTGCAGAGGTTGTTAGCCGGATACGATTGCCGACGGCATCGTAAGCATATTCGATGGATGAGATGGGGCCTCCGGTAAGGGCCTTCACTTCCCTGACTAGCCGATCCAGCACGTCATATTCGTAGGTTGTTTGGGAAACGCCTACATCATCAAGACTGGTGACTTTTCCGAGTGAATCGTACTTGTATCGCAGGTCAGAAACTGTGCCACCTGAAGTTGTCGTGTGGAGCCGGACAACGTTGCCCAGGAGGTCGTATGTGCGTGCTTCGGTGGTGCCATCTGGTTTGGTTGTTTGATTCACTCGATTCAGGGTGTCATAGCCGTATCGAGTAACTCCACCCGATGGATCAGTAACAGTGGAAAGTCTGCCAGTACTATCGTAACCCCAAATAGTGGTACCCGCAGCGGTCGTGACACCGACACGTTGTCCTCTAGCATTATAACTGTACTCGATGGTGCGACCGTCTGGTTCCGTACGGCGAGTTAGACGTTGGAAAGAATCGTACTCATAACGAGTGATTCCGTTGGTGTCGCTGACGGTCGCCAACTGACCAGAGGCATCGTAGGTCAAGCGTGTGATACTGCCATCCGGAAGTTCTTTGCTCGACAAACGACCCCGAGGATCGTAGGTCATACGAACGGTTTCACTCGCTGCATTCGTACTTTCTATCAACTGGCCTGCAGCGTCATAAACGAACACAGTGCGTTGCCCACCAGGTCGAACCACAGCAATCTGTAAACCTCGACCGTCGTACTCGAATCGAGTGAGATGCCCGTTTCCGTCCGTCTGAGCCACCAGTCGGTTTGCTTCATCGTAGCCATAGGTGAGTCTTCCCCCAAGCGCATCCACAACGGCAGAGAGTCGGCCTTTTGAGTCATATTCGTATCGTGTGGTTCGCCCGAGCGAATCAGTGGTGCTTGTGCGGAGACCACGCGGATCATAGGTTGCGGTGGAGACAGCACCGTTCGGGGAAGTTACGCGGATCACTCGGCCCAGTGCATCGTAACCGTACTCTGTCACACGTCCGAGAGCGTCCGTCGAGCGGATCAACCTGGTTGCTGCATCAAATTCATTCTGAGAGGAGTTGTTGTTGGAGTCTGTAACACCGATGACAGAACCAAACGCATCGTATGTGCTCTTCGTTGTGGTACCGTCGGAATGAGCACGCGTTGTCGGGCGGCCACTTGTATCGTAAGAGATGCCAAGTTTCGTGGTGCCAGTCGCGTCGGTTTGACGGATGGGTCGGCCAAGCGCATCGTACTCAATGCCACTCGTCAGACCCCCAGGTTGCGTAACACCTGTTGTTTGACCAGCTTTGTTGACAACCTGGATGAATCTTGAGCCATCAGCAAGGGTCATGCCGACGCGGTTCCCAGCGTCATCGAACTGGAAAGTAGTCTTGCGGCCTAGCGGATCTGTGGCGTCAACAACCTGACCATCAGCTCGAATTGTGGCTGTAGAGGTGTTCCCTTCAGCATCCGTGGTACTCACTGCCTTGCCGTTCGCATCGTAGGCGGTACGCGTTGATAATTCCCGGATGCCGGCTGGCGTTGTCACCTTCATGGTCGAGGAAATCGGGTTTCCAAGTTTATCGTAAGCCACTTGAACTCGGCTACCATCCGGTGCCATCATCTCAATCCGGTTACCAGCGGAATCATAACGATATGTCGTTGTGAACCCTGCCGCATCGGCGTCAGATGTGCGCAATCCACGGGCATCGTAGGTAGACTTTGTCACGTTCCCAATTGCATCAACTGTGGAAATACGGTTACCTTGCTCATCAACTTCGAAGCGTGTAGTGTTCCCAAGTGCATCAGTGGTAGAGGTGACAACAGCACCTTGGGCGTAGGTGTACACGATTCGTCGACCAAGTGGATCTGTACGGGACGTTTCCGAACCAGTCGCATCGTAACTGTAGTGGATGGTGTGACCGCTCGCATCAGTCGACGTGATCATACGATTCTCTGTGTCATAGGTCGTCCGGGTGACGCCGCCGAGGGCGTCGGTTTGTGCGACCACGTTGCCGCGATTGTCGTATTCGCTGATGGTGAGGTTGCCGAGGGCATCCGTCGTGGTGACGAGGCTGTTGTCAGGGTCGTAGGAGACGGTGGGGCCGTGGCCGTTGGCATCGAGTGTGCCAATGAGGCGGCCATCGGGGCCGTATTCGGCTCTCACGCCGGTGCGGCCGAGGGGGTCAATGATCTGGTCGAGGTAGTGGGGGCGATCGGTGCGGTAAGAGAATTGGGTGAGGTTACCCATGCGGTCGGTGACTCGGATGAGGTCGCCTCGGGAGTCGTAGCTGTAGCGGACGCTGTTGCCGACGGGGTCGGTGACGGCGACGATGCGACCTTGGGCGTCGCGGTCGAAGGTGACGTTGACGCCGCTCGTGGAGGAGATACCGGCATCGTTGAAGGTGAGCATGTTGCCGTTACGGTCGCGGACGGAGTTCATCAGGCCCGTCGCACCGTCGATGAAGTACTGGATGCCGTCGCGTGTGGTCAGCGTGTAGCCGCCGCCGAACTCCTCGGCCGCGGGGTTGTAGTTCTGGCCTCCGAGGGTCCGAAGTTCGTTGGCGGCGTTGAGAATGAAGGCTCCGCTGCGGGTACTCAGCGTACTCGTGACACCGCGATCGGTGGTGAAACGTGGTGTCGCCACGATGAGTGGCTCGCCACCGAAGCTCGGCAGTGCTCGTAGGTCGGGGGTGAAGGTGAAGCCTTGGCGCTCGCCTCCTGGTAGTGTCAAGTAAACCTTGGTGCCAGGCTTGAAGGCCGCGAACTGGCCGATGTCTTCCAGGCCGGTTTTACGAAGGCCGGTTTGCAGGTTGGTGTTCCGGTATTCCAAACGCCAGCCGTAGCCCATGTCGCTGTTGCGGTCGGCGCGGAGGGTGTCATAAGTGCGGGCCATCGTGATCGGGATGCCGGCCACGGGGATAGTCAGATCGGCGAAACTCAGGCGGAAGTTGCCGAGCTTGAGCTGGCCCGAGACTCCGACGCTTTGCTCGTAAACCGTGACGCCACCGATCTCGTCGTTGACTTCTAAGCGCAGCACATACTCGTCATTTTCCAGCAAGCTCGTGTCCCACTTGGCGAGTGCTCCAGCATTCACCTTGGACGTGCTCGTGGTGATCTGGGTGAAGTTCGATTGATCCACCCGCCGGAAGAAGAGAGCATAGTTGGTGAAGTTGTCGCTGGTGGCGGTCCCTTGGATGCTGACAAAGCCACCGGTGCTTTCACCAGGAGTTGGCGAAGTGATCACCGCGACGGGGTTGGCGAGCGAGGTCACGGCGGGGTCGTCGCCGAAGGGGACGAAAGCAAACGACTTGCTGCCCGCGCCTGTGTTGCCCGCGGCATCCGTTGCCGAAGCTGTGATGCGGACGGTGCCGAAGCCCCAATCCTCAAAGCGGAAGGTGACGTTGCCGTTGGCGTCGAGCGTCAGCGGTTTGCCGTTGGCCGTGGCGGTGAGAGTATTGATGCCAACATCATCGGTCGCCGCGATGCGAACGGTGTTCGTGGGGTAGAACGGCGTGATGTTGTACTTGGTAAAGACCTCGGGCGAGTTCGCAGCCACACGGGATGCCCCAGGGATGACGACCACACGCGGCGCGGAGACATCGGCGTTGACAGTGAATGCGAAGGTCTGGTCGGCACTCGCGCCTCGCGGATCGGTCGCACGAATCGTGGCAGACGATGTGCCGATGTTGGCAGGTGTGGTGTTCCAGCGAATGCGGCCAAAGGCATCGATGGTCATCCCGGCGGGTGCGTTGATCAGCGTGAAGGTGAGCGGTTCCAAGTCAACATCGTTACCGACGACATCATAACGGTACGTGCTCCCGGCCACGACGTTCAACGGAGCGACGCTGTTGATCGTCGGGGCGCGATTCGCTGCGAGCGTCGTCAACTCAAAGCTGAGGACCCCCGCGGCGTTACCAGCATCCAGAGCGACGAGCGTCACAACCGTAGTGCCAAGTTGCGAGCTATCCGGCGTCCAGGTCACGAGGCCGGTGTTGGCATCGACGGTCATCCCATTCGGACCGCGTCGCAGTTCGTAACGAACGGCAGAGCCTTCAGGGTCAACCGTGTTCATCGTGAAGGAGTAGAGCGAACCGACCGAAGCCACGAGGGGCGGCTCGGTCGAAACCACCGGAGCACGATTCGGCACTCCGGCCAAGACGTTGATCGCAAAACCCTGTGTCGTGAAGCCACCTACGCCGTCACTGACCTGGATGATGACCGCTTGCTGGCCGACATGGCCCGTCGTCGGCGTCCAGCTCAGTTCGCCAGTAATGGCGTTGATCGTCATGCCCATCGGAGCTTGCAGCAGGGAGTAGCTGAGAGGATCATTCTCCGCATCAATGGCGATGACGGAGTACAGGAAGGCTTGCCCGACGGCGGCTTCCGTCATTGGCGATGATGTGATCGCAGGTGGGCCGCTTTCGCCACGCACGACAAGTGGGAAGCTGAGGATGCTTTCGCCGCCGTACAGATCGTAAGCCCGCACGCGAATCGTCGTCGAGCCAAGCTGATCGGCGGCAGGGGTCCAGCGGAGTGTGCCACGGACTGGGTCCAGGCTCAGGCCACTCGGGCCGCTGAGGAGTTCGTAGGCCACGGGATCGCCGTTGCGATCCGTCGTTTGCAAGTCGAGTGAGAATGGCCGGAGTACCTTAGCAAAGGCCGGCGTGCGTGTGTTGAACTCGGGTGCCAGATTGGCGAAGGTGGAGCCAACGTTGATGTTGAAAGTGCGAGTATCGCTGCCACCTCGACCATCGTTGACGGTCACTGACACCGCATTGTCACCGAGCTGGCTGGCCGTCGGAGTCCAGGCGATCATGCCCTCGGATGACACGCTCATCCCGCTCGGCCCCGAGACGAGCGAGTAAGCGGGGCGATCGCCGTTGGCATCACTTGCGGTGAGCTTGCCAACGTACGACATCCCAGCACGCGCGGAATGGCGTGGTGTAGTCAAGAATGTCGGTGAGGTGTTCGCGGCTGGTGATGTGACAGCGATTGAGAAGGTCTGGCGGGTCTCGCCACCAACGCCATCGCGGACGACAACCGTGAAGTTGTGCGAGCCGAGTTGCGCGGCCGTCGGCGTCCAGGTGATCCGACCAGTGCTCGTGTCGATCGATGCTCCTGGGGGTGCCATTTCGAGAGCGTAGGTCAGCGTTGTCTGCTCGGCATCTTGTGCAAAGAGATCGTGCTGCAAGGAGATGCCATCGTAGGCCGCGCTTGGTGGGGTGCTCGTGATCACGGGGGCGGAATTCGGTGCTTGCACGGTGAGGTTGAAGTCAAGCAAGTCGATGGCACCGAGGTCGTTCATGGCCTTGACGATAATGCGAGTGGTGCCAACATCACGGAGGCTTGGCGTCCAGGCGATCATGCCGGTGATTGGGTCGATGGCCATGCCCAATGGGGCGAGTGAGAGGCTGTAAGTGATCGGCCGCGAGGCCGGGTCGAGTGCGAGTGCATGGGTGCGGAACGGGCTGCGAGCCGTTGTGCTCATGGCCGGAACAGGCAAGAACTTCAGCCCCGTGGCGGCACCGCTGCCTGGGGCGATGCGGAAATCTCGACCCGTAGCAGTGGCACTGTCTGCCAGCGTCACGCTGATACTTCCACCATTCGGGCTGGTGATGTTCCATCCAGTAGGGGCTTCCAGTCTGACGTTGTACGTGCCTGCGACGAGATTGGTGAAGGTGTAGTTGCCATTCGTGTCGTTGATCGCGCGGGCTTCGTCGAGGTCCCGTTTGTTATTGCCGTTGGTATCGAGATACACAGGCCAGCCTGCCAGAGACAGGCTATTGTCACTACGGCCAATGTTCCCACTGATACTGCTGCGGAATGGCGGAACGACTTGCACGGAGAAGGATTGTTCGTCGAAGCCACCCGCACCGTCTTCCACGCGGATGGTGAAGCTCTGTGTCTGCTGGAGGGCCAGGTTCTTGGTGGTGAACTCCGCGGAACTGTTGTTACCATTTCGCCGGGCGGGAATCTTGTTGATCGAGCGATCCAGGATGGTAATGGCGTCGCCATCCGTGAACTGGTAATCGAAGACCAAGTTGGGCGCATCGGATGCAACTTGGCGGGAGAGGTCGGCTTGAATCTCTTCGGCGGTACGGGCTGTGTTCCAGAACCGCATTTGAGACACGCTGCCGAAGAAAGGGCTTCCTCCGTAACTGCTGCCAATCAACAAATCGGATGTGCTGTTGGTTGTGTAACCGATGTGGAAGTTGGCAATAGCCGTGGCCACGATACGGCCGTTGATGAGCAGGCCTATAGTGCCAGTCGCATCATCGAAGGTCATCGCCAGGTGGTTCCACTGGCCGACGGTCGGACTCCAATGGAATGTGACATCTTTCGTGACATAGCCACCATTGATGTCGTCTCCCGACACGCGGCCGTAGAGATTCCCCCATAGATAACTCAAGTTGAATGAGTACGTGGAATTGTAAAACAAAGTGCGCTGCTTGTTGAACAGCGTCTGATTGCCGAGTTTGTCGAACTGGAACCAGCCTTCCACGGTCACCGATGCCGGCTGCAACTCGGGTCGATCAGGGATCGTGAAGCCGTTGTAATCACCACGGCCGGCTTCGACGTTTCGATTCAATAAGAGGGCTGGGCCACGAGCATCCCAGGTCACCTGGCCCGTTGTGGGGTCGATACTCGCGCCCGCTGGGCCGTTGACGAGGCGATACCGGAGGTTGGCGTTGTCCGTGTCGACGGCCTTCGCGTTGTAGATGAATGGCTCGCTCGTAGTGATGATCGGGTTCGCGGTCGTGGTGAAGACCGGTGCCGCGTTGGCCGTCGTGCGGGCGACGGCGATGTTGAACGTCTGCGTCGCGGTGCCACCTTGGCCATCCGTCGCGCGGATGGTGACTGGGTTCGAGCCGAGTTGATCGGCCGACGGTGCCCAGAGGAGTTCGCCACTCGTTGGGTTCAGGATCATGCCACCGGGGCCATCGACGAGTTCAAAAGCCACCGTGTCACCGTCAGGGTCGGTGGCGGTCATCGTCGAGCGGTAGAGCTTTGTGGCATCGTAGGTGTTGTGAATCACGCTGACGGTGTCGTCGCCGCTGTTCGCGATCACAAGATCGAGCCGACCATCGCCGTTGGTATCTTGGGCGATGATCGAGGTCGGATTCGCCCCGACGCGGATCGTCTGTGGTTTGGCGAACAAGCCGCCGCCACGGCTATACAGTACCGCCGCGGTCCCTTCGGTCGGGAACGTGACGGCAAGATCGATCTTGCCATCTTGGTTGAAGTCGCCAGCTGTGAGTCCACCTGGAGTAGCAGGGAGGCTGACATACATCGGCGTGCCGAAGGTGCCATTCCCTTGGCCGGGGAGGATCATCAGTCGTTTGCTGTCCGGCAGCGTGAAAATGGCATCGAGCTTGCCATCGCCGGTGATGTCAGCAAGGGTGACGTTCTTGGGTTTATCACCCAGTGCAATCGCCACGGGTGGCGCGAAACCATTGCCGGTGTAGACCAACAGATAGGCGGCATTCGCGCCATCATCGGCGACCAGAATATCGGGTTTGCCGTCGTCTGTGAGATCGCCGACTGTCAGTGACACCGGCCTGACACCGACGCTGATATCGGTGCGGGTGAATCCACCCAGGCCGTTGCCACGCAACACAGTCACACTCTTGCCGGTGCGGTTCGCGGTGACGATGTCGAGTTTGCCATCGCCGGTGAGATCGCCAGCGACGAGAGCCACCGGCCCACGCCCAACGAGCAAGTCGACTTGGCGGTTGAAGTTGTGGTTACCAGTACTGAGCAGGACTTTGACGCGATCATTCGCCGTATTCACGGCCAGCACATCGGCTTTGCCGTCACGATTGACATCGCCACTGACAGCATCTGCGAGACCAGGTTTCGTTCCGAGGTAAGCGGTGGCTTGACCAGCGAATACAGATGTCGTCGCTAATACATCTTGCAAGCCGTCACCATCAAGATCGTCGATACTCAAGCCTTTGAAAACATTCAACGTCGTGAAGACTTGCGGAGCCTGGAATGTACCATCGCCATAGCCGAGCCGTATCGAAAGACCTTCTCTGTTGCTGTATGGTCCGTTGTCGATCTTCACGATGTCGAGGTTGCCATCAGCGTTGAAGTCGATCAACTTAAACTGTTCCCCGCCACCGTTTGTAGCATATGGAGCGGTAGGATACTGCACTGGCACACTGAACTTGCCATTCCCGAGACCCAGGAAGATCGAAAGTTGGCCGTAAGAGCTGAAAGCCACGATATCGGCGCGGCCGTCCTTGTTGACATCGCCCGCGACCGTCCAATTGATCTCGGCGGCATCGGAGTTCGTGGTCAGCACATCGGTTGAAATCGGATCCGCCAGTTGGCCATCGCCGCTACCCTTCAAGAACAGCATTTTGAATGGCGTTTGATTTGTCTTCTGGATGAAATTGACCACATCAAGCTTGCCATCGCCATCGAAGTCACCGACGGCCACGCTTCGTGGAGAGTTGTCTTGACCGGTGCCGACAGGGATGACGTGATGGGAGGCTAACGTAAACTTGCCGTTCAATCCGCCGTCGTTGAGGTAAACGTCGTAGAAGCCGTCGACGAAAGTGCCCGTACCTGGTGCGTTGATCGCCCCTGCGAAGGTAACAAAATCGGTATAGCCATCGTTATTGAAGTCGCCCGTGAAGAACGATTGACCATAACCTGACTGGAATTTTCCGAAAGATGATGTGAATGTGCCATCGCCATTTCCCAGAGAAGCTTGCACACCGCTAAAGACATTCTGACCTGATTGGAAAATGAAGGAATGCATGAGATCGAGCTTGCCATCTTTGTTGATATCCAACAATGTGCTCATGAACTGACTATGACCTGTTCCCATTGCCAGTTGCGTTGGTGCAAACGTGCCATCGCCCTTTCCGAGGCTCGATTTGATGACAATACTCGCTTGGTTGACACCTGGATCCTGATAGACGATGTCTGGTATGCCATCGTTATTCAGATCACCAACGAGGGCTCCTTCGATGCGGTTTCCATTGGCCACTTGCTTCGGTGCTGCAAAGTTGCCAGGTGTCAATCCGTCAATCACCATGAGATAGTTTCGCGAACCTTGTCCACCGGTCGTGGTCACCGCAAGATCGATGACGCCATCACGGTTGTAGTCGCCTGCTAGCACCGCGACATCTCGTGGATGGTTGGTATTGCTCGAATCAGCCGTGTCGTTGCCAATGGCATAACGATCAAAGATGAATTTGCCATCGCCTTGGCCTAAGGCTACGAAGAACCCACGTTGGTCAGCGGTTGTGCCGTCGTTGGCACGGCCATAGAGAAGATCGAGCTTGCCATCGCTATTCACATCGATGGGTTTCGTATTGGATGCGTTAAAGAGGAAATCTAATGCACCGTCTGCACTATTCGGATTTGCTTCGCCATTTTGAAACGTGAAACTGACACCATCTCCAGCGCCGAGAAAGACACCGAATTCATAGATAGATGTGATGACAACATCCACTTTACCATCGCCATTAAAGTCACCTGCTTGTGTATTCAATCCGCCCGGATTTTGGAAGGCAATCGGGATATCCGCTGATTTGCTGAGTGTACCTGAGCCGTCATTCAGAAAGACATTCAGACGCGTTGGGGAATAGTTCAATAACACGACATCAAGGCCATTTTTTCCATCAATATCGATGATCGCCGGGACTGAGCTATAGGTCGCCCCAGGGTATGTTGGCACTTCTGTGAAGTCTGTGAAGGTGCCATCGCCTTTGCCCACGAGGATTCCAAGTTTGCTACCGTATCGCGTATCAACTGCGACCAGGTCGAGCTTGCCATCGCCGTTCATGTCTGCGGCACTGATCCATTGCAGTTTCGTGGCAACATTCGACTTTTGCATCGCGGCAAATTGGCCGTTGCCCAAGCCTTTCCAGAACAAGAGAGATGAAGGCCCAGACGGATCACCATAAAACCCAAGTTTGCCGTACAGCGCGAGAATATCCGCTTTGCCATCACCATCGAAGTCAGCGACTTGGAGGTTCCGTGGTGTGGTATCCGTCAAGGAGTAGTCGTTACTCGATTCGACGATCAATTTGGTCGGCGTCGCAAACGTCCCCTCGCCATTGTTCAACGTCACGCCGATGTAGTTCTGCCCAGACCCAGTGCCACGATTGATGCTGTAGCCAACGCTCGTGACGAAATCCAAATTGCCATCACCATTCAGATCAGCCTGCTCGCTGCTTGTGATGACTTGAAGATCATTGTCTCTCACAACTCCTGGTGGTAAGCCGATATCAACCTGATGCCCGGTCTGGAAATAGCGGCCATTCGGCGATTGTTCGCCGACGAGGAATGGCTGCTTGTTGGCCCCGACTACGCCGAGGGTCTGGTCGCCAGAGTTCGCGCTGACGAAGCCCATGCTGCTGCCATCGAACTTGCCGACGGCAACGCCGGTGGGGTTGTCACCCGACTTGTGCGTCGAGACAGTCCACGCACCGGCCACGGTGGCATCGGTGTTGGGGCTGCTGGTGATGATCGGCGGGCGGTTCGGGATTTGGCTACGCACGCTGAGCGTGAAGCTCTGGGTGACCGAGTTCCCCAGTGGATCGGTGGCCCGTAGGCTTACGGCGTATTCGCCCATCGCCGTGGTCGGCGAGTTCCAGCGAATCTCGCCTGTGGCGGAATCGATGGTCATCCCTTCGGGAGAGACCTCGAGACGATAGCGAAGCGATTGGCCTTCGGGGTCTGTGGCTTGTGCGGTGTAGCGGAAAGTCTCCCCAGCTTCGAGCATCGTCGAGGGGATCGTGCCGAACATGGGGGCCTGATTCAGCATCGAGAGAACACGAAGGTCGTAGGTAAATCGCTCACGATTCGGGTTCGTGAATTGGATGCTACGCATTGCCGTGGCCTGGCCACGCCCCAGAGCCATCGTCTTCATTTCTGGGGTCAGGTCAAAGTAGGCTTGGCCTGCGGGGGTGTAGCCATCCGGCGAGAGAATCCGCACAGCAGGGTCGCTGATGTTGTCGAGCGTGACCACAAGGCGTTGAGCAAAGTCGTAGGTGCCCGTGTTTTGGATGCTCACGTCGGTGGTCAGGATCGTGCGATCCTCGGCCAGGGTTGTGGCCCCGTACTGGACTTGGGCGCTCGGGGTGACATCCGCAAGCTCGGTGAAATCAAGTGCGGTAGTCGCCGGGATTCGCTCTGCCGGAGGGCGGAAACCGGCGGGTGCTGGTGATGTCGCAGTGATCATCTCCACGCCGCTGATGCGAACGCGAGTGCCATTGTCGCTGTCGTTGTTGACGAGGCGGAGCACGATCTGGGCGGCGGTGCCTGCGGGGATGGCTGCGAGGTTGATTGTCGCTTGGGTGCTTTCGCCCGCGGCGCCGACGGCGAACTGGGGTTGCAGCCCTTCGCTCCAGTTGAACGAGGCATCTCGCTCGCGATCGATCGGCAAGGCGAGTGGCTTCCCGTCGGCATCCAAGACCGCGATCTCAAAAGCATCTTTGATGCGGTTGACACTGACTCTATCAAAGCTCGGCGCTTCGAAAGTGACTTGCATGGCCATTGGCGAGGTTGGGATCGTGAAGGCTTTCGAAATGCCAACGCGGAACGAGTCCCCTTCGGCCAGCGTGAAGACACCATCCGCAACACTGACTCCGCCGCGGCCCGCATCCGACCCGCCGATGATGTCCAACTTCCAATCCGCGAGCGTGAGTTTCCCTGTCAACGGTGGTGGCGGAGTTAGAGGAGGCGTGACGGGCGGAGTCACTGGGGGCGTGACAGGTGGAGTACCGGGAACTGTCGGCGGGGTTCCTGGCACAGTCGGTGGAGTACCGGGAACTGTTGGCGGTGCCCCGGGGACCGTTGGTGGCGTGCCGGGAACGGGTGGCGGTCCATCCCCCGAGACTCGGGTCACCTGAAAGACTTGGACATGCGGCCCACCACCTGGCCCAGCGCCCGTGATGATCTCAGCGACGCCATCGGCGTTGACATCTCCCGTAGCCACCGTCACGCCACCCAAGAAACTCGGAGTGTATGCGAAGAAGTTACGGATGACTTCACCCGTGATGCCATCCATGACCCGGACATGCGGTCCGCCCCCTGCCCCGGCACCGACGACGATGTCGGGCACGCCATCCCCGCTGATATCACCCGCAGCGACGGCCACGCCGCCACGGAACTCGGGTACGTAGGCAAAGAGGCTGTGAATGCTCTCACCCGTCTTGCCGTCAAAGACACGGACATGCGGCCCACCCCCGACGCCTGCCCCGGTGACGATGTCCGCAACGCCATCCTGATTGAAATCCGCCACCGCAACGTTCACGCCACCGGTGAAGCTCTCGGCGTAGGCATAGAAGCTCCGGACATCCGCTCCCGTTCTGCCATCAAAGACACGGACGTGTGGACCGCCGCCGACGCCCGCCCCCGTAATAATGTCCGGGATACCGTCCCCCGTGACATCACCGGCGGCGACCGTGACACCCGCCGTCATATTCGGAGCGTAGGCCATGAACTCGCGGACGATTTTCCCAGTGCCGCCATCGAAGATGCGGATGTGTGGTCCACCGCCCGGCCCAGCCGCTGTTACGATCTCAGGTTTGCCATCGCCCGTGAAATCACCGGTCGCCACGGCCGTGCCACCGGCAAAATCCCGAGAATACGCATAAAAGTCACTCTGAACCTGGCTGCTATGGCCATCGACCATCTTGATATGAGATGCTCCGCCGACTCCAGTGCCCAGGATGATGTCGGCTTTGGCATCGCCCGTCATGTCGGTGCTGGCCACGGTTAACCCGCCGGAGAACGTCTGCTCCCAGCCAAAGAAGCTGTTCAACGTTTCGAAAGTTGGGGTATAGGTCGCTGGGACAAGCCGCTCTTCGAGAGGCAGCAGCGTGATTTGTAGATTTTGCTTTTTGGATCGACGGGGACTTCTGAGCCAGGAGAGCAGTTTCATGGGCGAATACCTCGATCAGAGAAAAACGATGTCACCCAGGTACTCCTGTTGAGCGATGACCTCTCCGAATCGGTGGCAATTTCTTGAGAAATGTTTGACGAGTCGAGAAAGTGAATTTGTAAAAAAGAAAAACACCTGCGATTTTGAGAGAAACACCCTCCGACGAGTACTCCTCTTGTGACGCATGACGCTGCTGACACCTCCGCGAGTTTGCTGCTCCGAATCCGAGCGACGGAGGACGAGGATGCGTGGTCCACATTCGTGGCTGTCTACACCCCGATTGTTCGGAGGTACTGCCTGCGGAAAGGTCTTCAAGACGCCGATGCCGCGGATGTCTGCCAGGAAGTGATGCTGAAGGTGTCCCAGGCGATTCGGACTTTTGAATACGACCGCGTGCGTGGGCGGTTCCGCAGTTGGCTAGGAGTGATCACGTCCAACTGCATCGTGACTCGTTTTCAGCGAGATCAACGCAAGCCGATGACGGGCTTACCTCTGGATCAGGAATCGACGGATAGCGAGTGGAACGAAGAGTTCACGGAGCACATCCTGAACTTGGCGTTGGATCGGATTCGTGGGGATTACTCCCTCGACCAATGGCAACTCTTCGAAGCCGTCTGGATTCGAAGAGAACCCGCGACGGAGATTGCCACAAGGATGGGTGTCGCGGTTCATGCGGTCTACGTGACGAAGTCTCGGGTCTTGCTGCACCTCCAGGCAGAAGTCCTGAAACTGGCGGAAGATTTCCCAGTGCCTGAGCCATAAAAAAGGGAGTATCACGATGCCATTGTGCCCGACTGAAGAAGAGTTACAAGCCATCGTGCAAGGTCGTCTCTCCACAGAACGCCTCTCCACAGTCGAAGCGCACCTCGAAACCTGCACCGATTGTCTCGCCAAGCTCGACACCCTCTCAGATGCCCCCGCTCTCAATGCTTGGCTGGGTGATAGCGCCGAGAAACCCCGAGCGTTCCGCTTCCTAGCTCCCACATCTCGGCCTGACGCACTTGGCAGTATCGACCGCTACATTGTCGAGACGGAGATCGGCCGCGGCGGGATGGGCATCGTCTTCCAGGCTTACGACCCCACCCTGGACCGGCACGTAGCGCTAAAGGTCTTGCGAATTGGCCGCGATGACGAAACGGCAGCGGAGCGCTTCTCGCGTGAGGCCCGCACGGCGGGCAAAGTCCGGCATGATCACCTCGTGCCGATTCTCGATGTCATCACCACAACCGATGGCCGGCCCGTGATTGTGATGCCCTTGATCGCTGGTCAAACACTCCGTGAGAAGCTGCAAAATCAGCTCCCGACTCCGAAGAGAATCGCGCAGATCGTCCGAGAGATTGCCGATGGCCTCGCGGCCTTACACGCCGCGGGCTTTCTTCACCGCGATGTCAAACCTGGCAACATCCTCTTGGATGTAACCGACGGCCGCGCGAAGCTAAGCGACTTTGGGCTGTCTCGTGAGCTGATGCCACACGAAACGCTGACGCAAGATGGCATCGTCTTGGGGACTCCCGAATACCTCAGCCCCGAACAAGCGGCAGACCCCAAACGGCTCGACCCACGCACTGATCTCTACTCGCTTGGCATCACTCTGTACCAGGGTTTGACAGGCGTCGTCCCCTTCCGTGGGACTGCACTCGACATCATTCAACGGCACCAAGCCGAAGAGCCGGTCAGGCTGCGCACGCTTGTTTCGACCGTTCCCACAGACCTCGAAACGATCTGCTTGAAGTGCCTGGCCAAGCGACCTGAACGCCGTTATGAATCGGCGGCCGTACTCCGCGACGATCTGGATCGCTGGCTGGAAGATCGCCCGATTCTCGCCCGGCCCACGGGGCGGATCGAGCGCTCGCTTCGCTGGTGCCGCCGCAACCCTTGGCCCGTCGCACTTCTTGGCGTGGCGATCGTCGGTTGTGCGGTGTCACTCTCGGGCTGGAATCAGGCGATCCAGAATGCGAAATCAGCCGAGTCGGCGACCGAGCGTGCCCAGGAGAATGCTCGCATCGCTGAGGAGAACGCACGCCTCGCGGACGACCGAGCCATGCTCTCGCTCAACGCCATCAACACCTTGATTTCCAAGTCTCAAAACCTGATTGGCAACACCCCTGGCACCTTGCAACTCAAGAAGCAACTCAACGAAGCGGCCCTGGCCGACCTTCGTAAACTCACCGAAGCGGTGCGGGCCGTGCCAGGGTCCGAGCGGAGTACGATTCAAGCGCACCTGAAGTTAGGCGACACTTTCCAACTGCTCGGCCAAACCACCGATGCCCAAGCCGAGTGGCGCCGAGTCCTGGAACTTGGTAACTCTCATTTGGAAAGCCAGCCCGAGGCCACGTGGGTGAAACCTGAACTCGCCAAGGCTCACTCCTCGCTCGGATTCACGCTCACTCGGCAAGCCAAGTTCGACGAAGCCGCAACTCATGGAAATGCCGCGATCCAATTGACCAAAACAGCCGTCGAGGAACAACCCACCGATGCGAAGCGACGAGCGAATCTCGCCCTCGCGCACGCGAGCCTTGCCGATACCTGGCTCTTCGCCGCGAAGCCCACGCAGTCCCAGGCTGAGTATCAACTCGCTGTCGCAGCCTGGGGACAAGCGATTCAGCTCGACCCGAAAGAGGCTGACTTCCCACGGAAACTCTTCACCACGATGGGTCGATTGAGCTACGTCGAAATGCAAAAGCACCGCTACCAGTCCGCGGAAAGCCGCTTCCGTGAGCAGCTCGCCCTCGCCGAACGGGAACTGCAACGCTTCCCAGCGGACGAAGTCTGGCAGCACAACCGCACCATGATCACGCTTGATCTGGCTGCAGCGTTACAAAGGCAATGCCAAGGCGATGCGGCTGCGAAATTGTTGCTCGGAGTCTTGCCAACTCTCAAAAAGCGAGCCGCGGAAGACGCCGATAACTCGCTAAAACAACGCGAATTGGCCTCGGCTCACTCGCACTTGGGAGATGCTCTGCTGATGGATCGTCAGTACAAAGCAGCCGAGCGCGAATACCTCGCCGCGTTGGCTCTCGTAGAGAAGATCGCCCGGCCAGGTTCGCAGTACACACAAGACTTATTCTCGCTGACGAATGCCCTCACCTTCGTGACCGTTCAAGACTCCCGTTTTGAAGAGGGTTCTACTTGGTTGAAGCGTCATCTCCAACACATTGAGGAACTCTACGGCCCCGTTCTGCCTCCTGCTCAGATGAGTGCCGCCAAGGCCAAGTACCTGCTTCTCATCGAGGCTCTTCGTCTCACACCTGCCGCTCTCAAGAATCCACAAAGCCTTCAAGACTTACCTGCCCCACTTCAGACGCAAGTCCGTTGGTACTGCATCAGTTGGCTCGCTCGCCAACGGGATCGGAAGACCGCCCAAGCGGAGTTCAACGACGCCTTCACCAAGAACTCCACAGTGCCCGAATGGCATCTCCTCAAGGCCCAGCTCGAAAGCCTTCACGCCGAAAGCATCGCTGACTCGACAACACGGGCCACGCACATTCATCAAGCCCGACAGGCACTCCAAGAAGCGATCCGCCTGAAGCCTTCGATCCTCGATACGCTTTACCTCAACGCCAATCTTCGCGCCGTCCGCTCGGATGCAGAATACCTTTCCGAGTTCGCCAAACGCATCCCATAACCTACTCTTTGACCGAGTCGCCGGACCGCATCCCGTTGACGAAACGAATTGTGAAGAGACCCAATTCCCAAAACCTGCGGCATTTTCCCACTTCCCAAGCTTCCACATTCTGATAACTTATTATCTTTGGTCGGTTTCCGCCTGGATTGGTGCATTGCGGCAGAGAGTCCGCGCTCCAGGTCTCCCCCGACCTGGCGTTTTGCACCCGAGTTCACTCGGGCGGAAAGTGTTTGTGTCTATGAGTGATTCTGTTCCTGTTTCTCCTGTCTCTGAAACCCCAGTTTCTCAACCAGTGACGAATGCCTTCACACTCCTCGGTTTGTCCGCGAAGTTGACGGATTCCCTAACAGCCCACGGCTACACCACCCCCACGCCGATCCAGGCGAAGGCGATCCCAGCGATCCTCGCGGGCGGAGACATCGTCGGCCTCGCTGCAACGGGCACTGGCAAGACGGCGGCCTTCGTGCTGCCGATCGTCGAGAAGCTTGGCCAACTGCCCAAGGGTCGTAAGCAACCTTCGGCGCTCATCCTCGTGCCGACGCGCGAACTCGCCATCCAAGTGGCGACCGCCGCTGGGAAGTACGGCAAGCCGCTTGGCATCTCCGTGACCGCGGTTTATGGTGGTGCAGGGTTCGGTGATCAAGCTCGCATGATTCGCCAAGGTGTGGACATCATCGTGGCGACCCCTGGCCGGGCACTCGACCACCTTCGTCGGGAGACCATGCGGCTCGAAAACATCATGACCGTTGTGCTCGACGAAGCCGACGAAATGCTCGACATGGGCTTCGCCGAAGACCTCGATGCGATTCTGTCTTCGACCCCGAAGTCCAAGCAAACCCTGCTCTTCTCGGCCACGATGCCTCCACGCATCGCAGCCATCGCCCAGAAGCACCAGACGACCCCGACTCGCATCGAGATCGCCAAGGCCACCGTGGCTCCTGGCGAGGCACCTAAGGTTCGCCAGGCCGTTTGCTTCGTCCACCGCGACCACAAAGTCCCTGCAATCGCCCGCTTGATCGACTTCGAAAAGCCTGCCTCGGCGATTGTCTTCTGCCGGACCCGCCACGAAGCCGATTCGCTCGCAGACCACTTGAACGAGACTGGCTACAAGCCCGAATCGCTGCACGGCGGCATGTCCCAAGAACAGCGCGACCGCGTCATGAAGAAGTTCCGCAACGGCTCTGTCAACCTGCTCATCGCCACCGATGTGGCCGCTCGCGGCCTGGACATCACCCACCTCTCGCACGTGATCAACTACAGCGTGCCAGAATCCGCCGAAACTTACACCCACCGCATCGGCCGCGTCGGCCGGGCTGGGCGTGAAGGGGTGGCGATCACGATGGCCGAGCCACGCGATGGCCACCAGATCCGCAACATCGAACGCATCACCAAAGGCCGCATCAACCCGATGCCATTGCCTTCGGTGAAGGAACTGCAAGCGAAACGCCTCGAGCGGACCCGCGACGAGATCAAAGCGATCGTCGAAGCCGGTGAAATGGAAGAGTACCGCAGCGTCCTGGAGCCACTCATCGGCGAGTTCACCATCGTCGACTTGGCCCTCGCCGCTGTGAAGCTCGCCCACAACGCTGGCCAACCGGACGACGATCTTCAAGAGATCCCCTCGCCCGCCATGCCCCGCGACCGTGCCCAAGGCCCTGGTCCCGGCGCCGCCCCGATGCGTGACCGCCGCCCTGCCCCTGGAAATGGCCCTGGCCCCGGTGGCCCCGGCGCTGGCTTCAACGGCCCAGCTCCTCGTGGCCCCGCTCGCGGCATGGCCCGCATCTTCATCAGCGCCGGCCGCGACATCGGCCTGACCCGCCGTGATGTGCTCGCTGCCATCGAAAGCGAAGTCGGCCTGAACACCCGCGACATCGGCATGATCGACATCGCCGAGCGCTTCACCCTCGTCGATGTCCCTGGCGACGCCAGCGACTACGTCATCGAAACCCTCGGCGGCGTCCGACTCCGTGGCCGCAAAGTCCACGTCCGCCGCGACCGCGCCGTAGCCGGGGTGTAACTTTCGCCCACAACCAAAACCCCAGAAAGCGAGTGATCTTCACTCGCTTTCTTTTTTGACATCGCGAGGGTGGTGGGGAGGATTTCCTTCAATAAACTTCAAACTTTGACAGCAAGAAAAACCGGGGCAATCCATGAAGATTTTGAATATCACTTTGGCATCTGTCGGTTTACTGCTTCTGAATGGATGTGGTTCCGAAAGCACGCCTCCTACAACTCCAAAAGCTGCCGTCGTCGCACCGACGTTTCCTGAAGAACTTAAGGGAACATGGCATGTCACCTCCATCGAAGCTGCTGGCACTATGGTGCCTACGGATCGTGTCCAAAAAATGGGACTCGTCTATATTTTCGAAGAAGGTAAGGTCACAATCCAACGCCCTGATCGACCCGCCTCGGTTAGCACGATTGTTGTTGATATCACCTCGACACCTTATCGAATAACCATCAATCAGACTCCACAAGTTCGTGCTCTTTTCGCCGTCAAGGAAAAAAAACTTGAACTGTGCATTATGGTCGACGACAATCCAAATTCGGGATTTCCGAGGGATATGATATCGACGTTCATGCCCAAATCCGACCTGCTCAAGCTTGAACAACGCTAAACTGCCAAGCAGCCGCCACAGAAACTTGAGTCCGTAAGGGGATCGTCGCCTATTGATTCGGCAGGCTGTCGGGCTGCTGATGGACGGTGCATATGGGCATGTAGAAGTCAACCTGTGACTCCGTCAGTCTGTTTGTGTGAAGCCGTTTCACGCAGGCTAGTGAGCTTGGTCTATATACGGCGGAAGTCGCATGACACCGGAAGCCATCATCGCCGAGGGCGAGCGCCTCGCCAAGCCCTCGCTGTTACTGACCGAGTCGCTGACGCCGACCGGCATGGTCGGCTACTGGCGGGGCAGCAGAGCGGGCTACCGTGGCCGGGCGGATGACCGACATCGGATCACCTTCGACTGCGAATGGCTGTCCCAACAAGGCTTGCGGGTGCAGGGGTCGGTCGGTGTCTACGATGTTGACAACCGCTGGGGGTGGTCCGAGCCGATCCATCTGGATCGAGACATCGCACCAATTTCCGAGCTACAGTTCCAGGGCGGGTCGCCGCTGTACGGCCGCGAGGCGCCGTCATTCCCGCGAGTCGAGGCACTCTGTCTGTACGGCGGCCCGGCCGTGGCCGAGTGGCTGGCCTCTGAGGGGCTGGACCGTACCGACTACGACATCGCCGCCACTTCTAGCATCGGCGAGGCGTATCAGGAGGAGTACCGCGCTCGCTCCCCGTTGTATCTCGACGACGAACCGGTCGCGGTCCTCGGCGGGTGGCATGCATTCTGGCCAGACGACGATTTCTACCTGCCCCGCGAGATGCGGCTGGCGGTCTGGACGTTCCGCGAATCGGAACCGTGGGTGGAGGTGTTCGAGCGGTCCCCGAACATGCCCGTGCGGCTGCGGATCACCTGAGCAAAAAGCACGCCACCCAGGAACTTGAGTCCCTTGGGTGAGTCGCAGCTGAAGATGGTATGTTTGCGCTCAGAATTAATCCTTTCGACAACAGCAGGATCTGGGATGAGTTATCGTTTCACTGGCTTCTTTGCTCGGTCACTTGTCGAGCAGCCCACGACGCTCCCGGTTGGGGCGGTTTGGCGTACCATCACTTCTCCGTTCATTGGTATCGGGGTCAGCTTGCCTGATCGCGCCGATCTCGAGCCAACAACAGAAGAGGTGCGGCGGCTGTTGGCTGAGGTGGGGTTGGGCGGCGAGACCGATTGGCTGTTTATAGAATACGACACCTGGGGCGGACCCATCGACAGCGTCTACGGGCTGGGGTCGTCGGGTGGGCAAGCGTTCGGGCCGGTGAGCGAATCGGCACACGACAAAGTGCAGGCGGCGTACCTGTCTCTGATGGCCGCGTTCGGGTTGGCCGAGGCTGACGCCCTTGACTTCCCACCGTTCGTTCGCGGCTTCTGGGGCGAGTAGCCCAGTTGCCCTAAAGTATGCTGTTGTGGAACTACGCTCGATATGGCAGTTTGGGTAGAGTCACGCAGGTAGTGAGTTTGGTCTTTCGGTAGCGGGGGGCCTCTGGGTGCGAAGCTTTACACAGGCAGAGTGGGACGCGCTCATGGTCGCATACCCTCCCGGCACGCAAGTGGGCGGCGAGGTCGTCCATGTTGCCATGTTCGGGGTGTTCGTCCGGCTGGACCAGTTGCCTGAAGTGACAGCCCTGCTGGAGATCCCACACTTTGGGCTGCGAGCCAACAATCCGAAGCACCAGATTGAGTTCCCAACGGATTATCCAGCCCTTGGCACCCGTATCGAGGCGTGGGTATTGGCCTGGTGCCTCAAGCCGAAAGACGTACGACTCACTCAGCATCAGCCACTAGAATCGTTCAGCGAGGTGTTCGAGACACGATGGATAACCTGATTGAGTCGGTCGGCGCGCGGGCCCGGATTCCGGAAAGACGGACGGACGCGACGGATGTTGTGATTCCGGAAATCGGTCCGCTGGTTTCGCAGGAGCAACTTGAGCAATGTGAGTCCTCTTTGGGGTTTCGCTTGCCGGAATTGCTACGCCGGCTGTACCTCCAAGTCGGGAACGGCGGCTTCGGCCCTGGATATGGGTTATTCCCAATTCCGGGCGGGGAGGCAAAGGGGCCTAACATTCTGAGTCAGTACGAAGCATGCCGCAAACCACCCTATTCCGCGACTTGGAAATGGCCAACCGGACTCTTAATGATCTGCGATTGGGGCTGCGAAATTCGGTCCTGTGTGGATGCTACATCGCCCCAAATCAAGGTGTTCACATCGAGTGAGTACGGGGTTCATCATAGCCGCTGGACGTTGGAAACCTGGCTTTCCGATTGGGCTTCCAACGTTGACCTTTGGGAGGTGATGACCGAGACTGACCTTGGTTTTGCCCCACACCCCGAGACAGGCGAAGCGATGGAGTTCTCCTGAGCCTGAACATGATCGGGGTGTAGTCGCTAAGACAGATGTAACCACGAATAACACGAATAACACGAATCTAAAAATCAAGAATTGCTCTCTTTGGGATCCCCTTCTCAAAAATCTGAACAAGAGTACTTTTGGTTTTTGATTCGTGTTATTCGTGTTATTCGTGGTTGCCTTTTCCAGACCTCCAAAACCCCGAGAATCTTGTCCCATTTCAAGAGCAGGTCAGCTAGAATACCAACCTTCGCCCGGAGTTTTGGTATGAACCTGTCGGTCTTTGACCTTTTCAAGATTGGCATTGGTCCTTCGAGTTCGCACACAGTCGGCCCGATGTTAGCGGCCTACCGTTTCGCGTCGGGGATTCGGGATCGTGGCGACCTGGCCAAAGTCTGCTCCGTGACGGTCGACCTCTATGGTTCACTCGCGCTGACAGGCCGTGGCCATGCCACGGATAAAGCGGTACTCTTGGGGTTAAGCGGTGAGAAGCCGGATACCGTCGATGCGGACAATGCAGATGCCATCGTCGACCTCATCCACGCCAACCGAGCTCTCAAGTTCGCGGGTTCAGCTCGGGTCGTGTTTCACGAAAAAGAGCACCTTCACTTTCACACTACCACGTTCCTTCCCTTCCATCCGAATGGGCTTCGCTTCACAGCTTCCAATTGCCGCGGCGAAACCCTCTGCCAAGAGACGTACTACTCCACGGGGGGTGGCTTCGTCGTCAAGGAAGGGGAGCTGAGTGCAGATGCCAAACCCACGGATACACCACCCAAGTACTCGTTTACCTCGGCGAAAGAGTTGCTCAAAATCGGGGCCGAACAGAAGCTTTCCATTCCCGAGATTCTCCTGGCCAACGAACGCCAACGCCGACCCGATGCCGAGACCTACGCCGGCCTCGATCGCATCTGGGCTGTCATGGAGGCGTGCATCGCTCGTGGCTGTCGCACCGGGGGGATCCTTCCTGGTGGGCTGAACGTCGAACGCCGGGCTGCGAAGATTCACAAAGAGCTATCGAACAAGCTGCTGCTCAGCGACCCACTTTTGGTGCTTGATTGGGTGAGCTTGTTTGCCCTCGCGGTGAACGAAGAGAATGCCGCCGGGGGCCAGGTCGTGACCGCTCCCACGAACGGTGCCGCGGGTGTCATCCCGGCGGTGATCGCCTATTACATGCGATTCTTCCCCACCTCGAACATCCACGGCGTGCGTCGGTTCTTGCTCACTGCCGCAGGCATCGGCATGCTTTACAAACGCAACGCCTCGCTCTCCGCCGCGGAGATGGGCTGCCAAGGGGAAGTCGGTGTGGCGTGCAGCATGGCCGCCGCGGGACTCGCTGCCGTGATGAATGGCAGCAACGAGCAGATTGAGAACGCCGCCGAGATCGGCATGGAGCATAACCTCGGCCTGACCTGTGACCCCATCGGCGGCCTCGTGCAGATCCCGTGCATCGAACGCAACACCATGGGCGCGATCAAAGCCATCAACGCCGCCCGCCTCGCCGTCCTCCACGGCGACGGCAAACACACTGTGCCCTTGGACCGGGTCATTGAGACGATGCGACAAACCGGCCACGACATGCAAGGCAAGTACAAAGAAACCTCCCAAGGCGGCCTCGCAGTCAACATGGTCGATTGCTGAGCCCCGTTGACTTACTTCTCGGCCAGTAACTTCATCAATGTCTCGTTTCCTCGGGACTCGGCCAAGTCGTAGGGTGTCTCGTCTCCCGAATCTTTGGCTTGGCGGTCGGCATTGTTGGTGAGGAGGAGCTTGACCATCTCGACAGCGTCACGCTCGACGGCCAAGTGCAGCGAAGTGTAGTTGAAGCGAGAAATGGTGGCATTCGGGTTGGCGCCTTTTTCGAGTAGCAGTTTCGCGGAGTTTGCTCGGCCGGCCAGAATGGCGATGTGCAACGGTGTGTAGCCCTCTGGATTTGAATCGTTATCCTCATCATCCTTGGTGCCCTCGATCTTCGCCCCCGCTTCGAGCAGAACTCGGATGGCATCGAGGTGGCCTCCCCGAGCTGCGAGATGAAGAGGCGTAAGACGAGACTCCGTCCGCAACTGGCAATTTTCTTTCTTGACCGCAAGCAGTTCGCGGAGCCGCTTGGCATCCCCGACTAACGCAGCACTCAACACGTCTGGCACTTCACTCTTGGCGGCCACTAAGAGCTGAGCGATTTCTGGGTCATCGATTTGAGAGGCCAGTTCGATGGCCAGCTTGCCCTCGGCTGTCTTGAGATTCACATTCACTTTGGCTTTGAGTAGCAACTCCACCGCCTGCAGCTTGCCCTCACTGGCCGCGATGTGCAGTGCCGTACGGCCATCGCGGCCACGGGAGTTGATATCAAGCTTGTCCCGGAGTGCGGCTTCGATCATCTCGGGGACATTCAGTTCCACCGCGGCATGAAGTCGAGTCCAGCCAAGTTTCGCTTCACAACGTTGGAAGGCATCGAAGTCATCCTTCGGGGTTTGAGGCAAGCGGCGTTTGAGAAACGCTTCAATTTCCGCGTCATAACCGCGACCGACTAGCCGATCGAGGCAGGCGATGGCCATGGAGTCATCGGTAGTCTTGGCGAGGTGTTTCAAGGCGAGCTTGTCGAGCCTGGTGCTTCGGTCGTAGCGAAGTGTGCCGATGAGGGATGCTTGATCGAAGAATGTCAGAGGCCGAAGCTTCAGTTGATCTTCGCTTCTGACTGTGGTGGGGAAGCCAAAGAGTTCGATGAGATATTGCCTTGCCATCCGTGGGTGGGAGTCTCCGGGATAGAGAAGCCCTGCTTCAACGACCTCCTGCTGATACAGATCTTGAAAGAGCTGAGACAGGATGCCCTCTCGTCCAATGCTGCCTTGTTGCTTCACGAAGTCTTGAAAAAGTGCTCGGCGTTCTTTGGACGTCTTCTTTTGGGGGAGCTGATCTTGAGTGAGTCGTCGCACTTCCCACCAGTCGTAGGCTGGTCGCCGAAGTTGTTCGAACACCAAGTCTTCCAGGCTTTCGGGGTAGTAATACGCCAGCCGAAGCGAGGCACCTTCCCTCGTTTCACGATCGGCCGACCAAAGATCATGGCGCAGCGACTCGATGTGTTTCTCAGGGGTCAGACCGCCCCATTCTTTCTGAAGATCCTCACGGAGTTGGCGGCTATACGGCACGGATGTGACGCTCACTTGCCAGAATTTGAAGTATCGAGCGGCGGCGTAAGGGCGATTGAGGATGTTGCCCAAGGCCACGTAGCACAAGTCCCCCACTCGGAGAGTGTATTTATCTCCGCGGCTCGTTTTCTCCTTCACCAGTTCATCCGGGTCGTGTTCGACACCGCTCAATCCATTGAGATGGAGGTCGATTTTGGTTTTCCGTTTGTCGCTGAGATGCTTGAGCAGTGCGGGAACGGCTTTGACTCCCAGCCGGACCAACGATCGCATGGTGGGGGATTCAGAATGCTCACGTTCGCCAGTCCGCAGGGGAGGATACTCACGCCTGCCAAAGGGTAGAAATGTGCTGTCTGGGATGTGTCCTGGAAAATCCATGTCCTCATGGCGAGCTTCCGTCAACTGATCGATGACTGCAATGGCTGGGTCCTCGGGTTCTCCTGCGCCGCAGCTGACACACGACCAAACAGCAGCCAGCACCGCCAGTTGCCATCGGCTCATCGCAATTCCTCCTTGGGCTGTCAGTCTCACATAGACACTAACACGACAACCGACGATTTGTGAGCCGGAGTGGTCTTCGTTCCGCTGACCCGCTGACCGCTGGACGCTGGACGCTGACGGGGAGGGATTGTCGGATTCTTGGGGATGGGTATAGTGTTCTATTGGCCGAGGTTTTCTTTCGGCGGCTCTCGTGTGCCTGGCCAGTGCGCGGTAAGGACCGTCTCTTGCGGACATTTTTCTCATGACTGATCCACTGATTGACCTGCGGGCCCTTCTTGTCGAGCGCGAAGAATTCGAAGGAAGCATGGTTTCCAAGCTCCGCGAAGGCTTGGCCCAAGGCGGCGCTCAGGTCAAAGCCCTCAAAGATATCAACGAAACACTCACCAAGCGCATCGCGAGTGCGGCCCCACCACAGCAGAAGAAACTTCACCTGAAACTGGGTGTCGTTCACTTCTACCTGGGCCACATGAACGAGGCCGTCGATCACCTCAAGCAATCGGATGGCCCGCTGGCCGCGTTCTTCAAAGGCCGGGCACTCACCCAACGTGGCGAGTACGAAGAGGCTCTGAAATCCTTCGATGTCGCCGAGAAGTCGGGGTATGCGGCTCAGCAAGTCCAACTGCAGCGGGCCGGTGTCCTGCGTCTGCAAAAGCACATCGGTGAGGCGAAAGCCATCCTGGTGAAGCTCAAAGACATGGCCGCTCACAATGCCGAATACCACTACCAAGAAGGTGGGATCGCCGAAGCCGAGGGGGACATCCCACGCTCGGCCAAGTCCTATGAGCGAGCCTCCGAACTTGACCCCGCGCATACGGGCGCACTCTTCCGCCTCGGCTTCTTGAACGATCTCGTCGGCAACGACCTCGAAGCCATCGGCTACTACGAGAAGTGCTTGAAGCATCCACCCGTCGGCAAGGGCGTTCTCTATAACCTTGGTGTGCTTTACGAAGACAACGGCCAGTTCGACAAAGCCGCGGACTGCTACCGCCGTTTGCACAAAGCCGACCCGAATGATGAGCGAGCTCGCTTGTTCCTCAAGGACTCCGAGCAGTCCTTGAACATGTACTACTCCCCGGACGACGAAAAGGTCTCGGCGCAGTTCCGCCAGGTCATGGAAGTGCCAATCAGCGACTTCGAGCTTTCGGTTCGCAGCCGCAATTGCCTGAAGCGCATGAATATCCGCACCCTCGGCGACCTCACCCGCATCAGCGAGCAACAACTCCTGACCAGCAAGAACTTCGGCGAAACCTCGCTCGACGAAATCAAGATCATCATGAACCAGAAGGGCCTGCGAATTGGCCAGTCTCTGGAACAAGGCCAACAGTACGAGTTCCGTGGCCGTCAGCAATCGCACCTCTCGCCCGAAGAGCAGGCGATGATGGCGAAGCCCGTGAGCGAGTTGAACCTCTCCGTGCGTGCCCGTAAGTGCATGAACCGGCTCAACATCGCCACCCTCGGCGAACTGACCAGCCGCACCTCGGACGAACTCATGGAAGCCAAGAACTTCGGCGTCACCTCGCTGACCGAAGTGAAAGAAAAGCTTACTGCCATGGGCCTCAAGCTCCGCGGCGAGTAATCATGCGTGACCGTTAGCCAGGAGCAACACCCTGGCTAACGTGCGGCTTGCAAATCACGTCGACACTTCTCTTATAGTCCGGGGGCCAAGGCGGGGCGTTTGCAGGTTCGCAGGACGAGAAGCCGTTGGCGGAGTTGGTCGCCGTGAGGGGCGATGAAGAAGCTACCGCCCAGTGTCTCGGCAGGGTCGGTGTTTGGACCGATGATCAAGTAATCTCTGGCTCCGAGTGTCACTTCGAAATTCAGGCTCGGGAAGCTCGTCAGCGGCTTACGGTCTTCACGGGTCACACCCGTTTGCTCGGCGTTCGGCCGGATGTGGAGCGTCTTTTCGCCATGTTGGATCTGCGGCTCGAAGTTCAGTTGATAGCGGTCGTCCCCGAGGTTTTTTAGGGTGATGTTGAAGCCACATTCGACGAGTTCATAATCCCGTGTCGTCGGGGCCGAAGCGAGATCGCCAAGGAGTCGAATCTTGGTCTGAGACAACGGCCCATTGACCGGGAGAACTTTGGCTTGGTTCGGCGTGTAGCTGCGATCCATCGCATCCAGGGTGCCATGCTCGGCATTGATGGCCTGGTTCAAGGCATCCGGGATAATTCCCGAATAGAGCCCAACACGCAGGCCGTTGTGGGCTAACAAGGTGGTCAACTCATGTGGCAACGGACGAGCCGCTGAAGTCCAGATATCGCGGGTCAGGTAGGCATCCCCAACAGGGCGGTCGAGGAGCATCGAGCGGACGACATGAGCCTCGGTCGTTTTGCCACGCATCTGGTCCCAAATGGCCTGCGGACGCAGTTTCGCAGGCGTGGAGAAACAACCCACCCCCGTCACGACCAATAACGCGACCCACAGCGCACGCATAACTCATCCCCCGATTGCGGCCACACTCATACCCACCCTAAATCCCCTGGTCAATGCGAAGCTCTGCGAAGCTCAGTTGCGGTTGCATCGTGGTGTTGGGGTCGGTATGCCAGGGCGAAATCGTGTGACGGAGTTTCGTATGCGTGGATTGATCACCTTGGTTCTCTCGGGTTGGCTCGTTTCGGTAGCCGCGGCTCAGTCAGTGGTCTTGGTCGATGAGGTCAAAGCGGGGGAGCACTTCCGCTACGAGATCGGGTTGAACTTGGCCGGGAAATTGAAAGTCGAGCGGAACGGCAAGCCCGAAGCTCTGGCCATTGCCGCTGGGGCAGGCCATGTCTTCGTCGAGCGGGCCGAGGCTGTGGAAGCGTCAGGCATCACGAAGACCATCCGGCATTACGAAAAGGCCCTGTCTCAAGGGGATTCCGCCGGTGAGCGGACCAACCGCGAACTCGCGGCAGATCGCCGCTTGATTGTCTCGCAACGCACCAAGGGTGCTCACTTACACTTCTCGCCCGATGGCCCGTTGGCTCGGGAAGAGTTGGAACTCGTCGCCGAGCACTTTGATACGCTCTCGATCTCGCAGCTTCTGCCGGGCAAAGAAACCAAGCTCAACGACACGTGGACGCTCCGCCCGGATGTGGTTCAACAGGTGTGCCAGTTCGAGGGTGTGGTCAAGTCCGAACTCGTCGGCAAGCTGGTGGAAGTGACCGCCGAGGAAGCCAAGTTCACCATCACAGGTGCTGCCGAGGGTGTGGACAACGGCGCTCAGGTCAAGCTCTCGGTAAATGCCGTCGGCGTCTACTCCTTGGCCACGAAGCGGATCACGAAGCTCGGCTGGGAACAGACCGACGACCGTGCTCAAGGGGCCGCTAGCCCCGCGAGCGAAGTGAAAGCGACGATCCAACTCAGCCGTACGCCGCTCGCGGAAGAACCCAAGAGCCTGGACATCACCGCACGGGCGAAGATGCCCAGCGACGCCAAAGCGACCGAAGCCATGACCATGCTTCGCCACGTCGACCGCGATGGCCGCTTTCAGTTCGTCTACCCACGGGATTGGCACATCGTCGGGCGGACCAAAGATCACATCGTGCTTCGCCTTCTCGATGGCGGCGAATTCACGGCTCAAGCGACGATGACCATCATGAAGAAACTTGAACCAGGTTCGCAGATGCCCATCGACGACTTCAAACGTCTCTTGGGCCAAATCCCCGGTTGGGAGCCAGAAGGCATCTCGGAAGATGGGATTATCAGCAGTGAAGAAGGCCGCCGGTTGTATCGTTTGACGGCGAAGGGCAAGCAAGACGGCGTCGCGGTCCAGCAGACCTTCTTCCACATCGCTGGGCCAAAGGGCGACCAGATTGCAGTCACCGTCTTGGCCAAGGACACGAAAGCGGGTGCTCTCAACAACCGCGACTTGTCACTCGTGAATGCGATTACGTTCCCGAAGTAGTCGCCCGCATGCACTCGCGGATCTTGGGCATGAAGTGACTGAGTGGTGGGGTTGGCAGCTTGGCGATCTTGGCTTTGTCATCCCAGAGGCGAAGCCGCACTGCGGCTGCATGATGCGGGTGCTTCTCGAAGGCCGCGACTTCCGTTGGGTTCATCGGACCGCCTTGCAGTTCGAGGCTTCGCTGCGAGGCCAGCGATAGCGAGGCATGGTAGCCTTCGCGGGTCGCACACATGTAACGCTTCGCCACCACGTGCAACCGCACCGGCTCCGTGACCTCCGGGCCGAAGTGCTCCACCAGAAACTTCTGGCCTCGCTCTTCGTGCAAGTCGTCGATTCCCTGGTCCACGAAATCTTCGCCGTGGCTATGCAAAAAGTGGCCAACATCATGCAACAAAGCCGCGACGACGAGCGCCGGAGGAGCGTTCTCCTCCTCAGCCAGCATCGCGGATTGCAAGGCGTGCTCTAACTGGGAGACTGCCTCGCCGATGTATTCGTCGGCGCCACGGGCTTGAAACAAGGTTTCGATTTCATCCAAGATCATGAGTCACTTCTTCTTCTGTGAGAACATCCAGGAGTAAAGTTCGTCGATGGCATAAGCGGGATCCCAGCTATTGTGCCCGACGTGGGCCATCTCAGTATAGCGCGGATGGCCTCCCGCTTTCTTGATCGCTTCGATCATCACCCGGCTCAGTTCGGGTTTGACGACCGCATCGGCGCCGCCGTGAAGTGCCCAGCAGGGGATGTCCTTAATTTTTTCAGCGTCTTCAGGTTTGCCGCCACCACAAATGGGGACGATGCACGCCCAGCGATCGGGGTAAGCCGCGGCCATCGCCCAGGTGCCGAAGCCACCCATCGAAAGCCCCGTGAGATACTGCCGTTTGGTGTCGCCGTTGTACTCGGCAATCGTCGCATCGAGCATGGCAATGGCCCGCTTGCCATCCAAGGCTTCGGGGTGCCAACGACCCAGAATCGCGTTCTTCTCTTCCGCTTGTGGCACGACGACGATGCACGGAAAGCGCTTGATCTGCTTCTGCAAATGGCCATTGCAAAGCCCCTGCTCGTGGGGCATCTTCGCGCCGCCCTTCGACTCACCAGCCCCATGCAAGAAGAGAACCACCGGCAACGGCTTCGACTTATCATGCCCGGCCGGGACGTACACGACATACGGCGATTCGGTGCCGTTCGCGTTCTTGTGGACCTTCTGCACAAAGTTCGGTGGCAACTCGGCCGCCATGAGTTCGCTGGAGTTCATGAGGAAGCCCACCGCCAGGAAGAGGATCAAAAACCGCATCGCACACTCCGGAGAAAGAGGAGTCAGGGATCACTTCTGACAGGCTAGCAGTTTCCACGTCATCGACGAGGAAACCAAGCCAATCCGACTCTATGCTCTCATCAGTCGCGTCCTAACGCCAGCCACAGAAGAGATTCCAGACGAAAAGGAAGTTTCAGGCTGTTCGTCTGGGTGACACAGCCATAACTCTGGCAATACGCTCCATTTTTGCACTTTGTCCACCTTCCGGAATCTCCCCATGTTACCGAACTGGCTGCGACAGCTATTTCCCGATCACAGCTCACGCAAATCGCTCCGGCGAAAACATGGGAGCGTCCGGCTGGCCACCTGCCCGCGGCTCGTACCCCTCGAAGACCGCGTCACCCCCGCCACCCTCTTCGGGCTGAGCAGCAACACACTCGTCCGCTTTGACAGCGCCACCCCGAATACCATTGACGCCACCGTCACGATCACTGGAGTCGCCGCGGGCGAGTCCCTGGTGGGTATCGACTTCCGCGCTCAGAATGGGTTCCTTTACGGCCTTGGCGTCAATCCGACTTCAGATAATGCTACGCTTTACACCATCTCGACGCGCACTGGCCTCGCCACGGCTGTCGGAGCGCCGGGTTCGATCGCCTTCACGGACCTCTCATTCAACCCGATCGATCTGCCCGACCCTGCGACAACGGGCTACGGCATTGACTTCAACCCCGCGGCGGACCGCATCCGCGTCGTCGCCGGTAGCCTGAATTTCCGCGTCAACCCGAACACCGGCGCGCCGATCGACGGCAACCTCGACGGCACAGCTCCCAACCCGATCAACGGCACCAACCCGGACGCGCCAGTCAATGGAAATACCACGACCGTGGACGCCACCGCCTACACCAACAACCAGCCGAACAACGGTAACCTCACCACGCAGTACACACTCGACTCCGCGACCAATCAGTTATTCATCCAGACGCCGCCGAACAGTGGCACGCAGGTGAATCCGGGCGGCACCCCGATCCCACTGACTCTCGGCGGCAACCCGCTGGACTTCACGGGAGTGAACGGCTTCGACATCCCAGCGGGAGTGAATGTGACGACCTCGGGCCAGCCGGTCACGAGCGGTTCGGCCTTTGCGGTGCTGACAGTTGGCACGACGTCGGGATTGTACGGCATCAACCTCACCAATGGAGTCGCCACGCTCTTGGGCAACGTCGGTACCGGCGCGACCGCGTTGCAAGGGGTCGCTGTGCAAAGCGACCTCGGCGGCAGCCCTGCCATCAGCCTGAGCGCCGACGGTACCCAACTGCTTCGTTTCAACACAGCCACCCCCAGCACGGTGACGACCATTTCCATCACCGGTCTGGCCACGAACGAGCGGCTGGTCGGCATCGACTTCCGTCCGGCGACTGGGCAACTCATCGGCCTGGCGATCAACGTGACCGCCTCGCCGAACAACGGTACGCTCTACCTGGTTGACCCGCAGACTGCTGCCGCCAGACCACTGGTCCCTGGCACCGTAGGGGCGATCACCTTCGCCGACGCAGGCGGAGCGCCCGTCGCGCTCGCTGACCCTGCCACCACCGGCTACGGCTTCGACTTCAACCCGACCGTGGACCGCATCCGCGTCACCAACTCCGCTGGGCAGAACTTCCGCCTCAACCCGCTGACTGGCTTGGGCATCGACGGAAACCCCGGCGCGGGTGGCACCCAGATGGACACGGCCATCAATGGTGGGAGCGTCACGGGTGTCAGCGCCACAGCCTATACCAACAGCTTCGGCCAGCCACTCATGGGCGGTGTCACCAGCCAGTACACGCTCGATGCGGCCAGCAACAGCCTTTTCATCCAGTTCCAACCGAACTCCGGAACGCAAACAAACGGGATTACGGTCACCCTCAACGGCGCTCTGCTCGATTTCACCGATATCAGCGGTTTCGACATCCCGGCTGGCGTGAAGGTCGTGACCTCCGGGGATATCGCGAATGGCCTCGGCTACGCGGTGTTGACTGTCGGAGCGACGACGAGCCTCTACAGCATCGACCTAAACACTGGCGCGGCGACGAACCTCGGCGCCGTCGGCGCAGGAGCAACCGCTTTGGCCGGTTTGGCATTAGCCAACGCCGAGCCAGCCAACTTGGTCATCAATGGTACCGCAGGGAACGACACCCTGGTCCTGACGGCCACCGGGGCGGACAGTGGGTCGTTCTCACTCAATGGCGGCCCGACGATTCCCTTCAGCGATGTCATTTCCCTCACCTTCCTGGGTAACGGCGGCAACGACGATGTCGTCTTCAATCTGCCATCGACTCAGTCGGGTGTGGTGCTGGAAGACGATGGCACCGCGGCCAATGGCTTCAGCCAACTTCGCAGCTTGAGCAGCACATTTGTGCGTTCCAAGTTCACGAATCTCAATCAACTCACCATCAACCGTGGCACTGCGAATGACAAATTCAGGACAACCGCTCTCCCTGATTTCAATGGCAGGCTGATGATTGGCACTCTGGCAGCCCCGCTGGAGATGATCGATTTCGTGGGAGCAATGAGCCTCGGGCTGAATAAGTCGCTTACCGGTTTCGCCAATACGATCAACGTCTCCGCGAACGTCTCCACCGTCGGGGGGCTAGGCTCCATCAGCCTGACCGCTCAGCGGGATATCCTCGTGTCTGCGGGCAAAGTACTTTCGGCGACCGATGGCACCATCACACTCTCAGCGAACCAGCAGGCCACCCCAACGGCTGGGAACTACAGCGGCTTGGTCATCTCTGGTACCGTTCAAACCACAGACGGCTCAATCAACCTACTTGGCCGCGGCGGTGTCGACGGTGACACAAACATCGGCGTGTCGGTGGAGATGGGCGGCCTTGTCCAGGCTGGCGGAGCTGGGTCTATCACGGTGATAGGAGTCGGCGGTGGACTCCCGGCCAGTGCCGGCAGCAACGATGGGATCAACGTAGCCGGGAACATCCTCGCAGGTGGCGACCTGACCATGACCGGGACCGGCGGCACAGGCGGATTCAGCAGTGGAATTATCGCGTTCCAGAACCTCACGGCTGGCGGCAATGCCAAGCTCACCGGCACCGGCGGCACCGGGACCAACGCACCCGACGGCATCAATGTCGGCGTGTTCCTCTTCAACACCATCCTGACGGCTAATGGCTTCAGCGGCGTGGTCCTGGATGGCACCGGCGGAGCCGGCCCGATCGGGTCGAGCGACGGGGTGCTGTTCAGCACGGCGACAGTCAACGCCCCGAACGGGCCGGTGATCGCTAGCGGCCGAGCCGGGGCGGGCCCTGGCTCGTTTGGAATCCGCCATAGTGGTGGCGAAACGAATGCGAAGATTATTGAGTTGAACACGGACACCCTCGATATCGATTCGTCCTCCAAACTCATTGGCGTGGAGTACATCGCCGTTCGTCCGTTAACTGATGGCCGCACGATCGTACTTGGCGGGGCCGACTCGACCACTACCTTCGGAGTATCAGACGTCGAGTTGCCACGATTGTTTGCTCCCGTGGTGTTCATCGGTTGGGACAAATCGGGCAGCATCGCAACCAACGCCGAACTGACTACTGCCACCGGGGCGAGCCTGACTTTGCTCACTTCTAAAGACATTACGATCACAAACCCAATCACAGCGTCAGGGAATTTCATCGCGAGAGCCGGGAATAACTTCAGCCTGGCTACGGGCAAATCGATCACAACCGGGGCTAGCAAGTTCATCACCATCGAAGTCGACACGATCGGCCCAGCCGATGCCAATGGTGGCACAGTCACCATCAACGGCGATCTGATCGCTCCCGGTGGAGCCACGATCATCGGAGGCATCGAGAACGACACCGTCGAGATCAACACCGCACTCACCGCACCTACGACCGTACTGACCGGCGCCGGCGCGGACACCATCCGCTTCGGCAACGGCGCTAGCCTCAATGGCGGCACGATCGATGCCGGGGCTGACATCGACACAATCGACTACTCCGCGTTCACAACTGGCGTCTCGGTCAACCTGGGCACCAATGCCACCGATGGGAAGTTCACCTCGAGCCTCAACGGCTTGCAGGAAAACCCAGCGATTGTGACCACGGCCGATGGCACATTCACCGTCACTTACAACCCGCTGACTCGCCAAGCCACCGTGACAGGGACGGTCAACAACCTCACGAACCCGATCGTCGATTTCCACATCCACCGCCAAGGCGTCGGGGTCAACGGGCCAGTCATTGTGGGCATTGGCGCGGCCGTGTTTGTCCCGACCGGCACACCGGGCCAATTCACCGTGAACGTCGTTGCGACGATCCCAGCGGCACACGAAGCCGCGTTCTTGGGCGGGCTGACCTACTTCAACATCCACACCAACCCCGGCTTCCCAGGCGGCGAAATCCGCGGGCAGATCGTCCCCTCGGGCGTCTTTGTGGCCGCATCGGGCACGGCGACGGGGACGGGCGGCATTGCAGGCATCGAAAACGCCATCGGCGGCGCCGGGGCGGATAGCCTCGTCGGCGACGGCTTGGCCAACATCCTGACGGGCAACGCCGGTAACGACACCATCGTCGGTGCCCGCGGCAACGACACCATGCTCGGAGGCAACGACAACGATGACATCGTCTGGAGTAACGGCGACAACAACGACATCATTGATGGCGGAGACGGGGTCGACCGCGTCACGGTAAACGGGGCTGTCGGCGGCGGCGATGCCGTGACAATTGGAGCTGGCTCCGGTGGTCGACTGGCCTTCGCCCGCACCAACCTGGTGCCGTTTACCCTGGACATCGGCACAACCGAGACCTTCGTCTTCAACGGCTACGCCGGTGACGATACCATCGCTGTGAACGAGTTGACGGGTGTCTTGGACTTGAACCGCATCGACCTCAACGGCTTGGCCGGGAATGATACCTTCAACGTCACGCCGTCGGCCGTGGCCGTCGTCAATGTCACCGGTTATGAGCAAACCACTGGCGACTTGCTGAGCGTCAGCGGCGCCGGGCTGACGCTAACGAACACCAAGAGTACAGGCGTCGAAGCCCAAGCCGGAACCTTCACCGCGGCTGGTAAACAGCCCATCAACTTCCGCATGATCGAAGCCGGCGTCTCGCAGGTTTCGATCGCCGATGCCACCGTCGTCGAAGGCACGGGCGGCACCACGAACCTCGTCTTCACGCTGTCGCTTTCAGCACCAAGCAGCCAGACGATCACGGTCGATTTCACGCTCAACCCTGGGACTGCCATCAACATCGTGGACTACACCAGTTCCACAGGAACCGTCACCTTTGCTCCCGGTGAGACCACGCAGACGATCACCGTCGCCATCATTGCGGACAACATCGACGAAAACGATGAGACTTTCAGCGCGACGCTCTTGAGTGCCCTCAACGCCACCATCCTGAATGGCACCGCGACCGGCACAATCACGGACGATGACGCCCCACCGACGATCTCCATCAGCGATACCTCAGCTCTGGAAAGCGGAGGGTTCATTGCCGATGCTGTCTTCACTCTGACGCTCTCCGCTCCGAGCAGCTTCCCGATCACGGTGAACTACACCACCCGGGATGGCAGCGCGTTGGCAACGGCAGACTACACAGCCTCCAGTGGCACCGTGACTTTCGCCCCAGGCCAGACCGTCCAAACCATCCTCGTTCCGATTCTCCCCGATGACCTGGACGAGATTGACGAAGATTTTGACGTGTCTCTCTCCGGCCCAACGAACGCCACCATTGCCGATGGCGATGCCATCGGCACCATCGAAGACGATGACTTGCCACCAACGATCTCCATCGGTGATGCGACCATCGTCGAGGGCGACACAGGGACACGAACGATGACGTTCGTCGTCACGCTCTCAGCCGCTTCGAGCAAGTCTGTGACCGTCGACTTCCAGACACTCACATCGATCGAAACCAAATTCGCCATATTCATACCGCCCACGCCATTTGAATTGGAAAACTTGGATATCGTGGATCAATCGGGCACGTTGACCTTCGCACCAGGCGTCACCAGCCAGACGATCACTGTCACGGTCCGTGGGGACACGATCGTCGAAGCAAACGAGAGGCTAGCCGTCAACCTGCGCAACGCCTCGAACGCGACCCTCGACCTCTCTGATGCCCAAGGCATCGGGACGATCACCGACGACGACTCGGCCACCATCAGCATCTCGACCGGTGGCGCATCGCAGGAGGGTGTGGACCGCGTCTTCACGATCACGCTCTCGAATCCTGTGGATGTTCCCGTCTCGGTTCGCTTCTCGACGTTGAATGGGACCGCTGTCAGTGGTTCTAAGGGCGATTTCGTGGCGATCGCCAATCAGCTCGTGACCTTTGCCCCAGGCGAAACGAGCCGCACCATCACGGTGACGGTCAACGATGACGACACCCCCGAATCCGTCGAGACTTTTGCCGCTGTCATCAACTCTCTTGAGGTCATGGGCCGCGACGTGACGCTGGCGAAGACTACCGCGATTGCCTCCATCACGGACAACGATGTCGAAATTCCTTCCAAGAGTCTTCTGCCGACTCTGATCCGTGCCTCGACGCCGAACAACGGCAGCACGGGAACCATCCTTCGGACCTTCACGGCGAATGGCAAAGAAACGACTTCGACCGTGCCGTTCCCTGGCTTCAACGGGTCGCTCTCAACGGCACAAGGCGATGTGAATGGCGATGGTGTCCTCGATCTTGTGGTCGGCGCAGGTTTTGGTGGCGGGCCTCACGTTAAAGTCTTCGATGGGAAAACAAACGCCGAACTCCGCAGCTTCTTTGCCTACGATCCGAGCTTCACAGGGGGAGTGAACGTTGCGATCGGGGACATCAATAGTGATGGCAAGGCAGATATCGTGACTGGCACTGGAGTTGGTGGCGGGCCGCACGTCCGAGTGTTCGATGGGGCGACGGCTTCCGAACTCCGCAGCTTCTTCGCTTACGAAACTTCCTTCCGCGGCGGAGTCAACGTTGCGGCAGGTGATGTCGATGGCGACAGCAAGGCGGACATCGTCACAGGTGCTGGCCCAGGCGGCGGGCCACACATCAAAGTGTTTAGCGGCGCGACGAGTGGAGTGCTGCAAAACTTCTTCGCGTTTGCCCCTTCATTCGCGGGTGGGGTCAATGTCGCGGTCGGTGATCTCAATGGCGATGGCCTCAGCGACATCATCACCGGGGCTGGCCCGGGCGGCGGACCGCACATTCGAGCCTTCCAAAGCCTCACCAGCACACCACTCTTCAACACCTTCGTGGGCGACCCTTCGTTCACCGGTGGGATCGATGTGGCCATCGTCGATCCGGATGGAGTCGACTCGGACGATGACGGTGTGGTCGATATCGTGACGGGTGCTGGTGCTGGCGGCGGTCCACGAGTTCGTGTCTTCAACATCAGCTCGACGACCCCGATTTCAGACTTCCTCATCGATGACATCACCTTCCGCGGTGGAGTCGATGTTGGCTAAAAGCCGAGTTCCTGGCGGCCATCGCATCGATTCACAGAATTTTCTGAGGTGCTTTTCTTGCGGTATTTTGTGCAAAAAAGCCGATGATTGTGAGGTTCCGGTTGCGGTCAGGAGAAAAACTTGGGTAAAAACTTTGCTCCGTCTGGGAAATTAGCCTAGAATAGGTCTTTGCAAGGTGCGGGATGTCTGCTAAGGCATGACCCGCTGAATGAATTGACGATTGCGAAGGAACGGTCTTCTGCGGCGGCGAACCTATTTCGCGCCCCAAGCATCCGTTAACATACAGCCCACCATCAATTCCCTCAACCTCTCAATGATGAGTGGCTGGCGGGAATCTGGTGAGCCTGACACTCTTTCGCTCTCCGATGCAGGACGACCGGAACCGTCCGCCATCGGACCCCACGACATCGAAATTGAAATCGAAACTGGGCTATCATCCGCACGAGCAACGTGCTTTGCGGAACCGGCCTTTGTCGTGGTTTATTGTCTCCAGATGGGACTGAGAGACATCGGAACTGAGGCATTTGGCCAGCCGACGGGCTGGGATACAGGACAGAGGATCATGAGTCGGATGATGAAGTCTCGGGACATCGAGACCAATAAGAAGAACACCAAGCCCCTCGAAGACGACGTACTCACGTCCGTTAGCGAAGGCATGGATCCTGATACTGATGACGAAACCGATGGCGATGAACTGCCGAAGGACTCGCTCGCTGGCGTGGAAGGCCCGACCGCCGAAGAACTCCCAGCCGAAGAAGCTCCTACCCAAGAAGAATACGCCAGTGGCCCGGATGATGCCCTCGGCCTCTATCTGCGCCAAATGGGCCAGATCAAGCTCTTGAAGGGCAACGAAGAGAAGACCGTCGCCGAAGCTCTCGAACGCGCTCGGATGCGGCTTCGCAAGGCTGCTTTGCAGTGCCCATACATCTCTGCTCGTGCCGCCACGATGCTCGAAAAGGTCCGCGATGGTCAAGCGGCGATTGATCCTTTGATCGACGTCTACTCGACCGAAGAGATGAAGCTGAGCCGGGCTGAGATCATCAACCGGATGCCGCACAACCTTCGCAATGCTCGCAAGCTGCTTCACGACGACCAGCAAGCCTTCGCCGAAGGTCTGGAACTCGAAGGCACCGAGCATCGCCAATGGCGGATCAGCCGCTTCCGCCGACTGCACAAGCTCGAGCGATTGATGGAAGAACTCTCGCCACGCACCGAACACATTGAGCGTTGGATCGTCGAACTGCAAGAACACGACGCCGAAATGCGTCGGCTTGAAACCGCTTCGAAGAAGGCCCGTGGCAGTGAAATCCACCGCTGCGATCAAGCCCTCCAAGACGCCCAGCAAAAGCTGCACATGACCACGGACGAACTCCACCGGATGGTGAAGATCCTCCGCAAGCGTCGTAAGACCTATCAAAAGGTCCGCAGCGAACTGGCCGAAGCCAACCTTCGCCTCGTGGTCTCGATCGCCAAGAACTACCGCAACCGCGGTCTCCCCTTCGCGGACTTGATCCAAGAAGGTAATCGTGGCCTCATGCGAGCCGTCGACAAGTACGAACACCGCCGCGGCTTCAAGTTCGGCACGTACGCGACGTGGTGGATTCGCCAAGGCGTCCAGCGTGCTCTCGCGGACCATGCCCGCACCGTCCGCGTGCCTTGCCATCAAGTTGGTCTCATGGCCAAGCTGGAACGCAAGAAGAACGAGATGACCGCGGCCAGCGGCACCGAGCCAACCGGCGACGAAGTCGCGGTCGCAGCCGGTGTCAAAACCGAAGAAGCGAAGTCCCTGCGAGCCGTTGGCAAGCAGCCGATCAGCTTGCACGAGCCAATCGGTGGCGACGGCGAACGGGCCATCGAAGACTTCCTCTCGAACGGCCATGAGCCAAACCCTGGCGAAAACGTGGACTTCCGCCTGCTCCGTGAGCGGATCATCGAAGTGCTGCGTAGCCTCGCCCCACGCGAACGCGAAGTCATCGAACTCCGCTTCGGCCTGAAGGACGGCACGCCGAAGACCCTCGACGAAGTCGCCAAGCAGTACGGCATCACCCGCGAGCGCATTCGCCAGATCGAAGCTCGTGGCATCTTGAAGCTGCGTCAACCGACCCGTGCGATCCGCCTCGAAGGCTTCGCCGACGTCATCGACCCGAACCTCATGGCCATGGCCGCGAAGTCATAAGCCACCCACCAACAAAGAAAGCCGCCCAGTTCTGGGCGGCTTTTTTCGTTCTCAGCGTCGATCGTACCCATAGCTGTGCTATGGGCTACGATTGGCTTGGTCCTACGGACCAGATTTCAGCTCCGAAGGAGCGACGCTAATCGTAGGCCATAGCACAGCTATGGGGAAAGCAAAAGGCCACCCAAACGGGTGGCCTTTTGCTTGTGTTTAGCGAGTGGTTACTTCTTCTCGACCTTGGTGACCTTGCCCGTTTGCATGTCGATTTCGCTATCACCGATCACGGCGACGAGGCGGTCGTCTTTTTTCTCGATCTTGTAAGCCGTCGGGGACATGCCGTTGTTGCTCTTCTTGGCAATCTCCATGATCCGGCCATCGGGGAGCTTGGTCTTGCCGCGGACCATGCGGTCCATCATGTTCTTGATGTCGTCCGCGATCTTGTCTTCATCCGACTTGACCCGCTTTTTCAGGTTCTTGTTCTTCATGATCTCGATTTCGACGACGCGAGGGCGCTGCCAGAAGTAGAAACCAAAGACATCCCCTTCCACACGGCCACGGATCAGGATGCCGTCTGGAACCATGGTCTGAGCCAACGCGAGAGCCTGTTCGAAAGTGAGATCCTCTTCCGCGCGGGCCGAGGGGGTGGCGCCGATGAAGGCCAGGCCAAGAATGGCCATAAAAGCAGTACGACGAAACATGCAATTCTCCCGAAATAGTGAACCGCGGTCCTCAGTGAGACGCACCAGGCCCACGAAAAGTTTCATTTGTCTTGAGTCAAGAATAACTTAACGCTGCGGCCACTCGCTTAGCAATCTCATTTTAACCAGGAAATGCAGTTTGAGATCCTCCCAAACTGCAAATTCGGCAATGTGACACGAGGCTCCAGTTTCAGCTTTGAATTTCAGCTCAAGTCCAGAACCATGGGCCAAGCAACGTCCACTTTCTCAGGCCGCGTCGTGGATTGCAATTACGCCGGATGTCCGGAGCTTGGCGGTCGGTTCGGGGGTCGGTTTGGAACTACGGTGCTTGACGTTCTGCGTTCATTTTGGCACCCTGGAGGGTACTCACTGCTCGTCTGGGGTGTTCCGATGCGTCGCTGTCTGTTGCTCGCGTTTCTCTTTTCGGTGTCTTGCGTCGCGTTGGCTCAGGAAGGGGCATCGTTGCCTTCTTCGTGGCCCGTCTACATCGCTGTCGATGAACGCTTCCCTCCCAAGACGACGCCCATCAAATCCGCCGATGACCGCGACCCACGGGATCGCACGGCCAAGATGCACTGCCTGATCTGCGAAACGGACCTCAACCCGGCCGTGCTGGTGCTGACCCGCTCAGCTCCGTCGGAAGATAGCCCAGCGGGCAAGATGGCGAAGCAGCTCGACCCAATTGTCAAAGAGTTTCGGGGTAACAGCTTTGCAGGTTCCGTGATTTACTTGACGCTGGACAAGGACTTCCCACTCGACATCCGCCGGAACGAAAAGGGCGAGTTCGAGCGGGAAAATGGTTTGAAGCAAGTCCGTGATCTCTCGGCCCAGATCAAGACCAACCGACTCGTCTTTGGCATGGCTCCACGGAACTCGCCGAACTACGCCAGTTGGGGCATTGGTGACAACGACGAAACCGTGGTCATCCTTTACAACCGGCTCAAGGTCATCAAGAAGTGGACGACCATCACCGATGCCGAGATTCCGGAGATCGTCAAAGCCATCAAAGCTGAAGCTGGGAAGTAAGCGGCCATGAGCCAAGACCTGGAGCCGATCCGTGTGCTGATTGTCGACGACCAAGCGATGGTCGTCTCGGCTCTCCGTCAGATGCTTTCCGATGTTCCCAACCTCGAATTCTTCGGCTGCACTGACCCTCAGCAAGCGATCCGCCAAGCCAACGAGATCCAGCCGACGGTGATTCTGCAAGACCTCGTCATGCCCGAGATCGACGGGCTGATGCTGGTCAAATTCTTTCGAGCCAACCCCGCGACCGCCGACACACCGATGATCGTGCTTTCCAGCAAAGAGGAAGCGATCACCAAAGCCGAGGCGTTCACGAACGGGGCCAACGATTACCTCGTCAAACTCCCCGATAAGCTCGAACTCGTCGCCCGCATCCGCTACCACTCCCAGGCTTATAACAACCTGATCCAACGCAACGCGGCCTACGAGGAGATCGCCAAGGCCAAGAAGCACCTCGCCGATGAGTTCGCCGCCGCGGATAAGTATGTTCGCAGCCTACTGGCCAAGCCCTGGACCGGCGGCGAACACCCGGCGATTCAGAGCATGGATTGGCGCTTCGTCCCGACGGCTCAGATGGGTGGCGACGCTCTCGGCTACCACATCCTCGACGACGAACATCTGGCCCTTTACGTCCTCGATGTCACCGGCCACGGCCTCGCTTCGGCGCTCTTAGGCACGACGGTGCTCAACGTCATCCGCACCGGTACGCTGCCGAACACGGACTTCAAAGAGCCGGGCCAAGTGCTCTTCGGGTTGAATGAAGCCTTTCCGTGCGAGAAGCACGGCGAGAAGTTCTTCACCGTCTGGTACGGCGTTTACCACACCAGCACCCGTCAACTCCGCTGGTCCGGCGCTGGTCACCCGTCGCCGTTTTTGTTTGCCGGCAACGAGCCACCCCGCACGCCGCCGAAGCAGCTCGAAAGCCAAGGGCCGATGATCGGCATGATGCCCTGGCCCGAGTTCGAAGTCTCGGAGACGATCGTCCCCCCCGGCTCGCGGCTCTTCCTCTACAGCGACGGTGCTCACGAAATCCACAAAACCGACGGCACCGATTGGACCTGGCCCGACTTCGTGCAAACCTTCACCGACTTCGTCAACGACCGCCCCACGACCGTGATGGATGACCTCCACACCCTCATCATCGAAATGAACGGCTCCCCCGTCCTCGACGACGATTTTTCCATCCTGGACATCCAATACGTGTGATGATGGCGATTCCTTCGGAGAAAACAGGATGGCAACGTGTTTGATCTTCTTCGAAGACGGAGCCTGTGATCTGGACGCTGCTGTCAAGTCCCTGGCGAGTTATGGTCTGACAGTCTCCCGTGAAGGCGATACCCTCACGGCCAGTAGGCCTGGTAGTCCAGAGTTCCGCATCACGATGACGACAGAACCTCACGTCACTTTAGAGGCCGCAGAGATCGGTGAAGGCACGCCACACGCAGACGCTATGAAGAAATGCACGGCACGTTTCGAGGTGAGTATTGACGATCTGGATGCAGCACTTGATGAGATCAACACGCTGATCGAAGTCCAGACCGCCCTGCAAGATGCCTCGCAAGGCTATTTGTTTCTCACTTGGAACGGCAAGCTTTCCGCGCCGTGGCGAAGTGAACCCCGATAGTGATAACACAGATGGAGAGACAGCCTTGGACTGGACGACTGTTTTTGACGAGTTGTATCCTGAACCCGGAGCAACTGCCGAAGTCTTGGAACAATACGTCATGGAAGTTGCATTCCCGATGAGTTCGGGGGAAATCGAGAGAGTCAACACAAGCCAACAGAACCCATTTCCAAAGTCCGACCCTCTTTATTCGAGTTGGCAGCCATTCGATCCAGCCGCATGGGAAATCCCGAATCGCCCACTGCCATCTTCCTACTTATCGTTATTGAAGTGGTCCAACGGGGGAGAATTCAGAACCGGGGAGCGTTGGTTTCAGTTCTTTCCTGCACTTGATGAAGGACATGGGGTTCGAGCCATGATGTTGGCATATCACTTACCAGAGTACATGCCTGGTGCTCTCCCCATCGCATTCAACGGCGGCGGCACGTTCTACCTTTTCGATATGCGACTACCTGCCATAGCCGGTGAATACCCCGTGGGATGTGCTCATGCCGGGTATCTGAGTTGGGATTCTGATGCTTATGCTAAAATCGCCGACTCGTTCTTGACCGCATGCCGAGGAACTTCGGCATGTTGAAGTCGAACATGATACTCAGGAGATACCATGACATTTCCGGAAGTTCTGGACCCGGCGCTCGTGGGGACTTATCCGGTCTTGGCGAAAGCGGGGGGCGGGTTTGTCTGGGATGCGGTGCTGGAGTATCGGGTCTGGTGCCATCCAGAACGAGGCGCCCCGGGCTTGGAGGACGGTGAAGATTACTACTACGCCTTCGGCAGTTACGAGGAAGCCGCAGAGTTCGCTGATGCTACCCCCGGGACTGAAGATCCGCTGGCTCTTGTGCTCCAAGAAGAGTACATCGACGAGCCAACGCCCGGCGAGTATCGGCACGTCCGCGAGCGGCGAATCACCGAATGGCCTGTGGCCTTCCTTAGCCGCCCCCGCCGCACCGCCAACACCATCCCTGCCTTCCTCGCCCCAGACGCCCCCGCCAACCGCCTCGCCATCCTCCGCGGTCAGGCCACGTAGCCCGTGTCATGACGAACAATGACCCAGGTTTATCTCTGGAGGCTCGCATGTCAAAGTCGTTGGATATGGTGCTCTAGATATGGCTCGACCCAGGAAGACTCTCGGCGTTCTTGGGTGGTATGTCGCCAGCATCTTAGGGACGACGTTCATGAACGAGTCACGCGGCACGCAAGGCCTAAGGTTGATCCGGGAAGTCACCCTTCCAGAGTTGGAGGGAATCATCTGAAGACGCTCCGCTTTCAGCTTCCCTGGCGGAGATGATAGAGGGGAACACGACCCTCCTCGAGCCAGCCAGCGAGTGTGAGGCCCTCGAAGAAATGGTGGTCTATCTCGCGGAGTTGTTCCACCACCATGTTGTGTAACTTGAACAAGAATTCTCCGGCGGAAAATCCTGAACTGTCATCAGCTTCCAAAATCACGATAGGCTCGATCTGTTCGTCTGCTTGCCAGCACATGTATCGCACTGCGACTCGGGTACATGGGATCACAATCGCATTGGGTCGCCAGGAATCTTGCTCGCGGATTCGTATTTGGTATCGTCGAACTCTCTCATTGAAATCGTCAAAACTGGCCGTGACAGAGCCTATAAAGCTCCAGCAAACATCATTCATCACTCGCACGGGGAGGTCCGTTGTCATGCCGCTACTCCTGGCCGGGTCTTCTCAAGTACACGAGTGTCGGTTGAAGCCTGCATTGGCGGAGACTTTCTTTGGTTTCCCCGGCATAGAGGGCGTTGTTGATGGCTTTATACTCCGAGCTGCGCTCACAGACCAAGCGCAGCACCTCGGTGCGCTCGGGCCTTTCGGGGTTATGGTAAACGCCGATCATCGCGCGCGCCCAAGAGTAGACAATCTCCTTGGCCAAGGGCAACTCGGTCTCCGTTTCGTCAATCAAGCTGTGCAGCCGGAATGTCGGGCTGAGTTCCATGCCCAATCGCTCGGCGATCTCTCGCCCGAAGGCCATCGGCCCAAAGATCACGCAATCAGCGGCCAGGCTTGGTGAAATCCCGCGGCGAAGCAACTCCTGCTCGATGGCGTCGTCTTTCCAAGTCGGGTTGGCCAACAAGACTTCGAGATACGCATGAAAGGCCGCATCGACTTCACGGAAGATCGGATGAGTCCCGGCCAAGATGGCTTCGCGCTCCGCAGCGGTATCGAGTGGTGACATGGGCCTCTTCTCAAACAGGGAGCTTTAGATCAATCTTAGTCCTCGTCTTCCTCGAAGTCTTCCAACTCGGCTCTCCACTCGTCGATGGCCTCACTCATACCGGAGTAGGCATCGAGTTCGTCGTAGAGTTTGGGGTCGCAGATTCCATCGCGGATGTACCCAGCCGGCCGGCCGAAGCTGTTGTCATGGGAGATTTCCCAGTCCACGCCATGTTCGCGGGAAAGCTGACAGAGGATATCGACTGCATCCAGGAGTGTGCCATCAGGGAGGCTCTCGAGTTTGGCGGCAGCGCGATCGTTCGGGTGTGGGTCGAAGTTGGGTTTACTGAAACCCAAGAGGTGCCCATCGTCGTCGATTGAGAGAAGAACTGGTTCACAGCCAAGCCAGGTTCGCCCCTTGGTGGCATCACTCGCGGTCCGTTGGATGGCTTCGGAAAGCACCTCATCGATCGGTTCTGTCGAGCGGTACTGGACTGTGAACCCCATCGAATCACTCCTCATTTCCAAAGGACAGCAAGTCATCAGTCTCGTCTGCGTGTGCGAGTCGGTCTCGTGTCGAAATTCGGGACGGGGTTTCGTCGGTTTCGGAACCACCAGACCCAGAGTAGGATGGTGCTGATATTCCAGAAAAACGTTGGTATCCCCAATACGATCCAGGCGGGCGTGCCCGTGAGGTGGACCGGGACATGAACCTCGAACGGAGTCTCCCGGAACAGACCCCAGGCCACCAGCCCGCAGCTCAAGAAAGCAAGCCCCAACGCGATCCAGCAGACGGAGAGCAATTCCAGTTTGATCTCCTGCCAGACCTGCTGCTGGCTGAGAGCTTCCGGGTCGAACTCGGTTGGCTCAGTCTCGTGCTTCATGACGACTCGTTTCCCCCCACTGTCAGCATGCGAAACCGGCCTTACATAGGCCAGCTACAGAAGTGTTCCCATAGCTTCGCTATGGGCTACAATTGGCGCCGGTCCTGCGGACCTCACGCCAGGGTTTAAGCTCCGGAGGAGCTGATACCATCGTAGCCCATAGCGAAGCTATGGGAACTTCGACTGCTACCCTCGATACGCCGAAATTGAACCGTTTTCAGTGAGAAATCTCGATTTATGGCTTCGCCTTTTCAGGGAGAGGGCCGTAGCCGGGGGCTTGCTTTTCGTTCCATTCTGGTGGCGGGGTTTTGCCTTCGACGATCGACTTGAGTTCGGCAGTCGTGCCGGCAAAGGTGCGGCGTAAGTAAGGTTCGGCGTGAGCGAGCTTCCAGGTCCAGGTGCCAGCTTTCTTCTGGCCTTTGGCTGAAAACCAAGTCCCCTCGACGAAGGCAAAGCAACTCGTTGCTTCGCCATCTTGGCTGAGGAACGCGATTCCTTCACGGTCAACGGTCAAGCGTGGGAGCAGCTCAGGAGGTTGCTTGAGCTTGATGGCTTCGGCATCGCCGGTCATGTCCAGGATCATCTCCTGAACTGGTGGTTCGCCTTTGAGTTTGCTGCGAACTTGGAACTTGACTTGGGGTGGATCCGTGGAGCGGGCTGTGATGGCGACGAGGACGATGACCTCTTCCTGGGCCAAGACTTGCTTCAACGGCAACGGCTTGCGAATGGCCAGCACCATCGCGGAGGTCAAGGCCATGAGCAGCAGCCCACGCACCACCGTTACGCAACCAAACGCATGGGCGAGGAATCGGTTTGACGTTGGGGGGTATCAAGGAGTTCTTCGAAGAAATCGATGTGCTCGGCAGCGATCCGGGACCAATCAAACTCGCCACGAGCACGCGCTAAGCCTTCCCGAGCATAACGGCTTCGCAAGGCCGGTGAGTCGAGCCATTCCCCGAGTGTGGCAGCCCACCGCGAGACATCTGCTTCGGCAACGATGGCACCTGTCGTCTCGATGACGTTGGGGATCTCGCCCGAGTCGCTGCCGATGACGGGCACACCGGCCGCAAAGGACTCGACGATCATGCGGCCAAACTGCTCACGCCAGAAAGTGGTTGTCTGGCTTGGGCAAACCATCATGTCAAAGGCTTGGAGATACTTGGGCACCTCGGCATGTTTCACATTGTTGAGAATCCGGACTTGCTCGGGATAGCGAGCGGCCCACTCGCGGAGCTTCGGCTCCATGTTCCCCGCCCCGACGAAGAGCATCCGCCAAGGAGTCCGGACGGTGTCGAGGGCGTCCATCAACAATTGCAAACCCTTCTCAGCGACGAAACGACCGAGGAAGCCAATGATCGGTGCCCCCGTATCTGACCATCCCAGTTCCGCGAGGACTGCAGCCCGTGCGGCGGGGTTGGGCTGGAACTTCTCGGTATCGACACCAAGCGGGATTCTTCGAAATGGTATTTGGTAGCCGGATCGAGGGGTGAGGTTCTCTTCGACCGTCTTGCCCGAGCAAATCCAGCCTGCGGCTCGGCTCATGGCATATCGCTCACACCATCTCCAGGGCGGTGGATAGCTTTTGTTCAACGACTGAGCCGTGCGGAACACCAATCGTGTCGAGGATGGCGTCCAGTGGGCGATTTGCGCGCCCGCGAAGACGTACGGCTCTTCCCAGGCGTGGACGAGATCCCAGTCTTGCTTCAAAATCCCGCGAAGCTTCAATCCGTAGGTGAAGGAGTGAACTTCCCAGGTGTTGTAAGCTCGAATGGCATGAACCGGCAGCTGATCTTCGGTTTCCTGTGCAAAGGTGACCGAACGCAAATCACCACGGGCAGCGAAGTAATTTGGCGTGAGGCACTCGACTTCCCATCGACCCTGACTGATTTGTGACATCGCGCGCGGGAGGGCACGATTCGCACCGGTGGTGTAAGAATGGCCCAAAGACAATAATCGAAGCGTTTTGTGAGCCAAAGTCTTTACCTAAAATTCACAGCCCGACGAACTCCATCTGTCAGGCACAACGTCACTTTAACCCCACAACCATCGACTTGTTTCGCTCGGTTGCTGAAACCGATTTCGAGAATCGGTCTCCGCTCCACCTCTCCCTCACATTCCACTTAACAACACCGAGAAAGATGGACGCGAATTCCGGCTTTATTTTTGGATTTCCCATTGGTCGAAGAGGCGACCTTCCGAGTCGACGGCCTTCACACGCAGCGTGTTCTCGACGATCGACACATGGCAATAGTGGAAGGTGCTCTTGTGTTGGTTCTTGAAGTACGCGGGGACTGGGCTGAAGTTTTCGAGGCTACCGCCGCCGCCGCCTGAGGTGAGGTAGACGACGCCATTCTTGGTGTTGATCTTGCCGTCACGGATCGGGTGGGTGCGCTCGTAAACGTGGATGTGGCCATTCATGGCGATGTCCACGTTGTGCTTTTCATAGAGAGCCACGAGTTGGCGAGCGTTGCGATCGCCGAATTTGGTCTCGCCTTTGAAGCTGTTGCCGTAGTCGTCCGAGTCGGACGAGTAGCAAGGATGGTGGTGATAGCAGAATTTCCACTTCGCCTTGGACGCTCCGAGGGCTTTATCAAGCCACTCGTACTGAGCTGAGCCTGGGCCGACCGGTTTGTTGGTGTCGATCGAGAAGAACTCGGCATGGCCGTAGGTGTAGGAGTAGTAGAACTCCGGTTTTGGCAGGCTGAAGTATTGGTAGTAGTGGGCGTGGTTTTTCTCATGGTTGCCGATGCAAGGAAACAGACAGACGCGACCAAAGAGTTCCTGGCAGGGTTTGAAGAGTTCTTGGGTCCATTCCCGTTTGTCTGGGCCGTTATCGACCACGTCGCCCATGTGGAGGACAAAGTTCGGTCGGTCTTCCCACATCAGCTTGGCGACTTTGCCAGTGATGACCGGGTTCCGTTGCGTGTCACCGATGATGCTGAAGGCGAACGCCTGCGTCATTTCCGGAGCCGTCTGGAAGGTGCCAATCGGGCCTTGCAACTCGACGCCGTTTTCACCGCGGCAGGTGACTTGGTAGAAGTACTTGGTGCCCGGTTGCAGCTTCTCCAGCGTCAGTTCTTGCATCGTGGAGGCTTTTTCGTTTTTGACACTCGTCTCCAGCGGGATACTGGTGCCGTAGGTGACTTCGCTGGTCATCGGCGTTGGGGCCTCGGCCATGATGACAACCGACGTCTTCGTCAGCGATTGCAGGTAAGGCTCGACGACGAACGTGGGCTTGGCGGGTTGAGGCTGAGCGAGCTTGGCGAGCGGGGTGAAGTCTTTTTTGATCTCGTCTGAAATCAACGGACGATGGAAGAACTGGATTTCACGGATGGCACCGTTCAGTGGGAAATCTTCGTTGTCGTCCTGATAACGGCCTACGACGAATTTCGCTTTCTCCGCATACCAGATGTCGCTGGATTGTTTCGTTTCTTCGCTGTCGAGTTCGCCGTTGATGAAAATCTGCGTTTTGTTGCCGTCGTACACAGCCACGACATGGTACCACTGGCCAGCGGTGTAAGCCGCTTTGGAACGATGATAGCTCATGATTTCACCGGGGACTTTGTGCCCCTTGGTGGCCAGGCCGAAGAAGAAATTCGTCTTGTCCGCACCGACGATGAACCCACGCTCGAAAGAGCCGTTATCTTGGAAACAGCTCAGGAAGCCGCTCCACTCTTGCGGCTGATCGACGCGCACCCAACTGGCGATGCTGATCGCCTTCTGTGGCAAGAAGGCAGCTCCCGCCGTCGCTTCTTCGAGGACCACGGCCCGAGAACGTGGATCATTGAAGACCAAGCCATGTTCGCTGTGGGGCTTGACACGGGTCATGCTGACGGGAAGTGTTGCAGCCGGGGCTTCACGGGTGAAATCCCATTTCGCGTAAGGCTTCAAATCCGGCCGCTCTTGGGCGACCGTTGAACTCCAGAAGCCCGAAACCACGACAATTGCTACGAGCAGCGCGGAGATCACTCCACCCATCACCCAGCGACGCAAACCCTGATTCTGTGTCATCTTTTTATCTCCGTAAACGAATAACAGTCATGTTGATGGCTGGTTTCGTCGCCGCCACCCAGGGTCTCAGGAATTCATCAAATCTTGCGATTTCAGCCCCGAGCCTCTTGACCTGTCGAATACCATACTTGCGTCCAGAAATAAACAAGAGGATATTAAGTATGAAGGTCCAAAATATGCCGGTCACGGCCTTGATCCCCGCACCCTACAACCCCCGCAAACCGCTGGCGCCCAACAGCCCTGCGTATCAGAAACTGAAGCAGGGCCTCGTGGAGTTTGGGCTTGTCGAGCCGTTGGTGTGGAATGAGACATCGGGGCATCTCGTCGGTGGGCATGCTCGCTTGGCGATCCTGCGTGAACTGGGCTGGCAGACGATCCCCGTGGTCGTGGTGAACCTCGAAGAGAACCGCGAGAAAGCTCTGAACCTACTTCTCAACAACCTCGAAGCCCAGGGCCGCTACGACCCCGCCAAGCTCGCTGAGGTTCTGCAATCACTGCAGGGCTTACCCGAACTGGAGATGACTGGCTTCGACGAAGGGATGCTGCAAAACCTGCAATTCGAACCACCCACCGAGCCACCCATCCCTGAGAGTCAAGATGTTTGCCTGGAGGTGGTCCTACGACTGCCCGAAGAGCGCTACCAAGAACTCGAAGCGACCCTCAACGACTTCATCACGACCCACCACCTCCAAGCCCACGTCCGTCGGACGGAGTGAGTGGTTTACCATGGGCTGGAGCTGGGTTGAGTTGAGGCCGCTTACAGTTTCCAAGGTGCCCGGTAGTCTTTGCTCGTCAGCTTCGCGGCTTCGCTGTTGCCGACGATGACTTCTTTCACCGGATCCCACTCCAGGGTTTTCCCGGTGCGGACGGCGATGTTGCCGAGGTGGCAGACGGTTGCCGAACGATGGCCGATGGCGACGTCAGCGACGGGAGCTTTGCGGCTCTTGAGGCAGTCGAGCCAGTTCTGATGGTGGCCCGGGCTACCGGCCAATTCGGTGGCGATGGTCGTGGCTTTTTCGAGTTCCGTTGGCTTGACCACGTACTTGCCACGGGTCACGAACACGGAACCTTTCTCGCCGATGAACTCCGTCCCTTGTGGGAAGCCTTGGCCACAGAGCATCGTGATGCCATTGGCGTAGGTGTACGTGATCTCCGAGGTCTCGGGGACTTCGTACCAGCCGTCTTTGTGGAAGGTGGCCTTCGCGGAGACTTTGATCGGCCCGGATTCATCCATGCCAAGGCCCCACTGGGCGATGTCGAGATGGTGAGCACCGAAGTTCGTCTGCTGACCGCCAGAGTAATCCCAGAAGAAGCGGAAGAGGTAATGGACTCGCTTCTCGTTGTAGGCCCGTTCCGGTGCTGGCCCGAGCCAGAGATCGTAGTTCAGCTCGGCAGGGGCTTTGCCGTCCGCGATGGCGGGGCCTTTGAAGTTCGGCCCAGGCAACCCAACTTTGACACTCGTCACTTTGCCGATCGCACCATTTCGGACCAACTCACAGGCTCGCTTGAACTCTTTGCCCGAGCGTTGCTGGGAACCGGTCTGCACCACTCGCTTCGAATCCCGAGCCGCCTTGAGCATGAGCTGGCCTTCGGAGATGGTCAGCGAAAGTGGCTTTTCGCAGTAGACATCTTTGCCTGCCTGGCAGGCGTGAATGGTTTGCAGGGCGTGCCAGTGGTCTGGGGTCGTGATGACGACGCCATCGAGATCCTTGGCTTCGAGGAGTTTGCGGTAATCCTCATAACCGACTGGTTTCATACCCGCTTTGGTGGCCACATCCGTGGCCTTGGCGAGATGCTTCTGGTCGACGTCACACAGGCCGACCACGGCCAGGTTTTTGAGCTTCAAGAAGGCATTGAGGTTGTTGGTGCCCTGCCCGCCGACGCCAATGAAGCCCAGGCGAACCCGCTCGGAAGGCTTGTCTTCCGCGGCAAACGCCGAGCGGTAGACCTGTGCAGGAAGGGCGAGGATCGCGCCACCGGCAAGTGAAGTGCTCAAAAATCCGCGTCGAGAGAGAGACGTGGCCATGAATGATCTCCTGAATGATGAGTTTCAGTTGGAATTGGAGCGGACCACGGATGAAAGGGCGATGAGAGTTAGGAGGAATTCCTCTCACGTCATTTCTCAGCCGAGCTTATAGTACGGATATCGCACGGTAGGTTAGGAGTCAAAATCATGTCCCGTTTCGCTCAACTCCGCAGTCGTTATGGCTTAGCCCTGGTGTTGGCCTTCGGCTTGATGGCATCCGTGGTGGCTCAGCCGCCAGCGATGCCATCTCCTGCTCCGGGTGGTGGCGGTGGCATGATGTTCCGCGGTGGTCCACCGGACCCCGAAATGATCTGGGGCTTCATGGGTGGCACGGGAAAAGAGTCCATCAACCTCAACGAACGCCCTGACATCAAGTCCCGAATGGAGCGTAGCGGTGACCCAATCCCACCGGACGGCATCCTGACCAAAGCCGCCTTCAAAGAGAGCTTTGCCAAGAAGATGGCCGCTGGTGGTGGCATGGGCGGCGGTCGAGGCCCAGGTGGTGGTGGTTTCGGCGGTGGTCCGGGTGGCGGCGGGATGAGCGCGGAATCGATCGAAGGTCGATTCAAAGACTCAGACAAGAACAAAGACGGCTTCCTCACCATGGACGAAGCTTCGGACAGCTTGAAACGGAGTTACACACAATCCGACAAAAACGGCGACGGTAAGATTTCGCTGGACGAATACAAGCTCTACATCAGTGAGAGATTTGGTGGCGGCATGGGTGGCATGTCCCCTGGATCGGCGCCCCAGCAAGTGACGTTCAGCCAAAGCCCACCCCCTGGCTTCACGCCACCACCGGCTGGTGCTGACATGAGTTCGTCTCGTCGGGATCGCCAGGTCGAGGAAGACACGACCCGCGTCAGCGTATCCCGTTACGGCAAAATCCCGAAGGAAGTCGATAGCTGGTTCGTGGAATGCGACGACGACAAAGACGGCATGGTCGGGCTCTACGAATGGCGGAGCCACAAGAAGCCCACGGCCGAGTTCTTGGAACACGACCTCAACGCCGATGGCTACCTCACGGCTGATGAAGTTCTGCGGCACAAGCGCCGCATGATCGAAGGCTTGCCTTCGCTCAAATCCGTCTCGGCTGCTTCGCCTCCGAGTAGCTCTTCTTCCCGTGGCCCGAGCCGTGGTAGCGAAAGCGAATCGAGCGATCGTACGAAGGGTGGTAAAGGCGACCGCAACGACCGCGGCCGCCCGGAGAAGAGTGGCAAACCGAACCCCTTCGAAGTCCGTAAGTAACACCTTTCCTGACCCAGAGCGACCCTCTGGGTCTTTTCGTTGACGCTCCGCTTCTTGAAATCCAGCCGTGGCAAAGTAAGACAACATCCATCAGCCTTTCGTGGAGTGGCTCATGTCCATCGTGGTGGGGATTGACCTCGGGACGACGTATTGTGCCGTGGCACGCCTGGACGACCGTGGTCGGCCCAGCACAGTCCCCAACCGAGATGGCGACATCCTCACGCCGAGTGCCATTTACCTCACGGGCGATGGCCATGCCGTGGTGGGCCAACCAGCTCTCGATTTGTCTCTGGAAGAGCCGGACAAAGTCGCCACGATGGTGAAGCGCCGCATGGGTCATGCGGATTATGGTCGGATGGTCGCGGGGCGATCCTTTCGGCCCGAAACACTCTCCGCCATCATCCTCAAAAAGCTGATCCTGGATGCTGAACGCGAACTCGGCCCGATCACCCAAGCCGTAATCACGGTACCCGCGTACTTTGACGACTCACGTCGCAAGGCAACCCAAGACGCCGGCCGCATCGCGGGGTTGGAGGTCCTCGATATCATCGACGAACCCTCCGCCGCGGCCCTCGCTTACACCTTCCAGACAGCCCCAACGGATGGCACACTCTCGGAAGCGGCCAAGACGGTCATGGTCTACGACCTCGGCGGCGGGACGTTTGACGTGACGCTGGTGAAACTTGGCAAGAAGCGATTCCAAGTGCTCGCGATCGAAGGCGATGTCTACCTCGGCGGCAAAGACTGGGACGACCGCGTCGTCCAGCACGTCGCGGGGGTCTTCCAACAAACCCACGGCTCGGACCCACTCCAAGACCCACAAGCCCTCGCGATGCTGCAAGCGAGTGTCGAGCGAGCGAAACGCACGCTCTCGAAGCTGGAACAGGCGAGTGTGACCTGTGCTCACAATGGCCAGAAGATGCAAGTACCACTCACCCGGGCCGAGTTCGATAGCCTGACGCAAGACCTCCTCGCCCGCACACGCCTGACGGCCCTCGAAGTGCTGGAGAACGCCCAACTGACCTGGGAACAGGTCGACAAAATCCTGATGGTCGGTGGCTCGACGCACATGCCGATGTGTGCCAACATGCTTCGCCAACTCACGGGTAAAGACCCGGATCGTTCGCTCGCGGTCAGTGAAGTCGTGGCCCGCGGAGCGGCTTTGCATGCCGGGATCATGGCCGCCAAGAAGGCCCGCGCCGCAGGCTTGGTCGCCGATGCCAACCTCGCCGATGTCGTCGAGATCAGCGTCAACGCCCACAGCCTGGGTGTCGAGATTCGCAGCCAAGACGAGAAGTTGAACGACAAACTCATTCCCAAAAACACCCAGCTACCCTCGGCTGCAAGCCGCGTGTACCACACGGCGAAAGAGCATCAGGCGAAAGTCCGCGTGCGGGTGTTGCAAGGCGAAGCCGGCCAGGCCGCCGCGTGCATCCCCGTCGGCGAGTGCTGGATTGATGGCCTGCCCCCGGACTTGCCCAAAGGCTCCCCCGTGCAGGTCCGCTGTGGCGTCGCCGCCAATGGCCTCATCGAAGTCATGGCCCTCGACATGACCAGCGGTCGCATGGCCCGCACGGAGATCCATCGCCAAGGTGGCCTGACCGACATGGACATCGCCATCGAATCCGATTACGTCCGGAATCTGGAGATTCAGTAAAACATCCTGGTGAGCGGTGTCTTTGGCGAGCGGCGAGGCGTCAGCTCGCCGTGTCTTGGTGATCGGTTCCACGGCGTGCTAACGCCACGCCGCTCGCCAAGAACGCAGATCTATAACTCCTCGGCGGAATGCGGATGAACGACGACAAGATTGGCGAATACCTGGCTCAGTTCTCCACCGCGCGCAAGCAGATGATGGAACAGCTCCGGCGGGTACTCGTCGGGCAGAACGATGTCATCGAGCAAATCCTCGCGGCCATCTTCACCCGTGGGCACTGCTTGCTCGTCGGTGTACCGGGCTTGGCGAAGACGTTGATGGTCTCGAGTATTGCCCAGATTCTGGATGTGCAATTCAAACGGGTGCAATTCACCCCGGACCTGATGCCCTCGGACATCACGGGGACGATGGTGCTCGACGAAACCCCTGAAGGCAAACGGGAGTTTCGCTTCGTCCGTGGGCCGATCTTCACGAACATCCTCCTTGCGGACGAAATCAACCGCACACCGCCCAAGACCCAAGCCGCACTGCTCGAAGCCATGCAAGAGCGCCAAGTGAGTGCCGGCCAAGAGTCTTACAAGCTGCCCGAACCGTTCTTCGTGATCGCCACCCAAAACCCCATCGAGCAAGAAGGCACTTACCCACTGCCGGAAGCCCAACTCGACCGCTTCATGTTCAATGTCCGCGTTGATTACCCGACCCTCGACGAGGAGAAGAAGATCATCTCCTTGACCTCGAAAGATGAATCCGCGGAACTGACAAAAGTGCTCACGGGCAAGGCGATTTTGAACCTGCAAAAGCTCGTCCGCAGTGTGCCCGTCAGTGATTTCGTCACGGATTACGTCGTCAACCTGGTCCGGGCCACGCGGCCGAAAGACCCGAGTTCACCGGACTTCGTCAAGAAGATGGTCGACGTCGGCGCTGGGGTCCGAGCTGGGCAATACCTGGTGCGTGGCGGCCAAGCCTTTGCCGCGATGGATGGGCGATTCAGCGTGAGTATCGAGGACGTTCGCCGGGCGGCCGTTCCCGTGCTGCGGCACCGGATTGCCGCGAACTTCCAAGCCCAAGCCGATGGTAAGTCGTCCGATGATATCGTGTTGAAACTGCTGGAAACGGTCTCCGCACCGGAACCCGCGAAGTACGTGGCCGCGAAGAAGAAAGCATGATCCTCCGCATCTTTGGCATGAACCTGAACGAGGTCAAACCCTCCGAGTTGGCCCAGCATCTGCACGATGCAGGCCTGCCCGTGGAGCCGCACTTCCGTGGCGACGACCTCGGCTGGACCGGTGGCACGCTCATCCTCCCCGGCGAAGGCGCCCCCATCCAACTGGAACGCTACCTGACCAAAGAAGATGATCTCCGCGAAGAGCTCAACACCTTCGCCGCCGAACTGGAGACCATGGACTACAACCCCAACCACGAACGGCTGATGCGCGAAGTCATCCAGACGCAACAGCTCTTCGCCCTTCGCCGCCCCCTCGACCACTCGAACGAGGCCCTGCTCGATCGCCTGCTCACCACCGTCGCCCAATATCTCGCCAAAGCCACCGATGGCTTCTACCAAATGGACGGCGAAGGCTGGTTCGCGGCCGATGGCCAAGTCCTGTTACCGGAGTATTGAGCATGCTCACTGCCGAGCAATATCTCCGGCCCGAAGTGATTCAGCAAGTCGCCCGGCTTGACCTGCGGGCGAAGTTCATCGTCGAAGGCTTCCTGTCCGGGTTGCACTCCAGCCCGTTTCAGGGCTTCTCGGTCGAGTTCTCGGAGCATCGCAAGTACACCCCCGGCGAAGACGTCAAGGACATTGACTGGAACGTCTACGCCAAGACCGGGAAGTATTACGTCAAAAAGTACCGCGCCGAAACCAACATGACCGGCTACCTGCTCATGGACCTCTCGGCCTCGATGGGCTACACCTTCCGCCAGCAACTCACGAAGTTCGATTACGGCATCTGCCTCGCAGCAGCCCTCGCTTACTTGATGGTCCACCAACAAGACCCTGTGGGTCTCGTGACCTTTGACGAACAACTGCGGACGATGGTGCCGCCCAAGTCCAAGCGATCCCAAATCGGCACGCTGCTCTCGGTCCTCGCCAACATCCGCCCGACGGGGCAAACGGACATCGCGAACGCCCTCACCCGCACCGTGCCGCTCCTCAAGGGCAAATGCCTGCTGATGGTCTTCAGCGATTTGCTGACCGAAATCGACCCCGTGATGAAGAGCCTGCATCGCCTTCGCCACGCTGGCCACGAGGTGATCCTCTTCCACATCCTGGATGAAGCCGAGGTTCATTTCCCCTTCACCGGCCTCTGCGAGTTCCAAGACGTCGAGACCCCCGACCGTCTCGAAGGCCCCGCCGAAGGCATGCGCGACGACTACCTCTCGAGCCTCGCTGAGTTCCAGTCCGAATGGCGCAACCAATGCGGCCAAGCCGGCATCGACTACGTCCCCATGGACACGAGCATCACCTTCGACAAAGCCCTCATGGGTTACCTCATGCAACGCCAACGCCGCTTCTCGTGACGATCCCTGGATTCTCAGATCCAAAGGTTCCTCGAGCAAAACTCGCAAGGGCAAGAACCGTGCGGCTCGTGCGTTTCGGTTTGCGTCGACAACGGTCTCGGTTGGGTGCCCCGAAGGCGATCACCGCTGCCGCTCACAAGCTCGCGAGAATTGTCTACCATTTGGTGCGACACGGGATGGCCTACGTGAAACAAACCGAGGCGGCGTACGCCGAGCAAGTCCGTGACCGGCTGGAACGCCAACTCCACCGTCGAGCGAAAGAGCTGGGGTATGAGGTGAAGAAGATCGAACTGCCCGATGTGACAACCGAAGAGCCAGTGACAGCCTGATGTCACTGGCCCGTGAAGTCCCGCATCTTTGGCAACTCCACTGCCCCCAGCCGCGACTCACCCCGACGGCCTGCCCAGGAAACTATGCGCCGACTTCAGTGAAAACCCCCGAGCGATCAGTCGGCCGAGATTCAAGTTCCTGGGGCGGCATCTGCGGCCTCTCGGTCGATGCCCGCGACCAACAGCCGCAACCACCCCGCATGCCCCTCGGACGTGCCGACCCGCGACTCGGCTGCCACACGGGATGACAGGTGCTGGTCGAGGAACCGAAACCCGACGGCTGCGGCCGCCGCCCGTAGCTCCGTCTCGGGTGCCTCTCCCTCGTACAGGAAGTCGAACACTCCGGCCCAGAACCCTTGCTCGGTGCGGGCTAGCACCGCGGCCTCCTCGGGACGGCCGAAGCTGTACTGGAGGAACGCCAGACGGCCACCCCGCCGGCGCACCCCGACGGCGACTTCAGACCGCTCCCAGAGCGGGGCGAACGGACCGCCGGCGGGTGCTCCGATCTCCGCGTGGTAAGCGTACCATGGCGGCCCCTTGCAGTAGTAGTTGAACAGCTTGTGCAGCTTGTCCCCGCGCGACAGCTGGATGAGGGGGGCCGACAGCCCCCATTCGCGTAGGGTCGCCACCCGCTCGTCTTCGGAAACGATGGCCATCCGCATGCCCTCTGCGGCCGAACGGTCAAGCTCAGTGGCCCGCGTGAAACGGCTTCACGCAGAAAGGCTAACTGAGGGCGGGTCCACTGCAGCGAATTGTTCGGCTTCGTCGCTGCACCACAGCTGCGACTCACCCCCGACGGCCTGCCGGAGAAAATACGCGCCGACCCCCGCCAACCCATGCAGCCACCCGAGACTCAAGTTCCTGGGCGGCGTGCCTTTGCTAGCCCAGCCCGTTCTCGGCCTCG
>JBOFPH010000025.1:0-5025 GCA_051659845.1 Fimbriiglobus sp. | reverse complement strand
GCCCGGGTTTTCTGCTTTTGGGCTCAATTTGCAGCACTATTCTGGCTTGCCACTTTCACGGCGTGCTGACGCCACGCCGCTCGCCAAAAACAGAAAACCCGGGCGATCGCCGGGTTTTCGTTTCAGTCTTTGATGACTTTACGCATCTGGTTCAGAAACAAGGCGACCGTAGCGAGCGAGGATGAGTTGAACAGCTTGGATCGTTTGCCATTCGTTGAATTGGATGCGGACTTCAGTGCCTTCTTCGTTGCTTTCGATGTTCTCAACGGCGGTCGTGATACCACGGTGGAGATAGTCGAAGATTTCGGCAATCCGAGCGCTTTGGGCTCCGCTGAGTTTCTGAGGCAGCGGCGGGACATCGTCTTCGCGGGCAGACCAGTCGCCAGGGATGAGGTCGGCGAGCTTACTGGAGATCGAGCCACGGGAGGCTTCAGCGAGTTCTTTGGCACGGATGGTCTGAGTGCCGCCGTGGTTGGCGGGGGCCTTCATATTCGATGTGCGGCGAGCTTCAATTTCTTCCATCGATCCGAAGAGCAGCATGGTGCGGCCAATCGAGAGCTGATCACCCGCTCGCAGTCGACGAATCTGGATCGTGGACCCGTTCACTCGGGTGCCGTTGGTGCTATCGAGGTCCGTGAGGATGACGTCGCCATCCTCAGATTGAATTTTCGCATGGTAACGGCTCACACGCTCATCATTGAGGCGAAGCACGTTCCCTTCCTCACGGCCAATCGTCACGGGGATCGGGAGATCCCGGAAGACTCGGCCTTTATCGATCCCTTCAAGGACCAGGAAGGTGACACTGTTCATGGAAACACCCGAAAAGACGGAGAGATACTAAGACTATCACCTGAGGCCAAAGGCCGAGCATGCGATGTATTTATTTAGCACAATTCCGGCGCTCTTGAGCAGCGCGAGAACAGGAAAAATCGACAAACTCAATGAAAATCACGACACCAGAAAGACACGCGCTTTGGCAGACCACAGGTTTCAGTTTTTACATAATACCATTGACGAGAGGCGTCCGGAAACCGTTTTTCACAAAAGTCCGAGCATGAATACAAGACCGAAAAGTCCACTTCAGCCTACAATGGTGATGCCCATCAGGAAATCTGACGCCCCGACCTGCTTTTCGTAGTTCAGTATCATTGAAAATGCCGACAGTTTCGATGAACCTTCAATCTGCTAGCGTGTCCCAAGAGCGATTGCCCGAGGCGAATACGAAGGAAGACTCTATGACCGAGACTTTGACAGTCACCCGGAACCTCACGCTGGATAGCCGGGAAGAAGCGGTCATTCTTTTTGGCCCACGCGACAACTATTTGCGAAGCATCCGCGATGCCATCGGCGTCAGGCTCGTCGCCCGTGGAGATACGCTCCAGATCGAAGGCACGACCGAGCAAGTCGGCCAGGCCGAGCGCGCTTTCGCTCAGCTTCGCACCATGCTCCGCAAGCACTCTCGCCTGACAAGCGACGACATCAAGAACGTGCTCGAAATCATCCGGAACGGCGAATCTCGCGGCGGCCAGTTCTCACTCGGCACCACCGAGAACGGCAAGTTCCTGCGGCCCCGCACCGATGGCCAAGGCCGCTACATCCAAGCACTGAAGAATCACGAGATCGTCCTGGCGGTCGGCCCCGCCGGGACTGGGAAGACGTATCTCGCCGTGGCCTATGCCGTGTCGCTGTTGCGGAGTGGAGCCGTGAAAAAGCTCGTGCTCGTGCGGCCAGCCGTCGAAGCCGGCGAACGTCTGGGGTTCTTGCCCGGAGACTTGATCTCCAAGATCAACCCGTACCTCCGGCCACTCTTCGATTCACTCAACGACATCCTGGATGCCGAACTGGTGAAGAAGTACATGGAGTCGGACATCATCGAGATTCTGCCGCTCGCCTATATGCGTGGCCGGACGCTTTCGAATGCCTGCATCATTCTCGATGAAGGCCAGAACGCAACTGTTTCGCAGATGAAGATGTTCCTGACGCGGATGGGGTTCAACTCACGCATCATCGTCACGGGGGACATGACCCAAACGGACCTTCCGCGCACGATCCGCAGTGGGCTACTGGATGCGGTGCAACGTCTGCGAAACGTCGAGGGGATATGCATCATGCACCTCGACGAAACCGACATCGTTCGCAACCCGCTCGTGGCCAAGATCGTCAAGGCCTACGATGACGAAGATCGCAAACGCTAAGGCTGACTCACTTCGCAGGCGGAGGCTCTTTCCAAGAGCCTTCGTCGTACAGCGACCACCGCTCTGTGGTCGTACCAATCTTCAACAGCATTTTTTCTTTCGAGAGCCGTACGTAGAATCCTTGCCCTCGGGAGCTATCGAGCATTTGGATGTATTGCGGAGTGCGCTCGATTTCTTTGAATGAGAACTGTTTTTTGTCTTTCGTGTTATTCTCTGTCCAATTTCCGTCTTTGCCCATGACAAAGGTTCGTGTCGCGCTCACCCAATAAGTTCGATTGTCTGGCTTGCCGAGTGCTTTTTCGAAAAACGAATCTTTTGCCGCGAGCACCGCCGCAGCAGATTCGAGGTCTTTCTTGTCCCGATACGCTTTTGCTACCTTGGTGTAGGCTTCCTCGCATTTGGTCTTGGCTGCCTCGAGGCTCTTCTTGAACTCAGCCCCCGCAGCCTTCATTGATGCCGATTTCGGTAAGTCTTTGTTCTTCTCGAAGTTCTCGTGGTCGGTTTTGAGCTCTTTCAGTGCTTTTACCTGGACATCGACTTTGAGGCTGTTGGCATTCTTCAGCTTCTTTTCTTGCTCTGTGAAAGCCTGTTCCAGCTTCTCGACAGCCTTGCCGTACTGGGCGAGGAACTGCTCTTGGATCGGCTTCAACTCGGCCTCGAGTTTCTCGTTGAGTTCGCCCGCCGGTTTCTTGGAATCGTCGGCCAACGCCGTCACGAAGGCAAGTAAACCAACGAATGCCACGAAACGGAATCTGAGCATGATCGAATTCCTGACAAGTTAGATACTCAGGAACTGTACTCACGAGGCTTAGAGATTGCAACAGCCGTGAATCGGATGTGAGAGCCTTTTATCGCTTCACTTCGTAGCCGCAAAAAGCGAGTGCCTGAGTACTCTGATTTGGAGGCCTACCATACACAGGGACAGGATGGTCAGGATCGAAAAGAGTGAGTTTTCTTCCTGATCCTGTAAATCCTGATCATCCTGTACGAAAGACAAATCATTTTGAGACAGGATGCCCAGGATTCGCAGGATGGAAAAATCTAAAACAAACCGCTGGCGACAGCCTCGACTAAACTCAGACGTTAAGTACGGAACGGACCACTCAGCAAGTCCTGATCCAGAGAGATCGCGTGGCAACCTCATGGGATCAGCACCTCTTCTCGAACGATGTGGAGACGGATCACGGATGGCGCGTCGGCTTCCTCGAAGTGGCACTGAACAGCTTCCCGGATATTCGCTCGAAGTGCTTCGAGGGTATCCGCTTCCGTGAAAATGCTGACCCCCTCAGCTTGAGCGGTATATCCACCCTCGGGGGCCTCCGCGATCAGAAAGAGCAGCTCAGATTTCATAGCAGTCTCAGAAGAGGTACAACCTATTCTACACGATTAAAATCCAGAGACTCGCTCACTATTCATCCCTTTTTGAAGGTGGCCATGAACTCGCGTTCGATGTAGGTGGTGTCGACGTTGCCGGCGATGAAGTCAGGGTTGTTGAAGATGGCTTGGTGGATCGGGATCGTGGTGTGGATCCCTTCGATGATGAACTCACGCAAGGCTCGGCGCATCGTGGCGAAAGCATCGGCGCGGGTGGCGCGGTGGACAAGCAACTTGGCGACCATGCTGTCGTAGTTCGGCGGCACGCGGTAACCTTGGACGACGTGGGTATCGAGCCGCACACCCGGGCCGCCGGAAGGCTGCCATTTGGTGATCGTCCCGGCACTCGGTCGGAAGTCGTTGAACGGGTCTTCGGCGTTGATGCGGACCTCGATCGCAGCCCCACGGTGGACAATGTCTTTCTGCGTGTAGCCGAGCTTTTCCCCTGCGGCGATGCGGATTTGCTCACGGATCAGGTCGATGCCCGTGACGAGTTCGGTGACGGGGTGTTCAACCTGGATGCGAGCATTCACTTCGATGAAGTAGAACTTGTGGTCCTTATCCAGCAAGAATTCCACCGTCCCGGCGTTGTAGTAATTCGCGGTTTTGACGAGCCGCACCGCAGCCGCACAGATATCCTCACGAACCTTGTCCGGCAGGTTCGGGGCCGGGGATTCCTCGACCAGCTTTTGGTGCCGGCGTTGTAGGCTGCAATCGCGCTCGTAAAGGTGGACGACATTCCCATGCTTATCGCCCAGGACTTGCACTTCGATGTGCCGGGGACGATCAAGGTACTTTTCGAGGTAAACGCTACCATCTTTGAACGCGGCTTCGGCTTCTTGCTGGGCTTGAGCGAAGCCAACGATGAGGCTCGCATCATCACGGGCCACTCGCATCCCGCGACCACCGCCGCCGGCGGAGGCTTTGATCAGCACGGGGTAACCGACTTTCTTCGCAAACTCAATCGCTTCTTCAGGGGTGTTGAGAATGCCATCGCTGCCTGGGACTGTCGGCACTTTGGCTTTCTTGGCGATCTGCTTGGCGCGGTCTTTGTTGCCGACTTGCTCCATCGCTTCTTCGGATGGACCGATAAACTCAAAGTTCGAGCTACGGCACTTGTTGGCGAACTCCGCCTTCTCGGAAAGGAAGCCGAAGCCCGGGTGAATGGCGTCCGCTTTGGCGATCTCTGCCGCGGCGATGATGCGGGTCTCTTTCAAGTAGCTCTCGGTAGCGACCCCAGGCCCGATGCAGATGGCTTTATCGGCGAGTGCCAGATACGGAGCGTCTCGGTCAGCCTCGGAATAGACGACTGCCACTTCGATGCCCAAATCCCGACAGGCCCGAATCACCCGCAAGGCAATCTCGCCCCGGTTCGCCACGAGAACTCGCTGAAACATATGCTCTTTGTCCTTCGTACCGTGAATCGGTTCTCTTGGCGAGCGGCGTGGCGTGAGCA
>JBOFPH010000024.1:0-57978 GCA_051659845.1 Fimbriiglobus sp. | reverse complement strand
CAGGCAAGCTGATCTCTTCGGTGGCAATCGACGAGCGTGCTTGGAAGAACGCTTTGGCGCGCGACGCATCCAGCGCCGCGGCCGCGTAACCCGCAGCCGACGGCAGCAGCCCATTGATGCGACCGGCCGCATCATCGACCGGGAAGACACCGAACTCGTTGCGGAAAATGGTGCTGTCGTCGAGTTGCGTCAGTTGCACGGCCACGGGTGCACCACCGCTGCCGGGCACGCGAATGGCCGCGTAGTCGCTCGCGGGTGCGGTGAACGAGACTTTGACTTCGCCGCTACGCGCATCGAGCACACGCACGGAGACATCACCCACGACGAGATCCGCGCGGCCATCGCCATCGAGATCCCCCGACGCCACGCTGACGCCACCACGCATCTCGGGCGCGAAGGCCATGTAAGCCGCGATCGGCTGGCCCGACTTGGTGAAGGCGCGCACATGCGGCCCACCACCCGCCCCCGGTGACGTCACGATGTCACTGACGCCATCGCCATCAACATCCCCCGCCGACACAGAAACCCCGCCCCGGAACGAGGAATCGTAGGCGTAGAAGCTCTGCAGTGCGGCCCCGGTCTGGCCATCGAACACCCGCACATGCGGCCCACCACCGACGCCAGCACCGGTGATCAACTCGGGAATACCATCGCCCGTCAAGTCAGCGGTGGTGACCGTCACACCCCCGGTGAAGTCTGGCGAATAGGCATAAAAGCCGAGAATCTCCGAGCCAGTCATGCCGTTCAAGACACGCACATGCGGCCCACCACCCTGCCCCGCCGCGACGACCAAATCCGCGACACCGTCTTGGTCAAAGTCCCCCGACGCAACACTCACACCCCCCGTGAACGACGGCGCAAATGCGAAGAAGCTCTTCCGTTCGATCCCCTCCGTGGAGATCATGCGAACATGCGGTCCACCCCCTGGCCCCGCTCCCACGAGCACCTGCCCCGTCCCAGTGGCATCCGGCAACGTCACCGCGACACTCGCACCACCCTTGAAGGTCTCGCCAAACGGCAAGAACGATTGCAGCACGTTCCCCGTGTCCGTCGAACGCACCGTGACCCGAGCCGTCGACCCTGGCGTGGACCCGGTGACAATATCCGCAAGTCGATCGCCATCAAAGTGCCCCGCCGCAACCGGTAGCCCCCCAAGCCACGCCGGCGCCAACCGCTCTTCCAACGGCAGGACTTGAAACTTCGCCGAAACCGGCCGCCGAATTGTCAGTCGAGCACGACGAAACAGTCGACGAATCCACCAGAATCGGGACATAACAAATCCTTCCGCCAAAATGCGGCAAAACAGGATGTCGAGGATAGTGTCTCAATCAGTCCATAAACAAACTCTCACCCGATCTTGCGCTGCCGCACCGCGTTTTTCAAAATCACACAGCTCCCCTGATCGAATGGGCGGTAAAGTCCTTCGAAGAGGTCGCTGTTCCAACGCAAGTCCAAAAGATGGGCCAGATGTTGGCAAGAAATGAACTGGAATCTGGCATCGGTAGCGCTGGCCGTCGTCTTGACATCAGTTCCGCCTTGAGACGTGAGGACATGATGGACACGACAACGACTCCTGCTAGACGGCCGTGGAAAATGATCGTTGGCTTGGTGCTCATCATCGCTTGGCTTTGGGGCTGGACGATCATTGGTTACGCTTTCGACTTTCCCCGGCAGAAGTACACCAACGATCGACTCGCAATTCCCACGAACCAGATTCTTCTGTTCTTCGGAAGCTCGAGCCTTTACATCTTCGCCATTGCTTCGCACATCGTTGCTCTGACGCTGGCGTTCCGACGCTTGCGGGTCATCGGAAGCATGCTCTTGGTGGTCGTCCCGGCGGTCATGTTGATGGTGCTCTACTTCAACATGGGCCTCCGTCCCGCGGTGATTAATCAACTGACTGCTGCCGCTGCGGCTGCGGCGGCAGCCCCACCACCAGCTGCGGCTCCGCCAGTTCCCGTTGGCAACCCGTAATCCTGCTCCGGTTGGGTTTTCCCTCGTGGGACGTCTATCTTCTCGCTTTTCGGCGGAGTTGAGAGATAATAAGACTCTCTCATTCGGTCAGCATTCCACGAGGGGAAGTCATCATGTTGGGTCGTCGTTGGGTTGGAATTTGCCTGTTGCTCTTGATGGGGCCGATGCTACTGGCTCAGGAGACCAAACAGGATGAAGTCCTGCTGCGGATGAAGAAAGACATCTTCTTCCTCGCCGGTGAAGAGTGCGAAGGCCGGGGAACCGAGACCAAAGGCATCATCAAAGCGGGTGAGTACATCGCGGAGAGCTTCAAGCAATCCGGGTTGAAACCAGCCGGAACCCAGGGCTACTTCCAGCCCTTCGGAATCGCCACGCGACCTCGCCTGGAAGGCGACAATCGTTTCTCCACCAAGAACCCTTCGGGTGAGAAACTGGAAGTCGTTCTGGATCGGGATTACCGACCCCTGGGCCAATCCGCGACCGGGAAATTTAGCGGCGAGTTCGTCTTCGTCGGGTACGGCATTCAAGCCAAGAAGCTGAAAGACAAAGAGAAGGAATTCGAATACGACGACTACGCGGGTGTCGATGTCAAAGGCAAAATCGCCGTCATTCTTCGCCGCTCACCCCTCGCGGACGACGACAAGAAGAACCCCTTCAAAGCCGACAATGAAGCGCAACACGAAGCCCTCGTGACCAAGATCACACTCGCCGAGAAGATGGGAGCCGCTGGGGTGGTCTTGATCAACGACGCGACCTACGGCAAAGGTGCCGATGAACTCATGCCTTTCCGCGGCGGTTCGGAAACGAGCAAGATTCCAGTGTTGCACGCCAAGCGTGAGTTCTTGGACAAGATGTTGGTCAGCGAAGGGAGTTCGCTGAAAGAGATCGAGAAAGACATCGACAAAGAACTCAAGCCGAAGTCAGTCGAACTCAAAGGCTGGTCGATGCAGACCGAAGTGAGCATCAACAGAGGCATGATCCCCGCTCGCAACGTCGTCGGCGTGGTCGAGGGCAACGGGCCGCTCGCTAACGAAACGATCGTCATCGGTGCCCACTACGACCACCTGGGTTACGGCGAAAACGGTAGCCTCGGCGGTGCTGCTGGCAAAGGCAAGCTCCACTACGGCGCGGACGACAACGGCTCTGGCACCACCGGACTTCTGGAAATGGCTCGCCGCTTCGGTGCGATCAAGAATCGCGAAGGTCGGCGGATTGTCTTCATCGCTTTCGCTGGCGAAGAACGTGGTCTCTTTGGCTCGATTCACTACTGCAAAGAACCGACCTTCCCGCTCGATAAAACCGTCTTCATGTTGAACTTCGACATGATTGGCCGGGTGATCGAAGTGAAGGATGATAAAGACGGCGACAAGCTCAAGGACCGCGTCGTGATCTACGGCACCGGTACCTCTGAGGGCATGGAGAAGTTCGTGGATGAGACCAACAAGAAGTACAACTTCAAAGCCCTGAAAATCCCTGGCGGCACCGGCCCGAGCGACCACGACTCGTTCTACCGCAAGAAGATCCCCGTGCTCTTCATGTTCACTGGCACCCACAAAGACTACCACCGCCCTTCGGACACCCCCGACAAGATCAACCTCGAAGGGATCAAGAAAGTCGTCGGCTTCGGTGAAGACTGCCTCAATCACTTCGCCAAATCTCCGGCGCCTGTCTACCAGAAGACCACCGGCGGCTGGGAAGACCCCACCGAAGAACGCCGAGCGGCTCGCCCCGCGATGCCAAAGATGGGCATCATGCCTGGCAACTACGAGAGCACTGATGGCGGCGTCTTGATCGAAGGGCTAACCGACGGCGGCGCCGCTCAGAAGGCGGGGATGAAGGAGAAGGATGTGATCATCGTCATCGCTGGGAAACCGGTGAAGAATATCGAAGACTACATGACCGCGATGGCCGCCCAAAAGCCGAACGTGGAAATCGAGGTCACGGTCCTCCGCGACGGCAAAAAGGTCACCGTCAAAGCGACCCCTAAGCCGTAGTGGGTACATCCAAATTCTCTGGTGGCACGGCCATCTTGGCCGTGCGGATGGGAAGTGGCAGTCGCTTGACGCATGGGCTGGAAGCCCATGCCACGTTTGATTCCTCACGATTTCGATAGAAAATGGCCCCAGAGAATTTACATGCACCCGCCGTAGTTCGGAACCGCCCAGGGCGGTTCATTTCGCCTGGAGCAATTGACGGATTTTAGGAGCCATGTCGTCGGCAGAGCGAATGCGATCTTTGCCGACGACGTTGCCCTTCGTGTCGATGATGATCGTTGTGGGATACCCCGTCACGCCGTACAGTTCAGCCATGATGCCGCGGGCACCGTCTTCGTTCGGCTTGCCGTTGAACAGCGCCGAGGGAAACGGAAGGTCTTGGTCAGCCCAGATTTTCTTTTTGATCCCTTCGAGCTTAGCATCGAGTTCTTTGGCGTTCGTCACTTCGCCATTGCCATCGAGGTGAATGCCAATGATGACGACTTCCTCGGTCGTAAATTGCTTGCGAATCTTAAACAGCTCTGGCATTGAATAAACACACGGTCCGCACCAGTAACCCCAGAATTCCAGGATCACCACTTTCCCTTTCTGATCCGCGATTTTGACCGGCTCACCCTTCCAACCGACGATGCCTTGCAATTCTTTCGCTGGCTTTCCAATCAAGCGATGCAGACCAGTCGCCGGGAGATCGATAGTCGCCGTACGATACTCGGTATGCTCCGCGGGGACTTCGAATGGCATCGTCTTTTTGCCTATGTAGTCACTGCCGTAGACCCCAGCAGAGTATTTCCCCGGAGGCAAGACACAGAGCAAATCTTCCCCAGCAGAATGGCAGTAAAGAATCCGCTGACCGGATGGCATCTGGATATAGCAATTGAAACCGTCTCGGATCTTGCTGCCGTCTTTGGCGATCTCAGAGCACGAGACAGGAATCTTGACAACGCACTCAGGCTCAAGTTGGATCGTCACTTCACCTGATGCGAGCCGAATGGGCGAAGCATCAAGTAACGCGATTTGCTGTTTCTCTTCCGAGCGGAAGATCTGCCCCGAGCGAAGCGAGTCGTAGGCCAACTTCACTTGACCTTTGGCATCGGTTTTTTGCACTCCGTGGTAGCTCCAACCTGTCTTTGGGTTCCACGTCGACCCTTCACCGGGGTTCTTGATTTGCTCGATCCGCTTTCGAAGACCTTGTGCCGCAGATGGAAGTAAAGCGAGCTTCCTCTCGATCTCGGCCTCGGAATCACTGATGAGATCCATCTTGATCGTTTCTTCTCCTTTTCGGAATTCCACATAACGGTCCAGCGACATGTGATGGGTCGAGATCACGTTGGCTTTGGGTTGGCCATCTGAGCCAAGGACGGTGATGGTCACTTCTTTCGGAAACTCTTTCATCGTGGTCGGGAGTCGCTTCAGTTTCAGGATCACATCTTCGCGGCCATTGGCTTCGAAGTTCTTGGGTCGGACCGCGGAGTCGGTCATTTGCACCGCAATCGTGATCTCATCTTTCGCGTATCGATACAACCCAGGGATTTTGCATGCAGCCACGGAGAGTGGTGCCGCTGGCCGTAAGTCGTAAGTGTTCAGAGAGAAGTCGATGTGCTTTTGCGCCGGGTCAACGGTGAAGCTGCCGGAAAAGGGATTGTCCATGTCATGGACTTTGGTGATGGAGAATTTGCCGGCCTCAATCTTGAGCTGCGAACTCCAGACCCGTGTCAACTGAGAACTGGTCGAATTCCCAAAACTCTCGAAGGCCCAAACCCCATCGAACTGCTTCACCTCGGCTGACGGCTCAGCCGGATTTGTAAGTGCCAAGACCAAAGACGTAAACACCATCATCATGACACTGCCCTCTCGATTGTTGAAGGGAAGTGTACACGATCCTTTCTCTTCGGAGTAGCACAGTTGTCAACACACTGGCTTTTCAACGCAATTCAGGAAGTCGTTCGATGCTGATTCGTTCGGCGCGTTTGGCGGGGGTGAGGACTTCCTGAGCCATTGCGCCCAGGCCGCCGAGTGGGGTGTACTCGCCGACGAGCTTGGGGCCGGCTTCGATCTTGTAGACACTGATCCCCGCTTGCGGGCCGTTGGTCCAGCACATGGAGAGTGTATTCCCCCGGCGTATCGCTGTGCCGATGTATTGCACGCGGTTACCGTTCATGTAGGTGATCAAGTAGCCGTCTCCACGGCGTTCGATTTTGGCATTCGACTCGGCTTTCTTGCCGTCGGGTTCGGTGATCTCTGAACGATACGTCCCGACGATTTCGATGGTCTCATCCGCGGGGCGTTTGGGCTTCTTCAACGTGATGAGTTGAAAGTTCTCTTTGTCAGCGGTCTGGAATTCCTTGGGCCGAGATTCGCCTTCGACATCCAGACAGATTTTCAGAGTGTCGCCTTCGAGAGAGTAGATGCCCAGCAAGATGGTGTCTTTCTTCTCCCCTTCCTTAATGGGCAGGTCGATGCGTGCTGGTTTCTTGGAAGGGTCAAGTGTCAGTAGCCCAGCCTGGTAGATTTTGCCATCCTCTCGGAACATGAGCACATTGGCACCGATGAACGCCGTTCGTTTCTTGAGGGTGGCTGCATTGAGTGCTTTGCCAGCCGTTTCCCAACTCACGAGGTTCCAAGTGCCTTGCAGCTTCTGCAACTCTTCCGGAGGTGCAGTCGGTTTCTTAGGCTCCTGAGCCAGGAGCGAAGTACTCACCCAAAACGCCATCAACGCCGTGATCACTCGCATGTTCGTCCCTCACAACTTTCCCCATCGTCGCCGAGACCCCAACACTTTGCAAGCCCGGTGTTTTGAGCAGAACGATGGAGTGAGGCGACCCTACTGGGCAAAAGTGTGCTCTTGTGGAAGACTGTGTTAATCAGGGCTGTTTCGCCAAATTAACACCCTTTTCGCTTGGCAACTCATTTCTCCGGTGAAACCTAAAAATGCGCTGTTCAGGTGTCGGAGAATCGGGTAAACTAGCACAGTTATACTGTTTGTATTTGTCGGATCCTCCGGCATCGGGAGCTCAACATGACTCTCTCTTCGATTTTCCACCGCGGGTGGCTCTTGCCGCTCTTTGCGATCGCGTTCTTCCCTCTGGGTCTTTCAGCACAAGCTCCAGAACGGCCTATTGTGGCTTTGAAATACAAAGAACTCACCCAACGCCAGGAATTCAAATTTCAGGTCGTGGGGAAAGGTGAGTTCTCGAAGCCCGTGGGGGATATGAATTTCGAATTCGCCCCTGGCACTGCACCGAGCAGCGGGCTGGACTCGGAGTTTCGTACCTATTGCATGGAAATCATGGTCCCGATTTACCCTGGTCGGCTCTACAACTTCCAAGTCACACCCACGAATGAGCCCCGCTATTTCAATCTGCCCGAGACAGCCGAAGGTAAGGTCGAGGCGGAGCGTCGACTGACGTTCATCCGCGAAATGTATGGCCGCTACTTCCAAGAAACCATCGAAAGCGCGAATGTGGCTTCCCCGGCCTTCCAGGTCGCACTGTGGGAAATCATTTCTGAACCGAACGTGCCCGAAGGCCCGATGCCGTTTCATCTGTTTGCCGGGAATTTTAAAGCCAATTACCCGAACGAAGCCGAGTCTCCAGAGTATGTGCAGAAGGCACAGAGCTACTTGCAATCTCTGAAAGGGGATGACACGCCGTTCCGGGAATCGGCTCTCATGAAAGGGTTCGAACTCACCCGGCTCGAAGGCCAAATGGGAGCCGATGGTTTCACACCACAATCCCAACTGGCCCTGCGAGCGAGCCCCGATGCGATCGCGGCCCCAGGCGGTATGGGACCTGCAAACCCAGGTGATGGCAGTGGTAACGTTTCGATGATCTCACCATTTGGTGGCCCACAAAATGGCGGTCCTATCGGTGGGGGTGGTCGGGGCTTTGGTTCTGGCGGCGGCTCACCGAACTTCGGTGGTGGCCAAGCCGGAGGCTTCCCCGGTTTTGGCGCACCAGGCGGCGGTTTTGGCGGCGGCTTCGGTGGTGGCGGAGTTCCCCCCGTGACGGAAGGCGCCGGCGGCGGCAGCTCCCCACAAAACCCTGATGATACAGACACGATTTCCGAGCCACCCCCCATTCGTCCACCTCAAGACCCCCCATTCACTCCTCCGGGAAGCAACGACCCTCCGCCTCCGGTCATCCCCCCTGTGCCTGGTGACCCACCCGGACCTCCTGGTGGGCCTGGTGAACCGGCTGTGCCCGCACCTCCAGCCGTGATCCTCCTCGGCCTCGGTGGAATAGCACTCCTTGCTCGCAAACGGCTCCGCAAATCCTCGTGAGTTCGGCTTTCTGCGGATCGCTTCCACTCCTAAACTGGTCAGATGCCTGATCTGACCCACTTTGATGAGACCGGTGCCACGCGGATGGTCGATGTCGGGGCCAAACCCGAGACCGAACGCCTCGCGACGGCCTCGGGCCTCGTGCGGATGCTCCCCGAAACCTTAAAGAGGATTCGGGATCGCGGCTTTACCAAAGGCGACGTCCTCGAAGTCGCTCGGCTGGCCGGCATCATGGGCGCCAAACAGACCGCTAACCTCATCCCCCTTTGCCATCCACTTCCACTGACTGGCGTCACGTTAGCTTTCACTTTCCCAGACGAAACCCGCATCCGCATCGAGGCCACGGCCAAGGTTTTCGGACGCACGGGTGTTGAAATGGAGAGCCTTGCTGCGGTTAGCGTGGCAGCCCTGACGATCTACGACATGGTCAAAGCGGTGGATCGCTCGATGGTTATCGAGCAGGTGCAACTCGAAGCGAAATCCGGAGGCCGCTCTGGAGACTTTCGACGCTCCGCAGAGACCGACACTACGAACGCACTTGGGCAGAAAGCCGAGCCGCAATGAACGGACTTCCCGCAACCCTCCCCACCACCAAGGTGAAGCCGAGCTTTGCCAACGCGATGGCCCCAATCTCCGACGACTTGGAAATCTCCGAACGCATCTTCCAAACGACCCTCGCGGGTTACAAGACCCCCATCGGTGATCTGGTCCAACACCTCAAGCACTACCGTGGCAAACGCCTTCGGCCGACCTTGTTGCTCCTCACAGCCCAAGCCTGTGGACGCATCACGGATGCTCACCACACCCTCTCGGCCGTGGTCGAAATGATCCACACGGCGACTTTGGTCCACGACGATGTTCTCGATGAATCCGAGACTCGCCGGCATGTCTCGACGGTCCATGTTCAGTGGGGGAACAAGGCCGCGATTCTCTTTGGGGATTTGCTCTTTACCCACGCCTTTCACCTGTCGAGCCGAGTGGATGTGCGGGCTTGCCAACTGATCGGCGAGGCGACGAACCGCGTCTGTGCAGGGGAGTTGAAGCAGATCTGCGAACGCGGCAACTTGCACCTCACCGAAACCGATTACTTCCAGATCATTGATGGCAAGACCGCGGCCCTGACGGAAGTCTGCGGACGCATCGGCGCACTCTATGCCGGAGCTGGGGAAGAGATCGCTGAGCAGCTCGCGGCCTACGGTCGGAACCTGGGCCTCGCCTTCCAAATCGCCGACGATCTCCTGGACCTCGTTGGCACCGAGCAGAAAGCCGGCAAGACCCTCGGCACCGACATCGAGCAACAGAAGCTGACTCTCCCCATCATCCATGCTCTGAACCAACTGCCGCCGGCCCAAGCGGACGAACTCCGGGCGATTCTGCAAACCTCGGACGCCAAAGCCCGCGAACGCATCGTGGACATCCTCCTTGGCACTGGCTCGCTCGACTACGCTCGTCGTCGTGCGGATGAATTCGCTCGCAACGCCAAGTCGGCTCTGCAGTGCCTCCCCGAGTCCGAAACCCGCACTCTCCTCGCCTCGCTCGCCGAAGTCTCCACCCGCCGGAATGCGTAAGAGAAAACCGGCTTTTCAATCTCAAGCCGGCAGTATAATGAGAGCAAACAGAGGCAGGGGTTCCTCATGCTTTCCCAAACCGCGACCATCATGTTCCACAAATTGGGCCTGATGGTCACCGCAACGAATCCCTTTCCCGAACGCATATCAAATGACGAGGAGACTCGTTGATGGACTCCCTTCGTGTCCGTTGCACAGACTGCGAGAACATGATCTTGCCAGAAACCGATACCGCGAATGCTGGGTTGTGTGGTCCCTGTGCGAAGCTCTCCGAAGAGTTGCGAGTTGCACGAACTGAGTACCAACAGCGGTTGTCATCTGGAGAGATCTTCCGACCAAGCCCGGCTGAACTCAGCACGGCGCGGAGCCTTGCTGAGTTGGCCTACCCGAGTGCTCTGTGGTATCCCAACCCGGACTCCTACCGCGACAGCCCCACACTCACGACACAGGAGCTGATCTCGCGGACTTCAGAAGAGGTGAGTGAATCGATCTTCCTGGTCTCCGAAAACGGCGCCTCGCTCAACGTGACCTTCAACGAGAGGTACGGCGTCTGTGAGTATCGTGATGAGACCAGCAACCTGCAACTCTACGCCTACACCTCCGAAAACATGACCCAACAAGTCTCCGAAGAATGGCAAATTGGCCAACCTTGTGCTTGCTGTGGGGTCTGGCTTCTCACCTACCCGAGCCGCTTTCACATGCCCCGAAAGGATGCCCTGGGTATCCTCCGGCTGATGGCTCTCGGGGAGTCAAAAACGAGCACTCCCAAAGTGGAGTGGTTGACTTGCGGCGACATCAGCGACACCGAAGACGGAAAGGGATGAAATGCGTGACCAGGAATTCGCATCGGCAAAAGTCTCGGGACCAGCAATTGGTCTGATCGTAACATCCGCCATCGGGCTGATCGCGCTGTTCTTAGGCTTGGCCTTCGACCTGTTACTGCTGACCACTGGTCTTGGAGATGACCTCCCAGCTCAACAGGGAGGAATACGCAAAGAACAACAGATCATGGGCAGGATGACTTGGTCCTTGGCGATGGTTTTGACCAACACCATCATCTTCATTGGCGCGATCCACATGAAACGGCTCAAATCCTGCTCGATCGCTCGGCTCGCTTGCATCCTCGCCGTGGTGCCCTGCTGTGGACCATGCTTCGTACTCGGTATTCCTTTCGGGATCTGGGGGATCGTGACGCTCGGAGATAGCCACGTTCGTGGGGCATTTGATGATTGAAAGCCGTGGTTCCTCGGTGGTTTACCAGGTCGAGCCAAATCTGAGCGTGGAGGAGTTTATTGATATCCTCCATCGCTCAACGCTCGCGGCACGGCGGCCCGTCTCAGAACAGGCCACGATGGCGGGAATGTTGGCTCACGCCAGCATCATCGTGACAGCCCGAGTGGATGATCTTTTGGTCGGCGTGGCACGTTCAATCTCAGACTTTAGCTACTGCACCTACCTTTCGGACTTGGCCGTCGATGCTGCCTACCAAGGACGTGGCATCGGCCAAGAGCTGATCCAGCAGACCCACACCGCCGCTGGGCGACACACCACCCTGATCCTACTCGCCGCCCCCGCCGCCAGGACTTACTACCCCCACATCGGCATGAAAGCCCACGAGTCTTGTTGGATCATCGATCGTATAAAGCCGGAGTAACTCAACAGGGGCATTTGCGTGATCTACATCGTCCTTGGCATCGTGTTGGTGATAGCCGCCGTAGGCTTTGTGATGTTTCTTCTGCGTCTGCCATCCCCGGTGGAAGAGATCCGCAGCGCGATCCAAGCCGAAGATTACGTCGAGGCTCGAAGGCTGGCCGATATCGCCCTGGAAGCCACCGGGAACGACCTGATCATCGCCGACATCCTCGATGAGCTTGGCATGATTCACCGCATCAAGTCGGAGTACGCCGAGGCAGAACACTGCTATCGCCGATCGCTGAAGCGCAGGTCACATGCTTTACCCGAGGACGCTCAAGGGATAGGAGCTTCGCATTACAACCTGGCTTTATCACTGATCTTGAGGGGCAAGTTTAAGGAAGCCGAGCGACACTACCGCTTGGCGTACAACATTCACGAATCCTGTCCCGAATCCAGTGATGCTGACCGTGCGCTTGCATGCAATGGTTTGAGCCAAGTCTGCCTTTACCTGGCACAGTTTGAAGACACCGAACGGCTCTCTCGCCGTGCGATCGCTCTTGCCGAACAAGCCTACGGTGTCGAGCATGCGACAACCGCCGAGATTCGGCTGTTCTGTGGCGGGATGCAGACTTGGATCCTGGGGCACTACAACCGCGCCGAACGACAGTTCCGCCAAGCGATCGAGCAACTTGAACGCCTCACGGATCGTCACTCGTTATTGGTGCTCAATGGCAAGAAACAGTTCGCCGATTCCAGGTGTGCCTGGTTCAAAGTCATGAACGATGAGGCGGCACTCGTGGAAGCCGAGAAGTTGGTTGTCGAATTCATTGCGATCTGCTCTGCGAAGATGGGAGAAGAAGAAGCCATGACGGCCGAGGGATACTACACTCTCGGTTCAGTGCGGTTGCTACAAGGCCGGCCAGAGGAAGCACTTCAATTGGCAAGCAGAGCACTACGCATCGGGGAAAACGCCGTCGGCTCGGATCACCTATCGATCTCGCCGAAGAGATACATTCTCGGGATCGCTCTCTTGGAACTGAACCGCCTGGATGAGGCCGAAGAGAACCTCCTGGCAGCGGTGAAACTCATTGAGCAAAATCTCTGGGAAGATCACTTCGACGCTGGCCATGCCCACATGTTCCTGGGTCGAGTGAGTATGCGACGGGGGAACAGCGCCGATGCCGAACGGCAGTATCGCAAGTCCCTGAAAGTCCTCACCCCTCTTGGCTCGAAGCACCCGAATCGTGTGATGCCGCTCCGAGCACTGGCAGAACTTCTCCACGCTGAAGGCCGTGAGGTCGAAGCCGAGAACGTGGAGCGAGAGCTGGCTTCGATCATCGAATTCGTCAGAAACGAACCTGTCTGATCAGCCTATCAGGTTACGAAAGAAGCCACCCGCAAGGGTGGCTTCTTTATGGTCGTTGGTGTTAGCAGACTACTCGCGGAATGGCATGCCGAGGAGCTTGAGCAGCATGCGAGCTTCTTCGTCGTTGACGGCGCTCGTGCAGATGGTGATGTCCATCCCTTGGGTGAAGTTGACCTTGTCTGGGTCGATTTCAGGGAAGGCCATTTGGTCGGTGAGACCCATGTTGTAGTTGCCGTTGCCATCGAAGGACTTGGGCGAGACGCCGCGGAAGTCACGGATACGAGGCAGAGCAAGGTTGATGAAGCGGTCGAGGAACTCGTACATCCGCTTGCCACGGAGTGTGACGCGGCAGCCGATTTCTTGGCCTTCGCGGAGGCGGAAGCTCGACACGGACTTCTTGGCACGGGTGATCTGCGGGCGTTGGCCAGCGATCAGGCCGAGGTGCTCGACGGCTTCGCCCATGCGGTTCTTGTCTTGGAGGGCTTTGCCAACACCCATGTTGAGCACGATCTTGGTGATCTTGGGCATGCTCATGATATTCGTGCGACCGGTTTTCTCTTTCAGAGCCGGGACGATCTCTTTGCTGTAACGTTCGAGCATTCGGGACATGTGAGGCCTCAACTCTTGGCGATCCCCAGGTCTGACGGGGAAGGCAGTTGAAAAAGAAATTCGGTGAGCCGAAGCCCACCGAGGAAAGCGAAAAGAGGAAGTGTTACTTCTTCTTGGCGTATTTGGGGTCAGCCTTGGAGAGTGTGCGGATGCGGGCACCGCTCTTCTTGGCGTAGAGTTCTTTGGTGCCGTCTTCGGCGAAGCGAACGCCGACACGGGTCTTGCCACCGGTCGAAGGATCGATGAGGGCAACGTTCGAGGCGTCGATCGGCATCTCTTTGGAGAGGCGGCCACCTTGTGGGTTACCGCGGCTCGGCTTGAGGTGCTTGTACACCTTGTTAATGCCTTCGACGAGGACTTTGCCTTCGGAGCGAAGGACGCGCAGAACCTTGCCACGCTTGCCTTTGTCGTCGCCGGCGGTCACTTCGACCAGGTCATCTTTACGAATCCACATCGTCGTTATCCTTCATTCGTGGGGTCGGGTTTCTACCAGAGAAACACTCAGACCACTTCCGCCGCGAGACTGATGATCTTGTTGAATTTAGCTCGGAGTTCGCGGGGAACAGCACCGAAGATGCGGGTACCGCGGGGGTTGTTGTCGTTGTCGAGGAGCACGAGAGCGTTACGGTCGAAGCGGACGTAGCTACCGTCTTCGCGACGAGTCGCCACGCGGGTGCGGACCACGACGCCTTTGATGACGTCACCAGGCTTCACGTCGCCACCGGCGAGAGCCTTCTTGACGCTGGCGCGGATCACATCACCGAGGTAGGCCACGCGACGCTTGTTGCCGCCGAGAACCTGGATGCACATGACTTCCTTGGCACCGGTGTTGTCGGCCACGTCGAGGTATGTATACATCTGAATCATGATCGTACTCGTTCTTTATTCTGGTGAGTTGGTCACCCACTCACAAGGTTACGCTTTGCTTTTGCCCGTGGCCTCGTTGACACTGCTGCCTGCAACCGAACCTTCCAGGTTCGAGAGGGTGCGGCTTGGAGCCTTCTTGGTGATCTGCACCAGACGCCAGCGCTTGGTCTTCGAAAGCGGGCGGCATTCCATGATTTCGACGGTGTCACCGAGAGCCGATTCGTTCTTCTCGTCGTGAGCGTAGCACACGGTCCGTTGTTTGATGTACTTACCGTACTTCGGGTGCTTCACGAGTGTTTGCACTTCGACCCGGCGTGTCATGGAGTTCTTGTCACCCGTGACGATACCGGTCACGATGCGGCGGTTACCACGATCGGAGGCTGCTGGGGTGGCAGGAGTGTTGGTGGTGTCGGCCATGGTTTACTTTCCCTTTCCGGAGGTCTTGGGGCGGCTGGCTTGCACGGCAGCGAGACGCTGCACGGCACGCATGGCCCGACGCTTACCCGGACCTTCGGTCTTCGAGTTTTCGCTGTCAATCGCTGCGGCGAGTTCGGAGTCGCTGAGTTTGTTCAGCTTCTCGATCTGCCGGCGACGTTGTTCGTGGCGGATCCGGGCGATATCTTTCTTCGCCTTGGTGATCTCGCTCGGGGTGTTCAACTTGTCCGTGGACGCTTGGAACCGGAGGTTGAAGATCGCTTTTTCAGTATCGGCCAGGGTCAGAGCGAGTACATCGTCGCTCATTCCGTGGAGTTCGCTCGGTTTCATCGTCTCACCACAAGTGAACCGCCCTTAGGCGGAGAATAAACGGAATCTCAAAACGATCTTAGACAGCCGGGCGCCGGCTTACAAACCGGCACTTAAAGGGCATCTTGTACGCCACGCGAGCAAGGCAGGCCTTGGCTTGAGCTTCGGGAATCCCGCCGACCTCGAAGAGGATCTGGCCAGGCTTCACGACGGCGGCCCAATATTCGGGTTCGCCCTTGCCCTTACCCATCCGCGTTTCCGCTGGGATGGCGGTAATGCTCTTGTGCGGGAAGACGCGAATGTAGTACCGGCCTTCGCCGGAGACGAATCGGGTCGCAGTAATACGACCTGATTCGATACATTCTGCGCTCAGCCAGCCGCCTTCGAGGGCTTGCAGACCGAAGTCGCCGTAGGCAACATAGTTGCCGCGGGTTGCGTTACCCTTTACGACGCCGCGCTGGCTTTTTCTGTACTTGACCCGCTTGGGCATCAGTGGCATCGTTGATCTCCCCGCTCAAATAGTCGCCGTTGTTAATCCAAACTTTGATACCGATGTTCCCTTGTGGGGTGGAGGCTTCGGTGAAGCCGTAATCCACTTTGGCTCGCAGGGTCGAAAGAGGGATGCTCCCTTCCATCGACTTTTCACAGCGAGCCATTTCGGCACCGCCCAGGCGACCGCTGAGTTGCAGCTTGATCCCCTTGGCACCATTTTCCATCGCCCGCTGCATCGCTTGCTTCATCGTCCGGCGGAAGCTGGCCCGCTTTTCGAGTTGCTCTGCGATGTCGTCGGCCACGAGTTGAGGGTCGATCTCAGGTCGAGTGACTTCGATCGTCTTCACTTCAATGTGGCGTCGGGTGAGTTTTTCGAGGGCTTTGGTCAGCTTCTCGATCTTCTCGCCCTTCTTGCCGATGATGGCACCGACGCGGCTGGAGTAGATCGTGGTGATGACGCGCTCGCGGGTCCGTTCGATCTTGATCCGTGCGATCGCAGGGCGTGTTTGCTTGCGATCCTTCGTGGATGTCAGATACTTGTGAATGAAGCCGCGAACTTTGAAGTCCTCGACGAGCAATTCCGAGTAGTCTTGCTTGTTGGCGTACCATGCGGACTGCCAAGTTTGCATGACTCCAGTGCGGAAGCCTGTCGGACGAACTTTCTGACCCATACCTACTACCCCGTAAATCGACCCTGGTCGAGTCGTGTGATTTCAGAAGTTACTTGGCCGCCTCGGACGTCGTTGGTTCAGTTGTGGCTTCAGGAGCCGTGGTTTCTTCAGAGGCTGGCAGTTCGAGAGCCACGATGATGTGGGACAATCGACGCAAGATACCGAAGGCCGTACCACGTGCACGAGGCTGGATCCGCTTGAACATCGGGCCGCCGTCAATCTTGATTTCTTTGACGATCAGCTCTTCGGGATCGGGACAATTGCGGTCTTCGGCATTGCCGTAGGCGCTCTTGATCACCGCTTCGATGAGGCGAGCACCACGGTTCGGGTAGAACTTGAGGGCTTCGAGCGCTTCATCGACGTTCTTACCACGGACGAGTTGCGCGAAAGGGCGCATCTTCCGAGGAGAGACATCCGCGAAGCGGTGTTTAGCGACGTATAGCATGATCCAATCCGCCCGTTCTCAAATTCCCGTTGGTCTCGAAACCGATATTTACTTGCCAGGGGCTGCTTTCGCTTTGCCGCCGGAGTGGCCTTTGAAGGTCCGCGTCAGGGAGAATTCGCCGAGCTTGTGCCCGACCATTTCTTCCGTGACATAGACTTTCACGAAGGTCTTGCCGTTGTGAACCAAGAAGGTGCAACCGATAAAATCGGGGATCACCGTGCAATCGCGGGACCAAGTCTTGATTGGTTCTTTGACCCCAATCTTGGCCGCTTTCGCTGCCAACCGGTCGTCCACATAGGGACCCTTTTTCATCGAACGGCCCATGCCGTGCCCTCTTCGCTTGTGCTGTTAAAGGATTAACCGTTGTGGGTTTGGAACGGACCAGCCGGACGACGGCGAACGATCGCGTTGTTCGATGGTTTCCGCTTCTGACGAGTCTTGCCACCCTTCGAAGGGACGCCGCTCTTCGAAGACGGGTTACGACCACCAGCCGTACGACCTTCACCACCACCCATCGGGTGATCCGTCGGGTTCATCGAAGTACCGCGGTTGTGAGGCTTGCGACCCATCCAACGTTTACGACCGGCTTTACCGAGCGAAACGTTCATGTGTTCTGGGTTCGAGACCGAACCAATCGTGGCTCGGCACTTGACGGAGACCTTGCGGACTTCGCCCGAAGGCATGGTGAGCAACGCTTGGCCTTTGTCGCGAGCACCGAGAACAGCGGAGCAACCAGCGGAGCGGCAGATTTGGCCACCGCGGCCCGGGGTCAGCTCGACGTTGTGAATCGTCATACCGAGCGGGATGCGGGACAGCGGTAAGCAGTTCCCGAGGCGAGGCTCGACAGCCTCGACATCGCCGGACATCACTTTGTCGCCAGCCTTGAGGCCGTCTGGAGCCAGAATGTAAGCTTTGAAGCCATCGGTGTATTGCAAAAGAGCCAAGCGAGCCGAGCGCGTTGGATCGTATTCGACGGAGAGAACGACCGCTTCCATCGCGTCCTTCTTCCGCTTGAAGTCGATGACGCGAAGCTTCTGTTTGTGACCACCGCCGCGGAACCGGGTCGTGGTCACGCCTTGGTTGTTGCGGCCGCCCTTCTTCTTGCGAGGCTTGAGCAAGTGCTTCGCAGGTGCGTTGACCCCTGGGTTCGTGCACTCGGAGAAATCGAGCACACTCCCGGATCGACGGCCTGCGGAGGTCGGTTTGTAGTTGCGAATCGCCATGGTTCTGTCCTATCTTGGCCTGTACTTGCTCGTGTTCGGGCACCAACTCCATCGATTAGACGAAGTCGATGCGGTCCTCTTCGTGCAGCGTGACAATCGCTTTCTTGATGTCCGCAGTCTTGCCAAGAATCTGCTTGAAGCGAGTCTTGTCGCCTTTGCGGGTCTGCGTGTTGACCTTCTCCACGCGGACGTTGAACAATTCCTGGACGGCTTCCTTGATCTGCGTCTTGTTGGCCAACGGGCTCACCATGAAGGTGTAGCTGTTGGTCCGCGTCGTCAGGTGGGTGCCTTTTTCGGTGATCAACGGGCGGATGATCACTTGGTAAGGACGCAGCTCAATGCCTGGCTCGCCATGCACGCAGGGCTTCCGAGATTCCAGTTTGCGAACATATCGCTTGGGTCGTGGTCGTGAACGCATCGGTCTATCCTCAAGCCGCCAGGCGGCGAATTTCGTTATTTACCGTTGGACGCCAGGAGTTCAAAAGCAGCTTTGGTCAAGACCAAGGTCTTTTGCTTCAACACGGTGTAAGCATTGAACTCGGCGGCTGGCAGCACTTTCACTTTTTCCAGGTTCCGGCCCGACTTGTACACGTTGCCATCGTAACCGGCAGTGCCGATGAGGCAGGTCGTGTCGTAGAGCGGAACTTCGGTGATGACAGTCGTTTCCTTGCCGTCTTCGCCGATCGTCATCGACTTCTTGCTGACCTTGATGGCCTTCAAGACGCCTGCGATCTTTTTGGTCTCAGGCTTGTCCATCGACAGAGCATCGACGATGATAACTTTACCATCAAGGAACTTGCTGAGGATCGCCTGGCGAGTCGCCGCTTTGATGGCTTGCTTGGGCAAGCTGTAGCTGTAGTCGCGGGGCTTCGGGCCTTTAGCCGTACCACCACCACGGCGTTTGTTCGTCCGCTTCGTACCGGCTCGAGCGTTACCGGTCCCTTTTTGACGGAACAATTTCTTCGTGCTACCGGCGACTTCACCGCGGCGAAGCGTCGAGGCGGTCCCAGCGCGTTGATTCGCCAGGTGCATCAGCACGACTTCGTGGAGCAATTGCTTGCTGATCTTCCCACCGAATGCCGCTGGATCGACTTCGACCGTGCCAACCTGAGCACCCGTCGTGCTTACGACGGGAACGCTGATCTTGGCGGTCACTTGCAAAATACGGCTGTCGGTCGCTTCTGCGGCCATTTGGCACCTCTTCAGGCATCCGTTTGCATCATCTGCAAACGTGGGATTTTATCCCGCGTGGGAGCTAAGACTTCGGCCTTCCACAGTGATGTGGATCGGTTCATGTTGCGAATCATGTTCGGTGAGTTGAGATTTTTCACTCAAGCCCATCAGATCCGCGAACCGGAAGCCATCGTCTGTTGTCAGTAGTTGTCAGTGGCGTTTCAAACAAAAACCACTCGGCGTTTCTGACCGAGCGGTCCTATCTTGTTAATCGTTTCTTCGCACTTGTCAAGCCTTCGCGCCAATCACTCGGATCTTAATGTCGACCCCGGGTGGCAGGCTCAGGCCTTTGTTCAGTGCTTCGATGGTCTTTTGGGTCGGCTGAAGGATGTCGATCAACCGCTTATGAGTGCGGATTTCGAACTGCTCACGAGACTTACGGTCAATGTGCGGCGAACGCAACACAGTGTACCGCTCGATCCGAGTGGGCAATGGGATCGGCCCGTGAACTTCAGCTTGCGTCCGTTGGGCTGTTTCCACGATCTCAGCCGCGGTGCGGTCGAGGACTTCGTGATCATAGCCTTCCATACGGATGCGAATGCGTTCGTTATTCAAACCGGCCACTGGCTGCCCCTTCCACCGAATTTATCCAAGACATCACAATAAAGCGACCCTCTCACCGGTCAAGGTGACTTGCCCGAAAAACCCGAATGTCCTCAGACATTCATTGGGAATCCAAACCAATAAAACGCTACGCTGTACTCGTATCACTCATCACTCGCTGGAGATTTCTCATGCCCATGCTCACCGTCGACGGAGTCGGTACTTTCGAAGTGCCCGCGGATAAACGGCTGATTCTCGCTCTCACCGACGACACCAAGACCGATCCACTCCACGCCTGTGGTGGCAACGCTCGCTGCACGACTTGCAAAGTCGAGTTCATTTCCGGTGAACCCACCCAGATGACCGAAGCCGAGAAGGCCGTCCTCGCGGCCAAGGGGCTGACGGGCGTTCGCCTCAGTTGCCAACTCCTCTGCTCACAAGACATGGCCGTTCGCTTGGTTTCCCGCTTCGAAGGCAGCGGCCGCGTGGACTCTGGCAAACGCCCCACCGATGCCATCGCCCCACCGCCTGTCTGGGTCTCGTAAAAAGCCGGTTTTGTAGGTCGTGGTCGAGGCTTTGCTAGGCCCGACAGAACCCGCGATGGCTTGTTGGAAGTGGATAAAGTCGTTGGGGCTGCTGTCGGGCCTCGTTGCAAAGCCTCCTCGACCACGACCTACAAAAAAGCCACACTCTACTTGGGAGTGGTCGGAGACTCCATGTGTCCCGACGCTCCTTAGTGGTCGAAGCTCTTCAAGACTCACTTCTTCAGAGCATCGCGGATTTCCATCAGCAGCGTTTCGGACTTGGTTGGCGGTGGCGGCGGGGCGTCGGCTTCCTTCTTCTTCGAAGCCGCGTTCATAGCCTTGATGATGAGGAATAAGCAGAAACCAATGATGACAAAATCGAAGATCTTCTGCAAGAATTTCCCAATCCCGATCTTCACAGGTTTCATTTGCGGAGTGTCTTTGAGAGCCTTCTGCGCGGCCTCTTTCTCGGGTCCATCTTTGGCTTTGGAGACCGCTTCTTCAGCCGCCTTGTAGTCCGGATTCGGCAGCTTCCCTGGGATCTCGAAGGCGATATCTTTGAAATCAACACCGCTTGTGATTGCAGAAATCGGGGGTGTTAAGATGTCTGAAACCAACGATGACACGACTCCACCGAATGCACCGGCGATGATCACACCGACGGCCAGATCGATGACATTGCCTCGCATGATGAAGGCTTTGAATTCTGCGACTAATCCCATGGGCGTAGCTCCTGATCTTCCCAAGAAACGTCAACGCGCCGTCGGAGGCTCCGACGAGAGGGCTGCGAGACGAGTGCATGGCGAGAGCCTGATTTATAGCGGACTTGGGAATTGTGGATACAAGAATATTCGTTACAACCGTAAAATTCCGCCTGCGTTCTCAAAGCCCCTGTCAAACGGGAACCGAAACTCCCGCGGACGCTTTCCCTCGCCGTTGCCAAGTGTAGGCTCCCAGCAGAAGCAAGCTCGCAGTGGCGAGGAGTGTGGTGGGTTCGGGGACGGGCGCCCAGACGAGGTCGAGTTTCGCGCCGTTGCCCATAGGAGTCATTTCGAAGGTGAAGCTGGAATTCGGGTACTGGGCGTAAGGGTTCAGTGCCGTCTGGCCGTTCGGGCTGAAGAGTTGGACGCTCGCGGGCTGGATTGGGCCAAGCAGGTTGTTGTTGGCATCGCGGAGTTCGATGTCGCCGTCGGTCGTGGTGAGAATGGACCAGCGGCGTGAGGTTCCCCAGAAGGTATCGTTATTGAACGTCGACTGGTCGGCGTTGCCGGTGAGCAAGCGGATGACGGTCGTCGCCGTGCGGATGATGGCATCGGTGGGGGCCGGATTCACAGGTGGTGGTGTGACCCGAACAGTGTCAAAGCCGCCGTTGGTGGTCGTGTTGGTGTTGCCGTTGGAGATCTCGATTTCGAGGATCCCGCCCGCATCGAGTCCGCCACCGATGGTGATCTGCCCGGGCGAGTTCCCTGGCTTCAGGTTGCCGCCCGGGAGGATGGTCAGGGCGTTCAGGACAGTGCCGTTAATCGTGCCTGCCCCAGTGACCGTGCCGCCGCTATTGACTGTGGTGATGGCGGTCGTCACAGAATTCGCTGTGAAACTGGCGTTGTTGCTCACCGCGATACCACCTTGAGCGATGAATGTCCCGCCGCTTTGTGTGATTAAGGAGCCGCCAGGGTTGATCGCCGTCAAGCCCGTGACCGTCACGGGGCCGCCGTTGATGACAGTGGTGGTGCCGTTGACCGTCAGTGTGTTGTTGATTCTCAGTGGCGTCCCAGAACCCCCCTGAAGTGTGGCACCCGTGGTTGTGATGACTGGCCCGCCGTATGTCACGGTGTTAAGCATGTTATCGAACACGGTCATGGCACCTGCGGAGGTGACGGCTTTGTTCATAGTCACCGATGAACCACCCAAGTGCATCGATCCTCCTGCGTTGATCTGCACAGCCCCTGGCCCGAGGAAACTGACAAAATTGCCGATGAAGAGATTTGTCCCCGTGTTCACGGTCGTGAGTGAATTGGCGGTGACCGCCCCCCGAATCGGGTTATTGCCGCCGCCCGAGAGACTGATTGGCCCGGTAATGGTGAGTGGCTGGGTTATCCCTTCGATGGAAATACCACCCGTTGCGGTGATCGAGCCGTTGATGGTGCCCGGAGCAGATTGGTTGTTGGTGCCAACGGTAAGACCGCCATTCCCGGACACGGTTGTTGTGATGTTGCGGGTGATCGAAGTCCCCAAAAACAGAGCCGCAGTCGTTCCGTTGGGCGAATCGATGGCCATCGTGGTGCCAGTGCCTCCTAATGTTGAGGTGGCGGGGATCGTCATCGTGGAGCCGTTCACCGCGATCGGCCCGGAGACATTGAGAGTCGAATTGGCACCAAGACTGAAACTGCCGCCGAACGTTGCGCTGCCATTCACATACAGGACCGAGTTCGTCCCCATGACAGATGTGCCGATGGTCCCCGTCGTCTGGGAGCTTGTTAAGTTCCCATTCAAAGTCAAACCTGCGGTGATGATGTTAGTTTGCCGCAACTCCACGTTGCGATTGATGGTGCCATTTCCGCTCAAGTAGGGGCGAGCATTCTGGCCACTTCCCCCAGCGATGCTTCCGAGCGTGATCAGACCCCCAGGGGCGACCGTCCCGAAGACCTCAAAGTAGGACCAATTGTTGACATCGAAAGTGATCGTTCCCGGGCTGTTGAAAACCCCACCCGCATAGATCCCGAGTAGTCCATCAACGCTATTCGTTACCAACGTGTTCCCAGCATGGTTGAGGGTACCATGTACCGAGACCACGCCACTCGTGATGCTCAAATCCCCAGCGCCGTTATGAACAGCCCCCGCACCTATGAACAGTATGCTGTTTAGGTTATTGACTTGTGTGTTGCCTTGATAGCTCATGGTGCCTGTGAGGTTCACACGGCCACCCGTGATCGTCAAGCCCCCACTTCCCGTCACAGTACCCCCGATGTTTTTCACACCAGATCCTGTGACCGTGAGGGTATTCGTCAACACCAAATTGCTGTTGATCGTGGCAGCATTGGTGGAGGTGTTACTCAAAACTGGCCCCGTGCCGCTGGAATTATTGCGAAACTCGATGGGAGCGCCATTGATGACGAAGCCACCTGCCGAGGAGCCGAAGTTGATCTGGTTGACGATCATCGGCGTCGGCGACGTGGTGATGTCTTGGGTGGTCGTGACGTTGGTGTTGTTGTTGAAATTCAGGATGGTGTCGATGCCACTGATGGGCACGCCGCCGGTCCAGTTGGTGGCCGTGTTCCAGAGGCCATTCGTCGCCCCGGTCCAGGTGTAAGTCTGGCCCTGAACCGACGTCGCAGAGACGAGCACAACGAGGACAAGGAGCAAGAGCTTGTTCATGATCATCAGGTTCCGTTCATCACCTAGGCAGGCTTCGGCACGTCTACTATTAAATCTCTGAAACGATTGAGAGTACATCCCCCTACTCAGGTGGATCGCCCAAAATGAGTAAGTCCAAGCGCCTTACGACTGACTTGATCCGAACGGTGTTTCGCTGGGTGGGAGATTGCCGCGATCTCGGCCACGATTGCGAAGCCTGGAACCTTCGCGCCGCGGACTGCCTCCGGACCTACTTTGACCTGCCTATGGTCGTGACGACCTGCATGCCGGACTTCCGCCGGACGCCGCCGGTGCTGAATCAGACGATGTGGGATGTCGGCAGTTTCACGGACCGCGAACGCCAGGAATGGTGCGGCTGGATCTTCACTGAACGCTTTCAAGAGCTGGTCACCACCAAGATTCTTCTCACAGCCCAACCGAATCAACACTACTTCAAGACTCGCCAAGAGATCATCAACAACCGCGACTGGGGCAAAAGCATCGAACGCAACGAAGCCCGCCGACCGCTGGGCCAAGATGAATTCGTGGCATGTTGCTACGAACACGCCGCGACAGACCACTTCCATTGCTTCTCGATCAACCGAGCCGTGCGCAAGCCCGAGTTCTCGGCTCGGGCCGTGGCCATGATGAAGCTCTTTCACGAAGAGTTGATCCACCTCTTCGGTACCCGCCTGACGATGGGCACAAAGACCTCCTTCGACGACCTGCCACCACGGCTCTTGCAAGTGTTGAATGCTCTTCTCGAAGGCGACACCGAACGGCAGATCGCGTTGAAACTCAACTTGAGCCGACACACCGTCCACGAACACGTCACCCGGCTCTACCGCCGGCTCGAAGTCCATAACCGCGCCGAACTCCTCGCCGCTTACTACCGCCTGAAACGCTGAGTGACCTGATGAAGTGCCACCATCCTAACCTCCCGCGAAACAACACGCTGTTTGTTAACCAACACACTCGACGGCATTTTCAGCAACCATCGAAGCGGGGGCTTGGCTCAATTCCAGTGCTAGTAAATTGAAAAGACAGTTCCTCACGCAGAGGCGCAAAGACGCAGAGTTTCTAAGAACAGGAAAACACTTCTCCTGTCTAAACACTGAACTTATCCTCCGAGACTCTCTGCGCCTTTGCGGCTCTGCGTGAGATTCTTGGTTTTCACAGAGTTTACATGCCCCTTCAGTCCTTGCTCAGCGCGATCGTCAGCTTCGCGCCATCGACGGTGACCTCGGTCGTGAAGGCAGCAGCCATCGGGGTCGTGGTCCAGGTGGTGGCTTGGACTTCGCCAGCGATCGTGGTGCGGTGGGTGTCGATGGCCGCCGTGAGTTCGGCGTTATCGGTGGTGAGCGTCAGGGCGATTTTGTCCGAGACGTTGAGCCCGGCTTCTTTGCGAGCGTCTTGCACGAAGCGGACGACCTCGCGGGCCAGGCCCTCGGCCTTGAGTTCCGGGGTGATGCGGGTGTCGAGGGCGGCTTGGGTGCCTTTCTCAACGACGCCCACGAAGCCCGCCTCTGCCGTGAACTCGAAGGTGAAGTCCGCGGCTTGAAGCTCCACATCCGCGATCGTGACGCTCGCATTGCGAGCCTGAGCTTGGAGGGCGAGCGCATCGGTCTCGGCGAGGATGCTCTCGGCCTCTTTGAGCTTGGCCCCGAGTTTGGAAGCGGCAGTCTTCTTGTTAAACTTCACACTCGCTGTGAGCAACGGAGTTGAAGCCGCGTGGAGTCGAACAGCTTTGACGTTCAACTCACCGGTGATCAAGTCGGCAAAGTCCGTGACGGCCCGAGCATCGGCTTCCGTCGTCGAGGAGATCACCAACTCCGCGACCGGCTGGCGGACCTTGATCTTCGCGACATTGCGCGCGGCATGGCCCAAGCCGACGATCCGCAGCACGGCATCCATGTCGGCCGAGAGTTGCGGGTTCTGCTTGGCGGCTTCGGGGACGGGGTAGCTCGTGAGGTGAACCGATTCCTCATCGTCACCGGTTCGCAGGTTTTGCCACATCGTCTCCGCGAGGAACGGCACACAGGGCGCGATGAGCTGCGACACGGTTTTGAGAACCGTGTAGAGCGTCTGGTAGGCCGCGAGTTTGTCACGAAGACCTGCCTCGTCGAGTTCAGCGTTCTTGCTCCAGAAGCGGTCGCGGTTAACACGGATGTACCAGTTCGAGAGCTTGGCATCAATGAACTCTTCGCAAGCGACCGCAAACCGCATGATGTCGTACTTCTCAAAGCTCTCACGCGCCGTGCCGATGAGGGTTTGCAAGTCCGAGAGGATCCACTGGTCGATCTTGGGCCGCAACTCCAGCCGCACGGGTGCCGCCTTGGGATCGAAGCCATCGAGCTTGGCGTAATTGCAAAAGAGAGCGTAACAGTTCCAGAGCTTGAGGACGAACTTGCCGCGCACGTCGTCGGTTGGTTCGGGGCCGAAGTTCAGGTTCTGGGCGGGGCTTTGCCGGCAGTAGAGCCAACGGATCACGTCCGCGCCGATGGGCTTGTACTTGGCGATCAGCTTGCGTTTCTCTTCGCCTTTGACCGTCACCATCTCTTCGCGTTGGCTGACGAAGCCTTTGGGCAGCTCCTTGGCAATCGTTTGCTTGACATCGGCTTTGGGGTCGGCGTTGAAGAAGAGTTCAAAGCCATCGTCGGCGGCACCGATGAACTCGATCGAGTTGCCGTCCGACTTGTGCATCGGCTTGCCGAACTGATCCTGCACCGTGGCGAAGCCGAGGAGAGTCTTGAATGGGGCTTGGCCATCGGACATCATCGTGCTGAGCGCAAGCAGGGCATAGAACCAGTTACGGAACTGACCCGGGAAGCTCTCAGTGATGAAGTCGGCGGGGTACCAGCTCTGCGGCATGGTGCTGAAAGCCACGATGCCAGCATCCAGCCAGGGGTTGCCGACGTCCGGGATGCGGTGCATGCGGTTGCCCGTGCGAGGGTTTCGCAACACGACTTTGTCGATCCATGGGCGGTGCGGCGTGTGCCCGCTGAACTCGTCCCAACCTTCGATGGCGCGCTCTTGCAGCTCTTCCAAAGAGCCGATGACTTCAAAATCGGTCGGGTCTTTTTCATCGACCCAGATCGGCAGCGACAGGCCCCAGTAGCGCTTCTTGGAGATCATCCAATCGCCCATGTTCCAGAGCCAATCACGCTCGCGTGCCCGACCGTTCAGGGACTCCGGCAGGAACGTCACCTGATCGACGACTTTCATGATGTCGCCACGGAAGCCGTTCTCGGTGTTGCGTTCGCCCATGTTGATGAACCACTCATCGACCAGACGATAGAGCAGCTCCTGCTTACAGCGCCAACAGTGCGGGTAACGGTGGACGTAGCGCTCGACGGTGAAAAGCCGGTCGCGTTTTTTGAGTTCTTCGAAGACAAGGTCCGCCGTCGCGGGGTCGTAGGCGAGCTTGCCGACGAAGGGGCCGAAGCCCTCGGCAAAGGCACCGTTCTCTTCCAGCGGGGCTACGGGTGGTAGGCCGTGCTCTTTGCCCCAGGTGAAGTCGATGCCACCACAGCCCGGGGCGGTGTGGACGATGCCTGTCCCTTCGCTCTCGCTGACATCGTCTCCCCCACTCACAACCCGGTGAGCCGCGGCCGCCGTGATCTTCGGGCACCAGCCATTCTGCTCGACGATCTTGGCCACTTCTTCGGGGTAGCCGAACGCCGATTGCTGGGCGGGGAGATCATCAAACGGGCCATGATAAGCCCAGCCGAGCATCTCTTCGCCCTTGACTTCGCCGACGATTTCAAAGCCATCTTTCCCGGCCTTGGATTTAAACATCTGCTCCAAGCTTGAGAGATGCGGCACATCCTTGAGCCACTCGCGTTTGCCCTTGCTGGCCGTCGTCGGCTCGTCGTCTTCGCTCGTCCCGCCGGCCATGCGGTCCTGTTTAAACACACCCTTGGCGAGGTAGTAAATCTCGCCTTTCAATTTCACTTGCAGGTAAGTCAGCTTGGGGTTCACCGCCGCGCCGACGTTCGAGGTGAGCGTCCACGGGGTCGTCGTCCAGGCGAGCAGATTCTCGCCGGGGCGGTCCCGTAGCGGGAACTTGACGAAGCAAGCCCGGTGCTCGATGAGTTTGTAGCCTTCTTTCATCTCCTGCTCGGAGATGCCGACACCGCACCGCCCGCACCACGGCATCACGTCGTAGCCACGGTAGATCATCTTCTTGTGATGACACTTCTTCAGGAACGACCAGATCGTGGTGTTGTTCCGCGTGGACATGGTGAAGTACGATTGCCGGTCGTCCGGGTCTTTGGCCCAGTCGGCGTCGGTCTTGTCCCAGTTCATCCAGTAGCCGAGGCGAATGGACTGCTCGGTCTGAACGCGGGCAAAGCGGTTGACCCGCGAGATACACGCCTGCACGAACTTGTCGATGGAGGCCTGCCGATCACCAGGCACCAAGTTCTCGATGTCCCGCTTGGACTTGAGTTCGAGTTCTTTCTCGACTTCGACCTCGACCCACAACCCCTGGCAATCGAAGCCCTGCTGATACCGGAGTTCATGCCCCGTCATAGCGAAGTAGCGGTTGTAGGCGTCCTTATAGGTTCGGTTCCAGGCGTGATGCACCCCCATGGGGTTGTTGGCCGTAATCGGGCCATCCAGGAACGACCACTTCGGCTTGCCACTGTTGCGAGCTTTGCGTTTCTCAAAAATGTCCTTGTCGACCCAGAACTTCAGAACCCCCCGCTCCATCGCCGGGAAATCGACCTGGCTCGTCTCCACCTTCTCAAACGGCATCACAACCACCTCAGCACGGACGTTTTTCACTTCCCGGCATTCTACGTGTAGCAGGAGTGGAAAGAAGGCGAAGTCAAGTGACAGGCGGGACGCGAAGCGAATGCTCGGAGACTTCAAGAAACAGAATCCAAATCGAGACAGCAAGAACAAAGAGCTAGCCAGCTACTCCGCAAAACCGACGGCTCAGGGTAGAATGGACACACGAACTTGGAGTCTCCCAATGCCAACGATCTACAACGCCATCCTTCGCGCCGGCCAGCTCGAATGGCTCGGCGACAAGCCCCCGGGCGACGACCTCAAACTGCAGGTTACGGTTGTCGAGCCGAAGACTCCTGACATCCATGCCGCTGTCGCTGCCCTACGAGCACTAGCAGACTCTGGAGGCCCCACCAGTTTCGGCGACCCCAGCGAATGGCAACGAGAGATCCGCCAAGACAAACCCCTCCACGGACGCGATGAATGATCCTCGACAGCAATATCATCATCTACTCGGCGAAGCCAGAATTCAGCGCATTGGCTGCGTTCATACTGACCGGCTCACCAGCAGTTTCAGCGATCTCGCAAGTTGAGGTTTTGGGGTATCGCCATGCCACGGATCACGAGAAAGCCTGTTACAAGGCGTTTTTCGCAAATGTGCTGATACTCCCAATCTCCGAGGCCGTCATCCAGGAAGCAATACGTCTTCGTCAAATGCGTCGCATGTCTTTGGGCGATGCCCTCATCGCAGCCACGGCCCTCGTGCATGATTTGCCACTTTACACCAATAACGAAGCCGATTTCTTGGGGATCAAAGGACTCTCCGTGATCAATCCAATTCCAAAAGCGTGATCACCCCGTGGGGGTGAGCCGCATCATGGTTTCGACGTGGGCCGCGAGGCTCGGGTCGAGCCAGACGAAGACGAGCATCGGGGCCACACCCAGGAAGATCGCCAGGATCACGAAGATCACCAGCACCGTGAGTTCGCGCGGCGTAGCTTCGGGGTAGGAGCGAGTGTCCGGGTTTACGCCCAGGAAGACTCGTTGCCAGGCTCGCAGGATGTAGAGTGCGGTGATGATGGTCGTGAGCACGGCAGGGAGTGTCAACCACGGGGAGTATTGCCAAGCACCGAGCATGACACAGAACTCGCCGACGAAGCCACACAACCCAGGTAACGCCATCGATGCCAAGAACAGGATGACACTCGCGCCACTGTACACTGGCATGGACTCTTTCAGCCCGCCCAGGCGAGCCATATCGCGGTGGTGGGCACGCTCGTAGATGCCGCCGACGACGAAGAACAGCCCGGCGGAGCTGATGCCGTGGGCGATCATTTGGTAGACGGCCCCGGCAACGCCGAGTTCGTAATGGTCGGGGTTCTTGCCCCAGACGGCGAGGCCCAAGACGACGTATCCCATGTGGCTAATCGAGCTGTAGGCGAGCATCTTTTTGAAGTCCGTTTGGCCCAGTGCAACGAAGGCACCGTAGACAATGCTGACCACCCCCGCCAGGCCAAGCCAGAAGCCGAACTCGTAAGCGGCCCACGGGCAAATGGGGATCGCGAAGCGCAGGATGCCGTACCCGCCGAGTTTCAAGAGCACCCCGGCCAGGATCATGGAGATCGGCGTCGGGGCTTCGACGTGGGCATCCGGGAGCCAACTGTGGAGCGGGAAGAGTGGCACTTTGACGGCGAAGCCGACGACCAACAGGATGAACAAGACCGTCTGGAAGTGGGTGCTGCAAAACTTCTGGGCTTTCAGCCTTGCGATCGCCGCCTCGCGGTTGGTGCCCGGAGAGAAGAGGCCGCACTGCCCCGGCTTGAGTGCTGGTTCCTTCGGCCCGGGTTTGGTTACCAAGCGATCCTCTTGACCCGTGAGGATCAGCATGACTGCTTGCCCGGCTTTCGAGAGCGTGAGGAAGTCAAAGGTATGCACCGTGACGCGGTCTTCGGACATTTCGGGAGTCAGGGTCGCATCCAATTTGCGAAGCTCCGCGGCTTTGTTCAGGATGATACCCCGATCCACGAAATCCCGGACATCCACGGCAAAAAGCGCAATGATGGCCGCCATGATGCCGACACTGCCGAAGAGCGTGTAGATAACGAACTTGGTCGTCGCGTACTTCCGCCGTGGCCCACCCCAGAGGCCGATCAGGAAGAACATGGGGAGCAGAATCATCTCGTAAAAGACGAAGAATAAGAACAAATCGAGGGCCATGAACGCCCCGCTCACCCCTGTGTAGAGAACAAGGAGTAAGGCCAGATACGTCCGCAGGTGGTCTTCAATCTTCCAGCTCGCGACGATCGCCATCATGATGATGAAGCCCGTCAGCAAGATCATCGCCAAGCTGACGCCGTCGATGCCGAGGGCGTAGTCGACGTTCATGGCCGTGATCCACGGGCGGCGCGTTAGCATGTCGTCCGAGCGGTAGGGCCTCGGTAGTGGCACGGCGTTAGCATCGGCGAATTGGCGATCCGAGCGGGCTTCGAGCCGCGTCTCGGGGTGGTACATGTTGGCCAAGTTGCGATCCGAATAGCTCTCCAAGAGTGCGTAGTAATCGACGAGACGACAGCTACCGAACGTGAGCGTCGCAGCAGCCCCGATAAGTGCCCACCAACGCATGAACTCCCGCCAACGGCCAGGGATCACGAACAGCACCAAGGCGAAGGCCAGCGGCAGAAAGACCTGCAACGAAAGCGAGATCGTATCGACTTCGCGGGCCGCAGGGTTCAAGAGGCGTTCAAACATGGAGGCCATCCGCAGGAAGATTAGCGAAACAATAGGATTCCGAGAACCACCGCCAGGGTCAAGGCCAGAGCCAAAACGTACTGTCGCACATTCCCCGATTGCACCCGCCGCAATCGTTCCCCCACTACGGGGATGGCCAACGTCGGCCCACTCACGACCGCATCCACCGTCACCCCGTCACCCTTATCCCGCCGCGCTGCCACCGCAGCTAGCCAAGCCACCGGCCGCACGAAGAGGAGGTGGTAGAGTTCGTCGAAGTAGAAGGCGCTGTACGGCGATGGCTCGGCTTGAAGTTCACGGAGCATAACACCTCGGCTATAGCGGATGTAAGCAATCGCAAATCCAGTAATCAATACCAGCCCTGATGCTACATATGTGAGCAATTTTTCTAGGTACTCGTGGGGGTGAAATTCTTTCAGTGTAAGTGCAGCCGTGTACTTTCCAGGGTTGATATTCAAGTACCGGTAGACATAGGATTCATGGGGATCCCAAATTGGCCACGAGGCGCCCACAAAGATCGTGAAGACCACGAGAATGGTGAGCGGAACCAGCATGGAAACAGGCGTTTCGTGGGCTGTCTGGGCTTCCTCACTTCGGGAAGTGCCGAGGAATGTCAAGAGCCACATTCGGAGCATGTAGTAGCCCGTCATGATGGAGATCAAGAAAAGCGGAACCGCTATGAAATACGATGAAATTGTGTCGGAATTCAGATACACACTCATGATCGCATTTCCGAGTATGATCTCTTTACTGGCCCAGCCGGATAGTAACGGAAAGCCACTGATCGCTAACACACCCACGAGCATGTAGTACGCCGTGAGTGGCATACGTTTTCTCAAGCCCCCCATGTGTCTCACATCTTGTTCGTGGTGCATGGCGTGAATGACGCTGCCCGCACCCAGAAACAACAGAGCTTTAAAAAAGGCATGGGTGATGAGGTGAAACATGCCTGCCGCGTAGAACCCGGCGCCGATCACGAAGAACATCAGGCCGAGTTGGCTCATGGTCGAGTAGGCCAGGACACGCTTGATGTCCGTCTGTCGCATGGCGAGAATCGCCCCGAGGAACATCGTCACCCCACCAATGGCTTGCGTAATGACCAAGGCCATCGGTGTCAGCAGCATCAGGATCTTGCCAAGCAGATAAACCCCTGCGGCGACCATTGTGGCAGCATGAATCAAGGCAGAAACCGGCGTCGGGCCTTCCATGGCATCCGGTAGCCAGGTATGCAACGGCCATTGCGCGGATTTCGCTATACAGCCCACCAGGAACGCCAAGCCCATGATGGTGAGCGAAAACTGGCTAGCAGCCTCAGCATCGGTATACAGCGACCAATTGAGCGAGATGATATTATCGATTCGGAAAGTACCATGATGCTGCCAGCACATCAATAGCCCGATCAAGATGCCAGCATCTCCGATCCGGTTCATGATTACCGCTTTCAGCGAAGCCTTTCTGGCATTGTCGCGCTCATGATAAAAGCCAATCAAGAAATACGAGCATATCCCCACCAATTCCCAGCCGATGAATATCTGTACCAAATTATTGCTGAGAAGTAGGAACAACATGCTGAAAGCAAATATCAACAAGAAGAGGTAAAATTGCCCGAATCGCCCTCTTCTGGTGTTGTGGGCTTCATGATCTTCAACTTCATTCTTGGCTTCATCGTTCATGTAGCCTAGGGAAAAAACCATGACACACGTCGTGATGATCGTGACCAAGGCAAACATCAAGAGCGTCAGATGGGTTATGAAATAGTTCAGGGTGATGGATGGAGAATCTGTAACAAAAGGAGTTCGATTTGTAGTCCGAGTGTCACCATTCCTTTGACTCGTTGCAGAGGGATTGAGCACCAGCCAATTGACAGATTCGGTTTCAATATTTTGCAGTTTCAGAAGATCTGGTTCGTCGTAGATTAGTCTGGAGCTAAGCCCATCCGGTAGAAGCTCGTCTCTGAAACTTGTCCATCCGTGAATAACCGAGCCACCAGAATACAGAGTCATCCCCGTCGCCAGTATCATCACCGCGCAGGCGAAGTAGCCAGGCAATCGCGACGGTTTGGCGGTGGGGTTGGTGAGGCGGCGGTAGGTGCCGGCGAGGAGCAGGATTAGGGCGGCGGCGAGCGGGAGGAAGGTCACGACCACGAACCAACGGCCGGGCTTGTCGGCGAAGAAGTCCAGCATCGCTTACCCTTTCAGGTCCGTGGCGTCATCGACGTTCACCGTCGCGTGGGTGTTGTAGAGGTGCAAAAAGATCGCCAAGGCAATCGCGGCCTCGGCAGCGGCGAGCACAATCACCATCACAGCGAAGACCTGGCCTTCGAGCCGGAAACTCGGCCAGTAGCGGGCCGCGGCCACGAGGTTCAGGTTCCCGGCGTTCAGGATCAACTCGATGCCCATGAGCAAGCCGATCGCGTTGCGCTTCGTGATGAAGCAAGCCACCCCAATGGCGAACAAGAACGCCGAGAGGATCACGAAGGGGGCGATGCCAAGCTCGTTCATACGGTGGTCTCCGCTGAGGTTCGCCGACGTTTCGCCCGAGCCAGGTAGGCGGCCCCAATCAGTACCACAAGCAGGTGAACGCTGACGATCTCGAATGGGAACAGGAAGGCATGTTTGTTCCCCGGTTGCGTCACGCCGAGGAAGCCGAGGCCGAGTTCCGCGACCGAGGGCGGTGGTGTTTCGCTCGGTGGTGGGGCGCTCAATTCAAGTGTCGCGCCGACAATGGCGAGGAACAAAACAAGTGCCACGGCTCCGCCCAATATCCACTCGATGCCCCGGACTTTTGGCCCCGCGAACGGGCCAGATTCGGTGAGCATCCCGCCGAAGACCACGAGTACTAAGGTTCCGCCGACGTACACAATCAACTGGGCTGCTCCGAGGAACTCCGCTCCCAGAAGGAAGTACAACATCGAGACGCCGACGAGTGTAAACAACAGCGACAACGCCGAGCGAACCACACCCCGATGGATCAACACCCCGAGCGCCGAGGCGGCGGTGAGTCCTGCTAAGATTGCGAAAAGCACCATCGGCGTGGACATCACTGGCCCTCAACCGAGTCGGGAGAAGAAACACTTTTCCCAATTTACGAACCCAGGCATCACCTGGAAGTGACTTTTCTATCGTTGGCTTCGCGGCGAGTCGGGATCAGCTAAGATGGCACTTGATGAATCCGTGCGAATGGGAAACGACCACGATGCCTCCGACTCCCCGGCTTGCTGTGCTTCTGAGTGGCGGCGGCACGACGTTGCAGAACCTACTCGACTGCATCCATGCGGGGACGTTGCCGGTCGAGATCGCGCTCGTCATCAGCAGTCGAGCAGATGCCTACGGTCTAGAGCGTGCTCGGCGTGCGGAAATCCCGACGCACTTCGTTTCACCCAAACCGACCGAGACTTTTTCCAGGCGTGTCTTTGACCTGGTTCGCCCCGGGAACGTGGACTTGGTGATCCTCGCCGGCTGGTTGAAGTTGCTGCAAATCCCCAACGATTTCGAGAGCCGTGTGCTCAACATCCATCCCTCGCTGTTGCCAGCTTACGGTGGCCATGGGATGTATGGGCATCATGTCCACGACGCGGTGTTCCAGGCCCGCGAGCGGGTGAGTGGCTGCACGGTTCACTACGTCGATAACAGCTACGACACCGGGCCGATCATCCTGCAACACTCGACCGACATCACGGCCTGCCAAGACCCCGACGCCATCGCTAAGGCTGTGTTCGAAGTCGAGAAGATCGCCTACCCCGAAGCCATCCGTCGGGTGTTGAAACTCACATAGAGTCTACGGCTTCGCGCTCTTCGGCTGGGTGCGGAGTTCGGGGATTGGCTTCCCGGCGAGGAGTGCTTTCAAGCCCGCGAGGTTATCGGCGAGTCGGGCTTCGGCGTCATCATTGGTGTGGCCGAGGATGCCGATGGGGCCACGGTAGCCGGAATCGTTGATCAACTTCATCAGTTCGGCATCACGCTCGCCAGTGCCCCAGACGCGAATCTTCCGCATCCGGCGCTCACCGTCGGTGTCCATGCCGTTGACGTTGAGGCAATGCAGTTTCGGGAGCATCAGTTTGAGGTGGTTGGCAAAGTCCGGCAGGTGCTCGTGGCCATGATGGAGGTTGTAGACGATGCCGACATTGTCACGCTTCATCGCCTCGACGATGGCAACCATGTTCCCCGGTTGACCTCCCCAGTTGCCGTGGTTGTAAATCGAGAGCCGACAGCCGATCTTGCCCGCGGCCTCGGCAATCGGCGTAAGCTGCTTGACCGAGGCTTTGAGCTTGGCCTCGTGCGGCTGGCCCGGTGCGGGGTCTGGGATCATGACCCACAACTGTGGCGTAAGTTTGTGTTTCTCCAGAGCCGCAAGGATCGTCTTGGCCTCGGCGTTCAGGCCTGCCGGGAACCAGACGGCGGTGAGTTCGATCTGCCGTTTCTTGAGTTCCAAAATCTCCGTCTCGAAGGTTGGCAAATGGTTGGCCCGCCAATCGTACGCGAACTTCTGAAAGCCGAGCTTTTGCAGCATTTCCGCGCGGTCAGCTGGCGTGCGATTCTTGGCATCAAATGGCACAATGCACCACGCCACCAGGTTCGCAGGCTCCCAAATCTTGACCTCGCCCGAAGGCACCAAGCACAACCCCAACATGGCCCAGAACATCGCGTCTCCTCCGAAAGCATCGTGCCATGAGCATGCTGTCAGCATGGATGAATCGGGATCATCATACACGATCAACGACCCCTCATCAGTCTCCGCGTGACTCGAATGTGACTGCGGTACACTTCAACACGGTGATCCGGGCACTGTTCCCGACGGCCTTGATCCGGACCCGGTTGAGAGTACCCTCGACTCGAAACAGCATCGATCGCTTCCCAGGGATCACCCAAAGAGAGACAACCCCTGCCGCTTCGTCGGGATTCTCCGGGAGTTCGAGTCGAAAGGCAGACGAAAAAGAGGATTCCGAACTTTCAAAATCAATCCGCAAGTAATCCATTTTCATGGGCGTATCGAGCCGGATTTCCCATTCGCTTGGCATCCCTGGCACTTGGTCGATTGGCATCAGCAGTCCGGGGGAGGTGGCGATCTCCTGGAAACGAGTGGGCTTCGCCACGGGAGCCTTTTTCAAGCTTTTATGACCAAAGTGATGGAGCCATTCAAAGTTTTTCTGATAACTCGGTATAGGGAATAGCACATGGCGCTCTCCCAGGAAATTCACAGGAACATTTCTATTGATATCACGGGCCAGCATCGCCGTTCGGGCGTCATGAGTTTCGCAGAATTGCTGACCAGAATTGGAAGCATGATAAGCAATACCAAATGCGATGCATGGAAAGAGAAAAAACCCATTTTTCAGCCGATTCCCGACAGAGGCGTGCAGTAGAACCAAAACGCAGCTGGCGAATCCACCAAAGATAGCATACCGCGATTCACCCCCCAACGGTCGGCCGACGCTGATTGCCACGGACAGCAGAAGAAAGCCGATCAACAGACACAAACAGCCGGAAATCATGGGGCGATGAGCGGGTTTTGCCAAGTATATGCGGAGGGAAGTGAAGACAATTTCCGAGGCTGCCAGAAACAACACGATCGTTGGAATGGGGTAGCCGAACTGCCCCGCACCTCCAAAGGAGACCGTCCAAAAGTCGAAGAAGACCTCACGCATTTTTTGGACATCATTCACCCCAGCGGTGGTGCCGTGAGTTTTCATGTCAATGATCATCGCGAGGAAATAGAAAATTGACAAGAGTGGTAAAATGCTTAACAACACCCACGTTGTCCAAGGCTGTCCCCATGAGTTTCGGCACTGAAAAAGCAGATATCCATGTAACAGAACGAGGCCAGGAACAAAGACCAATCCAGTGCCTCCACCGAGAGCCACGCCTAGGGTCGAGAAGCCTGTGAGAGTCAAGACCCATTTCGGCCCCCACCAATCCCGCCACACGACCGCGGCGAGAGCCACTGTCAGCCAAGCGATGGTCAGCGAGAAGACAATCTGATAGCCCATCGTCAGGTTCTCGGCATGTCCCTGGTGGAGTAGCAGCGCCGGGATCAGCAAATCGACCCAGTCACTCCTCCCTCGCACTTTTCTGACGGCACACAGCAACGTGGCTGTCGCCACCAGCAGAATCACAAAGGTGACCACCATCCCGGCGCGGAAATCTTGGCCAGAGATGTTGTGCAAGAGCAAATAGACCGCGCGGGGAAGTGGATAGCGATGCTCATAATGCCGTGACCAGATCCACTCGATCGCAGCTTCCTGGCCGTAGATGGCGGGGATGAATTCCCACTCATCTTGCCGCGGCAGATTATGAGCGTGAACTTTCAGAAAACGGATATCCAGCACCGCCATCGTGAGCAATGTCACGATGATCAACAGCTCGACGACTCGGAACTTCATCTACTTCCCCTCGGATTCCGAGATCACGACTCTGGTGAGCTGGCCATTTTCAAACCACGCCCGGAGACCTGCCGAGGTTGACTCCGTATACCCTGGTTCCATCCAGACCGGTCGATGCCCACGATGCTCAAGTTCGGCTTGCAAATCGAGGACACGCTCTGTCGAGCGGTGGTAGTTGCGGTGACGGTAAGCCGCGAGAGGAGGTGCCAGGAACCAAGGAATCGCAAATAATCCCAAGCCGATGAGAATCACGTAGAAGCCAGAGAGAATCTCTGCCATCGTCGCCCTCGGGGATTCAGGCGCGGACGATCTCAGGCCGCTCGGGCATGGCAGGGGTGCTTTCGGGAGTCACGCTCTCGACGGGGATCAGGTGAGATTCGACGAAGCCGACGACCCGGCGGATGTACTCATCCCCGGCGACGTGCACGGCTTGATTGTGCTTGGCTTTGGGCACGGACCAGAACTCGGATTGGCTGTTCCCTAAACGGGCGAAAAGCGATTTCGCCATGTCGGAGGTGATGTAATTGTCCCCTTCGCCGTGGATCATGAAGACGGGGGCACTCACGGAGCTGAGGGCCGGTTCCAAAGCGGGCAACTCAACCTCACGAGCCTTCGCGGAGCGGCGCATCGCAGCTTTGGCGAGGAGACCGTAGAACCAATCTGGCGAGCGCTTCCGAATCCAGGCAGGAGTGCCACGGACGTAGATGGAAACCCAGCGCCGCATGTAAGGGAGCACGGTGGTGTAGGTTGCGTAAGCACCATCGACAATCACACAACGAATGCTCGGATCCTCGGCTGCAAGAGCCAACCCGACGCTGCCACCCTTGGAGATGCCAAAAACGCCGTAGCCGAAATCCGTGGCGTCTTTGCGGGACTTGAGATACCGCATCGCGGCCCGCATGTCGTCCAGGTCGTGGTTCGTGACCCACTGCATCGGAGCATAGTTTGGGTCGATTTGGCTATCGCCTTGATTCCGTGGTTCGTAGGCGAAGACATCGAAACCGTGGTCGAGCAGCATCTCACAGTACTGTAAACAAGCCCAGCGATTGGAGCCAAATTCTAGGCCAAAGAGCAAAACTCCTTTGCGGGGAACTCGTCCTTTGAGATAGGAACCTTGCAGTTTGAGGCCGTGGGTAGTCTCAAAGACGACATCTTCCGCCCCGTCGCAAGGTTTACCACGGGGAATGATGAAGAACGGTTTCTCTTCGAAGATGCGGACAATTTGGTCGAGATAACGTGTACGGTAATAGACGTAAGCCAACCAAATTCCGAGTGCAAAGCACAAGGAAATGGCTGAGATGGCAACAAAAGTCCACCAAACCCAATCAGGCACCGCCAACCCCTTCGTGTGGGGAGAAGTCTATTCCATCAAATTCGGGTCGTCCCGTCCCAAAATCCAGGAAGACTGAGTTTATATGAAGAATCGCTTGGGGCCTACCCCAGCTTGCCCGGACGACCCACAAAATCACCCAAAACCAGAATGGACCTGAAGGCTAACACTGGATTTGGATGTCTTTGCAAATTCTCACGACTCCGGGAGGATCCGTAGTTCGCGCAGTGGCGGAAGCTCTTCATCCAGTTTTTGGCGCCGGCGATCGAGTTCTTGGAGTTCCATTTCGCTCAGAGTCTTCTCTTGCTCTTCGCGAATCTGAGCACTGGTTCTGCGGGAGATTTCCGGATCCACGCTGACGGTTTCGATCACTTGAATCGTGACCAAGTCACCAAGATCAAATTGTGAGCGATTGAAATGGCTGTTATGAGCATATCATTCGCACCGATTGGAGTACAGGGATTCGTCGAAGGGAAGTACCAAGTACGGTGCAGAAAACAACTCGACCGATGCAAGAGCTTTCTCGGGGTCTTTGCTTCGTCTTGCTCCAAAAAGTAACTCGCCGAGGACAACCGAATTCAGATAAACGCTGCCTGGCGTTGCATCATGGAGTTTTTGACCAACTTTTGAGTTGGCGCCATGTCGCAGAAATTCAATACAGGCGTTAGCATCCAACATGTGGCTCATAATGGCTCTCGCTCCTCCAGTTCTGGCTGGGGTTGGCGCTCGAGATCAGGAATTGTGCCTCCTGTGGACAGCAAGTAGGCTTGCCACTCGACTTGGCTCATCGGTTGTTTCAGGCCTGTAGGTTCGATTGTGACGCGGACGTCTTGCCCAGCTGCTTCGGCGGGTAACGTGATTGTGACGATTCCTGTTTCTGAGACTTTGGAAATGGTTGTGAAACGCACCATAAGAAATCCTCCCTGAACCCGATTATAGCCATTCTCTCCCAGTTGCTGGCATTCGCCCTGAACCTGGGTGGGGGAATCGCGTACTATGCACTATGGTTCGGGAGGTGGAGGCGGGCGGTCGCTCGGGGGCGTGAGCTTCTTGGGAGGAAAGTCCGGGCTTCGTAGGGTACGGTGGTGGGTAACGCCCACCCCGTAGTTGGGTCGTCCGTCCCGGCGGGCTTCTGAACTGCGGCGGGACAGTGCAACAGAAAGTAAACCGCCTCACGCAAGTGAGGTAAGGGTGAAACGGTGCGGTAAGAGCGCACCAGCGGCGAGGCGACTCGTCGGCTCGGTAAACCCCACCGGAAGCAAGGCCAAGCAGAGGGAGAGAACCGACCCGGTTCGTTATCAACCCTCGGGTAGGCTGCTCGATCCGATTGGCAACAATCGGGCTAGATAAATGACCGTCTCCGGGGGCAACCCCGACGACAAAACCCGGCTTATAGCCTTCATCTCACGAACCACCGGGTTAACAACTCTCAAATCTTCTTTGAGGACACGTACAATAGGATTTTGAATCATGCTTCGAATCTGGGTGCATCTGAATCTGTCAACCGCCTGACCCTCTGGAGAGACCGATGACAGGCCAACTCGAAACTGCCGATCATCTGAATTCACGCCAGTTTTTGATCGCCATCAAGAAACTCGCGGACACCCTCTCCTACGGCACCGACAAATCCCCTTTCCTTGGCTCGGGCATCGAGTACGCTCAATCGCGGATGTATCAATGGGGCGATTCGGTGCGGTCGATCGACTGGAAAATCACCGCTCGCACGGGCAAAGTCTTCGTCAAAGAGTACGAGGCGCCGAAATGCTTGCCCTGTTACATGTTGATTGATACCTCGGCCTCGATGACCGTCTCGTCTTACAAAAAATCCAAATACGCGGTGGCGGTTCACATTGCTGGGGGTTTGGCGTTTGCGTTTTTGGATCGCGTGTCGCCGGTGGGGGTCTTGGGTGTGGGTGGTAAGGACTTCCGCATTCAACCGAGCCTCTCCCGTGGGCAAATCTTGCAGTGGCTGCATCGCCTGCGGACGTTCCGTTACGACGAGCCAACTACACTCGGTCGGCGAATCAGTGAACTCGCCCCGACCTTATCCAGCCGATGTATGCTGCTGGTCCTCTCCGATCTCCACGACCCAACGGCACTGCCAGCATTGAAACTGCTCGCGCAACAACATGATGTGATCGTGTTGCAACTTCAAGACCCCGCTGAGAAGGGCCTGCCTGGTGCTGGGTTCATGCAAGCCGGCGAAGCGGAGACCGGGCGAACCTTCGTGACCTCGGGAAACACAACGTGGACCGACTCCGAAGGGACGGCCCTGGAACTGAAGCGTGCGGGCGTCGATCACCTGATGATCCCCACCCATCAGCCGTTTGCTGCGAATCTGCGGCATTTCCTAGCGGCTCGTGCTGGACAAGGCCGGGGCAAACGGTGACGATCTCTCGTTGACTGCATCCGGGATGAGGTTCTAAACTATCAGAACCAATCTGGATTCTTGATTGAAGGATTACTCTTGGGGCGACGGGAATGCCCAACGCAGACTCAAAACCAGAACCAGAACCCCGGGACTCCTCCGCGGAGTGGGTGCCGTTACATGCCGTGGGCAGTAGCCATGCTGTCCCAACGAATCCTGACGACGAGCCGACGATCATCTCTAGCTTCCGCAGCGTCCCTCCCACGGATCCGAGTCTAGGCCTCACGATTGGCTCGAGCTTGGGCCAGTTCGAAATCCTGGAGTCCGTCGGGGCTGGGGGTATGGCGGCGGTGCTCAAAGCCCGTGACCGCGACTTGGGCCGGGTGGTGGCGCTCAAAATCTTGCCACCGACGATGGCCAAAGATGGCGATAGTATCACCCGTTTCAAGCAAGAAGCCCGTGCGGCCGCCCAACTCGATCACCCGAATATTGCCCGCGTCTTTGCCACCGGTGAAGACCGTGGGCTTCATTACATCGCTTTTGAGTTCGTCGAGGGCGAAAACCTTCGAACGATCATCGAGCAACGTGGTCCATTGCCAGGTGGCGAAGTCGTGGCGATTGCCATCCAAGTCGCCGCGGGGTTGGCCCACTCTTCGGCCCGGGGGTTGGTCCACCGCGACATCAAGCCGAGCAACATCGTCGTCACCCCGGAAGGGCATGCCAAGATCATTGACATGGGCTTGGCTCGCAGCCTGTCGCAAAGTGTCAACGGCGGCGTCACACAATCGGGTGTGACGCTGGGGACGTTTGATTACATCTCGCCCGAACAGGCCCTCGACCCGCGCCGTGCTGACGTCCGCAGCGATATCTACAGTCTGGGTTGTTCGCTTTACCACGCTCTTACGGCGAAATCCCCCGTGCCTGAAGGGACCGCAGCGCGGAAACTGCATTTCCACCAACACGAAAAGATCCTCGACCCCCGGCTCTTGAACCCGAAGATCACCGACGAGACCGCTTACATCCTCGCCAAGATGATGTCCAAGAACCCAGCGGATCGTTACCAGACGGCTCAAGACCTGATCCTGGCTTTGTCGCAACTCGCCAAAGTGCTGAATGTGCCGAGCGAGTCGCTGCCAGTGGAAGCCAGCGTCGCCAATGGCTCGACGACGACACGGATTCTACCGGAACCGCCAAAAGTACCAATCTTCTTGGTGGGCGGCATCGTGGCTTTGGTGGTCGGCATGATTCTGGTCTACTCCATGGCGACCGGAGACCCAGCCCGCACGACGGTGCGTTTCCCGGAAACCGAGACGCCGAACACGAAATCAACACTTCCCCCCGAACTGGTGCCAGCCCCGGTTAGCCCGGATGTGACCAGCATCACAGCGACGAACTTAGAACAACTCGTCGCCGCCCTTCGAAACCCGACACTCACCGAAATCCGACTGGAACCGGGCCAACGCTACGACTTCACCAAACTGAATACAGGTGTCACCTGTTCGCAGAAGAAACTCGTGATCGAGTCTCGTGGCAGCTTACCAGCCACGATCCGCTTGCCGGTGGCTCCACGTGATGCGGGTATGTTGCTCGCATTCCAGAAGCCGGACAGCGTCGTGTTCCGTGGCATCGCCTGGGAGTTCGCCGACGGCCCGAATACCGATCAACTGGATACCCCCGACGGTCTCACGATCCACGAACCCGGCCGCGTGGAGTTCGCGGAGTGTCGCTTCGACGCGGCGCCAAGTCTTTCGATGACCGGGATGGTGGGCATTCACATCACGGCGAGTGGTGGTACGATCCAATTCAAAAACAGCTACTTCGGCCTGCGGCGCGGTTCCGCCATCCAGGTGAGCGGGCGGGCGAAGATCGAGGCGACTGAGTGCGCCTTTGCCCCACATCCGACGGTCTTTGGACTGAACTCCGACAGTGAAACCGGTGGCGAGCTAGTGCTCAAATCTTGCAGTTTCTTGGTGGAAAAAGGGACGGTCGTGGAGGTTCAGGGGGCTGGGAAATGGCTCGTGAGTGCGGGGCATTGTGTCTTCGCAGGACCGGTCCCGGAGCCTGGGGCGATGCCGATGATGATGATGCCCGACGGCCCCGAACGCCGAGCTGCGATCCTCCGTCAAGCGTCTCAGTCCACGAACTTCAGCCAATATCAAGGGCGAGCCAGCGAGCGGAATGCCTACTTCCGCATCGACCCGTTTGCCATCGTCAACCGTGGCTACAACTTCGAAGAGTGCCGAAACCTCAACGGCATCACTGTCGCTCAAGACGCCGGTGCCCAGGAGTTACGCTCACCACCATGGGCGACAGAACCTTCAGCGACCTTGGTTTCGCTCAAACCGTGGGAAGCCTTCCGCTTGAAGACCACACTGGCCGCGTTGCGGGTGCCACGAAGTGATGTCGTGATCCTGGGTGCGAAGGATCTGCCCCGAGCTGAAACGAAGCTCTACGACCCCTGGCCCCCGGCAACCCAAGATGCCACCGATTCCAAAGTGAAGATCGTCTACCCGGATGCTGAGACAGAGTACAAAGGCGACTTACCTCGGAACGTCTACACCACTCTCGAAGCAGCCATCGCGGAAGCGAAGGGCGAGGATGTCATTCAGATTCGCCATGATGGCAAACTCGAAGTCCCGCCGATCACCATCGACAAACCCCGGCTCCGGCTGACACTTCGCCCCTTCCCTGGCACGATGCCGATTCTGGTGCCTTCGAAGGATCACAACAAAGTCGACGCAGCACTCTTCCGGCTGGTCGAAGGTCAACTGACGATCGAAGGCTTACAAGCCCAACTCCCGACGCGGGCTGCCCGCCCGGGGGACGTGCGGACATTATCGCTCGTGTCCGTCGTCGCAGGACGCGATTGCACTTTGAAAGATTGCGTGATCACGCTCGAAGAACGTGAGAACGAGAGCGAACGCATCGCTGCCATCAGCGTCATGGATGCCAGTGGCGAAATGCGTTCCACCTCGACTCCCACACCAAACCTGACCATCGAGCAGTGCCTGATCCGTGGCCGTGGTCGGGTGGTTCACATCGCGGCGTCCCGCCCGTTTGACCTGACCTTGCGAAACACCATGACCGCCGTCGCCGGGCCAGTGCTTGAAGTCAAAAACGCGACCCGCACGAACTCCACGAACATCGTCGCTCATGTGAGGCTGGAGCAAGTCACCTCAATCTTGGCCGGGCCACTGCTGGATCTCTCGCCTCGTCAACCGACGAAGCCTTCCGGTTGGGTGCCTGTAGAAGTGACGGTCTCGCGCTGTTTGTGGTCTGCACTCGAAGATGGGCCGATGGTTCGTATTCAGGTAGGCGAAGCGGACGAACTGTCTCGCATTCTGAAATGGGAAACCCAGCGGGCGAATTGGTACACCGGCTTCGCACCGACCACGTCCTGGCTTGAGCAGATCTTGGAAAGCTCCCCGCCAAAACTCATGAACACCGCGGCCTGGCTCAAGTTCACCTCCGAAGCCGCCGAGACGAGCCTCGGCCAGGTCAAGTTCAACGACGCCCCGGCCTCAACACGTCGGCTGAACCGAGTGGAACCAGCTCACCTCCAAGTCGAAAGTGTGGAAATCCCCCTCGCCAACCCTGGCGACACAGGGTCCAGTTGGCGTGGTTTACCTGGGACTTGAGTCAAAACAACTTGGAATTTAAAAACTTCACCGTCAAAATCGCTAAGTCCGTCACGGAGTCAGGATAGTCTGTACCCGGGAGTCCGGTTTGGTCAATCTTGCACGGTAGGCGGTCGATTCTGGTTATGACAACAACCGGAGCTGCAACAGGCTTTCGGGATGTCTTCCACCAAGAACGCCGGTTCGGAACCGACCTTCCGGAAGGCATGTTGCCTTCACCCCTAGTCAAGGATGACTTATGCTGACCGACCTCTTTCTGGGTGCGGCGCTGATGCTCGGCCAGACGCCGATGCCGGCTTCCGTGCCAACGAGCATCCCGAAAGTGATGCCTGCCCCCGTGACCCCTACGGCTCCGGATGCACTGCCGTCGTCGCTGAAGCGTATGCCCGCGATGCAGGCCGGTGACAGCCCGCTGAAGATGCCTGCCCCACCGACCGGCGCGGCACCAGCCACCACGGCTCCTGCGACCCCAGCACCAGCGGCTACCCCACTCACGTTGAAAGACGGCGAGAAGCTCATCCCGAACGGCGATGGCACCTACCGCATCGAAAGCGGCGCAGCCGCGGCCCCAAGCGATGCTCCTGCGGCTGAAGAGCCAAAGGCCGATGAAGGCCCTTCGACCCTATTTATGAAGGCCATCGATGGCACCTCGCTCGGCACGCTACTCGCCGGCGCGAAGACCACCATCTCCGGCTTCGTGGACCTTCGCTACACAGCCACGAACGGTGTGAACCTGAACCGCTTGCCCCCCGGCATGGGCTTCAGCTTCAACCCGGACCTGCCCCAGTTCAACTGGATCACGGTCGATCGCGCCGTCGATAAAGAATCCAAGGAAGCCAGCTTCGGCTACCACATGGACCTCATCCTCTACGGTTCGGCTTACCAGTTCACTCAATCGCGCGGCTTGCTCAACAAGCAACTCACCGACCGCGACGGCCTGCCAAACCGCTACGGCATTGACCCTGTCCAAGCCTACGGCGAACTCTACCTGCCGAACGTGGCCAAGGGCATGGACATCAAAGTCGGTCGTATGTTCGCCCGCTTCGGCGTCGAGAGCCTGAACCCGACTCTCACCCCGCTGCCAAGCTACAGCTATGCCTTCACCTACAACCCATACACCTACACCGGTGTCGCCACGGACACGAAGATCACCGACAAGTTGACCCTGTCGAATGACTTCTACCTCGGCAACGACATCTGGTTCGACAGCGCCTCGCGCTTCACCTGGTTGGGGGCGTTGCAATACGACTTCACCGATAAGACGAACGTCCGCGTCGCCACGATCCTCGGCCATAACGCCTTCGATGCCGCGGAAAACGTCAACCACACGGCTCTCTTGGACGTCGTCCTGACTCACAAGTTCACCGACAAGTTGACCTACAACTTTGAGTTCCTCTACGGCTGGCAGAACGACGTTCCTGGCCTCGGTCACGCGAACTGGGTTCACTTCGTGAACTACCTGACCTACAGCTGGAACGACAAGCACAGCACGACGGCTCGCTTCGAACTCTTCGACGACACCGACGGCAACCGCACCGGCACGAACGGCCTGTACCAGTCCTACACCCTCGGCCACACTTGGAAGCCCAAGAGCTGGTTGAACATCCGCCCTGAAGTCCGGTACGACCACAACTCGAACCGCCCGTTCGATGGCAAGTCGGACTTCTTCGGCTTCACGATCAACGCCCAACTCCTCTGGTGATCTGAGTTGTTGAAAACAGCCCAAGCCATCGGCGTGCGAAAGCACGCCGATGGCGTTTGACGTTGACTAGAATGACGAAATGGCGAAACCCTTTGATGCCACCCTGAACTGCCTGATCGACGAGCGGCTCACCGACTGGGCCAGCTATCTCGCCGCGCGAATTCCTGTGCCCATAGGAGCCGTCCAACCCCTCGACACGGACCTCTCAGCCACGTTGCAAGCCGACCGGTTGTTTCAAATCGATGGTCCGACTCCGTGTGTCTTACATCTCGAACTCGAATCGGGGAGCCGACTCGGTATCCCGCGAGACTTGCTGCGATACAATACCTTCGTGCATCATCAGACGGAAATGCCAGTGCATTCCATACTGATGTTGCTGCGACCCAAGGCCCAAGCCACCGATCAAACCGGCTTGCTCTCGATCCTGGGAGCCGATGGCTCCGAGTATCTCCGCTTTCGGTATACGGTGATCCGCGTTTGGGAAGAATCGGTCGAGAATCTTTTGCAAGCCGGCCCAGGTATCGCACCGCTAGCACTCCTGACCGACGAAGCGGCACAAGACCTGGACTCCGCTTTTGACCGCTACTTGGTGAAACTTCGAGCCGACTCCTTGGACCGTGGCGAAGAACAAAACCTGCTCGGCTCGCTCTTCGTTCTCTGTGGATTGCGACACAAAACGGAAACCATCGAAACCCTTTACAGGAGACTCAGCATGACCCTCGAAGACTCCACTACCTACCAACTCATCCTTGCCCGAGGCGAAGCCCGCGGTGAAGCCCGCGGCCAAGCCCGTGGCGTCGTGCTTCAAACCCAGGCGATGGTGTTGCAGATCGGGGCCAAGCGGTTCGGAGCAGCTCCTTCGACTGTCGAGGCGACGATTCGCAGTCTCGCGGATCAATCCCGATTGCAACGCATCGCTGACCGCCTTCTGGACGCTACCAGTTGGGATGATCTCCTGGCCACCACATGATCTCATCCGTAGTCGCCATGTACGGAGTAGAAGGTGATCCGCACCTGGGAGGAATCAGCCGCGTCGATGGGGTCTTACAGGCCGCCTCGACCGAATTGACCTCCGGGTCGAAGTAGCTCATCAGGTACAGGTTGTCGCTGCCAAGGATGCACTTTTGGAACGGGTGCCGCCCCACTCCATCTTGCCGCTGGTCAGGCACCGGTGGATGAGTCCACTGCAGCGTCTTGTGCGGCCTCTGCGCCGCAAACGGCGGTCCACAAAACCTAAACGTTCACAAACCCGCCGCGTACGAACCGCCGGCCTCGGGTGGCAATCCAGGTCAGAGTGCAGAGTGCGAAAAGGAGGTAGAACACGAACACCGCCCCCAGCACGAATACCCCCTCAAAAAACTCGGCCGGACTGCGGACGCGCCCAGTGACCCGGTCTGCGTCCTCGTAGGCGTTTACTGCAAGCATGGCCATGCTACAACCGTAGTATAACGAGACTGCGGAGAACACACGGACGGACCACGACCAACGACCGCTGAGGGCGTGTGCCGCCACGGGACAGACAGTCGCCAGAAAAGCCCCGCACTGGGCGACGAAGGCGGTCGACCAAGACGCCCCGATACGCAGCCAGTCCGGGTCGCTCGGGGTGAGCCGCCGCGGGATCACGAGCAAGAAGTACGCCGTTGCCCCCGCGAGCACGAGAGACGCGAGGACAACCAGCGCCAAGTGTGGTTGTACCTGTAACCCTCGCCTCACTGTACACCTCCGTCGAACGTCCACCAACTCAGTGGCCTGTATGAAACGGCTTCACGCAAAATGGCTGAGTGAGGGCTTGTTGTAGCGTGTTAGACGGCAACTTCACCGGTCATAGATAAACAACATTATTCTCGTTTCAGGCGCTCCGATGGCGGCTCTTGGCGTGGTTTGCGCCGGGGCCACACGGCGATGGCGAAGAACAGGACAGCCCACATCGACCCGCCGATGAAATGCGGGATACGGCGATCCTCTGGGACCATGCTGGCGTTGAAGTAAGCCAACCCCAACGCCAAGAAGCCCAGGATGAAGAACACCATCCGCCGGATCGTCAACCAACTTTCCATTCTCTTCTCCGCCGTAGAACGACTCAGCTCAGAAGTGATAGGTCACAGTGAACTCTTGCTCGAACCCTGCTCCGTCAACCTCTCAAATATCCTAACCGTGACGCGGATGTTTGGCGATAGTACCCGGCCATGTTTCGGATGTTCCTCGACCGTGATGACATCGTCATGTCACCGGTTGAGCCAGAATGCAATCGCAGCCACGTAACAACTAGAACCGATTGGTCGGAAGTGTCGTCAACTGCTCAACTACTTCATCCAAGTAGCGCTCTTGTGCAACTCAGCCAGTTCCGCGAAATGGCGAGCTATGGCAAGCACCCAATCCAGGTCGTTACACAGCGACCTCTCTTCGACCACCGACCCTTGGTCACTCTCCCAGATGCGGACCGTCGTGCGGCTCCGGCCTGCATCCTCAAAATAGACCTCGCCGCCGTCTTTGGAGAGGAACAATCTGTACTCACCACGACCGCCCATGATGCACAGTCCGTTCTGAGGCATCTCGCCCTCGATGGGAAGCATGGTGTGCAGCCATACGAACGGCCATTCGTCTCGGTCCAATCGGCGGATCGTGGCCTCAATGGTCGGCCAGTCCGGTTCAGGCGACTCGATGACATGCCAGTGTGAGCCGTCCGAAGGGTAGTGTATGACGTTGAGTAGTATAACCCGCATCCACGCCCTCCGCCGAACAACTCAGGTCAAATGCCCCCGCCACGGGTAGCTGGACCTGGGAACAACCTATGAGTTTGCGTATACTACTGCGCCTGGTTCGGTGGGCTTTGCGAGGCAGGATACCAGGCCGCGAGTTGCTCCGCGAACAGGCGTCGGATGACCGGCACCCCTTCGTGCCACGCTTCGAAGAACCCCGGCACTCCCCACCCCGGCGGGTAGGCATATCGCTCGCCTTCGTCCGGGAACGCCTCGACCCAGAACACCGGCTCGGTTGGGTCGGCGACCTCGAAGCACTCGGCATCGAACAGCACCGGCTCGCCATCATCGGTCATCAGCCGGAGTGAGTCGCACTCAATACCGAGTACCTCGTACTCACCGCCGACTGTGAGCGAGTGACGGAAGTCCCGACCGTCCGAAGCGAGTGGATTCCGCAACACGACTCGCACTTGCGAAACCCTCCGTCGCCGAACGACCCAATTCACTGGGGAAAACGAATCATGCCCCGCCGTCTGTTGTAGTATCTTTGAGCTCGAGTTGGGCCAAGCGCGCTTGGTGCGGGAGTTATGGCGTTCGACTTTTCGATTTTACCTTACTTCGTGGATCACTCATCTTCTTTTCACCCATCGTAGTCGAACACCGCCAAGCCGTCATCGCCGGCGAGGGCAATCGTCGTGCCATCGGGTGCGGCGGCGACTGCGTGGACACCGCCTACTCCAAAGTCGTACCTGATCCGCAGCTCGCCGGTTTCCGGGTCATAGACCTCGATGCCTCCTGGCTTCCCGCCGACGAAGACCGCTCTGCCGTCGGCCGCAGTGGCGAGCGCGGTGACCGTGCGGAACCCAGTTTTCACCTTGTGCGGCTTTCCTTGCGTCGTCGTGTCCACAAAGTAGAGCGCGCTGTTCACACCGACGACAGCCCTTGGCGACCCGGGTAGGAACGCGACTGCTGCCGCCCACTGCGACTGCAGGCGGTACGAGACGACTGGCTCAGGCTCTTGCGGCGTGGCATAGAAAGCGACCACGGCGTCACCGGTGACGGCCAACATGTCTCCGGCAGGGGCGAACCGAAGGGCATAGGCCCGCATGGACGCCAACGGCCCGTTGGCGGAGGCGTCATCCGTGCGGAACCAGTGTGCTCCACCGCCGTCGAGCATATTGCCCCCGCCAATGACACGGCCCGCGGCTGCGAGGATGAGGCCGTCCGCAGAATACGAGAGCGACCAGATCGACCGGGGAATACCGTCTTGATACGGGCAATGGAAGGTAAACCCTGAAAGTCCCTCGGCGAGGCGAAAGGTCTGGATCGGGACCGCACCAGCCGTTGGCCCGGGGCGGCGGCCGGCGTAGGCGATGGTGTTGCCGTCCGGGGTCACGGCCACGGCGTAGACAGGTGTGCGTGCTGGGATGGTCCGCACGAGTTCCCAAGTTGCCAGGTCCCAGACACGGACGGTGCGGTCAGACCCCCCTGAGACCAATCTCCCATCCGGGAGATTGGCAACCGCTCGAACATCCTTCTTGTGCCCAACGAGCCATCGCATAATTAAGCGCCTAATTCACTGGCTGAGTGGTGGGATCGCTGCCAAGCGACAACACGAGTCGATCAGCCAAGTTTGCGGTCCGTTAGGGTTCCTGGAACTGCGTCCGAGATGTACTCCACCGAGTCAGCCACGATCATGTACGACTCGCCCCACACCCCTGTGATCTCGAACATTGTGTCTTCTCTCCCTTGACGCATGGCGGTAAGAGTCTCGATGGTGAACCGCGGCGGTAGGTGGACAGAGACCACCCCGCAGAACCGCAGCAGCCCGGACTCCGGGCCGATCTCCTTGTGGATCCGGAGAACCAGTACACCGGACTCCGCTGACCACGACATCACCTCGACCGAGGCGTCAGCCAAATACCGCATCAGCGCTGGCGGGAGAATCGCACTCATCGGAAGCTCTCAGTGGCGACAACCCGCCTGAAACGACTTCAAGCAAAAGGCACAATTGAATACAGGCCCACCTGCCGAGGAAAATATACGCCGATCTGACTCAAAAACACCGACCGATTCAGCCAGCCGAATTCAAGTTCTTGCGGCGGTGTCTGCAGCACCTGGTTGCTCGGAGTTGGTCACGGCAACGGCGTCGCGCGGTCGAACACGCAGCGGCCGTCCGGCAGGTGCATTTTCCGGATTGCCACTAGCTCGACCCGCCAACACCCGCCGCCCGCCTCCTCGACAATAACATCGCTCGTTGCACCCACATTGACGTGAGAAACGCTAGCAATGGCCCCAGTCAATTCGTCCCCACTTTCGAGGACGAATCTGTACGTGTCACCCAGAGAGTACATGAGCAGCGCGCGGAGGTCATCGTCCCAGGTCAACGCAACGCCTCCGCCGCCGAACGCCTTAACTCAGTAGCCCGCCTCAACGCACTCTACCGTGGGAATAACCTATGAGGCGAGGTCTGCTGCAGCACCTGGAACAGCCGGGCGTCGTCCCCACCGCGCCAGCACGAACACCACGACTCCAACGAGGAACACCGCGGCGGCCCAGAAGGCGAGGGTGACCCCGTCCCAACTTGACGACGGCATGCGCTGACCGCCCCACGCCCGGATGTACTCTCGGATGGTCAAGTATGTCCCGACGACAGACACCGCGCAAACCACGACTGTCGCGCCGGCCGTCGCCACTGCCAAAGCACGAGACCGCCCGAAGACGGCGATGGCTACAGATGCGAGGGCGAACGCCACACACGGCCCGGCCCGGAACCTCACTTCAGTCTCATACGCACTGATAAGGGCCGGGCGGTGCCGCCACTCTTCCCGCCCGAACCCCCGCTCAAACCCGTGCAAGTACGCAATGCCGATGACCGCGGCCACGCAGCAGACGACCGCAATTAAAGCCGCCACAGTTCGCATCGCTCGCCCTCCGCAGCCCAACGATCCAGCTCAGCATCGGTGGGCACCGGTGAGCTGTGGTCACGAAAAACCAATCATGCTCCGCCGTCTGCTGCAGCGTTTGGGGCGGCGTCTTAGCCGCTGCCAGCCAGCAACTTAGGCACGCCTCGGTGAACGGCCCACCACTCATCCCCGGTGTCGCGGATGACTCCATCGGCCACGCCAGCCAGGTACTCGGCCACCTGCCCGGCAATGACCAGCCCCATGTCCTCTAACTGGCTCCCACCGAGTTCGACGGCGGCTACCGCAGTGACACCCTTCAAGACGGTGCGAACTTGGTTCACTCCGCGATCCCGGCGGCCTGCCAGATAGTTCTCCTCGGTCTCGGCCAGCTCCGTCTGCACCCGGGCCGGGTCGGACCACAGGTAAACGACCAGCGGCCGGTACTTGGCCGGCCGGTATCGGACCTCGAACCACTCCCCGAGCTGGCCAGCGACCGTCTCAACTCGCAGGGCCTCCACGGCTCGCTCGACGACCGCCTTGTCCTCAATGCCGAACGTCTCGGCTAGGATGTCGAAATCCACCTTCGGACCCCGGAGGTAGGCCGCAACATCGGCGGGCGTTATGTGCTGGAGCGACTGCGTACTATACACGGTGAACCACGCCGACATTCGCTACACCCTCCGGGGCCGAACGACACAACTCAGCAGCGGCGAGCTGTGAATCCCAGAAAGCCTACACGCGCCGTCTCCTGCGCTTTGTTCAGTGGAGGTGCTGGGTACCAGCACCGCTACGGCCAGGAACTTTGGTATCATCTCAGTCATCTTAACCTTCACGCGGGTGCTTGGCGAGATAGACCGGCCAATGCGAGCGACGAGAAGAACCTGCATCGTCGAACGAAAGAATTGGGTTATGAGGTCGTGAAGAAGCCGGAGCCGCAGAGTGAAGTGCCCGTGACAACCTGATGTCACGGGGTGCTCATCTCACGAAAGCTAAGGCCATACTCCGTCGAGTCTAGTAGAGGGTGGAATCGCCGACCCACTGGTGATCCGGTTGGGAGACAAGTGTCAAGAATCGGGGAAGAGCTTACAAACACCCTGGTTCGACCGGGGGGTCTGTCTACAATTGTGGTTACCCCTCCAGCACGCCGTATCGGCCGCAAGGTCGTTCGAAAAACAGGCCCAGTTTCGGGGTGGCAGCAGAAGAACGATGAACACAGACGTTATTACCTCCGTCGACTCGGTGGCACCGCGCCGTGGGGCGGAAGTCCTGTTGGAACTGCTCCGTAGCGAGGGTGTCGAGTACATCTTCGGGAACCCGGGCACGACCGAGCTCCCGCTGATGGATGCCCTGCTGACGACACCTGAGATTCGCTACGTGCTGGCGCTGCAAGAGGCGAGTGCCGTGGCAATGGCTGACGGCTACGCCCAGGCCGCGCGGCGACCCGGGTTCCTCAACCTCCACACCGCCGGTGGCCTCGGGCACGGGATGGGCAACCTGCTGAACGCGAGCGTCTCCCAGACGCCCCTCGTCGTCACCGCCGGGCAGCAGGACTCGCGGCACACAATCAACGACCCGCTCCTCTTCGGCGACCTCGTTCAGATCGCCCGTCCGGCGGTGAAATGGGCGATGGAAGTCACCCACGCCGACCAACTCCCCGTGCTCGTCCGACGGGCCTTCCGGGACGCGACGGCGGCCCCGACAGGGCCAGTGATGCTGTCCCTACCGATGGACGTCATGGAAGAGATGAGTGCGGCGGGGATCGGTCGGCCGTCCATTGTGGACCGCCGCTCAGTCGCTGGCTCGCTCGACCAACTGGCGGCCGCGCTCGCCGCGGTCACCCCCGGCAAACTGGCGATCATCGCCGGAGACGAAATCCACACGAGCGACGCCGCGGGGGAGGTAGTCGCCCTCGCCGAACTGCTCGGCTCGCCGGTGTTTGGCTCCTCCTGGCCGTCGCGGATTCCCTACCCGACCTCGCACCCACTCTGGGCTGGCAACCTTCCGACCAAGGCCACAGAAATCGCCGGTCGGCTCCGCCCGTACGATGCGATCTTCGCCCTCGGCGGCAAGTCGCTGATCACCATCCTCTACACCGAAGGCTCCGCCGTTCCGCCCGGCTGCACGGTGTACCAGTTGTCGGCAGACGTCCGAGATTTGGGGCGGACGTTCATGACTCCGCTCTCGGTCGTCGGCGACATCAAGGCCTCTCTCGCGGCACTCCTTCCCACGCTCCGCCGGACCACGGCAGCGAACCGCAGCGCCTACGAAGCCCTCGTGAGACAGGCCTCGCTCCGACGGCAGGCGAAGCGGGACGAGCTTGGCGAGCGGGCGAAGTCGCTGTGGGAAGAGCCGGTCGTTTCGCCGCTGGTCGCCGCGCAGCAGGTCGTCCGGGCGATCGGGCCGGACGTGGCCATCGTCGACGAAGCGATCGCCACGTCGCTCCACGTCCGCGACTTCTTGAACAGCGATTCGCCGCACCAATACTCGTTCCTCCGCGGTGGGGCGCTGGGCTGGGGGATGCCAGCCTCGGTCGGCTGCTCGCTTGGCCTGGGCCGCGAGCCGGTTGTCTGCCTCGTCGGCGACGGGGCCGCCCTTTATTCACCACAGGCGCTCTGGACTGCGGCCCGCGAACGGCTGCCGGTGACCTTTGTGGTGATGAACAACCGCGAGTACAACGTGCTCAAGCGGTTCATGAAGTCGCAGGCCAATTACCTGTCCACTCAATCGGGCACATTCATCGCGATGGACATTGACAAGCCGTTCATCGATTACATCGCTCTCGCGCAGTCGATGGGCGTGCCAGCCCGCCGTGTCTCACAGGCGGCTGACATCGCACCAGCCATCGAAGCGGGCATCCGGTCGGGCAACGTGAGCCTGATCGAAATCCCGATCAGCGCGAGCTGAGAGGCAAAGAACGTCTTGTGTCTACATCTTGGTGCCCTACCTGGTCCCTAGGGTTTGGTAGGTGAGGGCAGCACTTTGAGAAGTCCTGGATTCATGGAGAGGAACTGCTCTTCCGTGAATGCTCGCATCTGGCCGATCCGAATCCGCTCTTCCTCGGTTTGGCAGACGTTCGGTTCCAGCCGCGAGCGCAGGATGTCTCGGGCGGCGACCAGGCCAATGCCGCAGACGAAGACAATCCCGGCCATGGCAAAGAACAGCGTTGAATAGTCGTGTAGAAAAGTGTCCACGGCGTCTCTGGGGCCGGCCCTCTCCTTCACTCCGAGTACCGCAATGAAGAGGAGTAGCCCAGACGCTGCGAGGGTGGCCAAGCCCGCGTAACCCAGCTTGTCGTAGTGCAACTCCCGGAATGGCTTGGTCATGTTGGCCTGGTACCAACCACACGTTGGGCAGGGGACGGCGTCAGTGGCCTTGTTGAGCCTCCGCTGTAGGCGTTCGTTTGCCTTGCGTTCGGCCCGACGCCCTGCGGAATCGGTGTCGATCATGAACGGGCTGTGCGCTGAGGCCTCAACTTCCCGTGTGGCGACGTAGAAATAGGTCCGCGAACACTTCTCGCAGAGGGTGGGTCGCCACGCCTCGCCTTTCACCGTAACGGTGGTATCGGTCCCGAAATACATCGACGCTCCTCCACCGCCGAACGATCCCACTCAGCACCAGGGCGGCACCCGGTGAGTTGCGGACACAAGACAGCACCTACAGAACGCCACCGCAGGCCGAGCAACGAGCGACACCCTCAACGAAGGATAACTTGCACGCCTCACAGTGGACACGCTCGTCGCCCGCAGCCATCGTCACCAGTTTCTCGGCGAGTTCGGCTTTGACGCCCCCGTTCAGGAGCTTGGTGCGTGCCATCTGCACCGGCGTGCCGTTCTCCAAGTCCGCCCGGATCGAGTGCAGCATCTGCTCGGCCTCCGAGGGTGGCTTGTAGTCCAGCACGGTCGGCTTGAACTGACCTTTGCAACCCCGACACTGAACGTAGTCGCCGTGATGCTCGGTCTCGAACAGAGGGATGAAGTACAGGGTGAAGTAGGTCGCCACCCGAAATAGCCGGTAGCTCTCCTCGGAGTTGCATTGAGGACAATGGAATTCCCCCGACTCCTGCTCAATGCGTCTGACGCTGGTGGTTAGACCCGCTCGTCCACTCAACCTGATGTTGGTGTATCCCGCGCAAACAGCCGCCGGGGTATCAGGAGCGGCCGACGCGGAACACGTACACGCGAGTCTTCCCGCCATCCGCTAGGGCCGTGCCGACCAGACTCAAATTGAGGACGGCAGCAGCATCTCTGATCCTCACCAAATCGGCACGGAGAGGAGATACCCCGACCATACCATCGTATACATGCGGTTCACTGGGCGATCCGTCCGCCGGCGAGTCACGGAGCGTAAACACGAGGTATCCGAACCCACGGTCACGAAGGGTACGGACGAACTGTTCCGGCTGGCCGATGTGATCCAGATAAGCTCGCATATATTCCACTTCACGGGTCCGGAACGGGTAAAAGACAGCCCGGCCCCAAAAGGCGTAGACCTCTGGCTCCGCCCCAAACGCCCACACTGGTCCGGTCTCGGCCGCCGCGTCGCGTAAGACTGAAGCCGCGACATAGCTGACGGGGTCGTGGGTGTTCGGGCGTCGATGCAACCGATACAGTGACCGGCTGGAGTCGGCGATCATCAGAGCTAGTACACTCAGGATGACGAGCCTGCGGGTTTGACTGCTCCCGCCGAGTCGTTGGATGAACATTTCGCACCCGAGGGCAATCCAGACGGCCGCGGCCGGGAGCAGAAAAGATCCTGTTCGCTTGTGCATAATGCTAGCAGTTACCACCGCCAAACAGGGTAGGATCACTCCGATTAAGAGGAGATGCAACCTCCCCCGCCCGTCCGCCTGAGCCGGATGCAGAAGCCCAACAGCGAGGAACAACCAATATGGCAATAGTAGAACGAGCGGCAACCAAGCCGTCGCTGAATAGTAGACGCACTCGATCAACCGCAGGAAGTTCCCGGCCAATCCGTGTGCGAGGGGTATGGTGAACGAGGTATTCTGAGCCGCTCGGCAGAACGCCAGGTAAGCTGGGTCGGCTAGCAGCCAGCCGGCGGCGATTGTCCACCCGACGGTGAGCCCAGCAATGGGCCCCGGTCGGCGGCGGATCGCCAGAAGAAAGCACAACCCGACGGTCGGAGCCAGCCCTTCCAATCGCAAGGTGCACGCTGCTCCGAGGAGCAGACCGGCCAAGCACCCTCGAGCGGTCGAAACTCGCTCCCGATCTAGCGCCAACACCGCAGCGTAGACCAACAGTAAGTAGGGTGGCTCGGTTAACGGAGCTGCCGCCCAGATCGCCAGGGTCTCATGAGTGGACAGAACCCCAGCGGCCACAAGACGGGTGGCTGCCGAGGTGGTCCGGAAAGCGATGAGCCTATCGATTATGACTGTCAAACCTGCGTAGCAAGCCAAGCTAACCGCTATGCCCCAAGCGTATGGGGATAGTAACCCGAAACTGACCGAACTCAGCCCAGCCAACAGTAAAGGATACCCCGGGGGATGCCACATGAGTTTGACTCCCCGAAAATCACCATCGGCAATGAGCGTCGCACGGTAGCAATAGGAGAATGTCGGATCGCCGGTCATCGGCCACTCGGCGGCTGCAAGCCATCCTCTGTATCCGAGCCCGATAAGCATCACCAGTAAAACAAGCATGAATGTCCGGCTTGCCGGTCGTTCCTCGTGCATCGATCGTTCGGTTCTGGATGTCGATTCTCGCATTCCATTCCTCAGTTACTTCGCCGAACGTGTTGTTGTAGCAGAATCAAGGACAGGATGTCCATTTGAGCTGCAACAACGTAAAGTTGACTGCCTTCACAACCTCAGCATACCCGTTTTATGAGTTCCACTTGCGGTATGAGACTATCAAGCGTTCAGTGCCTGCGAGGGTTGACACGATGTCGCCGACCCTGGCTCCCGATGACTGACACCCAAATGTCACCCGAGCCTAAG
>JBOFPH010000023.1:0-94408 GCA_051659845.1 Fimbriiglobus sp. | reverse complement strand
CAAACACGGGGGCGGATTGAAACAGGCTAAAGCACAAGGTGGCATCCTCTCAAAGTCACTTTCCCCCGTGCTCAAACACGGGGGCGGATTGAAACTGGCTGACGGCAGATGGTAGGGCCGCAAGCAAACTTTCCCCCGTGCTCAAACACGGGGGCGGATTGAAACGTCATGATGAGCCTCGATAGAGCGGTAGAAAAGCCTTTCCCCCGTGCTCAAACACGGGGGCGGATTGAAACGGCGAGCCTGCGGAGCTCTCGGTAGGTGAACGGCTTTCCCCCGTGCTCAAACACGGGGGCGGATTGAAACGACAAGTCATATTTGGGTGGAGACTACCACCGATGCTTTCCCCCGTGCTCAAACACGGGGGCGGATTGAAACGTCGTTGGCCCGGTGCCGTTCGGCGATGGTGACTTTCCCCCGTGCTCAAACACGGGGGCGGATTGAAACATCCAGGAGCGTGAATTGGGCTGGCGAAGCGAGCGCTTTCCCCCGTGCTCAAACACGGGGGCGGATTGAAACCAGGATCAAACATCGAAGGTTCGGCTTGGCTACGCTTTCCCCCGTGCACAAACACGGGGGCGGATTGAAACCAGCTGGCGGGCTTGTAGATGTCGAGGGTCAGCCCGCTTTCCCCCGTGCTCAAACATGGGGGCGGATTGAAACTGTTGGCGAGAGGTGATTTCGGTGACACCATCCCCCTTTCCCCTGTGCTCTCACTCGGGCAGATTGAAAAGGCGACAAGCAAGTCACGACACGCGACAAAAAGCCTGCACTTAGAGCACCCGACTCCGACGACGGCGATACATCACCGCGCCAACACTCAGCAAGCCAATGCCAAGCATCGAACCTGGCTCGGGGACGGGGGTGAAATTCAAGATGAGCTTACCAGTCGCATCGCCCACGAGACTTGGCGACGTCGCTCCTCCGATGCCGACAAACTGAAATCGTGCGAGGTCGGTGATGTTGATGCTGCTCAAGTTACTCGAACCATTCTGCAGAATCTGGTAGCTGTAGGTTTCGCCGAGATTCATTGGCGTTCCGGTGAGGTCAACTCGGATATTCGATAACGAATCGAAAGTGAACGTTCCGCCGGTGACTTCGAGGAAGTTATGGTTCGTAGGATCTGGGATCGTCCCAGCGGAGCTGCCACCGGAGTTCGCTGCAACGTTCGATGTCCCACCTGCCGTGATCCGAACACCCAAAGTGCCACCCGCTTCGATGGCAAGGCCAGTAGTCAGCGTGAGCTTGCCGCCAGGGGTAGTATCGTTTCCTGCTTGCACGCGGGCACCGGTTTGCACCGTGACGCTGCCGTTGATCGTCCCCGTGCCGCCGATTAATCCTGTGCCAGACGCAGTGACAGTGCTCCCAGCTGCCGTTGAGCCGTTGACAAACAACCGGCCTTCTGTGACCGATGTTGCTCCGGTGTAGGTATTGGTCCCACCAAGGGTCAGGGTGCCTGCACCGTCTTTGCTCAGCGTTGCAGCTAAGGTGTTCTCGACATTGTTGTTGGCAATCACGCCTGAGATCAGAGTATTGCCCGTCCCGTTCACTGTGAGTCCTCGACCGGACGTGGTGTTGTCGTTAGACAAAAAGACATTGCCAGAGAGTGTGGTCGAACCAGAATTGTTCACAGTGAGAGTCCGTGGCGCACCGGAAGCGGTGACCGTACCGGTGATGGTCAGGTTGTCCGAGCCGCTGATCGTCGGGTTCCCACCCAAACTCGTCGCAAGGAGCACCGTGTTGTTTGCGATGGTGCGTGCCCCACCAATGGCAAAGATCGTCGGCGTGTTGGCATTCGTCCCACCGAGATTGAGCGTGCTGGTTCCGAATGCGGCGTTGCTACCGATCCCCAGTGACCCTCCAATCACTTCGGTCGTCCCCGTGTAGGTGCTTGTTCCAGAAAGCACCCAAGTCCCTGCGCCGGTTTTCGACACACTCACGGCTGCCGTACCATTGTTGTCAATGTTCGCCGCGAGCGTGTTGTTCGCTGCGCTCGTTCCGCCGAGCGTGAGGGTGCGGGTTTGGTTGGTCGTACCGTAGGCAGGAGATGCGGTGTTGGTGAAGTTCAAAATCCCGGTGCCGGATGCTTCGATCGTGCCTGTAGCTGCACTGATGGTGAAGTTTCGGTTCGTGCTATGGCCGATGCCAGTGTAGAGGAGTGTGGTTCCGTTTGCCAAAGCGAGATTACTTGCGACATTCGACGACGCACCAATGCTACTCGCAAGGCCACCGTCAGCGAGGGAATTCAAAGACAGCGTGCCAAGCGAAATCACGGTCCCACCCGTGTAGGTGTTCGCTGCTGTGAGTGCCCACGTACCGGTACCAGTTTTGGTGATCTGGACAGAGTTGATGACACCGGGAATCGTGAAGGTGGCACCGAAGCCGAGTGCCGCGTTGGTCGCCGGGCTGATCGTGATTGTTCGGGTCAATGGGTTGATTCCGTTGCTGGTGATCGTGGTGCCCGCCACAATTCCAGTCTGGACTGGAACGGCTTGCCCCCCCGTGAGACCTTCGACGGACGCTAGCACGAACGAAGTGGAACCAGATGCGACAGTGACCTGCCCAATCAGGGTCGATCCCGTGATCGGGGCGGCGCTGTTGGAGATGACACCAGCAAACGTACTGAGACCAGCCCCAGATCCACCTAAAGTCAACGCTTTGCCTGTTGTCCCGCTCACGAGCAGATCGGAGTTGATCGTGAGCGCCTGCGAGCTTTCATTGTTGATCGACTGCGATATCTGAGCAGTGGCCAGTTCGAACCGCCGGTTGTTCAAGGTCAGCGGGGTGATGGCAGCGGAGCCATAGTTGAAGTTGTGAGAGTTCGAAAGGCCCGTAACGGCGGTCGGCGTGACTCCGAAGCTGATGTTGCCTTCGCCGGGATTCAAAGAATCCGCGAGGCTGTTGACGTTCAAAGTGGCCTGGTGGTTCTGCTGCCGGTGCGGGTATCGAATTGGCCCAGTAAAGGAGTTAGACGTCGAATTCAAGTTCAACGTATGAGTGCCCAACCCGGCTTTATCGATGCTGATCCCACCGTTCCCAGTAACCGGACCGCCGAACGTCGTCGAACCGTTGTTCGCAACGATTAGAAGCTGGCTTCCGTTGTTTAGGATCAGCCCACCAGTAGATGTAGTGGATGCCGCGGAAGTTGCGGCGGTTGTCAAAACAGAATTCGCGCTGACGGTGATATTGTTGTTGTTGAGTTGAGCGGTACCCGATGTTCCGTTGCTCAAGACCAATGAACCGCCATTGATGACGATTCCACCGGTGAAGGTGTTGATACCGCCCAACGTCACAGCGCTGTTACCAGCAATGACCAACTTTACAGGGTTAGCACCGTTATTGGTGATCGCCGACAAAATGCTTACGTTGTTGGCAACTCCCGGACTACCGGCACCGTTGAAGTTTGTCGCGTTGAAGTTGTGAACGACGAGGTCATACGACCCGCTGGCGTTCCCTGCGGTGATGGACCCGCCCGTAATCCGTGGTCCTTGGGTCACGGATGCGCCAGTGAAGAGCAACCCGCCACTCGTCAACGTCAGCGTTTGCCCGGTGGCGATCGTCAGGGTCTGGGCTGTTGCCGGGTTCTCGAACTTCAGCGAGTTCGTTGTGAGACTGGCCGCGAGCGTGGCGTTGGCGGTCACTCGGGAATTCAACGTGTCGGTACCACCAGCCAAAGTCAGCGGGCTGTATCCGGCGTAGGCCGAGAGAGTGAATGGCCCGCCGCCACCTGTGTTGGTTGCCCAGTCGTAGCCAGTGCCTGCTGTGCCATTCGAGAATACAACTCGGCCGCCGTAAATCCCCGTCGCGCCCACATTGGTGGTCGTTGTGATTGCCAAGGTTCCCGTCCCAGCGCCGACTGAACGGCCGACGGTGAAACTGCCACCGGAGGCCGTCGTCGTGAGAGTACCAAGAGTCACTGTCATCGAGGTACCGCCGTTAGGATTCACCAGGAGACTCCCACCGCCCGAATTCACAGTGACGTTGCCAAACGTCTGACTCGATGTGCCGGAGCTTTTGGCTGTCATCACGATCGCGCCGCCGCCAAAGCTGACTGCGTTGCCAGTATTGATGAGATTATCGCTGACTCCACTGTAGTTTAAAGCAAGCGTACCGCCGTTGACATTCAGCCCGCCCGTGAACGTGTACACCGAACCCCCGTTGAGGTTGAGTGTGCCGACCCCCATTTTTGTCAGGCCACCTGAGCCTGCGATCACCGAGCCGATCGTATTGACGGCTGAATTGAAGGTGGCGATTGTCGCTGCGCCGCCGAGGCTGATCTGGCCGCCGGTCAGTTCTATGGCACCTGACGCGCTCCCAAAGTTGATTCTCTCCGCATCGACTCCACCGGCCATTACAGAGATGGTCCCCCCGCCAAGCCCAAAACCGCCAGTACCGAAGTTGACGATGTCTGTGGGGAGCGTCGTCGGATTAGTGGTTGTCGCGGTGCCTGCGGAACTGGTACTCCAGTTCGTTGAGGTTCCCCACGTGCCGGCAGCCGTGCCAAAGCCTGCCGTGGTGCTGTTGACGTCCCAAAAATAGGTGGTTTGGGCAAACAGGGGTGGAGCCAAAATGAGTGCGATGATGAGGGCTAAAAATCGCCGCATGAAGAAAACTCCGTAGAAAAGCAGGCTTGTGACCGGAGAATGAATGAGAATGAGAGGCAACGTCAAACGTATGGAATCATGATGATTCCGTGAAGAAGAATCTCAATTTTTAGAAAAGGTTCGAGCTGATAAGTTCCAGAGTCTCGGCGGTTTGATGTGGTTTTCTTCTTTTTCATCTAAAAAACTGCCCCCGAGTCTCCGAGGGCAGTTTGAGGCTTACTTCTTACCAGGCATCGAGCGGCCTTCGGATTTGTGCTCCGGAGGCGGGCCGAGTTCGGGGTTCGGGGTGTTGTCGGCTTTCTGGCTACAGCCCACAGCCGTCAACAAAATCGCGAGGAGTAACAATGTTCGCATGGGCGGATGCTCGGGGGTTATGGGAGTGTGACGACTTCACCACCCGAACGAGTGGCAAGAGCTTCGAGAACTGTGGTGTTGCCACCGGCTGGATTCGGGGTGGTTGCGGTGCCTGCGGCATAAGTGATGAACTGGACGTGGCCATCAGCGAAAAGCCACATGCCGCCACCAGAGTGCAAGCTCCAGTAGTGGTAACGGTGGGAATCGGTGGGGTCGTTCAGACTGCCTGGGCGGTAGTAATCCGGGGAGGCGCTTGGCGTACCACTGCGCTCGCGGACCCCAAGGACCACGTCCGTAGTGCCGAAGTAAGGCGAATCACCCGAACCAGCCCACATCCAGCCGTAGTAAAGGGTGTTCGATGGCGGACGCTCGCCGACCAAGAGTGTGTTGCTGGTGCCATCGGTGATGCCGGTGATCTTGACAGACGAGTTGATGTAAGTGATGCCGTCCTGGCCGTTAGCGGGGGATTCTTTGAACTGGTTCCGACCGACCACGGCGAGGTAATCGGTGAGAGCCGCGTTGCCACCTGGATCAGGGCAGACGAGCGAGCCGGAACTGCGAGGATCCGAAGGGCAGATCATGACTTTGACGGTTTTGCCGTTCACGGTGTTCACCGGAGTCGCTGGAACTCCGGGCATGAACTGCCACCACGGCCAAGCTTTGGGGTTGAAGTTGTTGACGATGTTTCCGGCTTCGACGTAGGGGGCCATGTGGTAGGCCCAACTGAAGAACGGACCATCATTGGGGTAACCGTTGGCTGCGAAACCGGCTGCGGGGCGTTCACGCTGGTACCCAGTGTACCAGGTCATCCCCAGGTTGTGAGCAGCGGGGAAGCGGTTGTTCGTGTCGTGGAACGTCTGCAGTGCCAAGCCCTGTTGTTTCAGGTTGTTGGTACACTGGCTGCGTGCCGCGGCTTCTCGAACCTTTTGCACAGCCGGCAAAAGCAGACCAATCAAAATGGCGATAATCGCAATCACCACCAAGAGTTCAATCAGCGTGAACCCTTGCTTCCGACGGGCGAATCGACTCAACATCACGAGCCTCCGAACGAAGATGATGACAAAAACGCCTTTGCGGGGAGAACAATCCGTGAACAGGTTTGCGAGTCTGTCACCCGGATAGCCGCAAAAACAAACACGATTGGAGAGTAGATTTGAGAGAGTAGCCGCAACGACCAAGTCATTTCAACACAATTCCCTCTCGAATTCCAAATTTTTCCAAATCCTTTTTCGCACGATCCCGTCCGCGGATGATTCAGAGCCACAAAGCCCCGAACCTCGAAGCCTGCTCAAGTCTCTATCCTGTCGAAGCCGATGATTGACAGGCCAGTCAGTCTTGGTAACATAAAGACATGGCCCGATAGCCAAGTGGTAAGGCAACGGTTTGCAAAACCGTCATTCCCCGGTTCAAATCCGGGTCGGGCCTCTGAGAAGCGACCCCAGGAAAACCTGGGGTCGCTTTGTTTTTCTGAGGCTAAACATCTCAAACTGAAGTGCGTAGACGACGGCTTTCCAGCGATTCTGGTGCACGCTGATTGAGTTCGGTGCCGTAAAAGCGATGAAAATGGGGTATTTAGGGATTCGCTAAATTGTCTGCTAGATAAACTTGAGTGAAGATGGATGAAGTGACAACTCGAAGTGCTTTGTTTCTTGAGTACACCCAATAGGAGTCGAACCTATAACCTTCGGTTCCGTAGACCGATGCTCTATCCAGTTGAGCTATGGGTGCTTGCACTGCATTGACATGATAAGCTCCGGAAAGGTTCTGTCAATCCGGGAGATTTTTTCTGCTTCTCGAAATGAAGTCAGCCAACTGGTTCTGTAGAACTTCAGGCACTCGGGAACTCAGAGGGTCTTGGCATGATGTGGGTACTGATCGCGGTGCTGGCTCTTGGGCCAGTCGAGGCGGATGCGGTTTACCTCGGCGGCAAAATCTGGACCGGTGATCCTGCAAAACCTGAAGTGGAAGCTGTTGCGGTCCTCGGTGGGCGGGTCGTGGCTATCGGGAGCACAGCAGACCTGCTGCCACTGGTGGGGCCAAAGACCAAGGTCGTGGAGCTGAAAAATCGGCGAGTGGTGCCGGGGTTTTACGATAGCCATGTGCATTGGCTCGGGGGCGGGTTGCAGTTGGCTCGGGTCGAGTTGAAGGATGCCAAAGATGTCGCGGAGTTTGGGGCACGACTCAAGAAGTTTGACGAATCGACACCACGAGAGCGTTGGATGTTGGGTGGGAATTGGGATCATGACCGAGCCTTTGGCGGAAACTTGCCAACCGCAGCGATGGTAGATCAGTACGTCAAAAATCGTCCGGTTTTCTTGCAACGCTACGATGGCCACATGGCCCTGGCAAACACGGCTGCCTTGAAGCTGGCCAAGATCACGTCCGCGACGAAAGACCCACCCGGAGGCGTCATCGAACGGCTTGCGGATGGTTCGCCATCGGGGGTATTCAAAGATGCCGCAATGGAGCTGATCGAGAAGATCATCCCAGACCCCAGCGATGAAGAAATCACGGAAGCCATTCGAGCCGCCATGCAGGAAGCCGCGAAGCACGGCATCACGAGCGTGCAGGATATGGAAGGGAGTTCGCCAGCCGTGCGGCGGAAGTTGTTCCGAATTCTGCAACAATTGGCCGCGCGTGGGGAATTGACTTGCCGTGTCGATGTACGTTGGCCGATCGCTCTGCAGAAAGAAATCACCGATGTCGGTTTGCAGGCAAACTTTGGCAACGACTTCGTCCGGGTTGGCGGGGTGAAAGGCTTTATGGATGGCTCGCTTGGGAGCAGCACGGCGAAGATGTTCGATCCGTATGCCGTGGCACCGAAGAACACCGGGGTGTACGTCACAGAACCCGACACAATGCGGAGCCTGGTGGCCAATGCGGACCGAGCAGGGCTATCGGTCGCGATTCATGCGATTGGCGATGAGGCGAACGCTCGCTTGCTGGATGTTTTCTCAGCCGTGAGCCAGAGCAACGGTGTGCGAGATCGACGCTTTCGCATCGAACATGCTCAACATTTGCGAGTCGAGGATTTCCAACGATTTTCCAGCTTGAAGGTAGTCGCCTCCATGCAGCCGTATCACGTGGTTGATGACGGGCGGTGGGCGGCGGGGCGGATTGGGGAAAAACGATGTGAATCGTCGTATGCCTTCCGATCACTCTTGGATGCGAAAGCCGTGTTGGCGTTCGGCTCCGATTGGCCGGTGGCGCCGCTGAATCCTTTTGAAGGCTTGGATGCAGCGGTCAACCGTCGAACACTCGACGGCAAACATCCGAATGGCTGGTTCCCGCAGCAACGCATCACGGTCGAGGAAGCCTTGAAAGCTTACACTTTTGGCAGTGCCTATGCGGCGAATCAGGAACAAGAACGTGGGGTCATTCGCGTGGGAGCGTTGGCCGATTTCGTGGTCCTCGACCGGGATATTTTGGATGCGAAACAAGGTGATTCCCTCGGCCAGGCGAAGGCGATGAAGACCATCGTCGGGGGCCGAGTGGTATATGAAACGAAGCCGTGATCCCTGCTGCGATCACTTTTGCAGCGGCTTGGTGAATTCGAGTTCGGCGCGGATTTCCCAGCGCGAGGGCTTGTCGCCGAGGGAGATTTCGAACTTGTTCACGAACTCCAGCAGACTGCTGATGGATTCTAAATCTTTGCGGACTTCCTCAATCGGGCGATTGTCTTGGCGAGCCAGGAACCCCGCAATGGCCTTCTCGTTCATGCTTAAGTACCTTCGAAGAGGCCCAGAATTCACTCGCAACACGACACCATCAGGAGCGGACGTCATCTGAGTGTGGAGCTGTCCGCTCGTGTGGATTGCCAGAGTCTTGTTGCTGTGGTGGATAGTGGAGTTTAATTGAAATCCCTCGGGATGAGTGAGCCTGCTCACCGTCGTGCGGGGTTGGGCAATCGAAGTTGTGGTCAGAGTCGAGAATTGAAGTTGGCTCTTTTCTCTGCGGTTGTGCTCCAGCCGAATCATGTGGAAAAGACTATCGATACCAGCTTGTACGGGTGCCACTAGCTCGGTGGGCAGGTCACAAAACCAAACGATTTCAGGCAGGGGTTTGTCGTTTGAGCTGATCCAGAAGGACCAGTTTGGGCCAAGCTGATCAAGGACTTTCGCGAGATGATCTTTTCCCACCGCGGGACCGATGATGTCGTTGACGAACTTCTTCAGGTCGCCTTCTGGGAAGAACGGCGCCGCAACCTCGATCCACGTCTTGAGGTGAATCGGCCCGCGAAAGGCGATCATGGCCTGTTCGGGCAACGTGTGCGTCGAGCCTCGGGCGGTGAGCGTCTTCCACTCCGTCGGAAGGCGGCTTTCGTTGACTTCCACCGTCGCAGTCAGAGTCAACGTTTTCTCAGCATGCAGGGAGACCGCGACGCCATCGAAGGCCGACCACAGTTTTTGGATTTGACCGAACATCGCTTTCTCGCCACGGTTCGTGCTCGCGGCGAGCTTCTCTTGCCAGCTCGTATCGAAGGCTCGTGGTTGAAACAGTGCCGTAATGGTGGCCCGATCGCCCCCCACAGTCAGCCATTTGGGTAGCTCTTTGGCTGGGGTTGCCGTGGCTTTGATGATGTCCTGGATCGTCGATTCGCGGTTCGAGAAGACAAAGTAGCCATCGGCGAGGCGGTAGAACTCCTTCGTTCCATCGGCTTTGGTTCGCAGCATGTAATGAGATGAGGCAAAGTCGACCTTCTTTGGTGGTTCGATCTCTTTGGCCGCGACTTGGAGAGCGTTGATGCGGTCTAAGAGGCGCTGCATCACCTCGGGTTTGTTGGGGCGGATCAACAGCGTCCCAGCGTCGCTTTGGGTGCCTTTGGGAAATTGGTAATAGAAGACGATCGCATTCCCAAGGATGTCGTTGCGAAGTTCCTCTGGCGTAACACCCAGTTGAGAAGCAAAGAGTTCGGCCGCTTTTTTTGCCTCAGAGGGATCGAAGTGGCCCTTCAAAAGCTGGCCTGTGTGGCTCTTCAAAAACGATTCCATCATCGGCGATTCGGCGAGCCGTTCGAGTTGCTGTTGGGCATTCCGCACGACGAAAACAATTGCGGCATCTTCGGGGACGAGTGGCAAAAGCGGTGCGGCTGGGTCTGCGGCGCTCGCGACGAGTGAACCCCAGGAGAAGAACAAGGCCCACAACAGCTTCTTCATTACCGCATCTCCGGGGGAATGTGGGTCAGGCTTTTGATGTCCTGGAAGAACATCGACATCGCCCGGCGTGTGGTGCCAGTGATCGGGTCGATGGTCTTCGGCGTGATCGGCGGCAGTTCGGGCGTCTCAGGGGTCGACTTGGTCGTGAAGAGTTCCGGCGGACGAATCAAGCTCGCTGTCTCCCGGACCTTTTCCCGCACGGCCTGCAACGCTTCACGACTCTCCGTGACACCCTCGGAAATCGGCGAAGGTGCTGTCGTTTCGGGGGCGGAGATAATCGGGACGGTCTGTGTGATCGGCTCAGGAGCATCCGGACTTGGCCAAAAGAAGTACGTGGCTCCACCCAGGATAAGCAGACCAGTCAAGAACACTGCTCCCGCGCGACGCCACCAGAGCCGCACCGCGCGCTGACGTAAAGCCACCGCCGCGACGCGGTCGGCGAACCCTGAGGGGGCTTGCGGCCGGTGCTCTTGGTAAAGTTCCGAAAGTGGATCGGGCGAGTTCATAGCGATTCCGGGGTCGAGTTCCAATCCTTGGGCACATGCCCGCCTTGTTGCAACTCCGCGAGCACTTGCGAGCGTGCTCGGTGGAGCCAAGTCTTGATCGTGCCTGTCGGTCGGCCCACGATCTCCGCGATCTCGTCGTAAGGCAAGGCCTGTTCGTGGAACAGCACAAAGACCTCACGGTAATCGCTTCTGAGGTTCCCAAGTGCCGTTTCGAGAGCCTCGGTGAGTTCTGTCGGAGCGGCTTCTGCCTTCATCCGACTCGGCACTTCACTGAGGTCTTCGGTTGGCTCCGGAAGTTTGCTTCGTTTGAGCATCACCGTCCGGCAGCGGTTGACGGTGATGGTCAGCACCCAAGGTTTCAGCGGGCGAGCGGAATCCCAGGTCTTGAGGGAACGAAAGATTCGCAGAAACACTTCCTGGGCCGCATCTTCCGCATCTTGCCGAACACGGAGCATCCGCAGACAAATAGCGAACACATCCGATTCGAACCGGGTAATGAGTTCGCGTGTGGCGTCCGGGTGGCCTTTCAGGCAGCGTCGGACCAGTTCCTCATCGGCGGACACAATCCCCCCTCACACAGAGATACTCCGCCTCAAGTTCGGAAGTTTCACCCCCTAGCGAAAAGTCCGAACCTTGGATAAGATACTCCTGTCTCAGCTTCCGGAAGGGTGGCAGAGCGGTTTAATGCACCGGTCTTGAAAACCGGAGTGGGGCCAGTCCTCACCGTGGGTTCGAATCCCTCCCCTTCCGCTTTCACTTCGCTGGCCACATCCCGAGATTTGCCACTGACCTGGGGAATCACGATGCCAATCAACCCCTGCTGCTTGCAGTTGGCTCTCTTGAGTATTGGCTTTCTTGCGGTTGGTTATGTTTGGTCCGGTTCCTTTTACATCTTCGAGTGTGTTGCGTTTGTGTTTGGAGTTGGGTCGTTCATTTTTGGCTCGAATCGGCCTTACCTGATGCTCAAACGCGATGATGGTGGGCGTTCAATTCTGGCAACCGTGATCTACTCTCCGTATCTGCTACTCAGTGCCATTTTGATGTTCAGTTCCCGCCGTCTTTCCCGCGAACCTGCCTACGTCCAGGTTGGCCCGAATCTCTATTTCGGTCGAAGAATGACAGACCACGAAGTCCGGAACGCAGGTTGGGTGAACATCCTCGATCTGGCGGTCGAGTTCCCCGCAGGCGCTTGGCAACGAACCCTCCCTGGCTATAGGTCGATGCCCCTTCTGGATGGCGGGATGTTCTGCTACTGGAGTTTCAGCGAAAAGCCTGCCGAATGGATCGAGCAATCCGTGAAGGCTGGTCCCACCTACGTCCACTGTGCTCTCGGCCATGGACGAAGTGCGGCTGTGATCATCGACCACTGGCTCGCGACGAAACAGGTCAAGTCCTGTGCCGAGGGTCTCCGGAAACTCCAGACCCTACGACCTGGGGTGAAACTGAACGGCCATCAGCGATTCCATGTCATCCATCGCAATCGGCTCCGACGGTTTTCGAAGAGATCGGAACTCACCCTCTGTTAATCTGTGACGATCCTGCCTGAGAAGCTGCGTACAACTGCGCCGAGCTTGTGAACGTTGTACATTTTACCTCATGCGGTTTTGACCGCCCATCTTCGCGCCTTTACCTTATCCCTAGAGTCGATACAGTTTTCGCGCTAGCCGCTCCTCCTGTGGCCTGGGGATCAGCCATGTACAGTTTCCTCCTGATGACAGCTCTCTCCGCGTCGCCGGAAGCCCCACAATTCAATGGCTTCTTCCGCGATGTGTTGAGCACTCGCGGCTTCGGCCTGCGATCGGGTTGCTCAGGCTGCTCAGGCTCCTGCAACGGCTCACGTCGTCCTGCGGACCGAGACTTCGACGACCAACCGAGCGGATGCACCGGCAGCCGTCGCCGGACAGAGGGCGGCTGCTCCGGCAGCCGACCGGCGATGGCGACGCTGGGCAATTCGTGCAACGGTGGCCGGGCTTACGCTTCCTGCACCGGGTCCGTCGTGCCGATGGGTGGCTACGTGAATTCCTGCAACGGCGGCGGCTGGGCCAATGTGCCATACTCGGAGCCGATGTATGCTCAACCGATGCCGATCTCTTCCTACGCTGTGCCATCGAGCGGCTGCTTCGGCAACACGGACTTTGGCCCTCAAAACGGCCCACCGATGACGTTTCCGCCAGGCAACTTCGCCCCCGCGGAACCAGCGCCACCGACGACGATTAGACTCCGTGAACCACTTGAACCTGGGGTGCTTCCCGCACCATCTGCGGGTGGGGAATCGAACCGGGCTGTGGTCATTGTCAAGGTTCCTGAGAATGCGGTGTTGTATGCCGAAGGTCGCCGACTTTCGTTGACCTCGGATGTCCGGCGATTCGTCAGCCCGCCACTGCCGACAGGGGATTTCCATTACAACTTCCGCGTCGAGTACACTCGCAACGGGGAAACGATCACACGCAGCAGGTCACTTGGTGTTCGGGCTGGTGGGAACTACACACTGGATTTCGACGAGACCATCGCCAAAGCCCCGATCCTACCGCCGCAGCAGATGCCCACGATGAGCGTACCCAAGCCGAGCTTGCCGACCGTCCCAGACCCGACCCCACCCGAGACCATCAAAACCCCAGAACGGGCGCGGCTCACGATCAAAGTGGCACCCGGTGCCGCACTCTTCATCGATGGCCGAAAGAACGACCGGCCCGAAGCCGTCCGCGAATTCACGACTCCGCCTCTCGCGCCGGGCAAAGAGTATGCCTACATGATCCGCAGCGACATCACCCGAAACGGACTGCCAGAGTCGCAGTTTCAAAAGGTGACCTTCCGCGCCGGCGAAACCCAGGTCGTGGACCTCTCGCAGTGGCCGACCGGCAAATAGGGATATCCTCGCCAGGCCATGAGACTTGAATAGACTCTCCAGAGAATGACCTTCCTCTGGAGTTTGAGATGGCCAGAATCTTCCGTTGGCAGTGGCTGAAAAAATGGTTGAAACGAACCGCGCTCGCAGGATTTTTCCTGTTTGTGGTGATTCCCTTCTTAGCGAGGATGATCTTCGTTCAAGTCGAGCAGAGTCGACGAGAGGCCATCGTCAATCGTCTCAACGAAACCCAACCCGGCTGGCAACTCAAAGACCTCCAAGAAGCCTACAACGCCCAACTCCCGCCTCCTGAACGCAACGCCTACGTCATTGCTGACCGCGCGGCGAAGATGCTCCCAGAAAATATCACATTCCTTCAATTGTTTGTCGATTTAGGGGATAAAGTCCCGTCTAACAGGCTGCGATCGGAAGACGATCGAGTGCTCCTAGCAAAACTCTTCGAAGACACTAAGGAGGGGAGAAACGCGGCTCAAGCCTTACTCAATATCCGAGAACAAGGTGGGCAGGAAGTAACGATATTCGGCAAGCGTCTTCCCCCGGGTTTGGCGAGCATGAACGAGCTCAAGACCCTCGAATACCTCTTCAGCACGGAAGCAATCTTGGCCGCGGAAGATGGAAAAGTGGAACTGGCGATGAAAAATTTGGAACTTCGAGACACCATGTCACGTTATGCGATTTCGCCATCTTATCCATCAGAGTATTACATATTTTTACATAGCGGTTTTGTTTCAAGAAATGCTTATATTATTCGTGATTTAATCAATGTATCTAAGGCGCCACTACCTTGGCGTGGGCTTCACACTCGATTACTGCAAGATAGCCAGCGTGATTCATTTGGATCTTGGCTAGAAATTTGTCGGGCCAATAAAGTAGCGTTGCTATCTGCTATCGATGAAAATCGATTTGATGAGGAAGATTTCCCGACCCATTCGCTTCCTGTGAAATCTTCATGGTGGATTCGTCCGCTACTGTACAAGAGCTGGACATACGAGCTGGAGATGCATGAAAGACTCGAAAAAATCAAGACTGCACCTGCTCGAGAAACGCTACCTCAACTGATAGAACTTCGAAACGAAAAACGTGGGAACCTACTTTACATCTACACTAACGCGTTTGGAACAGGTTTAGACAAAGGATATGTAGCGATCAGAAATTCCCAAGCCCTGCTACGTGCGGCGGCGCTCGGGATTCTGTGCGAGGAGTTTCGCCTGGCGAATGGTCGTTGGCCGAGGTCGTTGGAGGAGTTGCCGAAAGCGCAACTCCCGAAGATTCCACTCGATCCGTACACCGATCAGCCGATGCTCTACAAGATTCTTGAAGACCGCATCGTCATCTACAGCCAGGGCACGAACTTCCAGGATGATGGCGGCAACTTGTCATCGCCGCGAAGTTATGAAGAGCCGCGGGACATCGGCATCTCGCTGTACCATCCGGCCTTCCGTCGGCAACCGGCGCGGTTGCCGAAAGCGGCTGTCGAGGACGAAATCCCGCAACCGTGATTTACAGTGCCGCGCGCTTCTTGGCGATGAGTGCAATCAGCGACTTGTGCGGATCGGCGAACTTCGCGAGACCTTCGCTCATGAGGGTCTCTTCGAGTTTCTTCATGTCCACCTTGGCATCGATATCCGCGAGGATTTCGGCACTCGGCAAGAGGTGAACTTGCTTCGTAAAAGTCTGGCCGCTTTCCTGCACGGCTTTGTTCGTGCCGGGGGGGTTGGTCTCGATGTCGGAGCCAGCGAAAGCTCCGACGTACTTCCAGGCTGGGTCTTCTTTCTTCTTGGTGCCCGTGCTGGCGAAGATCATCTCTTGTTGCAAGGCGAAGCCTTTGTCAGCCCAGAACTTTTGGTTCATGGCCCAGATCCGCTTAGCGTTGACGATACCCACTTGCCCTTGGGCCGCAGGAATCAGGCTCGGGACAGCCTTGTCGGTATAGACATCCAACCGGCTCACGAAGATGCTGTAGACGGTTTTGACGTTCTGTTTGTCCGATCGGCGATTCGCCCCACGCAAGCAGGCATCGCGGGCTTCGAGGTATTGGCGTTCGCTGAAGATCAGGGTCACATTGACAGCAATCCCCGCCGCGACGAGTTCTTCGAGAGCACCAAGTCCACCCGGCGTCGCGGGGACTTTGATCATGCGGTTGCAGTGCCCGGCGGCCCACTTCTTGCCGAGTTCCACATACCTCGCGGACTTCGCTGGAATCGGCATCGTGTTGGCCGTGTCTTCCAGCAACGGATCGAGTTCGAAGCTGACCCAGCCATCGTTGCCCTTGGTCTCGTTCCAGACGGGTTCAAAGACCGCTTGGGCGGCCTTGACGAGGTGATCGGTCATGGCCCAGGCGATGGCTTCGTCGTCGTGGCCCGCGGCAGCGAACTTCGCAATGTCGGCATCGAAGCGGCCGGTGTTGAGCAGATCCGAAATGATGATCGGGTTCGAGGTGGCGCCTGTGGCACCGAACGCCCGGTTCCGTGCGATCTCATCGGGATCGACGCTATCGAGCCAAAGTTTCGTCCCGGAAGTCACCAGCGATTGAAGCGGAGTCATGTCTTGGCAAATCCTGTAATCAAGGGAAACACAGACATCTTATGGGAAAGCGTGATGGGTTCCCAGAGGCCCAGGGTTCGCTTCGCTTCACCCGGAGCTGGAGTCAAACACCGCTCCGCGGCTCAAAGCACTCCCAACTCTTGACCACGGAGTGGCGTCTGCTGCTAGCGCAAGGTGAGCGGAGTGAACCCTGGGATGAAGCGTCACCTGGGCAAATCTCTGGGCACCTTCTGTATAATTTCGTCAATTCTCTCCTGGGGTGTGGTATGCGTGGAATCGTGTTGGTTTTGGCGTGGGGGCTTGCGGCTCAGTGCTTCGCGGCCGAGCGGGTGAACTTTGTCGTCGTGCTGCTCGATGATGCGGGCCAACGGGACTTTGGCTGTTATGGCAGCAAGTATCACAAGACCCCAAATCTCGATGCATTCGCCAAAACCGCGGCTCAATTTCAGGACGCGACGACGCCTTGCCCCGTCTGTTCGCCGACGCGAGTGGGTGTCATCACCGGGCGCTATCCGCAGCGTTATGGAGTGACGGATTGGCTGCCGGGCCGGGGGGATTTGCCAGCCCAAGCTCTCGCTCGCCCGAAACAACCGACGGGTCTGGCGAAGGACGCCAAGACCGTGGCCGAGTGGTTGAAACCGGCGGGATACGTGACGGGGTACATTGGAAAATGGCACATGGGCGGCGACGGCGAAAGCCCGAAGGATCAGGGTTTTGATGTCAGCATCGGGGCCTCGCACATTGGTAGCCCACCGACGTACTTCGCCCCGTATGAAAACAAAAAGACCAACATCCCGGGCCTCGAAAAAGCCGAGAAAGGCGAGTACCTGACCGACCGCCTGACGACCGAAGCCATCCGCTTCCTCGAAACCAACCGAGACAAACCTTTCTTCCTTCAGCTCGCCCATTACGCTCCGCATACCCCACTGCAAGCCAAGCCAGAAGTCATCGCCAAGTACACGGCTCGCCCGGCAGGCCAGCAAGGCAACCCGACGTACGCAGCCATGATCGAAAGCATCGACGACAACATGGGTCGGCTCTTCAAAGCCCTGGACGATTTGAAACTCACCGAGAACACCGTCGTCATCTTCACCTCCGACAATGGCGGGCTGGCCACCACCGAAGGTGGCCCGACCGGTGCGACTTACAACGGGCCTTATCGTGAAGGCAAAGGCTTCCTCTACGAAGGCGGCGTGCGTGTCCCGTTTTTGGTCCGTGGGCCGAAGGTCAAAGCGGGGCAATCCAACGCGAGCGTGAACAGCCTCGATATCGTGCCGACGATCTTGGGGTATGCCGGTGTCGTGGCCGAGGGCCTAGATGGCCAAGACCTCCGCGAAGTCCTCGCGGGCGGAACCCAGAAGACCCGTGAACTCTACTGGCACTACCCGCATTACGCCAACCAAGGCAGCACTCCGGGCAGTGCCGTACGTGTCGGGAATATGAAGCTGATCGAGTTCGCACTCGCGGGTCGTCAGGAACTCTTTGACCTTTCGAAAGACTTGAGCGAAAGCCGAAACCTAGCCAGCGAGAAACCCGAGGTCGTCAAAGAACTCTCGGCAAAACTGGCCGCGTGGAAGAAAGGCGTGGGTGCTCAGGAAATGACGCCGAACGCCGTTTACCTCCCGAACCCCCAGAACAAAGACGGCCACATCACCCTGCACGCCCGCACGGCCCAGGTCTATGGCACGCAGTTCCGCTTCGAGCCGTTGCCCCACAAGAACACACTCGGCTACTGGGTGAAACAAGATGACTACGCCGAGTGGGAATTCACCGTCACGACACCCGGCGAGTTCACCGTCGAGGTCTTGCAAGGCTGCGGCAAAGGCTCGGGCGGAGCCGAAGTTCAACTCAGCGTCGGCGAGAGCAAGGCAAAATTCACCGTCAAAGACACCGGCGGCTTCCAAGCCTTCGAACGCCGCGAAGTCGGGACGCTGACGATACCTATAGCCGGTCGCCACAAGCTCACCGTCCGCGCTCTCACCAAGCCCGGCGTCGCCGTCATGGACCTGCGGGAACTGGTGCTGAAGAAGAAGTAAACGCTGACGCGATCAGGTCTCATCGGTGATATCAACCGGCTCAGCCCATTCCAGTGATTCGACCATGTGATCGAGCAAGTTTCGCCCTGCGAGGTAATGATCTTCTGTAGCGAAAACGACGTGAATCTTTGCCACGGACCTGTCTGGCTCCGGCCAAATCCTGAACTTCAGGATCGCCTCGCTGGCGTCAGGGCTATCCGCCAAAACCACATCCACCGGGTAAGCATCGCGGTACTCTGCCAGGATCGCTTCTGGTACTGGTATCGGGATGGAATCGCTCAGTGCCTGTAATGCTGCAAGCCGTTTGAGAGCGCCTTGCCGAGCGATCTCGTGGTCGAACGTGTGGACTGGAAATGAGACCGCGAGCCGGGCAAGCAGATCGTCGAGTGGCATACCAGGTTGGCCAGCCGGAGGCCTAACTTCCCAACACGTGTCAAACGACATGGACTTCCCCTTTCCAAAAGCCAGAGTGGCTTAGCCGCAATACAAGGTTTTCATGATTTAGGTTTTAGAGATTCGAAAAGAACCTAGAATGGCATCACTATTTCAGATCAGGGGTCGGGAATGTTTGCACGCCGGGATTATGCCAGAGACTACATGATGATTCCACCAGGAACCGGCGAGCCGGCGGTGGCGAACATGATCGTCGAGATTCCGAAAGGTCGCCGGACCAAGTTTGAAATCGACAAAGCGACCGGCCTCATCAAGATGGACCGCTACCTCTATAGCTCCACTATGTACCCAGGTGACTACGGCTTCGTCCCCCAGACGCTCGCCGAGGACGGTGACCCACTCGATATCTTGGTGATGGTCAACGAGCCGACCTTCTCCGGCTGCCTGATCGAAGCCCGGATCGTGGGCATCTTCAAGATGAAAGACAAAGGAGCCAACGACTTCAAAGTGTTGGCCGTGCCGCACAAAGACCCGCTCTTTGGGGCGATGAAAAAGCTCGAAGATGTCCCTGCTCACTTCTTGCGGGAAGTCGAGCACTTCTTCTCGACCTACAAGGTGCTGGAAGGCGTCAAAGTCGAAGCCCTCGGCTGGGCGAACGCCGAAGACGGTGCGAAGGAAGTTCGAGAATCTGTAGACCGCTTCCGTGCCACACTCGGGAACTTTTAACCTCCTTCGTGGCATGGGTCACACTTGGGTGACAGTAAGAGCCGTGACCGCAAGCCAAGGAGCGTCTGGACCAAACAAGTCTCGGATCACTCCCTTGCGGTCGTGGCTCTTAAAACCCTGAATTCAGCTCGCATTTTTCTGCACGGCCAAGATGGCCGTGCCACGCTGAATCATCGAGATTCCTTTACGCTGCGGCTTTCAGAGCTTCGAGTGCAGCGGCGTAGTTTGGTTCATCGGTCACTTCACTGACGTATTCGACGTAGGTAATCGTCCCGGTCGCGTCGACCACGAATACCGAGCGAGCCAAGAGTGGCAATGGCAGCCCTTCGATCAGCACACCGTAGCTTTGGCCGAAGGAATGGTTGTGGACGTCAGACAAGGTGCCCATGCTCTTGATGTTTTCAGTGGAGCAGAACCGTTTTTGAGCGAATGGGAGATCGAGACTGACGGTGTAAGCGGCCACTTTGTCGCCGAGAGCGGCGAGGCCATCTTCGAACTTCTTGGTTTGCGTCGAGCAGACGGGTGTGTCAAGCGAAGGGACCACGCTGAAGATGCGAGCCTTCGCGGGTGTGTCTGCGAGGGTCACGGGGCTGAGACCCGAGAGGGTTTTGAAGTCTGGGGCTTTGTCGCCAGCTTTGAGCGCGGGGCCGACGAGTGTCACGGGGCTTTTTTTGAACGTTACGGCGCCTTCTCGTTTGGTCATGGTCTTCAACTCCTGATGGTGGAACACGGAAACATCGGCCTCAATTGAGGCTGAATTCGGGGGGGAACTTCAAGTTCGGATTCGGGTTGCGGCGCGGGTTCGTCTCATTCAACACGGCTGCGAGTAGCTCGACACGAGCTTGCACATGTGGTTCCGCGAGCAGCGCCTGCTTGAGATTCACATCGACGGGTAAGGTAAACGAGAGCATATCAACCAGCGTGCCCAGCGGGGCTTCACTGGCGAACAAGCTGACGAGATGCTGAAACGCTGGAGCAGTTGGCTCGAAGCGTGGCAACACCGCTGCCGCCAACTGACGACGCAGGGCTTGCAGTAGACCGGCGTTCGCAGGCGTGATATCGGGGACGAGTTCCGCCCGTGCGGTGCGGTACATTTTGTCGGTCGCCAACTCTTCGACCAATTGCACCCGACAAAGACCACGTAAGCGCAGATTGAATCGACCATCGGCGAACTTCTCCGCGTAGACCACCTGCCCGAGGCAGGCGTATTCTTCGATCTCGGGTTCGTCGAGGTATTCTTGTTCGGTCGTCTCAGGGAGTTGTACGAGGGCGATCAGGCCATCATCGTCGATGGCGTCGTTGGTCATCTGGCGGTAGCGTGGTTCAAAGATATGCAGTCCCTGGATGACGTTGGGGAAGAAGACCATCCGCGGCAGCGGGAATATCCGCACCACCCCGCTAAACTTCGCCAGCACTTGCCCTTCATCCGCCACACCCAGACTCCACGAGTTTTAAACTCATCATAGGTACTCGTGGTGTTCCACAACAAGTGATTGCATCTCGTGTTTCGACACAGCCAAAGGGTGTGGCTTGGGCATCGAGCAGGTTTCTTGGCCTACAATCGCGGCGAAATCGATCATCATTCTCTGTCACTCACTGACGGAATCTTTCCCCATCAACACTTGTAGCGTACTGACGGGGTTGTTGAGGAAGCTACGGCTGATGCGATAATGGTCAGTTTCCGTGTAAGCGGTCTCCTGAATGCCTGTCTCGCCGATCTGGTAGATCACTGCATCGGGGTAGGCCATCAAGATCGGCGAGTGAGTGGCGATCACCATTTGGCAGCCATTTTCCAAGTACTCATGCATCTTGGCTAAAAACTCGGTGGTGGCCCGTCACTGTGTTGATTTTGAGCCAGCGTTTTTGACTTGCCCGTGTCATCCACATCGTTCATAATCTAAGAATGCCAAACCGCTCACGCAAGCCACGTATGCCCGACCCTAGCACCTTCGCCTTCGATCTCGCTCAAAAGATCACTGGCGAGCCGCCTGTAGATTTGCCTGCACCAGATGGGAAAGACCCTGCCGCCGTTGCACTCGGGCGTAAGGGTGGCTTGAAAGGTGGCAAGGCACGCGCAGCAAAGATGACTCCTGAACAACGGTCACATGCGGCGAAAAAAGCCGCTGCTGCTAGGTGGGAAAAGGCCAAATCAAACAGCAAGGAATGAATTTAAGCGCCTACGCCACGCAAATTACAATCAACCAAACTCTACAAATCTGAGTGTTTGGCGGTTTATCGAATCGCAAACGCAAGCTGGCCGTAATCGAGCACAAGAATCCTGTCAGTATGGGCTTGATTCTGATTCGTGATTCGTTAGGCTATAAATAGACAAAGACTCTGAGCTTATTACCTTGCCGGGTACGCTCAGAGTCTTTGCGGGGTGCTGAAGCTCAACCTGGATTGAGCGCCGTTTTCGCAAGCGGGGGTTGTGGGTTCGAATCCCACCAGCACCAGTTCGTCTACGCTTGTGGCGTTTACGCACTTGCATTCTACCATTTTTACTGTTTTCGTCAACACAATTCTGGAGAAGCGTCATGAGTGTGGATGCCTTGGCCGCTCTGCAAAAAGCCATCTCCGACGTGCAAATAGCCTCTGAATCCATCAAAAGCGCATGTGATGTGGTTCGTGTCCAAATTCTCAAAATCCCTGAACCATTCAAGACCCAAGCCGTTGAAGAGATTCGGAAAAAAGTGGGCGACTGGCTTACATCTGACCCCATTCCGAGTCAACCCGAGAAACCGCAGCAGGTTTCAACAAATTCGAGCAACAACGTCTACGCCCATCTGAGTTCCACGGAAGCAATCGAGTTGCTTTTGAAAAACCACCCTAAAGGACTCACTACACACGAGATTATCAACGCGCTTGCTGGAAAGTTTGCAACGAGTTCCGCTTCGCCAGTTCGCATATTAACGTCGACGATTTCCGCGCTGAAAAGTGAGGGCCGAATCGAGCAGGGCGATGGGAAGGTTCTAACACTTTCCGAGCGCCCAACGGGAAGCCCGCATCAGAGACTTTTGCCATACACCGACCCCGAAAAGAAGTCTCATCGTCAGCTTGTGACGGAGTTCTTCGAGAAGAACCAGAACGAATGGGTGCTGGTTGCCGATCTTTCCGCAGCAACCGGAATCTCTGAAGGCTCTTTGCGAACTCACTTCGCCAATTCCCCAGAAGGGACGTACGAGAACCGAAGATTGCCAAACGGGAAAAACGAATGGCGGAAGAGAGTACAAAACCAACAACCCTCTGCGGGCGAACCACTTCCTCAAGAAGGTTCCCAAGAGGGCTAGAAACAATCACGCCCTAGAGACGGCAATCTCCAGGGCGTGATTCCCGTGATGACGCAGGAGCGTCAGTCGGGGCAGTCCATCGTGAAACGACAGAGCAGAGAACTCTGCGATTATCACGTCTCGAACTGCCGAATTCAAGTCTCCTGCACCATTTTCCCGTACGGAGTTTACCAATGGGTAAGCGTCGTTTGGTGAAACGTTGGATTCGCGTGCCACGCGTGTGGCACTGGCGAGCTAAACGCTACATCTACCGCCACGATGGTGAAGACTTTGTCTTCCCGATCTGGGTCTGGGTGATGTAAGCGTAGTAGTCAAGATGCCTGAGCGGAGGTAATACCTCCGCTCAGGTTCTATTACCCATCGCGGTCCGGAGAATTCAGCGTTGCAATTCACAACACGTCAGTGAAGCGACTCGCTTCACTTTGCGTAACTACGTCAAATGCAGCTTGACAAACGAACTCAGTCAAGCATAATAGCTACTACTGTGTTGAAGCTATCTGGAGTGTGTTGCGTGAAATGCCCTGCTTGCCAAGTTGACGCAAGGAAGTTCGGCAAGGACCGAAAGGGCAATCAGCGCTTTCAATGCCCTGTTTGCAAGAAGACCGTCACGGACATCGCTGCAAATCCACTTGGTACGATGCGCATCTCGATTGAAGACGCAGTAGCTTGCCTCAGGATGATCTTGGAAGGAGTCTCGATTCGTGCCACAGCCCGCCTGTCTGGGATCAATCGTGGTACGGTTCTTGATCTTGTCGTCTTGGTCGGCGAACGTTGCGAAGTGCTTCTTGAAGGCCGCATCAAGAACCTGCCCGTCGTCGATGTGCAGTGTGACGAAATCTGGGGCTTCGTTGGTATGAAGGAGAAGACTCGCCTGAGTAAGCATCCAGACTTGGCAGACGTTGGAGATGCCTACTGCTTCACTGCTATCGAGCGAGAATCGAAGTTGATCCTTGCTTGGCATCTCGGTACTCGAACCGCTGAGGATACGCAGTTCTTCGCCACCAAGTTGGCCAATGCCACAATGGGCCGATTCCAGGTCAGCACCGACGGCTACAAGCCGTACGCAACCGCGATCCCGTCATCGCTACCAGATGCTGACTTTGCCCAAGTTGTGAAGCAATTCGCCACTAAAGACGAAGGCCGCTACTCGCCTGGAGAAGTCATTGGCACTACGAAAACGATTCGCCAAGGCGAACCCGACGAAGACAGGATTTCAACGTCACACGTTGAGCGCCACAACCTGACGATTCGGATGCAGAACCGCCGGATGACCCGCTTGACGAATGCCTTCAGCAAGAAGTGGGACAACCACTCTTACGCACTTGCTTTGCAGTTTGCGTACTACAATTTCTGCCGAGTGCATTCGACTCTGAAAATGACCCCAGCAATGAGGGCAGGGATTGAAGATCACCCTTGGACGGTTCTTGAGTTGATCGAAAAATCATCAACACAGTGACGGGCCACTACCAAAAACTCTAATTGCCGACGTGGTGAGAGTGCAGCTTCCGGCTCGTCGAAGAAGTACATCCCATGCTCACGCAGCCGGTGGCTGAAGAGTGCAAAGAACGACTCGCCATGCGACTGCTCATGGAGCGATACTCCACCATAGGAGTCGATGATCTTCGGGGCCAAGCTCGGCTCACGGTCCAGTTCCTCGATGTTGCTGGCCAAATTGAAGTAGCTTTCGGCACGCAGAAAGTAGCTGTCACCGCAGTGTTTCATCGTCTTGGCGAGCCGCAGGGCGTCGCAAAGATGGGAGTGCGAAGCTCGGGTGTTGAAATGGAAGTTCTGGCTGCCACCTTCGGGGTTGAGACCAAACGCAACTGCAAACGCTTCGAGCAGCGTCGATTTCCCAGCACCATTCTCGCCCACCAGAAATGTGACTTTGGGATGGAAGTCGAACTTCGAGAAACCTCGGAGAGCGGGCAGGTTGAACGGATACTCGCTTCGGTCCGGGATTCGTTCCGGTAACAACTCCGCGTGGAGGAGAAACGGTCCCGGTTGAGATTTGCGTCGTTTTGCCATGATTCCACTGATTGTAGTCGAAGGTTCTGACGAAACAGAATCCTCGAGATTCGGCGAGAAGTCCGGCATGGTGCAAATATGTTCTATCGCACACCGTTCCCCGTTTTCTCGGGCTTGCGGGTCGGTTGGCGATTCGTGTACCATGGTGGAGGTATGAGAGGGGGCGATCGTGCGTACCTGGGTAGCGGTGGGTCTTTGGCTCTTGGGGTCGGTGACGTTGGCTGCCGAGCCGACGGTCGCTGAGTTGATCGAGCGTATGGGCCATCCGGAGTTTATGCTGCGTGAGGAGGCCACCCAGAAGCTATGGAAGATGGGTGAACCCGCCCGCAAGAAGATTGAAGCGGCGGTGCATCATCCGCAAGCCGAGATCGCCGAACGGGCCAAGTCCATTCTGGAAAAGTTCAACTCGGGCTATTACGCCGATACTCCTGAAGCCGTGATCCGGGAGATTCGACAGTTTCAATCAGGCGACGAAAAGACTCAAAAAAATGCCATCGATGCCCTTCTGAAACAAGGCCAACATGGCACGGCCGCGCTCAGTCGATTGATGCAGCCTCACACCGATTTTCGCCCCAACCCGCCGAGTGCGGAGCTGACAACTCACTTGGCATTCGCACTGCGAAACGAAGTCCCCCGGCGAATCGTCGCGGAGAAATGGGACGAAGCCGAGGCCCTGTTGGCGCTCAATGCCTTGAATCGCTCGCAAGAGGGTGTTTTGGATTACATCCAATTCCTAAGGATGCGGAACAGGCTCAAGCCGATCATCGCGGAGTACGAAACTGAAATCCCCTTGAAGCGTGCGTTGCTCCAACAACGCGACTTCATGCTCGTGTTTCTCTACCAAGCCGCAGATCGCCAGACGGACGCCTACAACCTCGCGCGAAAGCTGGAAGTATCGGACGCCGCGCTGCGTGAACTCATTGATGCCTTGTTGGAAGAATCTGGATCGTGGGCAATGCTCGCCGAGCGCACGCCAGTTCAGGTCAATAGTTACGAAGGGTTGAAAGCCTTCCGTTTCCAAAGAGCTGGTGAGGTGAAGAAAGTCGAGTTGCTTCTTGAAAGCCAGAGAGAATCGACGAACACAAGCACCAACCGCACACCCATCGACCCGCCCACGATGGCACTGTTGTTGAACGATCGTAGCGCGGACGCCATCGAGCGGATGCGGGAGAACCGCAATGCCCCACAAATGCTCGCGGATCTGTTTTTTGCCCAAATGCGCTTTCGTGAAGCCCTGGACATCCTAGACCATCGCTCGAAGGTCGATCGCGGCGAAGTGGACCCGGCTCTCGAGCCACTCTACGCCGCTCGTCGAGGTCGAATACTTGCGCAGCTCGGGGACACGGTCAAGGCCACGGAACTGTTCGAGCGGGTGGCAGAACAGATCACAACAAACTCACGAAGCGAAGATCACCTCGTGCAACTGTTACGAGCTGAGATGCGCAGCGGACTCTACGAACTGGCCTGCAAACATCATGGCCAGTACCTCCTCAAAACCGATCGGGACCGCGGCTCGCAGAGCATCGCTCAAGATGCCTTTGAAGTGGTATTCCAAGACGACGCCGAACATGCTGAGTATCTCTGGCGGCAACTCTTCTCGAGCGCCGCCCCGCCGACAGCAGAGACGATGGGGCAGATCCGCAAAGCTCTCGCGGGTCAGGCTCCGGCGGAGGTTTCGGAACGGTTCATCAGCACCCTCCGGAAGTCGAGTCCCGAAGCGAACTCGCCATCGGCCAAGGTTCATGCTCTCACACTCGGAGCACTGCTTCGCGCACGAGGCGAGGTGACAGCCGCCCTGGCCGTGATGTTGCCTGTGGCTGAGCATTTCGCCAAGAACCCCCTTGAGATCACAGTCGATGACTACGCGGTACGAGTTCGCGGCCGCGGGCATCGGTCTTGGGTGTTCGGCACGGATGAGACCTACCGCTTCTGGCAGGTGTTAGGGGAGTGGCTATTGGAAGCCCAAGATGCTCCCGCTGCAGCACGCTGGCTGAAAGTCGGCCACCAACAACACCCTGGAAACCCTATTCTTCTGTATCTGGCAGGGCAGGCGTTGATCCAAGCTGGCCAACGGGAAGAAGGTGAGAAACACCTCGAACAAGCTCACTGGGTGCCACTAGGGAGTGCGCGGGTGCGAGGGCGATTCTTGGAACACCTCTTGAACCGTGGTCAACTCGTCGATGCTCGTCGGGTGGCAGAATCCATTCGTCAGTGTGGTTGGATGCCTGAGCTGTTCATCGGCAATGTCTGGAACCAAGTCGCGCGGGCGAGTGTGATTGCCAAAGACTTCGACTCCGCCGCTCTCGCTCAACGCAAATCCTTGCATTACTTGCTGCGGACACCAGGGGTGAGTTACATTGAGGGCCATGCCTACATCACGGTGCCCCAAGGGATTCGCGGGCATGAAGCGCGCGGATTGCTGAAAGCTGGCAAAGTCGAAGCCGCCATGAGGATGGCCAAAGACTGTCTGAATGTGGCGCCATCCATGAGTGACTTAGTGATCGGGATGGTGCCTGAGTTAGAAAAGCAGAATCGCAAAACTGAGGCCGACGAACTCTTCCGTAAACTCTGGAACAACTACACCACTCTCGTGAAAGAACATCCCCAAAGTGCCTGGGCCAAGCACTCCGCGGCCTGGCTCGCGGCAGGCTGTGATCGTGAACTGGGTACGGCTCTCAAGTACGCCCAAGAAGCTGTCAAAGCCCAACCCCAACAACGTCACTACCGGGAATGCCTCGCCGAAGTCCATTTCCGCCTCAATCAACGGCAGGAAGCCCAGCAACTGATGCAGACGTTGATTCAAGAAGACCGCAACAACTTCCACTACAAACGGCAACTCGAACGCTACCGCCACGGCGAGCGGACGTCTCCAATCCCCGACGCGGACAACTAGGGTTGAGGTTCCTCAACGGGCATCGGTGGTCTGAGGACCGGAGGAGCGAGCGGAACACGAAAGCCAATGTCGTTGCTGTCAGGCCCTGGGCCACCGCCATCTTTTTGATCCCGGCTGAAGCTATACATGACGTAGCCTTTCCCCACGAGGCGGTAGGTGACATCCTTGCTCGTGAAGGGGTCTTGGGGGATTTTGTCGATGCCCACACAATGAACTTCTTTTTTCTTCAAGTCAGGTAGGTATTGAGGAGAGATCAGATGCTATGCCTCCGGTCATTTCGGCAGTGAACTTGCTGCCATAACTGCCAAAACAGAGACTGATATTCGAAAAGTGACTGGACACTTTTTGGCATTTAACAGCAGAAATGGGTGAGAAATCTGATGGAAAGTCTTCTATACGAGCTTAAATAAAATCAGAACTCTAAATCCTTGATTGGCACACCATTTGCAAATCAGGCAGTTCAATGTGTAAAACAAATCTGCGAGGCGATTGTCTATGAAAACTTCTTGTCCACGTTTTTCGGAACAATTTGGGATTGGGAAATCACAGTGCGAGTTAGAATTCGTCGACATACTCCTCCAGACAGATTTGCCATTATACATCGACCCTTATTCTTTTAAAATTTGCCAAAACACGACTGCCATCGACTGTAATAATCTTGTGGTAGATTTTTTTTCCACGGTAGTGGATTGCATCCGCCAAAAAAAGGATCGCAAGGGACAGGGGCTGCTCAATATGCTTAACGAACCGAATGAAACACGCTTCGGTGTCTCTAGCAAGCAATCGAACGGTAGGGGTGTCGGGCGTATGCAATCAAATGCCATTTATGAACGACTAAAGGAAAGTCTCGCAGTACAAACAGGAATGCTGAAAGACTTGAGTGATTGCGAGCTTCTGATACCCGGAATCTCAGAGGATAAAATATCTGACATAACGACAAATATAATAATGAAAAGGCTGGCGGATTTTACTGATCAACAGTGTAGAAATTACAAGATCACGACAAGACAAGTGGCTGCTGGACCGGCTTGGGATGAACAGATCAACGGTTGGACCAGCAGATATTTCAATTTGCCATCCTACCAGGGCAAACCGATAGTCTTAGTCCCGAAGTGGATGGTTCGACGAGCTATCGCTGCAAATCATCAAGAGTACTATCGTGATTTTGTGCTTGAGTTTTTGCAGCGAGAGCATCTGACAGCGGGCTCAAGTCTAGTTGAAGTATTGAAATCCGGGAAGCGTCGGGTCACGAAAAAATCTCTAATGGAACAACATCCATGCAGCAAAGATTTTTTGCGTCAATTTTCAGAAGAGCACCCTGACGTTCTTAAGCAATATCGAGAATTCATGAGTGGCAAAAGTTCGTCATTTAACAACGGTGACATTGAATCCTTGATTCGTGAATATCAAAAAAAACATGGTGGACCTACAATTGTCGTTAACAATCATTTTGGAGATGTTACAATGGGTGATATGAACACAGTAAATGGCAATGCTGTCGGAGGAGTAGTGGGCTCAGGATCTGTCAACGCTAGGGATATAACAGCGTTTAACACTTCGGTCATGAATGCAATGATGAGCGAGGAACTCAAGAAAATTCTGATCGAAGCCCGTAAGACTGTTGACGATTCAGGGTTGGCAATAGCCGACAAATCCGATCTCAATGATGGGTTGGGGCGGATCACAGACGAACTCTCGAAAACGGAACGGGAACCCGGTCTTATACGTAGGTATTACAACCGCATCAAGGAAGTGTCAGCGACAGTAGCAGAAATACTCAAGTCTGCCAGCGAAATCAAAACTATTATTGAATCGGTTGCATCTTGAGGGCTTGAGTTTCGATACTCACTCCCTTCATTTCTGAGCAGAGGTAAGCTCTCCGATACTCTCAAAGTCGTGAGGTCTCGATGTGAGCCTTGTTTCACAACCTTTACCAAGGGTGAAAATAACTAACTATTTTTGCAAGTCGCCGAAGTAGATCGCACTGGGGCTATCGGTTCGGGCGGCGACGATGTCGGAGGAGCCGTCGCCATCGAGGTCGCCGATGGCGAGGCCGTAAGTGGAGCCTTTGGATGACCCGAATCGGAGTTCTTGAAATCCCTTGGCTTGGCCTTCGTTGAAATAGACGGCACTGGCTTGGTTCGTGTTCCCAGCGATGACGTCGAGGTGGCCGTCGCCGTTCATGTCTGCGATGGCTAGGGAGTACGAGCTGTCCGTCTCGGGGCGGAAAGCTCGCTTTTTGGGGAAACGGCCTTTACCATCGCCGAAGTAAATGAAACTCCCTTGCTTGAGGTGCGATGCCACGACATCCAGGTGGCCGTCGCCATCGAGATCACCCAGCGCAATCGCGCGGGTGTCTGCTTTCTCCGGGCCGAAGGGAATCGCAGCCTCGAAGCCGCCTTTGCCGTCGTTCAGATGGGCGACACACTGCTGACCATCCCGGTTGGCCAAGACCAAGTCCGGTTTGCCGTCGCCGTTCAGGTCTTTGACCACCACCGTGATCGTGGAGCTTTTGCCCGAACCGATAGGTTTGCCGGTGGGGAAATGGCCCTTGCCGTCATTGAGATACAAGAAGTTGCCGTCGCCTCGGCTCACGACCACAATGTCGATTTTGCCATCGCCGTTGAGGTCCCAAAGGGCGATGTTGCGGGTCGCTAAAGTCTTCTCGCCGAAAGTGCCTGCCAAGGTGAATTTGGCTTTGCCATCGTTGAAGAAGTAAGGCTTCACGTCCCCTTGATCGGTGCCGACGACAAGGTCAAGGTGGCCATCGCCATTGAGGTCAGCCAATGGGACGCCGTAGCTTTTGTAGGGCTTGTCGCCGATGGTCTTGGCCGACGGGAACTGGCCTTTACCGTCGTTGAGATACAGCCGAAGTGGCGCAGCCCAATGACGGCCTGTGGACAGGACGATATCCGCATGGCCGTCGCCGTTGAGGTCACCGAGGCTGACCGCCGCGGAAGTGACTCCTGAATCGATGAGTGTCACCACGCGATCAAAGGAGGGTACAGGCGGCTTGGCCTTTGGCTGGTCGGACTGGCCAATTGAATCGCCAGCCGGGACCAACGCGCACAGCACCAATGCCATGAACTTGTTCATCAGAATCACTCTTCGATGGCGTAGAGGAATTTGTTGCTGCGGAGGTAGAGCGTTTTGCCAACGGCCACCGGGGAGGCATCGATCGCGTCGTTGAGTTTGTTCGTGGCCAAGACTTCGACTTTGTCGCTGGCCTTCATGACCAGAGTGGTCCCACTCCGATCAACGAAGTAGAGCCTGCCCGCGGCAGCGATGGGCGAGGAGTAGATCTGTTTCAAGTTGGGCAGTCGTTCGGCTTCGAGGAGCGGTTTGCCGGTCTTCGCCTCCAGGATCGTGAGCATCTCGCTGTTCTTGCTCGTGAAGTAAAGGCGGCCGTCGACGAGGACTGGCGATGGGACGTATGGTGTTCCCTTGCCGTAGCGCCAGATGACTTTCGAATCGGGAACGTCACCTATGGAATCGAGCGGCACCGCGACAGCGGCGTTACCAGGATAGCCAGACATCACATACGCAACGCCCTGATCCACCAGCGGCATCGGGATCGGGTTGGAGGTCATCCCGCCGGTTTCCCAGAGGATTTTGCCATCGGCCAGGTTGTAGCTGCGGATGCGGGTGCCATTCATGATGACCTGCGTCTTGCCCGCATGCTCGACGATCTTGGGCGTGCTCCACGTCGTCTTCTCGTCGCGTTTCGCTTCCCAAATCGTGTCTCCCGTGGTGGCATTGAGTGTGATCACTTTGGCATTCGTCTCCTGGTCCCAGTTGAGCACGAGCGAGTTGCCATGGAGTGCTGGTGTCACGGCTTCGCCCCAACCGAGCCGGGTTTGCATCGCACCGAGATCGCGGTTCCAAATGAGATTTCCATCGAGATCGTAGGCATAGATGCCGAACGACCCGAAGGAGACATAGAGCCGTTTGCCATCGGTGGTCGGGGAGCTGGCGGCATAGGAGTTCGTTTCATGGTGGCCTTGGTGTGGCACTCGCTCCGCAGCGACCTTCGACCAGATGGGTTTGCCTGTCGTGCGGTTGAAGCACATCACAAGAAAGCGGTAAAAGTGCTTGGGCCGCTCGGTTTTCTGCTCGAGATTCTCAGCCGCTTTTGGCAGCTCGTCCGGTTTCGCGACACGGTCGGTCTTCTCGGCGGTCACCACAAAGATGCGCTCGCCCCAGACGATCGGCGTGGCACTGCCGTAGCCGGGGAGAGGTACTTTCCACTTGATGTTTTTGGTTTCATCCCAGGTCAGCGGCGGTTTGGCGTCCGCGGCGGCGACGCCGTTCTCCGTCGGACCTCGCCAGCTTGGCCATTGATCCGCAGCAAAAGCCGTCGAACTCAAGATGCAGAAGGTCAGAAGTGCTCGCAGCATCAGCTAGACTCCAGAATCGTGTGGTGTTCCAGAGTCTAGCAATTCCAGGGCTGTCGGACATGGATCAGTTCTTCTTGGGCGTGATGACGCGAAGAGCTTGTTGGGCGGCCCGGCCGAGTTTGCTCTTCTTGTCTTCGTCTTTGACGATTTTCTTCAGGTCGGGGATCGCGGCTTTGGCATTGTTGCCCATGTAGCCGAGGCCCTGGATCGCACCGAGTTTCACATTCTCGTCTTTGTCCTCTTTCACCATTTTGAGGAAGATCGGCACGACTTCCTTGGCGTCTGGGTCGATCATGCCAACGGCCTTCGCTCCAGCAGCGCGAATCGAGGCTTCCTTGTGTTCGAGGCTCTTCATCATCTCGGGCACAGCGGCCGTGATCAACGACTTCTGGATTTGGCCAAGTTTTGCGAGCGTGTCGAGGGCATCCACTTTCGTCTTGGTGTCTTTGCCGTTCTTCAAGTCATCAAGGGCCTTGGCGGCATCTTCCCGTGCGCCAGCCAGCGCGAAGTTATCCCAACTGGTCAGAACCATGAACCCAACCATCAAGCCAATCCAACCTAGAGAACGCATCCGGAACATGAGACACCCACTTTCCAAATCCAGGAGAGAACATCCACGTATTAGACCCTAGCACACTCCGAAAGTTCCTGAGAAAGTGGTCCATGAAGGCCTGGCTGGCGAAACTCCTCACCTGTAGGTCGCGGTGGAGGAGGCTTTGCGACGAGGCCCGACAAAATCGCAATCGCAAGTTGTGTGTCGAAGTCGCTGGGCGTGTGCACTGTCGAGCCTCGCAAAGGCTCGACTCGACCTACAAATCCGGAAAGTCTGCGGCATTCGGCTTCCAATGGGCGATCCAAGGCGGCAGTAGTCTGGGATCGCAGAGGGTTTTTGCTAAACTGATAGAACATTACCAGCACAGGGTTTCGACGAATCTTATGGACCATTTTCACTACCAGAACCGTGAACTTTTCTGCGAAGAAGTCCCCCTCCGGGAGATTGCTGCCAAGTATGGCACGCCGGTCTTCGTTTACAGCCAAGCGACGTTGCTGCACCATTTGAAATCGATCCAAACCGCCTTCGCGGAAGCCAAGCCGATCATCGCTTACAGCGTCAAAACCAACGGCAACCTGGCGATCGGCAAGCTGATGGCCGAAAACGGCGCGGGCTTCGATGTGACCTCCGGTGGGGAGTTGTACAAGGCCCTGAAAGCCGGTGGTCCGCAGGCCAAGACGGTGTTTGCAGGCGTTGGCAAGTCCGATGAGGAGATGCGTTACGGGCTGGAATCTGGGGTGATGCTCTTCAATGTGGAAAGTGAAGAAGAGTTGTTCCGCCTCGGCGATGTGGCGAAAAGCCTGGGTAAGAAGGCTCCTGTCGCCTTGCGAGTGAACCCGGACCTGCCGCCCAAGACGCACGCCAAGACTGATACAAGCGTCAAAGGTGTTAAGTTTGGCCTCGATATCGAAGGTGTCCTTGAAGTCTCAGCGAAGGCCGTCGGCCACCCGGGGCTGGCGATCGTCGGGCTTCACATGCACCTCGGCTCGCCGATCTTGAAGGCCGACCCCTACCAGGCCGGCGGCGCCAAAGCCGTGCAACTCATCAACGCCTTCCGCAAACAAGGGCACGACATCCAGTTCCTCAACATGGGTGGCGGCTTCGGTATCCACTACCGTGGCCAGGAAGCCCTCCCCGCGACGGCCTTCGCGGAGGCGATTCTCCCGGCGGTCCGTGAGACCGGTTGCCAACTGGTGCTCGAACCGGGCCGCTTCATCGTGGGCAATGCTGGAGTACTCGTCAGTAAGGTGCTCTTCAACAAGGACACGGGCGGCAAGCATTACGTCATCCAAGATGCGGCCATGAACGACCTCATCCGCCCGACATTATACGATTCGTTCCACCGGATCTGGCCCGTGAACCCGCGTGCGGAAGTGCCAGAGAAACCGGAAAACTTCGAGGCCGAGATTCCGGGGACGTTCGCGCAGGACGTTGTCGGGCCGGTGTGCGAATCGGGGGATTACCTGGCGAAGGCGCGGAATTTGCCGAAGATGCAACGAGATGACTTGCTCGCCATCTTCAGCGCCGGCGCCTACGGCATGAGCATGGCTTCGAACTACAATGCTCGGCTTCGGGCGGCAGAAGTCCTCGTCTCAGGTGGTACGCACCGATTAATCCGTCGTCGGGAGCGTTATGAAGACCTCGTTGCTGCAGAAGTCGATTGCTAACTGGCCCCGACTTGCGCACAATTTCTAAATTCGGAAGTTCCCCCCCGACCGACACACCCGCAGGAGATCGCCGGTGAAATTCCGTCAAGCTCTGGGCCGCACCGCGACCATCGCCGCTCTCGTGGCTGGCACCACGACTTTGGGTCTGGCCCAGGAACCCGCTGCCGCACCTGGCGCAGTTCCTGAGAAGCCCAAGACGCCGCCCGAATTGTTCCAACAAGCTCAAGACGAAATCCGCGATGGCCGCTTCGATGTGGCCGCGGAGACGCTCAAACGCTTCCTCAACTCGAACCCTACTGACGCCGACATTATGGCGCTTTCGAAGAAAGACACGACGGTCTTTCTGAAGCTCCGGAACATCCCGATTTGGTCCGATAACGCCTCGGCCCAAGCCGAGGGCAAAAAGACCGTCGAAGACATCATCAAGAAAGCCGAAGAGACGAACAAAAAGTTCTACCAAGACCCGGCTCGCATCGCCAAGTTCGTGCGTAACCTCGGTGAGTCGCTCGAAGAACGGCTCTACGCTGAGCAACAACTGAAACTCAGCGGCGACGCTGTTGTCCCGGTCATGGTCGATGCCTTACGCACTTCGACGGAACTGCCGCTGAAAGCCGGCATCCTCACGGCACTCGGCAAACTGAACCCTGAGCAACTGCCTGGCTTCTTGATCGCCTCCGAAAACCTGGACTCGGATCTGCGGCTCGGGATCGTCAAAGCCATCGTCAACCGGCCGGATTCGCTCACCTTGATGTCGTCTCCGGACACGGATTACACACCGATTTTGTGGTATTTCGCCTCCGACAAAAGCCCTGAGTCTGCCGCGAAACGTGCCTTTGCCACGGACATTCTGAACGCGCTCACGGGCGGCACGATGGCCCGACGCTCAGCGACCGCGGAGATCGTGAAGTCCTGCCAGCCGATGGTGTCCAAGACTGCAACCTTCCGCAGTGGTGAGAAAGTCCGGTTGTGGAACTGGGACGCTGGCAAGATGACGGTCACACCGATCGAGGCGACTCGCCTGCAAGCCAGTGATTACTACGGCCTACGCAACCTGAAATGGGCCTTGGAACGCAGCCCGAATGACATCCCCGCTCAGGAAGCCTTCTTGAGCATCACGATGGAACGAGCCATCGAGAAAGCCCAGTTCGGCGAACTCGCGTCCGCTAGCCCCGATCTGTTCCAACTCCTCGCCGCTTGGCCTTCGGACAATCTCAACCGCTTCTTCGAACGGGCCATGGCTCAGAAGCAAACGGCCGTCGCCTTGGGCCTCGCCCAAGTTCTCGCGGCCCGTGCCGACAAGAACGCGGCCTCGCAAGCTTCGCCGAACCGCCCGGCTCCGTTCGTCAAAGGGCTGGATTACCCCGATGCCCGCGTGCAACTGGCCTGTGCGATTGGTCTCTTACGTGTGCCAGGTGCGGCTCCAGCCTCGAACTCCAAGGTCATTGATATTCTTCGTCGCTCGGCTTCGGTCGATGGTGCTCCAGCCGGTGCTAAGGAAACGGGCCGGGCGATCATTGCTGACCCGAACGATAACCGTGCTGAGAAACTGGCGAGCCAACTTCGTGGGCTCGGCTATGGTGTCGAGCATGTGAACACGGGCAAAGAACTGGCCAGTCGCTTGAGCCGTGCCGCCGATGTGGACATGGTCTTCGTTGATCGCCATGTCACGAACTTGGAACTCCGGGATACCCTGACGCAGGTCCGTCCGATGCTCGGCTCTCGCCCGATCTTCGTGGTAGCCTCGTCGAACAACCCCCCACCAGTTCCCTTTGATGACCTCTTGCTGCGGCTCGCGGTGCAAATCGCGGTCACGGAAACCTCATCTCTGGAAGTCCCGCCGCCATTTTTCAACGACCCCCGAAAGCCCGCGACCGATCCCGTCGCCGCCAAAGCACAGACGGCGATCATCCGCGACCAACGGCTGGGTGAGCTTTTCAACTTGCGATTGGCTCGCCTCGAACGGTTGGTCAACAACTCAGGTTTGCCGCAATCCGCTGACCTGCAAACTCGCTTCAGCCAACGTCTGCCACAACTGACCTACGCGGCCCTAGCTGCGGAGTACCCGATTACGCCCGAGTCCTCGCCGAACACCTTCAAGTCCTTTGATGCGAAGACTCGCGTTGTGCTCGCCAACCCGCAGTTTGCCACGTTGACTTCCAAGCTGCCTCCCGATGGATTGAAGCGAATCATCGAAGAACTCGATGCCGCCATCACCCCGCAAAAACGCGAACTCGTCGACCAGATGCTGAGCAGACTTGATGGCGAGATGCTTGGTATCCCACAAGACATCGCCAAAGACCCATTGGCCGAGGAGCAGTTGAACAAACTGGCTCGCACGATCGGTGGGTTTGCTGTCATCGGGGAAAGCTACTCGTCGAAGTCGCTGGCCGAAGAACTTCGCCAGAGCGTCTCAGACCCTGCCAACCTGCCGACTTCACCCGAACAGAAGAAGCGTGCAGCCAAGTTCGCGGTTGAGTATCTCCGGCGGATCGCGACGGGCGAAATCCCAGGGTACGATGTCCGACCCGCCGAGACGGCACTGCGGGCCGCTCTGCGAGAGGACGAACTCGCTGACAACGCCATCGAGGCAGTCCGACGCATCGCCAGTGCCGAAAGCCAACAAGACTTGCTGGCCGTGGCCCTCACTGGCGCTCGCCCTGCTCCGCTTCGGCTCAAAGCCCTCGAACGAGGTATTCAGCACATTCAGAACTACGGCAAGCTCACGACGGGTGCCTTGGTCGATTCGTTGAAGAAAGCCTCGGAGACTGAGACAGACGCGGACCTCAAAACCCGCTTCGCCGTCGCCTACCACCTGCTCGCCGGCAAAGCGGACGACGTGAACGCCCTCTTTCAGAAGTTCCCACTCCCGCTACCAAAAGCCCCAGCTGCCCCAGCACCTGCTGCTGAGCCTGAGAAGAAACAGTAACCGCACTTGGTTCCGAAACGAAAGCAGGCGGGAGAAATTCCCGCCTGCTTTCGTTTGATGGCTATTACGCGTGACTCGCATGACCCCGGAACGGTGCCCTCTCTTGTCACATCAGCCGGGTGCGACGTCGGAGGATCCATTCGAGGCCGAACAGACTGAGGATCAGGGCGAACATCCCCGCGTGGTTCCACACGGCCACGGGAGGCACGGGTTGGTTCAGGGGCACGCGGACCGCGTCGGGGAGGTCGCTGAGGAGTTTGTTGGCGTCCAGGAGGGTGTAGAACTTGCCACGGCTTTCGGTGGCGGCTCGGAGCATCTCGGTCTTGTTCATGTCAATGCGGTCCCGTTCGCCGGGCGGCGGGAGGACTTTGGCGGTGGCACGGGGCTTGGAGCCAGTGACGCTCGGTTCCGTGAGGGTGAACTTGTAGTCCCCTTCGGGCGTGCGGGTCAGCAGGGTTTGGTACGTCGAGCGTGTCCCCTCAACTTTCGAGAGTGTCACGTTCTGAACTTCGGCGGTCTTGCCCGAGCGTTCGATTTGCACTTTGATCGGGGCCTCAGCGGCAGGAGCTGGAGCATCGTCCGGGAAGCGGACGGTGACACGGATCGGTTCATCGCGGCGATACGCAGTCTGCTTGTCGGTGCGGACCTCGGCACGAGTCACCCGACTGCGAGACAACGTCCGGACCGCTTGCATCCAGAACTGGTTGTACTTCTCTTCGCTCGACCGATACCGCCAGCGCCAACTCTCATCGAAGCCAAAGAACATCACCCGCCCTGCCCCGACGAACTGCTGCAACACCAGCGGGTGATTCTCACCGGGATAGCCTTCCGCCGGTTTGTCGGGATGCGTGGCGAGAACCTCGGCAGCGGCCTTGCGTTTGTAGTTCCCTGCGGACCAGAACAGCGGCTTCAAGCTCGCCCAGGTCTTGGTGTTCTCGGTCTCCTCGGCAGTGAGCCGCATCAGCGGGTGTGAGCGGCCATAGGGGGTCAGTTTCATGCGGTAGCCTTCAACCAAAAGCGCAGCCGGGTCCGTGGCATTCGAGACCTCGGCGGGGATGATGGGCAGCAGCGAACCAAGCGGCGTGCCGAAGAGCTTCGAGGGATTCGATTGAGTCCCGGCCAGGAACAGCAACCCGCCACCTTTGACTTGGACGAACTCGGCGAGGTCGTTGAGGAAGGTGTTGCGGCTCAAGTTCGCCGGGTCGACGTCGCCGAAGAGCACGACATCGTAGACCATGAGTTCCGTCTTAGTCGGCAGGGTCCGTAAGGCACTCTTGTCTTGCTCGGCGTATCCAGGCGAGGCATCGAGCAAGATCGAACTTAAGTCCATGGATTTATTGCCGACGACTGCGTCGCTCTCTCGCTCCAAAAGCACCTTCAAAAAGCGGAACTCGTAGCGTGGGTAAGCGTCGATGTACAGGACTTTGAGCTTCTTGTTTTCCGTCACGAGGACCGTGCGTTCGAGGCGATTGTTCCCGGCCTCGGTCTCTTCGCGGACTGCAGGGATATCGAGGACGTAAGTCTTCTCGCCAGCTTCCGCGGGGATGGTCGAGAGCTTCACAGGCACCGGGGCACCGGAGGGGTCGAGGGGGACCGTTTGGCGGGCCAGTTCGACGAGTTTCTCGCCTTGGCGTTCGTAAAGGATCACTGGCACAGTCATCGGCTTGGCATTTGGCCCGCCGGGAAACCCCTTGGCCGAGATGCGGGCTTCGAACATCAGTTCATCGTTCTTCAAGACGACATCTTCGACCTTAAGATCTGAGATCGAAACATCGGGAGGCTCACGGTTCTCGCCGATGCCGACGAGGTAGAGCGGCACCCCGGCACGCGCGGCATCCCGGCCCACTTTTTCCCAGCCTTCACCATGCGTAATGACACCATCGGTGTAGCAGATGATCGATTCGAGCGAGCCACCGCGGAAGGCTTTCAAAACAGCTTGAACGCCATCTGCCAGGCGAGAGCTTTCGCCTTCGGGCGTCAGCTTCTCGATGGCCGCCCGCCCCGCTTCGAGGTCCGCCGGTTCGAGACAAGCCTGCACCAGCCGGGCCTGCTCGGAAATCGTGTAGATGTGGACTTTGACCTGCTTCTCGTCCAGTAATCGCCGCAAGACATCGGATTCCGATTTCAGCACCAAGAGCTTCGCTAGCTTCAAGCGATCGGCCTGGGCCAGGTTCTCGAAGCCCGCCAGTTTCTGGGCCGCGGCACGAAGCTCAGGGTCTTGGTAAGGGTCGGTGGTCGCCATGCTGCCGCTGACATCCAAGAGTACCGCGACATCGGGCCAACCCTCGCGGTCAAAGGCGATCCGCGTCTGTGGCAGCACAAGGTAAAGGGCTACGGCCGTGGCGACGAGCCGCAAGGCCAAGGGGAGCGCGACGCTCCTCCAACTTCCCGTGGCTCGAGCTTCCCGGCGGTACAACAGCACAATGACGACGGCAAACAGCCCACCGAGCATGAGCAAGGTTTGCTGGTCCGCGCGGGCCGATTTCATGAAGACACTCGACCGCTCCAGCCGCCAGCGCGTCCCTTCGCCCGGGGCTGCGGTAGGCACACCAATGGCCTGTTCGAGAGCCGTGCGGATGCCATCCGGGGCGAACTCCAGAAGCCGCCCGGTGATCTCCGCATGACCCACCACCACGAGCAAACTCACCCCGACAGCCAAGACCGTAAGAGCCAGGAAACCCAAGACCCAACCAACTACCCCCGTCGCTCGGCCATCGGCGGTGCCGAAGGAACCGGTGCGTCCTGGGCCAAAGAACCAGGCACAGCCAAGTTCGAGGATCATGAGAGCTAAGCCTAGGATCAACAGGATCCGAGCGATGGCGGGGCCATGCGGTTTGGGTGTCAGCGTCACGAGGCCATCGCTGCCGGCGAGGACGGCGAGGTCCGTGGGGTCGATCGTGACGGTGATGTTGCCGAGGGGTTTCAAATCAGCCGCTTCGAGTCGGCGTAAATCGGATTCGCTGCCACCACCGGTGGTGGTTTCGGGGGTGTTCACAGCAAAGAGTCGGTCTTTGCGGTTCCCCACCGAGACCCGGTAAAGGCCGGCGAGAGTCGTTTCGCTGAAGCGGACAATGCCCGTCTCGTCCCCCGCGAGGACGGTTTGGTTGCCAACGATGCCTTCGGGGCCGGTAATGCTTGCGGGTAAACCGACGTTCGTGGCCGGGAGGAACTCTTCGAGTGTATCGTGAACTCGCAACGTTCGGCGATCGGCAGTGATGGCGGCGTGCCGGGTTAACTCGTGGATGAACGGCAAGAATGTCGGCAACACGGGCCAGTCGTTCCACTCGTTGTTCCAGGTGCTGGTGAAGACGATGACCTTGCCACGATCACGGTTCCACTCGACCATCGCGGGGTCGAGGGTCGGCTTCTCGCCGGTCGGTTTCTTGTCACCGGACATGAAGGACAAGACCCGGCGTGCTCGGCCATCAGTCGGGGCGTCGAGGGTGATGTACTTCTTAAAGGGCACGGTCGTCAGAGCCGCCCGGCTATTGTCATCCCGGAACGCCGCGAGCGGCATCCGTCGGTAACCGTCATCCTCGGCCACCAGACGAAAGCCAGCGTCATCAGCGTTGGCGATTGTTTTCACTTCGCCGATGGCCCCCGGCAGAAGCCCTGCGCCGTTGGCGAACAGCACACGGTTGTACCATTCCTGATTGGCCGCGGCATTCGGCCCCAACCCAATAATCACACCACCGCCACGCTTCAAGTGAGCCGAGAGCTTGCCCAGTTGGGCGGGGGAGAGCGTCGGCACATCGCACAGGTAGACGCAATCGACGTTGGTCAAATCCCCCAGCGCCGGGTCCGAGAACTCCGTCAAAGTCAACGTCTTGGGTCGCATCGGGTTGCCGGGGAAGCGCTTGCCGCCTGGTTCGAGGGCCTCCATCAAGTACTCGCTCGCTCGCTGCAAGGGGTCTTGCGACGGCTTGCCGTTGACTAGGACCACAGGCAACGCCTCGCGCACATCGACTGCGAGTGTCCGTGTGTCATCCGCGGTGAGCATGTCCCCATCGAGGATCTTCAACTGGACGAGGTGTAGGCCTGGTTCACGGAAGCGCGAACTGCCTTCGAGCGAGAAGGTGATGGTGGTGCGTTGACCGGCGGGCAAGGTCTCGATGGGCCGCTGCAACACGGGCAGCATCAGGGTGTCAGGTCCGGTGACCGAGGGCCGCCCGAGGACGAGTTCCAGCCGGATGTTCTTGCGGTCGGTTTTGCCAAAGTTCTGCACCATCGCCACGATCGTCGCCGGGGCATCGACGAGAGCGACGGGGTCCGGCAGGGAAAGGTCCACGATGCCAATATTCTCACTCTCCGTCGTCCCGACATCCACGACTGCAAACTCGGACTTCGAAAGCACCCCACGCCAGATCTCGGGAACCGTTCCGTCAGGTTTGGGAAGCAAGCCCGCCCAGGCGCTCCGTTGCAAGTCCGTGACCAGGAGTACCTGCCGACGTGGAAAAGAGCGTGGCGATTGGCTCAGCGTATCGGCGATCATTGCTAGGCCAGCGGGGAGTTCGGTGTTGCCGTGCGTCGGTTTGACGGCGCGAAGCTCGGTCAGCACTTTTTCCGTATCCACCGAGGGCCCTGGCACCACGGCCTGGGCGCCATTCGCCAGCACGATCAGCGAGAAGCCATCGCCAGGGTTCGCCGCTTGGATGGTCGCTTCGAGCTTCTTGACGGCCTCTTCGAAGCGGGTGTTGCCATCGCGTTTCGCCGTCATGCTCAACGAGGCATCCAGGACCAAGACCCGGTGGGTGCGTGGGGCATTCGACGAGACTTCCATCGCTCCGGGCCGGATGGCCTGCCAAGCGTCCTCGGCCCACGGCATCACCGCACACATCCCGGCGAGCGGTAGGATCAATGCCAACACCCGCGCCGAGAGCAACAGCCAGCGATCAATCCGCCGCCGGCTCTGCTTTTGCGCCGCGACGAGGAAGCGCATCGCCGCCCACTCGACGACCTGAAACCGTTGTCTGCTCAACAGGTGAATTAAGATCGGTAACGCGACCGCCGAAACGCCAGCACCAAGCGCGACCGCAGGAATCAAGAACGAAGCAAACAGCACATCGGACTCCGATCGAGGATACTGATAACTTATGACCCTGAGAGCGTAAAAAATTCCCGTAGGAAAATGCCGCGTCGTGGAACAAGAAGGTAGAGATGGACGCTGCGAGGTCACTCCTGAGACAGTTGCAAACATTGCGAGCCGAGGCTTATGCCCAGGTCAGCGATGCGGAGTTGCTTCATGCTTTCCACACCCGCCAGGAAGCCAATGCCTTCGAGGAAATCCTGCGACGGCATGGCAGCATGGTCTGGGCCGTATGCCGGCAGATGCTCCCCACCGAAGATGCCGAGGATGCCTTCCAGGCTGTCTTCTTGGCTCTTCTGAAAACGAGCCAACGCTCACGGATTATCCAAGTCGGTGGGTGGCTCCACGGCACAGCCGTGCGATGTGCCTTGAAGCTCCGACGAAGTGCGGCCTACCGACGACGCGAGCAACACCAAGCCAAGCCCGAAGCGGATTCGAGCTTGACTGAAACCCACTGGGACACGATGCTCTCGGCCGTCCATGAGGAAGTCGAGCGACTCCCAACCAGCCTCCGCACGGCGTTCATTCTCTGTGACCTCGAAGGTGTCCCGCAAGCTGAAGCGGCCTCGCGGCTCGGATGGAAATCGGGTACCCTCACGGGCCGACTCGCCAAGGCTCGACAACAGCTCTTGGCCGCACTCACACAACGAGGCTATGCCTCCGCCACGATTACCGGTCTCGTCGGACTTGGTGCCGCGACCGCCTCGGCCGATGTGCCCCTGAAGCTCATCAGCCAATTAACCCAAATCGCCACAGCTGGTGCTGCCGCGATCCCCGTCACTCTCATCCCCCTCGTGCAGGAGATTATCCCGATGACCATCACCAAGATGAAAGTCCTAGCCTTCGGCGTCGTCGCCGCTCTCGGCATTGGCACGACCACTGGCATCGTCGCCATGCAAATGCCGACCACGACCCCGGCTCCCGCTGCGACCCTCCCCACGCTGCCATCACCCAAGGCGACGATTCCGCTGCCTGTTCCGGAGCCGAAACCCGAGCTGCCGATGACCGCAGGTGGAATGATGGAGCGCCTGGCTCCTCCCTCCACACTCGATCGTCTCGATCCCGAGTCAGAGGGCATTCCGAAGAACGGCACAACCATGATCATCGGCGACAAACAAGTCTTGTTTGTGCCTTACCTGAGTGACATGGCCTTCGATGCTTTCAAAAAAGACGCCAGCGAGTATGCGAAATATGGCTGGGCATTCACTGGCACGACCAGAATGCGATTCACGCCGAAAAATCGAGATGAACTCGGCATCAAAATCTACCCCGGAGCGAAGGACGATCTGACTTTGGATTGCCTGGCGTTTTCGAGACCAGTCGCGGGGAAAAAAGGATCGGTTCAAAACAAAAAGGTCATTAGTTATCGACTGAAGAGAACTGATGTGATGGCTTGCGCTCAGACACTAAGATCGCTTTTGCAAATCCCAAATGTATCAGTAACTATTACCCCAGATCCAGTAAGCAATTCGATCATGATCGATTCTGACGAAAAGACCGTTGAGATCGCGGAGAGACTGATTCAATCGCTTGAAAAATCTCCGCCTATACCTGAAACACTGACTGCACTTCCTTCAGCACCCATAATGCCTCCTCCGACCAGCATGACGGCTCAACCGAAGCCTGTTTCTCCTCCATCGCTGGACGAAGAACCAGAGCCAGTGATCTTTGAGTTGAAGCACATGGAAATCAGCGAAGCTGGGCAACTCGTCCAGGCGCTCTTGAACTCGGGCCGCGCGAATCACGGAGTTCGTATCAGCACGGTTCAACGGACAAATTCGATCGTCGTCTTCGGAGCGAGCAAGACCCAACTCGACCGGATCAAAGTCCTCTTCAGCAAACTCGATGTGCCGGGGAAGAACCCACCTAGCAGCTACAGAGAAGGTGGCACCGTTTTGCCACCGCCAGTCCGGATCGATGAACCGGTTCCGTCTATCAATCAATCCGAGGATCTGATTCCAGCTCCCGCACCGGCTCCCAAGCCACAGAAGAAGTCAGCGCCAAAACCAACCCCGAAGCCAACCTCGAAGACTCCCTCAAAGGTGTTACCGCCGAGCCATCTGACACCGGAGCGTATCCACGGTGCAATCCTGTAAATCCTAGATCAGCTACAAAACGACACTTCTTTGTGGGCAGGTTCAAGAACCTGCCCACAACGCATTTCCATTCCACGACAGGACGAAAAAAATCCCGTAGGAAAACAGAGGGCATGGGAACAAGAAGGTAGAGATGGACGCAGCCAGAGCACTTGTGAGACAGTTACAAACATTGCGAGCCGAGGCTTACGCCCAGGTCAGCGATGCGGAGTTACTCCATGCTTTCCACACCCGCCAGGAAGCGAATGCCTTCGAAGAAATCCTCCGACGGCATGGCAGCATGGTCTGGGCCGTCTGCCGGCAGATGCTCCCCACCGAAGATGCCGAGGACGCCTTCCAGGCTGTCTTCTTGGCTCTGTTGAAGACGAGCCAACGCTCGCGGATTCTCCAAGTCGGCGGCTGGTTGCATGGCACCGCGGTGCGATGTGCTTTGAAGCTGCGGCGAGGTGCGGCCCGACGACGGAAACGGGACCAGAGTCAAGCCAAGCCCGAAGCCGATGGCAGCTTCGGTGACAGCCACTGGGACACGATGCTCTCGGCCGTCCACGAGGAGGTCGAGCGATTGCCCACAAGTTTAAGAACGGCGTTCATTCTCTGTGACCTGGAAGGTGTTCCCCAAGCCGAAGCGGCCTCGCGGCTCGGATGGAAATCGGGTACCCTCACGGGCCGACTCGCCAAGGCTCGACAACAGCTCTTGGCCGCACTCACACAACGAGGCTATGCCTCAGCCACCATCACGGGTCTCATTGGACTCGGAGCCGCGACCGCCTCGGCCGATGTGCCCCTGAAGCTCATCAGCCAACTAACCCAAATCGCCACAGCTGGTGCTGCTGCGATCCCCGTCACTCTCATACCCCTCGTGCAGGAGATTATCCCGATGACCATCACCAAGATGAAAGTCCTAGCCTTCGGCGTCGTCGCCGCACTCGGCCTCGGCACGACCACCGGCATCGTCGCCATGCAAATGCCGACCACGACCCCGGCTCCCATCACTGCGGCGCCACCAGTTTCGTCCAAAGCTCTGCCGCCGATGCCTCCCAAAACAGAATTACCGGTGCCCGCACCCTCAGCTGGCAAGGCTGTTCCAACACCACCATCCCCGCTTTTGCCAGCGATAGCCCCGGCACCCCGCCTTGACCCGAAGCACAAAGTCCGACCTGGCACTCCGGTGCGATTCATCGATCATTTCGACGGTGAATCCTTCTTGACCATTCTCTGCACTCGGCAAACGGATATGAACTCCTTAGCCGATGCCATCAAGAATTGCAACGGAGCCACTTTCCTGGGAATCGGCAAGCGAAAAATGACTGTCGCGGAATACGAAGATCTCATTGGGATCACGCAAACGACTTATGATAAGAAGCAATTGGATGCCCTGGGCATCGAAGATGTCGCGGGGATTGTCACGGAAAACAAAAACGTGGAGAAATCCTACGACTGCTTGGTGTTCCAAATCAGTAAGACACCGCCACCGACACCTTTTCTGACCGCTTCAGGCCCCACCTCGACGGTCCCGGTGACTTCGAAGCCCGAGACTCTGCCCGCCCCGAACACCAAGGCTCTCCCCACGGGGGTCGATCCAGGCTTGGTGCCCGCGACCACCGGTCCCATGTTCACGCCGCCAAGTCCACCGGAGATGATGCTTCCGACAATCTCCCCGTCAGCTCCGCGGACGATACCTCCTCCGAGCGTCGTGTCGAGTGAGCCAGAGCCGGAGCCAATGATCTTCGAGTTGAAGCACATGACAGCCAGTGAAGCGGCGGAGATGGTGGAATCGATGACAGTCTCAGGCAAGAACAGCGGTACCGTGCGGGTGAGTAAGGTTCAGCGCACGAATACTATCGTCGTCTTCGGGGCTAACAAAACGCAGATCGACCGGATCAAAATCCTCTTCAAACAACTCGACGTTCCCGGCAACAACCCAACCAGCATCTATGGCCCCGACGTCGAGAGAATCTTGCCTTCGCCTGGCCTGCCTGGCCTGCCTAGCCGTGTGCGACCCTACGATAGCGATCCCCTCGAACTTCCTCCCACCCAGCCCGTTCCGACTCTTGATGAACCACGAGTTCCTGCTCTGTCGGAAGAACGCATCCCTACCATGACGGTTCCGCCAGCAACGAAACCCGGCAAGAAGCCAACCACGAAGCCTGCACCAACCACGAAGCCCGCACCGAAACCACCTTCAGACACGCTCCCGCCGACTATTCCGAACGCGAGATACTAAGACCGGATCAGAACCAGCGACATTCCCGCGTAGTGGGCAGGTTGAAAAGCCTGCCCACTACGCATTTCCCGGCGAGTTCGCGGTTCTTGGCTCTTCAGTGGGTTACAAATCGCTTGACACGGCTATAATTCCGGTTGTTGTGAACCGAAGCGATTCGGTGGTTTCCCCCACGGACGTGGCATGAGCAAGCGCGATTATTACGAAGTGTTAAGTGTCAGCCGTTCGGCCTCGGAAGACGAGGTCAAAAAGGCGTACCGCAAGTTGGCGATGCAGTACCACCCCGACCGTAATGCGGGGGATGCTGAAGCCGCCGACAAATTCAAAGAAGCGACCGAGGCTTACGAAATCCTCTCGGATGGCCAGAAACGTCAGCTCTACGATCGCCATGGCCATGCCGCGTTTCAAAATGGCGGCGGGGGTGGCGGCGCCGGTGGGATGCCCGTCGACTTGGGTGATATCTTCGGCGACCTGCTCGGCTCGTTCTTCGGTGGTGGCAGTGGTCAACGCCGTCGGCAAGGCCCGCAGCGTGGCCAAGACGTCCAGGCGATTCTCGATATCGAACTCGTCGAAGTGGCGTCCGGCGTCAAAAAGCAGATCACCATCAAACGCGAAGACGTCTGCGAACCCTGCTCTGGCACAGGGGCCAAACCCGGGACCAAACCCACGGCTTGTAAGCGCTGCGGTGGGCAAGGCGTCGTCATCCAGAAACAAGGCTTTTTCCAAGTCCAGACGACCTGCCGTTCCTGCAACGGCTCAGGGCAATTGATTTCCGACCCGTGTCTGAGTTGCAAAGGCAACGGCCGGATTGTCGGCACACGCTCACTCGAAGTCGAGGTGCCTCCCGGTGTCGATACTGGGGACCGCATCCGCTTCACGGGCATGGGCGACGCTGGCGAGCCGGGTGCACCGCGTGGCGACCTCGAGTTTGCCGTGCGGGTCAAGGAACACCGCTTCTTCCAACGTGATGGCCAGAACCTCATCTGCCAATGGCCGATCACCTTCAGCCAAGCCGCCCTCGGGGGCAAAATCGAGATCACGACCCTGACGAACGAAAAGGTCGAGTACGAACTCTCCCGTGGAATCCAGACGCACGAAGTGCTGCGGCTACAAAATCACGGCTTGCCGTCCCGCCGCGGTGGCCGCAAAGGCGACTTGCTGATTCAGGTCGTCATTGACACACCGCAAGTGATGACCGAAGAACAAGAGAAGCTCTTCACGAGGCTCCGTGAACTGGAAGTCGAGGATGCCGAACGGGATGAACCCCCGCCGAAGAAGAGCTTCTTCAGTAAGCTCACCGACTGGTTGAAAAAAGAACCCAATTAACCGGATAGAGATATGCCTGAGAACGAAGACGATTTCGCGCCGAACGTGGACCTCCCGAACGGCGAAGATTCCGAAGCCCTACGCCTAAAGGTCGGCCAACTCGAAAAGCAGATTGGCGATTACAAAATCCTGATCGCGGACTTCGAGAACTCCCGCAAACGGCTGGCCCAAGACGCCGACCGCCAGCGGAAGTACGCCATTGAGCCACTCGTGAAGGACATGCTCACGGCCTTCGACAACCTGGATTTCGCCGCGAAAGCCGCCCAGGCTACGAAAGAAGACAGCAGCCTGACCAAAGGTGTGACTGCCACGATCCAGCAGATGCTCGACATCTTCAAACGCCACGGTGTCCACCGCATCGACGTTGGCCCTGGCTCACCTTTTGACCCGAACCTCCACCAAGCCGTGATGGAGCAGCCCACGACCGACCACCCGGCTGGCAGCGTCGTCAATGTGATGCAACAAGGCTTCCTCCTCCACGACCGGGTCATCCGCCCCGCTAGTGTCATCGTCGCGAGCGCGGGGGAGTAACGAAAAAGCCCAGCACTTACGTGCCGGGCTTTTCGGAATCTTCAAGGTTTTTCAACATGCCAGAGGGTTACTTGCCTGGCATGACCATGGGTTTCATTTCCTCGACGGCAGTCTCGGAACTCCACTTGCCGCCTTTGAGGTCGGCGAAGATCTTGGGGTCCGCCTGCTTTTTGAGGGCGGCGAAGTGTTCGGGAATCGCGGCCGAGACTTTCTCGTCAAAGGCTTGCTTGGCGAGGCGATCCCGCATGCTCTTGCGGTCAACATTCGTTTGCGCTGGAATAATTCCACGCAACTTGATGACAAGGTAGCCCTGGCTTGTATTGATGACATGTGAAAGCTCGCCCACTTTGAGTTGGAAAGCCACCTGCTCGACAATAGGTTCATGAGCAATCGAGTGTCGAGCGATTGGCTTGATTCGGCCTAGAGAGGAAGCCAAAGAAGGGTTCGCCATCTGGCGAGCTGCCGCGTCGAATTCATCCTGGTTGCCGCGGATTTTTGCGTAAGTGGCTTGGATCCCTTTTTCATCATCACCTTTTGGCCACAAAATGATCTGGACATCGCGTTTCTCGCCGAACTCTCGCTCGAATTGGATGTCGATTTCTTTCTCTTCGACTTTGATGTTCCCAGCGACCATTTTTGTCAGCAAAAGCCGTGGACGGATGACGTCTTCCATCCATTCATAGAGGGTCTTGCCGTATTTCGGTAACACGACGCGGATGAAGTCGGATCTCTTGATGCCGCCCTCGCCCAAGCCTTCCAGGTCGGACATGAAAGCGGCTTCCATTTCGGAATCGGTGACGCTCAGGCCCAGGCGTTTCGCTTCGGTTTCGATGATGGTGCGGTTGATGAGCAAGTCGAGTTTATCGATGCCGCCACGGGCGATGACGAACTCACCGAGCATCTGCCGGGTGACGGGGACGTTGCCATAGATGAAGGCGACGGGGCGATTGTAATCCTCGACTGATCCTGGGCCGGTAGCAGCAGGGGCGGGTTTGGCGGCGGGGGTTTGAGCCATCACCATCGAGACTCCGCCCACGATCCCCAGAGCACCACAAGCCAAGAGGCCACGAACACGACGTGATGACAACATCTTCTGCATCCTTGCTGAAGGAAGAAAGGCCGCGAATGCGGGTGATCGACCCCGGACCCCGGCTACACTGTTTGAATCAGGTCGGGTTCATACCCAGCCCCCCGGTTGTTTGCAAGCAGAACTTGAGGAATTTTTCATGCCCGCCTTGCTCTTCGATATCGATGGCACTCTGATCCGCACCGGCGGCGCGGGCAAGGCCGCCATGGAAGGGGCCATGCGGCTGGCCTTCGGGCTGAGTGAAGTGTTGGACAATGTGCCCTACAGTGGCCGGACCGACCCCGCGATTGGTCACGATTTGCTGGTAGAGAACCGCATCGACCCGACACCCGAGAACCTGGCTCGCTTGCACGCGACCTACCTCGAAGTCTTGCCGCAACGGCTGCACGAAATCGGCGGCGAAGTCTGTGTTGGCGTCCGGGAGTTACTCGCCGAACTGGAGCGAGAACCGGCCATCGTCCTTGGCCTCCTGACGGGCAACATGAGGCATGGCGCCCAAGTCAAACTCTCGCACTTCGGCCTCTGGGACACCTTCGCCCTCGGTGGTTTCGGCGATCGCCACACGGACCGGGACGATGTCGCTCGTGAAGCCCAAGCCAATCTCCACGAGCACCTGGGCCGTCGTTTGCCTGCCGAGGAAATCTGGATCATCGGCGACACGCCACTGGATGTGAAGTGCGCCAAAGCCATCGGTGTCAAGTCGATTGCCGTCGCCACAGGCTGGCACCCCCGTGAGGAACTTGACGCCACTGGAGCCGACCTCGTCCTCGACGACCTCCGGGACACCGCCGCACTCCTGGAACTTTGGCGGTGAAATTCCTCGAATCTGAGAATTTCTATTCAGTTGCAAAACTCAGACAGAGTATGTAGCGTCTTACTAGAGCCCCTCAGTCGATCCTTTGGAGAGAGTCCATGAGTCGTCAGAAGTCCACTCGCCTGAACGTGACCAACCTCGAAGACCGTCTCACCCCTGCCGGCTGGCTTGACACCGATTTTGGTGTCGGGGGCGTGGTGCAGGCGCGAAATCTGACCAAACCGCACTACCAGGACAACACCCCTTCATCTCAGAACCTCATTGGTTCGTTGCCGGATGGGCGGATCGTCTTCTTGAGCCATGACTCTACTGAGACCGCTGTTCTGAAGGCGTACCACCCGGACGGAACCATCGACACTTCCTTCGGGACCAACGGCGAATTGGTTCTGGGCAATGATAAACAATCACCGTTTTCGCTGGCTGTCTCTCCAACTGGGATGATCTACGCTCTGACTTGGTCTGATCTTCCGCTGGGGCAATACTCCTCACTCAGCCGACTCTATCGAGTAACCCCATCGGGGCAACTCGATGCGACTTTCGGGAACGGCGGTGTCGTGAATACCGACTCGGATTCCATCGGTTTTGGGGTCTACTTAGCGACGCTAGCCAACGGAAATGCCGTTGTTGGCAACAGCCGTGGGATCCATTTCAAGGAATATGGTTCGTCCACGAATTCCGAATTTTCCCCAGAGCAACTCGGAGGCCCATTCGTAGCCCCGCGTAGCTACTCTCAGATGTTCCCCACGTCTGACGGGGGAATCACTTTCGCTGGAGTCATGGAAGATGAGTCAGGTTCCAACAAGCTGTATCTCACCCACATTGGTCCTGATGGCGAAACCGATCGCAACTACGGTGTGAATGGGCATTTCTCATTGGAGATCCCTGAGCAAATACAAGGAGTGAAGCAACTCATACCCATCGGGATCGACAGCCAGAACCGAGTGACTCTTGCCTACAGCGGATATGAAGTATCCACAAACCCCTGGGGAATGGACTACATCTCAAATGTTTTGAGATTCACCGCTGATGGCCAGTTGGATGTGAGCTTCTCTGAGGATGGAATCGCAGAAGTTCCATTCCCGAATTATGTCAACACAATCCTCGCCGGAGAAATTCTCCCAGACGGTCGAACACTGCTTTTTTCACAGTACAGCTACAATGGGTTCCTTGCACAGACCTTAACTTCCGCAGGTGATGTCGACACCACAGTTGCCAACGGTGATTGGCTTTCCATTCAAGCGCCAGCTCTCAGCACTTTCTACTTTGGCCAACAGATTACCCCTTACGCGAGAAATTCTAGCCCTGTCACCGTGCTCCCAGACGGACGCGTTGCAGTCTATGGCAAGAATGACAAAGGTACCGTCATCGCCGTTCTCGACTTGGATGCTGAAACTCCTGCCAATGGGATCTTCACTCCACCTACACCAGGAAGTGGAATAGATACTCCTACCTTCATGCCCGGGGAACCATCAATCGAAGCCCCGCTCAACCCTCCTGTCGAATTCCCACTCGAACTGCCTGCCGAGACCCCTATCGAAGTGCCCGTTGAAACCCCTGTTGTCTACCAGCCGATCAGCCAACCATTGCTTCCCGTCCCCGGTGACTTCAACGGGGATCGGGTCGCAGACTCAGTCGTCACCACTGGCTCTTCGATTCGGGTGATGAGTGGTACCGATGGCAGCGAGTTGATTGCCGCGTTCAACCCGTTCGAGGCAGGCTACACGGGCGATTTGAACTACGCTGTCGCGGACCTGGATGGTGATGGCAAAGCCGAGTTGCTCGTCTCGCCGAGCGTCGGCGGTGGCGGCATTGTGGCCGTGTACAGTTCCACGGGCCAGGAACTGACTCGCTTCTACGGCATCCAAGACCTCGACTTCCGCGGTGGCAACACCCTGAACATCGCCGACGTCAACGGCGACGGCATGATGGACCTCATCGCCACAGCTGGGCCAGGTGGCGGCCCCCGAGTGGCCGTCTTCGATGGCCGGTCGATGATGACCGGGGCGAAGCGATTAATGGCCGACTTCTTCGCCTTCGAGTCGTCACAAACTGGCGGCGTGAATGCCCGCGTCACCGAAGATCAAATCGTCTTCGGCGCCGGCGTCGGTGGCGCTCCACGAGTCCGCGGCGTAATGCTTAACAGCCTCGCGACGGCAAGCCAGACAGGGTTCCTGAATACTGACGGTGGGATCGATCGCTTTGTCGGCGACCCAATGAGCCGTGAAGGTATTCAAGTCTTCGTGGAGAATGGCTACATCAAAGCGAAGATGAATTCGACCCCAGCCGTGAACGTGGCCAGATTCGGTACCGACATCCAACAACTCGCAGAAAACGATGAACTGAACTTGCATGGCGCTTTCATCGATTAACGGCCCAAACCCCTCAAGGCGAGCGGGAGCGATCAAGATCACTCCCGCTCATCTAGTTCAATTCCATCATTTCTCGGTTTGGGCCAAATGAGATCAAATCACGTCAAATCGAGTCGGTCGATGCTCGTTTGCGTCCGCAGGAAGACTGATTTTCCGACGAAGGCTGGGTGAGCGTAGAGGCCCTGTTCTTCGGGGTGCCAACGGGCACGGGCGAGTTCAACGTACTCCTCCGCCTTCGCGTCCACGAGGATGAACTGGGCGTCGAGTGTCATGACCAGCACTCTCTCCTCGGTGGCCACGATCGTGGCATACTTCTGGTAGGCTTGGTTCTCGGAGGTCCAGATCGGCCTTAGTTTCTTGGTCACATCCAGGCAATACAGCCCACGCCAGACCCCGAAGAGGCGGGTGCCGACGAGCACCGGGCTATGAGTATCAGGCCCGAGTTTCTTGTTCACTGCCAATGGCTCGGGGCGGATTTTGCCTTTCTCGAAGCCGTAGATTCGCGTGCCGTTGTTCTCCGTGGAGACGATCAACTGGCCGTTGTGAGCGATCGGCGTGGGGACGTTGAAGTCGTTACCAACGGGGGGCCGGAGGGTCCAAAGCCGTTCGCCCGTGTCCGGGTTCCAGCCGCCGAGGGTCGTGGCATCGTGGCCCACGATCTGATTCACACCACCTAACTCGGCGTAGATCAAGGAACCGTAGCCGGCGGCTTTCCCAGAGGTCTTCCACAGGACTTTGCCGGACTTGGCTTCCAAGGCGACGAGGCTCGCGTCCTTGGCTCCGGGGTTGACGATGAGCTTGTCCTTGATCAGAAGTGGTGTCGAACAGGTGCCCCACTTGGGGAGTTCGGTTGGAGGGAACTCATCCTGGAGACCAAGCTCCCAGACGGGTTCACCAGTCTTTCGATCCAGGCAGGCGAGGTTACCGAAGGCCCCGAAGACAAAAACGTGAGACTCCGCGACGACCGGGGTCGCGCGAGGCGAGTTACCGTAGTCGAGGTTACCTTTACAGGGGACGGAGTAAGCCCAGACCTCTTTGCCAGTGTTGGCGTCCAGGCATTTCCATTCGTCGATGGTGTCATTGAGGATGCGATCGGAGTAGAAGACGTGACCCTGAGTCGCGGCGACACCACCCAGGCTGCGGGTGGTGGTGGGAATGGACCAAGTTGGTTTTGAGGTTTGTGGGAGGTTCGTCGGTAACCAAGAGACTCGACCCGCACGATCCGGGCCGCGCCAATCGAGCCATTCATCCCGTTCTATTTTTTTTTAGCCGCGATGCTGACGAAGCCTTCTTTGGTTTCAAGGACCGTGCATAGGTCCTTGTGATCCTTAAGATCCGTGAGGGCTTTTTGGATGTCCGTTCGCAGTGCTTCAGTCAGGGTCTTGTTAACCGAGGCCACGATGAACGGGACTGGTTCTGTCTCAGCGAGGACTCGCAAATCGCCTTTCTGAATCGTGCCGCAACCTTCGAGCAGCGGTTGGGCGTAGCTCGAAATCACGGTGGCGACCTTCTCGCCTTTCTTCGTGCCATCGAGCACTTTCGTAGCCCCATCGGTGCAGGCGACACAGGTCTCGGGCTTCGCAGGGATCGAGATGTTGAACTCTTTGAGCATCTTGATGGGGGCTTCGTGCTTCTCATCTGCCGAGGCTTCGCCGAAGATGATTTTGTAACCTTTCAAATCATTGGGGTCGATCGCCGGGTCTTTGGTGGCCACCACGAGCAAGCCAGTCATCGTCGTCTTGCCATCTTTACCCGTGAGGGCGGCGATGGGGGCGAGATCGAGTTTGTTTTCGGTCGCTTCATGTCGGACGACCGATTCCTTGCCAATGATGATGTCCGCTTTGCCGGCGCTCTTCTTGGCGAGCGTGTTGGTCAACGACTCACCGAAGAAGACTTTGACGGGCCGGCCCAACTTGGCTTCCAGATGTTTGGCGAGCTTCTCGTAATCCCGTTGGGCATAACCTTTGACGCAGGGGCAGGCCAGCTCTTTCGAGAGCGGGTCCATGACGATCATCGTCAGGGTCTGGGTTGGCTCGGAAGTTTGGCTCATCACGAAGGCTGGAGCAAGAGCAGCCACAGCACCGGTTTTCAGAAATGCTCGACGTGCAATCTTTGGCATGACGGAAGCCTCAAGGATGGATGTCTCAACATCATACACAAGAAGGCACGACACAGGGAAGCGTCGATTGAAAAATCCTATCTCTCGGCGGCTGTGATGGGTCGCGTGGGCATTTGCTGAGCATCCAGGCCACCATCGACAACGTGGATGCTGCCTGTCGAGTAACTCGCGGCATCGCTGGCCAGGAACACAAACCACTCAGCAATGTCTTCGGCGGCGGCGATTTTGCGGATGGGAATCTGCGATTCGATCGCTTGCCGGGCGGCAGGGTCCGAACGCAAGCCAAAGTCCGTGAGCGGTGTTTGGACGAGGCCTGGTGCGACCGCTGCGGTCGTGAAGCCGAGTGGAGCGAACTCGATCGCCAGTTGCCGGGTGAGGGCGTTCATCGCCCCTTTGCTGGCATCGTAGAGGGTGTGGGCCGGTTCGGATCGCGTGGCATTCAACGAGGTCGTGAACAAAATCCGCCCGCCACGTCCCGCGGTTTGCGCCTTGCGAACCAGGGCTTGCGTCGTGGCGATGGCGGTCCAGAGGTTGAGTCCGAAGACGAAATCAAAGTCGTTGCGGGTGATCTCCAAAAATGCCGGTTCGCGGTAAGTGCCCACGTTGTTCACAAGCACGTCGATTCCACCCAGCTCTTGCCAGGCCACATCGACGAGTCCCTCGGGTCCGCCGTCCTCACGCAAGTCCGCTTCGAGAAAGACACAGTCAGGGTATTCGGCGAGTGTCTTGTGAAGTTCCGGGAATGCCTCGATCGACCGCTCAGCATTGAAGGCCACCCGCGCACCGGCCCGTGCCATCGACCGGCCTGCCGCAAAGCCGATGCCATGCCCACTGCCCGTGATCAAGACGGTTTTGCCCTGCAACATCGCCATCTCCGATTCGCAAAAAACGATTCCCTAACCTTCGAGCGTGATGCCGAGAGTTTGCAGTAGAGTTTGCAAGGCGAGGAGGTTCTCTTCGGGGAGTGCGACCGTTTCGGGGCCGAGTTGTTCGGTCACGAGTGCGGCTGTCTCAGGCCATTGCATCAGTCCTGCGGCGAGCGTCGCTGCCGGGAGTTGCACGATACGGACGGTGCGGCTTTTCAGGTTCGTACCCTGGGCCAGGAACAACCGAGCCGCGGCGGGCAGCGCTTGGCCGGCACGAAGCATAAACCAATCATCGACAGCTTCGAGATCCCAGCCTGAGTCGATGGCTCGGCGTAGGCTCTGGGGCGTCAGGCGGAACTTGCGGACGCCTGGTGTTTCGGTGATGAGATGATCCGCGACGCGAGTGACCTCCGCTTCGAAGAGGAGATCCGAGTAAGTGGTGTCAAGCGTCATCGTGATGCCGTCAGCAGCGATGTTGAGACACTGTTGCGGTTTGGCTTCGTAATCGCGGTTACCGATCAACCGCAGTTGTTTGAAGTCCGGATCACGGCCATCGTCGGTGAGGGCGATGCGATCCGTGACACGGATGCTGACGATGCCTCGCGAGATGGCCGTATCCAGGTCCGCGGGGGTTTGGAACTCGACGAGGGTCGCGGTGCCGAAGATGGTGATGCGTTCGCGTTTGTCAGCCCAACGGCGAAGGAGGTCCGTCACGGTCGGCGGCACAGGCTTCATGCCATGTTGATTCAGAGTCTGCTGAATACCGGCGAGCGTCATCCCGGATTCGAGGCCGTGGTAGGTGCGGGTGGCGGTGAGTTCGAGCATACAGGCCCCACCCAGGTTCTTCCACGACGCAAACCGGCTCAATTTCCCGATCAACTTCGGCGTTAAGCCCTGCCGGTAGGCAAGAATCTCGGCGTTCGGTTGCACAAGCAACGATTGTGGCACGATGGGTGTCGCGGCAGGTTCGGCGTCTCCCGTGAAGAGCCATCGGCCCACATCCGACAGCCGCACTTTCCAACTGCCCTCGGCGGGGGTGGCCTCGATCAGCCGTAACGGTAAAGCCACACCAACGAGCCAGGCTTCGACCCACCCCGCTCCGCGGTTCTTCATCTGGTCTTTGGGCAACTGGCCCTGCCAGGAGGGGTGAGCGGCCCAGAGCCATTCGGCCATCGGAGCTGGGTCAGCCCACTGGCCTGCAGGGATTTTCGTCAGCAACAGAAGCGACAAAAACCCAGCCGTCGGCGTGGGGTAGACGTTGTTTTCGTTGGGTGAGTAGCCTTTCAAGGGATCCCAAGGCTCGACGTCGGTCAGTGAACCGAATAGGTCCGCGATCGTCGCAATCGTCGAATTCTGCCAGGATTCGGGGATGTTCGCGGCCCCGAGTTCGAGGTCATCAAGTTTCAGCAAACTCGCAGCCGTCGCCCAGAACAACGCCAGGATTCCGGCATCGGGGATCGGTTTGACCTGCTCGGAGATCGACGCCAGCATCACTGGTTCGGTTTGCAATCGGGTGATGTCTCGCTTGAAGAGTAGCCGCGATTGCGTCAGGCGAACCGGACTTTCTTCGACCTGTTGGCGCACGAGAGATAGCCGGAGTGGCCAGTCGAGGCCATCACTTTGCCGAGGAGATGCTAGCCCGAGAGACTCGGAAGGGATCGTGGGTAGTCCGAGATCTTCTGTCCGCGCTCGGCTGACAACACCTGGCGGGAAGTCAAGTTCCGCATCGACGATGTTGCTGCCCAACACTTCGATCCACGTTTCGAGACGTTGCATCGTTGCCGGGAGTTTCGGGATCGCCAAGCCACAATCGAGCAGCGTCGTGATCGGCGTCAGCCCTTCTTGGTGCCCCAAGCTCGCGAGGATCGTGAGCAAGCCACCGATCTTCCAGCGACAACGCCGACTCAAACCGACAATTGCCAACACTTTTCGAGACGATTCCGGCAGATCGCGAATGCGACGATCCAGGACAGGCGGATTGGCCCAAGTGCTGGTGCAGCGTTCGATCAGTTCTTCGTTGGGAATTTGCGTGCGAGGCTTGACCAACCTCCCCGCGACCTCACGGAGTAGGTCTTCGCTGTATCGGGTCAGGGCATCCTGCAAATGGGCCGACCACCACTCTTGATCCGTCATTGAAACCATGAAGTCTTTCTACTTCCCACCCCTCACCCCGGACACCCAAGTCCGCCAACCAATGACTACCAGGTTCATTTCACTTGGAGGATCACGGGCGAGGCGGCGTAGACGGTTCCGTTGCGTTCGTTGCGGGCAGTGATCGTGATCGGGCGTCTTTGGGGTTTCACCCACGGTTCGGAGTAGAGGACGACTTCACGTTCAGTGCGGTCTGGGGTGATCAGAATCCCGTTCAGGCCGATGTTCATCACCCGTACGCCATGTGGTAAGCCCTGGACGTCGATTGGCACACGGAGATCCTTCACTTTCAACCGGTCGATTTTCACGGTCAACCGGGTCTCCTGGCCGGGTTGGATCGACACATCTTTGGCACTGCTCTCCACGGCGAGGTCAGGCTGCTCAACAATGCTGATGGCTGGGCCAACGGCTGTGTGCTGAATCGCCTTGCCACCGATTGTGGCACTGCCGACGACGGTGAGCTTCACCGGGGTTTTCGGCAGCGGCTCCGAGCCAGCTGAGAGTGTCACGATGGTCGTGGTCTGGTCGGCTTCGATTTCGGTGTCCGGCATTCGCAACGATGGAGGGAGGTCTTTGGCAACGATCTTAACCGCGCCGAGGAAGTCGTCTTGGCGAATGACCCGCAACGGCACAGCGATGCCACCATTTTTCCAAATCTTCATGGCTGAAGAGTCGATGTGCAAACTGAAATCGGGCCGTGGGGAACGGAGGTGAAGGCGATAAGCATGAGTGGGACCACCGGCTTGGTTCGCATCGCGAATCAAGACTGTGTAAGTACCGTCGGCAGGTGGATCGAAGGCGAGGCGAGAGTCTTTGCCGGTGAGTGGGCCACCATCATCGTTGCGGTAAACGATGGGGAAGAGCGGCATGCCATTCGGCGGGAAGGTACTGCCCGGTGGGTGCATTTCGACCTTATACACCATCGTACCGTTGGCGTTCTGCTTGGGGGTCGTGCCGAGGTAACTGCGCCGTTTGCCCTCCACGGAGACGAAGCGGCAGTCGTCATCTGGCCCCTTGGGGAGCTGATCGATTCGCATCAAATCGCCGTTGATGTAAAGGAAATCATCGACGCCAAATTCGTTCCAAGTTTCAAGGCGAATTCCACTCGTGACCGAGTCATTGTCTCGAAAGGTCGTGTAGCTCTTAGCCGTGCAGCGAAGCACGGCGCGTTCCACGGGCTTTCCAGTGGCATCGACGATTTCAATCAACGAATCGACGGGTGAGCCAAGCCGACTTGCGGCCACTTCGAGAATCACCCGTTCGCCTTTCTTGGCGGGAAATGAGATACGGTGCGGCTCACGTGTTGTGGTCAAGGTGCCTTCGATCGTATGCGGTAACGCGGACACCTTGGTCGTCGTGCCTTCAAGCCGAGTGCTGGGAAACTCACTGACCTCAACTTCGGCTGCCCCGATCGGGTCGCCACCCACCCGAGGCACCGGCAACGGCTGAACACCGAGTTTGGATGGAGCGAGGAAGACGAGGGGCTTCTCGCCAAGAGCGCCGAGGTTCACACCGCGAATGGTCATTTTCGTTTCTTGACCAGCCGTCGTTCCCAGCGGGTAGACGCTCGTGATCACCGGCACGGGGCCGACGTGAAGCCGGTAATGCACTTCGGCACTGCCACGATAATCCTGATCTCGCACGCCAATCGCATAAATGCTGTCCTTCGGCGCGATGTAACCCAGGCTGCCAGTATTTCGCTCGACAAGGACCGCACCGTTTTCATCCGTGAGCGTCAAGACGGGGAGGAACTTGGCACCCTCGGTGCTGGTCACGATTTGAGCGCCGATCTCTTGGCCCGCCTTGGCCATGAAGCGATAAAAGTCAACGTCGCCGTTGCGATCCAGTTGACCAGTGAGCGTGGTCGGGAGGGTGATTGTCATACCAGTCTTCGCGGAGTCGGTGTTACCCGATTCTTCTCGCATGGCAAATCGATCGACCCAGAAACGTAAACCCGCGGATGTTGAGGGTCCAGTTTGGGCCACGATGGTGATGCTACCGATGGGCGTCGTGGCGTCGGTGGTCAGCTTCACGGTGCGGGTCGTCGCCGAGTCCGTGGGCTGTTTGGTCACTTCGATCTTCACACCAGGTGCCGTGGTGCTAAAGCTGGTGGCGTTGTTGAAGGCGGTGCCCGTGATGGTGATCGTGGCGGAGCTGCTCCGCGGAGCCGCATCGGGACTGAGTTTTGTTATCGCCAAGGTCGGTGGCTTTGGAGCTTCTTTCTTCTCGACAAGGTTCGCCGGGGGATCCATTGAGATCGCATTTGGGTCAAGGGTGTGGACCATGCCATCGAACAGGCCGAGGCCCAGGAGCTTGCCGGACGGATGCAAAGCGATCGCCGTGATCGTGTCGGCCTGTTTCGGGTAGTGCCGGGTTTCCACGAGGGTCTTGGGGTTCCAGCCTTTGACGGAGAGGTCTTCACTCGCTGTGAAGAGCCGGTCGCCCGATGGAGATATCAGGATCTTGGTCACCGCGGCTCCATGAGCAAAACTCGAACCGACGAGTTTCCCGCTCGTGCCGTTGAACTGCCAGGCTCGCAGGCTTCTGTCGACTCCGGCAGCGAAAAGTGTCTCGCCGTTTGGATGCCAGGCGATGGTGTAAACCCAATCGGTGCAATCGGGCAAGGTCGTGATGCGGGTCTTCTTCTGGACATCCCACAGCTTGACCGCCCGATCCGCGGCCCCACTCGCGAGCCATTTCCCATCGGGCGAGAAGGCCAAAGCGTAAATCGTATCCGAATGGTCGGTGAGCACCGCGACCGGTTCCGGTTTCGGCCCCAATGGCACCGCCCACAACTTGATGACACGATCATATCCTGCCGTCGCCAGGAGTTTGCCATCAGGCGAAAAAGCGAGGCCGTAGATGATGTCCTTGTGGGCTGCGAAGCTCGTCTTAGGCTCGCCCCAACTCGCCGAATCGTAAACACGCAACAAACCCGATTTCCCCGCTTCGCCACTCGTGACCGCCAGCACGCCATCCTTCGAGTAGGCTAACCCCGTCACACGGGATTGTTGCCCAGGTAACTTGGCCAGGCTCTTACCGGCAGAGTCTTGAATCTCGACCTGGCCACGCGAGCCGATCGCCAGCTGCTGGCCACTGGGGTGATAAGCGAGAGCGGTGATCGGCGAAGCAGAGACGCTTAACGGCAAACTGATCAAAGTCAGTAAGAGAAGAAGTTCACGCATGGGGAGGTTCCAACCAGTGAGTTCGGATTTAGTATACGCAGGAGAACCTACGATTTCCTTCCCGATTCCTCTGATTCCTGTCGTTGATTTGCTCGGCGGTCAGGTGGTGCGGGGCATCGCTGGAAAGCGAGCCGAGTACCGCCCCTGGAGTGAGGGCCGCATCGCCAGCGGTGACCCGGAATACGTCGTCACCCGACTTTTAGAAATGACCGGCTCTCGTTGGCTCTACGTCGCTGACTTGGATGCAATCGAAGGCCGAGGCTACCATCAGGATCTCTGGTCCACCTGGCCCGCCCGTTTTGGTGTCACCGTGATCGTCGATGTGGGCTTAAAACATCCCGAAGACATCCTCACCTTCCCCGAAATCCCCGAGCTCGTCCCCATCGCTGGGACCGAAACGCTAGCTGGGCCTTTGGCTGCCGTGTGGTTGAAGAGCCGACGTTGTGTGGTCTCCGTAGATTCGCGCGATGGCATCCCTCTCGCTGACCCGACCTGGGGAGCTACGGACATTCCTGACCTCGCCGTAGAAGCCCAACGCTTCACCGGTGCTGAGGCCGTGATACTCCTTGACCTCGCCCACGTCGGCACGACACCCACTGTACCCAGCGAACGTATCCGCAAGACCCGCCAACGACTCCCCGCCGATGTGCCGCTTTGGCTCGCCGGCGGGATTCGTACACAAGTTCAACTCGACGAGGCTCACGAGGCGGGGGCCAGTGCTGTGCTCGTTTCCAGTGCGTTGCACCTGGGCACGCTGGGAATTTAGGGGTTCCAGAAGTTGACACTTCAGATCAGCGCTTTGCTGACTCTCAATTTTCACCTCACGGCATCCCGCGGGGAGTAAGGAATTTTGCGCCGGGATCAATTCGAGTTTTTTTGGTGAGCGGCGTTTGCTTGCGGGGGGACGTGACCTAGATACTTGATGTCTCGGATGCAACGGCAACGCGGAAAACACCGTGAAACCCAATGTAAACGAGGTCGGGTTGGCGGGTTTTAGTCGCCAAGTCGTGAGTCTTTTTTACGTCGGCTTTTTCCGTTCCGAGGGGGGAACGGCTCAAGCAGCCAAGCTACCCAAGGGATGGACGGGACCCGAAAGTAACTCTGGCAGCCGCCCACCGAGGAATCGGTGGGCGGTTTTTTTGTTGGTACTCAAGGCAACTCGGTTGAGTAAACGAGTTCTTATTGTAGTTCGGGTCCGTCAGGCTCAACAAATTCCCGACCGAGTCATAAACCGTCGTGACTACACTACCATGGATCGGTGAGCTGGTTGAAGTAGTCGTATTCGTAGTTGGACTTCCGATCCGGCGGATCGGTGAAACTCATGGTGTTGCCCACGGCATTGCCATCGGCGTAGTTCGTCGAGATCTGGCTCTCGAGCTTGTCGAAATCGATGGTCGTGGCGCGGATCAGCGGACCAACGAAGTCGAACTGGCTCTGGAAGATGTAGCTCCGCTCATCAATCGTCGTCGTGAGCTGGCCACTAACAACCGATTGAGGCTACTCACCTGCATAACCATGTCTCTTGCACATGCCTGGGTAGAGCCGCTTGAGGTCGCTTGGTTCCCACTTTTTACCTGTGAGCTTCTTACGTTTGCCAAATGCGGATTCCGGAAGCTCTTCTCCTTTAACTTCCAGGTACGCATCATCCGCGACCGTTAACAACTCCTCTGCCTCGGCTTCCAGGTCTTTCTTCACACGTTTCCCAGCAGAATCGACATCCCGCACAGCTTCTTCGTAAAACTCCTGGCCTTGGAGCACCACCCAAGCAAGGAAGTATTCAAAACCATCGTCCGAACAGCCACTATTCACAATCGTTGCCATCGCAAGCATGTCGTACGTGTAAGCTTTCGATATGAATCCGTGGAGCACTTTGCTGAATTTAACAATTTCCTTTGCTTTGAATCGCGTCAGCATTTCTGTCAGCTTCTCACAATGCTCCGCTTGGTCCTCAGTTCCTTTTCTGGATTCCGAGATCAAACACCAAAACGTCTCCTCAGACATTGGCCGCGTATCAGGAGGGATCTTTGATGGGGGTTTCGGGGCATTCGTGCGGACTCGCTCCAAAAGTGCCGCCAACTTGGCTTGCTCATCCATATCTTTGGTAATTGCTAAAATTTGCCCGTATGCCTCTAGCCATGGGAGAAGTGCGGCTTTGACTTTTGGTAGCTGAGCCCTGTACGCGTTCGCGAGTTCAAGCTCATCAGCTTTGGGCGGAATCCGGTCGTATCTGGCTACATTCCGAGCATGGGCTTCGTAGGTACTCAAATAGTATATTTTGATGATGGACCAGAAATACTGTTGAGCAGCTTTTATTTCTCCCCTTTCGACAGCATACTTGCAGACTGTCAAAGTCATATCAAGATTATGATTAAAATGAATCCAATAAAATCTTAGAAAATATTTAACCAAAACTCTATTTGCTATTGCATAGTTCACAGCGTCACTCATCGCAAGGTGTCTGGTGGACACACCGTCATTCTTGATGTAGCGAATTCTCTCTTGTTCTGAAAGATAATTTTCAAGTGTGCTGAGATTGATCATGTTGATTCAGTTGATTCTATAATTTCACTTTTATTTGCAGTCAAGATATTTTGCGTATGCTTTTCCTTTTGGAATTGCTACACCTGCTTTGGACCATTTCGATTTTTCAATGCCGTTAATACGATTGTATTTTGGTCATTTCATTCCTTGCTTGAGTGCAAGATGGGGAAAAATGGTTAGTCGCCCCACGCACAATACTAGCAACGAAAATGAACACTTTTTTACTATGTTCATTAAAAGGAAATCTACAAATATGCTTCTATTTAATGAATCTGCTTTGCATATTTACTGATTGAAAAGTATATCTCATTTTTTTCAAAAAAATACACATATTTACCCCGTATGGTAGATTGAGTTACAAGCTCTGTTACTAAATTCAACTCCAAACATCTGGCTACTTCAGCCAATCGGCTTTGGATGGCACTCTGCTTCGCTCCCGACTCAGTCGCTGCCTTCAAACCAGACGGATTCGTGTAAGTTGTCAGTCTGTAACCAAAATAGCGATGATGGCTCGTGTCGCCAGACTCGAACCCAACTGGATCCATACTTTGGAATCGCCCATTTCCAGGGTCGTATAGCGGGCGCGGTAGTAGTGAATACCCAGCTCTTGTTCGAATTCCCGCCCAGTGAAGTGAAACCGAGCCTCCACGCTCGGGTTGCTGTTGGAAACGATCTGTCCGCAAACGTCTTACTCAACTTCCGCCAGCAAAGTTTCACCTTGCTGTATGGATGAGCCACACAACGAAGCCTTGAATATCATTCCCCTATGAGAGACCCGCAAGCAAAACGCCTCGATTGGCCAGAACTCCTCCAAATCCGCCAAGCGGCTCGCGAAGCCGGGCAAACGGTCGTCTGGTCCAATGGCACCTTTGACCTGCTCCACCCTGGCCACCTGAGTTCGCTCTTGACTGCCCGAAAACTCGGGGACATCCTCGTCGTCGGGTTGAACTCCGATGCCAGCGTGCGTGGTTACAAAGGCCCCAATCGCCCCATTTGCTCACAGGACGAACGGGCCGCGATGCTCGCAGGACTTGAGTGCGTTGATTATGTCGTTATCTTTGATGAGCCGACACCTGAAGAATCGCTGCGGAAACTGCAACCGGACATCCATTGCAAAGGCGCCGAGTACGCCCCACCGCATGGCCGCCCAGTGCCCGAAGCCGCGACCGTCCTGGCGTACGGCGGTCGGATGGAGTATCTGCCACTCGTCCCTGGTTTGAGCACTACCGAACTCTTGCACCGCATCGCCAGCAAAGGCGGCACGACGGCATGAAACCTCTGCTCTTTCTCGACCGCGACGCCACGCTGATCGAAGACACCGTCTACCCCAAAGACCCGGATGCGGTGAAACTCCTACCCGGGGCGGCCGAGGCCATCCGTGAATTGGCTACGTGCTACCAACCCGCAGTCGTGAGCAATCAATCTGGCATCGCACGAGGTCACATCACGCCACTCCAAGCTCGGCTTGTGCATGAGCGTTTCGTCTCGCTCTTTCTGGAAGCCAGCGGGGTCGAGTTGCGGGCCTGGTACTGCCCCCACAGCCCGGACGACGCCTGCGGCTGCCGCAAACCTGAGCCTGGCTTGCTTCGCCAAGCTGCTGCGTTTTATGAGACGGAGATCACAGCAGCATGTGTGATGATCGGCGACAAGCCCAGCGACACTGACGCCGGCCAAGCGGCTGGCTGTGGCACCAATCTCCTCTTCACCGGCGACTGGTCCAAGATGCTAAAACTGACCCCGAGACAATCTTGAAAAGTTGACCAGATCAATGACCTCTTGCGAAGCCCAGTTCGTCTATCAATCATCCGGGCCAGCTTCGCGACTCAGGGATGAAACGATGCAACGTTCAAGATTTTTCTTCATCGTATTCGTCACGCTACTTCTGTTGGGGACCTTCACCATGGCCGAGGACAAGCCGCAAGTCCTATTTGACTTCACCGAGCCGGACGCCGTCAAAGCCTGGCAGACTGTCAACGACGGTGTCATGGGCGGCGTTTCCGAGGGGCAGTTTTCCATCACCGACCGGAAAACGATCGAGTTCCTTGGGAAACTCTCCTTGGAGAATAACGGTGGCTTTGCCTCGCTGCGCTCGAAGGGCAAGAAACTCGGCATGAAGGCAGGCGATACCGTGCTCGTCCGAGTTCGGGGGGATGGCCGGGAGTATTCGCTGAATCTCTACCTCGATCAACCGCGAATGGCCTTCTCCTACCGAGCCGCATTGAAGACCAAGAAGGATGAATGGCTGGAGGTGCGCTGCCCGCTCGACAAGTTCGAGGCGACTTCATTCGGTCGAGTGGTCCAAGACGCGGGTGCCGTGAAACCCGAGGAAGTGAATGCCATCGGTTTCATGCTCAGCGACAAAAAAGCCGGACCTTTCAAACTGGAGATCGAGTGGATCAAGGTCGAGAAACCAGCGAAATGAACCACGCGATTGATGACATCATTCCACAGGGACGACCATAAACGCCTCCCCGGCCCGCACCACGATCGGCGAAGCCAAGTCTACCCAGCCGCCTTCGCCCACCACCGCTTCGGCGATCATGTCCAATCGCTCGCCAGAATCCGGGTTCATCCAGAAGATCGAGACACGACGACCAGCCGCGACGCCCTCCAAGTGAAAGCGCGGAATCACCCGTGGGTTATCGAAGCGAAACGTGAAATGGGGTTCGTGATGGAGTGGAATCATGGGGAAGTGGATCAGTAGTTCTTCTGGCTGATTTGGTCCGTGGTCACGAACTCTTCTTGTTGGGCAGCATTGACGACTTCTACTTCACCAAGTGCCAACATCGTCGAGTTCACGATGCGTTGTTTGCTGTCGTCAGGCGTCACGATGATCGCCTTGTGCAAGACACCCAATGAGTTGTTTCCGCCGTCTTCGAAGGGGAGTGATGAGTTGTTGATCACTACGATCCGCGAATGCCCTTCCACTGGGTGTGGAAGTTCGGTCACATACCGAGCGACGAGGTCTTCCCCCGCTTTGTACATCGGGTTGTGCGTCTTCAAAAACTGTTCCGGCGAAAGACCCAGATCGAATGCCGCACGTGTGTAATCGGCCAAAAACAACCGGCTTTGCACCACTGACGGCTCGTAGGCCAGAATCAGCAGCGATTGGGCCGGTGCCCCATCGAGGTGGAACTTTGTGGTGACTTGCTGATCAAATCGGGACATGGACTGGTAGGCGAACGCCTCATGACCACGTCGTACGCTGATCTCACTGAACAGCCCTTTCAACTTCACCATCCACGCTCGCAGTTGGTGGGAATCTGGGCCAGGTGGGATGTCGAGCACCGCGAATCCTGGAGTTGCAAAATCGAATCGCCAAACGAGGTTGTAGACCGACTCGGAAAGTTGAATCAGCTCGGTTTCGTTTCGAAGAGAGATCACGAATGAGAGATCATGACTCATATGAGTGGGTCTTGTTGAAAGACTTGAGAAGAGCGGGATAGGGGAGTCGAACCCCTTTCACAGCCTTGGGAAGGCTGGGCACAGCCGGTATACCAATCCCACATGATCACAATCTTACTGGGCCGCTTCGACGCCGCAAGCCAAGATTTCCAAGTCCACCCTCAGCAAACTCCGACTCTCACCTGAAAAGTGTTCTAGGCTCCACCTGATGTGGCTAGGAGTCTCCAAGATGTTGGCACGAAATCCGCGTGAGCCGGTGGGCGACATGGTCGTCGTGCCGGTCTACAACGACTGGGCTTCGGCCGAGATGCTCTTGGAACGGCTGGCCGTCGTCATGCGCCAAGCGGGTCGGCAAATAGACGTCATGCTGGTCGATGATGGTTCGACCGAGACCGCGAGACGGGGTTACTTGGACCAAGTCGGGCCAGCGATTCGGCAGATTCAAATCCTGAAACTTTGCGGCAACATCGGGCACCAGCGGGCACTCGCCATTGGCCTTGCTTACATCCAGGCGAATGAGACCGTCGCTCATGTTGTCGTCATGGATGGCGACGGTGAAGATGCCCCTGAGGATGTGCCCAAGTTACTCGATGCCGCCATTGCCAACCGGGATACCAAAGTCATCTTTGCCGAGCGTACCAAGCGTTCTGAAGGCACAATCTTTCGCATTGGCTACCGGACTTACCGCTATCTCCACCGTCTCTTGACTGGCGTCGCAGTCAAGGTGGGGAACTTCAGTGTGATCCCGGCCTCCGCTTTGGATCGCCTCGTGGTGGCCTCGGATTTATGGAACCACTACGCCGCGACGGTCGTGAAGACTCGCGTCCCATACGCCACAATCCCGACACAGCGAGCAACACGCTTGGCCGGCCAATCCCGGATGAACTGGGTCGGTTTAGTCGTCCATGGGCTGAGCGCAATCGCCGTCTTCGGGGACCGAGTCGGGGTACGCCTGTTGCTCGCCAATTTCGTGCTCATGATTCTTTCGGGCTTAGGAATGCTGGGCGTTCTTGGGGTTCGCACGCTCACCGACTGGGCCATCCCTGGCTGGGCGACGCTGGCGTTCGGCTTACTCGCCATCGGCTTGCTACTCGGCGTGTTGATGTCCGTGGTCTTCGTCCTCGTGATTCTCGCAGGCCGCGGCGGTGCGGCCTTCTTACCCGTTCGCGATCACAGTTATTTCATTGCATCCGTCCAGAGGCTTCCCCGTCATGACTCCGACGCTACCCAAACTCCACTCCCCTACCAACGGCTCGCCAGTGTCGCCAGCGTCTGAATCCGGTTACGAGTACGAAGGAAGCGAACTCGAACTGTTCGCTCATGCCACGAACTGGAAAGCCTATTTCCGTTCGCGGATTTCGAAGTACCTCCAAGGTCGAGTGCTGGAAGTCGGAGCCGGCATCGGCGGGACGACGAAAGTGCTCTGCCACGCCGGGGTGAATGAATGGACTTGCCTTGAACCCGATGCCGCTCTTGCAGAGAAAATCCCCGCCCACGGCCCTTACCCTGCCGAAGTCAAAGTCATCGTGGGGACGATGGAAAACATCCCCTCTGAAGATATGTATGACACCATCATCTACATCGACGTTTTGGAACACATTCAGGATGATCGCAGCGAGTTAGCTCATGCCATCCAACACCTGGCGCCCGGTGGCCGAGTGGTTGGGCTATGCCCCGCACACCCCAAACTCTTCACGCCTTTTGACGCCGCGATTGGTCACCATCGTCGTTACACCACTCAGATGTTCCGAGACCTCACACCCGAAGCAGGTCGCTGTGAAACCGCGTTCTACCTCGACAGCCTGGGGATGCTCCTTTCCTTGGCCAACAAATTGGCATTGCGCCAATCGATGCCGACTCTGAAACAGATCCGCTTCTGGGACAAGGCGGTCGTGCCCTGCTCTCGGCTCCTGGATCCGCTGACCGGTTACCGTGTTGGCAAATCCGTCGTCGCTGTCTGGAGTCGCAAGGCTGGTTAAGGCTGCCAGCGTTTTAAGTCTGAGACGAGGATGACACGGACATCAGCATCCTCGTAAGCCGCCGGGCAGCGTCTGGCCCAACTCTTCTCGTCTTGCCAAATCGGGTCTACGGATTGCACGACGAGGACAGTGATTTTGAAACGATCGCACGTTTCCAAAACCTGTGAAACCGAGCTGTGAGTCGAGAACATCGCCGTGCATGGTTCAATGACAGACTTGAGCATCTCGGCGTTGATACCAAACAACCCACCATAAACATAATCGACAACAGCCGTTTGCCGGTAGGTATAGGAGCCTTGCAAGAATTCAAAGTTGCGATAAGGATTATGCTGAATCACTGCTTCTTTTGGTGTGTTGCCTTCAATCCAGAGATAGGCCTTCCGGAGTTGTAATGCAATCGGGCCTCGCTCTCCTTCGGAGGTGGTGCGGTGCAAAACCAACTCCGCAATGGTCCCGAGAACCCCCAGAACCAGAGCAATTTTTAGGAGCGATTTGACGTTGCCAGAAAGCCTCAGCCGATTTTCATTCCGTAAATCCTGAAGGACTGGAATTGACCAGAGAACGAGAGGGAATTGCACAAACATACTTGCCCGCCAGCCAAAATCATTATTCACAATGGCCGAGCGCAAGAAAGTCGAAATCAAGAAAGCAATGATGGTGGACCATTGCAGAAATCGTTCCTGTCTTGTCAGTGGGTTCGTGAGAGATCGACGATGCCGCCAGTATAACAGACCTGCGATGAGAACAAAACCCAGTTCAGCAATATAAAACAATGGCAACATCACGATATATACGATCACTTTTATCGCAGGATTCGCCAGGCTGAGGGTGGAGATCACAGTTTCTGCGAAATCCATGTGTCGTACATGAAGGGCAATTGGGGACGATTCCGAATGGCCTGCTTGTTGGAGGTCGTAAACGAACGGCAGAGCGAAGAGGAGTGTAAATCCAGCTGAGATCAGATGCGGCAGGATTTCTTTCCAATCCCGAGTAACAATCGCACGCAGAAACCAGCTACCCAAAATGATCGCGCCCGTCACGCCGACCCAAATGGACTGCCCAAGCGCTGATGCAAAAGCTGCTCCTGCAACGACGTTCGTGGGCAAGGAGAATTTCCCCGAACGCACAGATTGGTCCAGTAGAAGAAAGCCGACGAAGCAGGCGATAAAAGCCCCGAGGTGATGGGGAACCCAGAGAACGATGTTCGACCACGCCGTGACCTGGTCTGCAGCCCACCAATCAAGACTCAGGTTAAATTTCAATCGAACTGCATCCCACAGATACGGTATCAAATCGAAACCCATGACCGTGAGAAGCATCATCCCAATACGAACAGAAAGTCCCGAATCCGATATCCATGTCATATGCCATGTGCGGATATACAAAATCAGCATCGAAAGCAATGAAAGAGCAGTCCAAACTGTGCAAGCCGTCACCGCCTCGCGGGCGCCGGCGTATGGGCCTGCGAGTTGATCCACCAGGCTTGGAAGGATGAACCAGTGGTAGTAATAGAATAGAGGGACCGACTTGCCATCACTGAAAACGGGGTTCACAGGCGGAACGCCCGTCCGAGAGATTGCATCCGCGACGAAAACATGTTTGACAGTATCATGTGTCGATATGGCAGGATACAATCCACCATCTATTTCAACGTCAACAAGTGACAGCACCATCGTAACGACAAACGCAACGACAAAGGCTGCCACGCTGATTGCTGATTTCCATTTCCAATTCAGACACTCAGCAAAGATCCGTCGCGAATCTCGGAGCAGCATCAACAAGAACATTCCATTCAGTAAGCCAAACACCCCCCAACCGATCTCTGCGCTTCCCGTTCGCCAGCAGAGAAATGCCAAGACAGGTGAAACGGCCAATGAAAGTGCTAAAGAGATCAACACTCTTTTGGCAAAACTCGACGTGCGGAATTCTAGAAGATCAGCGATGTCACCTGACACATAACCGGGCGCGATGAAGATCCCAGGAGCCAAGAATAGACAAATCAGAACACCTGGCAGATCGTGGAAAATCATTTCGATAACTCGCGAGTCGACGGCACTCCTGGGAGTATATCTGCGTTCTTCATCTGGTGATTTCGAAATGGTAGAAAATCGAAAGATTCATCTTCGACCACTCGATTTCAATCGTGTGGCGTAGAGCATTGTCTCGGCGTAAGATGACATCACTTCTCTGGGAGTGGCTCAAGATGCGACGATGGATGTGGATCTGGTTTTTGGCAGGTTCCGTGGTGTTGGCCCAGGAGCCAGTCGCTAAGAAACCGATCACCTTGGACGTCGTGCTTTCCGGGAAACTCGGCTCGGGTTTCGTGGGCAAGAAAGGTGGAACAAGACCAGGCGTCCGAGGCTGGAGCGAGGATGGCCAAAGCTTCGTCAGCATGGAGAAAGGCAAAACCGTCCTGGTGAATGTCAAAGATGGCTCCATCACCCCAATGCCGAGCCAGGGTGAGTTTGCGAAATCGCTGAAGAGTATTCCGAATATCAACGATGACGAAATCCAAGGATTCACATCACTACCTCAAGCGGGATTGAGTGCAGATAAAAAATCTGCCCATATCAACCACAAAGGTCTCTATTACCTCACGTATGCTGATGGCTCGCCAGCGAAGGCTTTCCCGAAACTCGGCGATGTTCGCCATCTCACCTTCAGCCCCGATGGACAACATGCGGCTTACGTCCACGCAGGCAACCTCTGGACGGCGAGCGCGGGTGAAGCCGAGCCCATCGCCCACACGACCGATGGCGGCACCAAAGATATCTTGAATGGCACGGCCGATTGGGTCTACGAAGAGGAAATCTTCAACCGCAATGCCCAAGCATTTTGGTGGTCGCCCGATTCCACTCGGATTGCCTTCATGCGCTTCGATGATGCCCGAGTGCCCAAGTTTCCCATCACAGGGATGCTGAAAACCGGTGCTGATGTCGAGACTTTGAACTACCCCAAGGCTGGGGATGCGAATCCGTTCGTCACTATCGGTGTGACCGAAGTCAAAAGCGCGAAGCCAACGTTTCTGAATCTCGGCGCGGACGTGAAACCCGAGAACCTTGTCGTCTCACGTGTCGGTTGGTTGAAAACACCGACGGGGTCGGTGCCGTTGGCGTACTTGCAGAACCGCATCCAGACATATCTCGATGTCACCATCTGGCCGGATGTGAACGGTGAACCCCTGCGGCTCTTCCGTGACAAGACCGAAGCCTGGGTCGAAGACCTCGGTGAACCGAAAAGCCTGAAGGATGGTAGTTTCTTGCTGCAATCCGAACGCACGGGTTACAAGCATATTTATCACTTCAAACCGACAGGCGAATTGATCAAAGCCATCACATCCGGCGAATGGGAAGCTCGCAGCATTCTCCGTGTGGATGAAGAGATGGGATATGTCTACTTCATGGGAACAAAAGATGGCTCGAACCGCGAAAACCTGTACCGTGCGAGACTCGACGGCAGTGCCATCGAACTCCTCACACCTGGCGAGTTCACCCATACCGTGAACCTGGCACCGAAGGGGCCGTACTTTGTGAGCACGTATTCGAACCTCACGACCCCACCACGCACCGCCGTCTTCGCCGCTGGGCAAGCCGATGCGCTTCGTGAACTCAGCACCAACACACCCTCGCCAGAAGTCGAGAAGTACACCTTTGGCAAAGTCGAGCGGGTGCAAGTCCCTATGAAGGATGGCTTCGTTTGCGAAGGGATTCTCACCTACCCGCCGAACTTCGATCCGGCGAAGAAGTACCCACTTTGGCTTCTGACTTACGCTGGCCCCCACACACCGACGGTGCGTGATAGTTGGAGCCTCAAGGTCAACGAACAGATGCTGGCAAACGCGGGAATTGTGGTCTTCAACTTTGACCCCCGACCCGCCTCCGGCAAAGGGGCAAAATCAGCCTGGACCGCTTACAAACAACTGGGCGTGCAAGAACTCAAAGATCTGGAAGAAGCGGTGGGCTGGGTCAAGGCCAAGGGCTGGCTCGATGAAAAGCGTGTCGGCATCCAAGGCCACAGTTTCGGCGGCTACATCACAGCCTATGCCCTCACGCACTCCAAAGTCTTCTCGGCTGGCATCTCCGGTGCCCCAGTCACGGAATGGCGTCTCTATGACAGCATCTACACTGAACGCTACATGGATATCCCTGCCAACAACAAGGAGGGATACGCCAAGTCTTCGGTCGTGACCGCTGCAGCCAACCTGCATGGGAAGTTACTGTTGATTCATGGCATGGTCGACGACAACGTCCATTTGCAAAATTCCGCTCAACTCATCCAGGCCTTGCAAAAAGCCAACAAAGACTTCGAAGTGATGATGTACCCCAGCTCCCGCCATGGCATCGCCGGTGGCCCACACTACCAGCGACTGATGGCATACTTTATTTTCAAGACAATGGGAGCGACACCGCCAAAGTAGTCACTTCGCCTTCGGGGCCAGGAGCTTTTCTCGTTGCTCGGGGTGCTCAAAGACGTAGCGACTGGGGCCGGAGAAGAAGAGCAAGAGTTGTTCGGCCCCCTGCTCAGCCATGCGGGGAGCGGCAGGGCCGACGATACGGAGGACGGCACTCGCGGCTTTGCTATCGGTTTGGATGAAGACGTTGACCTTCGGTTCGAAGATCGCACTCTCGGCTTTCTCGTCCACAGCCGTCCGCGGGCATTTCAAGATGGCGACAGCTTTGACCGGCACCACAGGTAAGACAGGAGCCGGCTTCACGTTGCCCGTGCCGTACCAGACGATGCCATCGGCGAAGCGGGCCACGGTTTGCCAGGTGATGTTCGTGCCTTTGTCGTCCTGGAATTGAAACTGGCCGGGCTTCGGCTCTTGGATTTCCAGGCATGGCACTTTCAACCGACGCCAAGCGAGTGATGCCCGATCAGGGTGGTCCAACAGCCAATCGTAAACAGACGGATTGGAGAAGAACGGCTCTTCCTGGTAATGGGCGGTCAGCGTCGGCGACTTCATGATCGTGCTGACCGTGTCCCGGAACTTGGCATCCAGACTTTTCAGAAACTCGGGGCTAGGGTTCACCGGCACAGCCAGCGGCTTGGGTGCCTTCGCTTTGGAATCTTGGCCCCAGAGGGGTGAGGCTGTGAAGGCGCAGAACGCCACACCTAGGAAAGCTCGTCGGGATTGCATCGCTTCAGCCTCCGTGGTGTCAGATTCTGTATCGTGCGTAGCTTGCCTCGCTCGTGAGGAATTCCTGATTTTCCGCATCACTTACCAGGCCCGCCCAGATTGACACGGAGTGAGACAATTCGCCGAGATACGGTTTAATGACCAGAGTGATCCGTTGAACCGAGGCTTAGCATGTTGGCTCGAATCCAGTTGTGGCTTTCACTGATCCGCTTTAGCCATACGGTGTTTGCTCTGCCGTTTGCGTTTGTTGCCGCGACATTGGCCTGGCATCGGGAGTGCCTGGTGCGAGCCTGGGATGTCGTCGGCATCTTGGCTTGCATGGTCTTGGCCCGCTCAGCGGCCATGGCCTTCAACCGCCTTGTGGACCGCGACATTGACGGCCAAAACCCTCGCACTCGCTCTCGGCACATCCCGGCAGGACTCGTCAGCGTGCCGGCGGTGGTGCTGTTTACGATGCTCACAAGCCTGGGCTTCATCGGAAGCACAATGCTCTTCTCCTTGCATGAGCCGCCGAACTACTGGCCACTGTATTTGAGCCTGCCGGTGTTGGGCGTGGTACTCCTTTACTCACTGACAAAAAGGTTCACGAGCCTGGCTCACTTCTGGTTGGGGATGTCGCTGAGTCTTGCGCCTTTGGCGGCATGGATTGCGATTCGAGGAATAATGAGCCTCGAAGACTTCGCATCGCCAGGCTGTTTAGCTCTGGCGGTTCTCTTCTGGGTGAGTGGCTTTGATATGCTCTACGCTTGCCAAGATGCGGACTATGATCGTAATGCCAAACTCCACAGCATTCCCGCAAAGCTTGGCGTCCGCGGAGCCTTACGGCTCGCGGCGGGGTGCCATGCAGTGATGTTTGGCTGTCTCGTGGCCTTTGGATTCGTGACCCCGGAACTCGGTCCGATTTACTTCGTCGGCCTCGTCGTTGTGGCTGGGTTACTTGTCTACCAGCATTGGCTCGTCAAACCCGACGACTTACGCCGGGTGAATGACGCTTTCTTCAAGGTCAATGCCGTCATCAGCTTCGGGCTACTGGGGCTGGTGTTGGTCAACATCCTCGTATGGCGGGGCGGTTGACCGGGAACTTTTGGGGGCCACCTAGGGTGAAGCGAAGCGGAACCCTAGGGAGGGGCCTTTTACTGGAAGAAGTATCGCCAGATGTCGAGGCCGAAGACGAAGAGCATCAGGCAGCCTACGCAGGCGAGGCCCATGTAGGTGAGGATCACTTCCACGGTTTCGGGTGGGCGTTTGCCGACAATGGCTTCGTAGGTCAGGAAGACCATGTGGCCGCCGTCAAGCACGGGCACGGGCATGAAGTTGACGACGGCCAGATTGATGGAGATCATCGACAGCCAGATGAGCAGGTGCCAAATGTCTTGCCCAGCGATCAGGTAGGAAATTCGCCCCAGGGTGATCGGGCCAGACAAGGACTTGAAGGACACATCACCGAAGACAATCCCATACATACCTTGGTAGGTCATGCGGATGCCACGATAGGTGCGGTAGGCTCCCATCTGGAGGGCTTCGAAGACACCGTCGGCTTTTTGGACGACCGTCTCCGGGGCGAAGTCGAGGCCGATAGCGATCGTTGGCCAGGTGAGGTCTTGGGTCGCTTGGAGCACGACTTCTTGATCCTGGCCATCGCGCTCAAAGCGGATGCCGAGTTTGTAGGGTTGCGAGCGCTGTAAGGCGGTGTCGATGGTGTTCCAGTAGTGTGGTTCGATGTCCTGGAACTTGCCAGGCAACTCGGTGCCTTGGTGGTCCACGGCGAAGTATTGAATCGCTTTAATCTTGTCGTTCGGTTGTAGCCCGGCTTTCGCGGCAGCGGAGGGCGCCTTGCGTTCGGCGACGGGTTTCAAGCGTTCGCTGGCGTCGTGGGGTTCCACGGCCGTGACAATGGCGAGCACTTGGTAACCGAGGCCCAGGCCATTGATGGCCACCGGTGTGCCGGGGCCGGCGCGGAGGGGGTATTCACGGCTATAGCGGTTGTCCCAATCCATCTCGACCGTCTTGCGTTGCGGGCCATGTTCGATGGTCCGGAGGACTGTGACTTTAACTTTCCGCGAGGAAGCGGGGCGGGTGAGCCAGCTTTCGAGTTCGTGGGGCAAACGCATCGGGTCAAGCGGGCGGACGGTGGTCTTGGGGTCGGTCGGGGTCGCTTCGGTGGGGTCGGTGGTGAAGCGCGTTGAGCCACTGGCCTCGGGGACTTCGACCGCCACGATCGTGTCGCCGGGCACCACGGTCGTCTTCTTGTAGTCCGGTGTACGGGCTTGCAACTCGGCTTTCTCGGCGGGCGAATCAGTGCGGATCGCGGTAATCTCTCCCATCCGCATGCGTAGCCCCAAATCCCAACGGAAGCTCGGCGGGCAGACGAGGTCGACGGTGGGTCCACTGTGTGTGCCATCCGCTTGGCGTCGTTGCACTTGGTAGGTGATCGGCTTGCCTTGCAAGAGCCGTTGACGTTCGAGCATATCGAACATCGAACCTGGCAGCCCGGCATGTTTGGGGTCAAAGGCCGTGATAGTCTGAGAGCGGGAAGGATCGGGGTCAGTCATGCCGACGATCTTGTCGCCCGGTTGGAAGCCTTGGCCATCAGCGGATTTCGCTTGGCCGAAAAGACTGCCAGGGATGTACGGCGGCAACGGGTCGCGTTTGTAAAACCGCAGCGTCGTGCTTTCGAGTGGCAACACACCCAGTTGCGGAGCCAAGCCGCCTTCGATGCGGAATGGCTCGACGGTCATGCTCTTCTTTTCGCCGGCGTAGTCGATGTCCATCGACACGGTTTCGCTACGGGTCGTGCTGAAGACCATTGGCTTGATGTCGTCGAACCAGGGGTTCTGCCGGGAGTTCAAGCGATCCAGTTTCGTGCCCGAATGAATGCCGGCTTTCCAGGCGGCGGAGCCGGTCTCGACGCTGGCCATGATGCCCGGGGACTCTTCGACGCCGTGCATGTACGTCACGATGAAGAGAATCGACGAGAGCACGATGTTCATGAACACCCCAGCACTCACGATGATCATCCGCTGCCAGACAGGTTTGTTCTTCAAATTTCGCGGGTCTTCAGCGGCGTCCTCAGGTTCGTCGGTGCCGACTTCCATGTTGTTGCCGTCGGCTTCACCGGCCATGGCCACGAAGCCACCAAGTGGAATGAGGGCCAGTTTGTAGGTCGTCTCACCGTATTTGAAGGAGCAGAACGGCAGTGCCGGACCGAAGCCAATACTAAAAGTCTTGACGTGGACATCGCAAAGCTTCGCGGCCACGAAGTGCCCGAGTTCATGGATGAAGATGATGAAGCTCAGGCCGAAGCCAGCCAGGAACACATCAAAGGGATGAAGGTAACGGAATATGACACCCATGATGATGGCGATCAAGACAAGCTGGTAGCCATTTTCACGCCACCAGTTCGGTTTGGTGGGGGTATCCTGCGTGGTCGGGTTCAACTTCGCGTCCAACGGCTAACCTCCGTCCTGGCCCAGCGGTCGAGAGCGTACAGCTCGTCGAGCGTCGGGTTCGGGTCGTAATCGTGATGCTCCAGGATATCCCGGCAACACCGGGCAATATCCAGGAATGCCATCTTACCAGTCAAAAAACTTTCGACCGCGCCTTCATTCGCCCCATTCAAAACCGCCCCCGTGCTCCCACCTCGCCGGACAACTTCGAAGCCCAGTTCCAGGGCGGGGAAAGTCTCGCGGTCCGGAGGGGCAAAGTTCAAGGATTTCAGCTTATCCCAGGGGAGTTTCCGCGTCGGGCTGGGCAAGCGATCGGGGTACGTCAGAGCGTACTGGATCGGCAGCCGCATATCCGGCGGCGAGAGTTGGGCGAGCACGGAACCATCGACGAACTCGACAAAAGAGTGAATGATCGACTCGGGATGCACGAGGACATCCAGTTTTTCCGTAGGCAGGTCAAAGAGCCACTTGGCTTCGATGATTTCCAGAGACTTATTCATGAGCGTCGCGGAGTCGATGGTGATCTTCGGCCCCATTTGCCAGGTCGGGTGCTTGAGAGCTTGCGCGGGTGTGATGTCTTCTAGATCCTTGAGTATCTTGCCGCGAAACGGCCCACCCGAAGCCGTGAGTACCACCCGCTCCACCTCCGCGACACCTCGGCCGCTCAGGCACTGGTGGATCGCCGAGTGTTCGCTATCGACGGGCAGCAACTTCGCCCCACGCTCGTGGGCCAAGGCCGTGACCCGCGACCCGCCGACCACCAGCGTCTCTTTATTGGCCAGTGCGACCGTCTTCCCCGCCTCGAGTGCCGCGACCGTCCCCATCAACCCCGCCGCCCCGACCACCGCCGCCAGGACGATATCCACTTCAGCCGCTTGCACCACCCGCCCCACCGCCTCCGGCCCGAGCAGTTCCGTAGAGCTTGGGAAGGCGTTTCGATCCGCTTCAGCATAGGCTTGGGAATCCGTCAGAAGTGCAAACGGCGGGCGAAACTCCTGGCACTGAGCAGCAAGCTCCCGCCACTTCGAATGAGCCGCCAGGGCATGGATCGCCACGCGATCTGGCCGAGCACGCACCACATCGAGGGCACTCGTCCCGATCGACCCCGTCGACCCCAACACCACCACCCGCCGCACACTCGCCAAACCTCACCCCCAAGCGAAAAACCATCCCTAACAGCCTGTTTCAAATGGGTGAGATTTGGATTTGAAGAGCCGCGACCGCCAGGGAGCGTCAGGACCAATCCAGTCTCCGATCACTCCCTCGCGGTCGTGGCTCTTCTCTGCCACCCAGGCTTGAAGCACTCGGACTAATCTTAGGAGTTTCTCAGCTAGCCGAGACTCAAGTTGGTGCAGGGACGTCCGGCTTGCACGCGCGAGCGACCTCCCGAGCCAGCCTCGTCCATTCACAATCTGGGACGGCCAGAGTCCCGTCAACCTTCCAGTCAGTCTCGTCTGGTGAACCTGCGAGCAAGCTCACGCGTAGCAAAGTGCTCCCAGTTCCGTCTGGTCTTGCGTGAAAAGCGATTGCATCGTCGTCTGGCTTGTACTCACAGCACCCTCTCGAACATCCAATGTCCCTCACAACATCTTCGAAGAACGCGACCAGGGCCGACTTGTCAAGTTTGGCAGAAGTCTCCGCGATCAGCGTTCCACCGAAGAGACGCGCCCTCAGTTCGGTGTCTTCAAAGTGCAAAGTGAGAGTCAAGCCGTTGGGCTGAGCGATTGAGACATGCCGGCTAGTTCCCACGCCCAAATCCTTTGCCAAACGACCTTGTCCAGGCATTTCTTCGAGGACTGGAGTTGTTTGTGAAGTGTCCACAGACGACGAGTGCTCGCCGATCTGCAAGTCACGATAGGAGGGATTTGATGTCCACCTGGAACACAGATCGATTATCTCACCGACGGACAAGGTTAGCCAACGATCCCGCATTCGTGTCCACTGGATGTTGCCATGGGTGCCTCGCACCATCGGGAACGGGCCACCTTGTTGTTTCAGTACAGCGATGATCGCGGCCCGCAGTTTCTCGGCGCGCTTGTGCAGGACGGCTGGAGAAAGGCCATGCGCGATAGCGTGATCCAATTCCTGCTTTCTCCGGATGAGGACGCGGTCCTTGTTCGAGTCTTTCGCCACTTCATCCGTCCTTCATCGTCGAGCGTTAACTCAACCAAGGCAAATCGCTCCGCCTCCGAAACCCACAGTCCACCCAGGGCCAGCCATCTGGTGGCAAGTCAGAGCCACGGCCTGACTTAGTCTTTGCTTCTGAGTTTAAATTCCTCGAACTCGACGACGAACTTCTTGTTGGACGAGTTGATCGCCGCGACCCCCACCTGCACTTTCTTGGGTAGATCGACGGTCACTCCATTCTTAACGGCGATCCACTCCTTGCCATCGTGGCTGTAAGCTGCCAGTACCTTGTCGCCTTTTCTTTCGAATCTGAGGTGAGTACTCCGACCCTTGAAGAATTCCTGCGTGGTCGAACCTGGATTCGTGTTCTGCTGTTCGCCGTCCTCGAAATACTCCAACAACGGGGTAAAGCAGGCATGTTTCCCGACCTCGGGGATCCACCAGATGTTGCGCTCAAGCCGTAAGTAGTTCTTGTTGTCCACCCAAATCAGCAGGCCCGCGCCGTTGAAAGGCGGACCAGCGGGTTGGGTCGACTTCTCACCCGGTTTGAAGTCGCCTGTAACTTTGACCGTAGCGATGAAATCTCCCTCGACCTCTTGCAGAACCCGAGGCGCATTCGAGGCGAGGGCTGGGTTGAGATCGTGGTGCTGACCTGGGACTCTTATCGTCAGTTTCCCCTTGTCTTCTGTCACTTTGCAGTCACCATCAGGGTCGATCACCTGGCCCCAACCCTTGATCACCTGCGGTTTGTTGTCGTCCGCAGAACTGAGAGGCAAAGCAAAGATTGCCACGGTGAGGAATAGAGGCAATTGAAGGACGTGATACATGGGTAACTCCTGAAGTAGCGGCTGCCGAGCCTGACTCGAATCAAAACCTAAGCCGCGTCTCACTCTTTCTCCTTGCCTTTCTTACTCTTCGCGGCTGGCCTCTTGGTCGGCTTTGGCAGGCGTGAGCGTAACTCGGCGATCTCGGCGGCGAGCTGTTCGTCACCCTCGTATTCTTCGAGTTCGCTGATGGCTTCGAGTTTTTCAATCGCCAGTTTCAGGTGTCGCTCGAAGTCCTCAATCGGCCAGATGTAGACCCGACCGAGTGCGACGAGGATGTAGGCGGCTGCTCGAATTCTGCCAGCACGCTCCTCCAGATCCTTGGTGTTGAGAGCCTTCTCGACATGGGTGGCGAGCTTCGTCTTGGTGAACAGCTCGTGGTACCAATCCGCCGCGTCGTCATTATCCCAAGCGGCTTTTCCCCATGCACCCATTTGCAGCTCCACGGACTTGGCAGAGATTTCACACTCAGAAACTCTACCAGAAAGCCACCGTGCGAACAACAGACTAAGCGTTTTGGTTTGGCGTTTGTGGGGCAAACTCTTTTCCGGGCAAGACTACTGGCTGTTGAACGGAATCGCCTAGTTAGGCAGGACTCATCACAAGCAGGATTTCAGAGTAGAATGGCTGTTGTCTTCACCGTCCCGAGTCTTTGCGAGTCTCATGGCGACCGGCCAAACCAGTGCGATGATGGCCCTCCGTGATCCGGATATCCGGCTCATGTTGCGTGTCCGCGCCGATGATACGGCTGCGTTTGGCGAACTGGTTGAACGCTACCAGCATCGCCTTGTGGCGGTGATGCACCACCTCGTCGGCCGGTTGGACGAAGCCGAGGATTTGGCCCAAGAAGTCTTTTTGCGGGTCTACCGAAACCGCCACAAGTATTCGCCACGGGCCAAGTTCTCGACTTGGCTCTTCACAATCGCCAACAATTTAGCGTTGAACTCCTTGCGCGATCGGAAACGCAAACCGGTCGTGCCGCTGGAATACAACGACCCCAACATGAGCGGCCCGTTCGCCACGGACCAACTGACTTCCAAGCGCGAAGCACCCCCAACCTACAATCTGCAACAAGAAGAGCTAGCGAACGTCATTCGTCAAGCACTGGACGAACTCAACGAGCGGCAACGCATGGCTGTGGTCCTCAACAAATTCGAAGACATGAACTACGCGGAAATCGCCGAAGTCATGGAGCTGTCGACGAAAGCCGTGAAATCCCTGTTAAGTCGAGCACGAGCGAAACTTCGGGAGTGCCTTCAGCCTTATATCTACATGGACGGCGAAGCTCCGGAGCCAAGCCCCGTTGATGACGAGGAGGGAGACTAATGCCGGACACACCAAACCCTGCGAACGAACTCCCGGAAGAGGATGATCTGACCGCCTTCCTGGACGGGGAACTGGACGATGACGCCACCCGTGAGATGGAACAAAAGCTGGCCCTCGATCCGAAAGCCCGTAGCCACGCGGAACAGTTGAAGAAGACCTACGACTTGCTGGATTTCCTACCAAAACCAGAACCCCGTGCGGACTTTGCCACTCGGACGATTACCAAGATTCAGCCTGTGCTGACGGGTAGCAACACACCCACCATCACCCACCATGAGAGCCTGCCACTCGCAGGGTCGATGGGTGGCTCGACGATGGTGCTACAACCCGTCCCCGTCGCGCGGCCTTGGCTGTCCGCGGTGTTGTGGTGTTTCGCGGCGATCGGCACACTGGCCGCAGGCTTCTTTGGCCATCAAGCGCTGAAGCCACTTGTCTTGGCCTCGAATCAAGAACCGACGGATATGGCCCGCGACTACCGGATGCTGTCCCACTTGCCGCTTTATCTGGGAGTGGATGACCTCGATTACTTGAAGCAGCTCCACAAAGAGGATCTGTTTCCACGCGACACGAGCGAAGCCTCCACGCCCGACGAGAGCACTGCCGAAGCCACCCTTCCCCAAGGGGACAAGCTCATCGAACTGTTCAAGTCCTTTCCCGAAAGCCGACAACGACAATTGAGAAAACTCGACTCGGACCTGCATTCCCTTCCGAAGGAAGAGTTCATCGCCCTGTCTCGGACACTCGAAGAATACGGGATCTGGCTCGATCAACTGAACCCTCAAGAGCGCCGAGAAATCCTGACAGCAGCGAATGCGGACGATCGCTTGGAAAAAGTGAAACAAACTCTCCAACGGCTGTGGCGCGAAGGGCTGCCCAAACCACTCCTCGACAAGCTGAACGCCACGGCGAATGCCTCCGAGAAGACTGAGCTAGCGACGAAGTGGCGCAAAGAGGAAGAGACCCGCCAAGAAGAGTGGGCCATTGCCAGACGATATTGGCAAGAATCCCTCACCAAAGACGGCCCCGGACTATGGCCCTTCTCAGACCCCCTACTGACGAAACAGGTCGAGGAGTATGTCCGTGTCGCTTTCAAGTTTGACCTCACGGCCAAGTTCGAGCCTAAGAACGAGTTGGCTGCGAGTTGTCGGCTGAATCGCATCGAAGCCGGAACGCTGAAGGAGCTTTACGATCTCGCAGGCAAAGACCGGCGGATGTATATGTACGGCCAAAGAGTCTACAACCTCACTGTGCTTCATCCGATGTTACCCGAGCCGAAGCCAGGCAAGCCGATGATCCTGGATATGAAAAGCGTCCCTGCCGATCTACTGAAACCGGCACAAGTCAAAAACATGACAGCCCGCTTGGAAAAGAAAACAATCGTTGGCAAATGGCCTGACTTCGCGCTGGCTCTCTCGTCAGAGTTGCGAAACTCGCCTTCGACTGAAGTCCTCGGCCCCTGCCGGCCTGGGCAATTCACCGAACCCGTCGAGAAGTTCCTGACCGAAACCCTTCTCCCAAAAGTCAGTAACTCCGAGAAAGACGCTCTCCGTAAGCTTGAGGGCAAATGGCCCGAGTACCCTCAAGAAATGATCCGTTTAGCCCAGTTGCCTCAGTACGATTTCTCGATTCCGAATGTCACGCTGCCAGGCAAACCGAGCCTCTGGGCCAAGTATTACAACTTCCCCAGCGGCAGGAAGAAGTAACACGGGCTATAAATAGATGGAGTTGGATAGAGCATCAAATGGTGAGGTTTCATATGCGGTGTTTCTGGGTGATGGTCGTGTTGGGACTAACGGTCTGCGTGGCGAATGCCGCAGGAACTTCGCCGAAGCCATTCAGCTACGTGAAGCCCATCGGCGAGAACTTCGTCTTCGTGCAACTCGGCGACCTGAAAGCGGAAACCGAAGTCCCCAAGCCTGACATCACGGCCGCGTTTGCGAAACTCCGGGAACGCCATCCCGTGCCAGGCCTCTACACCGCGGGCGTGGATACTAAGCTCGTCTGGGAACTCAAAGATGTCCCGTATGTGCCCTACGATCACTGTTTCGTCACACTTGACGGCAAACATCTTATCCTGATCGAAGGCGAATTCTGGAAGACCGAATCCTTTTCTGGTGGTCGGCGGCCGGCGATGGACGTCATTCAAAAGCAGTTCAACGGCCCAGCGATCAGCTTTCATGCCGATGGCAAACTCTTGAAGCGATACATCATCCGGGATTTCTCCGAATCCCCGGACAACTTCAAGCATACCCCCGAGCACCTCATCTGGTATGCCAGTGGTCTGTTGCGTGAAGAGCCGAAGCAGTTCGTCATGTTCACCCAAGACGCGACGAAGTTCCGCTTCGATGTGACCACGGGTGAGATCGTCGAGAAGAGCCTAGTTGGGCTATCGAATCCGATCGTTGAAAAAGTGCTGATTGTCATCGCCGGGATGACAGCCCTCATCCTCGCCGGTTGGGGCCTCTTCGCTTACAAACGTCGCAATCCCGAGATGGTTTCCAACACCAACTGAGACCAAGTTTCATACTCAGCCTGCCGTCCGCGAAGCACTTCCCAGGGTAACCACGCAGGCTTGGCGATGGCGGCCTCACGTGGATCGACATAGGGTTCGGCAAGTTTCCAGATATGCACGATCCCGAGATGGACTTCCCCGACGGGTGTGCGCGGATCGTAGATCACACCGGGGCAGTGAGTCTCGACGACGTCCGCCATCCTCACTTCTTCACGAACTTCACGAGCTAGCCCGGTCGAGTACGGGTCACTCCCACCCTCAGCATCGGCTTCAGAGATGTGCCCACCGATACCGATGGAGCGAAGCGCCTCTAAGCGTTTTTCCGTGCCACTGGCCCCACGTTGATAGTTAAAGCCCCAGTCGTGGCTGGTGAGTACCACGTAGGGGATCAGTTGAAGGAATGTGGGGTCAGTTTCGCACTGGCTGCGCCAGCGAAACTCGAAGTGTTTGGGATCGAGTAAGGCAGCGAGTTCCTCGGGGGTCGTGAACCGGAAACCGGTGAAACGCCCCCAGGCTTCGAAGTGCTTCGCAGGAATGCCGAGAACGGCTTCGTCAGGTTTCATTACCAACCTTTGGTGGTCGTCTTGATGCGGACGAGCTTGTCGTTCGCGGTGATGAACAAGGTCGAGCCATCGCCACCGAAGCCGCAGTTTGCCGTGGGGACGTTGGTAGCAATCGTGCCGAGGTGCTTGCCCGTGGCATCGAAGACGAGGACTCCGCCTGGCCCTGTGGCGAAGACGTTGCCCTTCGTGTCCACCTTCAAGCCATCGGGAAGGCCGGGCTTCTTGGCTTTGACCATCGGTGTTGCGTCAAAAAAGACTTTCCCTTCGCCGAGGGTGCCGTCTTCCTTCACAGGGAAGGACTTCCAGATCGCCAGAGCGGGATCAGAGTTGGCGACATAGAGCGTCTTGGCGTCTGGCGAAAAGGCGATGCCGTTGGGTCGGGTCATCTCTTTGGTCAGGAGTGTGACTTCGCCTGTTGGCTTCAGCCGGTAAACGCCTTGGTAAGGGATCTCCTTACCCGCATCGTCCATGCCCTTGGGCAGACCGTAGGGCGGATCGGTGAAGTAGAGGTCGCCATTGGGGTGGTAAGCGAGGTCATTCGGGCTGTTGAAGCGCTTGCCGTCGTGCTTGTCGGCGAGGGTCGTGAACTTGCCATCTTTGCCGAGGCGAGCAATGCGGCGATCGCCATGTTGGCACAGAATCAAGGCGCCCGTCTTGTCAAGGGCCAGGCCATTGGCACCCGGTTCGTTGCCATCGAACTTGGCCCCAACCGTGAAGCCACTTGGCTTGAGGTAGTTGGCTTCTAAGCCTTCTTTCTCGGACCATTTACAGACACGGTTATTGGGGATATCCGAGAACAAGAGGTAGCTCCCATCCTTGACCCAGACTGGCCCTTCGGACCATTTGAAACCCCCGGCCAGGACTTCGATGACCGCATCCTTGGGGATCAACTCATCAAACTTCGCATCGATGCGAACGACGGAACCCATCGTCTCAGGCTTCTTGTCGTCGGCAAAAGAGAACCCAGTGAACCCAACCAGACAGGCCAGGAGAAGTAACCGACGAGTGAGCATGACAAGGACTCCGAAAGAGAGAGGTAGTTTAATCCAGGATGACTCGGCCACTGAGCCAGAAGCTCCCAGTGAGAATGTTGCCAGGGTGAGGCGCTTGTGGCAAGAGTGAGATATCGATGGCGAGGTCGTAACTGCCACCGAGAGTTTCGAGTTCGACCGCATAGAACGGCGCGTTGGTGTAAGTATTGAGTCTCCGCTCTCCTGAGAGCACGATCCCGGTCATGATGACACGCGCTTCAGGCAAAGGCGTTTCGGTGCCATCGGGATGAAACAACCCTGCGGGGAAGAAGGCTCGTGAGGCAAACTTCGGCCCATCCCCTTGTGAAGCCATGAAGCTGGCTTCGTCCGCGAAGACCTCAACTTCAATCGCCACACCGCAGATCTGCATCGGAATGGTGATCGGCAGCTCCAGTGGCGCCAAACGGCAGAACTCCGGCGAGTCAAAGACGAAAGGATACAGCCCTTGCTGGTCGTTCGTCGCCTCACCCTCGATCGCAGCTTCGGGGTCGAGCCAAGCGTAGAAACTGCCATCCATGCTTGCGTGTTGCTGGCTCTTCACACGATTCACGAGCCTGACAGCCAAGCGGCTATTGCCTGCAAAATGGGGGTTCACGCCGAGGAACTCATCGTCTCGATTCTGCTGCAACCAGACCTCCGCTCCACTGGGATCATGCCAGTGAAAGTAGGTGCCTTCATCACAGGGGATGCCCACGGCCAGCGGGCCGATGGCATCAGCCAGCCTGATCAGTTCCTGTTCGGTCGTGATCGGAAAACCGATCGAGGAAAAGTGGCTCGCCATCGTCTGCCTCAACGGGGGGTATGTTGTGAAATTGTAATGAATCACTGAGCCATTATGGATTACGAATCGCGGTTTCTCGAACTCGGCGGAATTCCTCCTCGAACTTCTGGGCCAAGTCTCGGTTCCGGAAGATGATGATGTTTTCGTCGTTGGAGTCGTCCGCACTGGCGGAGAAGTTAAACGACCCAGCGATCACCGTTTCGCCATCGATGATGATGCACTTGTGGTGCATGTTCTTCGGGTTACCGTCTTTGTAGACCTCAAAACCCCGCTCGCGCATGGTCTTGTACAGCGATGACTTGCTCCCCGCTTGGCTATTCTCGAACACCCCGGTGACGAACGCTCCGCGCTCGGAGGCAGCATACATCGCCCGGCCAATGTCTTTGTGCGTGAAGCTGAACGCCAAGAAGTGGACACGCTCCTTGGCTTTGCCAAGCTCCTCACAAATCTTGGCCCCGACTTCATCATGCGTCGAGAAGTAGTTCTGTATCGGCGTGCCATCCATCAGCACCACCTGCGGAAACGGGATGCGGTCTTGCTTCGTGGGAGTGCCGCCGAACTTACGGGCTTCGAACATCCAGCGGAACTTGGTGCTGTAGTTCTCCGCGATGCCATCATCCAGGATCAGCAGGCCATGGTTGTTGTTGCGATAGGCACAGTTCTCGGTGAAGTTCATCGACCCCATCCACACAGCTCGACGGTCGAAAACCATGAATTTGTGGTGCATCAGTGCCCCGCGTTCGTCCTCGACGATCGGCACACCCATTGTTCGCAAGGTCACGATCCCAGACTCATCGGCATAGTCCGAATCGGTGACCACTCGAATCAAAACCCGGCGTTTCACGGCTCGAACGAGGGCCTCGGTAATGGCGACGTTGTCCAATTCGAAGGCGGCGATGTCGATGGAGTCTTGGGTCTGGTCGATGTAATCCGCGAGGCGATCGGCGATGTTGCCGGGGCGTTCAGGATCGGATTGCGGGGTGGTGAAGTAGACGCGAAGAGGGCCAAGTTGGGGAGTGGCCGACGGAACCGGCCCAGTGTCCTCCCGAAAGAACGGACGATCCTGGAGCAACCGGCACGAAGTGACCTGGAGAGCGCAGAACGCCACCAAGCCAACCAAGAGCCGAGACCCGATTCGCATCCCTTGACCTCACGCCATCACCGGTTGGCGGAGATAGCGAAGCCAGGCGAAATGCTCAAGAGAGATTCAGAAGTGGGGTTCTGTTAACTCCTGGGGCCGAGACGCAGTTTGGGGTATAACACAAGCCGTTGGAACTTGTGGGTCCGACTTAGTTCACAGGATCACGACCCGAACTGGAGAGCGTATGCTTGGACGCTGGGTGAGATACCTGTTGTGGAGACCGTTCGAGTTGGGTTGCCGGAACTATCCGCTACTTCCTTTGCATGCCATCATCACTCAACCCGTCGAGGGTGTAACCTGCATTCAGATCAACAACCGACTGACTCGTTTTTTAAGCCGATTCGGCGGCGGCTTTGATTACGCTGTTGTTTACTTGGTCGATCAGACACTTTTGGTCGACACAGGATTCCCTTGGGCGAGACGTTGCCTTCGACAAACATTGATCGACCTTGGTGCAGACAAAACACTTGAGCAGGTCGTGAACACACACTACCACGAGGACCACACCGGCAACAACGACTTGCTGATGGAGTTGACCAAGTCTGAAATCATGGCTCATGCTCTCGCCGTGCCGGAGATCCGTTTTTCTGCTTCGCTGCCTTGGTATCGGCATTTCTTGTTTGGACCTGTTGCCAGCGTAGAGGTGAAACCGATCAGCGATCGCATTCACACGGCACAGTTTGAGTTCGAGGTCCATCATCTTCCAGGGCACTGCCCAGGGCACATTTGCCTCTTTGAGCCAAGGAAACGCTGGCTATTCAGCGGTGATTTATACATCGCACCTGATCTGGACAGTCAACTCAGTGATGCCAACGGACCGGAGTGGATCAAGAGCCTGGATAAAGCCATTGCACTCGCCCCCGAATGTCTCTTTGATGCTCACGGCGTCATCGTGATGGGTGACGCTGAGGTGATGAACCTCCTTGTACGAAAACGTGAGTTTCTATTGGAATTGCAACGGCGTGTGATTGCGGCATCTCACACGGCTGGCTCGATTCGAGAGATCACCCGGAGAGCCTTCGAACAGCAAAGTCTTGTCGATCGATTTTCCTTCAGTGATGGCTGGCTGTCACTTCTGACCGGCTCCGATTTTTCTCGAGGAAACTTAGTGAAGTCTTTCCTTCGAGAAGCCAGCCTGAAGACTGCAGAAATAGCGTCCTAAATCCTTACCCCGCTTCCCATTGGGTGAAGCGGGCTTTCATTTCTTCGAGTGAGACGTCTTCGATGTGGGTGCTGACCATCCAGACGTGGCCGAAGGGGTCCATGAGTTTGCCCATGCGGTCGCCGTAGAAGTGATTTTCAGGCGGCATGATCGGCTTGGCCCCAGCGGCAACGGCTTGGGTGAAGACAGCATCGACATTGTCGACGTAGAGCATGAGCGCGGAGCCGGCGCCCGTGTCGCTGCGGGGGCCGAAGACGCCCCATTCGGGGAACTCGTCGGAGATCATGATTGGGGCATCGCCGAACTTCATTTCGGCATGCATGATCTGGCCATCTTGGTTGGCGAGCCGCATCATCTCCGTCGCGCCGAAGGCCGATTTGTAGAACTCGATCGCCGCGGACGCACCCGAGACGGTCAGATAAGGTGTCGCGGTGGAGTAGCCAGGGGGTTTGGACGAGACGGACATGGGTTACTTTCGCTCTTGGAGTTCTTTGATGGTCGCTTCGATCTTTTCCGTGGTTGGGTTTTCCAAGGATTTCACAAACTCGCCTCGGCGATCGTAGAAGAGCACCGCTGGAGTACCCACGACTTTGACACGCTCCATCCAAGCATCGCGGTTGGCTTCGGTATCGTTGATAATCCAGTTCGGAAAGACGGCTTTCTTGTCCTTGAGGAATTGCACGACTCGCTTGGTATCGGGGACTTCCTCGAACATGATATCGACACTGGCAAACTGTACGTTGTCCTTTTTATGCTTGTGATACAACTCAACGAAGCTCGGGAACTTCTTCACACAAGGCGCACAACCGAGGAACCAAACATCGACGACGACGATGTTCCCCTCGTGCTCCGCAATCGCCTTGTCCCAACCCTTGGTGGCTGAGACTTCCTTGAGAGAAACTTCGATGTCCTTGACGGGCTTTGCCATAGGTAATGGGGTCGTCGACGCAGTCGTCGCACAACCTAGGCCCAGGATGAGGAACAGGAATGGTAGCATTTTCGTTCTCATCAGCAGACTCCGTCAGTCTTTTGGCTTTGGTAAGAGAGCGTCCAGTGTCTCATGAGCCTTGTCCCAAGGAAAGGTCAGTTTGTACTTGACTTCGAACTGATTCGCTTGCTTTCCATCGGAATCCGCATCTGTGAGTAACTCTGTCAAGGGCTTGATGCCGGGATGCTGTTCAACCATTCGCGTTGCGAGGTAGATGCTGAGAAAGTCCCTGAGTCGGTCACGTCCGATCGCGCGGATTAGCAACTTGATCTGGATTTGATCTTTTCGCAGGCTCAACTCGACTCCCACGAATCGGATGCCATGATCGCCGAGGGTGTCGCCTTCGGGGAGTGAGTAGCCACTTGTCGCCGCAAAAGCGAGGAGGTGCTCTTCGTCGTCGTGGGCATCAAGATAAGTCTGAAGGTCGAGGTTGGGGGTGAGCAGTTTTTTATCGAGGTAGCGAATCTGAAGCTGACTGATAATCTCTCGCTGGGTACTCAAGACGTAAGCATCTTCTCCGAGCATCGTGCCATGACGGAGGTTTTGGAAGGGCGAAGCAAAACTGAAGGACTTCATACCCCGTATGGGCGAAGCCTCTTTGACGCCCGGAAGCCCTGTTAAGTGAAAGAGGAATCCGTTCGACATGAACGGGCCATCGGCGATCAGGGTGGTGTGGTTCGAAGGGCCTGAAAAGGCGAGCACAACGCGATCGAGCTTCTGGGTATCAATGAGAGTTCGTTTCAGAAGCTGTTGGAAATGCCCAGGAACGGAGTTTTGGCTGACTTTCTCGTAAGCCAGGATCTTCATGTAAGATTTGGGATGGATGACGATGACCCCCCGAGAGTCGTCTGGAAGTATTTCGTCGTAGCTCAACTTCCCTCGGCTCGTGCTTGCTGGAGGAGTGTTCGGCTTCGTCGGCGGGGTAGTGATTGGTGTGTTGGTGGTAGCGACACTGGAAGCCGTGTTCTTGTTCGGATCACGGTTGGCTTTGAACAGGAAAATCCCTGCCACACCGAGGACGAGCGTCGCACCGACTGCTAGCCCGATGAAGAGCAACATCGGAGACTTTTTAGCCTGCTCTTTCGGTACTGCGCGGCGAGTCCGGCGTGGGGTGAAGTTTTCGGTTTCGTCTTCGTTCGTTTGAACAGTTTTCGAAGCTGGTGCAATCGTTCCGGGTAAGCTGTCCGAGCTTGGCGGAGCGTTTTCGGGCTTCGGGATGTAGACCGCCGCGACAACTTTAGTAGGAGCTTTCTTGGGAGGCGCGGCCTTCGGAGTGACAACTCGCAGCCGCACTTGAGGCGGAGGTGGCGGCGAAGCCACCACGGAACCACCGCCGCTCGGCATCACCACGGTGTCCACTGGTTCGGGTTGATAGATCGCGTTCGGATCATCGGAGAATGAGAACGGCTCGTGGACAGGCAGGGGAGTCTTGGTCGAAGTGCCGGAGAGCAAAGCAGCCAACGCGACTGCAGTCGCGTTGGCCGATTGGTAGCGATCTTCCGGGCGCTTGGCGAGCAGCTTCGCAATCACCTCAGCCAAGGCAACTGGAACATCCGGGCGATCGGTGCGGATATCTGGGGCGGGATCCAGTTGATGGCGCAAGAGCTTGTCAATGGGGCTACCATCCGGGAACGGCGGCCGGCCACGAAGCATGTAGTAAAGCGTGCAACCGAGGCTGTAGAGGTCGGCTCGGTGGTCGACGGTGCTTGAGTTCTTGGCCTGCTCAGGGGACATGTAATCCGGGGTACCGACCACCGTGCCATCACGGGTGAGTTCAGTGCGGTTCGCGTCGTCATCTTCCATCAGCGAACGAACCAAGCCCATGTCCAAGATCTTGAGGTTGGCTTTGCCATCGGTGCCAGGTAATGCTCGTTCACCGTAGACCAACAAGTTGGAAGGTTTGATATCGCGGTGAATCAGACCTTTATCGTGGGCATGTTGCAGCCCCAACGCAGCCTGGCGGATGTATTCGACAGGTTCTTGCCACTGTGGTAGGCCCGTATTCGGAGGACTACCAAACTCTTTCACAATCCGTGCAAGGTCAATGCCATCCACGTACTCCATCGCGAGGAAGTACCGGCCATTCACTTCATCGGCTTCGAAGAGTTTGACGACGTTCGGGTGATCGAGCGCCGCCGCTGCTGCCGCTTCTTTCTGATATCGCTTTTTGACCGTCTTGTTGGCCATCAAGTGTTGGCGGACGACTTTGAGGGCCACCATCTGCTGAGCAAAACACTGCACGGCGCGGTAAACTTTACCCATCCCGCCTTCGCCGATTTTGTCGAGAATCAGATACGGCCCAAACAGGATTTCCAAAGTCCGACCCGCACGGACTTTGCGAAACATGTAAGGCGTTAGGACTTTGGCTTCGTAGAGTTGATCGGCCAGGGATGTGTCATCACTCGGGCTTACGAGTAGTCTCGTAGCCAGGTCAGTTTGTTCATCTGAGTAGAGACCACAACAGCGGATTGCTTCCGCCAGTTGGTCTGCCAGTGGCTTATCCATCGAATCTGAATGCCGCACTCGCAGGAGAGAGGGAAACTTCCATTCCCAATGGTTCGCTTCCCTAGGATTCTAGTTTTGAATCTTACTTTAGGATGTGAAAATCCCCGAATCTGTTCCCAGAAACAGCAAGATTCATCTGGCGCAATAGCCACCATCAACGAACAGGGTCGTGCCGGTCACGTAACTTCCAGCATCCGAGGCGAGCAGGAGCATCGGGCCGACAAGTTCGGTTGGCTCGGCCCAGCGATTCAGGCAAGTGTGACTGGCGAAGGCGGCTTTCTCCGCGTCCGAGAGAATCGCTTTGGGCATATCGGTCAAAAACGGGCCAGGAGCAATGCAATTGACCGTGATACCGAAAGGTCCCAGGTCAATGGCCGACGCCCGGCACAGACCCATGAGCGCGGACTTCGTCGCGGAATAAGCGTTGCGTTTTTCCTTCGAAACTTGCCCGAAGATCGACGAGACATGCACCACCCGGCCCCAGCGGCGTGATTTCATCCCCGGTGCGACAGCCCGCGTCAGTGCCATCACGGACGACAGATTCACTTCGAGAATGCGATCCCAAAGGTCGTCGGTGATCGTATCAATCGCTTCCGGGCCATTCATGCCGGCGTTATTGATGAGGATGTCAACCTTCCCCATCTGGGCTTCGGCTTGGCGACCCAGCTCGCTGACGCTCTCCCGATCCGCGGCATCGAAGGCGATCGCTGCCCCTCGGCGACCGGTGCCTGCGAGGATCTCCGCTAGCGCAGCATCAAGTTGATCCTGGTGCCGCGAGGCGATGACGATATCCGCACCGGACTGGGCGAAACCCCGTGCCACTGCGAAACCGAGTCCTTTGTTTCCACCAGTCACCAGAGCCACGCGGCCTGTCAGGTCAAACATCCTACTTCTCCGGGATGTGGGTCGAGATGACCGCTTTCTTACGCAACTCCGCCACGAGTTGCACCCGCAGATCCTCGGCGAAGTTCTCACGGACCAAGTCCAGGGATTTTTCGAAGGTCGTCGGCGTGCCCGCTTTCTTTTCCATGACCCAGATGAGGTGCAACCCGAATCGAGTCTCGACCACCTCACTCAAACCATTGACGGGCATGGAGAACGCAACCGCCGCGAAAGACTCTTCCACGAGAGGATCACGTCGGGAAATGAAGCCCAAATCACCGCCTTTAGAAGCGGAGCTATCCACGGAGAATTTCTTGGCCGCGTCCGCGAAGAGGAGTTTCCCAGCGAGAATCTGCCCACGGATGTCGTCCAGTTTGGCTTTGGCCGTGGCACGCTCACCGGGTGGCGAACCGGGGCTGACACGCAACATGATGTGCGATACGCGAATCGTCGATCGCTCAAAGACGGCCAAATACTTGGTGAAGTAGGCTTTCAACTCCGGCTCTTTCGCCTGGCTCTCGACCCACTTCTGATATTGGAGATTCTGCCGCCATTGCTCGCGGGCCTGAGCCTCGGTGATGCCGTGTTCTTTGAGGTATTCCGGGACAGTTTTCCCCTGTTTTTTCAGGCTTTCCGTCAGCCCAGCCCAGAGTTTATCGACCTCCGCCGCTTCGACCTTTGGCCCGTGCTGTTTCACATACTGCTGGACGAGGAGGTCATCAATGAAGTCCTGAAGGACTTCTTCGCGGAGCTGTTTGGCCTGCGAGTCGGTGAGTGGACCAGCCGCACTGGGGTACTTCTTCAGCACCACGTCGATCTCGGCGAGCAGAATGGTTTCGCCGTTGACCTTCGCCGCAACGACGGGGCCAGGCACCTCGACTTTGGCGGGAGGCATGTCCGCGAGAAGAAAGCCGGCGAGTAAGAGAAGCGACATCATGATCCCCGTTTTCCGGTTTAACCCGGTTTGAAGAGCCGCGACTGCTAAGGAGCGTCAGGGACTTCGAAGCCGCAGACACTCCCAGCGGTCGTGGCTCTTTTCGCCAGCGTACGGGTCCATACCAGGAGGCGCGGAGTGGGTCAAGAATGAAACACGCCTCGCAGGAGTACTGCGAGGCGCGTGGAGTTTTCGTTAAGTTCAAGTGTGTTAGTAACGGTCGTCGCCGCCACCGCTGCTGTAGCCACCGCCACCGCGACGGCCACCGCCGCCACCATAGCCGCCGCCACCACCGCCGTAGCCGCCACCACCACCGCCGCCGCCGCGACGGCCACCGCCG
>JBOFPH010000022.1:0-81996 GCA_051659845.1 Fimbriiglobus sp. | reverse complement strand
GCCACTCCGTGGCTAAGAAATGATTTGGCTTTCAGCAGCGGAGCGGCGTTTGCCACTAGCCCAGGGTGAGCAAAGCGAACCCTTGGTTGCCCCGAACCCTGGATAGCGGGGGGACCTGAGAGCTTTGGTATGTTCACAAGTCGTTTTTGGCTTGAAAGACAACCTCACCCCCAGCCCCTCTCCGAAACGGAGAGGGGAGCCAGAAATTGCGAATACAGCTTGTTTTCAAGGGTTTTTCTCCCCCTTCTCCGTTTCGGAGAAGGGGGTTGGGGGGATGAGGTTGCCTTTGGAAAAGGGATTTACTTCCCATTCGCCACAGCTTTGAGCGTATCGACTACGTTTTGTAGGCTACCCACGGCCACGATGCAGCGGTAACGGTACTCGCCGGGTGCGATGCCTTCTTTGTCACGGACGCGAAACACACAGTTCCACTTCACGACCTTCTCGGGCACAAAGCGAAAGCGGCCATAACTCGCGCCTGCGTCCGGGGAGTAGATCCCCATCGCGTGACTGCCGTTGGGGGTGGAGAGAATTACGGGGTACCGCTGTTCGCCTGGGCCATCCGTGAGATCGGTGAGCTGACCGGTTTTAGGGTCACAGGTGAGGAATTTCGAGAACTCGGGCGGCATGTACCCGGTGAGTGCTTCGAACTGGGCGAGGTTGTGCTTCTCACCCGGAGGGACGGTGAACGTGACGCGGTAATCAATCGCATGAGCTGATTCCTTCATGCCGATCGTGACTTGCTTGGCGATCAGGTGCTCCGACAAAATCTTGGTGTTCTTCGCGGGCCGACCCTGGGATTTCTCGCCTGGCACGAGCCAAAACGCCGGTTGCGTGACAGTGTGCAACGTTCGGCCATCGGCTTTCAGATATAGCAAACGGCTCGTAGTCTTGGCCCCGGCACCGTCTCGGGCACTCCCCGCTTCGGTGGGGTTGTAGCACTCGGCCCAGAACTCGCCGGGTTGAGCGAGATCAAAGGAGCACGCCGATTGCAACTGTCGACCATGATCGACGCTATCGATGAACTCTTTGCCATGCCAGGTGAGCGAGTGAATGGCCCCCGCGAGCCGTGAGGTCGTGGTGATGACGATATCCGTCGGCCCAGCCTTGGCACGGATCGTCGACTCCCCTTTCACGAGCTGAGCCGAAGCCGAAGCGACGAACATAACACTGACGAGACAGGTCAAAATCAATCGCATGGTTACCCCACGAAGAAGCAGAAGGTGATGAGCACAAAGAGCGGTAATAACAGACAACCCGAGAAGACCATGTAGCCAAAGAACGACGGCATCGGGTAGCCCTCCTCTTCGGCGATGGCTTTCACCATGAAGTTCGGCCCGTTGCCGATGTACGTATTCGCGCCCATAAACACGGCCCCACAACTGATGGCCGCGAGGATGTCCGGCTTCGTCTGAGCCAGCGTCGAGAGCTTATCGCCGCCCGCCGCTTGGGTACCCATCGTGAGATAAGTAGGCGCATTATCGAGGAACGACGATAAGCCACCGGTGACCCAGAAGTAATGCCAGGGTTCCGAGATCGGCAGCGATTTGCCGTGCGTTTTGAGCAGGAGCAAAGCAGGCACCATCGTCGTAAAGATCCCCGCGAAGATCACCGCGACTTCGATCATCGGCCCCCAACTGAACTTGTTCGCAGCCCGAACGGACTTCGGCGTGAACAGGATCGAAGCCAGTGTCAACAACACCATAATCTCTTCGCCCATCGGTTTTGGCAGATACTTCGTACTCAACACCGCGGCGACGACGCCCAGCAAGAGTGGCAAGTTGAGCTTCCAGCCGTGAGAGGTAGCGAGGTGGGGGACTTCGGCTGTGTCAGAGTCATGGATGTTCGTTTCCTTGGAGAATTGCCGGCGATCATAGAGGTAAAAGATGCCCATCAGACTGACATTCACAATCAACCACTCCGGCCAGAGTCGCAGCGTCCAGAAGAAATCGACCCCTTGAAGGAAGCCGAGAAATAGCGGTGGGTCGCCGAGTGGCGTCAGCAACCCACCGGTGTTGGAGACGATGAAGATGAAGAACACAGGTAAATGCGTCACACGCTCCCGGCCACGGTTCGCCCGCAACAGGGGTCGGATGAGGAGCATACTCGCGCCGGTTGTCCCGACGAAGTTGGCGAGTACGGCCCCGATCGCCAGGATGCCCACGTTCGTCCGAGCACGGCAAGTCAAGTTGCCCCCGAAGGCGATGCCGCCGGAAATGACGTAAAGCGCGGTGAGCATGGCCATGAACGAGCCGTAGTCTTGCAGTTCGTGGATCAAGGCATCTTCCGTGTCGTGGCCGAGCCAGACCAAGTAAATGGCCGTCGGCATGGCGAGCAAGAACGCCACGATGGCTTTGTTGCGATTCTGGTGCCACCAATGTTCCGCCACCAGCGGTAACACCGCGACACAAAGCAATAACACAACGAACGGCAAGGCAGACCAAAACGGCAAATCCATTCCGTGAACTCCTGAAATGACTTCTTCCACCACCGTGGCTTGCTTCAGCTTAAGGGAACTCAGACTGGGCGATTCCTAGGTGAATCTGTGAAATGGTAAGGATGAAGAGCGTCGAAGTGAATCTCGGGCCAAGAAGTTATGCCATCTCCCTGGCCCCCATCGCGCGGTTTCTGGACCGCTTTCGTGAGCAATTTCCGCACACCCCGCAAGCACTCCTGGCCTACGACAGCCATTTGGCGAGCCTCGCCGAACGGCTTCGCTGGACCGCGGAACCAAGTGGCTTGAAGCTAGAATGCGTCGAAATCCCCTCGGGCGAAGGGTCAAAATCTTTCGCCATGACACAGACGCTGTACGATCACCTCGCCCGCATGGCTGCCAACCGCAGGACACCGGTCATCGCACTGGGCGGGGGCGTCGTGGGGGATTTGGCGGGGTTCGCGGCAGCGACCTACAACCGCGGTTTACCGCTCGTGATGATCCCGACGACGTTACTCTCCATGGTCGATTCGTCCGTCGGTGGCAAGGTCGGCATCAATCACCCCGCCGGTAAGAACCTCATCGGGGCGTTCCACCAACCCAAGTTCGTTTGGATCGACCCGACCCTGATGCTAACCCTCCCGGATCGGGAGTTCCGCAGCGGGCTGGCGGAAGTCGTCAAGTATGGCGTCATCCTTGACCCGGCGTTGTTCGAGTATCTCGAAGATTCCTTCGAAGCCATCCTCGCCCGGCAACCGGCGGCCTTGGAGCACATCATCGCGCGGTCGTGTCGCATCAAAGCGGATGTCGTCGAGAAAGACGAGTTCGAAGAGACCGGCCTGCGAGCAAAACTCAACTACGGCCACACTTTCGCCCATGCTTACGAAGCCATCAGCGGCTACGGCACTTGGCTGCACGGTGAAGCCGTGGCGGCGGGCATGGTCACCGCGAGCCGGCTGGCGGAAAAATTGGGCCGCATTTCCAGCGACGTCACGGAGCGGCAGGTTTCGTTACTGACTCGCTTCGGTTTACCGACATCCCCCGAGCCAGCCTGGGATGTGGACGAGATGCTCAAAATCATGGCCCGCGACAAGAAAGCGGAGGCCGGCAAAATGCGGTTCATCCTGCCTACCAAGTTGGGTGAAGTGGAACTGGTCAGCGATGTCCCCGAAGCCTTGGTGCGAAAGGTGATGCAATCATGAAGATCACCTACGAAAGCACCGCCGCCTGGCTGATGCGGCGCAAGTACATCCCGTGGGCTGCGCTGGTGTTCCTCTGGGGTGGCTGGGTCTCGGCCATAGTCCTCGGTGAAACCCGGATGCCGACGAAGCCGCCCGTGAGCAGCTACTGGAATTGGAAGCTGAGTTGGGGCCAGCAGACGCTGAACGTCACCACGTCGAGCAGCGACCCTGCTCCACCGACGGCGATTGACTTCGCCTGGGGCAACGGCGCCTGGGACTTCACGGGCCAAGTGGTGTCGATGGATCACATCGCCTTCTACTCCCCAGCCAAGCTCATCAACGAAGGCCAGGAAAAAGACATCTACAACCACGAGTTTTTAGGCCCGTACCAGAGCGAGCTATTCCCGCCCGGCATCTTCGAAGGCAAGCTCGAAGCCTTCCGCAACCCGCCGTTCTATGCGCTTTTCCACAGTTTCACGGCTCGGTTACCCTACTCCATCAGCGTCTGGATTTGGAATGGCCTGAGTTTCCTCGGCCTCTTCGTCGGGCTGTGGTTGTTGAAACCGTGCCATCTCGGCGCGGCCTGTTTTTGGTCGATGGCCTTTTACCCCACCTTTGCGGTCTTGAGTTATGGGCAGACGAGCCTCGTCAGCTTCCCGGTGTTTGTCGTCGTCTACCGGCTAATCCTCGCCGACCGCAAGTTCCTCGCGGGCCTCGTCGCGGCTCTGTTGCTCTTCAAACCGACCTTGTTGTTCGGCCTCTTTGTTTGGTGGGCGTTGGATATCAAAAACTACTGGCGAGCTTGGCTCGGTGGGTTTGTCGGCGGTTGCCTCTTGCTGGGGATCAGTTACCCGATCGTGCCGGATGCTTGGCATGCCTTCGTGGCACAGCTCGGGGAGAACGTCCGCTTCGATAACTTCGAGTGGTGGAAGAGCCACAACGCCCGTGCTCTCTGGCGGCTCATTCTCACGCCAACACTGGCGCCAGCGCCGGCGATCTTGTGGGGTATTTCAGCTATACTGAGCATGCTGGCCTATGCGGCTCTTTGGAAACGCCATCGCCAGAATCCCCCCCTGCTCTTTGCGGCCAGCGTGGCACTCATGCTCTGGGCCTCGCCGCATACGATGATTTACGAGTGGGTGGCGATCCTGATTTCCGCCGTCCTCTTCTGGCGGGAGTTGCCGGAACATCGCTCGAAACTGACGGTTCTGTACGCCATCACCTGGGGAGCGATTTTCGTGAGCACGGACTTCGGCGCCTTGCAATACTCCTTCTGGAAAGACCATTTTGGCTGGGAAAACTTCCCGATCATCCAGCTCAGCATGGTGGCCTTCTTGCTGACGAGTGTCGGGTTGTTCCGGATTCTGATGAATCACCCCAACCAACCAACGGCAACGCCCTCTTGAACCTTCGCCGAAAGCGTGCATCTTGAACTGTTGACGAACCTGCCGGTTGACCTCTCCCCGAACATGACGAGACGACGGACGATGACATCGCAAAAAGTCGGTATCTGGATGATCGGTGCCCTCGGTGGCGTCGGCAGCACGATGGCCATCGGCCTCGCGGCACTGGCCCGCAACCTCAGTGCCCCCACCGGGCTGCTCACGGCTCGGCCGGAATACGCCGGTCCGTGGGACGAGGCCGCCCAGTTCGTCGTCGGTGGGCACGACATCCGCCAGACGTCGTTTAGTCGGACCATCGCCGAGTTGCATTCCCGATCGAACGTCTTCGCCGACCCTATCCTCGCTGGTTGCAGCGATCAACTCCAAGAGTGGACCGCGAACATCCGCCCAGGGGTCATGTTCCAACCGAATACGATTCTGACGTCGATGGCCGACCGACCTGATAACGCCGTCGCCAAGACGGGCCGGGAAGCCATCACGCGGATCCAAGCCGACCTGCGGGAGTTTCAGGAAAAGCACAGTCTCAGCCAGGTCGTGGTCGTCAACGTCGCTTCGACAGAACCACTCTTCGAAGCTGGCCCCGCGACCAAAACCTTGGCCCACCTCGATGAAGCCCTCAAGGAGCCGAAAGCGGCCCCGCTGCCGATGAGCAGCCTCTATGCTTACGCCGCGATCGAGATGGGCTTACCTTACTTGAACGGCACGCCGTCGTTGGGAGCTTCGATCCCCGCCATCGAACAGCTCGCGAACCTCCGCAAGGTGCCTCTCGCAGGCCAGGATTTCAAGACCGGCGAGACCTTGATGAAGTCCGTCTTGGCACCGATGTTTGCCAAACGCAACCTGCGCGTCCTGAGCTGGGTGGGCCACAACATCCTCGGCAACCGTGATGGCATGATCCTCATGGACCCCACCAACAAAGCCAGCAAGGTGAAAAGCAAGGATGCTCTCGTCTCAGAAATCCTCGGCTACAAACCGCAGACGCACGTCAGCATCGAGTACGTCGAGAGCCTTGACGATTGGAAAACCGCCTGGGACCACATCCACTATGAAGGCTTCCTGGGCACCAAGATGACCTTGCAGTTCACCTGGCAAGGTTGCGACTCCCTCCTCGCCGCGCCGCTCGGCATTGATGTGGCACGGGTGTTGCTCGCCGCTCAACGGCGTGGGCAGTCTGGCTCCTTGAAAGACTTGGCCGCATTCTTCAAATCCCCGGTCGGCGGGGTGACAGAACACGATTTTGGCCGACAATTTGAAATGACCCACCGTTACCTCCTGAGCCTCAACGACGCCCGATGAAACTTGCATTCTCCACCAATGCCTACCTGAACTACTCCTTTGAAGAGACCTGCGAACGCCTCGCAGCGATCGGTTACAAAGGCGTGGAGATCATGGCCGACGTGCCTCACGCTTGGCCTGCGTACATGCTCCCCGCTCACAAGCAGGGCCTCCGCGATTCGCTGAAACGGCACAATCTCGCCATCTCGAACATCAATGCTTTCATGATGCACGCGGTCAACGACCATCGCCAAAAGTACTGGCACCCGTCGTGGATCGAACCGGACGTCAACTACCGCCAAGTGCGGATCGACCACACCAAACGCAGCCTCACACTCGCTTCCGAGATCGGTGCCCCGTGCATCACCACCGAACCCGGCGGCCCGCTCGAGGGCCGCAGTTGGGGCGAATGCTTGAAGCTCTTTGTGGAGATGCTGAAGCCCGTCGTCGAGCACGCGGAGAAGGTAAAAGTGCCATTACTCATCGAACCCGAGCCAGACCTCTTGATCGAGACCGCTGACCAATACCTCGAATTTGCCCAGCACTTTGACTCGCCATACCTCGGCTTGAACTTTGACATCGGCCACTTCTACTGTGTCAAAGACGACCCCGAAGCCACCGTGCGGAAACTCGCCCCACTCATTCGCCACGTCCACCTCGAAGACATCGCCGCGACGCGAGTCCATCACCACCTGATCCCCGGCGAAGGCGTCATCGACTTCGCGGGAACACTCCGAGCACTCCAAGAAGTCGGTTACCAAGACTGGGTGACGATCGAACTCTACACTTGCCACGAAGGCCCCGACGCTGCCGCCAAAACCGCCCGCGACCGCATCCTCAAGATCGCCCGCGACGTGGGCATCGACTGGTAGTTATCTCACGAAGAGACGCGACTGCAAAGGAGCGTTACGCGACATGCTGACACAAAGCACTCCCTCGCGGTCGTGCCTCTTTGGTTTTGATTCCGAATTCCGCAATCCGAAATCCGCAATTCAAGCCACCACTTCCTTCGCCACATGGCCGTGGACGTCGGTCAGGCGATAGTCGCGGCCACCGAAGCGGTAGGTGAGCTTCTCGTGGTCGAGGCCGAGGAGGTGCAGGATCGTGGCGTGGAAATCGTGGACAAGGAGCTTCTTTTCGACGACTTTGTACCCGAACTCGTCCGTGGCGCCGTAGGTCATGCCGCCTTTCACCCCAGCTCCGGCGAGCCAACTGCTGAAGCCGTATTGGTTGTGGTCCCGGCCATCGGTGCCTTGGGTGAAGGGCGTCCGGCCAAACTCGGTCGTGAAGACGACGAGCACATCTTTCATCAACCCTTTGCGAGCCAGGTCGGTCAGTAAGCCCGCGATCGGTTGGTCGACCATTTTGGCGTGGAGGTCATGGTTCTTCTTCAGTTCGCCGTGAGCATCCCAGCGGGTATCGGCCATGACGCGGGGGACGGTGAGCGAGACGAAGCGCACGTTCCGTTCGACGAGCCGGCGGGCGAGCAGGCACTGCCGGGCGTAGGTGCGGGTGTGCTCAAAGTCCGAGTCGAAGCCGTAGAGCTTCTTGGTCTCTTGAGTTTCTTGAGCGAGGTCGAGGAGGTCGGGGACACTCGTTTGCAGCTTGGCCGCCAACTCGTAGTTCCGAATCCCAGACTCGACCGCATCGGGCTGGCCGAGCTTCTTCGCGAAGCTGCGATCGAGTTCCAGAATGGCATCCAATTGTTGGCGTTGACGAGCGGGGTGAGCCGGTTGGATGTTGGGGACGGCAGGATCGTTGCGATCGAAGAAAGTCGGCCCATGCGAGGCCGGTAAGAAGCCACTCTTGTAGTTGTCGACACCGCCAATGGGGAGCAGACCGCCGTTGAGCACCACGAATCCAGGCAGATTCTCGGCTTCGCTGCCGAGGCCATAGTTCACCCAAGCCCCGCAACTGGGCCGACCCATTTGCCCCCAACCGGTGTGCATCCAGTAATTGGCGGTGGCATGGATGGCGCTTTCGTTGGTCATCGAACGCAACACGGCGAGCTTGTCCGCATGTTGGGCCAAGTGCGGGAATAGCTCGCTGATCCACAGCCCGCTTTGGCCATGCTGCTTCGTCTTCCACGGGGACTTGAGCGTCGGCCCGCCGCTATCGAACTGCGTGGCCTCGATCTTCATCGGGAACGGCTTGCCATGATACTCCGCGAGCTTCGGCTTGGGGTCAAAGGTATCGAGGTGGCTGATGCCACCATCCATGTACAGCCAGATGACGCGCTTCGCCTTCGCTGCAAAGTGCGGCTTCGCTTGCGCCAGGCTCGCGAGCGCCAAGCCGCCGATGCCCAACCCCGCTTGTTGCAAGAACCCTCGGCGCGAAAGTCTAGGGAACATGGATAAACTCCTTCACATTGATGAGCGCGAGGGCCAAATCTTGGTAGCGACCATCCTCAATCAACTTCTTCGCTCGCTCCACTTCTGAAGGCGACGGTTGGCGAGTGAGGCTTTCCAAAAACATCTGCTCGATGCGTTCGTCGGCTGTCAGTTGGAGTGCAGCAATGCGTTTGCCCCAGGCTTCGGCTTGGCCCAGGACGAAGGGATCATTCAACAAAGTCAAAGCCTGAGTCGGCACGTTCGAGACATCTCTTCGACCAAAGGTGTTGAGGGCCGCGGGCTTATCGAAGACATCCAGGAAGGTACTCGGGAAACTCCGACGTGCTCCCAAATACAGGCTGCGTCGGCGGTCGCCATCGATGGGGCCGCTTGGCGGGTAGTTGTTGCCACTATCGCTGCCAGAGCCTTGGAGGTTGTGTGGCACGGCGATCGGTGGACCGCCGAGCTTCGGGTCCAGTGTCCCACTGACTTTCAGAATCGCGTCCCGCACGGCCTCGGCATCGAGCCGTCGGAGTGGGAAGCGAGAGAGCAAGCGGTTGTTCGCATCCGTCTCCGGAGCAGGCCCCGTTTCGATCTGGTAAGCATGGCTCAGCACCATCTCGCGGATCAGTTTTTTGAGGCTCCACTTGTGTTCGTGGACGAAGCGATCGGCGAGGTAATCCAGTAACTCGGGATGGCTCGGAGCATCTCCCAAGATGCCAAAATTATCGACCGTGGGCACGAGTCCCCGGCCAAAGAGATGATGCCAGACGCGGTTGACGTAGACCCGGGCCGTCAGTGGGTTGTCCGGGGAAGCGAGCATCTCGGCCAATTCCCGCCGGCCACTGCCGGAGTGCATCGTCGGCCACTTCTGCCCCGTGAGGGCGAAGTAGCTTCGCGGCTCACGGCCCTGCTTCGGTTTGTTGGCATCGCCTCGGGTGTATACCGGCACATCGCTGCCGTTCAAGTCTTGGATGGCGAGGAAGCGCTCCTGAGCTGGGATGGCTTTTTCGAGCGGCTTGCGAGCCTCCTGATACTCCTTCGGCACCTCGGGTGGCTTCGGCAGCTCGGGCACTTTGAGCTTGCTCCCATTCGAGAGCACGACTGCTCGCAAAGCAAAATGGTTCTCGGCGGTATCCGTGGTGTGCATGATGCGATAAGCCGGGTCAACCTTGCCGGTGAATATCTCGACGTGAGCACGTTGGCCTTTCCAGCGGCCGATGTCGATCCGCACCCAATGCCAACCGGTCTTGTCGATGCGCTTTTTGAGGTTGTTGTAGATCGGGTCGCGGATCATCTGGTAGTTGCCCACCACGACTTGCACCGTTGAGTCTTTGCCCCAGACCAAGACATCGACATGGTCATGCTCAATACGGAACTGTGGCGATCGCAAGTAACTCGGCAAGTATCGGGTCAGATGCCCTGCGAGGTAAAACGGGGCCACGGCTTCGCCATAGCCCGACGCAGCCCAGCCCGTGGGTAAACCTTGGGCAAAGTCCCCTAACACCTGGCTCTTACCAAAGTCGACAGGCTTCGCCTCCATGGGCCCAGGGTCAGCGTTGAGCTTGGTACGCATGGCTCGCAGCTTCTCAGCATGTTGGTCGAGTTCTGGTCCGTTGGCCCACGTCCGCCAGGTGGGTGACGCCGCGGCGATGCCGAAGAGGCCGTAGTATTCTTTGGTCCGCATCGGGTCGAATTTGTGGTCATGGCAACGAGCACAACCGACCGTCAAGGCGTTGAAGGTTTTGCCCAAGGTGTCGATTTGGTTGTCGAGCCGTTCGGCTTCATCATTGGGCAGATCGACAGGAGCGGCGGCCTGTTCTTGCAGTGCCCACCAAGCCGTGGCCAACAGGTTTTCCGAGCGGCCGTTTACAACCCGCGGCGGTAACAGATCACCAGCGACATGTTCTCGCACAAAGCGATCATACGGCAGGTCCGTATTGAAGGCTCGCACCAGGTAGTCGCGGTAACGCCAGGCTCCTTCGAACTCGTAGTCGTATTCATGCCCACAACTCTCGGCATAGCGGACCAAGTCCATCCAATGCCGTGCCCAACGCTCGCCGAAGTGCGGGCTAGCGAGCAATCGATCGACGTACATTTCGATGCCCTGCTTCTCGACGAACTGCAAGTCTTCAACACTCGGCGGCAGACCCGTGAGCGCGAACGAAAGTCGCCGGGCGGTGGCGGCAGGAGTCGCGTCAGGCGCGGGGCGAAGCTTCGTGGCTTCGAGTTTGGCGAGCAGGAAGCGGTCGATGTCCGTCCTGGGCCAGCTCTTAACAGCAACACTCGGCACGGTCGGCTTGCGGACGGGCTGAAAGGCCCAGTGCTTCAGCGGGTCCGATTTCGGAGTCGTCGTATCGGGGAATTTCGCTCCCCCAGCGATCCACTTTTCCAGGTCGCGGATTTGGGTTTCGGTGAGTGGCTTATCGGGCGGCATCGCAGAAACTTCGGCATCCTGGCGATGCACCGCCCGCAGAATCAGGCTCTGTTTCGGGATCTTCAAATCCGCAGCCGGGCCGCTATCGCCACCAGCCAGGATCGAGGCCTGGGCATCAAGTTTCAGCCCACCTTTGCTCTTCCCAGATTTCTCCGAGTGGCAAGCGTAGCAGCGCTCCGTGAGTAGCGGTCGGATGCGATTCTCAAAGAACTCATCCGCCTCAACACGCGATAAGCTCAGAAGCAGCACCAACCCAAGAGCACTCCACCGCATATCTCACGTCTCCTGATTCATCGCCATTTTACCATGAATTCCAGCGATGAAGAGCAAGAGAAAAACTGAACTCTACGCGAAGTTCAACCGGGCGAGGTTGAGCGTTCCGGCAACACCCTCGGCGACATCAAAGATTTCCACCACCCAGACACCGCGAGCATTTCGGCCTACCATCGGACTCATGCTCTGCTCAGGCCGGACGGCTCCTTGGAAGGGAGCACGAGCCGAAGCCAGTGACATGCCATTGTCCGTGAAGGTGGTGTTCGAAAGGTTGGTGCCACCACGACGGTTGAAGAGTGTGAAGCGTTCCCCCGTGGGTGCCGTCAGGCGGATGGAGAGATCGCTGGTGCGGGCGTGGGTGAGGTCGAGCGTCAGACCGAGTTGGTTGATGTTGAAGTTCTCCGTGACGTTGATCTCGACTCGTGTGGTCCGCCGATCTTGAATCGCTCGTGGCACTCCAGCACTGAAACTCCTGGTAAACCCTGGCAGAGTCGGCGGGGTTACTGGGACGACAGGCGGGGTGACGGGTGATGTTCCTGCGAGGTTGCCTGAGAGGTAAAAGGCATCCGCTGTTGTGCCACCACGGCCATCGTTGTTCTGGTCCATCATGTTCCCCACGACATCACGCACGGTGGGATTGAGGGCCAAGTTGTAATTTCCTCCAGCTGTCTGAGCACGGGAGAACAGCAGTGTGAATTGGGTGTTGTTGGTGTTCGCCACGGGGACCACCGCCGAGATACCGACGGCCCCGGTTGGCCCTTGGATTTGGGCAGTGCCGTTCGTGAACGAAGTTGGGTTGATGGCCTCGTTGAAGGCGACAAAGACTCGATCATAGACGCCCGCTCGACTACCACGAAAAGCCGCGTTTACAACCCGTGGTCCGGTGCGATCCACCGGCAATGCGGGGGGAATCACGGGCACCGTCGGCGGTGTGGCCGGAGGAATGACTGGCGGCGCCACCGGTGCTCCAACGAGCTTGGCTAGGTTGACCTCACCACCCGTTTGCACTTTGCCAGTGAGGCTCGGGAGCGTGTCGACACTTTCTCGCAACTTGGCGATGAGCTGCTGATGGCTCAAGTTCGGGTTGGCATCCCAGGCCAGAGCCAACGCTCCGGCAATGACCGGCGATGCCATCGATGTGCCGCTCATGATGCCGTACCGGCTATTTGGTAACGTGCTGATGATCCCCGAACCAGGGGCCGCGATGGTGACTGTGCCCGCCCCGAAGTTTGAGTAACTCGCCAGGTTGCCGTTCTGGTCCGTGGCCGCGACCGAGACAACGTTGTCGGAGAGTGTCGAGTAACTGGCCGGGTAAAACGGGCTTTGGTCGTTGTTGCTGGAATAGTTCCCGGCACTCGTGACGATGATCGTGCCCGCCGCCCGGCTGCGGCTGATCGCTGCGGCCAAGGTCGGATCGTAACCTGGCCCGCCCCAACTCGCATTGATGATCCTCGCTCCGTTGGCGATGGCGTAATCCATCGCACGCACAGCGTTACTCGTGTAACCGCCATCATGCCCGATGAACTTCAACGGCATGATCCGTGTGCGCCAATTGACTCCGGCGATGCCCGTGCCGTTATTCCCAGCCGCTCCGAGGATCCCCGCCACGTGAGTGCCGTGGCCATCGGTGTCGTAGGGGTCGCCGTTGTTGTCCGCGAAGTTGGCACCGTGAAGGTCATCCACGAAGCCGTTGCCATCATCATCTCGGCCGTTGCCAGCAAGCTCACGGGGGTTCGTCCAGATGTTCGCGGCCAGGTCGGGATGGCGATAATCGACCCCGGTGTCAAGCACTGCCACGATCGTCTGCCCGGTGCCGGTGGTGGTGTTCCAAGCGGCGGGAGCCTCGACACGGTTCAGCCAGCCTTGGTTCGAATACTGCGAGTCGTCTGGGGTGCGTTGCAACTCGATCTTTTGATCAAGACCGGCATTCACCACACCATAGGCTCGGTGCAATCGTGCCTGCGATTCGGCGAGTGAGGTGCCGGGCTTCAGGTTCACCTGGTAAATCCCGAAGCCGATCGCTTCCGCGGATTCGACGTTCGGTGTCGTCTTGAGTGTGTCCATGTTGACCGCATCCGGCACGACCTGGGAGAAGGTCACGAGCAGCCGATCTGGGGCCGCACTTGTGGGCACAGTGCGGTCTTCGAGAGTCACGAGTTGTGGTAAAGTTTGTGGTTTACGACGATCCGAAGGCATGTCGGTCTCGGTGCAGTACGGGGTGTTCGCTCGGTTCCAGCGATTGGGCTGGATGTGCGAATCGTACGGCGCTCAAAGACGGGACATCAGGAAAAGTCGGCACAATCTCGAAAACGGTTGCTCTCAAGACAGAGGCTTTGCGGGTCAGGTGGTTTTTGCCGGTTCCAGAGGCTAGGTAAACTGGGTTGTCATGTCATCCGACAAGTGTCACCATCAATGTCTAGGAATCGAACCAGGCGGCAATTCAGAAGTCATTTCCCAGGCTGATTCGTAGGTTAGCCGTCACGCCGGACATCGTTTTCACCTTTGCAAGCAACCGTAGAGGCGCGATGTTCCGCGTGACTGAGACCCAGCCAGAGTAGGGAACTTGAATGCCGGACTGGTTACGGATTGCCGTCGATAGTGGCGACTCTCTCTCTTACGAGACGATGATCATCCGCATGGCTCTGGCACTCTTCGCCGGGGTGGTCGTTGCTCTGATCTATCGAGCCACGGTGGGCCGGGATCGTAAGGAGCTTCGCTCCTTACCCACGACTTTGGCCTTGCTCGCCCTGCTCATCGCCATCGTGACATTGGTCATCGGCAATAATGTGGCTCGTGCCTTCGGGCTGGCCGGCGTGCTCTCCATCGTCCGCTTCCGCACCGTCGTGGACGACACGGCTGATACCGCCTTCGTGATCTTCGCTGTGGTCTTGGGCATGGCGATGGGCGCGGGTTACGCGATGTTGGCTTTGATCTCGATACCGGTCGTTTGTCTCGCCCTCTACGTCATGTCCTTCTTCGATACCAGCCGCCTCGTGACACCGAACCACAACTTGATCGTCCGCTTCGCTCTCGGTCTCGATCCGAACCAGGTGTTGAGCGGAGTGTTGAATCAATACTGCCATCATCATCACTTGAGCACACTCGAAACCATCAGCAAAGGCACCAACCTCGAAGCGAGATACTCCCTGCGACTGAAAGATTCTTCTACGCTGGTCGCGCTCCTGAGCGACTTGGCCAAGCTCGAAGGCGTCCAGGGAGTCGAGTTGAAACAGGCTTCGTAAGCAGCACTGCTCAACTCACGTGCCGATGATCTCGTTGCGTTCGGCGTCCCAGAAGATCTTCTTGCCGGTGCGGTACGACATGTTCGCCAGGTGAGCCGCCAAGATGACTCGGTGCCCAAGTGCCACCGTCGAGTTCGGGGCATCCCCGGACTTGATGCACTCGATCCAGTTCTTGACGTGCAACGGGGCTTCGGGCTCGACCTTCCACGTGGCGATGGGCTTGATCTCGGGCGTGATCTTGTCGATGGTGTCGTAGAGCTTGATGTCTTTATCGGCATCGCAGATCAAGGTCTGTTTTGTGCCGTAAAAGGCCGCTCCGACGCCATCAGCACCGTTGATGAACTCGATCGCGAAGTTGGCCGCAAACTTGCCGTAATCCCAGACGCCATGCACGACGTCGGGCGTTTCCCAACGATCGAAGTAGTACCGGCCACCGTTGGCGACGACGCTCTTCGGCACCTCCGCCCCGCCGAGCCAGGCGACGATGTCGAGCTGGTGGGCACCGATGTCAGTCATCATGCCGCCGGCGTAATCCCAGTACCAGCGCCAGGACCAATACCGGTGGGCATCAAACGGCCGCTTCGGGGCGTTGCCAAGGAAGCCTTCCCAATCGAACTTCTTGGGGTCAAACTTGAAATCCTTGGGCACTGCAAACGGATCGCGTTTGATCCAGTTGCGGCAATCCCAGACTTTGGCCCACACGAGTTTCCCGAAAGCCCGAGCGTTCACGGCTCGCGCGGCTTCCTCCCAGTGAGGCCCACTGTGACGCTGATTACCCACTTGGACGATCTTGTTCGCCTTGGCCACGGCCTCGATCATTTCTTGGCCTTCGTCGATCGACTTCGTCAGCGGCTTCTCGATGTAGGCGTGCTTCTCGGCACCCATCGTGGCGAGGAGGTGCGTTTTGTGATGGTGATCAGGCGAAGCGATGATGACCGCGTCCAGCCCTTTGTGTTCGAGTAGTTTCCGGTGGTCGCTGTAGGTCTTCGCTTCGTCTTGACCTGCATCCGTGATGAGCTTCTGCATCGCATCGAAGCGGAACTCGGCAATGTCGCAGAGTGCCACGATGTTGTGGCCTTGCTTGAGCGAAAGCGAGGCAATCGTCCGGCCACGGTTCCCGGAGCCGATGACACCGATGTTGAGCTTCTCGTTGACATTCTGAGCTTGAATGGCCGGGGCCGCGAAGGCCGTGGCCCCGAGTGCCGCCGAGATTTTCAAAAAGTCTCGACGCGATCGATCCGACATGTCCAGGCTCCATTCGTGAGAGGGTAGTGCTAATTTACCCGATCGTGCCCTTCCTTGCCAGCACAGCCCAGCTTCACGAGATGTCGGCTCGCTGGGTCTGTCTCCTTTTGGACCTCGCAAAGCCTCGACGATTAAATCGCGTAGTCTGGTTCGAAGATCTTCGCAGTCTTAGGGGAGACAAAGATGCCGTCTCCGGAGAGCAACCCCAGGCTGCGGTATTTGTCAGGCGTAATGTCCACGTTCAGCATCAGGCCAAAATCCTCGGCCAGTACGCGGACCTTGACCACGGAACCCGCAGGGTTGATGTGGACGACTTTGCCACGCAGGCTGTTGCCATCAGCGATGCGGTCGAGATCGAGTTCATGAGGCCGGACGTAAACGTCGGCGGTGCCGTCGCCGGTGGGGATAAGCTTGTTGACAGGGATGGGCATCTCGACATCGCCGAACAACACCCGGCCGTCTTTGAGCTGAGCCTGGAAGACGTTGACATTGCCCAGGAAGTCCATGACGAAGGCATTCTTCGGATGCTCGAAGACCTCAGCCGGCGTCCCCGCTTGCTCCACGCGACCGTGGTTCATGACGACGATCTGATCCGCAACTTCGAAGGCCTCGGCTTGGTCGTGGGTGACGAAGATACTCGTGACGTGGAACTCATCATGGAAGCGGCGAAGCCAGTGCCGGAGTTCGTCCCGGACTTTGGCATCCAGAGCGCCGAACGGCTCGTCGAGCAGCATGATCGGTGGCTCCGGGGCGAGCGCCCTCACCAAGGCGATGCGCTGCCGTTGACCGCCGGACAAGGCCGCGGGGTAGAGGTTGGCCTTCTCTTCAAGGCGGACGAGTTTCAGTAACTCCGACACACGATCCCGAATCCGGGCTTCTGGCCAACGTCTCACACGCAAGCCAAAGGCCACATTTTCAAACACCGTCATGTGACGGAAGAGAGCGTAATGCTGGAAGACGAAGCCGACGTTGCGGTCTCTTGCGGAGCGGGAGGTGATGTCGTCTTCCTGATACTGCACTCGGCCCGAGTCCGCGGTTTCTAGCCCGGCGATGATTCGCAACAGCGTCGTTTTCCCCGACCCCGAGGGGCCGAGCAATGCCACGAGCGAGCCAGCGGGGACGTGAACGGTCACATTGTCGAGGGCGACAAACGGGCCGAAGCGTTTCGTGATGTTGACCGCGTGAATGCTCATAAATCACCGTGCAAAACAATCTTGATCAAGTTAGTCAAGTTTCCGGGGATGTCAATTGCTCGGAACTAGAAAACAAAAGCAGTAGGAACCACGAATCACACGAATAACACGAATAGGGAAAAGACAAACCAAGAATCTCACGCAGTCTCGGAGGAAACGTTCGACACACTCAAGAAAGTGTTTTCCTGTTCTTCGAACCTTTGCGTCTCTGCGCCTCTGCGTGAGATTCTTGGTTTGGTTTGGTCTGCCTTTTCTGATTCGTGTGATTCGTGTGATTCGTGGTTCACTTGCTTTTCATGAATCAGGCCTCACTCCTCCATGAAGCGTTTGCTGCGGAGGGTGTGGTGGTAGTGTTGGGCGAAGCGGTGGGCTTCGTCGCGGACGTGTTGCAGCAATCTCAGGGCGGCCGAGTGGCGGCTCAGTTTGATCGATTCGCTTTCGCCCGGACGGAAGATTTCCTCTTCTTGCTTCGCCAGTGAGATCACAACGGGTGGCGTGATGCCGAGCATTTCGAAGGCGTCCATCGCAGCACTGAGTTGGCCTTTGCCGCCGTCGATGAGCAGGATGTCCGGGAAGACGTCGCCATCGTCGCTGAGGCGTTTAAAACGGCGCGTGATGACTTCGCGCATCGAGGCGAAGTCATCGACGCCTTCGACGGACTTCACTTTGTACCGCCGGTAACCCGCTTTGAATGGCAGGCCATCCAGGAAAGCCACGAGCGAAGCAACCGTGTCGGTACCACTCAGGTGGGCGATGTCAAAACCCTCGATCGTTCGTGGGGTCTTGTCGAGACCCAGGACTTTGCGGAGGCCCAGTAAGCCTTTCTTGGGGTCAATGGGGAAGACGTGCGACTGCGAATCCTTCGAGACATCGCCACGCAACGAGAGTTGCCCGAGGGCGGTCATTTCGTCCCGGATGCGGGCGGCTTTCTCAAATTGCAACGCCTGGCTGGCTTCGAGCATCTGGGCTTTCATCTCGCGGATCAACTTCGATTTCTTCCCTTCCATGATGAGGATCAGTTTGCGGATTTGCTTGCGGTACTCTTCCTTCGAGATGCGGAAGTTGCACGGTGCCGAACATTGCCGGATGCTGTGCAAGAGGCACGGGCGAAACCAACGCCAGCGGTCGTCATTCGAGCGAATATCGAGGGTGCAATTGCGGAACTGAAACACTCGCTGCAAGACCTGCAAGGCCGCCCGAAGGTTCCGAGCACTCGTAAACGGTCCATAAAGCCGAACACCATTCCGACGTGGTGTGCGCGTCACTTCGACCCGTGGGTACTCCTCGCGAGTGCGGATTTGCAGATACGGAAAGGACTTGTCGTCTTTGAGGTCTTTGTTGAAGCGCGGCTGCAAATCCTTGACCAGCCGAGCTTCGTAAAGCAGGGCATCGACTTCGGTTTCGCAGGGTATGAAGTCAATGTCTTCGATGTGCTGCACGAGTTCGCAAGTGCGTAAGTTCTCGGCCGCTTCCTTGGTGAAGTAATGCGATGCTCGGCTTTTGAGGTTCTTGGCTTTGCCGATGTAGATCGTGTTGCCCTGGCCGTCTTTCATGAGATACACGCCTGGTGTCGTCGGGAAGGTTTTGACCTTCTCGCCGGGCGGTAGTTTTTCGCCGGCTTGGGCTAACGGGATTTTCTCAGCCATGCGTGCATCCTTTCGCTTCACCAGCCATCATATCCATAAAAGCAAAATCTCACGCAGAGTCGCAGAGACGCAGAGAATCCCTGATAGAAAACTCTGACCCGTTTCGACTGATTTCTTTCTCACTCTGCGTCTTCGCGTCTCTGCGTGAGGTTGTCTTGATTTCAGAATCTCTCACGCTTGTGTTGATGCTTCATAAGGGCGAAACCAGTGGAGGATTTCGATCCGGTTTCCATCAGGGTCTCTGACAAAGAACCGGTCAGCAGCGGCGATTTTCACCGTATCGTCGACTTTCAGCCCGGCAGCAGTCAACTCAGCGCGGGCGGCTTGGATATCGTCGACGTGCAAACAGAAGTGCCGTGGGCTGGGGCTATCGGGTTCGTGCTTTTGGAGCAGATGCAAGTATTGGCCGCCGAGGTCGTACCAGACGGCGACGAAATCAAACTCGCGTGGTGGGGCAATTTCGCGTAATCCCAACAAAGTGCCATAGAAATGTCGAGCTTTTTCTAAATTCGTCACCAAGACGGTGCAATGGTCGATGTGCGTCAGGCGAAACATAGTGTAACCCCAAACTCCGTGAGACAAAACGACATGGCAGGGACGATCTGGCGCACCGCGGAACGGCACATCGGCATCCTGGGGTTATACAACTCCGGAAAGACGGTGCTGCTGACCTCTCTCGCCGATCACCTCCTGAACCATGACCCCAGCCGCTTTCGCCTCGGCGAACTCCGAGATACTGTCACTCTCCGACGAGTGCGGCCAGAACCCGTCAGCGAGGGTTGGGCCGATTTCCCTTATCTGGGTTATCGCAACGCCCTCACACAAGACGGCAAATGGCCTCGAAAAACCAAGGATCGCGCGGAGTTTGCCTGCCGCTTTGAGCGATCCGACTGGCGCTTCAACGAAGCCCTCGTGCGGTTCTATGATCTCCCCGGCGAACGCCTTGCCGATGCAGCGATGTTTGGCAAAACCTACGCCGAGTGGGCCGACCATTGGCACCAGTACACCCAACAAGACCGCATTCAGCAGGAAGTCTTCGCACCATTTCTCAAACTTCTGCAAACCCCGGGGAGCACCGAGATCGAGTTGGTGGACAGTTACCGCCACAGTTTGGCTCGCTCGATCGCTGCCCCGTATTTCAAGCCGTTTGTCTCGCCTTCGACCTTCTACCTCGATCCACAAGGCACCCTGCCCCACGGCACGACACCCGAAGAGATTGCCGTGGGCCGGTTCGTCGGCCTCTCGACCGATTCCCAATTTGTCCCACTCAACCGAACCTTACGCGAGGCCAACTCTGAACTCACTCGCCGTTTTCACTCGCACTACGACCACTACCAGACGGCCATCATCGAGCCAACGATCGCGGCCTTGGCTCGTTGCCATAGCCTGATTGTGCTCGTGGATGTGCTCGAACTACTCCAGTCTGGTGTCGGCATGGCGAACGACAATCGTCAGATGCTCCGCGACCTCTTCTCAGCCATCGACCCCGGCGAAGGAACCATCGGCAGGATGCAACGCTGGCTCTCGGAAGCTTTGCTTTTCCACCGGCCACGTTGGGTGAACAAAATCGCCTTCGTGGCCCCGAAAGCCGACCTCGTTCACCCGACCGACCGAGACCGTTTACTGTATTTGCTCCAGAAATTCGTCGGCAACTTGGCCCTGGATTACGAAGGTTTGCAGCAACGCCACTTCGTGACCTCGTCGATCATCTCGACGTCTCCGTTGCCTTTGAGTCACGAAGAACGGTTTTTGGTGGGAGTACCTTACCGAGATGCTGAAGGGCAACGCATTCCGCGTGGTGAAGCCCAGAAAATGCGGACGCCGCAACTCCCCAGCGACTGGCCTCCAAACTGGAACCCTGGCGACTGGAACTTCCCCCAAGTCTATCCCCAAATGCCCAACTTCCGTGCCGTGGCCCCCGACCAACTGGGCCTCGATCAGGTGTTGGACTGGGTCATGGACTGAGTTCAGGATAAGCGGACCCGAATTCCGACGACAATGAGAAAGAACTGTGGACGCCGCTTGTATTCTTCACAGACTATGGCGTAAGATGTTTGTGCATTGACTTCCCTCACTCGGAGATTTCCCATGCGTGGTGGTTACCAGCTTTCTTTTGATGATGACGGCCAAAACGTGGCCAACGTGGCCTCCAACTCAGCCGTCGCAGCTCGCGCGGACTTCTTGAAGAAGACCTACGCTCACGTCTTCGGTGCTGTGTTGGCTTTCGTGGCGATCGAAGCGGTGATGTTCAAGTCGGGTTTTGCGGAGGAGTTTCTCAAGACGGTTTTCGCCAGGGGCAAGTTCGGTTACTTGGCGATGATGGTCCTCTTCATCGGCGCAGGCTACGTCGCCCAGATGCTCGCCGCTGCTCGCTCTCGCCCCTTGGCCTATGCCGGTTTGGCTGGTTATGTGCTCGTCGAGTGCTTGGTCCTTCTCCCTCTGCTTTACGTGTCTGAGAAGGTCTACCCTGGCCAGGATCTGGCTCTCAAAGCTGGGATGATTACCTTGCTCGTCTTCGGCGGGTTAACGTCCTTCGTGTTCATCAGCGGGAAAGACTTCTCCTTCCTCGGGCCGATCATCACCGTGCTCTCGTTCGCAGCCCTCGGCTTGGTGGTCGCGTCCGTGCTCTTCGGCTTCTCTCTGGGCCTCGTGTTCGCCGTCGCCATGGTCGTCCTGGCCGCTGGGATGATCGTCTACGACACCTCGAACATCATGCACCACTACTCGACCGACGATTACGTCCCCGCCGCGCTCTCGCTCTTCGCTTCGCTGGCGACGATGTTCTTCTACGTCCTGCGAATCCTGATGTCGCTGCAGAGCCGGGACTAAATAGCTGTCAGCTTTGAGCTGTTAGCTATCAGTTAAAGCCAAAAGCCGCCTGGACAGATGGTCCAGGCGGCTTTTTCGTGCTCATTGCTGACAGCTCATGGCTATGAGCTATGAGCTATGAGCTATGAGCTGTCAGCTATCAGCTAAAGCCAAAAGCCGCCTGGACCATCTGTCCAGGCGGCTTTTTTGTGATCATAGGCTGACGGCTGATAGCTCACAGCTAAAGGCTTAGCCCTGCAAGTTCTGCAGCATCTCCCGCAGCGGCACGAGGCGTTGGCCGCGAATGTCCTCGATTTTCAGAGCTTTGAGGAACCGACGGCGGAGTTCACTTTGTAGTTCTTCAAGGGCGCTTTGTGAGGTACTCGCCAAGGGGATACAACCACCAGCCCGGCGGTCGTGACCGCCAGCTTTGCCAAGATCGCCGACCACCTTGCGGAGCAATTCACCGGAACTGGCGTTTGCCTTGGCGGAGCGGAGGGACAATACCAGAGAGTTGTTGAACAGCCCGGCACACAAGGCCCAATCGACCTTCTCGAAGCGGATCATGAAGTCACAGACTTCGGCCGCCTGTTCGGGTTGCGGGAGCGGGTTGACCCAACTGATGATCAGTCGGTCGTAGATGAAGGAGCTTTGTAGCGCCTGGAGAAGGCATTCAAAGTGAGAGTGAGGCAAGCGGGCATTGCGAATCTGAGCGAGGAGGTCTTTGTCAGCGAGCGGATAGAGCCGCATCAGGGCTTGGTCGTCTTCATGGCCCGCTTCACGGGGGTAGCCTGCAACTTCAGTCTCGATGCCGTACAGAATCGCCGTGGCGAGTTTCTCATCACAGGAGACTTCTTGCTCGACCAGATACTTGCTCACGAGTGTACAAGTCGCCCCAAGGTTGGGCCGGACATCGACAAAATCGACCTCGTCCAAGTCGCCGGGAGTATCGTGGTGATCGATCACGGCATAAAGTGGGATGTCTTCTGCGAACGTATGCCGGCCGGTGTTGGGTTGGCTGTCGACCATCACGACTGCATCACCGGGGTGCCAATCCATGTCTTCAATTGGGACCAAGTCGAGATTCAGAAGTTCGACCATCGCCCGGTTCTCCGCCCGGCTGATGAGACCATCGCGGGTTAGGATGGTCGGCTTATTCCAACGAGTTTCGATGATGTGGGCCAGTCCCAACATACTTCCCAGACTATCAGGGTCTGGGTTGACGTGAGACACAAAGACGACACGTTCTGCGTCTTGGAGTCCCATCACGAATCGATCCGATCGGCGTAAACCAGAGCGGGATTTAGGAACAGTCACTTCAGGAGTCTCGGGGCTTTCCGCAGCCGTAGCAGCCGAGGCGCTTCGTCGCGCCATAGATGAATCACCTCTGGAGGAAAACACAACCCCGTCGAGTCAGGTGGGGGAGTGGTTGGTTCAAGTCTCACCTCAAACCATGATGAGCATCTTACTCCAACCTTTGAGCAAAGCCAAGCAAGGCAGGCTGATTCTTGGAAGCCGCTGGGGTAACTGTCCCACCCAACAGGAATTGCATTTTTTGAGAAGTTTGAGGCTTGGCTCCTGTTTCGTGTTCATTAACCCAGACAAAAGGTTTATTATGATGTCAGAGAATCGAACTGGATTACAGAGAGTCTCGAATGGGCTGGATGGACCGCGACTACTACCGTGAACCCGAGCCACGCAACTGGACGCAAAGCCCGATCAAGGTGACGGTTGGGTTGATGCTTGTTGTGGGTGCTGTATTCATCTTCCAGGTGCTCGGTTCATCGTCCCGGATAAGACCAGATCAGGAGACCATCTTCCTCCAAGCCGGATTTTCTTGGCCTCAGATTCAGTCTGGCGAAGTCTGGCGTTTACTGACATGGCACATCACCCATCAGCGGGACGCTTTGGTGATGGTCGTTTTTGAACTGATTTTGCTCTTTTACTTTGGCCGATCGGTGGAAAAGTTCCTCGGCTCAGCGGAGTTTGGCGCGGTTTTAATTGTGACTGCGCTCACGATCTCGGGTGCTAAGTGTCTGTCATCCGCACTGAAGCTGGACGTCCTACGCGAGACCGCAGGTTTCGGCCCGCTTTTGGCAAGTGTGCTGATTCTTTACGTCTACTACTTCTTTTACGAATCGCATGAGTTCATCATCCGGATGCCGAGTGCGGTGGCCGTGGGCATCCCGATTTTGCTGATGATGCTCGGCGAGGTGCGGAGCGACTTCCAAATGAGTGGCCGGGTCGCACACATCTCGGGGATGTTACTGGCCGTACTCTACGGTGTTTCGGGCATCCAGCTGACCCGCTACCTCACAGCCAAGACTCCCGTGCGTCAGCGTTCCCGTCGAGCACCCAAGCTACGGCTGCATGCCGGTACGGAACCAACCACGGACGATGAGAAGCCTTCACAAGATCATCACAGTTCCTCCTCAGAATTCACACTCGATGAGCAACTCGAAGCCAAAGTCGATGCCGTTTTGACCCGGATGCAGCAAGTGGGCAAGGAAAATCTCACTCCTGAGGAGCAGGCGATTTTGCTCCGAGCCAGCGAAATTTACCGGAAAAAAAAGAAATAATCCGAGTCTGAGTGGTCCATGATTTTTGAAAAATCCGCCCCTTTTCATCGCTTCTACCTCAAAATTCAGCTCACGCCTCACTTTTTACCAAAAATTCCTCAGGTTCTGAATCAAACCCGAATCTAAGACCTTGTCTATTGCCGTAGGCAAGGATAAATAGATGATGGTTGAAGTGCTGAGGTCTTCTTCTCACGACCCCCGTGAGGACCACGCACAATGTGGCTGCCAGCTGTGGTGAGCCACGCCCAAAACTCGTAGAGGTTGAAGGTAGTTCCATGACAGATCACAAGTTTGCGAAAGAATGTGCGGATCTCCTCCAAGCTATCGCGGAGCCAAACCGCATCCGCATCATCGATTGCCTCCGCACAGGCTCCAAGAATGTCACCCAACTGGCTGACTTGCTCAAAGTGGAAATCGTCAACGTTTCACACCACCTCGGCGTGCTACGCACCGCCGGTCTGGTTCAGGACGAGAAACACGGTCGCTTCGTGATCTACAGTTTGCACCCGAAATACTTCGCCAACGACACGAGCAACGCCACGCTCGTCGAACTCGGCTGGTGCAAACTCGAAATCCCACACAACTAAGCCACTTCAACACTGAGGCTCTCAATTGAGTAATCAGTGTTGATACATCTCACTTCCGATGACCTCGACTCGCAGTCGTTTCGGAAGCAACTCGATCGTGGCGACACATTCGCCACGATCGGGAGTTGTGAACAATTCCCCATCGGTATGAAGCGCCCACGGCAATCCACGCGACACTTTGACCTTCACCGCCTGGCTTCGCCGCAATTCCGAATGGTTCGTTGGCAATCGGCCCGTGATCAATGCCGGTAGGTATCTCACCAACTGCCAGCGTTTTAGCTTCGCGGCATGGAAGACTTCGAACTGGCCATCATCGAGCTTGGCTTCCCAAGTCACCGGAAAGCCTCCCTCTCGTTGAGCCAAGTTGAAAGAGATCGATAACGTTTCCCGATCGCAGGGGGTGCCATCCATCTCGATATGCGTCATCGGCGTGAGGTAGTGCTTCCTCATGGCCCGCAAGAAAGCCAGGACGTAGAGCGGCATTCCACGCAGCCAATCTATTTTGTGCGCTTCGAATGTGACCATGCCATTGAAGCCGATGCCGCAACCATTGATGAAGTAACGTTCTCGTCCTTCAGAGTGAACGACCCCCACATCAGCGAGTAACTCCGATGTCGCCATCCGCCCTTCCCGCTTCCACCAGACGTTCATTCCGCAAGTTCGAGCGTAGTCGTTCGACGACCCGAGTGGCCAAGCGCTGAACAACACCGACCGCTCGCTTTGAAGGATGCCGTTGGCGACTTCATGAGCCGTGCCGTCACCACCGAGGGCCGCGATCCGTTCGAAGCCTGACATTGCACACTCCTTCGCCAGTCGGATGGCGTCGCCAGGACAGCTCGTCGGGAACAACTCATGAGCTGGTAGCCAGTGCCGGTTTCGCTCCAACGTCTTGATCGCTTGGCCACGGCCAGCTTGTGGGTTAAAGATCAACGCCGTCCGCATTTGCATCTCATCCTTCCCAGTCATGTGTTGGAAGTTAAGATAGTTACGGAGACTGAGATAGGACGAGTTATGAACGGCTTTCTGGTCATCAACAAACCGGTCGGCATCACCTCACGCGACGCCCTAGACCGCATTCAAGGCAACCTGCCCCGGCACACAAAGCTGGGCCACACGGGAACCCTCGACCCCTTCGCCACAGGCACCTTGGTGGTTTGCCTGGGCCAGGCGACGCGGTTGGCCAGCATCATCCAAGGTATGCCGAAGCTCTACATCACACGGTTTCGCTTGGGGGCCACGACCAACACGGATGATGTCACTGGCGAGCAGACTCCGCACCCCAACCCCAAAGCGCCGACAATACTGACCGTCGAGTTAGCGCTGCAAGCCTTCCGCGGGCCTATCACGCAACGCCCCCCGGCATTCTCGGCCGTGCGGGTCGCTGGGAAACGCGCCCACGAACTTGCCCGCCGAGGTGTGCCGTTAGAGTTGTCACCGCGCTCAGTCCACATCTACGACCTCGATCTGCTGGCCTATCGCTGGCCCACTCTTGACCTGCGGATTCGATGTAGCAAAGGGACTTACATTCGCAGTCTGGCGCGCGATCTCGGCGAGTTGCTGGGAGTCGGAGCGTATGCTGAGACGCTCCACCGAGAAGCGGTTGGCCCGTTCCTGGCTTCGACTGGGTTGACGATGGATTCCACACGACTCGAAGTGCTCGCGGCCTTGCAGCCGATGCGACGAGCCGTCGAAGACTGGCCAACTCAAAGTGTCACCAAGGACGAATATCTAGCTCTCACGAACGGCCGACGTATTGCTGCGAAGGCCGACGGGCACCGTGTCGCACTATTACTGGACGACGAACTGGTTGCCATTTCCGAGCAACAATCCGGACTCTTACAGCCGCGGATGGTCTTCCCACGGGATTGATCACTTCGCGATGAGGGTTTGGAGGAGAGTCGTTTGCACCTCCCGCCACGCCTTCTTGGGATCGGTGGATTTCGCCACTTGAGCCAAGGTCAGCGCCCGCTCGCTTTCCGTCGGTAACCGGCCCACGCAACTGACGAAAACCAAATCCGCCACCGCCTCAGGACTCCGCTTGCCATCCAGGATTTGGTCAAGTAACGCTGGCTGCTTGATCTGTCCTGTGACAGATTCGCCAGGTTTCCGGAGTACGGTTTCTCGCCAACCTGGGCCAACCTTCTTGAAGATTGCCGGGTCGAGTAACAGGAACTCAACAAACTTCGCTCGCCGAGCCGGGTCACGATCGGCGATGAAATATTCTTCCTCGATCCGAGTTGCTGCGGAACCACGGGCCTCTTGGCAAATCGATTGCAGGAATCGCTCGTCAAGTATCCGAGAGATATCGATATTCGGTGTATGCAGTTCTTGGAAACTTGCGGATTTGGCAAATCCTGAATGGCAATCGTTACAGTTGTACCCACTATACTCATGTTGGTGGTAGAGCTTGATAAATAGAGGCTCGATTTTACAGCGAATGTGCAGAATATCACCTCCACGCATCTGGTAGTTAGTCCTGGTCTCACCATGCCGAGTAATCCCTACCCAATCGACGGGCAAAACCAGACATGTCTCGCCGATTTTCTCTCTTCTTTCGATGTAGACCGAACTGATGTCATCGAGTTTTGATCCGGATTTCGATACCAATCCTATTGCATCTATCACAGTGACGTTTTTGGCAAGATAGTTCCCGAGATGATTCTGCTCGTTCAACCCAATTTTTCGGATTGTGAAATATCCATCTAGTGGAGATTCTTGACTTTCAAGCCGAACGGACACGTCCATGAGGCCTCTTTCTTTGAAACTCTCAACGATGGCCTTTTCTGCTTCTGGGATGGTCATACCTCCGACTTTGGGATTTCCCCACTCTTCCAAGTACATTGTCCCATCGACTCGGATGGGCCAATCTCCACTGAGTTTGATGGTTTCCGGAACTCTCGTCTTAGTGACTGGGTTCTTGGCCGAGATGGTGTAGCGAATCACGTCCGGCGGCTGGATTCGATACTCTCCGCTTTCTGGTTTTTTGGCAGAGTCCTTTTTCAGTTCAGCCCCGTGTTGGTGGGGTAAAAATGAAACTCGATCCGGCCTCGGATTCGTCAGCCACTCAACGACTTTTTTGCGTTTGTTGCCATCTTTGTCAGCGAGGAAGTAACCGAGTTCAGCGGTCGTGGCGGGGGTGCCACGAAGATCGAGGCACATGCGTTTCAGAAAATCCTCGTCACTCAGGTTCGGCCCGATTGCTGGCTTCACCGCCGCGGCTGGCGGATCACCTGCGGCGACGAGAATGGGTAGGATAGTGCTGCCGAAACCGAGAGTGATCATCGCGGTTGCGACGAGCACTACGACCGTCACTTTCATCTTTGTGGCAAACAACATAGGCATGATTCCTTCTGAAAGTTGGAGGGCGGAGGTTGTAGCGATGCCAACAGGGACACCGCCCGCGGCCAGTATGGCTGCCGCTGCAGCAAGTTGCTGACTGGTCTGAGGAGCGATGGCGGCCGTCAGGGTGAAGCCCGAGAGTGTGACGCCGCGTGCAGTCAACTTGTCGGCCAGGCGTTTGCGTGCGGTCCCCAGCCGACCGGCGAGGGATGAAACGGCGATACCCAACTGCCCAGCGACTTGCCGTTGGGGCATGCCCTGCAGATCACAAAGTAAAAGCGGCACTCTCCAACGCTCTGGTAAAGCACTCAACTCTTCGTCGAGAATCTTCGCCGTGTCATCGTGGATCGCATCCGAGATCGCCCGTTCGGGAAACGGGTCAACATTCTGCTCCCGAGATCGCAACCGGAGATACTTCGCGCGAGCTTTCCAGGATGTCCGCGTTGCGGTGGCGTAGAGCCAGCCGCCTAGCGTCTCGGTGGGCTTCACCGATGCGGCTCGCCGAGCCAAGACCAAGAAGGCTGCTTGGAAAGCATCCTCTGCCACGTGACAGTCCGGCACGATTCGTCGGCAAACCCCCATGACCATCGGACCATGCCGCCGCACCAATTCCGCAAAGGCAACCTGGGAGCAGGATTGCACAAAGGCGGAAAGGAGTTCAGTATCCGTACATTCTCTTTCACGCTGCAGTTGCAACAGAATAGTCGCCATCGGCTGAAAAGCTGGCATGATGAGTCCTGTGAAAACGCCTACAGGAGAATGCCCCCGAGTCTTGGTTTGTTCGGGGTCCGCTCAGAAAGAAACAGTGAAACTATATGCACTTTGAATGAGGGAAACAATCACTTCTTAGGGGCGAATTGTAGAAAACAACACATAGATCTGACTACAACAGAAGGAATTTTCAGCCGCTGTAGATCGGCTATAGCCAAAATTTTAATCCTTAGTCGTAATATCTGACACTTTTTTAGACTTGATCCCGCAAAACATTTTTCCATCCTCAAAACTAGCTTGACCGAGACACCCAATCTTACAATACTTCATCCTGTGGAAGAGTTTGTGGCTCACCACACTAAGAACCCCTCATTCTTGGAGCCCACATGAAGTTTCTTTTGCGTGTCGAATACTTGGAATTGCGCGACAATCCAAACTCGACGATGGAGATTCCTCCAATCGATCCGTTGATCCCTGATCCAACGACGACGCCAATCCCGCAGCCGGCACCACTGGATCCGACCGATCCGGCGGTTCCGAACATCCCACCGAGGCCGACATTGCCTCCACCTCCTCCACCACCAGTTGGCGGCGGCTGAGAATTCAACAACCCGAGTCTCAGGACTCGGGTTGTTGTTTTTATGCTATCCTCAGTTATGCCCATTCTCCGCTTCCCTAACGCTGAAGCCCTTCGATTGGCACTCGCGACGAGTGCCATTCCACTTCCAGTATCGCGGCAGAGTGTTTTGGGAGCTTGCGATTCGCATGGGGCGATCTGGGTCCACGCGACAGGAGACTGGTCCCGCGAGACCTTAGTCGCCCTTACCCGTCTCGGTGTCAAAGGCCAAGCCCCAGGATCCGAGCCAAAACTCCATCCCCAATCCGAGTGGGCCGAACTGATCCCAGCACGGGCCGAGGCAGCCTCTGGCCTCCCACGATTATGGTTAATGCCAGACAGTATTGCTGTGGCGCTGGTTTCTCGCTGGGAACGCCAGACAGGGCAACGGGCGAAAATTCACTTAGCCACTTCAGGAACCTTGGTGGCATTTCCAAGAGTCACGTGGTCTTGGTGCGAGAGTTTTCGTGAGTCGGGAGCTGTTGGTTTTGAAGAGGTCAAACAAGGCTACTGGGTTCAATCGGGATTCACTCATCCGGCAATCGCTTGGCTTCCTGAGCAGAGCGAATCGAGTACTCTCATCCCAGCTCAAGGCCAATGGATTCGAGATTTCGTACCGTTCCGAAAGCCTCCGTTCAGCTTCTCACTTGTGTCAACACCCTCGCCAGGCCTCCATCCTGAAGTTTCGAAAATCCCGATCCGGCTCAGGCTCACTCCGACGACGTTTGATACGCCGACTCCGACACTTTGGGCCACTTCGGATTCTGTCGACACGGTCATTCAACGGATTCTCGGAAGCCCCGAACGTACGGTTCGAAAACATCGCCTCGCTGTGGTATCTCACAACACAGAGACACGGACATTTCTGCAAGTCGAGGCTGGAGCTCAAGCCGCAAGCCCATTGTTACCAGAACTACGAGGTTACTACAGCCACACCCCTGGATCAACGCTCTACGTCCCCACTGGCCACAAACTGCAACCGCAGCTCAAGAGCAAGAACCTCGCCAACATCCTTAAGCTCGACCCGTCGACCATCGTTGTCCTTCAACCTCACGGTTCGAGCTACGACATCGTCCGTTTCCCAGCTTCCGCACTCAAGCCTTTACCACAGCACATGGTCTACACGGTCGGTGAGAAACAACAACTCAGTGGTTCAGTCCCAGATCTGAGCTTGAGTTCGTTGCCCAACTTCGTCGTGGAACCCGACGCCACTCCACGTCGCAAGCTGGAACCATCGCCCCTCAACAAACCCAACATCACTCCGTCTGTCGTGACACCCAAACAGGAGAGCCTGACCAGTCGCCTTCGACGCGCTGCGAGTGCAATCTCTCTGTTCGGAAGTCGAGGCCCACGGCGTGGCGATCCTCGCAATGCACCGGTTGTCGAAACTCCGAAACCCGAACCGCTGGACCGCATCCAAGAGAAGCTCTCCTCGACCCATGCCCTCTTGATTGGCAACGAATGGGCCGCGCGTCGGCAAGCCCTTGAACAACAAGTGTTGACCGAGTTGCCACGCTATCAACCGGCGGCACGGGTGAAGCTCTGGCGAGAGCTTGGCGAAATTTACCACTCACTGGGCCGCCATCGGGATGAGAGCATCTGCCTCATCAACGGCGCTTGGGATTCCTCTGATCCACGGGTTGCCTTCGAAGGCTGGGCCCAAGCGACCTGTCGCCAAGCTCGGCTACCCCGGGAAAACCTGACGGCCGCGAAGCTTCTGAGTCTCCCGAAGAGTCTAGCCATCGCCGAGGCCACGGCTGCCTATCTCTGCCAACATGATTTCAGTGATTCTGACCTCGCAGAACATCTCCCAAGATTGTTGACACTGATTCAGACTTACGAGGCTGAATTGCCCGTTCGCGGCGTCTGGTTGGCGTGGATGGCCGCAGCGAAGTGGACCGGTGGCGACCCGCTCACCCTGGCTCAAGGACGCGATCGCATCTTTCAACGCCTGCTGGAAAAAGGCCCAGGCCTCGACTTGGATGCACCGTCCTTCCTGCGATTTCAAGGCGTCGCAAGCGGCGAACGACTCGTCACGGCACGGGATTGGCTACTCCGAATCCGTGAACCGATTCAACAATGGCTCTCGAAACTCACGACACCTGGTCGGTTGCAGTGGGCAGGGCTGGATGCTGAGATCAACGCCACGGGTGCCTATGCGGACCTCATGCTCGCCTGGGGTTTAGCTCGCCTCGGGGACCGCACTCGCTCCAAGGATTTGGAAACTCAAGCGTGCCTGGCACTCTTGCAGAACGCCGAGACCCCTGGCCACGCGGTGCATGTTGCCCTGACGCAACTCTTTCAAGCTCGTATTCATACGGCCCAAGCCGGCTTCGGTGAGCAGACAACCCTGCCGACGCCATCTCAACATGCGACACTCGACGACCTTGAGCGGTATGCCGTCGATAAGCTCCGAGCCTCTTCAGGCATCTTGGAACCGAGCATCAACGTCAATGCCTTCGGCGGCCGGGACGTCTTGGGCTTCTTGGGAGATGATGCTCTCGGCTTGAGGTTGCGTGAGTTCTTGTTCCCGAAGCTGGGTTTACCCACAGCCGATGATGCTCGACGCTTACTCGCCATCGACGAGGCCGACCCCACGGCCAACACCATGCCCCGAATCATCTTTGCACTCTTGGAAAACGCCTCGACCCTCGACCCACAACTCTTGGCGGCCGTCATCCCGCAAGTATTCGCCGCCATCGAGTTGATCCCCGAGTGGGTGCGGATTGGTCTACCATTGAATGACCCCAACACGGTACTCAACCGCTTTGGCCGTCGCATGATCCTCACAGCCAGTCGTGCGGCTTACCGGCATCATCTCGCGGCATCGTTCCGTGAAGCCACTGAGCACCTCATCACTCGCTGCGAGACGCCCGATGGCCCCTCGGCTCAACTCTTCGAACCGGTTGCTGGGGTCTACTTCCGTACGATGGCCCAACTGGGGCTTGGCCCGCTGGCCGAAGTGCTCGTCTCCCGGCTTCGACCCGGCTCGACCGCGGGGGCAAGGGAGCTTGGCTTGGCCATCGGTTACTTTGCTGCAGGTCAAGATGATGCTGGAAATCGCATTCTCGACTTTGCCCGGGATCGGCTGTTCGTTCGCACGATCCGCGATGAACGAGAACGCACCAACGTCGCGATCGCTTACGCCGCAGCACTCGAACATGCCCCACATCGGATGGCCTTGGGACGATTGGAAGAGTTGTTCTTGCGACTCGAAATGATCTCCACGACCGGGACCACGAACCGCTACTACACCCTAGCGCCGTTGCGGCTCATTGATACGGTCATCCGGGCCGTGGTGAGCGATGACTTTATGATTGGCCCCGCCGTGCGAAGCTGGCTGGATGATGACCAGTTCCTAATCCGCCGACGCATCACCCATGACTTGAGTGCAGCCCTTTCGACGCTCCCCGAGTGAGTCAACGACCCTTGACGATCCCTTTGGTGCGGCTGCCATCGGCAGAAATGCCATTGAGATCGACCGCACTTTCCGGGGTCGTTCGGCGGTTCCCAACAGGCGGCGACAAGGAGAAGACCCCGACTACCAAGCTCAGTGCCAAAGCGGCCATCAACACCCAGCGGCCGGGGCGGACGGGGGTGCGGACTTCGGACATGACCAGCCGTGGGGCAGGCCAACGCTCGGGCATCTCGGAGCGAAAGAAATCGCGGATGATGTCGTCGGTATTCATGACGCCGAATTCACTCCATGGATCGACAGTTTATCGGCCAGTCTTTGCCGTGCTCGGCTCAGTCGCATGTGGACAGAGCTGATCGGCACACCCAGACTCTCGGCGATGCTCGGCACATCCCAATCGAGGGCGTACCGCATCGTCAGGATGTCTCGGTCGTTTGTGGAAAGTTCTTGAAGCAAAGCCCGAACCTGCGAGAAGAGTTCGGCTTTCTCCATCTTATCAAGCGGTAACACATCCTTGCCACTGGCAAAGAAGAGTGTCTCCGGAGCCTGAGTGCCATGTCGACGGAACGAGCTTTTGGAGTAATCCTCCGCCAAGTTCCTCGCGACCTGCATGAGCCAAGCCCGAGGGTGCTCAATCGCCAAGCCATGGTCTTTCTGCTGCCAGAGCCGCAAGAAGACCTCGTGGACAATATCCAAAGCCAAGTCGCGGTCGAGTCGGCGTGAGTAAGCAATCGCCCACACCTCACGAGCATGTTGCTCGTAGAGGTTGGAGAGATGGTGACTCGGGTCGCGCTCGTCGTTCGTTGCCAAGTGTATCGCCTCAAGGAAGGAGACGATTCGTCTTTTGAAAGCTAACAGCAAGCCACTCCGGTTTTCAAGACCGGTGCAGGGAGGCCGTTCGGTTTAACTCAGCACCACGAGGTTGTCACGGTGGATGAGTTCGACGTAAGGCAACTGCCCCAGTTTCACGAGAATGTGCTCGGTCTTCAGGCCCCGAAGCTGTTGGGCGTCCTGGGAAGAGTAGTTGGTTAAGCCGCGGGCGACTTCGCTGCCATCGGCGGCCACGATGCTCACCACATCGCCTTTGCCAAACTCGCCACTGACACTGACCACCCCGACAGGCAGCAGGCTCTTCCCCTGCTCCGTCACGGCCTTTGTGGCCCCGGCATCGAGTTGCAAGATACCACGCGGTTGGGCTGTGAAGCCAAGCCAGCGTTTCCACGCGGAGACTTGTTCGCCGTGTGGCAAAAACAAAGTGCCGACGGCTTCGCCTGCAAAGAGGCGATCCAGGATGCCATCGATCGAGCCGTTGGCCATGATCACCGCTGCTCCCGCGACTGTGGCGATACGAGCGGCTTTGAGCTTGCTTCGCATGCCCCCAGTGCCGAGTTGGCTCTTGGTCTCGCCCGCTAGACCAGTCACCTCAGCCGAAATTTCCTCGACCGTGGGGACATGTTTCGCCGACGGATCGACACGCGGGTCAGCGCTGTAAAGGCCATCGACATTCGTGAGCAGGATCAACAGCGGGGCTTGCAGCAGGTTCGTGGTCATGGCGGCGAGGGTATCGTTGTCGCCGAATTTGATTTCAGCCACACTCACCGTGTCGTTCTCGTTGATGATCGGCAACGCCTGGTATTCGAAGAGAGTCAGGATCGTGTTGCGGACGTTGAGATAACGCACCCGACTATCAAAGTCCCCTGCCGTGAGCAGCAGTTGAGCGGTGTGTAGGCCGAAGGGTGTGAGGGCTTCTTGGTAAAGCTGCATCAAGGCCGCTTGGCCCACGGCAGCACAGGCTTGCAAGTGCGGAAGGTCCGTGGGGCGAGCGGGCAAGCCGAGGCGACCCATGCCGGCACCAATGGCACCTGACGTCACCAGTACGACACGCCGACCCGATTGCCGGACGCGGTGCAATTGCTCGGCGAGAGATTGGATACGGTGGCGATCGAGGTTACCGGCAGCATCGGCGAGCACGTTCGTGCCCACCTTGATGACGACCGTCGTGGCGTTCGCAAGTGTCGTTTGGCGAATCGAGTCCGACATGGCTTATTTGGCCTTCGGGGTGTCGTCCGTGTAAGGAACGACAGACCGCGTCAGGTCAGCGAGTGGCTTCGGATAGACCCCAAGACCCAAAGTTCCCACGGCACAGATCAACGCCACCAGGAGGGCGAGTTTGCTCGGGTTCGTCTCCGCGGTGCGGAGTGGCGTGCGGAGGTACATGGCGCTGAGCACTCGCAGATAGTACACCGCTGCGATCGCAGCATTCACGGCAGCGATCACGGCGAGAATCTGTGGCATCATCTTCATGTTCGAAGGCGTTGGGATGTTGAAGGCCCCGATGAAGAGCAAGAACTTACCAATAAACCCTGCCGTCATCGGCAGGCCGATCAGGCTGCACAGGAACACGGCCAAGGTGCCTGCCGCCATGGGGTGGGTCTTCGCGAGGCCAGCGAGGTCATCGATGCTTTCGACAGGTGAATCGCCACCGCCGAGGTAGATCATCACCGCAAAGACACCAATCGACATCAGGCCGTAAGCGACGAGATAGAACAGCACCGAGTCGAGGCCGATTTGGTAGAGCGATGCCCCGGATTGGGTTTCGGGCAGCATCGAGGCGACCACGAAGCCAATAAGCATATAGCCGCCGTGGGCGATCCCAGAGTAGGCGAGCATCCGCTTCAGGTTGGTTTGTAAGAGAGCGAAGATGTTGCCGACGGTCATGGTCACCGCGGCGATGAGCCAGAGCAAGAACGGGATGAGCGTGCTGTTGGCATCAAAGGGAAGCTGGTTGATCGGCGGGTAGAGCATACCCAGGATGCGGGCGAGAGCAATCACCCCCGCAACTTTCGGCACGAACGCCAGTTGAGCGACCACGCCAGTTGGCGCCCCTTGATAAACGTCCGGGGCATACCAGTGGAACGGTACTGCGGCGAGGCGGAAGCTCAAGCCTGCGATCACAAGCACGATGGCCATCAGTGCGAGTGGGTTGACTTGGACTTTGTGGGCATCATTGAGGCTATCGATCATGGCACCCAGGTTGGTGGTCCCCGTGAGGCCGTAGAGGTAACTGAAACCAAAGAGGAGAACACCCGAGGACAAGATGCTCAGGAGGAAATACTTGATCGCCGATTCCTGGCCGAGCTTCGTGCGAGCAGGCAGGTAAAGCAGGATGTACGTCGGGATCGAGATCATTTCGAGGGCCAAGAAGAACGACACGAGGTCGTTGGCCCGCGCGACCAGAGACAAGCCCGCAGCCACGACAAGCGTGCAAGCCAGGTATTCGCAGCAGTTGTTGTCTGTCGTTTCCGAGTAAGCGAGGAGCACGAAGAGAGCCACCGCGGCGATGGCGATCCAGCGGACGAAAGCCGCTGGGCCAGTGGGGTCAAACGGGCTGTAAGCACGGGGGTAAATGGAAGTGCCCTCGACCAGGCTCCAGAAGTACGAGACTTCCTGCCAACCGAAGACAGACTGGAACTGAGGCCAGGAGACAATCGCAGCGAGTACAGCAGCACCGGCAACACCAGCGAGTGCCAGCACGGTGGCGATGGAGCGTTGAGGTTTCAGGAACGCAAGCACAAAGAGCAAGCAAGCCGTGCCGACGAGCGCCAGTTCCGGGAGAATGAACTTGTAAGCGTTCGTGAGGAACTCTTGATGAATCAGCATGTCAGACTTCACGGCCAGCATTCCTCAAGCGAGGTCAGATCACGGGTACGGGGTGAGTCTTGCTCACTTCTTCGGGGCATTTTTGGGAGCATTCTTCGGCATGGTCTGCGGTGTCGGCACGACACCTGGGGCCATGCTCGGCGCGACTTCAGGTTTGAAGTAAGCCCCAGTGGCAGGAAGCCCGAGCCGGTTGCGAGCGCTATTCGAGTGACGGACCAGTGTCGCCACATCGCCTTTCATGGTGTTGACCACAAACTGCGGGGCGAGGCCTAGGACGAAGCAAAGCACGAGTGGCAGGATGTAGCCGAAGGCTTCCGGAGTCTTCATGCCAGGTTTCATGTCGGGTTCGGCTGTCGGCAAAAGCAGTGGGCCGAAGAAGACTTTGCGGATCATCGTGAAGGTGTACCACGCCGAGAGGAAGATCCCCGAGGCGGCGACAAACACAAAGAGCCAACCCGAGGACTTCGTCACACTTGGGTCCGAAAGCCCAGCGAGGATCATCATCTCGCTGACGAAGTTGTTCAAGAACGGCAAACCGACGTTTGCCAAGCTGACCACGATGAACAGGAATGCAAAGGCCGGATATTTCCCCAACAGCCCACCGAACTGGCTCATTTCGAGGGTGCGGTAGCGGTGGTACAAGAAGCCGAGGAGTGCAAACATCGCCCCAGTAGCCAGGCCGTGGTTGACCATGTGCAACGCCGAACCAGTCAGCGATTCGGTGTTGAAGGCGAACAGCCCCAGACCCAGTAACCCGAGGTGGCTGATACTGCTGTAGGCGGTGAGGAGCTTCATGTCTTTTTGGGCGAAAGCACAGAAGGCCCCATAGACGATGCCGACTGCCCCCATCGAGCCGAAGATCATTGGGCCGTGTTGGACCGCGGCTTCGGGGACGAGTGTCAGCACCACGCGAAGGATGCCGTATGTCCCCAGTTTGGCGAGCACGGCCGAGAGCAACATCGTCACGGCAATCGGGGCTTCGTTGTAGGCCGTTGGCAACCAAGTGTGGAAGGGTACGAACGGCACTTTCACAGCAAAGCCTGCCATCAGAGCGAGGAACAACCAGAACTCCCAGTTCGCGGCTTTGCTACGCTCGCTTTGGGCGGCTTTGAGTTCGTCCGACTGGGTCACGAGCGTGTTCCGCAAGCTACTGGCTTGAGCCACCGCTTCGAGGTTGGCTGGGTTCTGTTTGACCAAAGTCTCCGCTTGTGCGAGTTTGGATTCTGTGTCCTTGATCGCTTGCTCCGCAACATTCACTTTCCATTGCCGACAATTGGCCCAAGTGTTGACGTTCTGCATCAACCGTGGAATCGAGAAAGTGATCGGCCCTTCTACAGGGTACTTGTAGCGCCCGGTACCAGGATCGAGCAATGGACCTTGTTGCTGGGAGAATGTCGGCTCGGGCCCTTGGGTGGTTTGTTCAATGACCGGTGTCGGGTTTTGCAACACGATCCCGATGAGGCCCACAAGTGTGAACAACGAGCCAAAGAGGGTGTAAAGGAAGAACAGTTTCGCAGCATCCCGGCGAGCACGCCCAGTTCCCCAATTGCCGATCAAAAAGAAGCTCGGGATCAGAGTCAACTCGAAGAAGACGTAGAAGAGAATGACGTCAAAGGAGGCGAAAGCACCGATGACAGCTGTCTGCAAGACGAAGAGCCAGGCAAAATAGCCCGAGGGGTTTTCTTTCACTCGACCCGCGGAGATGAGCACAGCCACCAGGGTCATGACACTCGTCAGCACGATGAGCCAGATGTTGAGGCCATCGATGCCAAAGTAAAGCTGAATCTCCGGTGAGGCCAGTCTGCCTTTTTTCTCACCAAGAGAGAGAAGGCCCCAAGTCGTGAAGTGCGACTGAGCCTCGGTGGCCTTGGCCAGGCCAGGATCGCCGGGAACAAAGCTCGGCTCAAAGGTAGGGTTCGCCGCGGAACTTTCTGTGATCCCGTCGCCGAGGTCGCCGCGGTCAATCAGGCTACCACTCGTCAACCAGGCGAGCATCGCGGTCAGCACGACGTGGCTCAAGGCGGCCAGCGAGGCCACGCGAGGACCCATCACGGCACACAGGAGTGCGAAGAAGAGAGGGGTGACGATCACCGCCAGCAACAGCATTTGCAGGAGAAACTGCATATTATCCATGACGAAAAGCCCTTAGCTCCTCCGGTGCGGAATCAGCGTGTTGAACGAACCACAATGACGATCATCATCACTGCCAAGCCCAGCACCATGCCGAGGGCGTAAAACTGCATCAGGCCGTTTTGCAAAGGTCGCAAGACAGCCGCCCCAATCTCGGGAGTCGCGCTCACGAGTCGAGCGAAACCCGCGAGCAACTGGTCCACTTGACGCAGAGCCGTGGCGAGAATCTCTGCCGGTTTCACGAACAAGGCGTAGTAGATGTCATCCACATAGAGCTTATTACGAGAGAGAGCATACACCGGAGAAAGACCTTGTGGGACTTGCTCCGGCCCACCCGCACCATACTGCACCCAAGCGAGCAGCACACCCAGTAAAGCAATGGCACCGCTAATCGAGGCAAGGTAGATGTTGAAGTGCGGCTCGGTGTGGTCAAAGGCGTGGCCATGCGGGTCTTTGACGATCTCATTCGCCAAGTGCAGCGCTGGTGTCTTGGCCAGGAGTTTCGAGAACGCATGATTCAATGGCTCGACCGCGAGACCAATGCCAATGGCCCCGATGGCCAGCACGATGAGCGGCAAAGTCATTCGGGAGGGAGATTCGTGGGCATGGCCGTGAGCTTCTTCGGGGATGCGTTCTTGGCCCCAGAAAGTCAGGAAGTACGCGCGGAAGGTGTAGAAGGCTGTGAGAGCGGCGGTCGTCATAGCGAGTCCCATGACGATCAAGAACCCCGACGAGTTCCGGTGCCCAGCACCCGAGGCTTCGTAGATCACGTCGAGGATCATGTCCTTGCTCCAGAAGCCGGACAGAAGCGGTACACCCGCCAAGGCCGCGGAGCCAGCGAGGAATGTCAGGTCCGTGATCGGCATCACTTTGCGAAGCCCACCGAACTTTCGCATGTCGATGACGTCGCCCATGGCATGCATCACCGAACCCGAACCCAGGAACAAGAGGGCTTTGAAGAAGGCGTGGGTGAACAGGTGGAAGATGGCCGCCGTCACGGCGATACTCGGAGCAATGATGCCACCCGTGCCGAGGGCCATGAACATGAAGCCGAGCTGGCTCACGGTCGAGTAAGCGAGCACTCGCTTCAAATCATGCTGAGCCAGTGCCAGGAAGCCCGCGAGCAGTGCAGTGGCACCGCCGATGAGGGAGACGGTCAGTTGCACATCGGGCACGAGCACGAAGAGTGGCACACAGCGAGCGAGTAGGTAAACACCCGCGGTCACCATCGTCGCCGCGTGGATGAGTGCCGAGACCGGTGTCGGGCCTTCCATCGCGTCTGGGAGCCAGACGAAGAGCGGAAGTTGAGCGGACTTGCCAACCGCTCCACAGAAGAGCAAGAGACAAGCCAGCGACAAGCGGCCATGTGTTTCGGGGTGCTTGGCGATGTATTCAAAGACTTCGGTGAAGTTCGTGGAGTAGTTCCCCAAGGACCAGATCATGAGGATGCCCAGGATCAATCCCACATCCCCGAGTCGAGTGACCAAGAAGGCTTTGCGGGCCGCTGCAGCCGCAGAGGGCTTGGCGTAGTAGTAGCCGACGAGCAGGTAGGAGCATAACCCCACCCCTTCCCACCCGGCGACGAGCACGAAGAAGTTGTTGCCCAAGACCAGCAACAGCATCGCGAACACGAACAGGCTCATGACCGCGAAGTAACGAGCGTAGCCATCGTCATCGTGCATGTAACTGGACGAGAAAATAGCGATCCAAGTGCCTACGAAGGTGACCGTGAAAAGCATCACCGCCGAGAGCGGATCGACGCTGATCGAATAATTGACGCTCAGTTTCCCAGCGGCGAACCAGGTCATGGTCGGGGAGTTAAACGACACCGTGCTGCCAGTCGTCTGCTGGACTAAATACAAGACGTAGCCCGCCAGCCCAGCGGCCACGGCGAAGGAAACGATCGTGGGGATGTGGGCATGCTTACCCAGCTTCGAGACACCGAGAAGCCCGGCGATCATCGCAGAGACCAAAGGCAACGCCAGGCAGATGGCAGCCAGTTCGACAGGGCCAAGATCAGACACGAACTTCTTCCTCCGTGCGGAGTGGCTTGCGGCCCGCAGGCGCGAGGAGCGGGTCTTTTTCGACTTTCGGAATCATGAGCGGCTCGACGTCCAAGGTCGCGGGCACTTTGGCTTCGCGGATGTCTTGCCAAGCCCCCGAGTCGAGGGTCTTATTGCGGCGATACAGCGACAAGAAGAGGGCCAGAGCCAACCCCGCTTCGCAGGCCGCGACCGTGATGATGAACAGGCTGAAGACCTGCCCACCGAGGTTGCCGTGGTATTTGCCGAAGGCGAGCAGGTTCAAGACGACGCCTTGGAGCATCATTTCCGCACAGAGGAACATCGTGATGAAGTTCCGCCGGGTGATGAACCCTGTCAGCCCGAGGCCAAACAGGATCGCTCCGACCGCGAGATAATGGCCGACGGTAATCATGCCGAGGCCCCTTTCCGATTCGCAATGGCGACCGCACCGATGGTGGCGACCAGGAGCAACGTCCCGGCCATTTCCACGGCGATCAAGTATTCGGAGTAAAGCGAGTAACCAATCGCGGTGACGTTCTTCGCTGAGAGTTCACCACGACCCGCCAGTTTCAAGGTTTCGCCACGCAGTTTCAGGATTTGCTCCTTGACTGGCTTGCGATCCGATTGCGGTTTCAAGAGGGCATCTTCGACCATGATGGTCGTGGTCTTTTTCAGCATCCGTAAGTCGTCGGCTTGAAGGATGATTTGCCGGGTGCGGAAGTCGGTTTCGGAGAAACGAACGCGATCCTGAACGGCTCGGGTCACCGCGACTTCGCCAAACTCACCCGGGGCGGGGCCGACCACGGCGATGATCCGATTGCGTGCCGAGCGGGTCAAAGCCAGCATCTTGTCGTCAGCGGTATTGGCTTGCGAGGCTTCGAGCAGTTCTTGAGCGGCAGTGAGCAGATTGGTTTTGTCTTCGGAGCGGATGGCGAAGGCTGGTTGCAGGTTTTCCGTGTCGTCCGGGGCCTTGGCTTTGATGCCGAGCGAAAGCGTCAAGAAGACCAGGCCCGCGAAGGCGAACCCTGCGAGGGAACCCAAGAACGGCTCTCGGCTGCGGTCGTTCTCATCCGAGGGGCCTTTGGCATTCGAAAGCATCAGCACGAACAAGAAGGTGACGATGATCGCACCCGCATAGATGATGATCGTGGCCGCCATCAGGAATGGAGCTGCGAGTAGCAGGAACAATCCGCAGGTGCTCAAGATCACGAAGGCAAAGGCCATCGCACCGCGAGCAGGATTGGCTTGTGTGACCAGGATCGCACCAAAGCCCACGGCACCAGCGGTGAAGAACCAGAACAGCCCCTGTTCCACCAGGGCGGGGATGCTTTCCGTCGAAAGGCTGCCGCCGAAGGTGGTCACCAGGAAGCCGAAGGCGACGACAGCCGAGGCGATCGTCAAGAAGGTTCCGAGTGCCACTTGGCGACCGCGGGGCCTAGGCAAGAGGAGTGAAACCCCAATCGCCCCCAGCACGACCGCTCCAAGAACTTGGATGGCCGCGAAAGGCGTGATCGGAGCAAGTGCAAACAAAGAGTTCACGAGTCAGGGTTCCGCCTGGGATCTTCCGGTAAAAACACCATGATACGACCACGTTGGCCGACTGGCTGGGTGACTTTGATGAAGCTTACGCAGGCGGCGCTTCGGACGCCGGCCCAAGTTTGCCCGATTGAGTCCGCACCGGGTCCGTCCCGGCCTTCGTGGTTTGGTCAAAGACGCTGAGCAGTTTCTCTTTATCGAAGATCAACTGCTCGCGGCTCAAGCCCGTGAGGTCATAGAGGGTCGTGAGTTCGATGGCATCCACGGGGCAGGCTTCTTCGCACATGCCACAGTAAATGCAGCGAAGCTCGTCAATGACGAACGTCTCGGGGTATTTCTCGCGGTCCTTCCAGCCCTCGGGGGCAGGAGCAGCGACGATGTCAATGCAGTGAGCCGGGCAAGCCGTGGCACACATGTAGCACGCGACACACTTGGTTCGGCCTTCGGAGTCCCGGTTCAAGCGGTGAACGCCACGATAGTTCGGCACCATCGTCGGCTCTTGCTCGGGGTACTGTTCCGTCACTTTGCGTTGGAACAAGTGGCTGACGGTGGTCTTCAACCCATCGAAAACGACAGGCAAATACAGGTTCTCGAAAAGCCCCAGTTTCGGCTCCTCGACCCACTTCACTTCGGATTCTGCAATGGCCATAGTCAATATCTCGCAAAGCGAGTGAGGTTCTGGGTTATCTTGCCGCGTAGGTCACACCGGCTTGGAGGCCTGGCGGCAGTGGGGTTTTCAGTTTGCGCGGGCGGTTGTCCGTTGTGCCATTTCGTGCGGTCAGCAAACCAGCCACCACGAATAGTAGGCCCGACACAGGGAGCATTGCCCACGGAGTCACTTCGAATTGCCGAATGCACATCGCCGCGAAGAGGTTCAGGAGAGCCAGCGGGATCATGACCTTCCAAGCGAGCGTCATCAGTTGGTCGAAGCGGAAGCGTGGGATCGTCCAGCGAACGAAAAGGAAGAGCATGACGAAGCAGGTCATCTTCCCCGCCAGAATCGCAAAGCGAAGCCCGGCTTGCCCGTACGGATCGGTCACCGCATTCTCCAACCCGAAAAGGCTCCAGCCGCCGAAGAACAGGATCGACATCAGGAACGACGTCGTGATCATGTGGGCATACTCCGCGAGGAGCATGAGGCCGAGTTTCATCGAGTTCGAGTATTCGGTGTGGTAGCCGCCCACGAGTTCTTGCTCGGCTTCGGGCAGGTCAAACGGCAAGCGGTTGCACTCGGCATAAACCGCCGTCAGGAACAAGAGGGCAGCAAGTGGTTGCGTGAAAATGAACCAAGCTTTGTCGGTCTGGTAGTGGATGATGGTTTCGAGGTTCATACTGCCGACAAAGATCATGACGCCGACGATGCTCATTCCCAGGGGGATTTCGTAGGAGATGATCTGCGCCGATGACCTCATCGAACCCAAAAGCGAATACTTGTTGTTCGAAGACCAGCCCGCGAGAATCACCGAGTAAACCGCAAGCGAACCCAGAGCGAAGCAGTAGAGAATCCCGATATCGAGGCTCGGCACAATCATGGTCGAGAAGTGCGAGGCATACTCAGCCTGAGCCGCTTCGAAGCTCGCCACATCGGCTTGGGCCGCTGGTGGAGCCACCGTCGAACCGAGTGGCACGACAGCGATCGACAAGAGTGCCGTGCTGAAAGCGACGATCGGGGCCATGACGAAGAAGATCTTGTCCACGTGGCCAGGGATGACTTCTTCCTTCAGGAACATTTTGCCGCCGTCAGCGATGGGCTGAAGCAAACCAAATGGCCCGACGCGGTTCGGCCCGAGGCGGTCTTGGACCCACGCGGCGACCCAGCGTTCCATGAGAATCAGGTACGCCACGAAGCCTTGCACCCCGGCGACGACGCAGGCGATGATGATGCCGGTGTAGATGTAGTTGAATTCTGGCATCGCGTTACACCGTTTGCAGTTCGAGGCGTTTCCCGGCCGGCGTCGTCGAGACGTCGGCGAGGTGCGCGAGGGCGGGGAAAGTCTTCGCCAGCTCTTGGCGAATCTGGGCGGGCTGCACGAAGCCCTTCTTCCCAGCGAGATCGTAGGCCACTTGCAACTCCGAGCGAGCTTCCTTCGGCGGGTTCACATTGCGCGGGAAGCTCTGGGCGAGGTTCGCCTGGTTCACGAACGTGCCATCTTTTTCGAAGGATGTCGTCCCAGGCAGGATGTACTTCGCAGCCTTGGCGATCGGCGAAGTGAACAAATCCTGGCAGATCACGAGTTCCGGCAACTTCGCGGCCGCGAGTTCGGCTTCGATGATGGCCACCTTCGGGTAGCCACCGAGGAAGATCACAGCGGACGGGTTGCCGAGTTGGCTGAACGGAATCACTTCGCCTTGGAAGTGTTTCAGAATCATCTCCACACCGGCACGGTTCGGAGCTTTCTCGGCATGGATCGTGAACTTCACAGGTGTGACGGGGTTCCCTTTGACATCCTTCGGATAGGTGTCATCCGCGCCGACGACTGGCACCGGCCCCATCACGAGCCGAACGGCCAAGTTCCAGGATTTCGCCGTCGAGGCCCAGAGATAGGCTTCTTCCAAAGTCAGGTTGGGCGAGAGCACCACCGCCAAACCAGCCGGGTCGTTTTTGACTGCCGCGAGGAGGTCGGCTTTCATCGGGGCGAAGAGTTCTTGGTACGGCGTGTGGTAGAACTTGCCGTCCTTCTTCGCCAGTGGCTTCGAGAAGCGGTCAGGCGAGTTGGCGTAGTGGTAACCCCAGCGTCCTTCATCGCACATGAAGTAGCCTTGGGCTTCGGGGTTGGTCCGAGGCCGCAGGCGGTAGACGATGTCCTTGTTGGTGTCGACGTGGATACTGCAACCGGTGCTGCAACCCGAGCAGACGCCATTGGTGGTCTTGAGGTACCAGACCCGTTGGGTGTAGAGGAAGTCCTTGGAGCCCAGGGCACCGACCGGGCAGAGATCGACCACGTTCCCGGAGAGCTTGTTTTCAAGCGGCCGGCCAGGGAAGACATCGATTTCCTCGTGATGACCCCGGCCATTCACAAACAGCTCGCCCGTGCCCGCGATTTCCCGCGTGAAGCGAACACAACGAGTACACATGATGCAGCGATCGGTGAAGAGGGTGATCTTGGACGACAGCCCAGGCTTGTTGGCCGGGGTGTTCTTGATGTCGATCATCCGGCTCTCGGACCGGCCAAAGGTGTACGAGTAATCTTGCAGCTTGCACTCGCCGGCTTTGTCGCAGACGGGGCAATCGAGCGGGTGATTCAACAGCAAACCTTCGAGCGTATCCGCCTGGGACTTCTTGGCCCGATCGCCGGGTTTGTAGTTGGCGTCGTAGGGCAGAACAGGCGTCGCTTTGTCCCGCTTGGTGTGGTAGTCCCCGGTGACGATGACCATGCCATCTTTCACGGGCGTCTGGCAGCCGGGCAGCACTTTGGGCTGCATCGTCACCTTGCCATCTTTCATCTCCCCGACTTCGACCAAGCACATGCGGCACGAGGCCACGATGCTGAGCGCGGGGTGGTAGCAATAATGTGGGATTTCGGTCGTGGCGAGTTCCGCGGCCTGAACACAGTTCAGACGCTGATTCCCAATCTCGACCGGCTTATCGTTCACATAGACCGTTGGCATAATCCATCCTTATGTCATCGCCCGAGAAGGCGTTTCACTTCGTCCGCATCGGCCCGTCGTGCTAGCCCAGTCACGAGCACGATCCCACCACGGGTTTGTGCATCGACCTCGTAAGCCCACAACCCTTCATGGGAAGCCGTCCAAGAGAGCTTGATGGTCCCGTCTTGGATCATCTTGTAGGTGTCAGGAGCTTCCCTTTGCAACTGAGACAGAATCGTTTTCTCACTCGGCATTTTGCTATTGAGGCCATACTCCGCATCGATAAAGACGCCAATCACGGTCATCTGAGCTTGAGTAACCACCCGTTTCGCAGCGTTGTGAATGTTCTGGGCCGTCCCGGCGTTGGGGTCATAGTTAGTATTCGCGGACGTTGTCGCCGTGGTCTGCAAGGTCGCCGGGGTTGAGGCGACGGTCGCGGGTTTCTTCTTACAACCTGCAAAAAGAATCACCGCCAATAGTAGTAGACTCACCCGGATGATCATGGCTCGGCTCCCGCGAATGATCCTAGTTTAGTGAGCGCCGACCAATTGCAACTTAGAAAGTCGCGTAGCCGAGCCATCTTTAATCGCCGCTTCAAATTCAGCCCGGAATTTCCGGATCGCCGTCTTCACGGGCCACCCTGCCCCGTCGGACAATCCGCAGATCGTCGTACCTGGCATGATGCCGATGCGGTCGGCGACATCGACGAGGATATCGAGGTCTTCCCGACGACCTTTGCCACGTCGGAGACGGTCGGTCATTTTCAGCATCCAGCCGGTACCTTCGCGGCACGGCGTGCACTGGCCACAGGACTCATGCGAAAAGAACTGACAGACGTTATGGAGCACATCGACCATGCTGGTTTCGTCGTCGATGACCGTGATGGCCGCGGTGCCCAGCCCCAAGCAACCGATCTTGCCTGGGCCGTTGAAGTCCAGGGGGATGTCGTACTCGGTCTTACCATCAGCGCCCTTAAGCGGAGCGCTCACGTCCGCAAAACCCATGCTGAGGCCACCGGGGTTCACGGCCTTGGCTTTGCGACCTTTCCAGACTCCGCCGCCATGCTTCTCGACCAAGTCCCGTATGGTGATGCCCATCGGCAACTCCACACACTTCGGCTCATTCACATGCCCGGCAATGGTGTAGAGCTTTGGACCGAAGCTCCCGGCATCGCGCGGATTGGCTGGATCAGGCGGCACGCCGAGAGACTTGAACCAATCGATGCCAAACTTCATGACTTGAGTGACGCAAGCCATGGTCTCAACGTTGTTGACGATCGTCGGCTTGCGGAACGCCCCCTCGATCGCTGGGAACGGCGGCTTAATCCGCGGCCAGGCCCGCTTGCCTTCCAGGGACTCAATCAGCCCCGTCTCTTCACCACAGATGTAAGCCCCGGCCCCACGGTGAAGCACGATGTCGAGGTTGAAACCTGAGCCGAAGATGTTCTTGCCCAGGATGCCCGCTTGGTAGCATTCTTCAACAGCCGCAGCCAGAGTGCGATAAGCGTCGCCATATTCGTAGCGGATGTAGAAGTACGCACATTGCGACTTGATCGCGTAGCACGAAAGCATGATGCCTTCGAGCACCTGATGGGGGTCTTTCTCCATCAAGATGCGGTTGTTGTAAGTACAAGGCTCGGATTCATCCGCATTAATGCACAAATAAATCGGCCCGGGGTGATCCTTCGGCAAGAAGGTCCACTTCAACCCCGTCGGGAACCCGGCCCCGCCGCGGCCGCGTAGCCCCGAGTCCTTGACTTGCGTGACGACATCGAGCGGCTGCTTTTCTTTGAGTACGCGCTCAAAGGTCGCATACCCCCCATCGGCCCGGTACGCCTCAACGGACGCCGGGTTCGGCTTATGAATCCTGGCCAAGAGAACTGGTGTGTATGTCGTAGACATCGTGTTTTCCGTTATAGAGGCAGATATACAATTCGGTCGATGTAGTCGCCTGGGCTTTCGAGTGACCAGAGCAGTATAAGGCTTTCTGTGATATCGCTCATTGTCACTTTGTTGGGCCTGGCAACAACCAAGAGTCCCGCGGTGTGGAGGCCAATCTGGGTTCTCGTCAACGCTTCTTGTATGAAAGTATTTGTGTCGAAAGTTATAATGATTCTCTGCTCAAGGTAAGCCCACTCGAGAAGTTCCGTATCGGGAGCAGAAGACATCGGAGCATCAATGTCACCTACGCGAATCACATCCAAAGTCGGTTCTTCAGAAAGTAGGCTTTCGAGAAGCGAGTTCGGAACATGTTCATCGAGCAGAAACCGGATTTTCAAGATGTTACCTCTTGTGCCTTCGATCTCTCCTCTTTCATGCGCTGGAGTTTCTCCTTCAATGCAGCGTTACCCGGCATGGCTTCGACTACAATCCGTAAACGATCACCTTCCTCTTCAACACGGCGGAAATAGTCATCCATCTCCACTTTATGGCTGAGATAATAGGTGATCGCCGCGTAAACTTGGACCGGTTCGAGCGGACGAACAAAGAACGTAGCAATCTGCATGGGAGTTTTGTGCGCCTGATAGAGCGGGATTAAATGCTCCAGGTTGATCCGAGTGCCCTTCAGCCGAATTCGCGTCGGTGGGGTGCCTTCGATGTCGAAGAAGTCTTCGAGTTGCATACTGGCCTCATTTCCCTTGCAGTTCGGCGAAGAGGGCGTCGGCTTTTTCGTGGGTCACGTTCATCACGTGTTTGTCGTTCAACAGTACCGCTGGGGCACCATCGCACGCACCAATACACTCCGCGAACTCCAGGGTAATTTTACCATCGGCTGTGCGTTCGCCGCAGTGGATTCCCAGCTTGTGCTCGCAGTGGTCCTGCAGTTCGTAGGCACCGCGGAGCATACAGGCCAAGCCCCGGCACACCCACACCCGATCGCGGCCCAGCTTGTTCGCTTCCGTCTCGCGGAAGAAGGCGTAGAAGGTCATCGTGTCTTGCACTTCCGAAGGGTGCAGTTCGAGGATCTCCGCGATCTCGACGATCGCCTCGGACGAGACATGGCGATACTCGTCATGCACCATGTGCAACGCTGGCAGCGTCACCGCTTGCTTGCGAGGATACTTGGGGAGTAAATCCCGGATTTGTTGTTTGATGGATTCTGAAATCGCTGACATCAGATCGTCTCCGCCGATTGTTGCACGGCTGGCATGAGGTCGTTGTTCTCTTCGATACGCAGCATCCGAATGTCTCGAACACTCAAGGCGAACCAAGGAAGAGCACGCCCGAGTTCCATCGCGGCCATGACGCATGTGACGGCGTTCACACTTTCGCCGCCAAAGTAGGTGCTGCCTTGCTGCCAGCGGAAGCCGTAGCGTTCGAGCACCCGGCGGATTTCCATGTAGGCCCCGTTGTAAGGGTCGCCGTAGTGGGTCCTCAGGGCGTCAATATCCATGTCGAAGGCAATCGCGTACATACGGCCTCCGGTCTTGGGCAAGCCTTGTTTCAGGGTTTCGGATGCCAATCGAGGCAACGTCGCCAGTGCCATGCTGCGCCTCCTTATCTGTCCAGCTCCGCCGCGATGATGTTCAGGCTTCCGAGGACGGCGGGGACGTCGGAGATTTGGTGGCCTTCGATCAGGTGCGGGAAGGTGGCAAAATGGATGAACGACGGTGGCCGCGTACGGGCACGGAAGGCTTTCGCACTGCCGTCAGCCACGAGGTAGAAGCCGAGTTCGCCGTTGGCGGTTTCGTTGGCTCCGTAGGTCTCTTCGACCGGTGTCTCGAAACGGCGGTTCCACATGAAGAGTTCGAAGTGCTGGATTAGGCCTTCGATGCTGCGGTAGGTCGATTGCTTGTCAGGGATCGAATACTTGTCGTCCGTGGCAATGTTCACCGGGCCTGACGGCAGGTTTTCAATCGCTGCACCGATGATTTTGACGCTTTCGAGCATCTCACCCATGCGGACGAGGTAGCGAGAAAAGCAATCGCCACCTTTGGCGCAGATCACCTGGAAGCTCGACGAAAGCTCTTTGTACGCGAGATACGGCTCATCTTTCCGCAGGTCACGCACAACCCCCGAAGCCCGGGCCACGGGCCCGGAACAGCTCATGTTGATGGCTTCGTCGCGGGTGAGAACCCCGACGCCCTTGGTGCGGTCAACGAAGATTTTGTTCTTGTTGAGCATTCGCGTCACGTCGGCATGGACCTTCGGGAAGGCCTTCACAAAGTCCCGGACGTCGGCCACGAAGGAATCGCTGACGTCGGCCATCAACCCACCGACGCGGGTATAGCTGGGGTGGAAGCGCTGGCCCGAGGCATTCTCGATGATGTTGTAAATCTTTTCACGGGCATTGAAGGCATACAAGAACGCCGTCAGGCCTCCGAGGTCCAGAGCCGCCGCCCCGACGCACAGAAGGTGGTCACTGACCCGAGCCAGTTCCGCCAGGATCGTGCGGAGATAGATACAGCGTGGCGTCAGTTGAATCTTCAACAACTTCTCAACCGTGTGGTGCCACGCGATTTCGTTGGCCACGGGCGAGATGTAGTTCATGCGATCGACGATCGTCACGTATTGATTGAAGTCGAGATCTTCGCCGAGCTTCTCGAAGCCCGAGTGCAAAAAGCCAATATCCGGCACAGCCTTGATGATCGTCTCCCCTTCCAGGGTGAGGATCAAGCGCAGTGTCGTATGTGTGGCCGGGTGCTGCGGCCCAAAGTTCAGGGTGTAGTGGAACTCCTGTTCCTCCCCCGTCTCATCCCGACTCGCAACCGCTTCAAGTGGCATATACTTTTCCAGGTAAAATCAAAAATCAAAAATATTCACCACGGAGATCACTGAGGACACGTAGAGAAGAGAGAGTGGGCCAACAAGGTGTGATGTCGTTGGCGTGAGTTCAGTCTTCGAGCGTGCCTAGTGCCATCCGTTTGATTCCCTCGGTGAGTAGTTTCACATTGAAATTCATGAGTAGACCAAGTTTTAAGTTCATGAGTTTCAAGTATGTCAACATTTGAGCTTCATGGATTTTCTCGAGCCGGTCGATGGCCTTGAGTTCGATCAAAATCAACTCATTCACCAACAAATCCGCTCGAAACCCCGCCTCAATGGATAGCCCTCGATAAACCACTGGAATCATGACTTGTCTCTGAACCTTGAACCCTCGATTCACAAGTTCATATTCCAAGCATGCCTCGTAAGCCGACTCTAACAACCCTGGCCCAAGTTCCCGATGCACATCAATCGCAGCACCGATAATACTCTCCGTGAATCGATCGTAGTCTGCTTTCTTCATGCATCACATCCTCAACAAGAACCTCCACTCCGCAAAACCTACCCTCTTTTCTCTCCGTGATCTCTGTGTTCTCCGTGGTGAATACTCCTGCTCTTCAGCTTTCCGCCCTCGTTACCACTTCGAAGTTGTGGCGTTCGCCGTAGCCTCGGAGAGGGTAGTCTTTACGGAGCGGGTAACTGGTGAACTCGCTGGGCAGTAGGATCCGTCGCATGTCCGGGTGGCCGGGGAAGCGGACGCCGAACATGTCGTAGACTTCGCGCTCCATCCAGTCGGCCCCTTTCCAGAGATCGACGACGGAAGGCAATTCAGGCTCTGGGTCGTTGGCGTAGGCTTTGACGAAGAGCCGTTCGCCGGTCTTGGTGTTGGTGAGGGCGTAAACCACGGAGTAGCGATCAGTGGCATTCGGATAGTTCAGGTAATCGATGCCGCCGATGTCGCAGAGCATATCGAAGCCGTGATCCTTGAGGGCTTTCAATACAGGGTGCAACAGCGCGTCCGTTTTGTCGGCGGCGATCAAGAGACGCTTGTTATCGAGGTATTCCGCCGAGGAGTAACCGCCGTCGGGGAACTTCGCTTGTAGGAGTTCGAGCGTGGTCATGGCGAGTCCTTAGTTGAGCGTCACGCGGGAACCAGTGCGGAAGTCGCCAGGGGCGACAACAAGCTCGCGAGGGTCCAGTTGGGCCGCGAGCGGGGACGGGCCTTCGTGGGTGGTTCGCTTGGCGAACTCACGGGCATTAATCGTTCCGGTTTTCTGGACCTTTTCTTGCAAATCGAGCACCGCGCGGATCAACTGCTCCGGACGTGGTGGGCAACCAGGGACGTAGACATCAACCGGAATAAAGCGGTCAATCCCCTGAACCACCGCGTAGGTGTCGAACACGCCACCCGAGGAAGCACAAGCCCCCATGCTGATACACCACTTCGGCTCGCTCATTTGCAGCCAGATCCGTTGCATCACCGGGACCATCTTCATTGCCACTCGGCCCGCGACGATCATCACATCGCATTGCCGAGGACTAAATCGCATCGCTTCGCTGCCGAAGCGGGCAATGTCGTAGCGGGAGCTAGCAGTCGCCATCAGCTCGATACCACAGCAAGCCGTGGCGAATGGCATCGGCCAGAGGGAGTGTTTACGCACCCACGAAGCCAGGCCATCGAGTTGCGAGATGAAGATGTTTTCGTCGAGTTTCAACGCCATTGGAAAACTCCTTTGCGCCAAGCATAGACGTAGGCGATGGCCAGCGTGGCAAGGAAGATCAGAATTTCGATGAAGACCACGAAACCGAAGGCATTCTTCCAAGCGGGATCAGCCCCTTCGGAGTAGGCAGCCACAGCGAACGGGTAGAGGAACAAGAGTTCGACATCGAACACCAGGAACAGAATCGCAATCAAGTAGAACTTCACATCAAACTGCATCCGAGCATCGCCGATCGGATCCATCCCGGACTCGTACGGCATCTGCTTGACTTTGGTCACCCGACGGGGCTTCAGGAACGGCATGTGTGAGGATGCCACAATGCCTGCGGCCATACCGATGATCACGACGGCATAGATCAACGCCGGGTAGTAGGCCGAGAGTTCGAAGGCGGGTTCGAGACCAGCCGGAGTCATCACTGGGACAGGCACGCCATTGGCTCCCACGTTTGGCTCTATGGGGTCGGAACCGTGAGTTTGTGAAAAAGTTCACAAGCCCGACCAAAAACAAACCTCGACGCAAAATTGCCGAGGTCAAATCCATCACTCTAGGTATAGTGGCGTTCACAGGAAAGCGTCAAGCGATCCCCGCAAACTCCGAGCAAAACAGAGGGGAATTTATGTCGAACGAGATCATCACTCCGGACAACGTGACGATCGAAGAGATCGCCAAACTCTACGATGCCGCGTACATGGATGCGACCCTGGACGAAGAGCATGGCATCATCCGCATCCGCGAAGAGCTGATGGCTCGGGTTCACCTCTCGGAATCCAAAGAGCGACTGCAAATCATCGCCTTCTACGGCCTCAAGGAAGACGCCCAACGCATCGACCGGCTCGAACTCGTCAACCGCATCAACGAAAACTATGTGCTCATTCGCGCCGGCATCGACGACGACGGCGACCTCTGGTTCGATTACTGCGTCTTGCTCAAAGGCGGCGTCACGAAGAAAGCCATCGTCCAAGCCACCCGGGTGTTCTTGATGCTCGTGCCCAAAGCCGTGAATGAGTACGACGAGGATGGCATCGTGGAGTAGAGGAATTGCAACAAGAAAGTTAACCACGAATAGCACGAATAGCACGAATCAAAACCAAGAAAGAATCTAGCCAATTCAAAGGACGATCCGCTCGTATTCAAGCTTGCCTCTTGAACCAAAGTTGACAAGAAGTGCGAGGCGGAAACCAGTCGCTCTGAGGTAATTGTGGGTTTGTGCACGGTGTTCATCGCACAAATCCTTGGCAGCTTTGATCTCGACGATGATTTTCTCGAAACAGACAAAGTCTGGTTGATATGTCTTCTTCAACGTGCAGCCTTTGTAGCTGAGCTGAAGCTCTGGTTGGGCTACGAAAGGCAAGCCTCGCAGACGAAACTCAATCTCCAAACATTCCTGATAAACCGCTTCTAGAAAACCAAAACCCTTATCGTTGTAGACCTCGAAACAGGCTCCAATGATGGCAAATGCTTCATCTTTAAAAAGTATCTCTGCCATCGTTCCTTCCTGTAGTTTTTTTGAATTCGTGTTATTCGTGTGATTCGTGGTTAAAACTCTCCTTGCATTTCGTGGTTTAAACTCTTACTTCTTACTATTCGTGGTTAACTTCTTATCATCACCACGCCTTCGCCGTTTCGTAGTGTCACACGGTTGACCACAGGACCCAAAGTGCCGTCGGCACGGAGTTGGCGGTAGTTGTCGTTGAGGTTGTGGGTCGTGGCGGTGGCGTCGCTGGCGGTGCCGGTGCCGACTCCGGCGGTGTAGGAACGGGGTTTGTAGAGGCTTAGGGCGTTCTGGTACTCGCGTGCGTACACGCGGTATTCCAGACGGGGGTTCTCGGGGTCTTGGCCGCTGGCGAATTGCCGGAGTTGACTGGTCGGCTGGCCCACGTTGCTGGTCGCGGCGGTGATCCAGGTATCTTGCCACGGAGCTGAGGGGGAGAAGCCGCCGAAGAACATGAGCATGGTCTTGTCCGGGTCGGCGAGCAGGTAGTAGTAGGCGAGCGTGCCCATTTTCACGCGGTCGCTCTTCACATCAAACGACCCAGGGTGGCTATCCAAAATCACGTACGGCGAAGGGGCATCGGCATCCAAGCGGCCTTGGACTAGCTCCGAGGCATCCAGGAAACCGGCCCAACTCGCTTCGGTGGGCCGCAGCAAGAATTCTTCGAAAACTCCCGTAGATTGCTCGGCGACGGGGTTGGCGTCCTCGTTGCCACCCGCGGTATTGGAGAAGACGGTCTTGGTGCCCGCGGCCTTAGCGATTGCGGAGACCACCTCGGCGTAATCGTCTCCGTAGGTCGAGGTGCCTTCGACCACTCGCGTGTTGCCGAACGGCAACCGACCATTGGAGTTATCGAGGAAGACCCCATCCGCGAGTGGCTGGCTGCGGAAGAGATCCGTGTGGTAATCCGCGGCCCAACGGCGGAAGCCGTTGGTCGAGGGGTTCGTGACGAAACGCATCTGGCCGTAGTACGGGTAGAGCAACCGGGATTCGTAGACGAAGCGAGCATCTTTGCCAGCACCCCGTGCCGCGTACTCAGTATCGTTGAGGTAGCCATCACGGTCACGGTCAGCTGCGTAGTCAAATGCCGGAATGGTACCCGCGTTCGCGCCGCGAGCGTTGACGTAATCCCGGCCCAGGATCGTGCGGGCGACCGGCGATTGGGCTGCTGTCCCTGCAGTGGAACGCATCCGGATGTAGTAGTTGCGGTCATCACCACCGTTGTTGCTCGGCACCCAGTCCGCGGGCGGGTTGAACGTCCAGCGGCCCGAGCGGCTGAGGCGATTGGTCGTGTCCGAGGACAGGGTCAACGGCTTCCACTGCGTTGGCCGACCACTGGAATCGACCGCCGAGACGTACTCCACCACGCCCGACCAACCGGCCGTGGCATTGCGGGAGAGGTCAAAGTTCAACTCGTTGAACTTTTCCAGGTAGCCCATCGAAAGCGACGTTCCCGAGCCGCCGAACTCGGTCTGGGTCGTGCGGCCACCGCGAGAGTTGGCGGTGAGGTCTGTTGGCGTGGCGGTGCCGGTTTGCCGGTAGACGCCCCAGAGCCAGGTGACAGGTTGCGACGATGGGCTATTCCCTGTGAAAGGCGTCGCTGCGGAGACGTGGTAAAAGGCATCCTCTCGGCTCAATCGGTTCGTGTCCGCATAGCCGAGCCAATCCTGGAGAAGGTCGAGGTAAAGATTCGAGATGTTGGAGTAGATGATCTGCGAAGTGCTGGGCGAAGCCTGTTCGACAGTGTTCAAGAAGCGAGTGTTGGGGATGACCAGATCGACGCTTTGAGCGAGACGAGCGCGTTCGAAGTTCCCCATCGGGTTGCCACTGTAAGCCAGTTGCGCGATACGGATGTGGGGATGTTTACGGGCCAGTTCGGGCCGGGCTGGGCCAGAGTTCGGGTTGAGGTTGTCAGTGGTGAAGCGGATGGTTTGCGTCGAGGGGTTGCCGAGGTTATCGATAGCCCGCACGACAAGTTCATGACTGCCGTTGGGCAGGTTGGTGGTGTCGAGCGTCCAGGAACTCGGCGCCGCTTGCGATGTGCCACGCAAGCGACCATTGAGCCGGTATTCCACTCGGCGAGCGGAGTTGGACGCATCACTCACATTGAAAGTCACATCGCCGCGGTAAACACTGCCCGCCTCCGAAGGGTTGACGCTAATCGCGGGGCCATTGGCCCCCTGCCCGGTGCGGATCTCAACAGAGTCGAAGGTGATGTTGCCTGCGTTTGTCGGTGTACGTTGCAAGCCAACGAAGCCACCGCCAGGGATGCTCGTGTCCGTGGCTTCCATCGCAGGTTGTGGGTAGTCTTCCCAGGTGCCATCGGGAGTCAACCATTGGTTGGTATCGAGGCGGTTGATGACGGCTCTCAACGTCGAGCCTTGAGCCACGACCGACAGGCGGAGCCAAACGGAGCTGACGTAATCCTTGGAGTTGATCTTGGCGAGTGTCGTCTGCACGCCTCCGACGAGCTTGACCAGTCTCGCTTCAACACCCCGTGAAACCGTTAGCCCATAATAGGTCGGGGCATTCGAGTTGAGGTTTTGCCCACGCACGTAGAGCGTGCCAGGAATCAACGAATCGGCGAAAAGATTGACGCTGGCTTGCAAGTCGGCGGGCTGAGAGGTGTTCAACCAACTGCGATTGGTCGTGCGGCTGCCGCCGAAGGCGGTGTAGCCATTCGGCGCGGAGCTACCTCGTGTGTTCGTGATGGCGAAGTTGCCACTCGCATCACTCGACCAGACAGCCCAATCAGCGGGCCGGGTTCCGGTGGCGAGGCTATCGAAGTTCTGCGTGATCACCTGAGCTACCGGTGCCGGTTCGACATCGAAATCGTCCAGAAACACGGTCCCGGCGTTCCCGGCGATTCGAGCCACGCCGACCGATCCGGAGCCGTTGAACACAGGCACATTCGCGGTGATCGCATCGATCGTGCCGCGCTGCCAGGTGCCTTGCGGTGTCAGAAACTGAAGGGTATCGCGGCGTTGAATACTCGCCGTGAGCTTGTTGCCGAGGGGTTGCAACCGGACATCGAGCCACTGGCCGAAGACGGGGCTATTGCTTCGCAATGTAGCCAGGACTGTGGTCGTGTCGTTCTTGAACTCCACGAGATCGATCTGGGTTCCCCCCGTACTCACGCGGACGCCAAAGTAACTGCCGTTGGTGTTGGCTAGGTTTTGCCCACGAGCGAAGACAACCACTGGCGTTGGGGTATCGGAGTAGACTTGCACTGAGACTGCGGCATCCGCAGGCTGAAGCTCCGAGCGAAACAACCGGGACTCAGTGTTCGCCGTCCCATTCGAGGAAACGGAAATCGCCCCATCAGCGGCGACAATCCGGCTCGTGTTGAAAGTACCCGTACCCCACGATTGCCAGCCTGGGGTCAGGAATGGCGTTCGGGCCGTGTCGAAGGAATCCGACAATAGAGTGCTGGGGTTTTCTCGGGCTTCGAGGGTTTCGACATGCAGACGCGAACGGATTGGATCCTGGTTCATAGCGCGTGAAGCTCCCGTCCTGGTGTCGATCGTGGCGGTCACGAGGGAAGCGCGGGCGAGGCGATTCCTTCGCGGCCGTGTGGTGAAAATCTCGGGTGCAAGTCTGCAAGGTGTGCGCATTCCAACGCATCACTTCGCATGGGTTCTGAATCGGTCGAGGTGGGTGCTGATCCGGACGAAATGAAAGAAGGCGGCTGGATTCATTCCAGCCGCCCCCCGTATGGAACCGACGATTGACACGACTTCGCCAACAGGCCTAATCGTTGAAACAGAATTAAGGTTCCAGCGAAGCGCCGCCTTCACCGACCTTCACAACCCGCAGCGTCGGCATTCTCGGATCACCTTCAATCGGGTGACCGGCTAACACGACCACCCGATCCCCGACTTTGATAGCTCCGACGTTAAAAGCATCCCGCACGGCAGCGACCATCCGGCCATCGCCCTTCGTCAGCGGCATCATTGGCACCGCATTCACACCCCACACAACCGCTAATCGGCGCGAAATCTGCGGATTCGGCACGGGGGCGATGATCTTGGCCGCCGGGCGATAGCGTGCCAACATCCGCGCCGTCCGGCCGGAAAGTGTCGGCGTAATAATCGCACTGGCATGAACCTCACTCGCCAAATGGCACGCGGCAAGCGCCAGCGAGTCTTCGATGATGTCGGTCGGGCGGAGGATGTGCGTGGTTTGGAAGCCACTGCCGGTGCTCCGCATCGAAGATTCTGCTTCCTCGACGATCCCAGCCATCGATTGCACCGCCTCAAAGGGGTAATCGCCCACCGAGGTCTCGCCCGAAAGCATGACCGCATCCGTACCATCGAACACGGCATTGGCGACATCCGAGACTTCAGCGCGTGTCGGGCGTGGGTTCTTGGTCATGCTGTCGAGCATTTCCGTGGCTGTGATGACGGGTTTGCCGGCCAATCGTGCCGCGGCGATGATCATCTTCTGAATCGGCGGGAGCTTCTCGAAAGGCAACTCAACACCCAAGTCCCCCCGTGCCACCATAACACCATCGAAGGCATCTATGATTTCTTTCGCCTTCAAGACGGCTTCCGGCCGCTCAATCTTGGCCAGGACCGGAATCTTGGCCAAGCCCACCGCAGACGCCGCATCGCGGAGGTAGTCCGCAGACGTCGGCCCACGGACGAAGGACATGGCGAGCCAATCGACTTGGGCCTTGGCACACGTGGAGAGGGCTTTGCGGTCGCGGTCAGTGATCGCTGGGATGCTGATGGTGGTATCAGGGAGGTTCATCCCTTTGTCGAGTTTCAACACCCCGCCGACGGTGACAATCGCCGACATCCGGCCATTCGAGATGGTCCGAGCGCGGAGTTGTAACTTGCCGTCGTCGAAGAGAATTCGGTGATCGTATTGTAAGTCGGTGAGCACTTCGGGATCGGTGATCAGGATGTCGTCCGGTTCCAGTGGCACGCCGGGAAGTGGAAAATAGACGGTATCACCAATCGTTAATGTTCGAATCTCCTTGATATCGACACGCAGCTTGGGGCCAGGCAAATCCGCGAGGATGGCCACGTTTTTCCCAAGGCGGGTCGCTGCTTCACGGACTTCCGCGATGCGCCGAAGCGGAGTTTCTTCATCTTTGACGTGGGAGAAGTTGATACGTGCCACATCCATCCCGGCCTTCAAGATGCGATCAAGCATCCCGGGTGAATCAGTCGCTGGTCCGAGAGTCGCTACAATTTTCGCACGGCGTGCCATGAACGAATTCCTTGGTTGATGCATCTCGGAGAGGTCTGCTTGGTCTACAGGATGCGACACCTGATTCAATCGTCCCCCTGGCGTTCCGGTGCGTTCGCCTTGCTGGGTTGGGGTCTATTGTTGCTTCTCTTCCCGCTGGCTGACCTGCCCAGCGTTTCCGCTTGGGGCGTCTTGATCCTCTGGGCCATCGGCAGAGTCTACAGTCATGCGGCTTGGAGCATCGCAGGATGGCTTTCGCTCGTGCTACATGTGTTAATCGTCTTCGAACTGGTCCATGGTTGGAGCCATTCCTCGGCGTACGAGGCCACAGAGCGACAGAGTGGTTACGGCTGGGGAGTCTTCGTGAACTACGCTGTCATCCTACTTTGGGGCGTCGAAATCTGGTGGCGTCAGCCTTCGTTTTCGGTCGCGGTGAATCTCTTGTTGGCGTTCGTCATGTTCAACGCCACCGTGGTCTTCGGCCAATGGCCTGTGCAGGTTCTCGGCGGGTTGGTGTTCGCCTGGCTTGGGGTGGTCTGGTTCCTGCGCTGGTTGAAGGTGGTCTTGGCTCCGGTCCTGGAATCCATCGACATGGACGATCTGGGACCAAATAGCTGACCCCTTTTCCGATAGAATTGAATCAAGGAACCTTTCCCTGGAGAATCATGATGAAGTACGGAATGTGGACGCTCGTCTTGGCTTTGGCCGTGTGGGCAGGCCTGGGCAGTAGCAGTGCAGCAGCGAAGGAGCCAGGCGTGTTCGAATTGCGGGTTTACGAAGTCAACGAAGGCAAACTCACGGAACTCAGCAAAGCCTTCGAAGAGACTTTGTCCAAAGTCATGGTCAAGCATGGGATGAAGACCATCGGCTTCTTCGTACCGACCGACGCGAAAGAACAAAAGTTCTACGTGTTGTTGCACCACAAGGACCGCGACGCTCGTGAAGCCTCTTGGAAAGCCATGCGTGCGGATGAAGGCTTCACGACCACTGTGGCTGCGATGCGCAAAAACGAAGTCATCAAGAAGTACGACGAAATCCTGCTCGAAACGACCGATTACTCCGTCCCCGTCAGCATGGAAAAGCCCGCTGGCGAACGCGTCTTCGAGCTGCGAATTTACACCGCGACCCCAAACAACCTGGCCAAACTCGACTCCCGCTTCCGCGACCAGACCCGGAAGCTTTTCGAGAAGTACGGCATGACCAACATGTGGTACTACCACCTCGTCAAGGGTGCTCCCCACGCAGACGACATGCTCTACTACTTCCTCGCCCACAAGAGCGTCGAAGCCCGCAACAAGTCGTTTGATGAGTTCCGCAAAGACGCGGCTTGGATCGCAGCCCGTGATGCCTCCGAGAAAGACGCTGGCGGCTCGCTGACAGCGAAAGACGGCGTGAAGTTCGTCATGCTCAAAGCGACCGAGTACTCACCACTCAAGTAACCCGAGTCGAGCCATGAAACTCTTCTTGCATGAGTTCGATTCTCCGGTCGGCGTCGTTCTCCTGGCCACCGATGGCCAGGCCGTTCGAGCCTTAGACTTCGCGGACTACCGTGACCGCATGACGACGCTCCTTGCCCGTCACTACGGCGAATTCGAACTCACCGCAGGCCCCGACACTCTGGGGGCCGTGGAAAAACTGCAAGCCTATTTCGCCGGCGAACTCCTCGCCGGCCAAGATCTACCACTCGCCACCAACGGCACAGCCTTTCAGCAAAAAGTCTGGACCGCACTTCGTACCATCGACCCCGGCCAAACCGCCAGCTACGGCGACATCGCCAAGCACATCGGCCAACCGACAGCCAGCCGGGCCATCGGCCTCGCCAACGGTGCGAATCCGATCGCCATCCTCGTTCCTTGCCATCGCGTCATCGGAGCCAACGCCAAACTCACCGGCTACGGCGGCGGCCTCGAACGCAAAGCCTGGCTCCTAGGGCATGAGGGAGTGAAGCTGTAACGCTCTGTGAAACCTAGTGAATCTGAGAATCTGGGTAGTTTCTGACTCACACCTCTCGATTTTTGGTCAGTTCGCGTAGAATACATGAATTCTTTATCTGACCGGAATCCCGACAATGAAACGATTTTTACTCTTATCGATGCTATTCTTAGCATCTGGACTCTTCAGCCCGACTGCATCTGCGCAGATCAACTGGCTGGGAACCACCGACAACACCTGGACCACAACGACAAACTGGCAAGGTGGTGTCGTGCCAACTTCCACGGATGTTGCTCGTTGGAACTCCGCCTCGACCGTGAACCTGAACGTCACCTTGGGTGGAACAGCCCAGAGCATTGCTGGACTGATCGTTGCCAACCCGACTGGAACCGTGAGCATCGGCGGGACCGCGGGCCTGACTTTGGGCGCGAGCGGTATCGACATGACTGCGGCGACACAAAACCTCACAATCACAACGGGTGTCGTTTTAGCGAACACCGCCCAAACGTGGAACGTCGCGAGCGGACGAGTGCTGACCTTGGGTGGCGTTGTTTCCGGTGGTGGAGCAGCCACGACACTCAGCATCACCGGCGGCGGGAGTGTCGATCTTGGGTCGGTGAACTCCTTCACAACAGCCTCTTCCGCAGGTTCGATCACCATCGACGGAGCCACTGTCCGTATTTTGGCCGGTGGGAATGTGCTAGGTAACAACGCTAATCGACTCACCATGACCAACGGAGCGATTCTTGATAGGACCACAGCATCTGGCGACAATCGGATGTTGGACAACACCTCAGGCATCATCAATTTGAGTGGTGCAATTGTTCGGCGCAGCTCAGCAACAGCTGGCGCCTTGATTCTTGGTACGAGTAGTTTCAGCAACGTGATGACCATCACTGGGGGTAGCACCACGGTGTTTGCCAACCTCGCCTCAGGTGGAGAAGTCATTATCGATTCACGAGCTGTCATCAATAATGGTGCGACTTTGGAGTTGAACGCAATTTCTGGACAAAACTCCCGATTTGGTGGCAGCCAATCGATCACCATCAACGCTGGCGGGGCGATCAATGTGACGGGTGCGGGGAACACCCAATTCGGTGGTGGTGCAGCACGGCAGCTCATCGGGGAAGGCTCTAGTACTTCGGGCCTCGAATCGACCGTGCGTTTTCAAAACACCGGCACCGATGCCCACAATGGTAGCTCGACAATGGCCGTCAACGGGACTGGCACGATGGGCTTGAGATTCGAAGGAACCGACGCCAAACTCGGCTTCAACAGCGCGACACCCGGACCTAACTGGCTGGCTCAATCTCGGATCAACTCACTGACCGGCAGCGGCGGCACACTCACTATTGCGCTCTCCAACACGAGTGCTACGACCCAACTCATCGAGCGCGGACCGAGCGTGGCGAGCAACGTCCGCCTGGGCCTCGATCGGGCAACTGGGGCTGGCAACATCACTTACACCGTCAATGGCACCAGCGGCACGAACGTCGGCAACTGGGGTGGGCTAGTCGTCAAAGGGGATGCCAACGGCGCTGGCGTAACGGTGAACCTTGCCCAGAACCTCACATTCGCAGGCACCGCCAAACCCGTGGATGTGCTCGGTGGCACCCTGAACATCAACGGCACATTGAGTGGTGTGAGCGCCATCACCGCTACGGGCGGTCTCGTCGGCGGTACCGGGACTTACAGTGCGAACGCGACTTTCACCAATGCCACCCTCCGTGGCGACAGTGGCACGGGCACTGCGGACTTGAACATCGCGGGTGGCACCACCACACTCAACGCGGGGACAACCGGAGCGACTCTCTTCACGCAACTCCTGACCTCTGGCGGCGCGATCACGGACAACAGCAAGTTGCTGCTGAGTGGCGCTAGCACCGATTTGAAGTTCGATGGCCTTGGTGGGGCCAACAAGTTCAACATCGTCTTGGGTAATGACGCGGGACTGACCAACGGAACTCCCTACACGATCATCCTGGCAACCGCGAATGCCGGCACTAACTTCCTACGAAACACGAGCGGCACCGATGCCTTCTTGCTCATGGACTTCACCTTGAGTTCTGGAACCGGCGCTTGGCCCAGTTTCACGGACGTGACACTGCTGCGAAACGGCAATAACCTAGAGTTGACGTTTACCCCTGTTCCCGAGCCTGGCTTCCTGATCGGCACGTCATTGTTGGGTATGGCCGTGATCGGGATGGTGCGACGCCGGCTCGTGAGTTAAAGGAGCTGATTCATGCATACAACGATAGATCCCGAGGGGCGGATTACCTTGGGGCACGATCTACTCACAAAACTTGGGGTCCAACCAGGTGATGATGTGGTGTTGGAGAACCGCGGCGAAGAGTGCCTGATTAAAGCCGCAAAACACAATAGCGGATTGAGTTGGGAAGCGGGTGTCCTGGTTCATCGTGGTGTTAATATGTCGCCGATGACGAATGAGTTGGTCAGCGAGCGAGATGATCGCTTAGATCAACTCACCATTGGGTTACCTCGATGAAGGTGATGCTCGACTCGTCGACCCTGATAGCTGCTATGTTGCCAGACCATACGCATCATGTCTTCGCTCACACTTGGTTGGCGAGGGCGAAACAAGGATCTCCATCGACTTGAATTTTTGCAGCCATTAGAAGCGTCAACTTGCATTCTTCTGACTTGTGAAATTCCTTTCGCCCGCCCAGGTTTCGCAGGTAAAATGCAGGCATCCTTTCGGAGCGACTTCGATGACTCGTGGATTTGAGTACCTGCCTTCTCGCCGGACGGCCATTCAGTCGCTTCTTGGGTCGTCGATGTTGTTGCCGGGGATTGTGTCTTCGCTGTTGGCAGAGGACCGGGCGCGGGGGGAGAGTCCGCTTTCACCGAAGTTGCCGCACTTTCCGGCCAAGGCGAAGCGGGTCATCTTTCTCTTCAGTACCGGCGGTGTCTCGCATATGGACACTTTTGATTTCAAGCCGGAGTTGATGAAAGCTGACGGCAAGACTGTGTATGGCGTTGGCGGTGGGCTTTCGAACCAGAAGAAGCTGCTCGTGAAGCCGCAATGGGAGTTCCGTCCCGGTGGGAAGTGTGGCACGCTTGTCAGCGATCTCTTCCCGAAGATCCGCGAACGGATGGATGACATCTGCCTGATCAAGTCGATGAAGTCGGACGACAACGAACACTACCAAGCCACACTCGCCATGCACTGTGGCTCGTTCTTCTTCACGCGGCCAAGTATCGGAGCGTGGGTCTCGTATGGCCTCGGGACGGTGAACCAAAACCTGCCGTCGTTTATGGTGATTGCCCCGAATCTGCCGTATGCGGGCACCCAGGTTTATGGCAACGACTTCCTGCCGGCTTACCACCAAGGCACCCGCGTCATCCCTGGGGCCGAGCCGATCCCGAACCTGAAACAACGCACGAAACAACAGGAACTGCAACAACTCGAACTCGGCCTCGCCGAGGGCTTCAACCGCGAGCACCTCAAAGCCCACGGCCAAGATTCGGAGTTAGCCGCGCGGATTCAATCTTTCGAAACCGCCTTCCGCATGCAGACCGAAGCCCCGGAAGCCTTTGACCTCTCGAAGGAATCGGACGCCACACTCGCCATGTACGGCCTGAAACGCGGCGAAACCACCGGCTACGGCTGGCAGTGCCTCATCGCCCGTCGGTTGGCCGAGCGCGGGGTTCGCTTCGTCGAGTTGATTGACTTCGGCAGTTCCAACAATTGGGACGCCCACGACAACATGAAGCAGCATGAGTCCCTGGCCAAGAAGGTCGATCAACCGATCGCTGGGCTACTCGCGGATTTGAAGCAGCGCGGCATGCTCGAAGACACGCTCGTCGTCTGGACCACAGAATTTGGGCGCACTCCGGGCCAAGACGGCCAGTATGGCCGGGGCCACCACTCGGCCTGCTTCTCGTCCTGGCTGGCCGGCGCGGGGGTCAAGCCCGGCATGAGCTACGGCGAAACCGACGAGTTGGCCGCGACCGTCGCCAAGGATCGCGTCCATGTCCACGACTTCCACGCCACCATCCTTTACCTCCTCGGCTTCGACCACGAACGCCTGACCTTCCGCCACGGCGGCCGCGACTACCGCCTCACCGACGTCCATGGCAACATCGTCAAAGGGATCCTGGCGTGAAAGATTGCAGATCAAGATAGACAATCTCGACCTGGAAGTCATGGCGGTCGCTGATGTACTCCGTTTGAAGGGTATGTGCCGGGACTAGACGGCGAGGTTACTGACTCGGACCCCGCCTAGTGAGTACGCGGGCTTGTGGTTTTGCGAGGCTTTCACCCTCAGAGAGGCGGCACGCGGCTTGCTTCTTTTGGGCGAGTTGCTGATGATCTGCTAGGCACTTCGAACAACTGAGGTAATAGGTCTTCCACTCCCGGGTGACGCCATCACTCCACTCGGCCGCGACCTTGTGGGTGGCGGGTTGTTCGCAAGTCGTGCAAAGTACGGGGTAGTTTGTCATGAAGGGTAGGGGATCGGCTGTTTCTGAATCTCGGCCAAGGCGTTGAGTGCCGCCTTTTGCTCTGCTTCTTTCTTATTGCGACCCCACGCCGCGGGAAACCGTAGTCCCTCGACGTCCGCGGCGATCTTGAAGCACTTATCGTGATCCGGGCCTTGTTCGTCCAACACCAGGTAACGAGGGGTGCCGCCGTACTCCTTCTGGGCCAGTTGTTGTAACTGAGACTTGGCATTCGAACCCGTTGCCAATTGGGCAATTTCGTCGAGTACCGGGACCAGGAACTCCAGTAAGAAGTCTTTGGCTTCATCGAACCCACCGTCGAGGTAGATTGCGGCCACCAAGGCTTCGAAGGTATCGGCGAGCACATTCATCGGGATTTCGCTGCGAGCGGGCATCCCTTTGCCGAGGAACAGAAAGTCCTCGACACCCAGTCGCCGGGAGAACTCAGCACAAGTCTTGCGGCTGACAATGACGGATTTGAGCTTGGTCAGCTCACCTTCTTGGTGATCCGGGAATCGCTCGTAGAGCAACTCGCAGCCGACAAGCCCGAGGATACTATCGCCGAGGAACTCCATGCGTTCGTTGGATGCCGCACGGGAGTAGGCACTCGAAGAGTGCGTGAGTGCAGCACGGAGGAGTTCTGGCTTCTCGAAGGTGTACCCCAGCGCGTCCTGGCATTCTTCCAGGATTTCCTTCTCATCATCGATTTGCGAAGGCGTACCCATGTCACCCAGACCCAGCACTTCCACATCAAACCTTCACCAAGTTACCTGTGGAAGTCGGGGATGTCAATCAAAACAAACGGCTTAAACGCGGCCCACGCTGGTCATTTTCACTTCGAAGACCAAGTCCGCATTCGGCGGGATCGGACTATTACCAGCCTCACCGTAGGCGAGGGCCGCTGGGATGACGATCTGGCGAATACCGCCTGGTTTCATCCCCACGACACCTTGCTGGAAGCCAGCAATCACGTTCTGAAGGTTGAAGGTCGACGGTGAGAAGTTCCGGTTCGATTCGAACTCGAAGCCGTTCTCGGCGAGCCAACCGGTGTAGTACAAAGTGACATCCGAGCGATCCGTCGCGGACTCGCCCGATCCGACCGCGATCTCGCGGACCTTCAATCCTTGCGTACCAAGAGGCACGAATTCACTGGAGGAGATGTTCGGGAAGGTCTCCGACATTCCGGTGCTGGGGATCAATGAGACATCATACCCCTCATCGCTCGCCACTGGGACCAGGGTGTTATCACCAATATCCGCGACAACCCGAAGAAGGAGGTTGCCAAAGTTCGGGTCGCGTTGGGATTCCTGGATCAGTTTGACACCGTTGCGGCTGTTGACATCTCCGACGAACTGATCGAAGCCGTTGAAATCTGCGGTGTTGAGAGTGCCCGATTGGGTCGCAGCGCGAAGTTGTGAGAAGCCGAGACCGCGAACCCGTGGTGCACCGCCGAGACCCGCTCCGAAAACAATCTCGTTCGTAGTGAAGTTGACCGTGGCACCGCCGACCTGTGCTGATTCAAAAGCGAAGAAATCTGGCATCAGACGGGTATTGTTGGCTCCCAATGTATCGCCATCGAACACCGCAATCCGTGGGCCACCGCCGACTCCAGCGGCAGCGACAAGATCGAGTTTCCCGTCGCGGTCGAGGTCGCGGAGATGGATCGTGTTGCCGCCACGGTAGTTCGGGTCGGCGATCGTGAAGAAGCGATTCAATTCTTGGCCGAGGTTGTCGTAGATCACGGCAACGCCACCACCACCGTCACTCGGTGCGACGATCAACTCGGACTTCAAATCACCCATCACGTTGCCGACCGCAAAGTTCAAGGTGCCGCTATACGACTCTTCAAACGGCGCGAAGGGGGCAATGATCACGCTGCCATCGCGACCGCTATTCACGCCAATCTTCGAGCCATTGACCACGACGTTATCAACGACACCGTCATTATTGAAATCCCCTGCTACTGGAGGTGGCTGGATTCCACGGAACTGTTCGTCTTCAGGAATTCCAATTGGAATGGCGTCGTCAGGCATTCTGTACGTCAAGGGCTGTGATGTGGCTGGCGTTGTCTCGCTGGCCCGGCGTTCTGTGAGTTCGCTGGGCTGTGTGAGGGGCTGAGCGATGTCTGCCATCATCATCGAATCCAGCCCAGTCGGGGTGGTACGGTCTTCGAGGGAAGTCATTTGGAGTTTGGTCGAAGTCGTTCGGCGCATCACGTTCGTCTCCAGAGGTGGTTTTTCACACACTCATGACGATAGACGCTAACTCTGCGATTGCCAAGACGGACGAAAATTCAATCAACAGTCGATGAGGCCAATCTTCACAATGGCACCAATGCCCAAGGAGGGATACCAGCCACGCGCTCATCGGGGTTCCGGGTTTGGGAGAATCCGGTTATGCTGGTGAGAGAAAGAGTGACTTCACACACTCCAGGAGGGAGCGACCATGTCAGAACCGATTCAAACTCCGAAGCCATCCGCGTGGCGCAGACGGCTCCGTCGACTGTTCTGGACGTTCGGGCTACTGGTTGTGTTGCTCCTAGTGTTGGTCTGGTTTGCTCCCACGATTATCGCGAAGACCAGCCTGAAAGATCAGTTCCTCGCCACGGCCACAAAAGACATGGATGGCAAGGTCCGCATCGAAGGGTTGACACTCGGTTGGCTCAGTCCGGTTGAGATTGAGGGGCTGACCATCGAAGACTCGGCGGGCCAGCCGGCCGCGACGATCCCCAAAGTGCAACTCTCCCGGAACCTGCTGCAACTGGCTCAAGATGCCACGAACTTAGGCACGCTGACGGTGTCGTCGCCGGTCATTCACCTGCGTACCGAGCCAGGTAAGACCAACTGGGAAACGATTCTCGCGAAGTACCTAACACCTGACCCCAATAAGCCCGCGTCGCCGAAGCCTCGCTTGACGGTCGATGTCCAAGATGCCACCCTGCATGTCCACGAGGGCAGCTCCGAGCAGAAGCTCACCGGCGTCGTTGTGAAAGTGGAAATGACCGGTGACGAGCCGATGGCGGTGAAGGTGGACATCCCCAAGACCGCGATCCACGGCCATCTACTCGCTGAGATCGGGGTCAGTGACAAGATCACCGTCAAAGCGAATGTCGATGACTTCTCCCTGAGTCCGTTGGCTCCCGTGGTCCGGCGTTTCAGCGCTGGGAGTGTCCTGGAAGGCCAACTCACAGGCAAGACCGAAGTGACGTATGCCGAGAACCGAGCCACAGTCTCGGGCGAAGTCGCGGGCAAGAATCTCAGCCTCGGCGGGCCGTGGCTACAAGGGGACACGATTCGCCTCCTCGATACCAAAATCCAGACGGCGAAACTCGAAGCCAGTGCCGAGATGTTCCGCACGGCTCTGGTCGAGATGACCTGCGATGTCGGCAGCATGAAAGCCAAAGGGGAAGTCCATTTCAACGAACCTGTCGAGAAACTCCTGAAAGTCCCCGATCAGATGATCCACGCGGAGATCGATGCTGCAAAACTCGCCAACATGATGCCAAAACTCTTGCACCTCAAAGCCGGTACGGCACTGCAGGAAGGCAAGATTAACGTCCGCCTCGATTCGACCACCAAACCCACCGGCACGCACTGGGTCGGTACCATCGGCACCACAGCTCTGCGTGGCACGAAGAACGGCCAGGCCATCACGTGGGAGAAGCCGTTGAAGGTCGGTTTTGACATGCGGCTCGACGAGAAGCAGCGGCCGAACTTTGATCAGCTTCAATGCGAAGCAGACTTCATCGGCCTCGCCGGACGCGGGCACCAGGAGGAATTCATTCTCATGGCCAACGTCGATCTGGGTATCTTGAGCCAACACCTGGCGGACTTTGTCGAGATGGGGTCTTCGAAGTTCGGAGGGTTTGCAGAAGTCTCGATCGAGAACAAGATGCAAGGCCAGACCATGAACCTGGCCGCGACGGCGAAGATCAAAAACGGCCACTACACCGATTCCGCGAAACGCTCGTTCCAAGAACCAGAGCTGCGCATCGCCCTGAACGGCAAAGCCCAACGCGACCCTGCCGGGCCAGTGCGGCTCGATACGGGTGACATCAACATCGTGGCCGGTGCCGATGATTTCAACGCCAAGCTGCTCGAACCGATCGCTGACATTCGCTCGCCGAAGACTGGCAAAGTGGACGCGAAACTGACTGGCCAACTCTCGGCTTGGCAAGCTCGTCTGGCCCCGTTTGGCTTCATCCCCAAGGAGTGGGTCATCGCAGGCCAAGGCCCAGTCACGGGCGTCGTCGCCTTCCAAGAGACGGGGGCTACCATCTCGAAAATGCGGGCGGACATGGTCAACTTGAAATTCTTCGGGGCCGGGTTAGATGTCAATGAGGAGAAGTGCAAGCTCGAAGCCAACGGCACCTGGCAAAGTGCCACGAACGCCGTGAAGCTGACGGATGTCGTCATCCACTGTGACACGATTGCTTGGAATGAATCGACGGTCGATGTGCAACCCAACGGGCAAATCGACATCGTCGGCAACTTCACGGCCAACTTGAATCGCGTGCAAAAGATCCTGAAACTCGCCAAGGCCGCGGACAACTCGGATGCCATTAACGGCTCGGCCATCGGTCGGGCGAAAGTCTCGCTCGTCGGGTCTGCCGTGGACTTCTCTACCGACCTGGTGACGATCAACAACTTCATGTACGGCAACCCAGGCAAGCCAACCTGGAAAGAGCCGTGGCTGAAACTGCAGGCTCAAGGCAAATACGACAACGATACGCTTTCCCTCGCTGGCTTCCGCGCCGAACGAGATGGCATGACAGCCAGCGGCTCGGGCGGCCTCTCGAAGATTAGCTCCACGATGGATCTCGACATCAACGGCAAGCTCGCGTACGACCTCGCCAAACTAGAACCGCAACTGCGTGAACTACTTGGCCCGAAGACGAAGGTCGTGGGCCAGGGTGAACGCAACTTTGCCGCGGCCGGGCCACTCGGTAGCCCGCAAGGTGCTCTCGTCGCACTCAAAGCCGACGGCGGCGTGAACTGGCAACAGGTGCAAGCTTATGGCTTTGATGTCGGCCCATCCGAGCTAGTGGCCAAACTGGAAAATGGTGTCTTGCGAGCCACGCCGATCAGCGCAAGCTTCGGCGGCGGCACGGTGAAAGTGCAACCCACGGTGACGATGAACACCCCGACGATGGACCTCACCCTGGCCCCAGGCAAGATCGTCGAGAAAGCCCAACTGAACCCCGAAGTCTTGTCCAATGCTTTGGGCTATGCTGTCCCAAGTCTTGCGGGTTCGACGCAGGCGAGTGGCTTGGTCTCTCTGGATTTGCAAGAGAACCGTATTCCCGTCTCCGCCCCGACGACGGGAACTTTGAAGGGAAAAATCACCATGCACAACTACACCGTGACCCCAGGGCCACTGGTGACGCAGGTGCTGGAAGCCATCGGCGCGAAACAGACCTCGCTCAAGAATGAGAAAGAACAGATCATCAACGTGAAGATGGAGAATGGCCGGGTTCACCATGACAACTTCGTCCTGACCATCGGCAAAGCGGAGATTCGCAGCCGGGGTTCGGTGGGGTTGGATGGTTCCTTGTCGCTGATGTTCGATGCCCCAATCCCTGAGAGGTTACTCAGCAAAGTGAAGCTGCCTGCCGTGCGTGAGCTGTTGAGTAATCAGCGGGTTTCCATCCCCGTCGGCGGGACGTTGAACAAGCCCGCGCTCGACGCACGCCGCATCGATGCCAACTTCGACGAACTCCTCTCCAACGCTATGAAAAACGGAGGCGGCAAGCTCGGCGAGAAGCTGCTCGATGGCTTGCTCAAGAAGAAGTAACCCCGCGCTTCGGGCAGAGGTCGGCGAGTGGGCACTCCTCGCAGCGGGGCTTGCGGGCGGCACAAATCGCCCGGCCGTGCAGGATCATCCGATGGCTAAACCGCGTCCACTCCGCTTGCGGTATGAGCCGGTTCAGGTCGCGCTCGACCTTCACGGCATCCGTGTGCCGAGACAAGCCAAGCCGACGTGAAAGCCGCCCGACGTGGGTATCGACGGTGATGCCGGGTGTATCGAAGGCATCACCCAAGATCACGTTCGCCGTCTTGCGACCAACGCCAGGAAGCAGGATCAGCTCGTCGAGCGTCTTGGGCACTTCACCATCATGGTCACGCAAAATGGCTTTGGCGAAGCCCTGAATGCTCTTGGCTTTGTTGCGAAAGAAGCCGGTCGTTTTGATGTACTCTTCGATCTCCGAGAGCTTGGCTTCAGCGTAATCCGTTGGGGTTTGAAAGCGTGCGAAGAGTGCGGGCGTCACGATATTGACGCGGACATCGGTGCATTGTGCGGACAAGATCGTGGCCACGGCCAGTTCGAGTGGATTGGTGAAATCCAGAGCCGTGCCTGTGTTACCGTATTCGGTTTCCAAGACGGCCATCACGAGCGGCACACGCTCTTTCAGCTTCGGTAGCTTAGGCATATCGATCAAGAGTCCAAAAAGACTGTCGAACAGAGACAGTTTTCACCACGGAGGCCAGGGAGCACAGAGAGAAAAGCGAGTGGATCGCTGACATCTCTGTGGTGAATCCTGCCTTTTCTAACCACGAAGAATTCGTCGCAGCGCCAGTGCCACCATCCCCAGCGTGATGGTGCCGAGCACCCCGAGAGCCGTCAAAAGTTGCGGGCGGAACTCAGCCCAGCGGGCGGCGTCTTTTTGTTCTTGGGTTGGCTCTTCGGCGTCAGGAGCCAGGTTCGGTTCCTGTTCGGGGGGCAGCTTGGCGACCGCATCGCGGACAATGTTGCGGTGGGCCATCAGCACCCGGCGGTTGCTCATACTGCGGCCCCAGGTGCAGGTGTCAAAGACTTGCTCGGCTTCGCGGAGTTTGCCTTGAGCTGCGTAGAGTTCGCCAAGGAGCCAGAGCATGCGGTTATCCGCTGGCCACCACAGAAGGTGAAGTTGCACGATGGCGATGGCGTCTGCTGGGAGCTTGGCTTTCTCGCTCGCGGCCATCTGGCCTGGGGTGTATTGGCCTTTCTCGTCCACGAATTTCACACCGGCGAAGAGCGGGAAGATGTCCTGATCTTCGAGGCCTGTGCGTTGGCTGGCTTCTTGTTCGTGGAGCCGCAGCCAGCGAGAGTAGTATTGCTTTTCGATTTCGCTGAGGCGTTTGGTCAGTTCCGGTTTGGCGCCGGGCCAAGTGGTGGGCAGATCCGCATCGAGCATCGCGGCATCATGAACTCGGCGTGCCTCGGACCATTCCCCCCGCGACGCATGGAGGTGAGCTAACGTCAGCAAAGCCACGGCATCTGGGCTACGATCGCGGGTCCGCGGCATGAGCAGGTTCAGCGACTCATCGGTCTTGCCAATACGGATGCCATCGTGGGCGAAGCGAAGCTGATTCACGAGCGGTGCTTTGGCAACTCCACCGCGTGCAGCCTCGAAGCGTGCCATGACCTGGCCGCGATAGGTCGGTTGGCCCTGCACGGCCAGCGGGAATGTGGGGTTGAGGGAATCGGTGCGGTCGTTGAGGGCGGACTTGAAGACAGGCATGTAGACCAATTCTTCGAGCGCCCCCGTTGAGTTCACCGTAAAAGGGATTGGCTCGACATCGGCATAAACACCGGCACGCAAATCTGTGGCCAAGCAGGCGATGGCGAGGGCCAGAAGCAGTCGCATCAGCTCGCCTCGTGCGTGACGGTCACGTTCGTGCTGATTCCACCTCGCGGCGTCCAGGCGGTGACGATCTTGACCCGAAGCGGTTTGATGGCCCCGACGAAGTCGTCAAGCAAACGATTCGTCACTTGCTCGTAGTAGATGCCCTGGTTGCGGAACCGCTGCAAGTAGAGCTTCAACGACTTCAACTCGACGCAAATCTCGCCAGGTGTGTAAGTGTAAGTGATGGTGCCAAAGTCTGGTTGGCCCGTGAGCGGGCACACGCTCGTGAACTCGGGACAGATGATCTCGATCGAATAATCCCGCCCCGGTTTCGGGTTTGGGAAGGTATCGAGTTGATCGGCGGACGGTGTTTCGGTGAATTCCATGAAGCCACTCTATGAGGTCAATCTTTCCAACTACGATAGTCTGAAATCGTGGCCACTTCCAGGTCGGTCGGGCGAACCGTGAGGGAATCTATGCCGAATGCTGTGGTGTTATTGAGTGGCGGGCTGGACAGCACCACAACGCTCGCGGTAGCGCGGAGCCAGGGCTACGAAGTCTTTGCGCTGAGTGTGGATTATGGCCAGCGGCATCGGCAAGAGTTGCTGGGGGCGAGCCAAAGTGCCGCTCGATTCGGGGTGAGTGATCACCGGACTGTCACCCTGGACCTGCGTGCCATCGGCGGCTCGGCGTTAACTTCGCTCACGGCTGTGCCCAAAGGACGCAGCGTCGAGGAGATGAATGCCGCGGTGCCGGTCACTTATGTGCCCGCACGCAATACCATCTTACTTGGCTTAGCACTCGGTTATGCCGAAACAGTCCAAGCGTTTGACATCTTCATCGGGGCCAATGCCCTCGACTACTCAGGATATCCCGATTGCCGGCCAGGGTTCCTCGAGGCCTTCGAACGGCTGGCAAATGTGGCCACGAAAGCTGGGTTGGAAGGCACGGGTCAGTTCCGCATCCATGCCCCACTCTTGCAACTCACCAAAGCCGAGATTATCCGCCGTGCTGCCGAGTTGGGTGTGAACTTCGCCGAGACCTGGAGCTGTTACGACCCTTCTCCGGTTGGTACACCTTGCGGTCAATGCGATGCTTGTCAACTCCGCCAAGCGGGCTTCGCCGAAACCGGATTGACGGATGGATAGTCAGTCAATGTTCGCAACCTCGCCACCGTTTGGTGTAATTAGACCCCAAAACGCAGTGGGCTCAACTCCAGAACCAATCATTCGTACGCTACCATCCCCCATGCATACCATAAGGCCGCCAGAGTAAAATGTCCTCAATTGATGCCGGTCTGCTTCCTCCCACCGAGGGCGGATTTGGAAAGGCAACGCAGGTCGAGATGCGATTGAGATTGCTGGCGAACCCGACGTCACCGGTACCACGTCATTCCAGGCAGGATCGCAGAAAGTATTCCGCCGCGACCCAGAGAAATCTGTTTTGCCGTTCAGCGGTGAAACAAAGGGTGGGTATTGCATAAAACCCATAGGCATTGTCGTTGGGCTATCTCCGTTGCCATTCGAACTGTAACCACGTTCAGAAAAATAGATTGTGGAGGAATAGCCGTCAGTAACTCGTAAAGTTGATGGCATCTTCCGAGCAAAAACTTGAAAATTATAGCTGTAACTGGATTTCAACGAGTGATCTGGATTGCTTTGATCATGATCCAAAGTATCATCCGCATCGCTTACCAGAATCTTAATCCTGGCGTAATGCGAATTCTCCCCTTCAGAGGGATTGATCATATTGACAGCATCAGGGCCTCCGCCCAAAGCCATTATCACTGCGAGGTCGAGGGGATTCATGGACTTGGAAGGCTGGATATCAGAAATTTCTTCAGCTCGATTTCGAATCGGTCCAAGGAAAGTACTACACCCTGCGAGTTCTCCATAGTCATGAGCGCCTAACTGGAAGCCAATATAAAGCTGCCGTAAATTGTTGGATGATTTTGCACGAACAGCAGCTGATCTTGCCTTCTGAATAGCTGAGAGAATCAACCCAATCATAACTGCCAAAATCGCAGTTACGATCAGTAATTCAAGAAGAGTAACACCTTTTCTGGGGGAGGCGCTCATGAATATTAAACCTCAATTATTGGATGCTCGTAGTGCTGTAAACAGGAGCCAGTTTTTTCTTGATGCGCTGTCCTGGGATCACGCCGTTAGTGTTATACTCCAAAACAGCCTTCACGGAGTGCGTTCCAACTGGTAAAGCCGTTGGGGCAAAGTTGACGGACCAAGTCCAGTTCTGATTTGCACCGCCCCCGAAAGTTTGAGATGATTTCGTCCCATTTCCTGTGAAAACACCATTGGCGATAGTACCCCGTTCAACCACGATCTCGAAAGGCGTTTCACCAGCGAGCAACGACGCTGTGCCATCAGCGATGATGGACTTACCTACACCCGCCGGAGGGATATTGAATATGACGGGCGATGCCGTCACAGTTGCGATTTGAGCTTGGCTCGCGCCCGAGAAGAGCACAAAAGCGATAGCACACAGTAGCACACGCATGATAGAACCTACTTTCCTGACAAAGGTTTTTCAACACACCGCAAGATCGGTGTAATCGTATAATACCCCCCCCCGTTCTCAAGAAATCAAGCCATAAAAATCGAATTTCTGGGAAAAATCAGAACCTTCTTTCTGGGCCATTCGGATATCTGGTAGCCCACAGAACGCAGAATTGACCACGACAGTGTCCAAGAGGGGAGACCGGCGAAACGAGCTAGGAATCTTGGGCGGTTTTTCGCTGTGTTGGGTTGGTGTTGATGAGGACGTGGGGCTTTACGTCACGGCGCCGGTCCCATGACGAGCGAACGTTACACACGGATTCGCAATCGGGTTGAGCAACGGCGGGTGAAGCCGGAAACCCGGCCGGGGTTGTGATCTTTGACTCTAACCCCTTCGACAAAGACTCGAACACCATTGAGTTCGGCGCTTGTTTCGACCTTGCGGATTGCATCGTCAAGCTGACCGATGTGCCCACGGTCGGTTCGAAACACATTGTTTTCAATGCTCAAAAACTTGTGCTTGGAGAATAGGAGCGATTGGCATGGTTGCCAGACGCCCGAGGACTTACTGGCCGAAGCCCCAGCCCATCGAGAACTGGAAGACTTGTTTGTTGTCGAAGGGGCCTTTGACGATCGGCACACCGAAGTCCAAAGCAATCGGCAGTGGGCCGAGGGCCGGGACGGAGATCCGTAAGCCGACACCGACCGAAACACGGTAGTCTCGGATGGCGAAGTCCCGTTCGACGGTCCCGTGATCGACAAAGGCCGCGAAGTAGAGCTTGTCGTTGGCGAGCACCGGGATCAGGTATTCGAGGTTGTTGATGAAGCCGAAGTTACCCCCAACGTTGAGGTAGTTTTCATTCGGTCCCATACCCCGGAAGCTGAAGCCGCGGAAGGAGCGAATCCCCCCGGCGTAGACTCGCTCAAACACGGGGGCGTTGTTGGCCATGCCCGTGAGCTGCGTGCGGGCCGCTAACACATGCCGACCGCTGCCGTCTTTGCGTTCCCAGGTGGTGATGTACTTGCTGGCTTCGATCGTCCCGATAGGGAAGGTGTAATCCCCGAGCACTTGCTCGAAGCCGATATCGAGAACACTCCCGGTCGTCGGCATCAGGATGTTGTCCCGGGTGTCGCGGGTGACCCCGAGGCGCAGGCCAAGGAGTGTCGACTGGCCGATGTCGTTAGTAATCGCGGGTGTTGCCCAGTTCGGGACATCGCTGACGCTGACACCTTCGAGACGAGTCGTGAAGCTCGCTCGCCAAATGTTCGAATCGGTGAAGCGATAGTCGATCCCCGCCCGGATACCGTAGCGGTCTTCGTGGTACTCTGCGAATGCTCGGTTGAAATAGTAACCGCTCACACTGAGGCCGTAGTTGCTATCGAAGAGATACGGTTCTCGCCAAGTCACAGCATAACGTTGGAAGATGTTCCCGGGCATCGCTTCCGCACGGAACTCTTGCCCGGCCCCCGTGAAGGCTTTGCCGGAGAAGAGATCATCCAGGCTGGTCGGCACGCGGAGGATGTCAAAGTTTCGCTGGTTGAGCACAATCGAGCCGTTGACGCCAGCATCCGAGTTGACGTTCGCCTGGATGGCGAACATCCCAGTGCCAGTCTCCTTCACTGTAACGCGGATGTCTTGGAACTCGCTATCGAACTCATTGGGGATGGCCTCGACACGCGGTGGATCATCGACGTTATCGAAAATGTTGCGCCTCATCAGGTTAAAGCGAGCTTGCTCCAATTGAGGGTATTGCAACACTTGACCTGGATAAAGTCCCAGTTCGTTCAGAATGGTTTCTTGTCTCGTGACGGTGTTACCCACAATAATGATGCGGCCAATCTTGACTGGGGCACGGTTCTGCTCGACGACATGGTAATGCACATCGACCAGACCTGGCTCACCCGGGACGACATACTTCTCCGTGGCGACCATCGTCTTCACACCGGCGTTGCCGGAGAGCATTTCCAGGCGTTTTTCGTCGGCTCGGACGATGTCCGAGTTGTAGCCTTCGCCGCCTCGCATCTCCGTGACCTTGCGAAGCCGATTTTCGTTGAAGGTCTTGCTTCCAGTGATCTTGACATCACGAACCTTATAAGGTCGGCCTTCGTGAATGTGATACACGACGTTGACAGCACTGATATCGTTCGTCGAAGGGACAATATCTTCTTTCACCATCGCATCAATGTGACCGATACGGTGGTAGTATTCCAAAAGTTTCTTCTTGTCTTCGTCGATGCTCGCAGGCTGCAGCTTCGGCGACAACGGCGTCGTGATGCCAGGGAAGAGTGCGGAACCGGTGACGATTTGCGTCTTCAGCCGACCCGTGGAGGCGTAGCTATTGCCTCGGAACTGCACACTCAGCACCCGCACGATCGGGCCTTCCACGATCTGGAAGACCACGCGGTTGTCGGTGATCTTCGTCCCTTCGAGAATCTCGACGCTGGCGTAGTATCGTCCTTCGTCGCGTAGCTTGTTCAAGATCGAGGCTCGTGCCAGTTGGTTCGCACTGGGGTTCATTGGCCCACCGCGGCGAATCTGGCTTAAGTCCACGAGTTCATCAACTGAAAAGTGTTGTGCCCCATAAAACTTGACCTCTTGCACGACCCCCGTCAATTCGCGGGCACGCACAAAGACCGTCACACGGCCATCGTTCGTGAAGGCCGTCGAGACCGAGACACTGCCAGGCACGAACAGTTGAGTGTTGAGCAGCCGGCGGACGTCGTCGTTGACGGTGGCATCGTCGTAAGGTTTGCCAGGGCGGGTGTGCATCAAGTTGCGGACATAATCCGGCTCAACCGATTTCAAATCCAACGGGACAACCTCGGCCACGATCCGCCCGGTGGGCACATCCGCAGCCGCCGCTAGCCCAGACAAGAGCATCAGCCCAGAGGCCAACGCCAAGGCCCAAGCGAGCAGAGTTCGGGCAGTCATCGGTCAACCCTCAAGGTCCGTCAGCACGCCATCCTGGCACACTTCAGTCCCCCAAATAACCAGCCCCACCAAGCACGTCAAGCCAGACTGAAAACTTGAAACATTTTCTCCAGAATGGGGTATCTGCCAGAGTCGCTAACTCACTTGGAGCCACACTCATGTCACGTTTCGCTTTTGCTGCATTCCTGATCTGCTCCATGGCCGCACTGTTGCCGGCAGCGGAACCAGTGGTGGAGAAAGACCTTGTGTTTGCCAAGCCTGATGGCGAAGAGTTGAAGCTCGATTTCGTTCGTCCAGCAGGGGATGGGCCGTTCCCGTTGGTGATCTTCCTTCACGGCGGTGGCTGGCGCGGCGGCTCACGGGCCGAGTACGCTCAGGGGCAACTGAGCTTCGCCAAGCTCGGCTTCGCCAGTGCGGCAGTGCAGTATCGCTTTGCTCCGAAACACAAGTACCCGACTCAGATCAACGACATCACCGAGGCCATCCAATACCTAGCGAAGAACAAAGTGAAGTTCGCCATCGACCCGGAGCGCATCGGGTTGATGGGCGCCTCCGCCGGGGGGCACTTGGCGTTGATGGTCGGGTTTGGTGAAACCAAGGGGTACAAGATCCGTGGCATCGTCAACGTCTGTGGGCCGACCGATCTGCGGACGTTCGAATCGACACCTGCCGGAGACAAGGTCTTGAAGACGGCCGTCGGGCGGACCTCTTTGGGGCTACTCGAAGACCTCCTGGGATCAGCAGACCGCCAGAGCGCCATCTACGCCGAGTCATCTCCGGTGAAACTGGTTCGCAAGGACGTGCCACCCGTGCTGACACTCCACGGCGATGCTGACGACCTCGTGCCACTGTCTCAGGCGCAAACTTTACATGCCGCACTTGAGAAAGCCGGGGCCAAGCATCGACTCATCACGGTCAAAGGGGGTGGACACGATTTCGCCAAGTGGCCAGAAAAGGAACGCGGCGAATCGATGCTGGCCGCCATCGCCTTCTTCAACGACCACCTCAAGACCAAGTGATGTGCCAGAATCGCTCCTAGAATGAAGAGGCATTGAGGAGTGCATCCATGCGCGTGATTCTTGGGCTTATGGTGTGGTGTTGCGGAGTGGCTCAAGCGGGGGTCTATTACTCCCGCGAGGAGTTCCGGACCTTGCCTGCGAAGTGGTCTGGCTTCTTGCCCGATCAACGGATGATGCGAAACCTCGGCAATCCCAAAGCGGCCATCGTGCCGCCGCTACGGACGGCTTACCAAGAACGGCTCGCAGTACTCGTCGCCGATGCTAAGAAACGTCCGCTGACCGCTGATGAAACCGCCGACTTAGGCGCTCTTCATCTTCGCCTCGGTGAGCCAATCAAAGCCCTCGCCATCCTCCGACCCGCTTCCCGAAAATGGCCCGAGCACTTCGCGCTGGCAGCAAACCTGGGCACGGCCTGGCACCTGACAGGTGATCTCGACCAAGCGGCCCTGACCTTGGAAGAAGCCGTGCGGCTGGCCCCCGAGAAGCATCGTGCGGTCGAAAGCCTGCATCTCAAACTCGTCCGGCAGCGATCCCGCGACCCGAAAGGCACGGGCTACGATGATCTCTTCGGCGTGGAGTATGTTGGCGAGTCTGGGAAGCCCGAAGCGGGGAAACTCGCTGCGGCCCAAGCGAAGAAGCTCCCGACGGACGCCTTGGTTCAAGTTCAGGCGCTCGCCATGAGTCTGCCCAACGATGGTCGGCTGCTCTGGCAACTCGGTGAACTGGCCAATGCCAGCGGTGATTTCCGCACCGCAGCCAACATCCTCGAAGGCTGCGTCAGCGAGTTTGCCCTGAGTTCGCCTGATGTCCGCCGTCGACGGGAGATCTACCGGGAAGCGGTGGACCGTGTGGAAAAGGCCGAGAAGCACGTCCCTGAAAAGTCGACCATCGTCTTCCGCTCGATCCGCCCGCTGGTCACAGCGGTCGACTTGGCTCGACTACCTCAAGTTAGAAAGGACGAGATCAACGACGTCTCGTGGGTTGTCTTTGCAGAGACCGAACTGTCTGGCTCGAAGCTCAAGTTTCTTCCTTACGTCGAGCAACTCGATGGTCTGCAAATCCGCCTCACTGGCTACATGCTCCCTGGCGGGCCAACCAAGGAGGGCGAACTGATGGGTTTCGTCTTCACCGAGAACCCCATTGGCTGTTGGTTCTGCGAAAGCCCCGGCCCTTACCAAACGCTAGCTGTCGAACTTTCCAAGGGACTTGCTGAACCGACCCGTCAAGCGATCAAAGTCGTCGGCCGGTTCAAGCTCAACCGTGCTGATCCGGAGCAATATCCCTTCCGTCTCGTCGATGCCAAAGTCCTTGTGGACGACTGAGCTCCTCCCAGGAACAATCGAAGCCTCCCGAGGGAGGCTTCGAAGTGATTGGTTATCGAGAATCGTCATCGTCGTTGTTGTTGACCACCCCGCGACGGGTTTTCTTCTCGTTGTCGTAGCCTGTGTAGTCATAGTACCGGTGTTTGTAACCGTAGCCGTAACCGTAGTAGTTGCCACCGTAACGATTGGCCGTGTAACGTGGGGCTTTGCGGTCACTGGAGTTGACCACGACACCCAGCAACTTCACGCCAAGGCTCTTCAGTTGCTCGACAGTACGTTCGGCTTTTTGGCGGGCTTCGTTGGTCATGCGGAAGACCACGATCACGCCATCGACCCGTGGTGCGACGTTGGCAGGGTCGCTGACCGCGAGCACAGGAGGCGTATCGACAATCACAAAGTCGTACTGCTCCCGAAGGTCGTTGAGGAGTTGTTGCAACCGTGGGCTGGTCAGAAGTTCGGAAGGGTTCGGTGGACGTTTGCCAGCAGGCATGAGGTCCAAGTTCGGGATTTCCGATCTTCGAAGCGCCTTGGCCAAGGGGGCGTTGCCAGCCACGACTTCAGAGAGACCGCACTGCGGAGATTGTGGCTTACCGTCTTCTTTGAGCACGACTTTGCCAAACTGATCGAATTCCGTGAGGCCGAAAATCTTGTGAACTTGTGGTCTTCGCAAGTCACAGTCAATCAGGATGACCCGCTTGCCCGATTGAGCCATCGCGGTGGCAAGGTTCGCGGCAAGAGTGGACTTACCATCGGACTTGTCTGGGCTGGTGACCTGAATGACCTGGTGCCCACGGCCTTGGGTACTGAAGTAAACCTGGGTGCGGACCCCGCGATAGGCTTCGGCATCGTTCGACTTTGGTCGATGTCCGGTGACGAGTGCCTTCTCTGCCGAGAGTTTGATGTCGCCCTCGGGTGCTTTTTCCAAGTCCAGGTGCGGAATGTGTCCAATAACCGCGACCCCGAGCCGATTGCGAATGTCTTCCGGGGAACGGAAGCTGCCATCGTTCAGTTCCAGGTAAGCCACAGCAACACCACCGATCAACATGCCCAACACCAAGCCGAAGGCCAGCGACTGGAACAGCACCGGAGCCACTTGCCCCCCTGGCCCAGGCGGGGTCAGCTCATTGACATCGTAACCACCACCCGAGGACCGCTTGGTGACCTCAATGTTACGAAGCTCTGTAGTACTGCTCTGAATCTGGCTCTCAAGGTTGTTGATGGTCAGTTTGAGCCGATCCAAGTCCGACTGGATGCCTCCAGAATCTTTGATGGTCTGCTCGTCCGTTTTGAGTGTGTTGTCGATGTTTTTCAACTGTTGATCGATGGTGATGAGTTGATACTGCAATCTCAACTCTAACCCACCCAGTTCATCGATTGCGCCGCCACTAGGATTGAGTCGAGCCTCTTCCTCTTTGTAGTAGAGAATCTGAGCGTCCAACTCTTT
>JBOFPH010000021.1:0-67891 GCA_051659845.1 Fimbriiglobus sp. | reverse complement strand
TCTCCCTAGTACGAGAGGACTGGGAGGGACGCACCTCTGGTGTGCCAGTTATGACGCTAGTCGTACCGCTGGGTAGCCACGTGCGGAATGGATAAACGCTGAAGGCATATAAGCGTGAAACTTCCCTCAAGATCAGATTTTCTTGAAGACTCCAGGTAGACTACCTGGTTGATAGGCCGGATGTGTAAGTGGAGTAATTCACTCAGCTAACCGGTACTAATAGTCGATCGTTTGGCCACATTGTTCGCTTTCTTTCTCGTGACATTAACGAACATTTTCTGTGACTTTGTCTTCATCCAAGTTTGTCCTAGATCAATTAGGTTGATCTTAAGCAGCTTGCCGGTGACCATACCCAAGTGGAAACACCCGTTCCCATTCCGAACACGGCCGTTAAGCACTTGGGGCCGATGGTAGTGCTTTCAGCGCGAGAGTAGGTCATTGCCGGCGCTTTATAAAACCCCGTGTCACATTCATGCAAATGAGACGTGACACGGGGTTTGTTTTTTCACACTTCGCACAACCCTCAATTCATCTTAGTTATTTTCTAAATCAACTAATATTAACTCAATCCTAACAATTTTCAGCATCTTTGCTTGATTCCCAGCGGGCCTCCTGTTTAGGATCAGGATAGTTGGATTCGTACCACTATTCTTCTCTCCGAGGTGGGTCATGTCTCTTGGGTCTCTACGATCGAATCGTCGCGGCTTTACACTGATTGAGTTGCTGGTCGTCATCGCTATCATCGCGATTTTGATCGGTCTGTTGCTGCCTGCCGTCCAGAAGGTCCGCGAAGCGGCCGCTCGCATGCGTTGCCAAAACAATCTCAAGCAAATCGGCCTCGCCATTCACTCGTTCCACGACGCCAATAGCTACTTCCCTGCCGGTGGCCACAACGACACACCGCCCTACGGCACGAACACGAACATGGGCCTGGGTGAGTATGGAAGCGGCTGGCCGACCTTTATTCTTCCTTACGTCGAGCAGGAGAATCTCTACCGGCAGTTCAACTTCAGCTTCAACTCCGGCTGGGTCATGGCCCAGAACTACAACGCCGCGAACAACATCAAGCTCCAAGTCTACCGTTGTCCTTCCGCGACCACGCCGGAGTTCACCGAGAACCCCCCGACCATCGCTGGTGTCGCGCTCAACATCCAAAACAACTCCTACGTCGGCATCGCAGGTGCGGTCAACGGGTTGATCCCCGGGTTCACTGAAACTCGCACCAACAACGGAGCTGGGGCCAACACCCGTGGTGGCACCGCGAGCGCGGGTGGGATTCTCTTCATCGCAGGACGTATCGGCATGGCGGGGGTCACCGATGGCACCTCGAACACGATTCTCGTCAGTGAGCAAAACGATTTCCTAACGTTGCAAAACAACACCCGCGTGGCTTGGGGTGCCGGGATGCGCCACGGCTGGTTGATTGGCACCAATCGCCGGGTTTCGCCACCGATGGTGGGCGATGGCCGGGATGTCCGTCACTTCCAGATGGCCACGATTCGCTACCGGATTAACCAAAAGACCGGCTGGCCAGTCCCGTCCGCGACGGGCGACTGCTCGAGCAACGGCGTCTGCAACAACATGGGCAACAACATCCCACTGAACTCGGCCCATAGCGGCGGGGTCAACGCACTCCTCACGGATGGCTCGGTTCGCTTTCTCCGGGACTCCCTCCCGATCGCCGAGTTGGCCCGCCTGGCCACACGTGACGACGGTCAAGTCATTGCGGGGGACTTCTAAGTGCTACCGAAAAGTCTTTCGGCCCTCCTCTGCAGCTTGATTCTTCTGTCAGGCTGTGCTCCCAAGGAGCCGAGCCGTGTCCCGGTTTCCGGGACAGTAACACTGAACGGCAAGGCGTTGGCGAAAGCAACCATCCAGTTCATCCCAGACGGTGGGCGTGTCCCTGACACCATGGACGTGATCGATGGCGCTTTCAAAGGTCAGGCCCTGGCGATCAAATGCCGCGTGGAGATCGTGGCCTATAAGGATGTTCGCAACCCCGACCCCACCGCCGTCGGCCCGGACAAGACCATCAGCATCTCGCTGATCCCCGACAGATACAACACCCAGACGATCCTCTCCGCTGACGTCGTCGAAGGTGGCCCCAATGATTTTACCTTCGACTTAAAAGTGCCTTAAAAATGATGACTCCCCAGACTGATGAGAAATCATTCTGGTTCCGGGTCATCTTTGATCGATTCTGAATGATTTTGTTTTTCTTTCGCGTTCACCAATTCTGGAACTTTTCCAGGTAACGTGAAGTGGGCGAATAAGAGCACAAGTAATGGAAAAAGCAGCTGTAAAGAAAACACAGGGTTGTTGGATATGAAATCCAGAAAACCACCCTCATTTCGTCGAATTAGTGAGATCAAATCCCAGATCACTGGGATCAAGGCCAAGAAGGCCGGCATCATAAACCATATACCAAACCAGATATTCCGTGCGTTTGAATCAATCGACTCTATCGCCTTCGCTCGGAAAAACCAACTTAACGTTATCTTTATGGCTACATAAAAAGCTGCCAATGCAAATCCCCATAATTGAGTTGCATTATTGCAAACATATGTGATTACTAACCACCCGATCAGAATTTCTATTGCGTATCGCGTCAGTGTAATCCGAAGTGGCAACCAGGTCAGTCTCAGCTGGTCTAGAGCAGCATCAAATTCTTCGTCAGACGAGCGATCTGTTTTTAAGTTTACAGGGTCCATTTGCACCTTTCCAGAAGTTAAAATATCGAATATAAGTTTGATTGATGGTTTTAGGACTTTCGCTCATTTGTGGAGCCAGCCCTCACTTAACCCTGATGCAGGTATTGGCATCATAGCAATTCGGGCTTGGTACGAGCAATAGATTCACACAGATTTCCTGAACCCCGATTGGTTGGCTTTTTGGCTGGGTTTTGGTAGACCATGGGCCATACGAAGCAGGGAGTGCATGGGTATGGCTGAGGCTCTGGGTGTGGCGATTCTGGGCTGTGGGACCGTCGGGTCGGGGGTCGTGAGGATCTTGCTCGAGCATCCGGAGCGGCTCGCGGGGCGAAGCGGTCGACGGCTGGAGTTGCGGCATGTCGTGGTGCGGGATGCTTCGAAGCCGCGGGGTGATCTGCCGGCCATGCTGCTGTCCACGGACCCGATGCCGGCGCTGAAAGACCCGGCGGTCGAGATCGTCGTCGAGTTGATTGGCGGGACGACCACGGCTCGGAGCTTGGTGCTGGCGGCTCTCGCGGCGGGCAAGCATGTCGTCACGGCTAACAAGGCCCTGCTGGCGGAGCATGGCCCCGAGCTTTTCGCCGCGGCACGCCAAGCTGGGCGGGTGATCTGCTTTGAGGCCGCGGTCGCGGGGGGGATCCCGATCATCCGGGCACTTGCTGAGAGCCTGGCCGCCAACCAAGTCACGGCCTTGCAAGGCATTCTGAATGGCACATCGAACTTCATTTTGACCTCGATGACCGATCAAGGGCTGACCTATGAAGCGGCTTTGAAAGAGGCCCAAGCCCGCGGTTACGCCGAGGCCGACCCGACGCTCGACGTCGATGGCAGTGATGCCGCCCATAAGCTCGCGGTGTTGGCTCAGATTGCCTTCGGTGTCACCGCCAAGCCGACGGATATCGAGAAGATTGGCATCGATCGCGTTGATGCCATGGATATCCGCTTCGCGGACGAACTCGGGTACGCTATCAAGCTCCTTGCCGAGGCGTGGACGGACCAGGCCAACGTCGCCCTCCACGTGGCCCCGGTGCTGCTCCGGCATACCGATATGCTCGCCCAAGTGCGCGGGGCCTTCAATGCGGTGCAGGTCGTGGGCGATCTTGTTGGCGAGACGCTTTACCAAGGCCCCGGTGCTGGGATGATGCCGACCGCTAGCTCCGTCATGAGCGATATCTTGGACATCGCCATTGGTCGGGCGCAGAAAACCTTCGCCGCCGCGGAGCTGTGGTCCGCGAAGGATCGTGGCTACAAGATCACCCCTTCCGAGAAGGTCCGGAGCCGCTTTTACCTGCGGTTACTCGTCAACGACCAACCGGGTGTCTTGGCCGATGTGTGCCGGATTCTCGCGGATTCGGGGATTAGCATTTCGTCCATGATTCAGCACGAACCGATCAGTGAAACCACCCGCGACCCGGTGCCGCTCGTCCTGATGACCCACATTGCCGAAACCGGTCGTTTCCGCAGCGCGGTGACACAGATCAACAAACTGCCCACGATGCACCTTGACGCCGTTTACTACTCCGTAGACGATTAGGCCAACCATCCTCGAAACATGACCTAACCGCCAAGTCGCCAAGAAAACAAAAGAGGACACGACTGCCAAGGAGTGTCTGCGACTTCGGAGAGGGGTGGTGAGGTTGCTTTTCGAAGCAAACTCAACGGTGTTGCAAGGTCACCGGTTCGATGATGGCGACATCACAGAGGCCCCAGGGGGAGGAACCGGCGAGCTTTTGCGAGAGGTTCTTCGTCTCTCGCTGGAAGGTCTCGTGGGTAACGACCTTGAGACTTGGCGGCAAGGCCTGGCGGAAGGCTTCGTAGGAATGGCCGTGCGTGAATAGGATCACGGTACGAGGCCGGAAGTGACAGTCGACCAGGAACTGATTCACGTCTTTGCTGCGGACTCGTTCGAGGTCCGCGCGGTTCGAATAGAACGCGACCGAATCGAGGTTCCGTGGGTAGGTGACGACCTTCACCGTCGGGTCGTTGACGTACTTGGCGACACGGTTCTCAACACCCACCGGGGAGCGGGCCTCGGCATACCAGGGCACAAAGCCAAAGTGTAACCCCGCAACCAAGACACCAAAGACCCCCACGAGGAGACGTGGTTTCTGGCTTCGGCTCCAGTCGCTGCGAGCGATGAACTCCCCGAGTGCCAGGCACAAGGGTGGGAAGGCTGGAAGGATGTAAGTCGGGAGTTTGCTCCCCGAGCAGGAGAAGAAGAACAGGCACCAGGCGCCGCAAAGAAACCAGAAACCCCCGGCTTGCGTGCGTAGGCTTGTGTCGCTGCCAAACAGGAGTGCGCGAAGATACGCCACACCGACGATGACGCCTGGCAAGAACCCGGCGAGCACGATCGGCACGTAGTACCAGACGGGTTGCAGGTGGTCGAAGGGTTGCAGGAACCGCATCACGTTGTGTTCCCAGAAGAAGTACCGCAGGAACTCTGGCTGGCGGATGTAAATGCCCACATACCATGGCAAACTGATCCCAAGCACAATGGCACCGAAGAGCACGAGTTTACCCAGGCCGACACGGGCCGTGGAGCGGTTCAACAGAGCGAAAACGACGAGCGGCGGGAAGAGCAAGACTTCGGCAATCGGCCCCTTCGTGAGGAAGCCTAATCCCGAGCCAACGGCCGCGGCGATCCACCAGCCAAGCTTCAGTTGACCCGTGCGAATCGCTTCAAATAAGCACAATACCGAGACCGTGACACAGCAAACCAGCAAGCCATCTAAGACCAAGAGCCTGGCCACCGTGATATACCCCGGCGAGACGGACAAGAGCATCGCGGCCCAGAAGGCTCCACGCTCGCCGATGCTTCGACGACCCAGCCAGTAGATGGCCATGATGGTGAAGTGGACCGCCATCGCTGGCACCAGCCGCGCCGAAGCCTCGCTGACGCCGAAGACCATGTAAGACAGCTTGACGAGCCAATAAAGGAGCGGCGGCTTATCGAGGTAGGCTTCGCCTTGTAACGTGGGGACGATCCACTCTTGGTTCAGCAGCATTTCTCGGGGGATTTGGGCGTATCGCCCTTCATCGGGTTCGAAGAGGTAGAAGCCCATCGCGGGGTAAAGCAGCAGAGCCGGGAGGATCAAGACCCAGAACAGCGAGGTGACGCGAGCTTGCGTCTCGGGGATCGGCGAAGCGGGGAAGGCCACCCGGCCCCAGAGGACTGGCAACCAGGCCAAGAGCGCCCCGCGATCCCAACGCACATCAACTTTTACGCTCATCTGCATCCCTGCCGTGAACTTCACGGGCAGAGTCTAAGCGGAAAAGCCCTCGCGCGCCAATGTCAGCGAGATGGGTTATTTGGCCGTGAGTTCGATGTCGATGACTTTGTTTTCCGTGACCTCGTAGTTTAACCCCGAAGTCGCGGTTTCTTCATACTTTTTAGGCGTGGCTACAAAGGTTCCCTCACGGCCACCCATCGTCACGGCTTTGCCACCTTTCGTCTGGGATTTTGCAAACTGGGCAAAGTTCGACGTGCGAACAGCAGCCTTCACTTTGCCGAGGGGGGCCGAGGCAATGCGGTAAGTCCCCGTGCTTTGGATTTCACCACGTCCGCTGAACTTGCCATCCGCGGATTCAAAGTAGACTTCACCCATGGTCAGAGTGACACCATCCAAGACGACCTTGCCCGTCACCACAGTCTCATTCACTTCAGGCTTCGAGGCTCCACAACCCAGCACCAATGTGAGAAGTGCCGCAAACCCAATGAACCGGATCATCATCGCATTCACCTTATCGAGGGGGAAACAAAAAAGCCCGGACCACATGGTCCGGGCCAAGTTGGCAGACGAGAATTACCAATCCGATGGCAGCACGCCACCATCGTTCGGGACGACGACCATGCTCCACGTGGCTTGAGTGATCGAAGAGTTCACACCACGAACGCTACCGTCACCCATACCAACCATGATGGTGCCAGAGCTGAAACCATGCGGGCGGTTGTTATCGCACTGGTTGTCACGAGGTGCGAATTGTGGGGTGGGGTATTGGCGTTGAGCGATGGGAGGTGTCGTGCTGACGGGGATACGGGCGAAGGTCGGCCAGTAGCGGTCATCAGCGGGGTGGCCCCACGAGGTGCCAAAGGTGTCGGTGTTGTTGGGCATCCCGGCTGGGCCACAGGCTTTGCGTTTTTCCGCGATGAAGACCGTATTCGAGGTGCCATCCGTGATGCCAGTCAGTTGGCGCTTGCCCGAAGTGCACTGCCAATCCCAAGGGTTGCCAGGGTTGAACTCAGGTCGGCCGAACACTTGGAAGTTACAGGCGTAGCTTGCGAGAGCCACATCGACAGGGTTCTTTGGCATCCAACTTGCCGAGAAGCCGTTACGGAACACTCCATCGCCGCCGCTCGAATCCGCAGGGGCCATCAGCATCTTGATGGGCACACTCATGGCGGCGCGGTTTGCGTCGATCATGCCGAGCGCACTTCCAGGCCAGTTGTTGATGTTGGCGGAGATGGCCCCTTGCTCGTAGTAAGGCAGGAGTGCGAAGAAGAAGGGGCTGTCGCTGGCCGCATAGTTGGTCACGACCGGGTTGCTCCACCAGAATGAGACCACCGGTGGAAGCGTCGAGACGGCATCATGGCCACCGTGTGTCGCGATGAGAATCTGCTTGATGTTGTTCTGGCTCTGAGCGCGGGCCGCAGCCTCACGAACCTTTTGGACTGCAGGCAGCAATAGACCAATCAGGATAGCGATGATCGCAATCACCACCAAAAGTTCGATCAGCGTGAAGGCGGATCGTTTACGGGGAGAAAACATAAACACCTCACAAGAATAGAAGTGTGGACATCATTCCCTTTTCGCAAAACTCACTCGACAAGTCAACGAGAAATTCACGAAAAACGACTTGCCAGTAGGTTTTACGAGATCCGTGGGAACAGCGGCTTCGGTTTGCCGTCAAGTAGCTCGGCAGTCACGCGGAGGTCTTCGGCTTGCGCGCGGAACGCGGCCGCATCGGCGTAGGCTACATCAGCCCAGGCTTGGGTGAAACCGAAGCTCGTGTAGATGGCCTCCGCCGAGCGCGGGATGAAGGGTTTCAACAGGATGCAGGACATCCGTAGCCCTTCGAGCACATTGTGAAGGATGAGGGCCGCCGCGGAGGGATCGGTTTTCACGACCTTCCAAGGCTCCTTGTCGCCGATGTACTTATTCACTGGGTACAGCAACTGCGACATGATCGCTTGTAGCGCCTGGCTGTATTCACACGCTTCGACTCTCGCCCGTACCTCGGCCACGAGCTTGGCGGGATCGAACTCCGGCGTCACGGTTTCCGGGGTGCGGTTGGCTGTGCCGGGGAGCACGCCGCCGAGGCTCTTCAGTGGGATCGTGATCGTGCGGCTCAGGAGGTTCCCGAGGGTGTTGGCGAGGTCTGAGTTAAAGGTCTTGATGAATTGATCCGGATCAATGTTACCATCACTCGGATAGGGGCATTCTTTCATGAAGTAATAACGGAATGCTTCCGCGCTAAACTTCTTGATGATCTCCATGGGCACTAACAGATAGCCCAGCCCCTTCGCCTTCAATTCTTCGAGGCGTTCTTTGCCAATCTTATCCCCTTGGAAGTAGACGAACCCGTGGCTAAACACCCGCTTCGGCGCTTCTAGCCCGGCGGCCCAGAGCATCGCAGGCCAGATGTGGCAATGGAAGCGGGTGATGTCCTTGCCGATGAAGTGCGTGTCGCAGGGCCACTTCGCGTGGAAAGTCGCTTCGTCGTCACCGTAGCCGATGCCAGTGATGTAAGTCAGCAGCGCATCGAACCAGACGAACGTGGTGAACTCCGGATCAAACGGTAACGGAATCCCCCATTCTTTGCCATACCGGGAGATGTTAAGGTCTTCGAGGCCCTCGGCTTCGATGAAGCCGATCATCTCGTTGCGGCGGCTTTCGGGCTGCACGAAGTCCGGGTTCTCTTTCAGAAACGCCAGTAAGCGATCTTGAAACGCACTCAGTTTGAACTTGTAGCATGGCTCCGCCCGGCGAACGAGCGCACGCTTGTGGTTGGGGCATTGGCCCTGGTTCTCAGCGTGGACTTTGTCCGATTTGAACTCTTCACAGCCGGGGCAGAACCAGCCGGAATAGTCGCCCTTGTAGATATAGCCGTTGTCATACACCTTCTGAATGAACTTCCGACAACATTGCTTATGGCGTTCATGACTCGTTTGGATGAAGACATCATAGGAGATATCGAGGGCATCCCACACTTCGCGGAACTGCCGGGCCATGTCGTCGCAGTAGGCTTGGGTATCGAGGCCGAGTTGCTTGGCTTTGTCCGCGACTTTGAGGGTGTTCTCGTCGTTGCCCATCAGGAACGTGACGTCGTAGCCTTCCATCCGGCGGTAGCGGGCTTGCACGTCCGCTCCGAGCTTTTCGAACGCCGTGCCGATGTGGGGCAGGGCATTCGGGTAATCGATCGCTGTTGTCTGGAACCACTTGGGTTTCGTCGTCATCGTTCTAGCCTCCTACCACCAGGATACGAACCACATGGCATGGGTTCACCTCTGGCGAGCGGAGTTAAGGATTCACCGTGACGCTCTTTTCCAGGGTCAGTGGACGTGCCAGGGTGGGTGACGATAACTTGAACCGGAATTGGGCATTCCCAGCCACACGAGGCGTGTATGTGATCGTGTACTCCATCTCCATATTTGGGAGAATATTTTGCTTGTCGAATACGAGTGTGGTACCATTCTTCGTAAAGGGGGGTGAAATCTGAACCACTTCGACGTCATTCGGGTTTTCGAGAGTCAGGACCACATCCCTTGCGACTTCGATACCACGATTCTTCACACGATAGGTGATCTGGTTGCTACGATTGACAACGCTGATACCAGCCATCTCTACGGATTGTTTCAGTTCCGGGGTACCGGAGAAGTTGGTCTTGATGGTCTGAGTGTTGGCCACACCGCGTCCGCCATCGGCACTGACTTCGATCGTGTGCGGGCCGGGCTTGTTGGCCGCGAGCTGGAAGCGAAGTTCATAGTTTTCGCCTGGTTTTAAGGGTCCATCGGCGGTTTGGCTGCCGAGGATCCACTGGATTTCGTTCTTGAGAATCCGCCCGCCTTCGGTCTTCTTGACCACCCGGCAATCCGCTGGCAGCAGCGCCGAGACGATGACGCGATCCAGCGTCATATTCCCTTCGTTGATCACTTGGGCTTTGTAAGATGCGGTCTCGCCGTCAGTCGCGGTGGCGTCGCCAGTGAGGACGACGCGGACTTTGGGAGTCATGAGCTTGGTTGTGCTCGTTGCAGGTTCGCTGGTGCCTTTTTCGTAGCTAGCAGATGATGTGGGAGCAAAATCAGTATTCGTATTGGGTTTGACTTTGACGCGATATTGAATCGTGCGTATTTGTTGCGGACCAAGTTGATCGATTTTCCAAGTCCGTTGTAACGGAGTAGCAGGGGTCTCAATGCTTTCCGGATCGGGGTAGAACTCAAAACCCTCAGAAATCGTCTCCACCACTTGGATATCCTTCACAGCCACGCGGCTCGTGTTGGTGACTTGGATGCTGACCGTGATCGGGTCGTTGGCACTCGCCTTTTGCGGAGCCGCTTTGCGGAGGACGATCTTGCCCGCTTCCACGGTCGTCCGGACCTTTTGCCCCTGTTCGAAACTCACGTAGGCATAGCCTTCGATATCGGAGACGTTAGCCGGGACATCATACCTGGCAGTCATCTCATGGGTACTCCCAGGTGCCATCTCGCTGATACTCCACGAGACCTCTTTGCTAGTTGGCAACACTGCGCCCTCTGCGGTCGGCTCGTACTTCCCGAGAGTCAGTCCGGTTGGGATGGGATGCCGCACTTTGATTTTGTAGGCCGTCGCTGCGCTCGTGTTGGTGATGGTGAAGCGGTAGATGATCGGCTTGCCGGGGGCGACGTGAGCGGGTGTGCGGACTTGGAGCCGCACGACAGCGGTGAGCGGGTCCGCGACAGCAGTGGCAGGATTGGTAACGACCATCCCCGGTGCATAGCCCCGCGGTGGATACGAAGGCTCCACGAACTGCGCAGGCAGGACACGTGGCTCATCCGGTTCGTAGCTCGGCTCCTGAGCGAATCCGCTCACCCCAAGACCCATCACCAGCCAGACAACGAGCAACCCGCGCATAGCCAACCCATCCCTGGGAATCTGACAATAACCACACGCTAACACAGCGTCCCAAAACCCGTAAACCCCAAACGAGATGGGTATTGCCAAAACCAACGACGATCGTATTTGTGTGTTTTTGACCTCAGTTGAGAACTTCGATGGCAGTGACTGGTTTCGAGTTTTCCGTGCAAATCACATCGACCTCCCTGGTGATTTTCATTCCCAGCAAAGATCGTGACGAGAAACCTTTGGATCAGAAATCTGCGGTTTTGTATGTGCTGGATCAGCTTGCCAAGTTGTACGGTGGCGCCACTGCCTTTCCGCCCGGTAACGGCACCTATCTGGACGAGAACAACACCATCATGCGAGATGAGACTGTTGTCATCAACAGTTATTCGAATCCACAAGATTTCAATAAGTCTTCCACTGAACTACGAGCTTTGTTACATTGGATTGGCCGAACGATGAATCAGAAAGCCGTGGGTTTCGTGGTGAATGGTGTCTACCGGGAAATCAAGCCACCCTACGATGGAGAGTGAAATGCTACAAAATGAAATTCTCAATCTTGTGAGCAAAGCCAAAAACGGTGACCTCCAGGCTCAAGGGAAGCTTTCCCGGATCTTCAAAGGTAATGTCGAATCCTTGGCTTTCGGGAAACTACGAAACCGAATCGAAGCGGAAAAGCTCACGGAAGCGGTCTTCTCGGAGGCTTTTCAAAAACTCCCCGATCTTCGCGACAACCGTCTTTTTGCACCGATGTTGCGAAAACTCACGATCCAGAAAGCGCGCACGTGGAAACTCCATTGTGCCCAGCCGTTACCAATCCAAGATGAGTTGGATGTCTTACTAGGATCAGTCACTCTTGGAATGGTTCCAGCTCACGGGGGCATCGTATTCAGCAATCCAGGAAGGCTTTTTCGGCTGGCTGAGGTCAAGAAGGCACGATTTTCCGTTTTCCGTCAGTCACCTGGGTTTGTGCGTCAACTTCGGAAGAAGATCCGCCAAAAACGACGAAACCAACTCCTGGCTACCGTGTGATCTTTCCTCGATGCGCCCTTGTCAACTTTGGGGAGGCTGTCATAATGACGGCTTGTTTCTGTCTTCGGGTGTGAGGGTAGCGGGCTGGATGGCCCTGCGAGAGTAACCCTGACGAGGTCTGATATGTCTGAAATCGCAAAACTCACGGTCCACCCACGTACGGAGACCGGTAGCCGGGCTGCCGCGAAGCTCCGCAAAGCTGGCAAAATCCCAGCCGTGGTCTATGGCCACAAAGAAGGCACGGCCCACATCGCCATCGATGCGATCGAACTGAACCGGGCCATTCGTGTGCTCCACGCTCGGAGTTTCAGCCTGACCATCAACGGCAAAACCGACACGGTCCTCATCAAAGAACTCCAATGGGACCACCTCGGTAACGACATGGTCCACGTGGACTTCGAACGCCACGACCTCACCGAAAAGGTGAAGGTCACCGTGCCGATCGAACTGCGCAACTCGCCGAAGACGATGTCCGGCGGCGTGCTCGATCAGCCTCTGCACCAACTGCACGTCCTCTGCCCACTCGGTTCCATCCCCGAAGCCATTCGCGTGGACATCCTGAACCTGACCCTCGGCCACCCGATCCACGTCAGCGACTTGAAGCTGCCAGAAGGCGTCGTCGCGGCGGACAAGGGCGATATGGTCGTTGTGCAGATCAAGCTGCCTGGCGCCGAAGCCGAAGTCACCGACACCACCGGAGCCGAGCCAGAAGTCCTCACGGCCAAGAAGCCGAAGGATGGCGACGAGGAGTAATCCTCTCACCCTTGCGAGCGTGACGAGCCATGAAACTTCTCGTGGGTCTGGGCAATCCGGGGGCCAAGTACCAAGGCACCCGGCACAATGTGGGGTTCGACACTGTCGATTACCTCGCTGCGGACCCGAGTTGCGGGCCGTTTCGCTCCAAGTTCCAATCGCTCGTGGCCGACCTGAAAATTGGCGATGAGCCATGCTTACTGGTCAAGCCGCAAACCTTCATGAACCTCAGCGGGCGAGCCGTCCGCGAGATTCTGGACTTCTACAAACTCCAGGCCAGCGAGTTGTTCGTCATCGTCGATGACTTCAACTTACCACTGGGGAAGTTGCGAGTCCGAGGGCAGGGTAGCCACGGCGGGCAAAACGGCTTGCGAAACATCCAGGAGTGCCTGGGCAGCGATGCTTACCCCCGTCTTCGGATTGGGGTCGGCCAGCCTGGGTCGGGTGAAGCGGTTGATTTCGTCCTCTCGAAGTTCAAGCCCGGCGAACGGGACAAAGTCGAGGAGGCGGTTGCCAAGGCGGGCCAATCGGCGATTCTTTGGGTGCGTGAAGGTCTCGAAGCCTGCATGAACCGTACGAATGCTGATGAGCCAAAACCGAAGCCGCCAAAACCCAACAACCAGGACGGTAAGAAGACGGAAAAGGCTGAGAAGCCTCAAAAGACGAAAGAGAAACCTTCCCCAGCGTCCGAACAGGACACTGAGAAGAAATAGACGATGTTGCTCCCCCCGGCGCGGTGTCGGGGGGTCTTGGGGAAGCCCAAGAGCCACAGTAACGCCCTTTAGGAATGCTATGCCGACACAACTGTACGAAACGCTGTTCATCCTCGACCCGACTCGCTTCGCCCAAGAAGGCGAAGTGCTCAAGGGTCAACTCCATACCACTCTGGAACGCTACGGCAGCCAGATCCTCGTGAGCCGCGTTTGGAGCGATAACCAAAAGCTCGCCTACCCGATCCGCAAGCAAAAACGCGCCGTGTTTTACATCATCTATTACAAGGTGGAAAGCACCAAGCAGCGCGAGATCGAACGGGACTTCGCCATCAACGAAAACGTGATGCGCCAGATGACCAGCAACATCGACCCCAAGTGGGCGAACACCATGTTGGACATCGCCCAGAACGATAACTCCGCCATGTTCGCACTGCGTGGCCTCCAAGACGAAGCCGCCGGCGACAACGTCACCCCGAACCTGGGTGATGGCTTCGGCGAAGGCGAAGCCTTCGCAGCCGCGGGCGCTGGTCGCCGACGCGGGCCGCGCGAAAACTTTGATAAGGGTGACTAAGGTTTTTCGGGCTTTCCCCCACTACTGACATCGCATGACGCGGCACACTTGGCAAAATTTGAGAATGGCACTGGACCACCAGAACACCTAAGACTTCTTTACCCTACCCAAAACTCGGTCGGGTGCCATTCGAGGAGACGGTCATGGCGAATATGAACAAAGTGATTCTGATCGGTCGACTGACCCGCGACGTGGAGACGAAAATGTTCTCCAACGGCGGCATGGTCGCCAAGTTCGGCTTCGCGGTCACGAACCGTAAGAAGAACACCCAAACCGGTCAGTGGGAAGACGAGCCGATGTTCATCGACTGCGAAGCCTACAATCGCGGCGACATGGGCAAACTGGCCGATCGCATCAAGGATGGTTGCCGCAAAGGCAGCCAGATCATGATCGAAGGCAAGTTGCACCTCGATCAGTGGAACGACAAAACGACGGGCGACAAGCGCTCCAAACATAAAATCATTGTCGATAACGTCCAATTCCTGGACCCACGCCAAGACAACATGGGCGGCGGAGCCGGGATGGACGACGACATGGGTGGCAGTGCTCCAGCTCCTCGGAGCTACTCCAAACCCAACAGCCCGACGAAAGGCTATTCGCCCCCACCGGACGATGGCCCTGAAGACGGCGAAAACATTCCTTTTTAAGTTACTTAACCTTTGACCCACCCGCCGGAGACGCCCCGGCTCTCGGTGGCTACCTGATGCAAGGCGAACCATCATGGCCAAGACTGCAACCAAGCCCAAAGCCAAAGGCGACGCGAAAGCCAAAGGCCCGGCCGAGAAACAACTGCCCCAGAAGAAGGTCCGCAAGCGGAACCAGGTCAAGAAGGGCAAGAACGGCGGCACACTCATCGTCCTCACGGATGATGTGGTCCACGTTGGCAAGCAAGGCGACCTCGTCGAGGTCAAGCCTGGCTACGCCCGCAACTACCTGATCCCCTACGGCCACGCTGTGATCCCCACGGACCACAACCTCAAGCAACTTGAGAAGCACAAGATCAAGGTCCACAAGGCCCGCGAAGCCAAGATCGCCGACCTCAAGGTTCTGGCCGAGCAGCTCAGCCGCCTGCCAACCCTGACCATCGAAGCCCTCACCGTCGAAAGCTCCTCGGGCGACAACGTCCAACTCTACGGTTCGGTCGGTGCAGCCGAAATCAGCAAGACCCTCAAGGGCAAGAACCTGATGGTCGAGCAAAGCATGGTCAACCTCGAACACCCGATCAAGGAAGCCAACACGATCACCGAAGTGCCGCTGGGCCTCGGCTACGGCATCGAAGCCAAGATCCAAATCCTCGTGGTTGGGATCCAACAAACCCCAGCCAAGAAGTAAGGCTCGCGCTTTCCACCCAGTAAACGCCCTGGCGGCTTTGGCTTCTCGCTCCTCCCGGAGTGAACAGCCAAAGCCGCCAGCAGTGTTTATATACCAGTGCTGCTCTTCTCAACGACCCGACAGCTTGTCACTCGTAGGATCGATCCAGTACCGGTGGATGAAAAGTGGATCGAGTTCGTCGAAATCCGTGTCAGTCGTGAGTAGAGAAGCTCCAGTAACTGCTGCGGTTGCTGCGATCCACAAATCGTTCTTACCAAGACTGATGCCTATGGAGTGCAAGTAGGCATCGATCACAGCGTAGCTCTCGATAATCACAGGGTCATGAATGGGTATGGCCGGAAAATAACCCAGTGCAAATTCAAGTTGGTCGATCTTTTGACGCCCCCAGCCGAATTGGAGTGCGAGGGATCGAATCTCCCCATGTGACACGATCGAGAGCATAGGACGCGGAGTGGCACTCAGTAGATCGAATTCAACGCGAACCCTCGCCCAGACTTGGCTGTTTCGGGCGTGATGCACAAGCAGATTAGTGTCGAGCAGATACAGAGTGCTCACGAGAGTCGCTCGAGCGCGGCTTCAATTTGCTGATCGCTTTCAGCGCCAGGCCAGCATCCGGCGAACACCTCGTCCAGAGTCTTACCTTCCGGTAACGAGTGTGGAACAGAGGCCGTTGCGAGGATGCGATCCCGGTCGAGTTGTGACTGTTCCGGGGTTCGTGACATGATCGCAGCTATTGCCTGCTCAAGTGCGGAGTTTGTGATCGCTGTGCTCATATGAGTATGTTCCCCGCGAGATTCAGTCGAGTCAAGCCTGACCTCACAGAATCACGCCCGCGATCGCGGCATTGATCAGAGTGGCGAGGAAGCCGCCGAGCAGGGCTTTTGGCCCCAGTTTGGCGAGCTTGGCTCGTAGGGTTTTCTGCTCGGCTGGGTCTTGGGGGAGTGAGCCGATGCCGCCGAGTTGGATGCCGATCGAGCCGACGTTGGCGAAACCGGTCAGGGCATAAGTGGCCAGGGTGTAGGAGCGGGGTGAGATTCCCGTCTCGGTGCCGGGCTTCATCGATTTCGTCATCTCTTCGAATGCCAAGAACTCGTTGCCGATGAGCTTGATGCCCAGCAACTGGCCGACCTGCGGGGCATCATTCGGCGCCACACCCATGAGTACCGCGACCGGCGAAAAGAGCTTGCCGAAGATGCCTTTCAAGGTCCAGGCTTGCGTGGGATCCATTTGCAAAATGTGAACACAGAACTGGGACAGGAAGTAATCGGCCATGATGATGAGCGCCAAGAAGGCGATCAGCATGGCGATGATATTGATGGCGAGCTTCATTCCTTCCGAGGCCCCGGCGGCGGCCGCTTCGAGCACATTGGAGAACTCGTTCTTGGTGTCGGTGCTCAACTTGCCGCGCGTGGCCGGTTCTTCGGTTTCGGGTAGCAGGATCTTGGCGACGTATAAACCACACGGTGCTGCCATCACGCTCGTGGCCAAGATCGCCACGGCATCGGCGCCCATCTTGATGTAAATCGCCATCACCCCGCCCGCGATCGTGGCCATGCCGCCGATCATTATGGCGAGCAGTTCCGAGCGCGTCATCTTGCCGACATACGGGGCCACGATCAGTGGGGCTTCCGTCTGGCCCATGAACACATTCGCCACGGCGGAGAGCGTCTCCGCTCCGCTGGCGCCGCGCTTTCCCATCGCCAGGACCATAAGCTTGGCCAACACCCAGACGATGCCTTGCAAAATACGCAAATAAAACAGGATGCTAAACACTGTGGCCACGAAGATCACCGTCGGCAACACGATGAGTGCCAGCGGCGGCCTGGGCCAGACGTTGCCAAAAAGGATTTGTGCCGGAGTCTCCGCAAACGTCAGGCATTTGCTGATGAAATCCCCGACCAACTCAAAACCTGTTTTGACCTGCGGAATGTAGCGAATCGAAAGGGCGAGGTAGAGTTGAATCAAAAGCCCGACGCCAACGACGCGCCAGTTGATCGCCCGCAAGTTCGAAGAGAAAAGGAAGGCGACGAGGATAAAGGCGATGACGCCGAGTGCAGATTGAAAGCGCGGGTCCAGGTTGCCTGCGATGAGATACGTCGTGATCGTCAAGCCGACGATCGCCGAGGCAATGCCGACACGCCAAGACACGGGGGTCGAGTTCATGAGTTCTTCCGGCCGATTTCACGAGAGGGGGACTATGACTACACCATAAGAAGAATTCACGAACCTGACGAGACTGCCATGCCCACAGAACCGACTACCGATGCCCTGTTGGACCATACCTTCCGTCGTTGGGATATGCTACTTCACGCCTGGAACTTCTACCTGCTCGTCGGCATCGGCGTGATTCTACTCTTTGTGCTCTCGGAGAAAGCGCGGACCAATCGCCGAGCGTATTGGGTCTTCCAGATCGGCTTCCAACTCTTTGCCTTCACGCACTTACTGGGTCTGCTCTACATCCTGAAATCGTGGGCCGCGCTGGGGGCGATGTCCAAAGCGGCTATCCGCTTCGACCCCACGTTGCTGGAAAACTCCGGGATCATCGACGCCCCGGAGCCGATTTGGGTGCTGCCGTTTCACCTGCTCGGCGACGTGTTCGTCTTCCTCGCCGTCCGCTGGCTCGCCAAGCCTCAATCGTGAGGTTGACCTGATGAGCTGGATTACTTTTCGAGTGTGATCGTCAGGCTCTTGTTGCCTGTCGCTGGAATTTCGATGGTGCGATCCGCTTGGTTGGTGGTGTATTTCTGAGGAATGGTGTTGAACGCAGGGCTGGAGCCTTCGAACACGTAGCCGTATTTGCCAGGAATCAGTTTGGTCTCGAACTTGCCATCAGCCTTGAGTGAGATGGTGACTTGGGTCTGCGTTGCTGTGGTGGGCAGGAAGAGGATGCTGACATTGCCAAGAGGCTTGCCACCCATGACAACGCTACCAGCCACTTCGACTGGCTCTGCTTTGAGTGCGGGTGCGCCACCGCAACCCACCGCGAAAGCCGCCAACATCGCAAACAAGCTGAGCGAAACGATCTTGGATTTCATCAGAGTCTCCAGAAACAAGAGGTTCCAAAAAACAAAGCCCGGCAAGAAGTGCCGGGCTTTGAGGAAAACTTCGAGAGCTTAGTCGAGGTTGATGGTTTGGCCGTCGTTGGCACCAACAGCGAACTTGAGGACAACGGCATCGAGGGAATCACGCATGAAGCGGACCGAACCGTCAGCCATAGCTGCCATACAGCCACCAGAGTGGAAGCTGAAAGGCTCATCGTTCGGGCCACAGTTGTTGGTCACCCAACGGCACTCAACAGGACCACCGATTGGAGTCGCGTGGTTGTTGATACGAGCAATACGGCTGCCAGTCGAAAGGTGAGGACCAGAGACGCCGTTGGTCGCAGCGTCAGCGTCAACCCAAGCGTGAACACGGCGGACGTTGCTAGGCATTGGGTTGTTTGGAGAGGTCATAGCGGAAGGGCGGGCAGTGCTGGCACCGAAGTTGGCAACGTTCGGGTGAGCGCGGCCAGCGTCTTCGATCAGGAGGACAGTGTTCGAGGAACCATCCGAGATACCGATGATGGAGCGGCCTTCGCAGTTCATCGCACCGAAAACACGTTCAGCGGCGAGAGCAGTACCGGTTGCTCGGGTGCCAACAGGGCCGTTCGCGGAGTTCGAGATGATGTCTGTCAGAGCAACTGCCATGTAGTCGATACCAGCGAGCTGGTGAACAGGGTCACGTGCATCGCCAGCGATTGGGGTGCTTGGGCAGATGTAGGTCTTCACCACCGTGCGAGCTGCAGCAAACGACTGAGCCGCAGCGCTGTCGTCATAAGCACGACCACGGGACTTCGGGTGAAGATTCGTGTTGATGTAGGTGCTGTCGCCGAAGTGGTTGTAGGTCACGTCGAACTGGTTGAACAAGTTGCCTTGTTCGATGTAAGGAAGAATCAGAACCGACCAGCCGTGGACGGTGTAGGTCACCGTGCCGGTTGTGGATTCGCACTGGCCAACCGAAGGCATGACCATGTTGGTCGATTCGAAGTTGTGAATCGCCAGAGCCATTTGCTTAATGTTGTTCGAGCAGGTCGAGCGAGCGGCGGCTTCACGGACCTTTTGGACTGCAGGGAGAAGGAGACCGATCAAGATAGCGATGATCGCAATCACCACCAAAAGTTCAATGAGCGTGAAACCACGCTTCAAGCCAGCCGTTAGCTGATGCTTCACAACAAACACCTCACAAAAAGTATAGGAATGAGTACCCACATAGGCACCCGTAGAGTTTAGGGCGAAAATGCGTGGATTTTGTGAGGATAGTGTGTTGATTTTGTGAAGACGAGATTTATACGCTCGTTTTCAACCGAAACGCCTGGATTTCATGGTTTCATCGATCAAAATGAATATCCTATGAAACCGACAGTTCACGCTTCGAGACAGATGCAGATTCGACCTATGAACAGCTTAGCTGAAAGAACTGTACTAATCAAGAAACCTTGCGGCCAAAGATGAACGAAAAACGGCCTGGTTCAAAGTTGGGTAGCAGAAAGAGCCGCGACTGCCAAGGAGCGTCGGGACCACACAAGTCGCAGATTTGAACCATTTTCGTTTTCTTGGCGACTTGGCGTCTTTGCGTCTTGGCGGTTAGGTCATGTTTCGAGATAGGATTGACCCTTCGCTCTCGTGGCTCTTCAAAACCTAAAATCCATCGATTTGAACCATGACCGAAAAACGTTTAAAAGGACCAGAAAAGATGGCGAAATCCGCGGCCAAGATCATCGGAAGGATCTCTGCTTTTCAACCTGTCGATGGTGAGTGGCTCCCACTTGATGCACTTTTGTCTGAGTTGTGGGACACAGGCCAAGCCAAAAAACATCTCCGGGAGCTTTTAGGAGTGCTCGAACGATTTCCAGAAGAGGACGGCGAAGGGGTGCTTTGGTCGATCGTCCACGGGTTGGAGGACATCCCTGGTTACGAGTCTGCCGTGGTGGAATCAGTCCTGCGACAGCCGTCGGAATTGGCAGTGACGACGATTGGGCGGATGCTCAACAGCGGAACGTCCCAAGTCGGTGATGCTTCACTGTTCGACGTGCTTCGAGGCGTCGCGTCAGCCGAATCGGCACCGGAAAGCGTGAAGGCGTCCGCAGCGAGCTGGCTGAGGAAACATGACACTTCAGGAGAATGAGGCACGACCGCAAGCAAGGGAGTGCTTGATAGCAACAGTCTCAATTTCTATGGGACTGTACAAAATCCTGTGTGTCCAGTGAGGGGAATGGCGGGAAAAACCGAAATCGCGCCTTAAAGACGTAAATTCCCTTAGAATCGGCACTTGCGACTCAGTTTACAGCTTGCAAATCGCTCCGATTCGCGAATCGGACACTTCCCTGAGGCTTACAGTGCATTGATTCAGGATGTGCCGTTGAATCGGGCAACCGTTCTCGGCGAACGTCGGCTTTCGCTTGGGAAACTGCGTCCGAAAGGCCGAACCTTGTCATTGCACGCCATGGAGTTGGCCATGCTCTACCCGACGCACCGAAGGATAGGCTCCCATGCTGGTACTGTCCAGAAAAAAGAATGAGTCGATCGTCATCAACAATGACGTGATCATCACGGTCGTCGAGATTCGCGGAGATAAAGTCCGTTTGGGGATCGTCGCACCGAAAGATGTCTCGGTCCACCGGGAGGAAGTCTACACCGCCATTCATGGCGTGAAGACGACCCCGAACCCCGAAGCCACCCCCTCAGAAAGTTAAACATTCGACACCAAAGTGTCGAATGTTAGAACGTCTCCGTTGAGATTTCGAACCCACCTTGACGCGCCTCAATAGTCCATCTTCTCAAATTCGTAGGCCGCCAGCGCCAGAGTTCCCGCGGCAAAGGTCAGGCTCGCGGCGACCGAGGCCTCGGGCCGGAAGCGACCCGCTTCTTGCAACGTCCGCAACTCAGGTGACTTCACAGCCAAATCCTGCGATTGCAGGGCGTCAAAGAAGATGCCGCCCAAGTCAAAAGGCTTCGGCAAGAACCAGTACGCGAAATCCAGGAAGTGGAACGACGACCCGGCCATCCCGGCGATGGGGTTCACCGCAATGAAGTGGTGCGTGTAGTTGATCACCCAGCAAATGACCCAGAACAACAGTGTGCCGAAGGTACAAGCCACGGCACTCCGCGTCCAGACGGCCAAGAACGCACTCACGGCGTAGAAGATGCCAAAGTTGACGATCAGCAATGGTACGGCAAGCCAGTAAGCCCCGTACCAGACGTTGGTCTTCAGCCCCAAGGCGGTCCAGGTTCCCAGGATGAAGAGTGCGGCATTCAGCCCGACGAACAGCGTCACGCCGAGGTATTTGCCGAGCAGAATCGACCAGCGCGAAGTGGGCTTCGCCAGCAACACCGTGGCCGCTTGCGGTTCGAGGAAAGTCGGGAGGAACCCCGCGGTCCAGAGCAGGGCCAGGATGACACCGAGCGTATCGCCGACAAAGCCGACGAGGATGAGCATGATGTGCCGGACGGAGTCTTCCCGATGGCGGCCCATGGGCACTTCGATCATGCCGAAGCCCAAGGAGACCTTCCCGGCTACGATCGGTAGACCATCTTTCTTGGCCACTTCCAAGCCGAGTTTGCGGGCATCTTCGTCGCTCAGGTTCTCAATGCCTTCTCGCTTCGCGGCCTCACGGCCAATGCGCGTCGCTTCTTCCATGGTCAGCAGGCCAGGGTAGTCCCGGGCTGGGTCAGGGCGATCGTCCCCTTCCACGGAGACGCTCAGGCAGAAGACCGTGGAAACTAACGTAATCGTCAGCATCACCCAAGCGAGCTTGGTAGAAACCGACTGGCGGAAGGTATCTCGGATCATCCAGCGGGTGGTCCGAATCGCGGTGGGCAGGCTCATGATGGGCCTCCTTCCTGGTAAATCTTGCGGAGAGCGGCTTCGAGCGATTGCCGACCAGGCCCTGGTGGGCCAATGAGCGAATGGAGGTTCCCGCGGTAAGCCACTTGCCCACTGACGATCACGGCCAGCTCGTCGCACAATTCCTCGACTTCGGCGAGGACATGCGACACGAGCAAGACGGTCTTCTTGGCATTTCGGAATTCCGCGATCACCTCACGGAGCAACTGCCGACCCATCAAATCGAGGCCTTCGGTTGGTTCATCGAGAATCAGGAAGTCAGGGTCGTTGATAATGGCTTGAGCGAGGCCCAAGCGTTGGACCATCCCCTTGCTGAAGCGTTGAATTGGTTCTTGCCCCCGATCACCGAGGCCCACGCGCTCCAACAACTTTGGCACACGATCGACCAAGTTCGGCGTCGTGAGGCCAGACATGCCGCCGTAGAAGTGCAAGACTTCGGAGGCCGAGAGGTAACGCGGGAAAGCATGGTTCTCGTGCATGTAGCCAATGCGGGCCAGGGTGTGCCGCTTCGAGACCGGCTCACCGAGGCGTGTCATCGCGCCGGAGGTGGCTCCACTTAAAGAGAGCAGGAGTTTGACGAGAGTCGTTTTGCCCGCGCGGTTGGGACCGAGTAAGCCAAAAACCGAGCCGGTCGGAATCGTCAGCGAGACGTTCTTGACGGCCGGCGTCAGCTCACGGGCGAATAAGCCCGAGCGATAGGTTTTCTGGACGTGCTCGAACGTCGCGGCGGTAGCCACGCTTGTAGACATCAGTTTCACCACTCCAGGGAAGGGGCCAGGAGGCGCAACGGAACGAAGGTTCCTCTGCGAGTGAAACCTAGAACATAATCCCAGAAAAGTCAGGCGAGAAAGGAAAAAGTACACACGACTGAGATGCCGAAAATGGTGAGTCCTTACAAACCGGGACATTGAAGATTGGCCCGCACGGCGTGGGTCGCCGTGCGGGAGTGAGTTGTTTAGCCGACGTAGATGCCGCCGGTGAACTCGGGTTCGAAGGCGAGGTCGTTGCCGGTTTCGGCGAGCGGGTCAATGGTGAACCCACGGACGCGGGATGGGTAGCCTGGGCCGCGGGAAGTCACGATTTGCTTACGCCCCGTGTCGTCGAGATCTGTGATCGCCACTCGGATGCCACCGATCTCGGCATCTGGAGAGCCAACAGCCGAAAGCACTTCCGGGGCATTAGTAGGCAGTGGATCTGGGGATGAGATCACGCCAATATCAAACACGCTGATGCTCGAAACCGATCCATCCCGGCCATTCCGCACGCGGAGTTCAGGAACTTCGTTCCCACCTGGCCCGACGACGACTTCGGCTGTGCCGTCACCGTCCAGGTCACCCGCTGTGACGAAGATGCCAGTTCGCATGGAGTCTTCATAGGCGAAGAATTGGGTGATGATGTTCAGGTTCGAAGCATTGAAGACGCGAACCAGTGGCCCACCACCGACGCCAGCACCCGTGACAATGTCATCGAGGCCATCGCCGTTGACGTCCCCCGCACCGACGCGGACACCACCCCGGAAGTTCTTGTCGTAGGCCAGGAAGGCCGTCAGAGCACGACCTTGAGCGTCGAACACTTTAACCAGTGGTCCGCCACCGTTGCCAGCCCCAGTGATGATGTCGCCGACGCCATCACCGGTGAGGTCCGCGATGCTGATGAACGAGCCACCACGGAAGGTGCTTTCGTAGGCGAAGAAGCTCGACACAGGCGCGAAGTCGATGCCGTCAAAGACTTGGATGTGTGGTCCGCCGCCAAAGCCTGCCGAAACAACGAGGTCCGGTACACCGTCGCCGGTGACATCGCCGGTTGCCACGCGAACGCCACCCGTGAACTCCGGAGCGTAGACGAAGCGATCGAAGAGCACTTCCTTGGTGATGGCGTCGTAGACACGCACCCGTGGGCCACCGCCGATGTCAGCACCGACCGCGAAGATGCTGCGAGCGCCCGAGGCGTTCTCGAAGCCACGGAAGCCAGCGCTCTTGCCGCTGTCAGTGATGATGCGGGTTTGTGGTGGGCCGAAGGTCGGATCATCGACACGTTGAATCGAGCGGGCTTCCGCGGTGTTGATGTCGAGGCGGTCGCCGTTCCGCTTGCGGAGTGGGCCTTCGCCATCGACGAAGATGTTCAGATCACGAGAAGGCGTGACGCTGAAGACGTCGCCGCGTGTCGATTCCAAACCCCCTTTGACGAGTAAGAGCGACAGCGTTTGCTTCCCGTTCGTAAGCCCAGGGGCGACTGAGCGAAGTTGACCAATCCCTTCGCTACGGATCGTGACGAACTGATCGGTGACTGTGATTTCATCCGAGCCATTTGGCGAACCAGTTTCAGCGAGTGGCCCGGTGCGGACCAGGGTCGTGTCGCTGGTGCCGAGGATCGTGAGCGTGTCGATGGCTCCAGTGCCGTTGGCGTCGCCGTTGATCACCAAACCGCCAGTATCCGAACCGGAGATGTTGGTCACGTTGACCACTGGCCCGACACCGGTCAAGCGGATTTCGCCACCCGTCTTGGACTTGGGCTGATAGATGATCCCCGCTTCCGGAGCGGCAAAGCTACCGTACTTGCCGTTCGTGGCTTCGCGGTAGATGAAGTTGTTGCGACCACCGCGACCATCGTAATCGAAGTTGGTGAGGGTGTCGAAGTTGAGCGGATTTCCAACGCCCGTCAAGCTGCCGTTGGTCGTGTCGTTGATGGTGTAAACTGGGGTGATCTTGTCGTCAAAGGTGAAGCCAAGCACCGTGGTGCGGTCCACGCCGAAGCCACCCCCCGAGACGCGGAGGAAGTTCGAGGTGATCCCGAAGACCCCCGAGGTGATCACGAAGCTGTCCGACCCGACACCACCACGCAGGAAGACTTCGGCGCTCTTGCCGAGGTTCTGGGCTTCGATGTTGAAGCCATCGTTGCCGCCGTTGCCGTCGAGGGCCGTTTGCGACCCTTCCAGTGTCGAGGTGATCGAGAACGTATCATCCGAAGCGTTCGAACCCCGCACCCAAACGCCGTTGCCCGTGGCCGTGTCAAAGAAGCGGCCCTCGGTGGCGAGGTAGTTGATCGGCAGACTGGTGCCGCCGGTGATGACCTTCTCAGCGATGACGTAAGTATTGCCGAACGGATTGGCGAAGTCCGAGATCATCAGGCGGTTGTCGCCTTTGCCGGCTTCGATGTTGAGTGAACCGCGAATCGCACTCAAGTCCCCTTCGTTCGAATCCCCAGCGAGAGACGTGACACGAATCAAGTCGTCGCCACCACCGGTGTTGATGTCCGCCGTGTTGTTGATCGCTCGGACGTTGACGGTGTCTGGGCCGAGCAACGTGTTCAGGACCAGCGCTGCCGCCGGGTTCGACACACGAATCGATTCCGCGAGCGAGGACGAATCCGAAAGAGTGACGTTCATCTTGCTGATGTTCGTGTACTCGATCACCGCCGCATCGCTCGGACCTGCGAGACCCAGGATCTGCGTTTCGGTGATGTTGGCGTTGTTGTTGCCCGTCGTCGTGGACAAGTCACTGACCACAAGGGTGTTCGGGGAGTTGAAACCACCTTGACGGCCATCGACGGAGATCGTGCCGAAGAGTGAGTTCAAGTCTCCAGTGATGCCCTTGTTGGCCAGGCTGTTCAAGATGAACGTGTCCCCACCGTTGGTCCCGAACACCTTCGTGGCAGCGGATGCCGTGGAGTGGACGTTGACGATGTTGCCGTTCACAGCTCGCGTGCCGAGGTCGAGAATCAGGTTCCCTTGAGCCAGGCCGGTGTAAGTGAGTTGTGAGCGGAACCCCGCGCCGAAGATGTTGTCCCCGGCTCCACCACCGACGCTGCTACTGGTGATGGTCGCTGTGACAGCCGTGGTGCGGCCTGCGTTGTTGATGATGATCGTGTCGCCGGCATTGTTGCCCATGTCGGCGATGATCTCAGAGGTCACGAAGGAGAGATCACCACCCGCTTGACCGCTACCCAGGAGTGTGAGTGTGTCCGCACCAGTCGAGCCGACGAAGCGGAAACTCGCGCCTGTGTTCTTCTCGACAATCAGCGTGTTGCCTTGGCCATCCGAGACACGAACGGTGCCCGGAGTCGAGCCACTGCCACCGAAGGTGAAGTTGTTGTCCGAGGCGTCGCCTTGGACCGTGACTTGAGCCGCGACTTTGATCGTCGTAGAGACATCCTCGATCGACCAGGCTCCACGACCCATCGTGGCGGCCACGAGGCGGTTGCCGTAAATCTCAACGTCATCCACGATCGCATTCGGCATGCCGGTGCCGTACTCGGTCCAACCGCCGCTCGCGGCATTCGGATCGACGATCCCTGGCACATAGCGGAAGACCCCGCCCACACCACCCGCGATGAGGACTGTATTCCCCCCAGTGATGTCGCCAGGCGTCGGATCCCAGATGGTCAGCGAGCGGATGTTCGAAGAAAGCCCGCCGACGAGGTTACCGTTGTTGTCGTAGCTCTTGCTCCAGAGGTTCTCGGTAATATCCCGCCAGGTCGCCCCAGCGTCGTCGGTCACGAGAATCTGTGTCGGGACGTGAGGTCTGGAGTAATCGGTTTGATCTTCACTGCCGTACAACACGTACGTTGTCCGCCAGTTGTCGGGGTCGGAGACTATGGAGCGAATAGCCCCACCCGCAACCGTGAAGGACTTCTGAATGTTCGCGGTCAGCTCGACCCAGCCATCCGCGGAGCCGCGAACAAAAAGCTCGCCTTCATCGGTACCGACGTAGGAAATCCGCGGGAACCCGATACCACTTTGCCGACCGCCATAGGTGACCGCCGTAAGGAACCCCGTCAAGCCAGTGGGTGTCACTTTGGCGACAACGTCTCCGGCGAAGCCAGCTGGGTTGTTGTCTTCGTAGACATTGTCGTTCAGCCCGATCAGCATCATCCGTGGGTCGATCGTATTGAGAACGAACTTGGTGTCGAAGCTCGAACCGGCTTCATTGTTGATCCCTTTGAATGGTGTCGGATCGTCGATGGCTGCGAAACGGATTCGGCGAGTGAGGCCGACTTGAACACCTTTCGAGTTGAACTCCCGACGAACCACGACAGCCATGTTGTTACCCATGGTGTAGCGTGCCGAAATTCCGGGTGTGGAGAAGTTGTCCACGGCGGATTGACCACCATCACCCTGAGTCACAGTGTCCCAGTTGCTGTTGCCTGGAATGCCTTTGGAGATTTGCTGTTCGATCGAGCCAGTGTCCTGGGTACCACCGAAGACGACGTTGTTTTGGATGTCGTAGCTGATCGAGTTGAGCTGGCCCAAGCCGAGATTGCCGTTGATCGAGACCCAGGCACTGGAGTCGGACTGAGGAGCAGGACGGCGGTAGAGACCACCATCGTCGCCATCAATCAGGTTGCCAGCGGCATCGAATGCCAGGATGCGATGGTCCGCGTGTGGCGCTGTGCCGAGGGCGTTATTGTCCGTGATCGGCGACCATTGTGGCGACGTGGCAAGAGCATCAAAGCCACGTGGGATCGAACGATTCCCACGCATGATGTTACCGGTGAAGTTCGAAGCCCCGGTTCCGTTCGGCCCAAAGCCGCTGAGGTCCTGGCGATCCCCTGCGAGATAGACCAAGTTCGGGCTGGCGGGGTCGGCTACCAACGCGAAGTGAATGCTGGTCTGTCCGCCTGGGCTGACCCCGGTGATCTTCTGGAAGATCCCGCCACCGGTGTAGACCCCAGTTTGCACGGAGCCATCGAGAGTGAAAGTGTCCGCACCCGTACGAGTGACGGTCCAGACCCCGTTGGCTTCCAGGTTCCCGGTGACGCCGCTCACGAAGATGCGGTCGCCCGTGGCGAGACCGTGCTCTGTCGAATCGATCGTGATCGGCGAGCCGTTCGGGATGTCTTCGATGAACTGCGGCGAACTGAGCGCGACCGCGAGGTCCATCTGGTTCCAAGTTTGGCCAAAGTCCGGGGACCAGAAGACCGGGCCAGGTACGCCAGCATTCGCCACGACTGTGTAGACGATGTTGTTGCCTGGCGACGAGTGAACGGCAAACTTTAAGTTGTCGGTCGCGTTACCAACCGCCATCGTGGGGATATCGATCTTCAGCCAGAGAGGAGTCTGGGCGAGGATGTTGTCCGTTCGCCACATCCCGAGCGGGCCACCGATGTAAACACGGTTCGGGTTCGATGGATCGACATAGCTTTCGAGGTAACCTCGCCCCGGCAAGACTTGGTCCGGGAGGCCACCGGTGTTGTCCAGCTTGCGGAAGGTCAGACCGCCATCACGGCTCAGGAACACCCCTTCGCGGGTCGTCGTTCCATCATTATCCTTGCCTGTCACGAGGATGTAATCGTTGCGAACGGCAACACTCGTGATTTCCAGGTTCTCGAACTCGCGGTTCGGCCCCATGATCACGCGGAAGGTCGGAGCTGGGTCGAGTGCGTTCTCAGAGTAAACGAGACCGATCAAATCGCCAGATGTCCCACCAAAGCCGCCAGACGCCGCAGACTTATCGCCAATGCCAGCGATGACCTGGTTGGGGTTGGCAGGGTTCATGTCCATCGCGGCGATGGACAAGCTCGGCAAGAAGTCTGTGAGCGGGGTGAAAGTCGGGTCAGCGTCTTGGGCGTTGGTCGTGCGCCAGATGCCCCCGGCGACACCCGCGACGAACATGATGTTCGCGTCCGTCGGGTGAGGAGCCACATCGACGACCGCTCCGCTCACGGCATCAGGCTGAGAGCCAGTTAAGCCCGTCACCTGGCCATTAGCGGTGGGATAAGGACCTGAGTCGAGCCAGGTGGGCAGACCCGTTGTGATGATCGCGGGGACTTCCCGAGCCTCGAGTGTTTCGAGCCGGAGGAAGGGCTTCTTCCAAAACGGGCTAGCAACCCGTCGACGGTCCGGCTGTGGGCCACGGATCGAAATCTTCTGACTCTTGTTCCCTGCCACGATGTCACTCCTCCGATGCGATACTCACACGAGCCTTCCGGTGAGAACCGCAGGCATCCTGGATGAATCCACCAAACCGAAGCCGTTTTCAGGCTCCGCTACAACCGGAAAAGTCTTCCGGGGGAAACTTCTGACTTCACCACAGTTCAACTTAAATCATGCCGTGGACGATGATGCCAGATACTTTGACCAGAGCAGAAATCCTCGGCTCGGCCCACAAATCTAACCCATGCCCACGGCGCAATCGAACCTTATTTAGTGACGAGGCAAACTGGGAATAGTTGGGCTGAGTTCGGGCTTCGGCGGAACTTTAATCAACATCCCGAATTCAACGGAATCCTGGCGCGATTGTGCCTAGTTTAGCGAGTCTGTGGCGACCGCGTATTGAGAGTTTTAGTCAGGAGTCTTGGGAAACTCTCGCGCATTTGGCAAAGTTTGAACTAAAGTGGCATGGACCCCAACTCCAGGTTTTGGACCCGGTCTGACCGGGCGGGCAAGTCAGGATGCATGATGTTCCCAAATTGAGACACGCGGCTTATGGCCTCCAACGCATCCGTTGCGTGAGCTGGGCCATCCTGCTGGCACCGACCATCATCCTCGCTTCCACCGCGGTGGGCTACGACTCGGGTCTTGCGCTGATCGGCGCGATCTCCACGCTCATCGGGGCGGCCTGTTTGGTCCGCTATGCCTACGCTTGGCGACCCCCGGCGAGCGGATTAGTGATTCTCCTCTATCTCGTGGCGCTGGGTTGGCTCTGGATCGTCACTCGGCACGAGCCAACGGCTTCCGCTCGCTTGGGCAAGGGCATTCTGCTCCTCGGTGCGGTTGGTCTACTTATTGGTCATGACTTGATCCGCACCGGCCTCGAACCCCGGCGACGAGCCAGGGAATACTCCCGTCGGTTGCAACGCCGGACTTTTTGGCCGACCCAGGAAGCCGAGTTTGCGGCGATCCCCGAGGTTCGGGTTCTGATGGATGTGCTTGAACATGACCCCACCCCCGCTGCGGAGCTTCTGACCGACGATCGAATGCAAGTCCGAATGGCGGCATTCGTCGCCTTACAACAGCGGAACTACTGGCGACGTGGCGAAGCTGAAATGGTGCTCAACGCCATTCAGAAAACCCAAGACCCACCGACTCGTGCCGCAGGCATTCGATCACTCCAGGCCATGAGCGATGGTGACCTACTTGGTGTTGTAGCCGGTTATCTCCGGGATCGTTCCCCCGAGGTGCGGGCCGCGACGCTCCAGACGCTTCTCGCCCATCATGACACTCGTTGGCCCATCATCCGAGATTCCATTCGGGATGCCCTCGCCGACCCTCATTTCGCCAAAGATGGCCCGATGCACCTGCCACCGGACAGTCTCAGCGGTGTGGCTATCTGCGATCTTGTCACGTGGAGTGCCGAAGCAGCACCACTCGGCGACCGCGCGCTCCAGACCTTGATGGCCCATTACGCGATCGTCTTGCAAACCGGCACCGAACCCGCGTTACCAGGCCAACTTTGCCAACAGATCACGAATACGAATGTCCCACCGCAGATGCGGGTCGAACTCGCCAGTCTGATGCACAAACTCGGCATGATCACCCCCGATCTCCTGGATCGTATGACTGACGCCGACCAGCCCGGCCCTGTCCGGCTTCTGGCTGCTGAGATGCTCTTGGCTTGGAACAAAGACAACCCCGATGCGCTGGATGTTCTCCGCGGACTGGGTCGGCAATCGAACCGAGAGACCGCTCTCGCCATCGCTCGACTCCTGCAGAAGTACCTCCATGTGGATATGGGCCTCCCGACTGGCGGAGCCGCGACGAACACGAAGCAAGCCGCCGAGGTGACTAAGCGGGTCTTGATGTGGGCCAGTGGCAAAGCTCCACCGACATCGGCCCACCAAGATGCTGGCAGTGCCTGGGTGGATCGCCCACTGGCTGCCCCCGCTCTCCCCGGCCTGAAGCAAACGAACGTACCCTTCCCCCCAGACAACAAGCGACGGTAAACCCACCACAGCTTCTGGAATGGTTTCAGGCTTGTAGACCGACTTCGGCTAAGTCGGTTCTTTATTTGGGACTCGGAACTCTGTCAGGTGAGCGTCTCAACTCCCGATTTCCCCGCTTCTGGCACTCTTTCGGATTTTTCCTTGGGGCGCTGTAGCGGAGGTTCGGGTATTCTGATATATTGCGGAGTCTTGGGTGTCGAAACGCGCTGAGGATCAGGCTGTGTCCGTCGTTATTCGCATGAAACAAATGGGCCGGACGCACCGGCATTACTTCCGGATCGTGGCTATTGACAAGCGTCAACCACGCGATGGCCGGGCTATCGAAGAATTGGGTATGTACGATCCCCATTCGAACAATGAAGAAGGTCGCCTGCACCTGATCCCTTCGCGGATCAAGTACTGGCAATCTGTGGGCGCGAAGCCTTCGGACACCGTTCAAGTGCTGATTGACAAGTACCTGGCGAAGTTCGAAGAAGTCGAAGCCCGCGAGACCGCCGAAAAAGCGGCGGCGAAAGCCGCGGCTGCTGAGGCCGCTGCCAAGAGCTAAGCCATGCCGGTGCCTGCCATCCGCTTTGATGTGCTGACGCTCTTCCCCGAGATGTTTTCTGGGTATTTCACGCAAAGCCTGCTCAAACATGCGATTGCGGCAGGTCTTGTGACCACGAAAGCCTGGAACATCCGCGACTGGACGACCAACAAACATCATCGTGTTGATGATCGCCCCTTCGGCGGTGGCGCTGGAATGGTCCTTTGCCCACAACCCGTGATGGATTGCCTCGAAGCTGTCCAGAACGACGACCCAACCCCCGGCCAAGTGGTGATGCTCACCCCCGCCGGAGAACGGTTGACCCAAAAGCTCGTGGCGGAGCTGGCCGAGTATCCTCGATACATCCTGCTCTGCGGGCGCTACGAGGGATTCGATGACCGCATCCGCCAACTGGCTCAGCCCCGCGAAATCTCCATCGGAGATTTCGTGTGCAACGGCGGCGAAGTCCCCGCGATGATGATGATCGATACCATCATCCGCCTGATCCCCGGTGTCCTCGGTGACGAGGAAAGTGCCGTGGACGAGAGTCATACAATCGAGGGTGTTTTAGAATACCCACAATATACCCGCCCTCGAGAGTTTCGAGGGCTGGAAGTGCCGGAGGTTCTCTTAAGCGGAGATCACGGCAAAATCGCTGCCTGGCGGGCCGAACAATCCCGACTCCGCAGTGCGAAGAAGTGAGAACCCTTAACCCCACGACCCCGGCCATCCGGGTTCGCGGAGCCGAGAAAGGCCGAGCCTGCCATGCAAAACAAACTCTTGACGCTCGTCGAAGCGAAACACGCCCGGACTGATATCCCACACTTCCAAGTCGGGGATACCATCATCGTTCACCAGAAACTGCTCGACGGCGCGAAAGAGCGCGTCCAGCCGTTCGAAGGCGATGTCATCGCCCGCAGCGGTGCTCAAGGCCGCGAGACTGTCACCGTTCGCAAGCTGATCCAAGGCGAAGGGGTCGAGCGGATCTTCCCGATCAGCTCCCCACGGATCGCTAAGATCGAAGTGAAGAAGGCCGGCCTCGTTCGCCGGGCGAAACTGCACTACATCCGCGATCGCGTCGGCAAGTCGACGAAGATCAAGGGGGATGTCAAGCGTCAAGCCGCTCTCGACCTGGCCGCGAAGCAAGCCGCCGAAGCCGTCGCAGCAGCAGCCGCAGCAGCGAACAAGGAAACCAACACCACCGGCGAAAGCAAGCGAGCCGCCAAACGCAAAGCCAAGGCCGAAGCGACCAAGAAGTAAGGTCGACACAGTATGGCCACTCCCGCCCGAACCCTGGTCCCGCCTCACGAGGATGGCCCAGGCTTCGGGCGATGGTCGTTTTGGAAACGCTGGTTTGGCCAGCGCTCCGAACGCGCCGCCGCCAAGTTCCTCCGGAAACTCGGCTATCGCATCATCGCTCAGAACGTGCATCTCAAACGTGGCGAACTCGACCTCATCGCCGCCGACCGAAACACGATCGTCATCGTCGAAGTGCGTTCCACCTCTGGCTCCGATCCGCAAGTCCCTGCGGATAGCGTCAACTTCGCCAAGCAACAGAAGCTCGTCCGCGCCGCCCTGGAATACCTGCAACGTCATGGTTTGCTGGGACAAAACGTCCGCTTCGATGTGCTCGCCATCGCCTGGCCCGAAGGCGAAGCCCCGAAGTTCCTGCACCTACCCCACGCCTTCGAACCGACCGATCGTCATCAGATGTGGACCTAAACAGCTCACTTCCGGTTTAGGGCTTGCTTGCAAGTCCGTCGGGCCTCGAAAAATAGCCAAACTGCTGTGACGATAGCCACGACGGAACACGTTCCAAGGATCACCGAGAACAGGCACCAGTAGGGCATGGCAATGTCTTCTGACTTCCACCAACACCAGAAGAATCCCCATCCGATGAGAGCAAATGCCCCGGCACTCCCGGTGATGAACAACCAGCCAACGCCCCGACAGACCTGCACCCATTCCCGCTCACTTTCTGTCATCGCATCTTCCTCAGCAGGTACCACTCCGCAGGATCAGACTCAGCAGAACCGCTACGGCGCGTCCTCCTCAATGACGACTCGGTCCGCAAGGCACTGGCCCGGCTGGGTCTCGGCGACTGGACCGAACATCCACAAGCTCACCGTCCGCCCAGTCGCGAGCACGGCCGTCCTACCATCCGGCCCCATGACCTGCACTGTCGGCGGGATCGAGACGCACAGATCTGGTCGCCCATCTGGGTCGAGCAGCAGGAAATCTCCGCCGTAGTGAGGAGAAGGGACCACGATCTTTCCTTTGTAGTTGGCCGGACCTTTCAAACGCTGCCGGTGCCCAGCATCCAGGGACCATCGTTCCAGGGCTCCGATCCCCCAGACGAGAGCCGCCCCCAACCCAATCCCGACCACGGCCGCGAGCATATTCCGCCGACCACGTCGCATGTGTTCGCCCTCTGCAAAGTGATGCACTACCAGAATGCTAATCAGCGAGATCGGGAATATCAAAAGAAACTCAGACGAAAATCCCCACCTTACCCCTGCCGTGTCGGCGTCCGCTGGGCGCTGTTGGCGGTGGGGTCGTAGCGCTTTTGTTCTTCGGGGTCGGTCACTTCGTGGAGGACTTCGGCGAAGTTCGGGATGTCGTACCAGCCGCCGTCGGCGAAGTCGACGATGGCTTGGCCGCCGTAGTTGATGGTGATGACTCGGCCCACTTTGCCCAGGAAGCGTTGTAGCTCGGGGCGGTCGGATTGGACTTTGACGAAGCGGTTGGTCCAGGTCGCTTTCCAGGCGTCGACGGTGGCTTTCTCGGGGAAGGGCATGGCTCAACTCCGGAACATCTGGCGGCCTTGGGCCGGGGGGTCAAAATCGAGTTGCCGGACGAAGCGGGAGGCCTCGGCGGCGCCGTATTCGCGGTCCATGCCGGCGTCGTGCCAGTCGACGGAGAGCGGGCCATCGTAGCCGATGTCATTCAACGTGCGGATGATCGCTTCCCAGTCGATGCCGCCTCGGCCCGGCGAGCGGAACTGCCAACCCCGGCGGACATCGCCACTGGGCCAATATCCGGAAAGTAGCCCGGCCCGGCCATCAAGACTCAGGACGACGTCTTTGATGTGGACATGGTAAATGCGATCGGCGAAGCGGCGTAAGAAGGCCACGGGATCGACGCCTTGCCAGTGCAGATGGCTCGGGTCAAAGAGAATGCCAAAGTCTTCCCGGCCGTTGAGCACATCGAGGACGACTTCGGTGGAGTAGAGGTCAAAGGCCAGTTGGCCGGGGTGGACCTCGCAAGCGAAGCGGATGCCACAATCGCGGGCCACATCGAGAAGCGGGTTCCACTGGCCCGCGAACTTCTTGAGTGCATCGGCGATCATGCCGGGCTTGGGGGCCGGGTAGCCTGCGGTGTAAGTCCAGACGGGCGAACCCGTGAACCCACTGACGACGTTGGCCCCGAGCTTCTCGGCGAGGCGAAAGGTCGCCCGCAACTCCTCGGCGGCGCGGTGCGAAACGCCGTCCGGTTTGCCATCGCCCCAGACGTAATCGGGAACGAGGACTTCGTGACGGGCATCGACGATATCAGAGATGGCTTGCGTGACTTTGTGACAAGCAACGACGGGGACTTGCAAATCCTGACGGGCGAGAAGTTCGAGTCTGGCCGCGGGGTATTGGGCATCACTGAGGCCCAATTGCACTTCGAGGTGATCACCCCAACAGCACAACTCGACTCCTTGGTAGCCCCATTCCCCGGCCTTGGCGGCCAGGGTTTCGAGGGGCATATCGGCCCAAGGTCCGGTGAACAGCAAGACCGGTCGTGGCATCCTGCAATGACCTCGGCTTGTGACCCAGGGCTTCGCCCTGGGCTGACAGAATGGCCCCTTCAGGGCCAGGGTTTTTCGGCCCTAAAGGGGCCGTTCCACCAGCCTAGGGCAAAGCCCTAGGGGGAACCCACGGTTACTTCGCTTCCATCGGCGGCGCGTCTGGTGGCGGCACGACAGGTGGTGCCACTGGGATTGGTGGAAGTGGCGCCGGTGGCGTCGGTGGGACCACTGGCGCTGGGGCTGGCGGTGGGACCACTGGCAGCGAGGTGGTCGGGGCGGGTGGCACGGTCGCTGATGGTGCCACGGGTGCTGGTGGAGGAGTTGTCGGGATGTAGATTTCATCCAGTTCGAGGTCGTCCACTTTCTTCCGCATCAGCAGGTAAATCATGGTCGAAGCCGACCAGAAGTACGAGTAGCTGAAGCCAACGATGATCATGAAGAACGCGGTGAGCCAGAAGCTGACCATGCCAGCGCCGATCTTGTCCATCGTCCAAATGTTCTTGTTGTAAGACTTCGCCTCTTCGGGTTTGGCGTAGGTGTACACACCATGTTTGGTGGTTCCGTCTGCGTTCTTCTCTTCCACCATCTCCAGGTCGCTCCCCTTGAGGAACAACTGACGCCAGCCGAAGGACTCGGGAGCGTAGATGAAGAGGTAGTCCGGCTTGCGGTTGACGGACTCATTCATCGGCGTCTGGGTGATGGCCCACTTGCCGAGGTAAACAGTCATCGAGCCTGCGAAGATCAGCGCGAAGGTCACGATGGCACCGTAGAGAATCGAGACGATCGAATACCAGGCGTAGTTCCAAGGAGCTTGGTAGACGTAGTTGTAAGTCCGGCTCAGCGAATCGAACGTATCGGTCCCTTCCACGCTGATCGTGGCGTACATCAGTGGGTAACCGATCAGGCCGATCAGGAGCACGACCATGACCAAGCCGCCGAGAATCACCAGAGGCATGCCGAGGCCGTAGAGCACCCAGTCCCCGACGGCTGGGATCAGAGCCACGAAGGCGTAAACCATCATCACTAAGGTCACGACGCCAATGATGCCCACGGGGACGATCGGCGACAGGACGTAATCCAGGTATTTGTCTTTGACGAAGCTCACGGCTTGAGAGAGGCTGATACGTTCTTTGCCGGTGAAGTTCATCGCCGCGATGCGAGTGATGACACCACCAAAGAACGCCCACGTCGCAACACTCCAAAAGAGGCAGAGCAACAGGTAGAGCTTGGTGAGTGGCGAGACATCAGGATCAACGATTTTCACGACCGGAAGCAACAGCTTGACGAGCGGCTCGACCAGCATCGGCAATGTGCCGCTGAAGAACCCACTGAAAGACGATTGAATGGTCGCAGGGTTACCGCTGGCGATGGAGGTGAGGAAGGTGTATGGGTTTGGCCCACGGTATTCGTACCAAGGCAGTGTTCGCAGCCGACCGTTCGGCCCAGCGAGGGCGTCCAGGTTCTCCCATTGGGTCTTGTCCCGGTTGAAAGCCTTTTCGGCTTCTTGCTGATACTGCTGTTCGGTGAGGTCTGTGCCGTCCGGGTTTTTGACACCCTTGAAGGCTTCTTGGATCACCTTGGTTCCGTAGCGCGTCTCGTCTTTGCGATCCGGCGCTTTGTAGTAGAAGATATTCGAGAGGATGAACCATCCGAAGGACATCACAAGGATGCCTGCCGCCGCGGCGATCAACTTCTTGGGATCAATCGCGACCTGGAAGGTGCGGAAGATCTCGGTCCACAAGAACATTTTGCGGAAGCTAGCCGGTGGCGTGTCAACTTGGCCCGGGGCCATACGGTGTCCTCTGTGGTGTGCTACGTGTGCCGTGTATTCTGCTTGCGGTTCGGATCCGTGATGAATCCGGACAAAAGGCAGCTCAGGCAGATTGTAGCCCCATCGGAGAACCCGGCAATTCCTATCCCACAACAACCGTGATGCTCGTGAGACGAGCATCACGGTGGGGATAAAATCGGCGGTCAGAATCTTGGGGCGGAAACCGGTTGCACCGTGCCGTCCGCCCAGGACTGAGTGCTTCTTAGAAGAAGATACCCATGCCCACGTTCACACCGTGAATGATCCGGAAGACTTTGGGATCGTAAGCCGGGTCGAGCGAGCCGTAGTTGAAGCCCACGGGTTCGTTCATGTACAAGGTGTTGAAGAAGGTCCAGGCATTGTAACCAGCGCGGAGTTGAACCCCTTCGAGCGGGTACCAGGTGACGTTCAGGTTGGCGGTAAAGCTCGGGACGATCCCGAATTCATCGCGAGAGAGCTTGTTTTGGATTTCTTGGGATTGCAACTCGTACTTGGCCCGTTGCTTGACGACGTTCAAGAGTGCCGCGGCAGTGACGTCCAAGCTGATGCCGATCGACTTGCCGATGTAGGCTTCATGGCCGCAACCGATGAAGGGACCATACATCCGCTGCGAGAGCGTGTTGGAGTACAGAGCCGCATCCCGTGGGCCAGCGACACCGTTGATGTCGTAGCTGACGGTCCGCCACTTGAAGCGTTCCATGAACATGTTGAACCGACCCCCGGCCAAACCGTAGATGCGGGAGTATTCCGTTTGGAAGAGCGGAACGCGTGCACCGATTTCAGCTTGGTTGAACCATTGGTCGAACTGAATGTCCATCACACTCGCACCGTTCCAGATGCCGTAGAAGTTGCCACCTTCGCCGGTGTCAATGACACCGTCGCCGTTGGTGTCGTCGAGTGTGGTCTTGACGGTTGGCCCCGCGTATTGAGGCGGGAAGTTGAAGACACCCGCAGTCAGGAAGGTATCCGAGAGGTCCGCGGAGCCTCGGAAGAACGGTGGCACCAGCGAGGCACCCGCGTGCGAGCTGTGCGACATGATGTGCGAGTAGTTCGCGTAGACTGACGTCCCTTCATCGAACTTGTAACCAATGCCGACCGTGAAGCCAGGATTCCAGGACCGCCGTGGCAAGTCCTTCGTGCTCAGGGCTTCCCGACCGCTGCCGATCAGGCCGCCAGGCAAGCCTGTGATAAGGCCGCGTGAATCCAGAAGCCCGCGGACGGCGATCGTTTGATCGCCGAGAGCACGGGTCTGGGTGAGCATCAAGAACTCCCCCGTCACGAACACGCCATGGCCGCCGGGGTTCCCGGTGGGCAAGGGTGCGTTAATCGACGGGTTGCCGGGTACGGCATAATCCGCGACTTGGGCTTGAGCCGGCTTCGTGCCGGTCAGGAACACGGCGGTGGCGATCAGCCAGCCAGCCAACAATTTCAGGTGCATTTTGCGCATGTGCGCATCCCCCTTAATGCCGAGGACCATCGAACTCGTGCGCAGCTCCCCAACCGCGACACAAGATTTTCCCCACCCGGTAGTGACCAACTTCTGGCGAAGCTGAACACCACCTGGGCATAGTGGATGCGGACAATACCGACGGGGTTGGTGCGGTCAAGCGTTTTTGGGGCGAAAACGGAGGCTTCCAAGAACTTTTCCAGGCTTTTTTCACCAACAGAGTCAAGCTCCGGATGTTAGGTAAAGGAGGGAAACCTGCGTGCGGGCCGTAACGATCTTGCCGTGGGGCGCGGGGGGAGATGGGTAACTTCCTCTCTTCGCGGTCCTTCTGAATTGACGCCGAAAAACTTCCCGTTCAAGATAATCTGTGCTGAAGGAACGGCGTCATAAAGGGTGGGTGAAGAAACCTTGGATGGTTTTGGCTCACTCGATCGTCTACACTTGTAATACCGAACTCACCGTTCTTGAGGCTTACCCATGTTTCAGTTCCGTCAGATCGCCCGCTGGATGGCCGGTACCGCAACCGCACTCGGCGTCTTCGCGGGTGCTTCCACATTGCTGGAACGGCAAGCCTTCGCTCAAGGGCCAACTCCTGTTCGCCCAGCTCGCAGCATCCCACAATACCGCGGTGCTCGCTACCTCCCGGCTCCTGTGCCAACCCCCCTTCGCCCGAGTGACCTTGTCATCCCACCAGGCATGGGCCTCTGGGGTGGCATCGGCGGCATGGGTCAAGGCGGCCAGGGTGGCATCGGTGGCCAAGGCGGCATCGGTGGCGGCCAAGGTGGCTTCGGTGGTGGTCAGGGCGGCTTTGGTGGCGGCCAAGGTGGCTTCGGTGGCGGTGGCCAAGGCGGCTTCGGCGGCGGCCAGGGTGGCGGTGGTTTCGGTGGTGGTGGTTTCGGCGGCGGCCAGGGTGGCTTTGGCGGTGGCCAGGGCGGCTTCGGTGGCGGCGGCGGCCAGTTCGGTCAGGGCGGCGGCCAGGGTGGCTTCGGTGGTGGTCAGGGCGGCTTCGGTGGCGGCCAAGGTGGCATCGGTGGCGGTGGTCTCAGCGGCATAGCTGGTGGCATTAGCGGTGGCCTCGGCTACAACGGCATCGGCATTCGCATCGTTCCCGTTTACACCCCACCTGCCGGTATGGGTGGCATCGGTGGTGGTGGTGGCATTGGTGGCCAAGGTGGCTTCGGTGGCGGCCAAGGTGGCTTCGGTGGTGGTCAAGGCGGCTTCGGCGGCCAAGGTGGTTTCGGTGGTGGTCAAGGCGGCTTCGGCGGCCAAGGTGGTTTCGGTGGCGGCCAAGGTGGTTTCGGTGGCGGCCAAGGTGGCTTCGGCGGTGGTGGGTTCGGTGGTGGCGGCCAGGGTGGTTTCGGTGGCGGTGGCTTCGGCGGTGGTGGGTTCGGCGGCGGAGCGGGCGGCAAGCCTGGCTTCAGTGGCAACCCGGGCATCTAAGCCACACTCAAACCAGATAACATCCACGGCCTGCTCCTTCGAGCGGGCCGTTTTTCTTTCCCGAGACCTCTCATGACCTGGGTCTTGCTCGCTTCTCTTCTCACGACGCCACCCGATGCCATCACCACCGCGATGACGGCGTGGAAGATGCCCAACTGCACGGTGGTCATGGTCCGTGATCAGGAATCGATTCTTAACAAAAGCCACGGACCCGACGTTGATCTGCAGACGCTTTACCCCCTGGGTTCTTGCACCAAGGCTCTGACGTCCACATTGCTCGCTAAGCTCGTCGAGGATGGGAAACTCCGGTGGGATGACCCAATTCAAAAGCACTTCCCCACTTTCCAACTCGCAGACAAAGCCCATGCCCAATCGCTGACGATCCGCGATGCTCTGAGCCACCGCACGGGTGTTCCGTCGCATGACTACCTCTGGTATCACGCACCCTGGGATCGTGCCGAAGTCTTCCGCCGGATGGCTTTCCTGAAACCCACCCACCCGAACCGTGCGCATTACGATTACTCGACACTCATGTACATGGTCGCCGGGCAAATCGCGGAGAACGCTGGTGGAGCCAAGTGGGAGGAATTACTCCAAGCCAAGCTGTTGAAACCCCTCGGCATGGCTTCGACACTCACGGATTCACAAAGTGCCGCGAAGATCAAGAACCGGGCCAAAGGCTATCAACGGCTCGCGAGCGGCGACATCAGCCTCATGCCAGAGTACGTCCTGCGGGAGCCGAATGCGGCTGGCTCGGTCTACACGACCGCAGATGATGCGGCTCGTTGGCTCAAGTTCTTGGTGAACGCTGAGAAACCGATCCGCGAGACTTGGGTGGGTATCACCGAGATGCCCAAGGACGAGACCATCGGCCCGGTCTACCCCGACTCCAAGAAGGTGATGTACGGCTTAGGCTGGGTGAACTTCGATTACCAGGGCCGGGAGGTGATCGCCCACGGTGGCGTCATGGATGGCTTCCGAACCATGATTCTCTTCGTGCCCTCCGAGAAGCTCGGCATCGCCATCTTCAGCAACATTCACCAATCCAAGATGAACATCGCCCTCGCTTACACACTGCTCGACGAACTCTGGAAACCGACCAACCCCCGCGATTGGAACAACTACTTCCTGAAGCTCGAAGCGGATGAGCGCTCCGTGAAAGCCGCGAAGCTCGATGCCGACAATCGCCGACGTACCCCCGGCACCCGGCCCTCGGCTCCACTCGATCGCTTCACCGGCACCTACACCGATGCTGCGTATGGCGAAGCCGAACTGAAGCTCGTTGAGGGGAAGTTGATCTGGAAATGGAGTGGCTTCGAGAGTGGCTTAACTCACTTCGAGCGCGATGTGTTCCGAATCGACTCGGGCCATTTTGAGAAGCAGTATGTCGAGTTCCGCAACCGCACCGGCACACCAGATGCGATGCGATTCTTGGACGTCATTTGGACTCGGAAACCCTGACCGTCTTCACCGCGAAAATCACGACGCAGAAGCCGATCAAGCCACAGCCTGCGATCGTGAACCGGACCCAATCCGGGATGTTGGCGAAGACGGCACTCAGGGTGCAAGCCGTGATCATGGCCGTGACGGCGATCAGCTTGGACTTCCGTCTCATGCCACCATGCAGTTGCCAATCACGGAGCAGTGGGCCGAAGAGTGGCGAATACCAAAGCCAGGCATGCATCCGCGGATAGGACCGCGCGAAGAAGTAGCTGGAGGCGAGTAGCCAGACCAAGGTCGGGAAGCCCGGCGTGATGGCGCCGATGTACGCAACACCGAGGAACACAAACCCCAGCGTGACGTAAAGCCCACGACGCAAGCCCGTGGTCTGCTCTTGTTCGGGTGGAAGCGGGACATCGGAGGTCGGTTGGGTCACGCGCTCACCCTGTACCCAAACCTGCGGTGAAATCCTGTTCAATACGTTCATACTTAGCCACTCCTGTCTCGGAGTAACCTAGTTCACTTTTCCCGCGCAGGCTGAATTGGATAAGAGTCTTAACCACGAATCACACGAATTACACGAATGAGAAAACATTCAAATCGATTTGTTCAGGGTTTGAAGAGCCGCTCTCTACTTGGGAGAGTCGGGGACTTGTTTGTCTGGACGCTCCCAAGTAGGGACCGGCGCTTAGTGCCACCCAGTTCGATCTGCTCCTCACTTCTGATTCGTGTGATTCGTGTGATTCGTGGTTAAAACATAGTCCGCATCAAGGTTTCGCTAGGTTCATGAAGTCGGTCTTGATCGCCTCGGCGAGTTGGTTGACTTGGGCGATGGTCGCTTGCCAGGTGGCGTCCGGGGTGCCGGGCGGCATCGGGGGCGAGCTGACTTCCATGTAGGCTTTCGCCTTCGGCTCGGTGCCGCTGGGGCGTAAGCAAACCTTGGCGAGCAAGCCGTCTGGCCCGGTGAGCCGGAAGATCAGGAAGTTCCGCGCGGCCTTATCCGTGTCGCCTTTGAATGGCCCCATCTTCCCAGCTTCGTCACGCAGGTCTTCGAAGCCCGTGACGGCGAGGCCGCCGATGGTCTTCGGGGGGCTGGTGCGGAGCTTGTCGAGCATGCGGGTCATGTCCCGTTTGCCCTCGACGCCCGGCAGGATGATGTTGACCAACTCGTTTTTGAAGTAACCGAACTGGCGAGCCAAGTCTTCGAGGAACTCGGGGATGGTCCGGCCTTGGCGCTTCAGGTGCAGGGCCAACTCGGCCATGAGAAGAGCCGCACAGGCGCTGTCTTTGTCGCGCAGGTGTTCCGTGGCCAGGATGCCATGGCTCTCCTCGGTGGCGATCACGAAGTCGCTGGTCTTCCCTTGCACGTCGCCAAATTGCCCAGTCGTTTCGAGCTGTTTCAAAACGTCGGCGTGATATTTGAAACCCACCAGCAGATCGTGAATCACTTGGGTGTTGAAGTGCCGAGCGATGCGGACGATCTGGCCGATGGTCACTTCCGTGGTCACGACCAAGGCCGACTCGGGCAGGTCACCCGCACTCGCGAGGCGAGCGAGTTTGAAGTGCGTCAGCAGGGCTGCAATCTCTTGACCCGAGATGAAGCGGAACGGTGCCCCACCACCCACATTCATCGAGGCTAGGCCGCCGATGCGGTCCGCGTCCGGGTCCGTGGCGATAACGATGTCCGCCTTCTTCTCGGTGGCCACGACCTCGGCACGGTCCATGCACTCGGGGACTTCCGGGTTCGGCGACTTGGTCACATTCGGAAAGAGGCCATTCGGCTCGGCTTGTTCGGGCACCGGGATCAGCTTGAAGCCCGCCGCTTCGAGCGTCTCGCCCGCACAAAAGCCGCCGACGCCATGCAGTGGCGTGTAGACGACGCGGATCTCGTCTTGCTTCGGCGGTGGGATCAGGCTTTGTTTACGACACAACTCGATGTAGGCCGTGTGGACGCTCGGATCGAGGAAGTGAACCTTCCCAGACTTCACCGCTTCAGGCCAAGGGATGCTGCGGATCGTCTCGACTTTGTCGACGAAGTCCGACATCAACTGATCTTCCGGCGGCACCGGCTGGGCGCCGCGCTCGTCGTAGAACTTGCTGCCGTTGTCGTCCGGTGGGTTGTGGCTCGCCGTCATGTTCAGGCCACCGTGGGCCTTCAGATGGCGGATGGCGAAGGACAGCTCCGGCGTTGGCACGTACTTCTTCGAGCCTTCGGGCAAAATGTGCGAGTGAATGCCGTTGGAGGCATAGACACTCGCCGCATACTCGCAAAAGTTCCGGCTGGTGAGGCCCAAGACAGGGTTTGGTAGGCTGGCCTGGTAGACGCCCCGTTTATCCGAGAACTGCCGGACATCGTACGCCAACACGACCTGCAAGTTCGAGTCGCCGGGGAATCGCTCTTTGAGGTAATCGCAGTGCCCTTGCACGCTCGCGCCGACCGTCCACAGGTTCATGCGATTCGGCCCGATGCCCACAGCCCCACGCCGACCGCCCGTCCCAAACGGCAACACCTGATAGAAGCTATCCAGCAGCACCGACCAATTCTTGGCGGCAACCAGGGCTTCAATCTGAGGGCGATACGCGGCGTAGTCCGCGTGGGTGAGCCACGTGGTCAAGAACTCGAGGGCCTTGGCCTTGATGGCTGGGTCCGCATCAATGGTCGCAAAACCCGCTTGAATCGCACTGAAATCCGGCATCAGGAGGTACCCTTCAAAGAGCCAAAGCTACATTCATGATCGTGAATTTCGGAATGCGGATTGCGAATTTCGGAATCGAAGACAAGAACCGAATTCATCTCTTTGCATGTCTTCAATTCCGAAATCCGAAATCCGCATTCCGAAATTCTTGAAGATTCCGAAATCCGAAATCCGCAATTCTTCTAAGTTCCCATCACGTTGTAGCCACAGTCCACATAGAGGATGTGGCCAGTGACGGCGGAGGAGAGCGACGAGACGAGGTACAGCGTCGACTCGGCGACTTCCGAAGGTGCGATCGCTCGTGGCAACGGGGACTTGCTGGCGGCATGATCGATGGATTTCTCGAATTCCCCAGGTCGGATCGACCGGGCGGCTCGGCTGGCGTATGGCCCGGCGGAGATGAGGTTCACGCGGATGTTCTTCGGCCCCAGGGTGCAGGCCAGTTGCTTGGCGTCGATCTGCAGGGCAGCTTTCGCCGTGGACATCCCACCGCCGTAATAAGGGATCACGCGATCGCCACCGAGGTAAGTCAGGCCGACGGCCGAGGCACCACCGGGTCGGTTCGCCATGTACGGCTCAGCACTTCTCAGCAAGCTCGTGAGGGAGTAGGCGGAGATGCCCAGGGCTTCGGCGTAAGCTTTCCGACTGGTGTCTTTTTGGGACTTGGTGATTTCGCGGCTGAAGGCGATCGAGTGGATCAGGATGTCGATGCCGCCGAACTCCTCGCCGACGGACTTGACCATGCCATCAATCGAGTAGTCCGCGTTGAACTTGGCATACCGGCGATCGGTTTTGATCTCTTCGGGGACATCGTCCATAGTGTCGTAGCTGGCGTCGCAAGGGACCAACTTCTCGACCTTCAACTCGCCCCGGCCGTAGGGCAAGGCGCGAGACTCTTTGTCGGTGTCGCGGGTCAGGAAGGTATCGACGATGCCACAGACCCGCGGATGGCTGGCGAGGACGATCTTCGCCCCGGCGGCGTTGAGATACTTGGCAATGAACCAGGCAAAGCTCTCGTTGTCACCCACACCGGTGACCAGGGCCACTTTGCCAGACAGATCAATCGGAATCATCGCAAATCCAACCTCAGACGGGGAACTCTCGCAATCGCCTGTTTTATGAAAGCCCTGCCACCTTCGGCGAGTTGGTGCCCCGTGATTCGAGAAACTCCCGGTGGTGGGCCTATCATCGGTTGCGGTTGGTTGATGGTACTTCTGGGGTTTTGAGCATGAGTTCGCCGCGTTGGATGACTTGGGTCTTGCGAGCCGCCGGGGTGTATAACCTCGCCTGGGGCCTGTTTGTGATCCTGTTGCCGTCGTTTTCGTTTGCTTGGTCCGGGTTGCAGAAGGAGGGTAAACCTCTGGATTATCCGCAGCTCTGGCAGTGCATCGGCATGATTGTCGGCGTCTACGGCATCGGTTACATCGCTGCGGCACGGGCACCGCTGACCCACTGGCCCGTGGTGCTCGTGGGCTTCTTGGGCAAGATCTTCGGGCCGATCGGCTACGTCTATGGTGTGATCCAAGGCGAGACGCCGCCGGAGTTGATCGTCACGAACTTCTTCAACGATATCATCTGGTGGGTGCCGTTCGGCTTGATCCTGCTTCGATCCTACCAGGCACGGCATGAGGGTGCGGCGCGATGACGGATGTCCTGATCGTCGGTGGTGGCCTGGCGGGTTTGGCTTGTGCGGGTCGGCTCTTTGAGTGTGGCTTCTCCTTCCAGATACTTGAAGCCGCAGATGCCGTGGGTGGGCGAGTCCGCACCGATGTCTTCGAAGGTTTTCGGCTCGATCGTGGCTTTCAAATCTTCCTACCCAGTTACCCCGAAGCACGCCGCGTTTTGGATTACCTCGACCTCGATTTGCAACACTTCACCCCCGGTGCTCAGGTGCGGTATCAGGGGAAGTTCCATCGCGTCGCGGATCCTCGCCATGAGCCAATCACGGGGCTGAAGTCGTTGTTCAACCCCATCGGCACGTTCAGGGACAAGCTCGGGTTGGCACGCTTGAAACTGCACTACGATCGCATCGGCTTCGAGCAGCTCGTCCGACGACCCGAATTGACCACGCGGCAATTTCTGGATCAATTTGGCTTCTCATCGACTTTCATCGAACGACTGGCGGTGCCGTTCTTTGGCGGGGTGTTTCTGGAAGACGGGTTACAGACGTCGTCCAGGTTCTTGCAGTTCGTCTTCACCATGTTCGCGGCGGGGCCGGGTGCCGTGCCGATGGCGGGGATGCAAGCGATCCCCGATCAACTCGCCAGAAATCTACCCGCCAACTCGGTGCGGCTCAGTTGCCCGGTGCGTGAGGTCTCGCCTGGCCGCGTGACGCTGGTTTCTGGCGAAGTCCTCACGGCACGGGCGGTGGTCGTGGCGGTGCCGCCGAATGCCGCGCGAAGCCTGGGCATCGATCTCCCCACAAGACGTTGGAACGGCAACACGACGCTTTACTTTGCAGCCATGAAATCCCCACTGGGCGAGCCGATCCTAGCCGTGAATGGCGAACGTGGTCAACTGGTCAACACGGTCGCGGTGATGTCCGACGTGGCTCGAGACTATGCCCCTAACAGAGCCAACCTCATCAGTGTGAGTTTGATCGGCACCCCAGACCGTGCGGATCTTGAAGCGGCGGTGCGTAGAGAATTGAACGACTGGTTTGGCAGCGAAGTCTCCGGTTGGCTACACCTGCGAACCTACCGTATCCCCGAATCTCTGCCCAGCCAGATGCCCGGTGAACTTGACCCCTGGCAACGCCCGAACCGCCTCGCCGATGGCCTCTGGCTTGCCGGGGACCACCTCGATAACGCCAGCATCGATGGCGCCTTGACCTCCGGTCACCGGGCCGCTCAGGCGGTCATGGCAGCGGTGGCGGGTCGGACGGTCGGGAGTATTGCGTGAGGAAGAGGCCACGGGTGGGGTGGTCGTGACTGTGCGAGACGAGTTGCTCGGCGTCGGGGTCGAGGAGCGAGAAACGAAGGTAAGTGTCGTCTTGAAGCGGGTGGTTGGGGTCGTAGACGTTTAACGTTACATCGTCGCCTTGAAGCTCATAGCCGACGGCCAAGACTTGGTGGTTGCGGGCGAGTTGGCCAGGGTTGTAACTGTAGGGGTTGACGATGCCCAGTGGTGCGGGCATGCCGGTATCGAGGCACTCCTTGATCTTGGGCCATTCGGTCGTGATCGTCTGCCGGGTGAGACCTTCGAGCACTCGCACCCCAGCGAGGAACCGTGAACCGCCCGGCCGACATTGGCCATCGTAATACTTCATCACGCCGAACGGCATGCACCAGCTATCGATCAGTCGGCGTGAGAAGTAACGGATGCTGAGTTCGTTCCGTTCTTCGTAACGAGCCTGGCCCCAGAGGAAGAAGTCGAGGGCCGCGAAAATCATGCCGCCACACAGGCCATATTGAGCATCGCCGATCGTGATTTCCCCAATCGGCGAGGGGATCTTCACGACGGGTGTGCCCGGCGGGAATGAGTTGGGGAACGAGAAACCATGAACCGACGGACGGAAAGCCGTTTGCATAGGACTCCTGGGCAAGGTGTCTACCAACCATAAAAGGCGAGTGTCTGAGGTAGGCATCTCCGATTTCCAAAGGCAACTTCATCCCCCAACCCCCTTCTCCGAAGCAGAGAAGGGGGAGAAAACCCCATGAAACATGCTGTTTTCCGCATCTTCCTGCACCCCTCTCCGTTTCGGAGAGGGGCTGGGGGTGAGGTTGCATTTCCAACCGAAAACGACTTGTGACCATTCCCAAGCCCGCAAGGGGAGAAGGGATCAACCTACGTACAGTTTCTTCTCGCGGATGTATTCCTCGACCGCTCGTGGCACGAGATAGCGGATGCTGCGGTTTTCCTGCACTCGTCGGCGCAGGTCCCGGCTGGCAATCTCCATCAGCGGGCAAGGGACCACCGTCAACCGCACCTCGTTGACCTGCAATAACGCCGCGAGCCGATCCGCGGACATGACCTCGTTCCCAGGCCGGGGGACGACGATCAACTCGACTTCCTGCACCAACTCTTGCGGGTGATACCAACCCGGTAAATCGACGAGCGAATCCGCCCCGACGATGAGCGAGTACTGGTGCTCCGGGTGCTGAGCCTTCAACTCCATCACCGTGCTGACGGTGTAGCTCGGCGACGGCAACTCCCGTTCGATCTCCGAGACGCGGAAGACAGGCTGGGCCGTGATTGCCAGGGTCGTCATCTCGACGCGGGCATCAAAGCGCGACATCTGCCGTTCGGTTTTGTGCGGCGGCTTGTAGCTCGGCACAAACCAGACTTCATCCAGCTTCGCTTCTTCGCGGCAGCGCTCGGCCAGGATCAAATGCCCAACATGGACCGGGTCAAACGCCCCGCCAAAAAGCCCAATTCTGGCCATCTCGTTCCCTATGGAGGTTGGACTGACTTAAGGATTGTATCCAAGGTCGAGATGAAACCACAGACCGAGCGATCTTCTTGAAATCTACATAAAAATCAAAATACCCATCCAAATTCGCTCAGATCCCGTCGGAACAATCGGCACGAACGCGCCGCCCAGCCGCCATCGTTAAAGTTTACCCATTCTTCACGAATTCCCACTGTGTGGCGGCTCGTGAGGCTGCTTAAGATGGAAATATGCTTAAATACCGGAGCAATTTTATGAGATTCGTTACAAAATTCTCGCTCGCCATGCTGGCAGTCGCCTGTGTGCTACCCACATCCTGGGGCCAGACGTTTAACTTTGTCTCTGGCACCAATAGTTGGAACACAGCCGGAAACTGGACGCCGAGCGGAGTGCCGAACGGCGTCGGTGTCGCGGCGACGTTTAATCCGCACACTGCTGCACAAACCACGACACTCGATGCAGCTATTACCGCTGGTTCGTTGAGTTTCGTGCATAACACTACAGCTATGGGACAGACTCACACTCTATCGAACGGGACTTCTGGCTCGTTGACGATGCAAGCTTCGAGTGGAAACGCTTTGATGACCGTTAATGGAACAGGGACTTTAACCAACGGGATCACCATCCTTGCTTCTGTCACAATGGCAAGCAACCTTGAGGTCGTCGTCAACAACACGGCTGCGACTGGTGCGGCTGCGGCAACCTTCACTGGGGCGATCACGGGTAGTGCCGATTTCATCAAGAGCGGCGCTGGACGACTTTCGTTGACATCTGTTGCTAAGGCTTACACTGGGGCGACCATCATTAACCAGGGTCGTTTACGGTTCACTGCCACAGGTGTTGCAAATGCTACTTCGGCAATCAACGTCGCTAGCGGGGGCCAGTTGAATTTTGGCACCAACAGTGGGGCATATAATTTTGGGGCTGCAGTCATCACCATCAATGGTACTGGCACTACTGAAACCTCCGGTCAGCTCGGAGCATTGCGGAACGAAGGCTCTGGCACATCGACCTTAGCGAACGCAGTGACTATGGCATCCGATTCTGGCATTCACGTTGATGGCTCAGGAAGCATCCTTCGGCTTGACGGCAATTTGTCTGGTGCATTTACGCTGACAAAAACGGGCGGTGGCACCCTCACTCTCAATGCTGCCAACGCGGCATTGACGGGTGGCAATATCGTGACTAACGGGACTATCATCGCCAACGCAACTAGCCGAATTGGCAATGGCGCCCTGTCACTCGCACAAGCGACTGGTAATAACACAGCGGTGACGTTACTGAACAGTGCTCAAACGGTCGGTAACCTCAACACTGTCTGGATCGACACCACCGGCACACAGACACAAACCCTCACTCTGACCGGAACCGCCTTGACGGTGAACCAAACCGCAGACACCACCTTCGGCAACGGCGCTGTCGCCACGCTACAAGGCATCATCGCAGGCACGGGTAGCGTGACTTTGAGTAGCACGAGCACCAATGCCCTCACTCTGACTGGGACCAACACCTACACCGGCGGCACCACCATTAGTGGTGGCACGCTTGTCGCTGGCAACACAGCCGGTAGCGCAACCGGTACCGGCACTGTCACTGTGAATAACACTGGCACCCTCGCTGGAACTGGCATCATCACCGGTGCCACCACAGTCACGACCGGTGGTACGATTCGTGGCGGCACGGGGATCCTTGCTGGCAACCTCACGACTGGTAATGTCACCGTCCAAAGCGGCGGGAACTTGTTCGCCAACCTCGCGGCCAGTGGCACGAGCAGCAAGCTGCTCGTTGGGGCCAGCACACTCGACTTGAAGACAGGCGCGATCCTCAAAGTCGACGACATCTCGGGGTTCAGCGTCACGACTGGTGGGACTTGGAACATCGCCGAACTGACGAGCGGCACCACACTGCAACTCAATGCTACAGGCGTCGCGGATGGCTTCCAGTATGGCAAGTGGGTTCAGGGCACGGGAGCCACAGGCCCGATCGTCATTGACTTCTCGGGCCTGCCAACTTTGGCCACCGGGGATCAGTTGATCCTGAGCCGCACAGGGAACAACCTGGTTCTGGAGTTCATCCCCGTGCCTGAGCCGACCACGATGCTCGGCCTCGCGGCTGGCTTGCTCGGCTTAGGTGCTGCGGTCCGCAAGAAGTTCTTCACACCTGCCGTCGCGGCCTAAGTTCGAATCTTGTCACTCTCGCCCGGCTTGTGTGGATGTCGCTGTTCGCAGCCATCGACACGAGCCGGGTTTTTTCATTCAGACCGCGTTCCAAAGTCCGATTGACGCCAAAATTCCTGTCGGGTACAAGCGAGTAGACAGGATAGGGGAACGGCATGGGATGCCGAACTCAGGTGGGGATTTCCGGGACAGAAAGCCCCCACGAAATTGCCAGAGGAGGGCAGGTTCGATGAAGCGGTTGTATGCGTACTTGTTGGCGCTCGTCGTGATCGGCGCGGGGGTCTCTTATACCTCTTACGTTCAAGCTCAAGCACCCGGTGCTGCACCATCAGCTCCGAAAGCCTCGGGTCGCGTGGCGGTGTTCAACGTGGCCAAAGTCATGCGTGACTACAAGAAGTGGCAACACTTCGCGGCCCTCATGAACCAAAAACGGAACATGGCACAAGCAGATCTTCTGAAACTCCGCAACGAAATTGCTGACCTTCAGAACAAGATGCAGACGGAACTCGTCGCGGCCAAGAAGGAAGAAATTGCCAAGCTGATCGTGGTCAAGCAACGCGAATTCCAGGACCGCGAAGCTGGGCTTCGCAAAGCCTTGGACGAAGAATCAGCCGGTTACCTGCGTAACCTCTACGCCGAAATTCAACAGTGCGTCAAGGCGATCGTCGAGCAGCAAGGCTTTGACCTCGTCATGGCCTACCCAGACGCCATCTCGCAAGAAGAACTGAACAGCCCACTGTACTACGACCTCAAGCTGCGTCCACCCGCCGCGATGCCGTTCTACGTCAGCCCATCCGCTGACATGACAGACGCCCTCGTGCTCACGCTGAACAGCAACTTCCCAGCACCAGTCGGCCAAGCTGGCGCTATCGCCCCAGCCGCTGGCGCACCAGCCGCACCGAAGCCGTAGTCAAAAACCCTTCGCACGGGCTTATCGCCCGTGCTGGGTGGCTCTTCGAAATGAACTCGCGAGAGGCCGAAAGAAGCTCTTTCGACCTGAAAGACAGAAATAGCGAAGCGAACGTCCTGATTTAACATGGCCGATGCGGCTTTTTCATTGTTAAAATAGGAAAGATCATCACAGATTTGGGCTATAATCAAGCATTCTGAGTCTCTCAACGGGGGTTGAGCGGCCCGGAGTGGCAAAATCTGCTAAACTACGCAAGCCTCGTGAGATGGGTTTCCTTCTCTGTGGTGATGTGCGAGGCAGACAACCGCCGATGTATCTCGAAGACATCGGCATTTCTAGGGGGAGCGAGACCAGTGCTGCGCACGGCCTTCCGACATCAGCGCACCATCCGCACGGCCAAAACCGTGTCCGGAGTGGGTATCGTCGGTGGTAAACCGGTGACGCTTCGTTTCGTTCCCGCACCTAGCAACACAGGCCTGGTTTTCGTCCGCACAGACATCACCGGCCGCCCTTCGACCCAAGCCACAGCCGATCGTGTCACCGATACTCGTCGCCGCACGACCCTCGGTTACCGCGATACGGGTGTGACACTCGTCGAGCATGTCCTCGCGGCCCTAGCCGGGATGCGAGTCGATAACTGCTTCATCGAGTTGAATGGCCAAGAGCCTCCTGGTCTCGATGGCTCAGCCGCAGGCTTCATGCAGGCTCTGAGCGAAGCGCAGTTCGTGACGCAAAGCTCGCCACGGCCCATCTATACGACGACAAAGCCCGTCACCGTCTGCTCCGCAGGCGCGACCATGACGCTCTACCCCGCGGACCCCAAACACCCGGCCCGGCTGACTGCGAGCTACATGCTCGATTACGGCACCAACTCGCCGATCCCGCCGCAAAACTACACGACTGCTGTGAACCCGAGTGGCTTTGCCCAAGTGGCGAACTCCCGGACCTTCCTGCTCGAACACGAAATCGATTTCCTGCGCAACCAAGGGATCGGCCGGCACCTGACAGCCCGAGATATCGTCGTCTTCAGCCCACGGGGTGTGCTCGATAACGAACTCCGACATGCCAATGAGCCGGCCCGGCACAAAGTCCTCGATCTGATCGGCGACTTGGCCCTCTGTGGCTTCGACCTCGCCGGCCACGTCGTGGCTTACCGCTCGGGTCATGCTCTGAACGTCGAACTCGCCAAGACTTTGCGCGAAAAATTAGCTGACCTCTCCGAAGAGATGCTCCCACAACGGGTGTGGCTTCCTCAACGAAAGCGGGCTGCTTGAGAATGGCTACAGTTCCACAGAATGCTTCCACACCTGGTCAGGCCCCCTCGGATGAGGAACACCCGACCCGACTCTTCCGTGCGGATCTTTCGACCACCGGTTCCTCGGCCAGGGATGGCTCGAGTGCCCAGATTCTTTCAGCTAAGGACAGCACAATGCGACGTCTACGCATGGCAGTCATCGGCGTGGGGCACCTCGGTCGCCACCATGCTCGCATCCTGAGTACCTTCTCGGATGTCGAACTCGTCGGAGTCGTCGATGCCTCCCTCGAACAAGCCACAAATGTTGCCAAGAATCTGAACACGAAGCCCTACGACTCCTTCGAGCCACTCCTCGACCAAGTCGATGCCGTGTCGATCGTGACTCCCACGAGCTTCCACCACCACGTGGCCACGGAGTTCCTGCGTCGCGGCATTTCTTCGCTCGTCGAGAAGCCGATCTGCAAGACGGTCGAGGAAGCCGAAGATCTGATCCGCCTGGCCAACGAATCGGGTGCCGCTCTGCAAGTCGGGCACATCGAACGTTTCAACCCGGCTTTCGAAGAGCTGATGAATCGCCCGATCGCCCCGAAGTTCATCGAAGCCGAACGCCACGGCCCCTTCACTGGCCGCAGCACGGACATCGGCGTCGTCCTGGACCTCATGATCCACGACCTCGACCTGATCCTGACGATGGTCCCTGGCCCTGTCCGCGAAGTCCATGCTTTGGGCGCTGCGGTCCTCGGTGGCCATGAGGACATGGTCAACGCCCGGCTCGTCTTCGAGTCTGGTTGTGTCGCCCACATCACGGCTTCCCGAATCAGCGCTCGCCCGAAACGCCGCCTGCGTATCTGGGCCTCGGAAGGTTACGCTGGGATCGATTTCGTCAGCCGACGTGTTCACTTCGTGCAAGTCAGCGATGAAGTCCGCCGCAACGGCCTCCGCGTTGAGCGGATGGATGCCGCCGCCCGTGCTCGCCTGAAAGACGAAGTGTTTGGCCGCCACCTCGAAGTGCAGATGGTGGAAGGCGACCGCAACGGCGACCAACTGACTGCCGAACTCCGGCACTTCGTTGACTGTGTCCGCACCGGCCGCAAGCCCCGCGTCACCGGCGAAGCCGGCCGCGATGCCCTGGCCCTGGCTCACCGCGTCCTGGATGCCGTCCGCTCCCACCAATGGGATGGCCAAGCCAACGGTGCCATTGGCCCGAACAAAATGCCCCAGCCCATCGGCAAACTCTTCGATCAGCCCGGCCTGAAACGCCACGAAGCGGCGTAGAACTGATGAAAGACCCCTGGCTGCTTACGCATGAAGATGCGATTCGCTACTTCTTGAATACGCTTGGCCCGCAACTCGAAGCAGCCGGTCAAGTTCAAAACGTGATTGATCGGTTCGTCGAGTTCTACAAAAACACACGAATCGTCGGAGCCGATCTTGATCAGGACACCGACGATTTTTGCATTGAGTCTGGAGCCTACTGGAAGATTACCAGCCCCAAGCCAGATGACTTTCGAGGCAAGGGAGACTCTTGTTTTGGATCCGACGACAAGAGATACCTGCAAGTCAGTGTCCGTCGAACAGTCCATCCGATCGGTGTTCTTGAGCTTTACTCGCAATTCGACGACGACGCCTTCGAGATGTGTTTCAATATGTACTTCGAACCTACTGAGGAGAATTGTCCCTCGGTCTACGTTGAGTGCCAAACTCCAGAAACACTCGGACCCGAACTACTGCTCGCCAACGAACGAGAACCACTCAAGTCTCTTCTGAGCCGCACCCCTCTCTCAACCTTCTACTTCGTCGGCGGCGCAGGCTAGCTCCCTCTGACAAGGTTGAGCAATTGCTCACGAGCGCTTCCCACAAAAGCCCTCGAATATCCGGATGCCGTGAGCGAATCGGGGGTGGGTTCGTAGTATAATCCCTTGAGAGATTTTCGTTTTCTGTTGGGATGCTAATGCGTCAGAATATTCCGAATGTGTTGCTGTTTGTCGTGTTGGCGGGGGTGTTGACGGCGGGGGCGTGGTACATCGATAAGACCTATTTCCCAAAGCCCACACCGAAGCCCGCTCGTGAATCCTTGATGGCGATCGGTGGGGCCGCACTCGCCCCGACCAGCCCGGCACTCGACTGGCCGATGCGGGTCTATACGCCGCCGGCTGCCCCGAGCGAAACCAAACCGGAAGCCGCGAAACCTGCGGTTGCTGTTCCGCCGAAGCCCAGTGCTCCTGCGGAGTTCGTGGCTCTCGGCGGTGCGGACTGCTTCAACGAAGTCCTGCTCACCACCCGTGGCGCGGGGGTCATTCAACTCCGCCTGCCGAAGTTTGACGAAGCCAACCGGCTCGGCGCCGAAGTCCGTGATGCGGACAAGAAACCTCACTACCTGACCCTGATCCCTGGCGTCAAACGGGCACGCTCCAAAGACACACTCACCGAACCCAACGGCGGCTTGTACGAACCGCTGAAACCCGGCTCCGAACTCCAAGACGGCACCCTCGGCGAAGCGAGTTATGTGCTGTTGCACTACGTCTCCGAAGATGATCCCCTTCGGCAGGGCGCCGATGCGGATCAACTGAACGACAAGTACCCATCGCCCGAGTTAGCCGAACGCATCTGGGAAGTCGCCGAGAAAAGCACTTCAGCCGAAGGTGTCCACAAAGTCGTCATGGAAACGACCCTCGCGGCCCCGTACTTTTTGAAACTCCGCAAGACCTTTACTTTGCAGCCGAAGGATTATCACGTTGGGATGCAACTTGAAGTGATCCCTCTGCCAGGCCGGGCCAAAGACAAAGGCCGCTTCCGCTACCAGATCGTCGGCCCACGCGGGATGCCGGTCGAAGGCGAGTGGTATGCCATGACCTATCGCAACGTCCTGACTGGATACCGCAACGCCAAAGGTGGCGCTCGTCGGGCGATCGACGATAGTGCTACGATCCACGCCCAACATGGCGGCACACTGGTCCCCAAGGGCGAAAACACTTTCACCTACGCTGCGGTCGGCTCACAGTATTTCGCCAGTGCCCTGGCCATCGACAACACCCAGCCACAAGAGGTGCGATCGGGAATCTGGGACTATGTCCGCCCGACTCGTGAGCCACAACCCTGGGACTCGACCCCGCAAATCTTCATGGCCGACGTGACCTTCCGTGCCGTGTCGATGCAACTCAACCCCGCCCCGACGGAGACCATCACCCACAAGTACATGATCTACAACGGGCCGATCAAAGTCCGGTTGCTGAAACAGCTCTCGCTCAAGGGCAAAGAAGCCGAGGTTTCCGAGGAATTGGTCGACCGATATCTTGACCAACTCACGTTGAACACGATGACCGACTACCATTCGCCCTATGCGATCTCTCGCTTTGCGAATGCGATTTACTTCACGGATATCGTGATTTTCTTCACCAACCTCATGCACGGCCTTCTCGGCTTCCTGCATGGCATCGTCCCCGTCTGGGGTCTCAACATCTTGATGTTGACGGTACTGGTGAAATCACTCTTGTTCTTGCCATCGCGCAAACAGCAGATGACGATGGCCAAGATGGGGGCCGTGAATGCCGCTCTCAAACCCGAGTTCGATAAGCTCGCCGAAAAGTACAAAGACGACCCGAGCACCCTGCAACGTGAAAAGACCGCCCTACTCCTCAAGAACGGCGTCAACCCTGTGGCCACGATGGGTGGGTGCTTCCTGATCTTTGCTCAGATGCCGATTTTCATGGGGCTTTACTTCTGCCTGCAAGAATCGATCTTCTTCCGGCTCGAACCGTTCCTCTGGTTCAACAGCCTGGCCTCGCCAGACATGACCATCTGGTGGACGGAACAGATTCCGTTCGTCAGTGCAGCTTCCAGCATGGGTGGGTCGTTCTCGGTCTACCTCGGGCCATATTTCAACATCCTGCCACTGATTGCGGTGGGCTTGATCTTCTTGCAGCAATGGATTTCGATGCCTCCGGCCGTTGATGAGCAGATGCAGATGCAACAAAAGATGATGAAGTTCATGGTGATCATTATGGCTCTCTTCTTCTACAAATCACCCGCTGGGTTGTGCTTGTACTTCATCTGTTCGAGCCTCTGGGGGTTACTGGAACGCAAGCTCATCAAGAAGCCGGACATCAAGATCGGGGCTGTGAACACGGGTGCCCCGCAGCCGCTCGCGGCCAAGTCCCCAACGGAGCCAGAGGCACCGCGTGGTTTCTTTGGCCGCTTGGCGGCACGGGTCGAAGAGTTGCAAAAGGAAGCCGATTCTCAAAGCCAACGGCAAATTCGCAACTCGCCCCAAGCCGAGTTGAAGAAGAAGAAAAAGAAGAAGTGACCGAATCTAGGTTCTCGTGAGAGTTCTTTGTCATGGCCGATGAAAGTCTACCACGCCAGCCGATCCGGGCGTACATGATGCACCCCTCTGCGAACATGGAACTCCAACCCGCTCCGATCGAGCGGGATTGGATGGAGGCCGCAGACCAAAAGCATCCCTACCGCTGCTTACCACTCAACATCGCCAACCAGAACGGCTGGATCCTGACCTGCCCAGTCGATTTCCGGCTGTACTGGTATGGTGGTCAGTCCGCGAAGGACATCGAAATCCGCTTCGCGGATTACGCCGATCCCTCGATCAGCAGCCATTTCGGCAGCGCCGTGTTGACCTTCTCCATCCCCTACCTGTTCCAGACGCCGCAAGGCATCAACCTCTGGGCCAAAGGACCAAGCAACCGACCGAAGGATGGCATCCAGCCTCTGGAAGGGATCATCGAAACCGACTGGGCGCACTCGACCTTCACCATGAACTGGATGGTCACGCGGCCCAACGAATGGATCGAGTTCCGCCGCGGTGAGCCGATTTGCATGATCGTCCCAATCCCACGTGGGCTGACGGAATCCCTGGACCCCGTCATTTTGCCACTGAGCACGAACCCGGAACTGCATGCCAAGTACACGACGTGGGAAGCCAGCCGACGTGGCTTCCTGGAGGGCTTACGTGTCCTCGATCCAGAAGTCGTGAAGCGCGGCTGGCAAAAAGACTACTTCCAAGGCAAGACCACCGGTGGCACCTTCGATGGCCACCAAACCCGCCTGCACGTCCGCGAGTTCACCAAAGGCCAACCCCCGAGCATGTGAACTGTTCAAGACGATTCACCACGGAGAGCACAGAACCCACAGAGAATCAAAAGAGATGGTCGGTGACATCACGATGTCCGCGATCACTCTCTTTTCACTCTGTGTGCTCTGTGCTCTCCGTGGTGAATCCATCTTTCATGTCGCGAGCAGAGAAAGATGACCACCACTTTCCCTGCAGGTCGCACCTCGATGTTGGATCGCCCTCAACTTACTTACACAAGACCTCATCCAGGTTCAGGATTTGGTTGGTGAGCATCGTCCAGGCGGCGAGGTCAGTGGCAGTGAGGCTCGCGTCGGGTTTGGATTCGCCGAAGCTGATCAGCTTCTTCGCTTCTTCGGGCTTCTCAGCAAAGTGCTTTGTCAGCTTCTCCAAGCTCGCGGCCACGATCTTGACCTCGGCTTCGGTAAAGCTGCGGGCCAAGAGTTTCTTGGCGAGGAAGTCCATGCGTTCGGTTGGCTTGTCGCTGGATTTCATGGCTGCCGTCGCGAGGTGGCGTGCGGCTTCGACGAACTGGATGTCGTTGAGCGTCACCAGGGCTTGTAGCGGGGTGTTGGTGCGTTCGCGGCGGACGGTGCAGGTCTCGCGGTTCGGGGCGTTGAAGATTTCCATCGACGCTGGCGGGGCGGCTCGCTTCCACAGTGTGTAGACGCTGCGGCGGTAAAGGTTTTCGCCCGAGTCTCGCTTGTAGTTGCGGGTGTCACTGCCGATCATGGCGACCGCCTCCCAGACGCCGTCGGGTTGGTAAGGCTTGACACTTGGCCCGCCGATTTTGTTGACCATCAACCCCGAAGCCGAGAGGGCGTAGTCGCGGATCATTTCAGCATCCATGCGGAAGCGTGGACCGCGGCTGAGCCAGGTGTTCGCGGGGTCTTTTTCGAGCTTTTCTGGGGTCACGAGAGCCGCTTGGCGGTAGGTGTTGGACATCAGGATCATCTTGAAGAACTGCTTCATGTCCCAGTTCTTCTCGCGGAACTCGAGCGCCATCCAGTCGAGCAATTCGGGGTGGCTTGGCAGTTCACCCGAGATGCCAAAGTCCCCCGCCGTGCGGACGAGGCCGGTGCCGAAGAGTTCGGACCAGAAGCGATTCACCGTGACCCGGGCCATGAGCGGATGCTCGGGGCGTAAGAGCCACTTGGCGTAACCGAGGCGGTTCTTTGGCAAGTCCGCAGGCATCGGAGGCAGTGCGAGCGGAGTGTTCGGGGTCACTTTGTCCTTACGGCGATCGTACTCCCCGCGATCCAGGACGTAGGCTTCCGGTGCGGTCGCTTTCTCGACGGAGATGTGAGCCACGGTGCCACGGGAGCGGTAGGTACTTTCTTCCTGTTTGAGGTTCTGGTAGTCCGTGGCGAGGGCTTTCGATTCGGGATCCTTCGAGCTGAGCCACCAGGTAAAGGCCTCATCCACTTCGGGAGCTTTGCGGTCCTTCGGTGCGGCATCCAGCAGCGAGGCGACCTTCTTCGAAGTGAACAGGTTAGTGACTTCAGTCGTCGTCAAATCGCGGTTGTAAAGCCGGAGGTCTTGCACGCCGAGGGCCTTGATATTCGCACCTCCAGCCCGTCGACCGATCGTGAGTGGGACTTTGGTTTTCATGGTCTTGCCATCAGTGACCTTCTTCGGATCGCTGCCGTTGTCCGCGTGGACCATCACCGGCTGTGGCTCACCATCGACAAAGATACGCAAACCTTCGGCCTTCTTGCTGCCATCGTAAGTGACGAAGACATGGTGCCACTTGTTGGCATCAAAGCTGTTGCTCGTGGTGATCTTGATGGCCTTCGCGGGCCAGCTATCGACGATGTGTGCTGAAAAGCGGCCGTTTTCGAGCCAAAGATCCCAGCCACGGTACTCGTTGGCTTGGTCCATCTTGGCGATGACTCCACCCGTTTGGCCCCGCTGCGGAACTTGCACCCAGGCGCCGTACGAGAACTTCTGATCGAACTCAAAGTCACCTGCGGTCTCATCAAACTGAATCGCATCCGGCCCGTTCGGGGAAGGGGTCGTCCAGGCGACTTTGCCACCGAACGGCCCCACTCGCCAGGTTGTGTCAGCAGGCAGGTTGACGACCTTGGCTTGGCCGTTGAGGGTGTAGATTTCTTTCTTGCCGATGCCGCCGTGCAAAGCGGCTCGGAGTGTTAAGCCGGCTTCAGGAGCCGTGGCCAAGATGGTCGCGGAATCCGTGGTGTTGAGCCACTCTTCGAATGGCTTACGAGCAGTTGTCTTGCGGTTATCGAGTTTGGACTTAGCAGCTTGGAGTTTCGCATCAAGTGCCAACCAATTCTCGCGATCCTTTTCATTGGGCACGAAGATTACCGGTGGCGTGTCTTTGATGTTGCCGTCCATCGCCCGTTGGGTGGTGTTGTTGAAGAAGGCGGCCATGGAGTAGAAGTCTTTGATGCTGATCGGGTCGTACTTATGGTCATGGCACACCGCACAACCGGTCGTCAGACCCATCCACAGGGTATTGGCGGTGTCGGTGCGGTCGCGGGTGTAGAGCACCAGGTATTCTTCATCGATGGCACCCCCCTCGGAGGTGGTGATGTTGCAACGATTGAAGCCCGTGGCGATCTTTTGGTCCAAGGTTGGGTTCGGTAGTAGGTCGCCAGCGAGTTGTTCGGTGGTGAATTGGTCGAAGGGCATGTTCTTGTTCAAGGCTTTGAACACCCAGTCTCGGTAGGCCCACATCTCACGGTAGTTGTCGAAGTGGATGCCGTGCGTATCGCCATAGCGGGCGCCATCAAGCCAGTAACGGCCACGATGTTCCCCGTAGTGCGGGCTGGCCATGAGTTTGTCGATGTAGCGTTCCAGTGCATTCGGGGTGCTGTCTTGGACGAAGGTCTCGACGTCAGCCGGGGTCGGTGGCAATCCCGTCACATCCAGGCTCAAGCGGCGAGCGAGTGTGCGGCGATCGGCTTCAGGAGCAGGCTTCATGCCACGCTTTTCGAGTTCGGCGAGCACGAAGGCATCGATCGGGTTCTTGACCCAGTTCGCATCTTGCACCTTCGGCACTGCTGGGCGAGTCGGGGCGATAAACGCCCAGTGGGCTTCGTAGTTGGCCCCTTCCGCGACCCAACGCTTCAAAATCGCTTTCTGGGCTGGCTTCAGTTCTTTGTGCGAACTGGGAGGTGGCATTCTCTGTTCGTCGTCATCTTTCAAAAAGAGCCGTTCGACCATTTCGGATTGATCGACCTTGCCCGGCACGATCGCGCCCCGCTCGATGGCAATCTCACGCTGGTCGAGCCGCAGTTTCGCCTTCCGCGCGGCACTATCCGCTCCGTGGCATGAGAAGCAATGCTCGGTGAGGATGGGCCGCACGTCTCGGTTGTACTGCAACTTTTCTTGAGCCGGCGCCAAACAGGCGGCTAGCCCCAGAACGATGAGGGCCAACGAAAACTTCGAGGCGTTCCACATATGTATCACCCAGAACTGGAGAAGGTTCGTGTATCGAAAGCCGTAACCCGGCAAGGCAGGTGAGAGAATTCTACCATACCAGCCACGCCACGACACCAGGAACTGTTCAGAAAAGATGTCAGCGTTTCCTCATGGTTTTCGAGGCGGGTTGTGAGGTATGATGGGCTTGTGGTCTTTGGAGGGTGGACGATGTGTCGGTGGGCGTGGCTGCTGGTTCTGGGGTTGGTGGGCCTTACAGCGAGTGCGGCGGAGCCGAGTCTGACGGTGAAGCGAGACGTGCTTTACTCCGAGATTGCGGGGGAGAAGCTGCGTTTCGATGTGGCCATGCCGAAGGGTGATGGGCCGTTTCCTTGTGTCGTCGGGTTGCATGGCGGAGCGTGGAAGGGCGGCAGCCGCAAAGACTTGTCGCAACCGATTCGGCTCATCGATTTTGGTGTTGGCGATCAGAGCTTCATCGAAGCCTTGGCCAGCGAAGGGTTCGTGGCCGTCAGCGTCAGTTACCGTTTGGCCCCGCAGCACAAGTTCCCGGCTCAGATCATCGATGCGAAAACCGCGATTCGCTACCTCCGCGCGAATGCCAAGGAGTTCAAAATCGACCCCGAACGCATCGGTGTTGTTGGCTTCTCGGCCGGCGGGCACCTCGCCGCACTCATCGGCACAACGGATAAGACAGCAGGCTTTGATGAGGGTGTTCATGCCGAGCAATCGTCGCGGGTGAAGTGTGTGGTCGATCTCTTTGGCCCCGCAGACTTGAGCCTTTACAGCGAAACACCAGGCATCGAGAAAGCCTTCATGCTGCCATTGTTGGGCGCCAGTTTCGCGGAGAAGCCGGAACTCTACAAACGAGCGTCACCAGTCGAGTATGTCACCAAAGATGACCCACCCTTCTTGTTGATCCACGGCACGGTGGATGTGGTCGTACCCTACGTGCATTCGGCCCGACTCTCTAAAAAGCTCGAAGAGACGGGTGTGAAATGCGAACTCGTCCCGATGCCTCGCAAAGGCCACGGCTGGTTCGGCGACGATGCCAAAGCCAGCAAAGACAAGATACTCAAGTTCCTGGCGAGTCAATTGAAGTGATGCACAAGACCACCTCATCCCCCCAACCCCCTTCTCCGAAGCGGAGAAGGGGGAGCCAAACCCCACAAAACAAACCATTTTCGCAACTTTCTTGCTCCCCTCTCCGTTTCGGAGAGGGGCTGGGGGTGAGGTGGCTTTTGAATCCCCCTCTGCGTTTCGGAGAGGGGCTGGGGGTGAGGTGGCATTTCAAGCTCACTTGCCGAGTCATCCTCATCGTGCTCGTTGTGCTGATCCTGATCGTCGCCCACGGTTGCCATTCGGGGGATCATGATCTGGAGCCAGTCTTCTTCCCCTTCCGCCAGCAGGAACCGTAATACAATAGCGGTCCAGGTGCGGGGTGGAATCATGCCGGTGTTGATCGACGATACGTATGCCGAGGCGTTTCGCAGCCTCTATTCCGCGGTGCTCGTCACAGCCCGAGACCGCTACTGGCTCGGCAAAGCGATTGATGCCGCGACCGGCAATGCGAGCAGCACTATCCTCTGTGATTGCGAAGCCGGGCTAGATCGCTTCGTGGAGCCATCCGAGACCCCCGATGGCCGGATCGGCGCCATCTTGCAATTCCATGTGCCGAGGTTCTGGAAAGACCGCGTCGAAAAGCTCGAACGCAGCCTGCTCGTGCGTGTCAGCCAGAACGTGCTGACCTGCCCGACGACCGCAGCCTTCAACGTCCTTCCCAACGATGGCGAACAGTGGTTCCCGCTGGGCCGGAAGTTGTCGTACTTTGGTGACGGTCATCAATTCAAATCCGAGCGGTTCGGCAAGCGAGTTTATGTTGTGCCGATTCTCTCGGGCGAGTTCGTCATCGAGCGGCGCTTCGGCTGGGCTGATGGGCTGATGGGCGGCAACCTCTGGTTCTTTGGCCACACTGCCGATGGTGCCCTCGATGCCGCGATGAAAGCCAGCGAAGCCGCGAGCACCGTTGCGGGGGTCAGCTTACCGTTCCCCGGTGGTGTCGCCGCGAGTGGCTCGAAGGCTGGCTCTTCTTACAAGTTCACGATCGCCAGCACCTTTGCCGAATACTGCCCGACCTTACGCGATCAACCTGGGATCACTTCACGGCTCCCCGCGGGGGTGGTGAGCGTGCAAGAGATCATCATCAACGGCCCAGACCTCGCCACGATCTCCAAAGCCACCCAAGCCGCGATCCGTGCCGCCGAGAATGTGCCGGGTTTAGAACGCATCTCCGCCGGCAACTACAACGGCAAACTCGGCAAGAGCTTCATTTACCTTCACCCCGATAAGCAACCGACCGCATGACTTGGACGCTACCACCCGACACGCTCGGGCTGATTTTCGATTGCGATGGCACCCTCGCGGACACCATGCCCATCCACTTCCGAGCCTGGCAGACCATGCTCACTCGCCACGGCATCCCCTTCACCGAGAAGCGTTTCTACGAACTCGGCGGCATGCCGACCTCGCGTATCATCCGCTTGCTCTCCGAGGAAACTGGCGTTCCAGTCAGTGATGTGGACAGCATGGTCCACGAAAAGGAAACCCACTTTTTAGGCTTCCTGCACGACGTCAAACGCATCGATTCCGTCGTGAACATCGCTGAGCGATATCGGGGCCAACTCCCCATCGCCGTGGCCAGCGGCGGCTACCGAGACATTGTCCGGCAGACGCTTTCGCATATTGGCATATTGGACTGGTTCCCCGCGATCGTCTGCGCAGAAGACACGCCCCACCACAAGCCCGAACCCGACGTCTTCCTCGAAGCCGCCCGCCGCCTGGGCCTTCCGGCCACGAAGTGCGTCGTCTTCGAAGACACCAACATTGGCCTCGAAGCTGCCCACCGCGCCGGTGCCAAAGCCGTCGACGTCCGCGGGTGGCGGTAGGCTTTCGAGCCACAACATCTAGCCAAGAGGGAAAAGAAGTGACAACGGAAGAACTGACCCGTCGCGGATTTCTCGCAGCGGGCGTGACCATAATCGCAGCAACACCCCACTTGGTGGGAATGGAGACCACGATGGACGACGCACCCAAGCCCTTCGAACGGGACTACGATGCCCCGAAGTTTGTGCCCAAGTTCACGAAGCCACTCGTGGACCTGACCCTCGCTCGGGACTTCGTCATCTTCGCCCACTCCGATTTCGCCATGACCAAGAAGCTCCTGGAGAAGTATCCCCAGGTGCTCAATGCCACGGTCGATTGGGGTGGTGGCGACTTTGAATCCGCCATCGGCGGGGCGTCCCACCTCGGCAACCGTGAGATCGCCGAGTACTTGTTATCACAGGGTGCTCGGTTGGATATCTTCTGTGCCACGATGCTCGGCTGGCTGGATGTCGTGAAGGGGATGCTGACTCTGAACCCGAAGCTCCTCGACGCCAAAGGGCCACATGGCATCCCGCTCATGATGCACGCCAAGATGGGCGGCAAACAGGCCGAGGCGACACTGGCTTACTTGCAATCCCTGAAACCCGCGAAGTAGATCAAGACTTGCCCTTGGTCGCCATCACCCGTGCGACCTCGGCGCAGTCTTTATCCCCACGGCCACTGAAGCAGAGCACGACCACATCATCCTTCGACCGCTTGCTGGCGATTCGCATCGTCTCGACCAGTGCATGAGCGGTTTCGAGAGCTGGTAAGATCCCTTCCAATCGACCACACTCGTGGAAGGCTTCGAGAGCCGCATCATCGCCGACGTTGCAGTACCGCACCCGGCCCGCATCTTTCCAGTACGAATGCTCCGGCCCGACCCCGGGGTAATCCAAGCCCGCACTCACGGAATGCACATTCGCTGTCTGCCCGTCGTCGTCTTGTAAAACATAGCTGTAACTGCCATGCAGCACCCCTGGCAAGCCATACGTCAGCGTCGCGGCATGTTCGCCCGGCTTCGTGCTATGGCCACCCGCCTCGATGCCCACCAACTCGACCGATTCATCATCCACGAATGGGTAGAACATCCCCGCGGCATTCGAGCCACCGCCAACACACGCCGTGACCACATCTGGCAACCGGCCAATCTGTTCCAAGCACTGCTGGCGCGTCTCGATGCCAATCACCGATTGGAAGTCTCGCGTCATCATCGGGAACGGGTGCGGCCCCACCACCGAGCCGATGATGTAGTGCGTATGCTCAACGGTACTCATCCACTCGCGCATCGCTTCGTTCGTCGCATCTTTCAAGGTCTTGCTACCCGACGTGACGCCAAAGACTTCCGTCCCCATCGCCTTCATGCGGAAGACATTCAACTCCTGCCGGCGAACATCCTCGACACCCATGTAGACCTTGCAGGTCAACCCAAAGAGCGCCGCCGCCGTCGCCGACGCAACCCCATGCTGCCCGGCCCCCGTCTCGGCGATGATCCGCTTCTTGCCCATCCGCCGCGTCAGCAGTGCCTGACCGATGGCGTTATTGATCTTGTGGGCACCTGTGTGGTTGAGATCTTCTCGCTTCAAGTAAATGCGCGCCCCACCCGCTTCCCGCGTCAGTCGCTCCGCAAAGTACAGCCGTGAAGGTCGACCGACATACTCGTTCAAAATGCTGTGGAACTCGTTCTGAAACTCTGGGTCATGCTTCGCTTCCTGGTACGCCCGATCGAGTTCATCCAGGGCATACATCAACGTCTCAGGCACGAACCGCCCACCAAACTTGCCGAACCGCCCCAAGGCATTCGGAACCTGGGAAACCGCACTCAACGTGGCCTCGGCTACAGTCGTCATCGCATCGCTCCGGGAGATCAGCCTCATTCTCCGATAAACCGTTCAAGATTCCAGCCCCACAACCCGCGCGAACCTTCCCCTTCCCGACCCCCTCACTCCCACGACCTGCCGACGGCCAGGAACTTCCAGAAATCAACCTTGAAGCAAAGCCCGAATCAGGTTTAATGACAAAACACGCCCCGGTAGCTCAGTTGGTAGAGCAGCTGACTCTTAATCAGCGGGTCCAAGGTTCGAGTCCTTGCCGGGGCACTACTCTCATCTACTATCAAGTCTTCGCAAACCCCACAAATCATGGGGTTTTCTGCTAGTCCGATAGGGTCGTCTTCAACTGATTCAACCCCCTCAATCTTCTCAATTTCTGGCACCAAATCGCAATCCGTACCACCTGGCAGTGCATGTTTTAGTGCATGGTCCTGGACGGGGTTGGTCGCGGGCAATTGGCTGACTCGCTTCGCCAAGTCGTGAAGTTGAGCTCTTCCGTAGACGGCCATGGTGAGTTTGGGGTCCGAGTGTCGGGCCAATTGCATGGCTTCTTTCAAAGTCGCACCAGAACGATCGAGAAGCGAGATGAAGGTGTGTCGGAGGCTATGGAAATCTGCGTACCGGGGGCCGTCTGGAGTCGGGATGGTGTAAGCGATCCCTGCGGAGTTTAAGTCGTCGCGGATCATCGTTGCGGCTTTCTGATACCAGGCTCCCCGCCAGAGGAGATCATCGTTGTCCCTGTGAGCAAGGAAGTCTTTAAGGCTCTCGACGAGGCTTGTCGGTAAGGGCTGGAGGACTGCATTCCCGTTCTTGGCGTGAACCGCGGAGAGTTCAACAATTGGCAAATCTTCGTCGAGGCGGAAGGCCGATTTCTTCAAACTCGCCAGCTCTGCAGCCCGGAAGCCAGTCGACGCGGCTAAGCGATAGAGCAATGCCCGGTCGGGTCCGGCCAGCCCCTTGAAGCTATTGCTGGAGGAGTGAGCACATTCCACCAGTCGGTTGAGTTCTTCCTGTGTTAACGGGCGTCGATTCCGTCGACGTCCGACTTGGGAATTCTCCCGTCGAAGCCCTGCGAAGGGATCGTGAGTCATCCGCTGGGCTTGGACCATCCACCGGCAAAACTGTTTGATGGCACCCTTGTAAGCGTTGACGGTACGGGAACTCATTCCCTGCGATCGCTGTTTTCTCAAAGTCTCCACCGTGGATCGCGGATACCGACGAGCTTTCCCTTGCCCTGTCGCAGGGAGTTTGTGGCGTTGCATCTGAGCGGTGAAAGCATCGATCTTCAGTCCGAGTGCCGCGGCGGCTTCCTTCTTGGTGTACCACTCCTGGGCAGGTAGCTCTTCATCCCTCTCTTGGGGTTGGATTCGCTCCCACAAGAAGGTCTCTACCTTAGTGGAATCGAGGTCTGAGACCTTCTTCATCTTGCAGCTTTCGAAGACCGACCGAGTCATCGTGAGTAGGTGCTGGATATGCTTTTCCCCCGAGCCATTGGCTCGTAGGGAGGTTTCCCAGTCGGCGAGGTGTTGAGTGAGGGGGATGTGGCGGGAGGCTTCGGTGGAATCGTGGAGGCCAGCGCGGGTGCGTTCGACTTTCTGAACCAACTCGGCGAGCATTTGCTGGGCAGCGGTCTTGTTGGTGGAGAGGGGCACGCGAACGACTTTGCCACGGGCGTCCGTGTATTGCCCGTACCACTTCTTGAGAGGCTTGCGGTAGTGCTGGCCATCGTCGGTCAGCGGGTAGAGTACCTTGCGGCCATTTTCGGTGAGACGGATGTGAAGTTCACCGTTGTGGT
>JBOFPH010000020.1:0-19365 GCA_051659845.1 Fimbriiglobus sp. | reverse complement strand
GAAGAGCAGTTGCGGGGTGACACCACGAACCAACAGCAGCTCATCGACGCTATTCACAGGGCCATTCTTGGCGCGGTAAGCGGGGTTCAGTCCCTGATAGTACGACGATTCCGCACCCGCGGGGCGGGCCGTGTCGTCCGAGTCGACGTAATCGACGATGGCATCCGCGATCTCTTCCGTCATGTTCGGGAACTTCATCAGCGCATCGTAAAGAGCTTTGCCAGTGGTATCGAGTTTCATGAAGGCATTGATGTTGATCTTCGCCGATTCATCGGTCACCCCATACCGCGTCGTGTATCGGCTTTCGCCCGTGCCGTTGTTGGTATCGCCGACGGAAATCAGGCTGAAGCGGCCACCTGATCGCGGGCCGGAGGTATCGCCAAGAGTCTGCGCGGAAAACGCACTCGGGTTGTCGTAGGGGTTGTTGTTGAGTGTGCCGGACATCGCATTCGGGTCCGAGAGCATCCCCATCGCGTAGTGGATGCCCGAGGTGGCAAAGGCTTTCGTCTGGGCTGATTCGCTTGTCCGTTGAGCCACGGCGAATTCGGAAGTCATCGAATCGGTGAAGCGGTAAGCCGCGAGGGACAGCACGACGACGACGATCAACACCGCCACGAGAACGTAAGCTTTGCGTGGGGCAGGGGAGTAACGGAGTCTGCGGACCATTTACATGCCCCCGGTGGTGGGTGTCGTCGTTTCAGGTTCGGTAGGCATCGGCGGGGTGTAGTTCCCGACTGCGGCGCGAATGGCGATCGTCTGGACCACGTTCTTCTGGACTGGACCTTGTTTGCCTTGGAACTCGAGTACCAGAGTGATGCGAATCGCACGTGGTGGACCCACGAGGCTGACGCCATCAATGTCTGTCGCGGTGCCATCCCATGTCGATTGCCAGGTGCCACCGTCGTAGTATTCGAACGTGATGTCCTTGACTTCGGGTGCGATCACTTCGCTGAGTTCATCGTTGCGATCCGGTTCGCTGGAGTTCCAGATCCCCTCTGCCGTGACCCACGGTCGTTCCTGGCGAGCCAAGCCTTGGCCATCGCTGGCCAGGTAGTACGACACCCGACGCATATCACTGGGGACTGTCACTTCGGTGTTGTTGATCAAGTCCAAGTCGGTCAGCGAGTTTGGAGTCCGGCTGACGAAAAACGTCGCTTGCTTGTCGGTCCCTACCACACCCGCGCCGAATGGGATATCACTCATCGTCTCGGCGGGTGTCGCTGCACTGTCTTCTGGGTTCGTTGCGGCCGGCGTCGTTGTGGTAGTCTCTGGGGTGGATGTCGACGAAGGGGTTGTCGTCATCGGAGTCGCAGCCGCACCGCCTGTCGTGCCATCCCCACCAGACTTCGGCGGCAGCGGCCCGAGTATGCAAGTGATATCCGCCGACATCCGCGAGAAGATCGCCCGACTGAGGTCATTGGCAATGATCGCATTCCGGCTCGCATCCATCCGCACAAGGGTGAGTTCGAGTGCACCGTACAGCGCTGCGAGCAAGATCACCGCGACGAGCGAGGCGAGCAAGATTTCCAAGAGTGTATACGCGGGTCGCAGTGTGGAGGAGCGTATTCGCATCACATGCCTCCGGTCGTCGAGGGTTCGGGTTTTGTGGCTGCAGCGGCTTTGCCTTGCTGGGCGGGGTCAAAGATGATCTGTGTGAGCACAACTTCGTACTTTCGGCCCGCGACTTCACGAGAGACGCGAATCGTCACGGGGTAGGTATTCGCAGCCAGTTCGGTGCCTGGCTCCAGCGAGTAAGACCAGTCAGGTTCGTCCTCGAATGTCCCCGTCTCTGAGGTGTTGGGCGGGATGGCTCCGGCTTCGATCTCGGCGAGTTTGCTTTGGGCGAGTCGGGTGCCGAGTGTCGTCATGGATGCCGCCATGCTGCGGTCCGCACCAAAGTCCACCAGGCTGGCAATCGCGGCCAGCGAGATCAGGAAGATCGTCATGGCAACGAGGACTTCAAGGAGTGATAGTCCAGGGCGGTTTGGTGTTGAGCGCAGGATCATGGTGCACCAGACAACTTAGATGCGGTGCCAGTCAACCCGCGAATGCGGATGCGGATGGCAGGCACACCAGGCTCACGGATCGTCAGTATTGATGAGTCTTCCCGGCAAGTGCCATCAGGCAGGAACGTGGCCACACGGATCCACCCCGCTTCGTCCACAACATTTTCACCGCCGTCATCAGACTCAAGTTCAATTTTCACATCCTTGGGGAGGTCAGTCTCTGAGATGATCGGACCCGAATCTTCGTCGTCATCCGAGGCAGCAGCATTCACAAACGCCCGATCATCAGGGGCCACCCGGAGGTGGAGGCCATCCGGGGAAATCGCGAGCCGATAAGGCCGAGCCTCTTCGATAGCTGCTCCCCGCGCATCGGCCACCCTGCCGCGGAGTGTGTCTTCTGCGGCCTTGGATTTGGTGTTACTGCTAATGGAACGGATGGTCGGTGCGAGGACGCCCCCAATCGCCACAATCACGGCCATCGTCACCATGACTTCGACCAGCGAAATCCCGGGGCGATGCTGTGAAGAGTTGGGAGTTACTAGCATGACAAATCCTCTGAAAGGGGCAGCAACAAACTACTGCTTGGGCCAACGGATTTCGGTGCCGCTACCGTTGGAGACCACGACAATTCGTTGAGCTCCGAATTGGTCTTGGGTTTGGCTCATTTGGAATGGTTGATTCCAAGGGTCAAGGATTGCAGCCTGGCCGCCCTCCAAGAGAGGAGCGGTGCCATCGGGACAAGGCCCAATGAGTGAGTTGATGTCCGGCATTTCTTGATATTGTGAGAGGTAAGTTTGTGCGGCGTTTTGGATCTTGCTCATCTTGAGATCCGCTTCACGACGCTTGGCCATATCGAGGTACTTAAAGACCCCGATCGTTCCTGCACCAGCGATGATGACGAGAATCGCCATGACCACGAGGACTTCGACGAGTGTAAAAGCAGGATGCAAGCGAGAGGTCTGGTGGGCTTTGTTGAGGGGACGAATCATCATGGTCATCTCTCCGAGTTTGAAAGTTTCTTGGCGGTGGCCGTCGTTGTAAGTATAGAGCCTGGGGGGCTTAATAAGTTATGAGAGTATTGCTGTTCGAATCTTAAAAAGCGGTGATAGAGGCTTGTATCTTGTGTTCGGGAAGCAAGTTACGCCGACTCGGGGATGGAGAGATTCCCCATGAGTCGGTCGAATTTTTTCGCTATCCTTGGTTAGCGACATCCCCCATGTTGAAGATCGGCAGCAAAAGAGCCAGCACAACAAACAGCACAGCCAAGGCCATGACCAGGAGCATCAATGGTTCGAGTAACTTCACCATGAGGTCGAGGTTTCGCGTCGTACGTTTTTCGAGGCCATCGGAAACGTCGATCAGCACCTTTTCGAGGTTGTTCGATTCCTCGGCAATAGCGATCATCTCGACAATGTCGTTGGGGAAGTATTTTGATCGGCGTAATGGCTCTGCGAGTTTTTCACCAGCAGTGATGTTCTCAGCTGATTTCTCGATCGCCGCGGCCAGAACACGATTGCCCGTTGAATCTTTGGCGATGGCCAGTGCTCGCAGAATTGGGATGCCGTTTTGCAGCATCGTTCCGAGGATGCGGGTGAATCTCGAAAGTGCGAGACTCAAAAAGACTTTGCCGAAAAGCGGGATGCGAAGTTTGACGCCATCGGCCCAGGTGCGGCCCCCGCGGCGAGTCCAACGATAAAACATGACGATGGCTGCGATGATGATCTTGACCGTGATGATCCCCTTGAACGACTGCAGAAAGTGCGAGAACCAGAGCAGTATTTCGGTGAGGAGTGGTAGTCCCGCTCCGGACCGCATCTTGGTGAACATCGCCTCGAATTGAGGGACAAAGAAGATCACCAGGATGTTGATGATCAGGAAGCCTGCCACCGCGAGAAATGCGGGGTAGGCCATCGCTCCGACGACTTTGGATTTGAGGTCTTGTTCGCGTTCGACAAAGATGGCGATGCGCTTCAAAACGTCTTCGAGGAAGCCACCTTCCTGACCGGCGCGGACCATGCTGACCGAAAGGTCGTTGAAGACCGTTGGGTGCATGGCCATGGCTTGCGAAAGCCCCGTCCCATCGGCGACTTTGGCTCGGACTTCCCGCAAGACACCTTGCAGCCGAACGTTGGGCGATTGGCGTTCCAAGAGTTCGAGGGAGCGGAGCAGGGGCACCCCGGCGTGAAGTAAGTCCGCGAGCTGGGCGTAAAAGGTGACGAGATGCCGACCGCCGACCCCACGCGAACCGAACCGGGACTTCCCCGCTTCGCCTGCGAGTTTCACGGAGATCGGGAATAAGCCCTTGGCATCGAGCATCGACGAGGCTTCGCGGTCGGTGTTGGCCGTGATGGTCCCCGAGACTTTGTCGCCCGATTTGCCGAGTGCAGTGTAAGTGAAGTCAGGCATGGTCGAAACTCGGAAGGCAGAATTCGGAACTCGGAATCACAATCAACTAATATCCCCAGCCGTCACGCGGCCCACTTCATCGAAGGTGGTCATGCCGTTGAGGGTTTTGGCCCAGCCATCTTGGCGGAGAGTACGCATGCCGTTTTTCAGGGCCTCCATGCGGATGACGCTGGCATTCACTCGCTGCGAGATCAAGTCTTTGATCAGGTCGTTAGTCAACAACAGCTCGTGGATACCAGTTCGCCCGCGATACCCCGACTGACGGCAAGTCCGGCAGCCGGTTCCTTTGTAAAGACGCTGGACCTGGCCATCTTTGTCACGTTTTGGGAAATCGATGGGCAATTCGTCAGGGTCGGGGATGTAGTCCGTTTTGCAGTCTGGGCAGATGGTGCGCACGAGGCGCTGAGCCATGATGCCTTCGACAGTCGAGGCGACCAGGAACGGCTCGACGCCGATGTTGATCAATCGAGTGAAGGCCGACGGGGCATCATTCGTGTGAAGGGTGCTGAACACCAAGTGACCCGTCAGCGAGGCTTGAATCGCGGCTTCGGAGGTTTCCAAGTCCCGCATTTCGCCGATGAGGATGATGTCCGGGTCGTGCCGGAGGATCGACCGCAGCGAAGTGGCGAAGGTCAGGCCGATTTTCGACTGCGTCTGGATTTGGCAGATACCTTCTTGTTGGTACTCGACCGGGTCTTCGACGGTGATGATCTTCGTGGTCTCGTCCTTGACCTCGTTGAGTGCCGAGTAAAGCGTCGTCGATTTGCCAGAACCGGTTGGCCCGGTGACAATCACGATACCGTGCGGCCGGTCGATCATCTGGCGGAAAGTGCGGTCTGTGTCCGGGAGCATGCCGATGTTCTTCAAGTTGAAGACCATCCGCCCTTTGTCGAGGAGCCGCATGCAGATGCCTTCACCGTGGACCATCGGGATGATCGAGACACGGACATCGACCTCGCGGCCCGCGACCTTCATCTTGATCCGGCCATCCTGTGGTAGCCGTTTCTCGGCGATGTTCAGCCGGGCCATGATCTTCAGACGAGAGACAATCGCCGCTTGGAAGCGGTTGATTTCCGGCGGCAGCCGTTGTTCTTGAAGCAGGCCGTCGATGCGGTAGCGGATCTTGATGCCGGTTTCTTCATGCTCGATGTGGATGTCCGACGCCCGTTCGTTCGCGGCTTCGACGAGAATCTGGTTCACCAACTTCACGACCGACGCTTCGGACGCTTGCTTGGCCAGTTCACTGTCGTCAGCTTCGATGTCTTCAAGCAGTTCCAGATCGTCCTTACCGCTCGCTTCTTCCGCAAGAGCCGCGACGGTGTCACCACCAACGCCGAAATGCTGCTTGATCAGCCGGTTGATTTCGCGCGGGCTACCAAGCACCGGTTGAACGATCATCCCAGTTAGGGTGCTCAGTTCGTCGAGAGCGTAGGCATCGTAGGGGTCGCCAGTGGCGACGATCAGCGTGCCGTTCTGCTTGGCGATCGGCAGGATATTCTTGCGGTGGACCAGTTTTTGAGGCATGCCCGCGAGGGCATCGACTTCGATGGTGTGCTTGGTGAGGTCGACGAATGGCAGTCCAAACTCATCGGCGAGTGTGTCGTAGAGTGGTTCTTCTTTGATGAAGCCTTTCTCCAAGAGCACAAAGTGCGGAGCCTTTTCGGGAGCCGCTTGCATCGCGGCTTCCGCTCGTGGCCGCTCTTCAGGAGCCAAAAATCCACGCCGAGTCAGGGCTTCTAGCAGCATCATGAGGGGCCAATCGAGGAAGAATAATCCAGTGTCATTGTAACCGGCAAAGAATGAGAAAAGTCTGATACCCCAAGCAAAACCCCCAAAACTCCCCCAACATCTCTCGATCAATCCGGACTTAGCTCCATGTCCTGGTAATAGCAGAACTCGGTTGTCAATTGGATGGCCTCCAGCTCGACCCCATGAATCGCGGCGAGCTTTTTGCCAGCACGCATCAACGCGGGAGAATCCTGACCAATGGTGGTTGCGAGCGAGAATCTCTCGAAGTGATTGGCTTCCGGAGAACCGACTACAACGGTCAGCTCGCTATAGCCGCACGTATCGCCTTTGATGGAATCATCAGAAAAGGCAATTCGGGTGTACCATCCTCTAACAAGGATGTAGCCGCGAACATGGCTCGCTTCGATCACCTTGTTGGTTCGCATCAGAGTCAGTTGTTTCGTGGCCATTGAGACTTTGAGAATCGGTCGTGTTGTCGTCGGCGTGCCGTAAGACTCTTGCCAGATGAGATAGCTCATCCCCACAAACATGAACAACCCGAAGCCGAAGATTCCCCAGTAGAGACCTTCGCCATGGTGGTTCACGAGCAATATGATCGTGCCGATCAAGATGCCGATGGGGATCACCATGAAACAGCCCCAAGTGGCGACAACCGGCCACAGTATCATCTCGCTCGGGGTCTTTTGCAGTCGCACATCCATGGTCGTTTCTTCGAGACTCAAATTCAGAAAGACCCCACGTTCAGCCGCAGTGGAGTTTGGAGCCAACCTTACTGGTCCGCGTGTTTTCGGGGCCTTCAACAGCAGCTTCATCGGTTGTCTCCGTCTTTGAGTATTCAGGTTGGCGTTGACCGACTTTCACAGGCCGGTTTAGACTGCCCTCGAAAATCCCCGACTGGCAGGATGCCTTGCGATGACACTCCTTACTTTACGGCCTCAAACGGATGTTCTCGCGCCGCCAGCGGTCGTTTGGGAGCATGTCGCCTGCCCGATGTGCAGTTCGCGGGATGAGGAGATTCTTTGCGAAGCGGCAGATGCCAATCCAGGCGACGCCAAACCCAAGGTGTTTGCTGTTGTGCAGTGTCGGCGATGTGGGCTTTCCTACACGAACCCCCGACCCGATCGCCGAACGATCGGTCAGTTTTACCCTGAGGATTACCAACCTCATCGTCGACCGCGGAAAATCCGTGAAGCCGGCTCGGCTTCCTTCTGGAGCCGATTTACCGGCCGTTCTCAGCCTGAGCGGAACGGCGAACTGCCCTGGATGGGGCAGGGGAGGCTCCTCGACTTTGGCTGTGGCGGCGGCAGTTACTTAAAGCGCATGGCTGATCAGGGCTGGCAAGTGACCGGCTTAGATGCCGCTGTTGGGGCCGTGCGCAGCGTACAGACAGAACTTGGTCTCCGGGCCATCGTCGGGACTTTACCGCACCCTCAAGTCGAGCCAGGCTCCTTCGATGTTGTCACCATGTGGCAGACCATCGAGCACGTCCACTCGCCGCTGGCCATTCTTCGAGAAGCCTTTCAGGTGCTCGTGCCGGGTGGCAAACTGATCGTGGCTTGCCCGAATGCCGATAGCTGGGCCTTCCGACACTTCGGCCCAGACTGGTTCGGCCTGGATGTGCCACGCCACCTCACACACTTCACCCCGATGACGCTGAGTGCCATGCTCGTGGCCGCAGGTTTTGCGATCGAAGACTTGCGCCTCGTCCGGCATGCGGACTGGCTCCGATCGAGTGCCAAACTCGCTTCACGCCGCGGCTCGCGGAACCTCTGGCATCGCGCCCTGACCTACAAACCTGTGGCCAAGTTCACCGCCTGGCTCACGCACCTGGCCGCAACTACGGACTGCATGCTCGCCGTGGCTGAGCGCCCTACTTCGTGAACTTCCAGTCCGCATCAAACAACCCTGCGGCAACGGTCTCGGTGTTCGCCGGGTCTTCCTTCGTCGGCGCGACCTTCAGCACCGCCCAATCCCCCAGCCGCGGATACAGCCCGGCGTTCGTCCCCTGAAACTCCTTCTCATGGAACGTGTGCCCGGAGTTGAGGACAATGCACGATCCTGTCTTCTCAGAGTCTGGATAAATCATCACGGGATAATGCGTCTTAGGGTCGTACTCGACGCCATTCACGACGAGCTTCTCGGCGGTCCAGGTGATCGGCAGCTTGGGCAGAATCTTCTGCACTTCCGGAGATGTGTAATCTCCGAAGATGACACGGTTACCAAAATCGTATTGTTGAGGTTTCGGAAGTTCCGCTCGCATCCACTTGTTCCACTCGTATTTCATGCGGCTATGAGATGCCATGATGGAAGTGGCCGTGGGACCTTCGATTTTCTGTGAAACGACGACTGAAAATGGCGACATAAATGCCGCATCGATTGGGCCCGCTTGAGTGGCATGCTTGATGACTGAGGGAAACTCCTTCAGGTATTCATTAACATGGACTCTTTTCCATTTTCCCTGAACTTTTGCAAGGCATTGGCCTAATGAAAACTCTTTTTCTTTCTGAGTTACGAGTTCGGGGAATTCTTGCCCGTCGATGAGGAGTTTTCCAAGCGAAGAGATCAATTTGAATGCCCTCACATTCTCTGTGGTTACTGAGGTAATTCCAGTATTTTGACTGTATTTGACATCCAAAACAGATTTTTCATAGGGCTTATCTTGTGCCAAGATGTACTGCATAAATCCACCACCCCAAAGAGGTGAATAGGTGACGAAGCGAAAATCATTCGGGGTGGGTATCTTGGCCAGTTTTTGATACTCCTCCTCGACTTTGGCGACCCATTCCGATGTGATCTTGTGCTCCAAACCGGGGGCAACCAGATGTTTGAAACGGAACGGACCAGGTAGAGCTTTCAAAGCATTTTCGATGTTATCCGCAGCAGCTTTTTGTTTGTCGAGTTCACCCGAGTAGGCCACGGTCCGAATCCTCGTGAGATTCTCCGCGTACAGAACCGCATCATACATTCGCAAGCACTTCTCTTGATAATCCGGCAGTGGATTCGGTAGCTTGGCGATGTAACCGTGGGTGGTCGTGAACCCTGCGCCGGGCATTAGCCCTATGAATTCTCCTGGGATGTGAAGCCCAAGATGCCAAGCTCCCGCTCCCCCCATCGAAAAGCCACGGAGCACACCTTGAGTCAGATATCGCTGAGATTTGCCAAATCCCATGCTCATGTAGGCAGAACGCGCATCGAAGACATCCCTTTCCCCGGCCCAACGGTATGCATTGTTACCACGACCATATGGCTCCAAAATGACTGCTGGGCCTTCCTTGACGGGCTTGCCCTTCTCGGCGTTGGCTAGCATTTTGACTTCTGTCAACGAGCCATCCCGACCGTGCAAAAGTACATCGAGTCGAGGCCTTTTGGCATCGGCTAAACTCTCTGGAACCGTCACCACATAAGGTTGATAGCTTCCATCGACACTGGAGCGATATCCAAAAGCGACTGGCCTGCCGGTGACCTCTCGCCAAGGCATTTTGCCAGCGAGGGCGGACTTGGCTCGATCGATCCCCACGTCGAGAACAGTCATGGTCTGTGTGCCAGAATCTTTCGTAAACCACTCGTTATGGCGGACAATCCACTGGGCTGCTTTGAGGTAAATCACGACATCGGCGTAGCCATTATCTTTGAAGCGAACATCAGTAACGGGTAGCTTTTTCAGCAGCTCTTCCAGCTCCGCCGTTTTGGTGGCGATGGTTTTGAGCGTGGTTTCGTCAGGTGGAAAGTACTTCGGCGATTCGATCTTCGGTTGAGCGAAGCTGACGGACGCACAGATCAGCAAAGTCAGCAAGATCCAGGGAAGTCTCATGGTCGCTCCAAGCGGGGGAGAAATTGGCTGCCGTGCTGTATACAATTAGCGAGTTGTGAGGTGGCTCGGGGAGTCCGAGCCTGGAAAATCTTCTGTTTGTAGGAGTGGAAAGATGCTGTTGAAAGTGATGATTTTGGGTGTTGTTGGGTTGGCGATGGTCGCAGCTGGTGCTCGTGCGGCTGAGAACCCTGTTGTGGTCATCGAGACCAGCATGGGCAACATCAAAGTTGAGCTGTTCGAAGAAAAAGCCCCGATCACGGTCAAGAACTTCCTGAGCTACGTGGACGACAAGTTCTACGATGCAACCATCTTCCACCGCGTGATCGGTAAGGAAAACTCGGGCAAAGACTTCATGATTCAAGGTGGCGGCTTCACCGCTGATATGGTCCAGAAGAAGACCAAAGAGCAGATCAAGAACGAAGCTACGAACGGCGTCAAGAACGATCGCGGCACTATCGCCATGGCCCGCACGGGTGTCGTCGATAGCGCCACGAGTCAGTTCTTCATCAACGTCGCGGACAACAACTTCCTCAACCACACCGAACCCACCACCCGAGGCTTCGGTTACTGCGCCTTTGGCAAAGTCATCGAAGGGATGGATGTGGTCGATAAGATCAAAGCCGTGAAAACCGGCGAAAAGGGCGGCATGGGTGACGTGCCCGTCGAGACGGTCACGATCAAGTCCGTGAAGCGCCTTGAGAAGAAGAAGTAAATCGGGTTCACTCAGCGGGTTCGATGACAGCCGTCATCGAACCCGCACAGCGTTCAATGCCCGGGTCCGGGCCGAAGGCGTGGATTTGCTCTTGTTTCAGTTCGGCATGTTCTTTCGAAGTCGTCAATACAATCGCCCGGCCTTCCGAATCGACCGTTTTCGCAATCTCGAAACCTTTCTCCACTTCGTGCCCGAAAAGCACTTTCATCATGATGACGACGTATTGAAATGAATGGTCATCATCATCGAGCAATATGACATGGTAGGGCGGTTGATAGCGGAGTCGAACCTCAGATTCGACTTCTTCTTCAACATCAGGTGTGGCAACAGCGTTCCGCATCGTGCGACCTCAGTTCATTCCTTGGGATAGCGGCCCGAGATCGGTTCCATGAGCCGGGGAACCAGGACACTGCCAGTGGTGTTGTTTGAATCGACCCGGCCAAAACAGACGACAGCAATGTCGTCAAACTGAGCACGCCCATTCATGTGCCGAATCACCGACTTGACGACCCGATCTCCGACATGCTGAGGTCGAAGCTCACCCGGCGTCCCGGCCATCGACGACGTCACAGCATGGATGCCATCGTGGTTGAAGCGGTCGTCATTCGGCGCTTCGGCATCAATCACGCCATCCGTGAATACCAGGAATGTATCCCATGTATCGAGCGGAATCACTTTGGAAGTGTATGTATTATCTTCCACCAGACCGAGTGGCAAACCGGATTCCGAATCGTCGATGATATCGACCATTGGTCCCGGTTGGCCGATCTTGATCTTCATCGGGTTAATGTGCCCCGCATTCACGACCGTCATCTGGTGAGCAATCGGGTCGATGAGCAGAACCGCGAAGGTGACGAACCGATCGCCGATGCCACCGTGAATGAGCAGGTTGTTGAGCATTCCAACAGCAAGAGCCGGGTCCGCTTCGGTGAGGAAGCAGAACCGGACTTCGGCGCTCAATTTCGCCATCAAGAGTGCCGCCGCGACGCCTTTGCCGGCCACATCGCCGAGGCAGACCGCCACCCGGCCACCGGGCAGAGCGATGATGTCGTAAAAGTCGCCCCCCACGGATTGAGCTGGGCTGTAGAAGGCGAAGAACTCGTACCCCGGCACGTCAGGGAACCGACTGGGCAAGAACCCGACCTGCACCTTGCGGGCGATCTCGATTTCCTTACGCGCCTTTTCTTGGCTCAGCACCACCGCGTGGACTTGTGCCTTTTCAATCGCCACCGAAGCGAGGTTCGCCACGATGGTCAGCATCTTGAGGTCATCTTCCTTGAACTTCTTGCTGATATCTTGGGCATCAAGCTGCAGGGCGCCGAGTGCTTTCCCTTCGGCGGTGAAGAGCGGCACGCACATCACTGAGCGAATGCGGAACTCGGCGATCGATTGAGCAGCACCCATCGATTCATCGTTGGCAGCGTCCTCACTGAGGTAAGCTTGTTGTGAATCGAGGCATTTGCGCACAATCGTCTTGCTGAAGCGTGTGCCCACATCCCCTGGCCGAGCACGACGGGATTTCTCCACTTTCGGGATCATCCGGCCCTGTTCGTCGAGCAAGATGATGAAGCAGCGATCGGCTTGCAAAAACACGGAAAAGAGTGAATCCGCGACCTGTGGCAACAGTGGTTCGAGTTCGAGTGTTCGTGATAAACCCGTGCTGATCTCCAAGAGCGCTCGCATCTTCTCGGATGTCTGCGTTTCCAGGTATTGTTTCGCCGAGCCGATGTGGAAGGTCTGGCGAACCGTGGTCATGCCGCCTTCATCGGCATCGCTTGCGTCATTCTCTTCTTCAGGAGTTTCTGGCACCGGAACGGGTGCGGTTTCGTCGTGGTAACGGAACAAAAAATCGCAGATTTTGACCCGGTCGTCGTGTTTCAGAGCTGTGGGGTTGGTGATGCGGTTCTGATTGATCAACGTGCCATTGCGGCTGCCCAAATCCTCGACGACATATTTGCCATCACGCGAGTGAATCACAGCGTGTTTTCGGCTCACAGAGCTATTCGGAATGACGATCTGGCACTGATCCGCATCCCGCCCGATGACTTGCGTCATGCCGGGAGTCAGGGGGTAGTTTTGCCCCATGGCAGCACCACCGGGCGACTTGAGCAGGATTAAAGACGGCATTGTCGTTACTCACGAGTCATGGAGATCAGACGAGGCTATGATACCGAACCCGCTCACGCGACGCAAACAAGGAACCGCGAAGTTCGACTCCATTAGAGCCGCGACGGCGAATCATCCTTCCCAGATAGTTGATATACTGTATCTTCGAAGTCAGGTATCGACCTCTCTGCGGAATTAGGACCATGGAAACTGCCACAATCATTCGTCCCAAAATCTACGACAACATCACGGAGACCATCGGCGGTACCCCGCTCATTAAGCTCCGCCGTGTGACGGCGGGCCTTGGGGCCCATGTCGTGGCGAAGCTCGAAAACTTTAACCCGCTCTGGTCGGTCAAAGATCGTATCGGCGTCGCGATGCTTGAAGACGCCGAGGCGAGCGGACACGTCAAAAAGGATACGGTCATCATTGAGGCGACCTCCGGGAACACGGGCATCGGCTTGGCGTTCGCCTGTGCGGCGAAGGGATACCGCTTGGTGATCACGATGCCCGAGAGCATGTCTCTCGAACGGCGACGATTGCTGAAAGCCTTCGGTGCTGAGTTACACCTGACCCCGGCAGAGCGAGGCATGAACGGTGCCGTGGCTCGTTCTGAAGAGCTTTACCGCGAACTCGGTGGGGAAGGGAAGGCCTTCATTCCACAGCAGTTCAAGAACCCCTCGAACCCCGAAGTCCACCGGAAGACCACGGCGGAAGAAATCTGGAAGGCCACGGGTGGCGAGTTCGACATCTTTGTCTCCGGCATCGGCACCGGCGGAACGATCACGGGCTGCGGCGAAGTCTTCAAGAAGCGAAACCCCAAGATTCGCTGCATCGGGGTTGAGCCGACACTCAGCCCAGTGCTCACGCAGCACATCGTCGAAGGCGTGCCGGTGAATGAAGTGAAACCGGGTCGTCATAAGATCCAAGGCATCGGCGCTGGCTTCGTGCCGGGTGTCATTCAAGACGGCCTCGCACGGGCGAAAGCGGGTGGTTACACCCTGATCGACGAGATCATCCAAGTGACCGATGATGAATCTTTCGAGATCGCCAGGCGGTTGGCGAAAGAAGAAGGGATGCTCTGCGGTATCAGTTGTGGAGCAGCAGCTTCGGCGGCTCTCAAGGTCGCGGCTCGCCCGGAAAACGCCGGCAAGACCATCGTGGTCGTGCTCCCAGACCTCGGCGAACGCTACCTTTCGACGGCCCTTTATCCTCAGGAGTAAGCTCGATGTCCGAGCCGTATAACGCCATCCAAGTGATCATGATGCCGCGCGACACGAACCAGCACGGCACCATCTTCGGTGGCGTCATCCTGAGTTACATCGACTTGGCTGGGGCTGTGGCCGCGAAGCGGGAAGTGCAACTTCGCGGCGGCAACCTCCAGGCCAAGTTCGTGACCGTGGCCATGAACAAGGTTGAATTCAAGCAACCGGTCTTGGTTGGGGATGTCGTAAAGTTCCTGGCGAGTCTGATCCGCATCGGCAGGACTTCGATTTCTTTTCATGTCAACGTGCTCGCGGAGCGGGGTGTTGAAACGATCCCAGTGACTGAAGCTGAGATCACATACGTTGGGGTCGATATGTCCTGCCCAGAACGTAAACCGATCCCCTTGGGCATCTCGATGTGATTTCCTAGAATGGCCACTTCATCCCCTGTGGCCATTTGCCGGAATCGTCCATGTCTTTCACGCCTGTGCATCTTTACTTTGACGACCTCGACACGACCACGGAATGGCTCTCGCCGGGTCGCACCGTGACCGAGTCGGACATCATGACTTACGCGGGTTTCAGCGGGGACTTCAACCCGATGCACATCGACGAAGAATATGCCAAGACGACCCCCTTCCGCCGCCGAATCGCGCACGGTTTCGGTGTCTTCAGCCTAGCCAGTGGCTTAGGGCTGCAAGCACCGATGGTCCGGACGATTGCCCTTTCGGGGGTGCGATATTGGAAGTTCCTGCAACCCGTTTACATCGGCGACACGATACGCGTGAAGACTCGCGTCGTGGAGAAGACCCTGAAAGGTCGAGGCAAACGTGGGGAAGTGATCTGGCTGCGGATCATCATGAACCAAGACGGCAAAGTGGTTCAAGAGGGTGAAATTCTCACTCTCGTCGAGTGCAAGCCACTCGTCCGCCCGGATGAAGCCCCGAGCGAAGCGAGTGCATAAAAACTGCCAGTCTACTCCGGTAACTTGCTGCCCCAGAACTTCTTGGGGACCAAGCAAGTGACCAGTAAGCAGAGATGCGATAGCCAGATGAAGTTGCAGTAGTTGCGAAGTGTTTCACTGAAACCATACGCATGTAAGCCGACGCCGAGTTGGTTCGTCCCGAACCAACTCCAAGCCGTGATCATGTTGCCTACGATGCTCAATGTCGCCATGCCGCGATCTTTGACCATGCCCGACCAACGAGCATGGAGGATCAGGGCATTCCAGAGCACGATCATCACAGCGCCATTCTCTTTCGGATCCCAGCCCCAGAAGCGGCCCCAGGATTGATCCGCCCAGATGCCACCGAGCACAGTGCCGACGAAGCTGAACAGCACCCCAAAGCACACAACCGCATAGAGGATCATGCCCAGGATGCGGCCCAGTTCCATCTCTTTGCCTTGGTTCCCGAGCTTCATCGGCAGTTTGACGTTGAGGTAGGGCGTCAGGAAACCAGTCACCACGTAGATGATGCCAATGGTCCCTGCGACGAATGTCGCCGCATAGCCCCAGGTCACGGTGGTGACGTGAGTCGCGAGCCAGAAGTTCGTATCCAGCACGGCTTGCAGGGGTTCAAGGACATCTTCGCCCAGTGCCAAGTTATGAGCGATGATCGCCGTCCCGAAACCGACGGCCGAACCAATCAGGTTCCCGATACCAAGCGAGAAGAGCTTTTCAATGACCAAGCAACCCATCACCCCAACACAACCAATGAAGACTGCGGAAGAGTAGAGATTCGTGACGAAAACGAGCGGTCGCTCCATCAGATACATCCGGAGGAGCAGCGTAGCGAGGTTCACTCCAAAGCCGATGATCAAGACAGTGAAAGCCGCGCGTCGCAGCCCTTCGGCAGTGCTCATCTTGAAGATCATCGTTGGCAAGCTTGCAATGGTCAGAGCGAAAGCAACAAAATACAATGCGATGCAAAGGTAGTAGAAAGCTGTGCGATTCAAATAGTACTCGAGATCGAGTTTGTTGGTCTCACCTGCCGGGAGTGCATTGCGGTTCGCTTCTGCATACTCCTTGACGAGCTTGTTGAACTTTTGCGGTTCACGGGCTTTGTAGGCCGCCATGAGAGAGTCCCATTGCTTGAGAGGCTCATCATCCTGAAGGTATTTCTCTCGAATCTGCAAACGGGTTAGCTGGACAAGCTCCTCTTGCTCCTTGGTCCAAACCCTGGGGTTGGGAGGCAACTTCGATTGTGACACCACGAAAATCAATTCTTGAAGTACCTCCGCTTCGATGTCTTTGGGTTTGCGCCATTCCGTGGAACCTTCCTTCGGTCGCAAGACGGCCGCATCATCTCCGGCAGCGACAGAACGAAAGAGCTGGATATGGCGAGAGAGTTCGGTAGCTTTGACGTCGAAGAGGTCTTGTGTGTTCTTGTTGATCTTCGCACGTTCAGCCGCCGCCTCCGCTGTCTTGCTGAGGGTTTCGATGGCCGGAATCATCTCGGCGTAAGAGTAACGCAAGGACTTCCGGCGTTTCACTTTCATCATCTCGGTGAGTCGGTCGTTCTCGATACGGAAGATTTCTAAATGAGCGGCAGAGCCTGTTTCCAATCCTTGAGAAGCACACTCGAGATACCACTGGACCGCAGGCAACGTCTTGTCATCGTAGTCTGTGTATTCTTCCTTGTTGGTGATAAGTCTCAGGTTGACGCGCGCCGAAGTGTCCAGTGGCATGTGCCTGCCGTTCTTGAGAACCGGAATCGAACCGAAGGTTTCGAGGTCGTAGGTAGAGGATGGTGTTCTTGGAAAGGCTGTGGCCAGGATAGACAGTCCGCTCAGAGACGCGAACACCAAAGGGATCATCATGATCCCTTTCAGAGTCTTCGCCGTGGACATCGTCTGATCTACGTAAGGTAACGAAATGCGTGATGACCAGAGTGGGGTCTTTGCATTTTCTGCGACCTTAGCGACCTTTTGGCTGCCGCTCTTCATGAATGAGATTAGGGCCAAAATGAAGTGCAGGCACAGCCCGAAGGTCACGAGCGCACAGGAGACGTAAGGCAGCACATAACCAGGGTTACGGACCACTTGGAGGATTGTGGATTTTTCGTCTTTCAAAAATGAAGACTGGAAAAAGGCTTCTCCACGATACCGCAGTGGGTTGTTCATGGAGATCTGCTCTTCACGGTCAAGTCCACGCTCAGGATCCAGGATCGTGACATCGCTTGAGTAGTTCTTGGCTTTGTCCGTGCCTGGAAGTCGGTCAAAGCGGAAGTCCCGCAGGTAAAGAGCGAAGGGCTTGTAGTGACGGGTGTTTCGCAACTCGAAGTGATAGGTTTTGCCGTCGAGTAGTAGAGATTGAGCACTCAGAAAGACTGAGATTTTGAAAATGCCAAGAGATTCTGACGCACCCTTTTTTAGAACCTCCAGATATCCGCTGGGCATATCAAACTTTTGATTCGGATCGGTCCCAGAAACCTCGGGTCGAGATATCACAGCCGCTTCTGGACTCCGACCAGCAGTTGCTTTGGTCGGGTTCAACTCATCAGCATTCACAATGTCTGAATTTGGGTAGTAGTCCAACAGCTTGAGATCAACAGGTAGGTTTTCATGTTGAAACAACATCCCGCGCTGGGATCGTAGCAGATTCACGGGAACCACGGTGACGATTTCAGAATTCGCCTCGGCAGGGTTATCAGTGGCGAAAGCAATTTCGTAATTCCGAGTATCGAAAGCATAGTCTGTACTTGAGCCTTCCGTGATGACCATGTTTTGCTCGACTTGGAACTCGCGAGTGATGTACTCGCCGACGAAGAGGAGCAACAGCCCGCCGTGGAGGATGTAGATACCGCTGCGTTTGAGTAGGACGCGGAAGACCTCTCGAACGGCGTCTTCTTTCTTGGCTTGCTTCTTGGTCACGCGGATCAGGTTGATCAGTTGGATCGTGTGGGCGGCGAGGAGGTTGAAGAACATGGCAAAGCCGATGGTCTTGCCTGCGGGGAAGGGGACCCAGGCTTTTGTGACGATTTCGCTTTGCATGGGCGAAAAGACGTTGAAGAACTGGATCACCAGTTGCAAGTCGATGGCGACCCACATTGACCAGAAGTATTGGTCAACGACGCTCCAAATGCCCGAGTTCTTCTGGGCAACAGTGCCGAAGAAAATCAGGATCGTGGAGAGAGCGAAAAGCGTCACTGTCAGCCGCAGCGACGCGATCGGCTTCAACAACATGACGACGTAATCGAGAAACCCACGCTGACGGACCGGCTTCGTGGTGCTGGCAATTTCTGGGGTGATGGTGCTCATCTTGGAGAATCCTGGGGAGGAGTTATTTTTCGAATGGCCCACGCATCGCTTTGGAAGAGAAGGGCGCAGGGCCTTTCAAATCCACTTTCTTCGCTTCGTACTGGCCCACTTTGAAGGCCGTGACCAACTTCGACAACTCGGCTTCGGGGACGTTTTCTAACCCGACTTGCCCGCGCCAACGGTTGTAGTTATCCAGTTCTCCGCCTCGGGTGGGTTCCGAGATTGTCACGGCCGCCCCACTGACTGAGGGGGTCTTCAACCGTTTGCTCTCGAACATGCGGGGCTGAATGGACTGGAAGCCTGATGGAATGTTGTAAGCGGGGGGTTGATTTGCATCGTCGAGCCGAAGGCTAGCGAGGAAAGCTTCGAAGGCCTTTTCGTGTTCAGTGACTTCGCTAAACGGGCCGTGGAACTTCACGAAAATGGAGTAGCCGGTCGGAAGCTTGATCCAGGCTCCCAGCATTCGGGATTTGAACTCGCCCGTCTCAGCGGGGAGAGGTTTGACCTCGGTTGGCCCCTCTTTTGCCTCGGGGGCCAGGGTCTCGGGGTCTTTCTTGGCCGTGTAGGTGCGGACTTCCTCGGGTGGTGAGCAACCCGCCACAGCGAAGAAGAAGACGAAAAACGCAATCCAGCGGGTGAACATCGTGTCGAATCTCAGCGGTCGCCTGTTCCAGGCATGGCGGGGCTACAACTGTTATTGTTACCCCGGACGCCATCTCGTCAAGCTAGTCAGCAAACCGTACCGTTGAGATTCGGACAACTTCGCAATATCAAGAGACCTTTTTCAACATTGAGATTCGGCCTGGCTCGACCCATTCGGCCACGAGAATATTGCCCGATTTGTCAAAGCAGGCATCGTGTGGGTGGATGAACTTGCCGGCTTCCCAGGTAGCTGGCTTCTTGCGAAGCCCTTCTTTTTGCACCTTGGCCAGCCATTCGGCATCGTAACCGAGTTGGATGAACTCACCCTTTTCGTTCACAAGCGTCAGCCGGGCGTAGAGATCGGCAATCAGCATGAGCTTGTCGTTGGTGTCAATGTGGGCGGGGAAGAGGACATCGCCCTTAGCGGTCATCTTGAGGAACTTCCCTTCGAGGTCGAAGGTTTGCAGC
>JBOFPH010000019.1:0-126896 GCA_051659845.1 Fimbriiglobus sp. | reverse complement strand
ACGGTGGGATGGTGGAAAAGATGAGCCACTTGAGGTGGATAGTCCCCGAATAAGTCGGTCCAAAGATGACCCAGTGCTTGGGCTTCCGTCCAGCCGAAGAGTCTGGTCGCACTCTGATTCCAGAACGTAATCCGGCCATCGATCGCCAAACTGAAGATGGCATCGGACGCCAGTTCAAGCAGTCGATTGCGCTCAACAAGTTTGGCCTCTTTCGCACGCCGCTCTGAGACTTCGGCTTCGAGAAGCCGATTCGTGGCCTCCAGTTGGGCCATCTTGTCTTCGAGTTTGTGAATCAAAACCTGGTTGTAGCCCTGCAAGTAGACTGTTTCTTCGAGTTGAGGAACAGGAGTGGGATTTGGCACACCCTCACGGATCAGGCGTGCGACTGTCTCGATGATGATCTTGGGGTCGATGGGTTTTGGCAGATAGTCCCTGGCTCCAAGACTACGGCCCAAAGCCAGATCGGCTTCGTCCGTGTAGGTTGCTGAGTAAAAGAGAAACGGGATTGGTTGCAAATCAGAATCGCGCTGCCACTCCCGACATAGTGTGAAGCCATCCATGACTGGCATGAGAACATCGGAAATGACGAGGTCGGGTTTGGAAACCCGAGCGATGTTCAATGCTTGTAGACCATCGGCGGCTAAATCGACCTCGTAGCCAACGCGCGAAAAGAGGCTTTCCAGAAGCACACGATTCGTTAGACTATCATCAACGATCAGCAAGCGGTTCATTCAGCGGCTCAGTTTGTATTAGACAGTATTTTAGTCTTGAATAAGTCAGCCTCAAAGTCAAGTTTCTAACATGAAGGTTCCATGATTTTTGGTCAATCAGGTTTTTGTGTGTTTCTCGACCCACCAACACAGTTTACAATCTCGGATCAACAGGTTCACTTTCCAAAGCTAAAATTCCAAAGATACATTCGTGCACACGTCGCAAAGGTTCGCGCCGAGTGAAACGCTCAAGTGCTTCAAATCCCAGCGCAAATTCCAAATTTGCCAACATTCTCTTGCGGTGCAATCCTCGTTTTCGAAGACGTGCAAGGTTTTCAGGTGTTGTGTATTCAGGGCCATAGATAATCCTTAAGTACTCTCGACCACGGCACTTAATCGCTGGCTGCACGATCCCCCGGATGCCAGTTGTGATGTAATCCCAGGGTTTAAAGACAGCCCCTTCTCCACCACTTTCCGTCAAGTCCAACCACCATCGGATTGTTTCTGATTCGTGGTTTGAATTTCCGATATCTACATAAATTTTTCGAGTTTCTTGTAGTATTTCCAGGTCAGTCTTACCAATTTTATCCAATTTCTCCAAGTGCCAGCTGTGCGGCTGGTTCATCCCAACGACCGATTCGGTAGCCAAGATGTGGAATGGTGCGAGTTTATAGTCCTCGATTCTGGCCACCGGGCGACAGTAGCGACGGTAACTCTCCACGAACCGACGGATGTTGGTTTCCCGAGACTCGAAGTTCGTTTGCATGGTCTCGGCGAGCTGTCGTTCTTCGCCACTCAAGCGAGACTTGGCTTGTTCAAACCTGAGGGTCGTTGCCGAAAGCCCGGCGACCCCCGCGGCACCTGTCGCAGCGTACTGTGTCTGCAACAACGAAACGGCTTTCGCGGACCAAGGCATCAGTTCACAGTCCAGGGCCACCCAAGTGGTCGAGTGTTCTTCCCAAAAGTTCGCCTTCGTGAGTGCCGTTTGCAGTCGGGTGAGGAATTCCTGCTCGAGGCTCAAGTCGTTAAAGAATCGTCGACCGGAGCGTGTGTAGATAATCCCGATTTCGTCCGAATCGATGCCAAAACGCTCACGTGTGACCGCCGCGGATTGGCAGACAATCACGACCGCCCGCGATCCCATGTGCTTTTCCTGGACCATCAACCTCGTGACACCTTCGTTGCGGTAGTAGTCGAGGGCTTGTTGCGGATGTTCGAGAAAGCCCTCTTCCTGAGAGGTCTCGGACGGGGACATCGTCGGCGGGAGGTAGACCAGCCAACGGGGATCGACCGCAAAACGGCTCATCGCCTCCAAAGCGGCGGTCGCCTTTTCGGGTTGAATCATGATGCTCGAACGAAGCCGCGTTTGGATCAACCGTTTACCGAGAACGTCCTCGGCATGCAGAATCGTATCCGAGGATTGTTGAGCATTCAGATACGTCGGCTTCACCAGGGGCCGAGCCGGAGTGTAGTATTCGCGGGCCGCGGGGATCGATACCAGTTCGCGCTCGGGGTAACGCAAAGCCGTCATCGTGCCACCGAACACACAACCCGTGTCGATGCAGATGGTGTTGTTGAGCCACTCTGGGGTGAGTGTTGGGGTATGGCCATAGACCACAGTCGCTTTGCCACGATAATCCGCGGCCCAGTTTGCCCGCACGGGGAGGCCAAACTCGTCGATCTCGCCGGTCGTTTCGCCGAAGTAACAGAAGCTCCGCACCGTGCCCGATGAGCGGTTCTGGTATTCCTCTTTCAACCCCGCATGAGCGACGACCAGCTTGCCATCTTCCAGCACCAAATGGCTCACCAAGCGATCAAGAAAATCCGCCACGGCCCGCTCCGCCTTCGGACGAAGTTCCTCGGGCAAGTTCGCGAACTCGTTCATCGTCAATTCGAGACCATGTTTTGCCTTGATGTCTTTGCCACGGAGCTTTTTCACCAGTTTGACGTCGTGATTCCCCGGCACACACATGGCCGAGCCCGCTTCGATCATGTTCCGCACGACCCGGACACAATCGAGCGATCGTGGGCCCCGGTCGACGAGATCGCCCACGAAAATGGCCCGCCGACCTTCCGGATGGCGATAGGTCTGCTCACCCCAGAACTCGTGAGTTTGAGGCAACTTCTCCGGCACGTAGCCTAGTTTCGCGAGCAGAGTTTCCAGCTCGTCCGCACAGCCGTGGAGGTCGCCGATGATATCAAACGGCCCGCGCTCCTGACGGCGATCGGTCCAGAGCGGGTCGCGTTGAATCGTGCAGGCTTCGACCTCTTCGAGGGTTCGAAGATGGTAAACGTAACGGAAACCTTCACGGTCCAGTTGGCCGAGGGAGCGTTTCAAATCCCGGTAGTGATTTCGGACGACATGCGGGCCGAAGTTGCGATCAGGCCGGTTCGCGTTTCGTTCATGGCAAATCTTCTCGGGCAGGTTGAACACAATCGCCACGGGAAGCACGTGGTACTTCTTCGACAACGTCAGAATCTGGGCGCGGGCTTCGGGTTGCACATTCGTCGCATCGATGACCGTGAGCCGGCGGGTTTGCAGTCGTTTGGCGGCGATGAAGTTCAGCAGTTCAAAGGCGGCAGGTGTCGCGGCCTGATCATTTTCGTTGTCGCTGACCAACCCTCGGCAATAGTCCGAGGAGATGATCTCCGTGGGCAAGAAGTGTTTCCGAGCGAACGTACTCTTCCCCGAACCGGAAGCCCCGATCAACACGACCAAACTGAAATCTGGAATCCGAAGCAACATACCACTCTCCTCTCACCTGAGACACCCGCCAAGGTGAAAGGTTCTTTGTAGCAATCGAAAGGAAAGCGTTTTGGCATCGTCGAACCACGAGGCCGATCCGACAATGGGTGGATGTTCTGGGCAATCACTCTTTTCTCGGAAACCGGTCTTGGCCGAGTGCTGCCGAGCGTGCAGGCGTTTTTGGCCGAGGTCCGTTGGGGCTGGTCCGGCGCGGTCTGGTGGGGGATGTTACCTCTCATCCTCAGTGTGATCGAATGGCGATTGTCGCGGAGACGGGACAGATCGACGATTGGCCGCGCTTCGACGCTCTTCGGGCTGATCTATCGTCGGGGCGGTCGGGTGTGGTTACCTCATCTCTTGTGGTCGATGGGCTGGTGCTGCTTCCTGATTGCTCTCGCCGATCCTCGGTACGGCGAGACTGAGCCAGATGGTGTCGCCTTCGGGCGAGACTTAGTCTTTGTCATCGATGTCAGCCGCAGTATGCTCGCCGAGGACACGAGCGGCCCAACTCGCTGGCAAGCCGCTCGGAAACTCCTCGAAGAGACCATCCGCCGGGTGCAACGCGAACCAGGGCATCGCATCGGTATCGTGGTCTTTGCCTCAAGGCCCGTGGTTCTCGTACCGTTAACGACCGATTCTGCCCACGTGCAGATGGCGCTCGCGGAACTTGATGGCCGCCGCCCACCGCCCGGCGTGCTGCCGAGCGAGCGCAGCACTTCGGGCACTCGTATTGGGTCCGCGTTGCAGATGGCCTTCAGTCAACGAGACCCCCGCTTTCCGACGGCTCACGAAGTCGTGATCTTCACCGATGGCGACGACCCACGCGACGACCGCGAGCATCTCCTCGGAGTCAACGCGGCTCGCCAGATCGATCGGCCGATTCATGTCGTGGCGATCGGGAATTCCTCCGTGGATTCACCGATTCTCATTGATGGCCAGATGCTCGAATTTAGGCGTGAAAATGGCGTGGGAGACGTGGTCCAAACTCGGATGCAAGAAGCCAAGCTCCAGGCCATCGCCCGAGACACGGGGGGCGAATACTGGCGTGCTGACGACAACCCGGAGACGCTCCCCACACGCATGGCCACTCGCCTCTTGCAAGGCGAAGCCCGGTTGTTTGACGATGAAGCGGTGATGGGTCGGCGCAGTTACGCTTACCTTTTTTATCTCGCCGCCTTGCTCTGTTTCCTGGCTTCCTGGCTTGGTCGGCGGTAAACTGCTGTGATGCGTATCGGCTTGTTGATTCTGGTGCTGGTCTTGCTCGTCGGGGCGAACTCCCGAACGCCCACTTTGGCACAAACACTCTCCGAAGCTGAGGCGGCTTTGGCCCGTGATGATGACTTCACGGCCACCGAACTATACCTCGTAGCCCTGCGACAATCCCCGGACCCAGGAAGCATCGCTTACAATCTCGGCGTCTTGGCCGCACGCCAAGGGGATGCTCGCAACGCCGAACTCTGGTTCACCCGTTGCTTGGACGATGCCGCGATCCCCGCTTCGCGGGCCGCCAAAGCCTGGTATAACCGTGGCGTTGTGCTCTTGAAAATCGGTCGGAGGAGCGAAGTCTTTGCCGCTGCGATCGAGTCATTTGAGCAAACCCTGGCCAACCACTCCTGCACTGGCCCGATGAGAAGCGACGCAGCCCACAACCTGGAGCTGGCCAAGCGGCTTTGGCTCGCTGCGCGAGCTTTAGAAAAGACCGAGCCACCCAAGCCACCTGAACGCAAACCAAAGCCCACCCCGCCACCGCCCGAACCGCAAGAACGCCCCGCACCTAGCATGCCACCGCAGACGAGCACGGGCGACACGCAAGCCAACGGCAGCACCGCGGCGAATCCTGGAAACGAGGGCAACGCCAATGCGAACCCACGCCCAGGCACTGGCCCACAGCCCGTTCTGCAGGACACCCCAGGGACACCGAAATCCCCTGAAGAAGCTCGTGCGGCCCTGCTGAAAATCGCCGAGCGATTGCAGAAGAGCCGTCGCATGAATGCCGAACTCCTCGTTGGCCCGGAGCGACCGAATGTTCCGGATTGGTGAGCTGCTTTTATTCCTCCTCCTCGCCCCACCGAGCCTGAACGACCTGACCCCCCTGGAGCGTGAGACGACAGGGTTTTCAGGGGCCATCAGCCGTGGACTGGCTGCTGAGTGGCAAAGCCCCACAACGGCGAGTCAAAATGGGGACCTCACCGTTTCACTGGTTCTTCGCGGAGTCCTGAACCCAGCCGAAGTCCGAGTTCCCAGCGTCGAAGACCTCGGTCTCGACGACAAGATTTGGCAAACTCTCGATGCGAAACCGACGATCGAAACCGATACAGACCAAGTGACGATCCGCTATCTGGTCCGCGTCAAAGTGAGCGGGCCAGTGGAATGGCCTGAGTATCCAGTCATCTACTACCACCCCGATCGTGCCGAAGGGAAACATTTCGTCACGACGTATGCTGAGCGAAAAGTCATCACCGTCACGGCACCCCCAACAGACAACCCTCCTCGCTACGATTGGCCGTTCGTCAAGACTTCCCCGAACACCAGATTCCACCTGCCGATCTGGGGGTGGGTCATGGTGTTGCCACTGGTGCCGTTGCTATATCTTGCGGGTCTGCGATTGGCCCGGCGCTTCTTTCCCGAGGCTCAAGACCGCGAACGCCGGGCTTGGCTGCGTCAACTTCGAGACGTGGAGAAAACCGCGAGCACCACGCACTCTGGACAAGCGATGCGTGAACTTCTCCAGAGTCTCGCCCGCTTTCAACCCCCAGGGATCGAGCCGCTAATGGAGTCTTGGGAAGCCTACGACTTCGGCCCACAAGATTACGATGCTTTCCATCATCTGCAAACCCAAACCTTGACCATGATTACCCAATGGCGGAGCCACCGATGAGTTGGCAGGAAGCACAAACGGCCTGGGAACGCGGCGACTGGGCCGCCGTCGCCAAGCTCGCCCACGAAGGCTTACACGCCAGCCCGACCGAGGCCGAGTACCACCTGCTGCTTCGTGCCATACGGTCGAAGGTGGATTACCCCCCGGACTTATCCCCACCACTCATTCGCGGCTGGCAGCACTGGGCCTCGGGCTTCGATCTCTGTCTGATTGCCCTTTTCGGCACAGTGCTCACGGCCTTGGGCCTGATTGCGAGACGCCATTTCCAGTCTCGCTACGGCCTCGCACTCTTAGGCGGTGCTGCCTGCATCTGGTTTGTGCTGATCTGGTTGACCGTGGCGATTTATCGGGAGCGTGAGGCGGATCGAGCGAGGCCAATTGCGGTCGTTCGGGTGGAAACCATCGCTCGACAAGGCAACGGCTCACGTTACCCGCAAGCGCTTTCGCAATCGCTCTTGCCGGGTACGGAAGTGCGGATTATTTCCGAGCGTGGCGGTTGGGTGCAGTTCATGATCCCCGATGGCACAGCTTGGCTGCCCGAAGAGCACATCCTTCGCCCACGGACTTGGTAGAATCACCACCATGGAGGAATTGTTTTTTCGCCTCGATCCCATCGCCCCTTGGTCTGCGGAAGGCTACGGCCTCATCGGCCTCGTAGCCGTCGGGTTGGCTCTCGTCCTCCTGACGCTCTGGACCTACACCGGCCATGCCCAAGCGACCCGCAAAAGGCTCGCCATCGTGCTCGTCTTGAGGCTCTTGGCTCTCCTCACACTGTTATTGACGACGCTACGGCCCACGGTGGGGTATCAGGAAATCCCCAAGGTGCCTTCGACTTTACTCATCGGAGTGGATGTTTCGGAGAGTATGACCGTCCCCGATGAACTCAACAACAGCACCCGCTGGCAAGCGGTCACGGCTCAACTCCGAGACTGTGAACCGCTCCTGCAACGGCTTCGAGACGAGCAAAACACCAACATCCAAATCTACCGCTTTGGCCGTTCGAACTTCGAAGAACGGGATCCACCTTACGATCCGCAACTGCCGCCGAAAGATCCCCAATCGGATTACGCGATCTTTCTGAAGAAGCTCAACGAACGCTGGCAAGCCGAGCCTTACATCCGTGGCGTCGTGATGATCGGCGATGGCACCGACAACGGTGGCACGCGGCCCGAAGCCGAGGCCGCCCGCTGGAGGCAAGCCGGTCGGCAGGTGCAGACCTTTGCCGTCGGCTCCGCGACGACGGACTCGGGCACGAAGGATGTTGCCCTGACAAGCCTGAATGTCCTCAGCGGCAACTCCGATGGCAGCGTCTTCGTGAAGACCGATGTCTCACTCCAGGTGCTAGCAAACGCCTTCGGCTTCGTCGGGGCCAAAGTCCCCGTGAAGGTCTTCGTCGACGAAAACACGGGCCAGGGCTACGTCCTCCAGACCACCGAGAACACGACTCTTTCGAAGGAAACCGACAACCGCATCGAGTTGAAGTTCAAAGCGCCCGAACGGGCGGGTGAGATTAAAGTCAAAGTGGAAATCCCCGTGGCTTCCACCGATGGCGATGTGGTGCCATCGAACAACATCATCGAAACGTATCTCTCGGTGACCAAAGAAGGGATGCGGGTGTTGGTCATCAACCGCGAGAACTTCGAGCAAACCTTCTTGCGTCGGGCTTTGCAGCGTGACCAACGCATCGACCAGTTTCAAGTGATCCGCCAGACCAGCGAACCCGCCACGGCCAAGGAACGCGAAGGCCTCGACTTTGATCGCCAGGCTTACGACGTCATCGTCATTGGCAACATCTCGGGCAAACAACTCACGACCCTCGACCCGACGCTGCCCGCCAAGATCCGGGACCAAGTCACCAAACGCGGCGTGGGGTTGATGTTCATCGGCGGCCATGCCACCTTCACCGGTACACCGAACATGCCGGACGCGACGGGCTGGCAAGGTGTGCGTGAGATCGAGGATATCTTGCCGATCGACCTGAACCAGACGACGACGGCCAACCCGAGCATCTTCACCAGCGATCGTGCCCGCATTCAATACCTGCCCACGGCTCAACAAGCGGACTACTACCTGAACCGCTTGGGGAACAGCCCGGCAGAGAGCCTGAATCTGTGGAGGAAGCTCAACGACCCTGGCGAGCGTGCCCGCTTCTCGGGCCTGAGCCGCATGGGCACTCCCAAGAGCACCGCGACGGTCTACGCCGTGGCTTCCGATAACCCCACGGTTGAGGCGATCCCCGTCTTGCAGGCGAACGAAAGCAAGTTCGCACCGCTTCTAGTGGGTCATCAAATTGGCGTCGGCAACCGCGGCCGCGTGCTGGCCTTCGCAGCGATGGATACCTCGCTGTGGCAGAAACTGGGCCAGCCACAATCGAACCAAGGTGTCGAGTTGTATGGCCAGTACTGGCGACAGTTGATTCGCTGGCTCGCCCACCAGGATGAAGAGACAGGCCAGGTGTTTGCACGCCCGGAGTTGCCACGCCTGCCCGTGGGTGGTCGGCAGACGATCCGCATTGGAGTGCGTCAACCGGGTGGTACACCGGCTCTCGAACCGCAGTTCTCGGTCAAAATCCTCGCTCCTGGCGAGGCCGAGGCGACTGCGGCGGATCGCGCTTATCAGCCGGATAGCGAAGGCCGATTCCGAGTGAACTTCGAGCCAACGGTCCCCGGTGAGTACCAGATTAAAGTCGTCGGGCGTGGCAAAGATGCCAAAGGCGAAGCGATCACAGGTGAAGCGACAGCCCGCTTCTTTGCCTACCCCGTGGCGTCCGACGAGATGCTGATCAAGGCCGCACGACCGGAGGTCTTACAACGCATTGCGACTGCGGGCGGTGGCCAGTTCCATCGGCTCGAAGATTTGCCCAATTACTTCAAGAGCCTCCTCGCCAAGCCAATGGAAGTGGCGAAGCCTCGCCCGAAATTTTACCCCGACTGGCGGCGTGATTCCTCGCAAGGTTTCCTCCCCGCCTGGCTCGTTCTCTTCGTCGCATTGCTCGGCACCGAGTGGCTCCTACGCCGCAGTTGGGGCCTTGTCTAATAGGGATTCTTCATGGCTGATGATGTTTTGATTCTCGGTGGCGGCGTCGTGGGCACAGCGTGTGCTTATTACCTCGCCAAGGCGGGCAAGCGGGTCACGATCCTCGAACGCAAAACGCTTGGTGGAGCCTGTTCGCATGGCAACTGTGGCTACGTCTGCCCGAGCCATGTGCTGCCGCTCGCAGGGCCGGGGGCGATGCTCAAAACCCTACGCACCCTCCTGCAACGGAACGGCCCACTGAAAGTCCGGCCCACGACACTGCTCAAGAATCTGGGCTGGTTCCTCGGTTTCGCACGACGCTGTAATAGCCGCGATCAACTGAGTGCCGCCGTTGGCATCCATGCGATGCTCACCGAATCCCGACGGCTTTACGATGAGCTGCTGTCTCAAGAAAAGATGCAAGTCGAATGGGAAACCGAGGGGATGCTCTTCGTCTTTCAAACGAAAGCGGCCTTCGAGCACTACACCGAGATCAACGAGTTACTAACAGAGAAGTTCTCTCGCCCAGCCCGGAGTTTCGACGCCGATACACTGCTGGCTCTCGAACCCGCTTTGAAACCCGGTGCCGCATCGGGAGGTTACCTCTACGAGTGTGATGCTCAACTTCGCCCGGATCGTCTGATGACCGAGTGGCGGCGAGTGTTGGTGGCTCAAGGGGTGAAGATCGTCGAGAATTGTGAGTTGCAAGACTTCGTCGAAGAGGGGAACAAAGCTCGTGCAGTGCGAACGAATCAGGGAGAGTTCACGGCTTCTGAGATGGTTTTCGCGCTTGGAGCTTGGTCGCCGCTCTTTGGAAAGTCACTGGGTTGCCAGATGCCGATCATTCCTGGTAAAGGCTATAGCATCACCATGCCGCGGCCTAAGATCTGCCCGAAGTATCCGCTGATCTTCGAAGAACACAGTGTGGCGGTCAGCCCGTTTCAGTCGGGTTTTCGGATTGGTTCGACGATGGAGTTTGCAGGCTACGACGACACCCTCAACCCCGCTCGGCTCGAACTCTTGCGTGCTGGGGCGAGGCTGTATCTCCAAGACCCTGGATCTGGACCTGAAGAACCCTGGACAGGCTGGCGACCCATGCTTCACGATGGCAAACCGATCATTGACCGCAGCCCGAAACTCAAAAATGTGGTTATCGCCGCGGGCCACGGGATGCTTGGCATCTCGATGGCCACAGGCACCGGGCGACTCGTGGCGGACATGCTGACCGGTTCCAAACCGTCTCTCGATGCCACCGCATTTGCTGCGAATCGTTTTTAACCGACTTACTCGTCGTCGTCGGCTTCGGGAGCTGCTGGGGCGTCAGTGGGGGTGGATGTCGCGGTGACCGTGGTGCCGCCGCCGAAGTAAGGCGTAGGCAGGTTGGCGCTGATGGTCATGTTCGTCGTCTGGATTTCGCCCGTTGGGTCGAGGTAGATCTTGTCTTGCAAGATCTCTTCGACCACAATCGCCATCTTGTCTGGCGTCTTCATATCCACGAGGGGTTTGGCGCCTTTGTTGAGAGCGACCATCCGCTTTTGGATCAAGGTGGAGAGCTTGAACCGGCCCCCGACTTTGTTGACGATGGCTTCTTCTTTGAGTTCTTCGAGCATGGGGTCACCTCAATGAGTAAATGGTAGTTTAGGCATTCCGTGCCGATTCGACAAGTTTTCTTAGTTCCGCCACGGTCTTGGCAAGGTCGTCATTGACGAGCCGGTGGTCAAACTCCCCCGCTCGTGCCAGTTCCGCTCGAGCACTCGCCAATCGGCGAGCAACCTTGGTTTCATTCTCGCTGCCACGTCCGCGAAGGCGGGTTTCAAGGATCGCATCAGAAGGCGGCATCAGGAACACGGAGAGATGATCCCCCCGACAAAGTTCACGGACTTGGGCCGCCCCTTGCACATCAATGACAAGTAATACCGCCATTCCAGAGGCTCGGAACGGCTCGACCTCGGCACGAGGCGTGCCGTAGTAATCGACCCCATGGACCACGGCATGTTCCAGCATCTCACTCTTCTCAAGAGCGACTTGGAACTGGGCTACGGTCCAAAAGTGGTAGTCTTTGCCAGGTATTTCGCCGGGTCGTGGCTGACGTGTTGTCGCCGTGATCGCTCGACGAATGCTCGAGGCATTGGCAGCCAACAGGGCCTCCACGACGGTGGTTTTGCCCACGCCACTTGGCCCGCTGAGCACAAGCAGCGGGCCACGTTTCGGATTCGTATTGGCAGCACTCATTCGATGTTCTGCACCAGCTCGCGGATTTTTTCGAGGGCTGATTTCATCTCAAAAACATGCCGAGAGATGGTCACATCCCCAGCTTTTGACCCCAAGGTGTTGACCTCGCGGCCCATCTCTTGGGCCAGGAATTCGAGCCGACGCCCTGCCCCATCGCCACCCTGTTTCGCTAAGTCCGCCAGTTGAACGAGGTGAGCACCGAGCCGATGGATTTCCTCAGCGACGTCTGTGCGATCGGCAAATAGAGCGATCTCACGGATCAATTGCTCAGGCTCAATCGTGACACCTGCCTCCGCGACCGCCACACGCACACGCTGTAAGAGCCTCTCACGGTAAGCGGTCATCACGCTGGGCAGATGGGTATTTACAGCATCCAATTCGCTCGCGATGCAGCCATGCAACGAAACGAGTTCATGGCTCATGGCCTCGCCTTCGGTCTGGCGGGCTTTCTGGAGCTTGACCAGGGCCGCCTCCAACACCTGCTCGATGACTGGCCACTCGGATTCCGCGCGACTCGAAGAGGTCGCGATTCCCTCGGGCGCAACACCTGGCAAAGCCAAAACCCCAGAGACGAGACCCGGTAACAACTCTGGCTGGCGGAGTTGGTTCGTCACAGATTCGAGTTGTTTCAGATAGGCCGCTAATAACTCGGTATTGAGCGGTGCATCTGTCGCGGTCGGCTCCCGCTGAACGCGGATGTGAATCGAAAGTGTGCCGCGTTTGATCGTCTTTCGCAGGATCTTTTCGAACTCGGATTCCATCAATGGGTACGGTTCAGTACCGCGCACCGTCACTTTGAGATGCCTGTTGTTCACGCTACGGATTTCGAGTTCAACGGAAAAACCCGAGCCATCGGCCCGGGCTGCTCCGAAACCCGTCATGCTGAAGATCACGGGAAAGGTCTCTACTCAGGGCGTGCGGAAGGGTTGTTCGCTGAGTTCGCACCATCATTCTTGGCGACTTTGACGTGGATCATGATGATCAAGACCCACACGGCTGCGAGATAGAGGGTAATCTTCATGAGTGCATCCCCGGCGCGTGAACCGAAGGCACTGGAGCCACCCGCCCCACCGAAGGCACCGGCCAAGCCGCCACCTTTGCCGCGCTGGATGAGGATCATGAAGACCATCATCAGGCTGAGCAGAATGACGACGATGTTCAGAATCATGGAAAACGTCGAGGCGTCCGCGAACAAGGCCATTTTCAACCGTCCTTATCAGATAACCCAATCGAATACTATACTGTGGCTCGGCGTTTCGGGAAGCCCTGGCCACATTCTGAGAGCGAAGTTCTTCGACCAATTACCATGGGACAGCAATCGGTAAAAAAGTCTGCGAAATGGTAAAAGTTGCTCTCCCCGAGAAAAAAGGGATGTGGTAGAGTCCTGCCGCTTCGCTTGGAGGCTTGGCCCAAGGATGGGTCTGGCGAGCGAAGTTCTCACCGAACAAGGAGGTTCCCGTGGCCCGATCGTGGCGGCTACGGCATAAGCTCACGCTTGGCCTGGCTTTGGTGGTCGCCAGTGTGGCGCTTCTCTTGGGGGGGGCCATCTTCGGCCTCACCTCTTACTCCCAAACGATTCGTACCACGAACCGCAAACTGGATGAAATCCAGATTGTGACGATTCTGAAGTCCCATATTCAGAGCATCCCACTCACGGAAGCCGACAGTTTCCGTAGTGATGGCGACGCCGATGCAACACCCATCAACCGAGAACGCGAGCACATCAAACAAGGGATCTCCGCGACCCGCGAAACTCTCAAGAGTTACCGAATCACCCTGCAGAACCAATACCCAACCGGCAACGACGGCTCGCTCCACGAATACGCACTCATCACCAAAATGGAGAACTCGAACGAGCGGCTCCAGAAAGCTCTAGAACGTGCCAGCGGCGCTCAATCGGGTAACAACCGCCAACGGCTTTTCGAAGACCCGGAAATCAACAAGGCCCACCGGGACCTCGAGAGCCAAGCCACCGAGCACTTCAATAATCTCGTCGATGACGCGAAGCATTCCTTCCAGCAATCCACGGCCAACCACCGTCGGAGTATGTTCATCGCTGGTTTTGCGACCATCATGGCTGTGGTCCTCGTGCTGACGCTCCTTTACTACTTCCGCGTCTGGGTGCTGACGCCAATTCAAGTGCTCCAAGCCGGCGTACACCGGGTGCGAATGGGGATTTTCCACCAGCCGATTCAACTGATTTCCCAAGACGAATTTCAAGAATTCGCTGATGAATTCAACACCATGAGCACTCAGGTCGGCGATACCCGTCGCGATCTGGAAAGCCAAGTCAACGAGCGGACGAAGCAACTCGTGAACTCCGAGCGGATGGTCAGCGTCGGCTTCTTGGCCGCCGGAGTGGCGCACGAGATCAATAACCCACTGGCTTCGATTGCGTTCTGTGCCGAAGCCCTCGAACGACGCCTGGGAAACAACCTTCCCCAACTCGGGAATGAAGGCGAAGTCGTCACCAAGTATCTCCGGATGATTCAAGAAGAGTCTCAACGGTGCAAAGAGATCACCCAAAAACTCCTGGACTTCAGCCGCAGTGGTGGTAAGCGCGAACGAGGCGAACTCGCTCAGTTGGTGATCGATGTCATCGAAGTCGCTTTGGTGTTACCGAACGCCCGGAACAAGTCGATTTACTTCTCGCCCCAGGCGAGTGTCATGGTGCCAATGAGCGCGCCGGACATCAAGAGCGTCGTGCTGAACCTCATCGTCAACGCTCTCGACAGCATGGACGAGCAAGGTGGTCGATTGGAAATCGAACTGCGCCAATCTCACACACATGCAGAACTGACGTTCCGAGATACGGGCTGCGGGATGTCCGGAGAGACGTTGCAAAACATCTTCGAACCGTTCTATACTCGCAGCCGCACCGGCAACGGCACGGGGCTGGGGCTTTCGATCAGCCACCAAATCATCGACCAACATGGCGGAACGATCAGCGCCACGAGTGCCGGCCCGAACCAAGGCAGCACCTTCACCGTGATACTGCCGTTGAATACGCCTGCCGAACTTTCTGAGAACACCCCGGCTTTGCTCCAGTTCCCGAACCGCAACGCGGCCGTGGCTTAAGCAACCGGATACCGACCACTTTCCCCGAGGCTCTTAGTCTCGGGGGATGATAGAGGAGAGAGACTTTGACCACGCAACCTCACAACCGGCTCCGCGTTCTGTTTGTAGACGATGAACCTCGACTGCAAGAGTTTATGCGCATCGAACTCAAGAGCCTCGGGCATGATGTCGTCGTCTGCGCCAATGGTGAAGAGGCGCTTCGGGTCTTAGCCGCTCAGAGCTTTGATGTAGCGCTGCTGGATATCCGGATGCCAGGGATATCAGGCATCGATGTCTTACAGCGGATGAAGCAATTCACCCCCGACACCGAAGCCATCATGATGACCGGGTACGCCTCCGAAGACAGCATGGTCCAGGCCATGCGGCTCGGAGCCTGTGACTATCTTCGGAAGCCTTGCTCGATGTCCGAGATTGAAGCCGTCTTCCTGCGGATTCTCGACAAAAAGAAGCTGAAAAACAAAGCCGTCGCCTTGGAAACCCGGGTGCAAGCCGCCGAAGGCCCTGGGAATTTGATCGGTTCCAGTGCAGCGATGATCCCCGTGCAACGGCTCGTCGACCAAATCGCGGGGACCGATGCCCGAGTGCTCATCACCGGGGAAACCGGCACGGGCAAAGAAGTCGTGGCTCGAGCACTGTTCGTGAAATCCAAGCGGGCTGATATGCCCTTTGTGCCCGTGAACTGCGGGGCACTGAGTCCGCAGCTTGTGGAAAGCGAACTCTTTGGCCACAAGAAAAATGCCTTCACCGGTGCCCAAGCGGACCGCAAAGGGATGTTCGAAGTCGCCAACGGTGGGACGCTTTTCCTGGACGAACTTGGCGAACTCGACAAGCCGATTCAAGTAAAATTGCTACGGTTCCTCGAAGCGGGGGAGATTCGCCCCGTCGGCGCCAATGAGCCGACCCATGTGGACGTCCGGGTCGTCTCGGCCACCAACCGGGATCTCCGCCAGATGGTCGCCGATGGCACCTTCCGCGAAGATCTGCTGTACCGGCTGAACATGTTCCACATTCACCTCCCACCCTTGCGGGAACGCCGAGAAGACATCCCCGAACTCGCCCGACACCTCCTGGCCCGTGCGGCCAAGAGACCCTATGCCCATGTCGCGGAGTTGCTCACGAACGAAGCGATGCAAGTGATGCTCAACTACCACTGGCAAGGGAATGTCCGTGAGTTGGCAAATGCGATGGAGTACGCCTGGATTGTCAGCTCGGGTCAACCGATCCTGACGAACCACCTCCCTTACGAAGTCCGGGCACCCCGCCTGGCCACAAACACTGGCCCCGCGACTCTGCCGATGCCGAGTTTCGCCCCAGCCCCAGCCGCGTCGACGTATGCTCCCGCGCCGCAGACTTACTCAGCCCCGATCGCTCCAACAGCGCCCGCAACGGGTGAGACGACTAAGACCCTCTCCGATGTGGAAATGGATTACATTCTCCACGTCTACGCCAAGAACAACTTCATCAAACAGGCCACCGCCAACGAACTCGGCATCAGCCTGAAGACGCTTTACAACAAGCTCCACAAGTATGAGGAAGAGCGCCAAGCCCGCGCGAGTGCTGGGTGAGACGTCGAAATGCAACCTCACCCCCAGCCCGTCTCCGAAACGGAGAGGGGAGCCAGAAATTGCGTAAAACGTCGAGGATGAGGTTGCCTTCTTTCGAGGGTGCCACCCAAACCCGATACCCGACACCCGCCACCCGATCTTGACTTTGGACGGACAGGTTGGGTATAGAGCGGCGATCACGGAAGATACACCACACACAAGGGCGGGCGTTGGCATGATGGCCAAACTGGGCCTCTCTCTGGAAAACATCGCAGTCCGGTATGGCACCCGCCAAGCCGTGGACGGTGTTTCCGTAGCCGCCGGTCGTGGGGAAATCGTGGGACTGCTCGGGCCGAATGGCTCCGGCAAAAGCACGACACTCGCCGTCGCCGCAGGACTGTTGGAACCTCGCAGCGGCAAGGTTTTCGTGGATGGGATTCTGCAACGCGATTTCCCGACGCTCTATGCTCAACGCATCGGACTCGTCCCTCAAGAACCAGCCCTTTACGAAGAGCTTTCCGCTCAAGCGAACTTGCAATTCTTCGGCAAACTCTACGGCCTCAGTAGCAAGATCCTTCAAGAACGCATCGACAAAGCTCTCGAACATGCGGGCCTCCAAGACCGTCGAAACTGTCGCGTTTCGACCTTCTCCGGCGGGATGCGTCAACGGCTGAACCTGGCGGCGGCATTACTGCATGAACCCACCGTGTTACTGCTCGACGAGCCAACCGCCGCTCTCGACCCCGCGAGCCGAGACCGCCTCTTCAACTGCCTGCACGACCTCCGGGAACGTGGCCACGCCATCCTTCTGACAACCCATCACCTCGATGAAGTCGAGTATGGTTGTGATCGTATTGTGCTCCTCGATTCGGGCCGTGTTGTGGCGTCCGGTCGGCCTGCGGAATTGATTCGCTATCAACCCGGCGATCGAGCTGTCATCTACGCTCAAGTGAGCGAGGTCTTGCCCGTCTTCTTCCAAAAGAGCCTGGCGAAGCGTGTCCCGGCGGATGTCGAACTCGAGTTCACAGCTCGGCGACTGAGAATCTCGGCTGGTTCCCAAGAATTGATGGGCCAGGCGTTGGCGGTCATCCTCGCCGATGGCATCCACCTCGAAACTTTCCGCACACCCCCAGGTCGACTGGAACGGATGCTTCGCCACCCGACGACAGAATTGGCCAACACGGAGGTTCCGACAGCCACCTCATGATTTCGACACTGCGATTGATCCTGACATTCACCACCAAAGACTTCCAAGTCTTCTGGTCGGATCGCCGCGCAGCCGCTTTGGGTTTCTTGGTGCCGATCATCTTGGCTTCGACCTTTGGCCTCGTTTTCCGTGCAACACCCAAGGCAGGCGATGCTCCGAAACTGCCGCTCATGATCGTCGTCGAACAACCGCATCCGTTTACACAACAAGTCGTCGACATCTTGATGTCTGGTGAACGTGTCGTGGGCGAAGTCGTCAGCCTCGAAGAAGCTCGCAAGCGCATCGCCGACCGCCGGCCGAGTGTCGCGGTGATCTTTCCCAAAGGCTTCGAGACACTTTCGGAATGGCAGCCAGGTCACAAAGTGCCCGCCGTGCCCGTACAGATTGAACACAATCCGCTTGCCACGAGCGAAGGTCAATGGGCTGAGGGCGTCGTCTCAGAGGCCACGATGCGACTGCTCGCCAAAGAGCGGCTGATCCCATGGATGGGGGCACTCGCTGGCCAAGAAGACGCGATGCAGTTACCGTTCACAGTGAAAACCGCCCCGCTCGTGGAAACGGGGCACAACGGCTTCAACTCCTACAGCCACAGTTTCTGTGGCATGACGCTGCAATACCTGCTCTTCTGGGGTATGGAGAGTGGTTTGCTTTTGCTGCGTGAGCGTCGGCAAAGCCTCTGGCTACGGATGCGTGCTGCTCCGGTGCCGCTCTGGGTGGTACTGATGGGTAAAGCGCTTTCGACTGCCGCGATTGCGATGTTGCAAGTGCTGTGCACCTTTGCCTTCGGTTACTTCGTCTTCGGTGTCGTCATCACCGGCTCGTTCTTCGGCTTCCTGTTGCTGACCTTCGGAGCCGCACTCTTGGCCTCCGCGACGGGCTTACTCGTGGCCGCGATCGGGGGGACGGAAGCTCGTGCTCGCAGCGTCTGCATCCTGGTGATCTTGGGTGTCTCGATGCTCGGCGGGTTGTGGTTGCCGTCGTTCGTGCTACCTGGCTGGGCACGTGACTTGGCACTCTCACTGCCGACCACGTGGGCCATGCGGGGTCTGGATGCCGTCACCTGGCAGGGGCAAAACTTCTCGGCGATCGTGCCGAATGTCTCTGTTGTTATCAGTTTCACTGCTGTGTTTTTAGCCATCGCCGTCGCCCGACTCATTCACTCGGAATCGCGCCGCAAGCGCGGAGGACCATGATGCGTACCCTCACTCTCACCGCCCTGCTCTTCCTCGGCTCGTTGACTTTCAGCACGGCCCAACAGCCTTCGACAACCCCTGCTGAAGCCAAAGACGCCAAGGCCGTGGAACTGGTACTCGAAGACCAATTCGAGCGCCGCCAAGATTTGGCCGCACACCGTGGCAATGTGGTCGTGCTCGTTTACGGCGACCGTCGAGCCAGTGATGCGTGCCGCAAGTTCGGCGAGAAGATGCACATCCTCTTCCACCCGACCGCAGAAGGCCAAGCACCCGAGAAAGCCCGCTCCGCACCCGTCGCGGACCTCGAAGGCGTGCCCATGGGGAAACGCTCCCCGGATGCCCTCTTCATCCCCGTGGCCTCGACCGGCACCGTGCCCGGTTTGGTGAAAGATGTCATTCGTGCTCAGATCAAGAAGGGTTCACCCGACGTCCCCGTTTGGCTCGACTTCAATGGGCTGATGGAGAAGAACTTTGGCCTTCGCGGTGGTGAGCCAAATCTCGTGGTCTTCGATGGCCAAGGCCGCTTGCGGATGAAGATCAACGGCACGCCAGATGCGAAAGCTCAAGAGAAGCTGTTGCAAACCATCCAGAACCTCCGCGCCGAAGCCGCGGGAATTGCCAAGTAACACAAGTTTCCCAGCTCCACCAGGGTTACGCTTCGCTCCACCCTGGGCTATGTGCAGCTCCTTGGCTAAAAATAGGCAGGTCTTCAGCCGCGGAGCGGCGTTTGCCGCTAGCCCAGGGTGAAGCGTCGCGAACCCTGGGACGAACCGTGGACGGGGAACTCTCATACCATAAGTAAGATTGACCCGTTTCACCCTCTCAGAGATTTTGCGATGGCTACGCTTGCCGAACTCGCCAAGATGTTCGACCACTCCCTGCTACAACCGACCCTCACCGACGCGGACCTCGAAAAGGGTCTCCTTTTGGCTCGTGAGTACAACGTCGCCTCGGTTTGCATCAAGCCCTACGCCGTGAAGTTCGCCGCCAAGTTGCTCGCCGGCTCAACGGTGGAAGCCAGCACCACCATCGGCTTCCCCCACGGTGGCCACGTGACCGCGATCAAAGTCGCCGAATCGGAAATCGCTCTCGCCGACGGTGCCACGGAACTCGATATGGTCGTGAACATCGGCAAAGTGCTCTCCGGCGAATGGAACTACGTCGCCCATGACATCGCCGCAGTCGTCAACGTCGCCCACGCAGCTGGGGCCAAGGTAAAAGTGATCTTCGAGAATGCGTTTTTGAAAGATGCTCACAAGATCGAGCTTTGCAAAATCTGCGGCGAAGTGCGTGCGGATTGGGTCAAAACCTCGACCGGTTATGCCGAGACGGGTGCCACGATCGAGGACCTGAAACTGATGCGACAACACTCCCCCGCCTACGTCCAAGTGAAAGCCGCGGGCGGCGTCCGGACTTACGAAAAGCTCCTCGAAGTCCGGGCTATTGGGGTCACCCGGGTCGGCGCGACAGCCACGAAAGTCATCCTCGACGATGCCAAAGCGAAGATGGGGTAAGTCTTTTCTTTGTGGCATGGCCATCTTGACCATGCCGATTCTCCGCACGAGCTAGAAGCTCGTGCCACGATTCTGGACTTTTCCATCCGCTCGATTTTTAACGTGGCTTCAGCCCCGCAGCCTGGGTGACTTTCACACCTGGGCGACGCGGGACACTGACCTTTTTCGCGGGTTCGGCCCGAACACCATCGAGTCTCTCGCGGATGCCATCGGCGTAGTCTTCGGAAAGCTCCATGCCGAGGTAACGTCGCTTCAAGCGCTTCGCCACGGCGAGGGTCGTGCCGGAGCCAGCGAACGGATCGAACACTAAGTCACCGGGGTTCGAAGCGACTTGAATGATGCGGTCGAGCACAGCTTCCGGCATCTGGCAAGGGTGAGCGGTCCGCTCTTTGAAAGTGCCACAGACTCGGGACACGGACCAAGTATCCGAATCCTCTTCAAAATGCTCAACGCTCTCTTGTGGCCGTAACACCCAAGTGTCGTCGGGTAACTTGCCCACGGGGTTCGCCCGACGGTCGGCGTAGGTCGTCATGCGTGCGGACGGGACACGAATGCGGTCAGCTTCGAAGGTGAATCGCTTCGGGTCTGCAACGTAATAGAAGATGTGGGCATGGGAGCGATTGAACTTCTTCGAGCAGTTCACGCCGAAGGTGTAGTGCCAGATGATCCAGTTTCGCATCGTCAGGCCAAGGCCATCGAGCCGAAGTTTCATCTCGGCTGCGTACTCGTCTCCGATGGCGAGGAAGAAACTTCCCGTTGGCTTCAGGACTCGGGTGACACCTGCGAGCCATTTGTCCGTCCAGGCCAGGTACTCTTCTTTACTTCGGCGATCTTGGTAGACGTCGTACTCGTAGCCGATGTTGAAGGGCGGGTCCGCGAAGGCGAGATCCACGCAGCCGACTGGCATCTTTTCCATGAGCTGCAAGCAGTCGCCCAACCAGACGTCATTCCACGGCATAATCCGCACTCCCGGCACAATCCGACGAAACCATTCATTCCGCAGAATCTATCTTTAACACAGAGCTAGCGCAAGCGCAACCCCAAGTAAAATCAGAAAATCCGGGATAAAAAGCAAAACCCACACCTTCTGGGCCGCTTCGGAGAGGGGGTTGGGGGTGAGGTTGTATTTCAAGCCGAGAACGACTTGTGACCATACCGAACTCGCATGTCAGCTACGGCTCTATAACATAACAATCACCTTCGGTTTCGGAGAATCATCATGTGGAAAGCGGTTGCGATTCTTCTTCTGCTCTGTTCGCTCAGCCAAGCTCAAGATCCTCCGGCGGGGGTGAAGATCCGGTGGTTCGGGAACTCCTTCTTTGCCGTGCAATCGACGCTCGGCAAAACGGCGGTCTTTGATCCGCACATGATCCCGCTCTTTGCCCCCCAGCCCATGACCACCGACATCTTGCTGATCTCCCACGAACACTCGGACCATACCCAAATCGAAATCATCCGCGAACGCATGGCCGCTCGGGAGTTTCGCGGGTTGAAGATGGTCAACAAGCGGCTCGATTGGAACATCGTCGATGAGAAAGTCGGTGCGATTCGAGTGAGAAGTGTCGGGCTTTACCACGACAACCAAGATGGCTTTCAACGCGGGAAAAATACGGCCTTCATTCTCGAAGTCGATGGCCTGAAAATCTGCCACCTCGGAGACTTGGGCCACATCCCCACGGATGCTCAAGTCAAGGTGATTGGCCCCGTCGATGTGCTGATGGTCCCCGTCGGAGGGGTCTACACCCTCAACGGCGAAGGGGCCAAGGCCACAGTCGCGAAGCTGAAACCAAAGCACTACGTGTTCCCGATGCACTACGGCGTACCTGGCTACGATGATCTCTTGCCCCCCGATGAGTTTTTGGATGGCCCGTTGCCGGTGAAAAAGACGGGTGTCAGCAACGAATTCCTTGTTCCTCTCGAAGCCCCGGCCCCGGAGAAGCCGACGATCGTGCTTCTGGGTTGGACAGCGGCCAAGAAGTAACCTCGAACAAATCTGGTCGTCTTGGTAACCTGATAACACGATCCCCTATCACGGCGACCTGACGACATGACTGATTTTGCCTTCCAGCGCTGCATTCACCCCCACTGCGGGGCCACCGTTGAATTGACTGCCACGGATTTTCGATGCCCCAAATGTAGCGGACTGCTCGATGTCGCCTACGATTGGAACCGCCTGCCTGTGCCGCGGAGCCTCAAAGACTTCGAAGCGAAATGGGCCGAGCGGACACATCCGCTGAACTTCTCCGGCGTCTGGCGGTTCCGCGAACTCCTCCCGTTCGCTCCCGATGAACGGATCATGACCATCGGCGAAGGCCAGACGCTCACGCAACTCTCGAACTACGTCGGCCAGTACGTCGGGCTGAAACCCGGTCGGCTTTACATGCAGTACGAAGGAATGAACCCCTCTGGCTCGTTCAAAGACAACGGCATGACCGCAGCCTTCACCCACGCCGGGATGGTCGGTGCCCGCCGCGCGGCCTGTGCGAGCACAGGGAACACGAGCGCGAGCCTGGCCATTTACTGTGCTGGCACGAACCTTCTGCGCGGCGTGGTCTTCATCGGTTCGGGGAAGATCTCTTACGGCAAGCTCTCGCAGGCCCTCGAACATGCGGCGCTCACCCTGCAAATCGCCGGGGATTTTGACGACGCCCTGCGGCGAGTCCAGGAAGTCTCCCGGCAACTGGGGATCTACCTCGTCAACAGCGTCAACCCTTTCCGGCTCGAAGGGCAGAAGACCATCATGTACCGCATGTTGGAAGCGCTCCGCTGGGAAGTGCCCGACTGGGTCGTCGTCCCGGGTGGGAACCTCGGGAATTCCTCCGCCTTCGGCAAAGCCTTCATGGAACTGGCGGACCTCGGCCTCATCGCCCGCCCGCCGCGGATTGCAGTCATCAATGCCGCGGGGGCTGACACCTTTTACCAGCTCTACGAACGCCACGGCGTGCGCTGGAACAACGGCCAACCGGACCAGAAGAAGCTCAATGCTTACATGAAGATGCTCGACGATGCCAACGCCCGGGCCGATACGCTGGCGAGTGCCATCGAAATCAACCGGCCGGTGAATCTGCCCAAAGCCTTGCGTGCTCTCGAACGCTGTGGCGGCGTCGTGCGGGAAGTCTCGGACCAAGACATCCTCGATGCCAAAGCGAAGATCGGCGCCGGCGGCCTCGGTTGCGAGCCGGCCTCCGCGGCGAGCGTGGCGGGCTTGAGTAAGCTCGTCAAGGAAGGCGTGATTGGCACCGACGAGCGGGTGGTGTGCATCTTGACCGCGCACTTACTGAAAGATCCGACCGCCACCGTGGCATACCATACCAGTGACCCCAAGACATTCGAAGATGTGCTCGGGAAACGGGGCGTCAAACGTGTCGCTTTTGCCAATCGTGCCGTTCAGGTGGCCAATGACCTGGACGAAATCGTCAAGGCGATCGAACTTTACGCCTAGTCAAAATTCTGGCTCGTACCATGACCTCAAGACAAACGAAGCCCTAGAATTGTCACTTAGTACGAAACTAGGTATCTGATGGCGGGATTCGTGAATATACGGCACGCAAGTTTGACTGACGTTGGCGTGAAGCGAAGCCACAACCAAGATGCTTGTGCAGCCCAGCCAGCGGGCGACAACAAGCACTGGGTTCAACACGGCCACGTCTTCATCGTCGCTGATGGCATGGGTGGTCACGCCGTGGGCGAGAAGGCGAGCGCCAAGGCCGTCCGTGATATTCCCATGACCTTCATCAAACATGTCGTCCAAGAAGGCGTCATGTCCGCGATTCGCCGGGCCTTCAAAGAAGCGAACGAATCGATCCACCAAATCGGCGTCAACAACCCCGAGTTCAAAGGCCTTGGCACCACCGGCACTGCCCTCTTCATCCGCCCAGATGGTGCTTGGCTCGGCCACGTTGGCGATAGCCGGGCTTACCGGGTCCGTGGCAATCGCATTCAACAGCTCACCTTCGACCACTCCTGGGTCTGGGAGGTCGCTCGTCGGCAAGGCATCGACCCCGACGAACTCGGAGACTTCAAACGCAACGTCATTATCCGCTCACTCGGCCCGGACGCCGAAGTGGAAGCGGACATCGAAGGCCCGCACCCGCTCGAACCTGGGGATTCCTTCCTCATGTGCAGCGACGGCCTGACGAACGAAGTGTTACCGCAAGAAATCGGAGCCATTGTTTCGCTCTTCCCGCCTGAGGTGGCTTGTCAGCATCTCATCGACCTCGCCAACATCCGCGGCGGCCGGGATAACATCACCTGCCTGATTGTGCAAATCCCCAAGGGCGTCACCGGGCTAGACGCCGCGAAAGGGGCCTTCTTGCAGAAAGCCCGACGTACCGCCAAAGCCATCGACCGCGTCCTGCCCTGGCCTTTCGTGGCTTTGGCTTGTGGCGCCGTGACAGCCGCCATTTCGGTGGTGCTTCAATCCGAGGGCTTACGGTTCTTTGCGGTCCCCGCGTTTGCCATCGCCGCGATCTTAATCTTCAGCGGACTCGTAGGCTTGTATCGGCATCTCCGCAAGAAGTCCGAAGAAGCCGTGACCGGCCCGGACCCCTCGGATTTGCCCACGGAGTTGCACCTCTACCGCGACTACGCCTTCGAATACGACCGCGAATTGCTCGACCGTTTCCTGGCCCTGGATGCTGGGCTACGAGCCGCCATCGACGAACGGCCTCACCTCAAGGCCAACATCGACTGGGACACCCACGCCAAGTTCAGCGCCGAGGCGGAGAAGTTCATCCAAACCGAAGACTGGATCAACGCCTTCGCCAACCGCTTCCAAGCCGCCATCCAACTCGCCCAAGCCTATAACCAAAACCGCGGCAAAGGCGAAGAGTTCAAACCCAGCTGGGAAAAAAACTGATTCGAATTCGGATTGCGGAATTCGGAATTCGGATTGAAAAGAGCCGCGACTGCTAAGGAGCGATCCGCGACTTGCAGTCTCTGAGCACTCCCTGGCGGTCGTGCCCCTTCTGTCTGGCTTCGATTCCGAATTCCGCAATCCGAACCCGTATTGCGGATTGACAAAGAGCCGCGACTGCTAAGGAGCGGTCCGCGACTTTCAGTCTGAAAAAGAGACGCGACTGCGCTAAGGAGCGATCCGCGACTTGCAGTCTCTGAGCACTCCCTGGCGGTCGTGCCTCTTCTATCTGGCTTCGATTCCGAATTCCGCAATCCGCAATCCGAAATTCAAATCACCGCCGTGTCAGCAGCAAGATCAAGATCATGACGAGCACCAAGCCGACAAGCACCCAGCCGAGAATCTTGGACACACTGTAGGGCCGCTGGCCGGAGACGTGGCCGGTTTGGCCGTTGACCGTGACTTGGTACACCTGGCCGTTGTAGCGGTAGGCGGCCACCCAGGCGGGGAGTAGCAGGTGCTTGAAGGTCATGGCGGTGTAGCGGGTGCGGTAGTCGGTGATGCGTTGGTGGTCCCCGCCGATGTCCTTCATGATCAAGCGGCGAATCGTCGGCTCCATCAGCCCCTTGGCATTGAGTAGCCCTTCCTTCAAGTTCACGGCGTATCGCTCGGTTTGGAAGCCACTCAAGTACGCGGCATCGAAGGGTTCCAGCTTCGCCAGGTTGAACTCACCCAAGCCCAGGATTCGCTCCCGTGGCATCGACTTGGTACCGACGACCAAGACATCGTCAAAGAAGTGCTGCACTTCACCGCTGGCACTTGACCAACGCGTGCGGACCACCGTCCGCGTTCGGGTCTCTTCGCGGCCATCGGTGCCTTGGGTCGTGTAGGTTTCCGTGTCGTTGTAATCGTCTCCGCGTTCGCCTTCGTAGAAGGTGTACGTCATGCTGTCGTAGGTCCAGTACGGCAGATAGACCCCCGTGAATTGACCCAATGCGAAGACCTTTTTCAACTCCGACGGAGCGAACCACAAGCTGGCAACCCAGGTCGTGATCCGGTCACGGGCTTTGCGGAGGTCGACGGTAAAAGGTATCAACGACTCTGGAGGAATCATCCCCTTGGCGGCGGAGGGTTTGGTTTCGAGGTGGGTCGTGCAGAAGGGGCATTTGTCCGTGGCGACCTTGTCATCGAGCAGCACGACCGCCCCGCAACCGGTGCAACGGGTCTCGGTGCTGTGGCCAGGGATGGCTTTGCCTTTGGCTTCCTCTTTGTCGAGGTATTCGAGGTAATCGCGTTCGAGGATGTCCGCGTTTTCGTCCCGTTCGATCTTCTGCTTGTAACCACAATACGGGCAACTCAAGCCCCGAATGCTGGGGTCAAAGTCGAGCTTCGCCCCACACGACGGGCAAGGGAACTTCCGACCCGTCGGTGGTGCTGGCTTCGCCACCACGTCCGGCTCCACGGGCTTCGCCGTGGGCAAGAGGGTGGGGATGTCGTCCGGGTTTGGCTCGGGATTCTTGGCCATTTCGAATGCCTTCGGTTACTTGGCCAACTGCTCTTTGGCGAGCTTCACGACGTTCTCGACCGTGAAGCCGAAGTGCTTCAACAGGTCCTTCAAAGGAGCTGAGGCCCCGAAGCTCCGCATGGCGAGGATCGCACCCGTGTTGCCAGCGTAGCGTTCCCAGCCGAAGGCGGACGCCATTTCGATGCAGACCCGAGCGGTGACGCTCGGTGGGATGACCGAGTCCCGGTAGTCCTTCGATTGCTTCTCGAAGAGTTCCCACGATGGCAAGCTGACGACACGAGCCGGGATGCCTTCGGCTTGCAGCTTCGCTTGAGAATCCAGGGCCAGCGGTACTTCGCTACCCGTGGCGATCAGTAGCACTTGGGGCTTGCCACCGGTCGCTTCGGAAAGGATGTAACCCCCTTGAGCCGTGCCACTGGCTGCGCCGTACTTGGTGCGGTCGAGTGTCGGCAAGGCTTGGCGAGAGAGGGCCAGCACCACCGGGTGATGCTTCTCTTTCAACGCGACTTTGTAAGCCTCGGAGACTTCGTTGGCGTCCCCTGGTCGCAGGACGATCAGCCCAGGGACAGCCCGCAGGTTGGAGATTTGCTCGATCGGTTGGTGCGTCGGGCCGTCTTCACCGACCCCGATCGAGTCATGCGTGAAGATGTAGATCAGCGGTATGTCCATGATGGACGCCAAGCGAATCGGCGTACGGCCATAGTCGGAGAAGATCAGGAAGCCCGCGGCGTAAGGCCGGAGCTTCGAGAGAGCCATACCGTTGATGATGGCCCCCATCGCATGTTCACGCACACCAAAGTTGACGTTGCGACCCGCAGGGGATTTGGCCTGGAACTCCCCGGCCCCTTCGAACGAGAGTTTGGAGTTGTTGGACTTGGCCAAGTCCGCACTGCCGCCGACCATCCACGGGATCGTCTTGGCAACAGCATTCAGCACCTTGCCCGAGGACTCCCGCGACGCAAGGCCCTTGGCGTCAGGGGCAAACACCGGCACGCTGGCTTCCCAGTTCGCGGGCAAGTCTCTGGTTTCCATCGCTGCAAGGTCTTTAGCCAGCTCGGGGAATTTGGCTGAGTACTCGGCAAACTTTGTCTTCCAGGCTTTGTGGGCTTCGGCCCCACGGGCACCAATGTTCGCGGCGAAGTGTTGGTAGACGCCATCCGGTACGAGGAACTTTTGGTCTTCGGGCCAGCCGTAGGCTTTCTTCGTGAGCACGATTTCAGCATCCCCGAGCGGGGCGCCGTGAGCATCAGCGGTGTTGGCTTTGTTGGGCGAACCGAAGCCGATGACACCTTTGACGACGACGAACGTTGGTTTGTCGGTGGTCTTCTGGAAGGTCTCGATGGCCTGCGATAGCTGGACCATGTCGTTGGCATCACTCACCTGAAGCACATTCCAGCCGTAAGCTGCAAAGCGGGCCGCGACATTCTCGGTGAAGGTGATGTCCGTGCGGCCGTCGATGGTGATGTTGTTGTCGTCGTAGAGCCAGCAGAGGTTATTGAGCTTGAGGTGAGCTGCGAGCGAGGCCGCTTCCGCCGAGATGCCTTCCATCAAACAGCCATCGCCGCAGATGGTGTAGATGTTGTGCTCGAAGAGGTCTTCGTAACCTGGCTTGCCGTAATAGGCCGCTTTCCACTTGGCCGCGATGGCCATGCCGACGGAGTTCGCACAGCCTTGGCCCAGTGGCCCAGTCGTGGTCTCGACGCCCGCGGTAAGATGGTATTCGGGGTGCCCAGGAGTCACGGAATCGAACTGGCGGAACTTTTTGATTTCGTCGAGAGTGACACCCTTTTTGCCGTCCGCGTCCTTGACACCCGCAAGGTGCAACACGGCGTAAATCAGCATCGAAGCGTGGCCATTCGAGAGCACGAAGCGGTCGCGGTTCGGCCAGGTGGCGTCGGCGGGGTCAAAGCGAAGGTAGCGCTGCCAGAGGGTGTAGGCCACGGGTGCTAGGCCCATCGGGGCACCCGGGTGACCCGAGTTTGCCGCTTGGACAGCATCCATCGATAGGGTACGGATCGTATTGACGCAGAGAGTGTCGAGACTGGTAAACTCAGCAGGCATAACTTTCTCGTGGAGTGCGATTCGGTGAGGCAATCTATCCCCGCCATCTTATGACCCCGTCAACCACGACCTGCATGAGCTTTCTTCATTCTTGGGAGAATCTGAATTCCGGACTGGCGCAGTTCGGGTAGTATGGAGTCTTTGAGTTTTAGGTGGTTTGGGAATGTCGCGTTCGGGTCGTCGGGAATCGGCGTTTGAGTTGCCGCCGTTGTATGCCATGGTTCAGCCGGGGTTGGAGCCCATTGCGGCGGATGAGATCAACCGTTCTTTGGGAGCTGAGGTCAAGAAGGTCTCGCGTGGTATGGTTGTCTTCCGTGTCAACGAAGTGACACCGGAGATCCTCAAACTTCGCACCACTGAAGATGTTTTCTTGCTGGCCTGGGGTTCCGAGTCACTGACCTACAAGGCCACGGACTTGGAAAAGTTCCGCTCCTGGACGGCCAAGAAGCCGAACTGGCAAGAACTCTTCAAAATCCACCACTCGATCCGTCCACGCACCAAAGGCAAGCCAACCTTTCACCTCGTGTGTCAGCGTGAAGGGGAACACGGCTTTCGCCGGATCGATGCACTCGACGCGATGGCGGATGGCCTGGCTGGCAAGATCCCGGCGGGCTGGACACCCGGAGACGAAAACGCCTGGCTCGAAATCTGGCTCACGATCCGTGGCAACATGGCCGTGTGTGGCCTACGGCTGACCGATCGCACCATGCGACACCGCACTTACAAAGACGACCATGTCTTGGCGTCGTTGCGGCCCACGGTCGCAGGAGCGATGGTTCACCTCGCCGGCATCGGCCCGGGCATGACGATCCTCGACCCCATGTGCGGAGCGGGCACGATCCTTTGCGAATCCATCGAGCTAGCCAAGACTCGCAGCCGAGCTGGGAAGATTGATGTCATCGGTGGTGACCTCGATCCCAATGCAATGTTCGTGACCGGCGAGAACCTGCGAAACGTCGGCCCAGCGATCACCTGCCGTTGGGACTCACGCCGCATTCCCCTGCCCCGCCAATCGGTCGACCGCATCATTTGCAACCCACCCTTCGGTAAGCAGCTCTCGAATGTGGATGAAGTGCCTTCGCTCTACGCCGCCTGTGTGTCCGAATGGGACCGTGTGATTCGACCCGGTGGGCGAGGCGTGTTTTTGGTCTTGGAGCAAGATGCGTTGGAGAAGCCACTCTTGGCGAATGGTTGGAAGTCGATGCGGAAGCTCAAAGTCCGCGTCTTGGGCCAAGGAGCGATCTTGAGCGTCTGGCAGAAGCCCTCCGAACTGAGTACACTGCCGGAGTAATCATTCGGCTGATGGAAGTGCACTCGACGTTGATGTGTGGTCTCTGGCGGCTTTGAACCCTTCTCCCCTTGCGGGAGAAGGTGGATGTGGAAACCCCTCGGGGGTTTCCACAGACGGTTGAGGGGTCGGCGCTCGTTGATCAAAGCGCCTTTCTGGGTTGAGCGTGAAACCCCTCATCCGTCCTATTGAGGCTCGATCGAGCCGCAACAGGCCACCTTCTCCCGCAAGGGGAGAAGGGCTAAGAACAGCAAAGATCATTTCATCGAACTAGTCACGGCAGTCGCTTTATTCCTGATCATCTTCGGAGCCTCGTCATGGCCGAACCGCCTCGCAAAGCCCAGCCCGCGAAACCGGCGAAGCCCGCCGCCCCTGCGAAACCCCCGGCTGCTGCTGCACCGCCACCACCGCCTGTGACCAACAAGCCCAAGTCGATGATGGACGACGATGATGATGGCGTCGTTTCTTATGGGGTGTTGAAAGAGTCCGAAGAAGAGTTGAAGCTGATCGAGAAGAACAAGCCCACCTTCGGGGCCGTGCAGGATAAGTTTAAGCGCTCCGCCCGTGGCCCGGCTCAGGGCTTACTGGTGTTGCCCACGAACCTGATGATCGCCGCGGGAGCCATCAGTGGTATCGCAGGCGTCGGTACGATCATCGTGGGCCTCTGGCCGTTGGTCTTCACCGATGCCCCGCCGAGTACGGAAGAATACGTCGAGCAGTTCGTCCAGGTTTTCGTGGGCTTGGTGCTCTTGATCTGGGCCTCGCTCGTCTGCATCGGGGCGAGCAAGATGCAATCGCTGGAATCCTACGCTTGGGCCTTGGCGGGTGCGGTGCTAGCCATCCCGATGCTCGCTGGCATTTTTGCGTTGATCGCCATTCGTGATCCCCGCGTGCGAGCCGGCTTCGAGGAAGTCGAAGGGGCCATCGACGGCAAAGGTGAAGATGACGAAGACAAAGATGATGAGGATGAGGACGACGAAGACGACGATGATTAACCTCGGATGAGAGTCGAAACCCACAGAAAGATTTCTGTGGGTTTCTGGCTTTCTGGGCGAAATACTCGAAGCACTTCCGTGTTCTTCGGGTATCTCTCTGAGGAGGTCCGATATGAAACGTCTCTTGGGTTTAGGTTTCTTCGCACTCGGCGGACTGCTCATCGCACAAGCCCCTGGTCTCGAAGAGATCTTCAAGCGGGCTGACCGTGATGGCGATGGCAAAATCACGAAAGCTGAGTTCGAGCAGTTCGCAGAAAAAGCCCCTCGCTTCAAAGGTGAAGGTAAACTCGCGGACACAATCTGGACGCAACTCGACGCCAACAAAGATGGCCACCTGACACCCGTGGAATTCAACCGTTTGTCGCAGTTGATGGGTCAGAAAGACGACGCGAAACCCGGCATGAAAGATCGGCTCAAAGAGTTTCGGGACAAGCGTTCTCCCGAGATCGCCCCGAACCCGAAAGCCAAAACACCCGATCGCTTCGAGCACATGGATGGCCGAGACCACTGGGCGTTCCAACCGGTGAAAGTCGCTCCTGTGCCGAAGCATTCCGGGACGACGACCATCGACAAATTCCTGGAAGTGAAACGAGCCGAGAAGCAACTGAACGCCTCCGCACCCGCCGACAAGCTGACACTGATTCGCCGTGTGACCTTTGACCTCACTGGCCTGCCGCCGACGATCCAAGAGATCGATAACTTCCTCGCGGACAAAACTGCGACGGCATTCGAGACACTCATCGACCGTTTGCTGGCTAGCCCGGCCTTCGGCGAAACCTGGGGCCGACACTGGCTTGATGTCGCTCGCTATGCAGAGTCGAGTGGCAAGGAGCAGAACATGCTCTACCCCTTTGCCTGGCGATATCGGGACTACGTCATCGATAGCTTCAACGCCGACAAACCCTACGATCGCTTCCTGAAAGAGCAACTCGCCGGCGACCTGCTGCCCGCTTCGAACGACACGCAGAAAGCGGAGCAGATGATTGCGACCGGTTTCTTGGGCATCGGGCCGAAGTCCCACAACGAGCAGAACGTCAAGAAGTTTTTGGTCGATGTCGCCGATGAACAGATCGATGCCTTCAGCCAGGGGATGCTGGGCCTGACGGTGGCCTGTGCTCGTTGTCATGATCACAAGTTTGACCCGATCCCGACGCAAGATTACTACGCCCTCGCCGGGATCTTCATGAGTTCCGAAACCCGCTTCGGCACCGCCGCAGGCATACAAGCTCGCCAAGCGGCTCCGCTCGTCGAGCTACCTTCAGATGCCAAAGTCCCCACCGGGCCTGCCCTCGAACCACGCGAACTCGAACGCCAACGGGCACGCCTCGCCGCGCTTCGCAAAGAACTCGATGAAGTCCGCGACAGCGACCGCAAGAGCGGCAACCAACCGATGCGAGCACTCTTTTTGCTGCAGCAAATCGCCGTGCTCGACAAACAACTGAGCTACTACAAACCCAACGGTGAGCCAGCCAAGATGGCCATGGGCATGGCCGAGCGCTCGCAGCCAAAAGACATGCCGATCCTGGCCCGCGGCGAGATTGACCGTCCTGCGGAAGCCGTGAAGCGCGGGATGCCACGCGCGGTCTCCGATGCACCGATCAGCATCAACCAAGGCAGTGGCCGTAAGGAACTCGCTGACTGGGTCGCCAGCCCGTCGAACCCCCTTACAGCCCGAGTCTACGTCAACCGCCTCTGGCTCCACCTCTTTGGCCAAGGCCTTGTCACCACCCCCGACAACTTCGGTACCACGGGCACCGCCCCCAGCCATCCGGAGTTACTGGATTACTTAGCGAGCCGGCTCGTCGAAAAGAATTGGTCCACGAAAGCGATGCTCCGCGAACTCTTACTCACGGATGCTTATCGCCAAAGCTCCGCGGAGAACAAGAAGAACCATGACATTGACCCCGACAATGTGCTTCTCTGGAGAATGACTCCACGTCGCCTCTCGGCCGAAGCGATCCGCGATGCGATGCTTGCCATCAGTGGCAAACTCGACCCCACGCGGCCCAACGGCTCACCCGTGCAAAAGTACGAAGGCAACGTGGCGATCATCAACCGCTCTGGCGGGATCGAATCGATGATGGAGTCAAACCGCCGATCGGTCTATCTGCCGGTCATTCGGGATCATGTGCCTGAAGTCCTGGAACTCTTTGACTTCGCCGAGCCAAGCCTTGTCACCGGCCAACGCGATTCCACAAGCGTCCCTTCGCAAGCCTTGTATCTCTTGAACAACAGCCAAGTGCAAAACTGGGCCGAAGCGACTTCGCTCCGGGTCAACGGCCTGGGTACAACACCGGAAGAAAGGCTGAAAGCGGCCTATCGCTTGATCCTGGGCCGCTTGCCCACGGATGCCGAAATGAAGCTGATCCGCGAGGCCAAACTGCCCCAGAAGAACCTCGGCCTGATCGTGGTGCAAAGCCTCTTTGCCACCGCCGAGTTCCGCTACATCCGCTAATCGATCCGCATGGAACTGGCTGTTTCCAAGAGTTTTGCCCTTCTCCCCTTGCGGGAGAAGGTGTCTGATCCAGGCTCGATAGAGCCGGATCGGACGGATGAGGGGTGACGCGCAGGATGAAGAAAAGGACACTTCTCCCAGCAAGCGATGACCCCTCAACCGTCTTTTGGAAACCTCTTGGCGGGGTTTCCAAAATCCACCTTCTCCCGCAAGGGGAGAAGGGATCAAAAACTAAAAATGGTAATCCTGACTGATTTATTGAAAATTAACAACACACCGAGTACAATAAACATGTTATACTATGCTACGACCACGAGTACGATGAACCGCCGGGCCGCTTTACAACTCACCGGCTGTGGGTTCGCGGCACTAGCTCTCTCGGGCTTCGCCGCCGCGGATGCGGCCAAGGCGAGCCCACTGGCCCCGAAGAAGCCTCACTTCCCCGCGAAGGCGAAACGGGTCATCTTCCTGACCATGCTCGGTGGACCAAGCCACGTGGACACCTTTGATTACAAGCCCAAGTTGACCGCCGATGATGGCAAAGCCCCACCCGCAGGAGCCGGGCGAGGCTTTGGTGGCGGGGCGCTGTTGAAGTCGCCGTGGAAGTTTGAGAAGCGCGGCCAAGCGGGAATTTGGATGAGCGAGCTTTTCCCCAAGCTCGGCGAAGTCGCGGATGATCTCTGCATGTTACATGGGATGCAGACGAGCGTCCCCGCTCACCCGCAGGCTTACTTGCAAATGCACACCGGCACTTCACAATTTGTGAGACCCAGTTTGGGTGCTTGGACACTCTACGGCCTCGGCACGGAAAACGAAAACCTTCCCGGCTTCATCAGCATCAATCCCCCAACGCAAAACGGCGGCGCTCAGAACTACGGCAGTGCCTTCTTGCCCGCCATCTACCAAGGCACGCGCATCGGCAGCGAAGGCCGCAGTGTCGCCAGTGCCAAAGTCAGCAACATCAAGAACACCACGCTCACCCCCGCCGAGCAACGTGCTCAATTGGACCTCATCCAAGGGCTGAACCGCCAGCAGGGAAGCGAATCGCACATTGATGGCGTCATCGACTCGTACGAACTCGCGTTCCGCATGCAGCGCGATGTGCCCAAGGTCATGGACTTGAACGCCGAGTCCAAGGAGACCCTCGCGATGTATGGAGTCGGTAACCGCGAGACCGACGACTTCGCTCGGCAATGTCTTCTGGCTCGTCGGTTCGCCGAAGCTGGGGTGCGGTACATCGAGATCGCCCACGGCAACTGGGACCAACACTTCAACATGAAAGAGCAACTCCCTCGCCATGCCAAGGCCGTTGATCAGCCGATCGCGGCGCTCTTGAAGGACCTCAAGCGACGTGGGCTGTTGAAAGACACGCTCGTTGTCTGGTCCGGGGAGTTTGGCCGCACACCGTACGCACAAGGCACCGATGGCCGCGACCACAACAACAAAGGCTTCACGTCGTGGATGGCCGGCGGCGGTGTCAAACCCGGGTTCGTTTACGGTGCCACCGATGATTACGGCTTCGAAGCCGTGAAAGGCAAGATGCCGACCCACGACTTCCACGCCACCATCCTTCACCTCCTGGGCCTCGACCACACCGAACTCACCTACCGCTACGCCGGCCGAGACTTCCGCCTCACCGACGTCCACGGCGACGTAGCCACGGACATCGTAGGGTAAGACGGAAGACTTGCATGGGAGAGCGGCACAGATGCGTCGGCCGACATTCTGGGAAGCGTTCTGGTTCACTGCGATCCTTGCTGCCCCATTGATCGGCGGACTGGTCGGAATCGCCCTCAACGAATGGCTGGGAGCACCCGGATGGGTCATCCCCGTTGGAGCTCTGACAGGCATCGCAAGCCTCTTCACGGGTGTGTGGGTTGTTGCTCAACTCGACGACCATCGTCGGCGGAACCAGACTGATTCTGGGTCCGATCGTTAGCCGTTTCAACGGTGGTAATCTCTTACCACCTGCGGTAGACTTCTCGTGTGGTCTCTTCCCCGCATCTGAAGTGAGCTTGGATATGGTCTCCTGGCGTTCTGCTGGTTTTGGTTTCGTCGTGCTTTGCTTGGGTTGGCTCGTGGCGGCGGACCGACCGTTGCCGACGGACAAAGTCGCCTCGGCATTCAAAGTCCCCAAAGGGTTCAACGTCACCCTCTTTGCGGGCGAACCAGCGGTCGTGCAACCGATTGCTTTCACCTTCGACGACCGCGGTCGAATGTGGGTGGTCGAGTGCCTCAGTTACCCCAAATGGCGAGCAGATGGCAAAGGGAACGACCGCGTCATCATCTTTGAAGACACCGATGGCGACGGGGTTCACGATAAACGCACTGTCGTGCTCGATAACGGCAGCAACCTCAGCGGCATCGAGTTGGGCTTCGGAGGCATGTATCTCTGCTCGACGCCGAACTTCCTGTTCGTGCCGCTGAAGGATGACAAGCCCGCTGGCGAACCGGTTGTGCTTTTGGATGGCTGGAATCTTAAAGAAGCCAAGCACAACGTCTTCAACGGTCTCGCTTGGGGCCCAGATGGCTGGCTTTACGGCACGAACGGCATCCAGACCCGCTCCTATGTCGGCAAGCCAGGCACACCACAAGACAAACGCACCTTCTTCGATTGCGGCATCTGGCGTTACCACCCGAGAGAACACAAGTTTGAAATCCACGCCGTCGGCATGACCAACCCTTGGGGTGTCGATTGGGACGACCTTGGCGAGATGTTTGTCACGAACTGCGTCATCGATCACCTTTGGCACATCGTCCCTGGCGGGCGTTATCAGCGCATGTATGGCCAAGACCCCAACCCACACTCTTACGGCCACATGGCGAGTGCCGTCGATTACAAACACTGGGGCAACGGCCACTGGACCGATTCTCGGGCGGATCGCAAGACGGGTGCAGTGCCCCAAGAGCATGACCTCCTCGGCGGTGGCCATGCTCACAGTGGCATCGCCATCATGCTTGGCGAGAACTTCCCCAAGGAGTATCGCAACTCGCTTTTCACCTGCAACATCCACGGCAACCGCATCAACCGCGATGGCTTGGCTCGCACTTCGTCGGGGATGAAGGGCGTCCGCCAGCCGGACTTTGCGTTTGCCAATGACCCGTGGTTCCGGGGTGTTGCCGTGAAGCAAGGCCCCGAAGGTGCGCTTTACGCCGCGGATTGGTCCGATACCGGCGAGTGTCATAACTACGACGTCGCCGATGTGACCAATGGGCGGATCGTCCGCATCGCTTACGGCACCCCGAAGCCCTGGCGTGGCGACATTGACAAGATGTCGAACGAAGAACTGATGGCCGCTCAAAGCTCCGAGAACGAATGGCTGCTTCGCCGAGCGAGGCTGAAGCTACAGGAGCGATATCGCCTCGGTGACGGCATCGAAGAACCTTTGCGTGAGCAACTCAATCACCCCGATCCCCGCAAAAAACTTCGGGCTTTGTGGGCGCTCGACACCATCGGTGTGAAGCTCTCTCCGATCGATGCCATGTTGTTTCTGTTGGACCCATCCGAAGCCGTTCGAGTCGGCGCTATCAGAACCTTGGGGCCGAAAGTTCTACAGAAGGTCAATCTGGAGTACTTCGGTCAGCAAAGGTCACCCTTCGTACGCGGAGCTTTGGCAGATGCACTGCGAAGATTGCCGGCCAAAGACCGCAAGTCCGAGCACGTCATTCGACTCGAAGCGGCTCAGGCTCTTTTCTCGCACCCCGAAGACAACACCGATGCCAAGTTGACTTTGCAGTACTGGCTCGGCATTGAGGAGAGCGTGGCGAACGAGCCCAAGCTTGCGATGACTATGATCAAGGCCGTGGCCATCGATCGCATCCAGACGAACACCATTCGCCGCATCCTCACGCTGCCTGGCACGAAGCCGACGGAGCAACTCGCGTTCGTGCTGCTGGCTTTCGATGACACTCGGCCTGCGTACTTGGCCAACCTGCTTCAGGGTGTCCAGGACGCGTTCGAAGGACGCACGGACATCGTGGCGCCGCAGGGTTGGGCCGAGGTAATGACTCGCCTCACAAAGTTGAATGATGCCAAGCTCTCCGCCAAGTGTGAGGACATCTCCGTCTTGGTCGGCGACTTCCAAGCCATTGCCACGATCCGGGCCCGGATGATGGACGAATCCGCAAAACCGGAGGCCCGTGCTCGGGCGATTCAACAACTCGTCAGCCGCAAGACCCTGGACTTGGCCAAGGACCTGCGAATCCTGCTCAAGGAACCCACGATGCGGTCTGCGGCGATCCGTGGTCTCGCGGCGTACCCCGATGTCGTCAACGCTGAGGCGATCCTCGGTCCTTTCAACCTCTACTCCCCAAGTGAGAAAGAAGACGCCCTGCAAACACTGGCTTCGCGTCCGGCCTTCGCGTCGGTGCTTCTTGACCGCATCGCCAAGGGCGAGATACGCAAGACCGAGATCAACGCTTTCACAGCCCGGCAAATCGTCGGGTTAAACCAGCCGAAGATCACGGCTCAACTCAAAGAAGTCTGGGGCGAGATTCGGCCCGCTTCGGCGAACCGCGTCGAGCAGACCAAGCGTTTGAAAGGCGTCCTGACGGCAGACACCCTCAAGGCCGCGGACTTGAAGAATGGCCGGAAGCTGTACGCCACGAACTGTGCCTCGTGCCATAAGCTCTTTGACGATGGCCAAGCCATCGGCCCAGAACTCACCGGTGCTCAGCGGACAAGCCTGGACTACGTCTTGGAGAATGTCCTCGACCCGAGTGCCGTGGTGCCGAGCGACTACCGCATGGTACAGTTCCAGATGCTCGACGGCCGGACGGTCTCCGGGGTGATCCGCAAGGAGACGCCACAAACCGTGACAGTGCGGACTCTCAACGAGGAGTTGATCCTGGCCGTCGCGGACATTGATGCCCGCAAGACCACAGGGATCTCACTGATGCCCGATGGCCTCTTTGATAAGCTCACGGACAACGAAATCCGGGATTTGGTCGGGTATCTCGCAAGTCCGGTGCAAGTCGCCAAGGAGTGACCTTAGACCGTGGCGAACTTCGTGTAAGCGAGTGCGAGAACCGCTCCAGCCACGAACACCGCAACTGCGACCCAGATCGCGGTCTGAAGGCTAGACCTTTCGAGCCGCTTCTGGATCGCCACATGGAGTTCACCGGCATTCGCGTAACGATCTTTCGCCTGGGTGGCGAGGGCTTTTCGCAAGATGCCTCGCCACTTGTACGGCACCGATCGGGAGAGCCTCATGACGTGGCGAGGTAGCCGAACCGCTTCCGCGCCTGTCAGCATCTCGTGGAACAACATCCCGAGTGAGAACACATCCGTCGCTGCCGAGATTTCGCCAAGAGCAGGGTCAAACTGCTCGGGGGCCATGTAAACGGGCGTGCCGGGCTGGAAGCCTTGCTGAGTGCCAGTGGCAACTTTCATCTTGAGAGGAGTCCGCGGCGTCGCTCCTTCCGTCGCCAGGTTCCGCAACATCTTCGCGACCCCAAAGTCACTCACGACGGGGTGGCCGTTCGCGTTCATGAGGATGTTCGTCGGTTTCAAGTCGCGGTGGATGATCCCTTCTTTGTGCGCGTGGGCCATCGCTTCCGTGATCTTGTGGAAGAGTGACACCATCCCCGGAACGCCTTGAGACAAGAGCTTCGGCATCGCCTCCGCGAGTGTCCCACCGGGGAGATACTCCATCGAGAGCGTCGGTTGACCGTTCACGATCCCCGTTTTGTAAATCCGCACAATGCCTTCGTGCTTGAGTCGAGCGAGGACCTTGGCCTCTTGCTCGAAGCGGTAGAGCAGGTGCTTGAGGGCATTTTCCGAGTGTGCGAGAAACTGTGGGTGGAAGACTTTGTAGGCCAAGTCGATGTTGAATTCTTGACTGTGGCCTTTGTAGACGATGCAACTGGTACCGTAACCGACTTCTTTCCAATTGTCTGGAGTCTCAGGGACCGAGACGACGGTGATCGGTTTCGGTTTTTCATCGGGTAAGGTATCAGCACTCTGTGGAGTGGTGGGTTTCAGTCGAGCCGCGACTTCACGGACGATGTCCAAAAGGTCTGGTCGAGTTTCGCACGCCTCTTCAAGGGTGAGTGTCTCGCCTTTTCTCGTGCGTTCTTCCCAATCCAAAAAAATGTCGATGGCGAGATCAGGAACCTGTTCTGGTGGTGTCATGATGCAGCCCTCCAGGTTATTGCTTCTGAAAGAGGCGATGGCGATTTACTCCAAATGATCATCAAGATCGAAGCCGAATCGTGCTCGAACATGGAGCCGAGCACGAATCCAGTGACGCTTCAAAGACGTGGCAGGAATACCGAGGATATCCGCGGCGTTGTTTTGAGATGTGCCCCGATAGTAGAGCAATTCGAACATCTGTTGGTCGTCGATCGTCAGCGTCTCCACATGATGGTGGAAGGCCGCCATCGTGTCGACGTCCAGTGCGCCACGACGGTCCTCGGGTTCGACCAGGTCACGTGGCATCGGGACGAACTCGATGGGGTTGGCTTGAAAGTCCCGCAATCGGTCCCGAAGGACCCAGCGGATCGCCTGAGCGACATAGCGGTTAAAATCAGCGAGAGTCGATCGAGGTTTTTTTTTGATGATGGCAAGCAGCCGAATGAAGGAGTCGTTGAAGACTTCCGTCGTCTGTGTTTCGAGTGATCGCCGAGAGTAGCCACGCAAACTGACATGGACCAGATGCCTCAATCGGCCTTCGCAGAGTCGGCATAGATCATTCGGACTTGGCTCGGCACCAGCGAGATGTTGCGTGAGCCAATTTTGAATGGCCTGGTCCCGTTCCCGCTCGCTCATCGCATTGCCCTCAACGGTCTCAAGTTCGCTGTTGGACAAAAGACAAAAATTCAGTTAGACTTCTTCGAGTTGACGCCTTATGCTTCAGTATATTAACGGATGATACAAAGATTGTCCACAACCCGCCTGACGTTTTTCCCATCCATGCCCGGAGGTCCGGCCCATGAAATCGATTACCCTCCTTGTGGCTCGGCCTGACCTCGCTCGTATCGATGACATCGCCTTGTCAGCGAAAGCCATGGGGATGGTGGTCACGCAGATCCTCAGCATCTCAGGTCAGATCATCGGCGAAGCTCACGAGAAAGACATCCCCCGACTTCAGGCCATCGCAGGTGTGTTTATGGTCCGCGTTGATCCCTGAGTCACTTGGCTCCAGGAGCACGGTAGACCCGGATGGCGTGAATCGCCGAAGCTGGGGAACCGGTTAGTTCCAGAGTATGTGGGCCTTTGGGTATTCCGTAAGCGAGGATGACGCGAGATTCAGTTTTCGTGTCCAGGTTTTTCGGTGACACGTACTCTTCCACGAACTGTGGCTGGCACTTCCATTTCACCGTGAACTCGGCGGGCACCGGTTTGAGCCCCGCCAAGCTCATCGCATACTCAGCGTTCCAGTCCGCGGGTTCGATCACGACTCGGCCCGATTTTGAGACAAACTTCTGGTCACTTGCACCTTCGCCATCCTGGCCGGTCTTGGAACCAATCACCGTGTAGGTGTAACGCTTGGCATTCTTGGGGTCTTGCTTGGCGGTGAGGGTCCAGTCCTCGGCGAGTTTGGGCTTCTCGGAGCGAATCGGGGCGATGATGGGCCACTTCACGAGCCACTTGCCTTCGGGTTGACTCACGGCTCGGGTGAAGCCGAGTAGCTCGGGGATTTCTGCGGGGGACTTGCCATTGATTTGGACGCGAACGGGAGTGCTGTTGCCAGGCTTGGCGATCGCCTCGAGGCGATGACCCTCGAAGTCGAGTTTCAGTTTCCCATCCTTCCAGTGAATATCTTGGCCGATGACCAACGTCTTGACCCAGTCTTCGGCCGCGGAGGTTCCGAGCTTGGGGTCATATCGCAGATAGGCTTTCACGCATTCGGCCATGAGCCACTCGCCGTGAGCATTGGGATGCACGGCATCTGAGAGTAAAGCCTTCGGCGCGAGTTGGTTTTGTTTCAAATAGGCTTTCCACAGCGTCCGTTGATCGCAAAGCTCCGTGCCGTACTTCTTCGCTAAGCTCGGTAGCCAGTTGTGGTTCATGAAGGCATCCCAGTGCTTCCCCGCCGGTGGGAGTTTGGCGGCATCCGTTTCCTCGTCGAAGTCCTGGGGTTTCGTGACGTGGTCGGTTTGCATCAAGATCTCGGCCGAGGTCCGCGTGCGGATGAGTCGGATGATGTCTTCGTAACTGTTGTGGGCACCGTAGACGTGGAAGATCACCAAGTCCGGGGCGAAGCTCTCAACATCTGTCTCCGCGGTTTTCACTAACAACTGCGATGAGAAGCCGGCGAGTGCCCGATTCTCGACGATCAGATTCGCATGAGGAAAACGCTGCCGGAGGTCCGCTTCGACGATCGCTGCCCACTTCTGCTCGGTGATGGATTGGCCATAAAAAAGCACTCTCACCGTGTGCCGATGCTCCGGAGTGCTCGTGGCGAGCAACCGCATCGTTCGCTGGATGTTCTTGCCCCAGCCGCTGGCATCCGGGAACTTGACTGCTGGGTACGGCTCCGTGGCGAAGGCGAAGCTCATGGCAAAGACGATGGGGAGTAGAAATCGCATATCTCAGGGCTTCTCAATTCCGTGGGTTTTCTGTGCGAACCTCGGGCGGTGGCCGGGGTTCCAGCCGGTGCCAACCATCGTCAGCAGAGCGTACCATAGCGTCAGCGACACGGTGGCAATCGGGATGGCCATCAAAGCATAGTCCCGGAATTCGAGTTTGTCTTCCTTCTTGGGTGTCGCTTTTTCATCAGCACTGGAGACGAGTGTGGTGCTCAATTGCTTGTCGTTGCCATCGTGGTAGTTGCCATTCAGGCGAATCGCGGTTTGTCGCAACGTCGACACATCTTGCTTCGAGGAGTGCCCCGCGATCGATTGGCCAACCGTCGGGCTCCCGACTCCGACGATGACAACATTCGAGCCAATCGAGGCGGGCATCTTCGGCATCCCAGTCGTGGGCAGCGTGTCACCATCGGTCACGACCATCAGAATCGCGGAACCTGGGTTCCAGGGCTTGGCGATCTTGGCCGCTTCTTCGAGACCCGCGAAAAGGTTCGTTTCGCCCATCTTGAAAGCATGACGCATGGGCAGTTCGGTCAGGATGTTACGGACCACTTCGCGGTCGTAGGTGTCTTTCACGACCGGTTTGGCTCCAGTGTAGAACGCGATCACCGTCGTCTTGTACTTCTCGGCATTCACGCGGTCATAGAAGGATTGAATGAGGTCCGCGGCCCGGGCCGCCCGACTCTGGGTGCCATTTGGCCCAGCATCTTTGAGCTGCATACTCGGCGACACATCCAGGACCAAAACCAAGTGCCTGAAGTCTCGCTCGTCGAAGTCATTGAGGTTGTTGGGGTGGGATTTCGCAGGCCAGAACGCGAGCATGGTGAAAGCCCAGGCCAGTGCCGTGAAGCCGAGCGTACGGACCAAGATGGTGACGAATGCCAGCGGCAGGAATTTCTTCTCCGGACCAAAAGCCAATGCTGCCACGCGCTGAACTCGGATGATGTGAAGCACTTCACCCAATAGCACGATCAACATCACGATACCTGCCGCAAGAAAAGCGTTGTTGAAAGCATCACTCTTGATGCTCTCCAGCGCCAGTCGGGCGGCATCCTCAGTAGCGGCTCGGGTTGACTCAGTTGGTGTTACCATGGCGTAAACCTCAATCCTAGCCCCCAGATAGCGGCCTGTGCAATGAGTACGAGTGCCATCAGGCAGAACGGTTTGAAGTAGTCGACTCGTTCCACGAAGGTCGGAGTGAACTTGGCTTTCTTCATCGTGTCGATCTTCTTGAAGACCTGCTCGAGGGCCTTCGGATCATCCGCTCGAAAGGCTTCGCCGCCCGTGTTTTGACAGATGGTCAGCAATTCCGGTTGTGGGTCAAACTCAGCAGCAATCACCGCGAACACCACGATTTTGTCCTGTTGGAACTGCTTCGACAACTCCTCCGCAGCATCCTGAAGATCGTAACTGATGCCATCCGTGACGATCAACAACATGCGGTCTTCGCCTTGGTCACGCTCGACGAGTTCCTTGCGGCATCCTCGCATGACTTTGGCAATCGAAGTGCCACCGAAGGCATCGGGGGCGATGTCTGGGGACATGAATGGTGTGGCGCATTTGATCGCTGCTGGGTCCGAGGTGAGTGGCACCCAATGCACGAAAGCATCACCGAAGAACGTCAGCCCGAAGGCATCGCCTTTGCGGTAATCGACAAACTTGTCCACGGCAATCATCGCGGCATCGTAGCGGTTCCCTTCACCGTAAGTCGCAAGCATACTGCCGGAGACATCCACGCAAATCTGGATGTTGGTCAAGTTCCGTTTGTCTTTCGGCGCGCCATTGATCTGTGGCCCAGCGAGCAGGATGATGCCGAGAGCCAGCAGAAAGGCGGGGATCGATTCTGCTTCCACGATCGTGGCCCAGAGCCGCCAGCCAGACTTGGCTTTGGCTTGATCCAGTGGCAGCACCACTCGGCGATGGGGAAAGAGAAATCGCCGAGACCAAATCCAGATGAGTAACAAAAGCGGGAACACCAACCCAAACAAATAGAGCGGCTCCGCGAAGGTCGGCATGACGAGATCTTGTTTCCAGAATTCTCTCATCGCTCACCTCCACTGAGATCGACTTCGTCAGGTCGAAGGTTCCGGTATGGCTTCAGCAACTCGGCCACGTTGACAGTCTCCTGTTGGCCTGGTCGGTGCAGCCAGTTTTCGAGTTGATTCAACAACGGCCCAGCGTCCGCATCGTTACGTAAGCGGTTCATCGCTTCCGAAGGATCGGTCGCATCCAGTCGAAGCCGTTTCCGCCAATAAGCAAACAGCCCACGTTCGAGTGATGCCAGTTGATTCGTGCTCAACTCGCCCCGCATCGCCCCTTCCACGAGTGGTGAGAGCTTATCGGCGAGAGACACAGGCTTCTCGGTTGGCCCTTCGGTGATGCGACGACGTGGGAAGAAGAACGAAAACACAATCGCCACCAACCCCAACACCCAGGCCACGATGAGGCCGATCAACACCAGCCGATACCCACCAATCCGCGGGGACTCCGTGAGGACGAGTGCGTTCGGCTCGACTTGCCCCGGCGGACGGATCGCTGTGACTTTCAATGGAGTTGCGGGCAATGTGCCGAGTGGCTTGCCGTCTTTGCGTTGCAAGAAGTCTTTGAGGTCATAGTCACCGGGATCGAGGCCATACCATTCGAAGTCGTAGCGGAAGTCACTCCCGTGTGGGTAGGTCCGCGTGATCCGCAAGATGATGGGGGTTTTCTTGCTGTCAATCGGTTTGACTTCCAACTCCGGTCCTGGCAAGATCACCGACTCCATCTTGACCGTCACCCCGACGGATGCCGATTGAGCGAAGCAGAATGTGGTCGAAAGGAACAACACCAACAGAGAGGCCACGCGAAGCACAGGCTTGCCTCCAAATAACAGGCGATCGGAGAGGAAGCCTATTTTGCCCGAACCACCGACCCAAGACAACCTAATACTATGTCACACGCCAGATTTCTTGGAAGATTGCTTGGGAGTAGAAGTGTTTTGAGTGGACGCTGCGGGGATCGAACCTGCGACCATTCGCTTGTAAGGCGAGCGCTCTACCTCTGAGCTAAGCGTCCTTGGATGTCATCTTAGCAAAAGAGCCACGGAGCGGTAGACAGGTTCACCGGGCGGGTCGGTTTTCTGAGAGAGCTTGAAGCTGTTTGGTGGCCCAAATCAACTGCGGATCGTGTTGTAGATCGTCGGCGTCAAGGGCCTCGCGGGAACTCACGTCGCGATTGGCGACCGCTTCGTAGCGTTCGCGGAGTTTACGACTCATCTCGTCGGTCAGCGGGAACTCGTAGCCTTTGGATGGCCGAACGCCCCAAGGATCGGTCAAGCTGCTACTCGGCCAGCGTTGACGGTTGATGCCACTCGGGCGGGAGGAGTAGCCGGTCGTGATTCGTAAACCGATGCCGTTGGCCATACCAACGGAACTGAAGTTCGAAATGGTTGCTTTGCCTTGGGTTCTTGAGCCGACGAGGATAGCCCGTTGGTGGTCCTGGAAAGCCGCTGCGAGCATCTCGCCACCGCCAGTCGTTTCTGGGCCAATCAAGATGATCGTCGGCAAGGTGGTAAGCCGTTCGTCCCAGGTGCCTGGTGAGAGGTGCTTCTGGGTTGGCTCGGAGAAGTTTCGTCGGGAGGTGATCGTGGTGATCTCTTTGTCTTTCCCGAGTAACGCTCCGGCCATGTTGATCGACGGTGTCAGGTAACCACCCGGGCACCAACGCAGATCAAGAATCAAGCCACGGCAATTTTGACGGAGCAAAGTCTCGAGAATTTGGCGAAAACGTTGTCCTGTGATCTCTTCGATGCCCGTGATGCGGATGTAGCCGAGTTTGGTTTTCGTGTCGATCAAGTGATCCCAATTCTCGGAGTCTTGTTTCCGCACACCGAAGATCGTGGCGGGAAGAAACGGGCGAAGTTCCATCTTGATCGCCAATTCGACAGCTTGGCGTCGGATGCTCAGTTTCATGAACTCTGGTCTCAGCCCAGGCAACTCTTCAACATCGAAGACGGGGCTGAACACCGAGAACTTCTGGAAGAGCCGTGTGGCTGTCTCGGTTGTGATCTCCTGGTCATCGACGGCGCGAATGATGTCGCCAGGTTTTAGCCCCGCCTCTGAAGCTGGGCTTCCAGGCACGACGCGGGTGATCTGCCAACGCAGCCCCGGTGGTGGCAAAGGGTTTTTGATACCCGAGCCGAGTTGATTTCTGAGTGAGGAGAGGATCATCGTTCGTTGATCGCAATCCGCAAGTTCGAAGCCTGGATACAGGCTGTTCGGTGCTCCGATCATCGTGGAACTGGAGATCGCCAACCCCGAATACGGATCGACCCGTTTGCAGACGCCTTCCAAGGCCACAAGAATCGACTTCGCAACATCCATCCCTTCGATGGTGCCCATTTGCTTGCGAACTCGCTGAACAACGTTGGGCAGCTCGCTTCGCGAGGCCTTCTGCAAATCCGCTCGCCAGGATTCGGAGAACCGGATCGCCGCGGCGTTTGCTAGTTCTTCAAGAGCAGCCGTGTAAAGGTCGTTGTGGGTGAACTCGCCTTGGGTCAGCAAGGCCACGTTCTCCACGAAGCCAGTCATCGCGATGACAAAACGCTGGGATTCGTTGAGGTCGTCTGGGATTGGTTGGTAAACGAGGAGCGAAAGTGACGCGAGGAATGCTAACATGGCATCAGTCCCAGATGGGTTGGCCCTATCGTAACTGGTTTGAAGCACAGAATGAACCCGAAAAGTTTGCCGGAAGTGGTATGGTTACTTCGTCATGCCGAGACCTCGGCTCCCCAAGTCTTCCATGGTGCGGAATCGGATATTGGCCTCAGTGAGCGAGGCGAACGCCAAACAGAAGCACTCGCAGATTGGTTCCGCAGTCAAAGGCCCACGGCCCTCGTCACCTCGGGGATGAGTCGAGCAATGGCCACGGGCCGACCGACCGCCAACGTCTGTGACCTACGGCACAGACTGGCTCCCAAACTTCATGAGCGTTTCGTTGGAGGCTTCTCAGGCCGGCCGTTCGTGGAAGTGGAAGCCAGTTGGCGCACAACGCTCGAACACTGGAATCGCGGAGACACGGCTTACACCACGGAAGGGGCTGAGTCGTACGACCAGCTTCGAGAACGCTTGCTTCCCGCCTGGCACGAGTTGACATCGCAATTCGCCGGTGAGCGGTTGGTCGTCGTGGCTCATGGCATCGTCTGCAAAGTGCTGCTGCTGGAATTGCTTGCCGATCATGGCCCGGCTGCCTGGGCAAGGCTCGGCAAGATTGCCAATTGCAGCGTCTCGGTGTTGAAGCCGACAGAGAGCGGCTGGATGGCGGAGAGCTTGTTGCAAGTGCCAGAGCCGGTCTTCGAAGCCAGTGGCCGCGAATTCACCGGCATCGGCCAACAAGCGAAACCATAAGTTACTGCCGGATCGCGTCCGACATTTTCTGACCGGCGAGGGCGAGTTGGCGGGCGCTCTCGGACTCTTGGACGTGCGGAGCGATGCCGTTGCCGTTCAGTGGTCGGCCATTCGGGCTAAACAACTCGGCAACGCTGATGATCAACTCCCCAGCAGGTAACGGAGCGGGGACTGCTTGGGCGAGACCCTTGCCGTAGGTCTGTGTGCCGATGACGATCGCGCGGTCATGATCCTTCCACGCCGCGACGACAACCTCAGCAGCAGACATCGTCTTGCCATCCACGAGCACCGCCATCGGCACCGTCAACCCCTTGTGGCCCATCGGGACGACATAAGTCCGGTTTGGCATCGCTTGGCTTCGACCACGGCTGGAGACGATGTTCCCTTCACTGAGGAACTTCTCAGCCACACGCAGGGCCGAGGTGAAACCACCTCCGACGTTGCCGCGAAGGTCGATGACCAGCGAGCGCATCCCTTTCATTTGAAGTTGGTCAATGGCCTCTTGCAATTCGCGTGGAGTGGATTCCCGGAAGGCTGCGATGCGGATGTAACCGACACCTTCCTTCATCGGCACGAGGCCAACATCGGTCACCGTGGCTTCATTTTGAATCATCGGCTGAGCCGGCACGAACCCCGTCCAGGCATCCAGGCTGTTCGTTGATCCCGCGACGAACTCCATAATCAGCGGCGTTGTGTCTGCACAACCAAGGGTGGTTTGGGCTTCGCGCAGTAACTCAAATAGAATCCGACGAGCCTCGCGGGGCTTGTTGGGGACACGACTCCGCCAGTGAGTCCGAAGGCGTTCCTGAAACTTCGTGACCTGTTCCTCGCTGGCTTTGCAATACGCCTGGCGGAACTCCGTGGTGCCCAGGGAGTGAATCAGTTCATCCAAACCTGCCGCGAAGAGTTTCTTGGTCGTGGCTTTGTCGTTTTCCCAGTGATGGGTTTCGAGTTGATCGAGCACATCGGCATAAAGATCAAGCGATTGAGCCGCACTCAGTTTGGAGAGTGTCTGTTTGAAAACGGCTTCCCGAGCCATGAATTCGCGTGGCCGCTCGATGGCTCGCGCGAAAGGAAGCAATGAAAAGATCAAGACCCAAAATAGAAGCTTCGCCATACTGCACCCCACCAACCTTGTGCAGGAGAGTAAGGAGATCGTATCCACTTTTCCCTCTGAGCGTCAAGGCACTGTTACAAAGTCGTTGCATTTGGTGTCAGGAAGAAACCAGAGATGATGTTTTGTTGAAGAATCGGACTCTCTGCTCCTCGACGCTAACCACTCGGATGGGCTTGTCTAGATTGACGCTGTTCACAACTCCTGCCCATTGAGGTTCAACCCATGATTCGCTTGTTGGCAAGCCTTTGGCTTGTGGCGGGTGCCACGGCCCTGTTCGCGCAAGACACCCCGAAGCCGCAATACGCCGGGCCGACCAAGACCGGTTTCTTGCTGCCCAACGGCTGGCACCTGACGCCGGCTGGTAGCCATGTTGTCACGTCGGATTTGCCGCTCAACATCCTGCCTTTGAAAGATGGCAAGCATGCCCTCGTCTCGACGAGCGGGTTCAACATGCACCACCTTTACCTCATTGACACGACTACGAACAAGATCCTCAGCGACATGACGACCCGCAATAGCTGGTTCGGCTTGGCTCTCGACAAAGCCGAGAGCAAAGTCTGGTGGTCGGGCGGTGGCAGCGGTCTCATGCACACCTTCGACCTGGCCGAAGCGGTGCTCAAGAAGACCAGCAAGCCAGAACCCGAAACCGGCAAGCTGAGCCGCGAAGAACTGGCCAAGCTGCTCGAAAAGGAACCTGCCGCGGCTGGTTTCCGCAGTGGGATGTACCTCGATGAAGCCAAAGGTCTGCTCTATTCGCTCGACATCAACCAGAGCCAAATGCACATCATCGACACGAAAGCCGGGACGACGAAGACAGTGAAACTGACCGGCCGCCCATACGACATCATCGCTAGCAAGAATGGTGCCGTGCTTTACATCTCCGATTGGGCCGGTCGCCAAGTACTCGTGTTCAACCCTGCAGATCAGAGCATCGTGGCCCGAATCCCAGTCGGTGAGCATCCGAACCAACTTCGTCTGCACCCGACCGACGAACGCATCTTCGTCACCTGTGCCTCGACCAACACCGTCGCTGTGATCGATGGCGTCCGAGGCATCGTGACCGAGACCATCTCAACAACACTTTTCCCACTGGCCCCAGAAGGCTCGACCCCGTGTGCCTCGGCGATCTCGCCAGACGGAAAAACGCTCTACGTCGCCAACGCGGATAACAACTGCGTGGCTGTCGTTGACATCTCTGAGCCAAGCAAGAGCAAAGTCTCGGGCTTCATCCCGACCGGCTGGTACCCCACGGCACTCGCTGTTTCCGCGGATGGCAAGAACATCCTCGTCGGCGTGGGCAAAGGCTTACAATCGAAGGCGAACCCCAACTTCACCCCAGAAGAGTTGAAGAAAACCGAAAAAGACGATGTCAAAGCCGTGGCTCGTCGAATCATGCCTTACCCCTACATCGGTACCACGATGAGCGGGGCGTTGTCGGTGGTCCCTGTGCCGGACGAGAAGACCTTGCGTGAGATGACCGCCATGGTCTATCGCAACTGCCCATACTCGGATTCGCAACTGACAACCGCACCACACCCGGTGAAGACCGCGATCCCGAACAAAGTCGGCGACGCTAGCCCGATCAAGTATGTCGTTTACATCATCAAAGAAAACCGCACCTACGACCAAGTCTTCGGCGAACTCAAGCAAGGCAACGGCGACCCGAGCCTGACCCTTTTCGGCCGCCCAGTGACGCCGAACCACCACAAACTCGCTGAAGAATTCGTGCTGCTCGACAACCTCTACTGCAACGGCCAAGTGAGCCGCGATGGCCACCCATGGAGCACGATGGCTTACCACACCGACTACATCGCCCGTGACTGGCACCTGACCTACTCGCGCCGCAAGGGCGTCGACGACGATGAACTTGGCAACCTGCAAAATGGCCCCTCGGGCCACATCTGGGATGCCTGCCGCCGCAAGGGAATCCCGTACCGCAGCTACGGCGAATACGGCAAGCGTGTCAGCGATGGCCAAGGCGGCTTCAAGATGGAAGGCCGCGTCCCTGGCCTCGTCGGCCACATGTCCGCCGAGTACGGCATCAAGGGCAAGGAGAACGCCAAAGCCCGCGATACGGACAACGCCGCCGTGTTCATCAAGGAGTACGACGAGTTCGTCAAAGCCAAGACCATGCCGAACTTCATCATCATGAGCCTCGGCGAAGACCACACCACCGGCACGACCCCTGGCACTTTCACCCCGAAAGCCTGTGTGGCGAGCAACGACTTGGCACTCGGCCAACTCGTCGAGCACATCAGCAAAGGTCCGCTCTGGAAAGAGACCGCAATCTTCGTGATCGAAGACGACGCCCAAAACGGCCCCGACCACGTGGACGCGCACCGCACTGTCGGCCTCGTGATCTCGCCGTACACCAAGCGGAAGTTCGTGGATAGCACGCAGTACTCGACCGTCAGCATGATCCGCACGATGGAACTGATCCTCGGCCTGGCTCCACTGTCGCAGTACGATGCGGCCGCACGCCCGATGTTCAACAGCTTCACCGACACAGCCGACGTGACGCCTTACAAGCACCTCGAAGCTCAGATCGACTTGAACGAGAAGAACAAGCCGACTGACTTTGGTGCTCAGAAGTCCGCGAAGATGGATTTCAGCGATTACGACTTGGTCGACGATTTCGAACTCAACGAAATCCTCTGGAAGTCGATCAAAGGCGTGAATGCACCAATCCCACCAGCCGTTCGCCGGGCGATTCCGTTCCGCTCACAAGTCGTGAAGACGAAGTAGTTGAGAAAGGGCAATCTGATGTCCTTCAAGAGCCTCCAGCTAGACCTGGGGGCTTTTTCATTTCGTGCTGTTCTCAAGCCCTTCGAGGGACTTCCGGAGAGCAAATGCTTCTGAATCGGTGAGCCGCTCTTGATGACTCAAGATCACTTGGCGGATCGGTTGCCGGCGACGGATCGCCTGGTGGTGGGTGAGCCATTCGTGAGCCGGGCAACGGAGGACTTCGACGAAACCTCGGCGAAAGAGACAATGCTCCGGGCTGTTGATCGCCAGACCCAGTTTGAACACCGAACTGCCCGTTTTCGAACCTTCAAGGCGAACAATCTCCGGGCAGGCCTCCATCATCCACAGAAGTCGATCGATGTTCGTGGGGTTCAAGAGTTGTGCTTGACGCCGTTCGAGACTCGGCGTCGGGCGGACCGCTAACTCACACTGCACCCGAATCAACTCGGCGCGGTCTTGCCAGCAGCGGGCATAGTCTCCGAAGTGGGCAGATTGCTCTTCGAGCCAGTCCGCGGCCACGAGCCGTGGCAGGTCTGCATCGGGATCAGCAACGATGCCAGCGAGCAGTGCTTCCCACTCGGGATGGTTTGAGGGCGTCATTCGAGGGCTTCCACCCGGTAGGCCCGTGAACTGCCGTTGTACTCGGACGACGTGATGTTGTTCTGGGCCATCCCAGGGAACTCACGGTAACTGCTGCCCAAGATCGTGACCTTGACGACCCCACGCATCCCCGTTTTGAGGACTCCGGCATGAACCGCCGAGACACCAAGTTGTGAGTCGAGCGTGTAGGTCTGGTGGCCCCACAGGCTGCCATCGGTGCGTCCAAGCACTTCGAAGAGCAGGACGCGGTCGTCAAACTCCGTGCCCAAATCAGAAAGGCTGCCTGGATCGGGGCGAATGCCGAGGAGATCCGAGCGAAGTTGGCGGATATTCGCCCTTATCGCCAACGCTTCGTCCAGCTTGCCTTGTTTGGTGTAGTGTTCTTGCATGCCACGGAGGCCATCAAAGAGCGAACGCAGCACGGGGGCTAGTTTCCGTGTCACCTCGACTTCGAGCTGGCAAATGTCTCTTTCGGTGCGTTTGCGCATGGCTTGGATTTCGTCTTCGAGAGCTGCACGAAGCCGGGTGGTCTCGTTATGCATGACCGTGCGAACTTCGCGCGCTGTCGCCTCGGCTTGCGTGATCAACTCGCGGGCTTCCGGCGGGAGTTCATCGGAGCTGGTCAGCAATTCGGGGTTCAACATCGGCTTCGAGTCTCCCGCAGGCGTGGGCGTAATCGCCGGTAAAGACTGCAAATTCCGCAGGGTCGCATCGCTCAAGAAGGATAGTAAAGTTTCAAACATGGTGCTTGTGTCGGGGTTCGTGGTGGAAAGCCAGAGTCTGCGGTTATGATGGCAGAGAGATTTTCCTCCACGGGGTGTTCACCCATGACGACTTCACCTGCCCACACCAGTGTTTCCTCGACGAGCGCCGTTGGCAAGGGGGTCGTGCTGTTTGATGGCGATTGCCGTTTTTGTCAGTTGTCCGTCAAGATGCTGCGTAACCTGGATTGGCTCGGATCGTTTCACTTCCAAAGTGCGAGGGAGACAGACCAAGTACCCGTGATGGAGCCACCGCTGGAAACGGCACGGATGCTCGAAGAAATGCACGTTGTCACGCCAGATCGCAGACGGGCTTACGCTGGGTTCTCGGCCTTCCGCTGGATGGCTTGGCGGATGCCTTTCACATTGCCCATGGCACCGTTTTTGTATCTGCCAGGCGTGCTTTGGGCAGGAAATCGGGTCTACAGGTGGATTGCCAGAAATCGCTTCGATTTGGTGCCATGCCACGATGGCCAATGTGTCGTGCCACTTAAGAAGAAGCCTTAGTCGAACCGGACATTTGGTTTGACGAAGTACTCTCCCAACTCACCGTCTGCGAGTAGGCACATCGAATCGCCCGAGACAGCTTTGAGCTGTTGAGCGGTTTCTGGACTTCCACCCACGGTTGGAGACCCCACTGATCGGAGGGTATGTCCTCCTCGGATAACACCAAAATCAGGCGGACTTCGGGGCAGATATCACGAAGCCGTTTCACAGTCTCCAGGCCCGAAGAATCTGCTTCGATCACAACAAGATCGAAAGACCTCGGCGAGGTCTGGAATTTCTCGACGGCTTCTTCAGGCGAGTGAATCAGTTGTACCGCCCAACTCTGCTTCGCAAAATGACGAGCCAGGACTTCGATCGATTTCCGATCTTGGCTCAGAATCATCGCCATTGACGTGCAAACACTCGGTGGAGGGGTGTCTAAGGGTCGATGGGTGTCCGTGGAACTCATAACCGGTGTCTGGCTTCGAGCCAATTCCACGTTGGTGGCAATCGGCAGGTAGATTGTAAAGGTCGTGCCCTGCCCCAGTTCGCTTTCGACGTCAATCGTACCACCATGGGCTTTGATGATCCCCACCACCGAAGCCAAGCCAAGACCACGTCCCGCAAACTTCGTTGTGAAAAACGGATCGAAGATCTTGGCCATGGTGTCCGAATCCATGCCTGATCCAGTGTCCTGAATCGAGAGATGCACGTATTGCCCTTCTGGCAAAACGCGAGCCGTGGATAACGAGTAGTCACTCGACCGGACGTAGACTTCATCCGTTTTCACAGAGATGGTCCCAGGTCTGTCGCCGATGGCTTCACCAGCATTCAGGATCAGGTTCATCATCACCTGAAGCATCTGGGTCGGGTCGGCGGAAATCAGCGGCAACTTGGTTTGTAAATCCCACTCGACATGCACCTGCTTCGGCACCGAACTGCTGATGAGGGCGGCAGACTCTCGCAGCTTCTCATTCAGATCGATGAGTTCGTAATTGGGCTTTCCTTTGCCCGCGTAGGCCATGAGTTGGCGTGTGAGGTCGGAGCATTGGCGTCCGCCTTCGTGAATGCGGTGAAGATGCTCTCGAAGCTCACTTTCGGGATCTGTTTGTTCGAGGGCGAGTTCCGTGTGGCACAGCATGCCCGTCAGCATGTTGTTGAAGTCGTGGGCAATGCCGCCGGCCATGACCCCCAAAGATTCGAGCCGCTGAGCGTGGAGTGCTTGGGCATCGTAGGCCCTTTGTTGCATTTCTGCTTGACGATGGGCCGTGACATCCAAACCCACTGCCTGGAAGAGCAGCTCATCGGAGCCAGGGGGAGAAATCACGCGAGCGGACCAACGAATGACCAGGGTTGTGCCAAGATCACCCACGAAGGTTGCCTCGAAATCGAAGGCGAGGCGGGTCTCCATGCATTGGATCAGAGTCTTGCGAATCTGATCGTGGTTCTCAATGGCTGCGAATTCGTAGATGGATCGACCGAGAAGCGCTTTCGGTTCTGCACCATTCAATTGTGCCCCCGCTCGGTTCACGAATGTCAGTTCTCCGCTACTACGAAAGCGAATGATGATGGCGGGTGTGTCTTCGACCAAGACCTGATACTGAAGCTGATTCATCCTGAGGAGTTCGAGAGTTCGTTTCTGCTCTTGTAGTAAGACAGCCACGAATAAGACCACGACCTGGAGGGCAAAGAGATTCGACCAGATCGCAATCGACACAGACAAGGATTGTCGCGGCGATTCCAAACCGGTGAACACCATCACAAACATCAAGCCGAGGATGCCCATGGAAGCGGACCAGACACCGAAGCGGATCACCAAGCCCAAGACCAGGATGACATTGAGGAGGTACATGATCACATTGCCGAGCGATCCGTGGTACGACATCAACCAAGTGAAGACTACGAGCACAAGGCAGAAGCCAAAACCCAAAGACCGAGCACGGCGTTCGGACCAGTCTTTGGAAATCACATGTTTTAGTTCGAAGGTGATGACCGGGATGGCTCCCAGCATGACTCCCAAAGCATCGCCGAGCCACCAGTTGACCATCGCATCTGTCAGTCGATCAGCCCTCATACCACCTGAGAAATACACCCACAGGCTGCCGTTGAGTGCACTCACAGACATGGCCAGAAGATTGATCACGATAAATCGCACAACTGCCTTGGAATTGGCAAACTCCCCACAGCAGCCTAGCCGACGGAGGGCAAGGACAGAAAGGACAGGCGCGAGGGTGTTGCCAACAGCAATTCCTAGGGCAACCTGCGAAGGGGCTAGGCTGACATTGACGATGTAGGCGCCGATAAACACCGCGGTGGCATAAACCAAACCCCAGCGTAGTAGCAAACCAACAGCCAGTCCGGTGGCTGGCCAGATGAGGGAGATACTAGATTCTTGGGTGGGTAAGCTCAGTCCGAGGTAACCTGCCGCCCAGTAGCCGAGGGCCACAACGGCGAACTTCCAGAGCTGAAAACCGGTCTTCTGCATCGGCAAGGATCCTGCGATGAAGCCGGAGAGGTGCATCATCGTCGGGGCGAGGAACCAAAAAACTTTATGAAGACTAGTGCGCAAAACGAGATTTCTGGAGATTCTGCCAAAGATTTCGGACCATTTCAGTTCGATCTTGAATCACTGACACCGCCGGATTTGCCCGGATTTAGCCCTGCCGATAATCTTCGATGCCAAAGAAGTGCGTGACACCAATCCAAAGGATCATTGTGATGGAGCGCAGAGCTTCCTTCATGTTGACCTTGGATTTGCCAGCCCGGCGGTTCTCAAAAATGATCGGGGTTTCGCCCAGTTTGGCGCCCGCGAGGTGGCAGCGAAAGAGCACTTCCTGCTGGAAGGAGTAACCCCGGCTTTGCGTCCGCTCGAGCTTTGCTTCTTTCAGCTTGCTGACGCGATAACAGCGATAGGCCCCCGAAGCATCCGAGATCGGCATGCGGAAGAAGAAGCGGACAAGAGTGTTGACCGTGCGGCTGATGATGAGCCGTATCAGCGGCCAGTTTTCGGTACCGCCGCCTTTGGCATACCGGCTGCCAATCATGATGTCGTGCGTTTCCATACCCTTCAGGATCGACGGCAGGAAGCGAGGCGGATGGCTAAAATCGGCGTCCAGATTCTGCATCAACTCGTAGCCGTGCGTCATCGCGTAGTTCATGGCCGCGAGTGTCGCCGTGCCCAGCCCTAATTTGCCAGGACGATGAAGAACATCAATGGACGGATCTTTGGCCCGGAGTTCATCGACGATTTTGCCTGTGCCATCGGGGGAGTTGTCGTCAATGACAAGAATATCGGCTTCAGGTGCGAATTTGCGAATTTCGGTGATCATCCCGGCGATGTTGTCTTTTTCGTTGTACGTCGCCAAAGTCACCAACAGGCGTGATCGTTTATGTGGGATCGAGGGCGTCGGAACGGTCACAATCAAGGTCTCTTGGGAAGGCCGCGGCGTTTCCAACGGCTGTCGAACAGGTGGAGTTTGGGCAAGAAATCCCGGGTTTGTTCGCGGTTCGACCATCACTGGGGCTTGCATAGCGTCCACTCTCCGATAATTCTTCCCTAAGATATAGACGCGCATTATCAATGGTTATTCCTGTTCCCGCCCGATTTTGTTGTTGGGTGCGAACTTTGCCCTCATTTCCGCGGAGTTGACTTCATGGCCGAGACACTGGAGATCAGTTGCCCCAGTTGTGGTAAGAAAATGAAGGTGCCAGCCAACCTGCTTGGCAAACGCATTCGCTGCAAAGGGTGCGAAACCCCCTTCGAAGTCCAGGATCCAACAGCTGCGAAGCCCAAATCTGCCAAACCCGCTGCCGCCAAGCCTGCCACGGCCAAGCCCACTGCCGCGAAGCCAGCTAAGGCTCCAGACGCCGACGCCCCGATGAAGTTCAAGGACGACCCACCCGCCGTTCCCCCGCCGCCTGTCAAGCGGCCCTACGCGGACGACGAGGAAGAGGACAACAACCCCTACGGCGTCACCAAGGACGACCTTGACATTCCACGGTGCCCGTTCTGTGCCAAGGAACTCGACCCACCGGACACACAGATTTGCTTGAACTGCGGCTACAACCTCCTCGAACGAAAACGCCACGAGAGCAAGAAGGTCTATGAACTCACCAACGGCGACTATTTCAAGCACTGGCTCCCGGGCATCATTTGGCTGATCGCCATCCTGGCTGTGTTTACGTTCATGATCCTCTGCTTCTTGAACATGTACAGTTGGCTCGAAGGGTCATTCCTGGAGATGGATGAGAAGAACGTCAGCACGCAGAAAGCCCAGTTCTACCTGCCGCCGTTCTGCTTCAACATCTGGATTGGCCTTTTCTCCGCCTTCTTCATCTACAAAGGCGGCCGCTTCGTCGTGCAACGCCTCATCATCGACTGGAAACCGATTGAAAAGGTCAAGAAGACTTAATAGCCTAATCAGCGAACTAGAAAGCTTGGATTGAACCTCGATGACTGACCATCGGGGTTCCGCTCAGGGGACCGCATGAGACTCGGGTTATTGATTGGGCTTTTTGTTTTCTCCCTCAGCTCGCAAACTCTACTCGCCCAGACTCAGTGGACTAACTCTGCTGGCGGGGACTTCTTCACACCCTCAAACTGGAACACCGGGGTCGTACCCGGCGCGACGAACGATGTCGAGATCACGCTTTTCGATAATTTCCCGATCGGCTTTGATGGGACTCGAACCATCAAGTCTTTAGCTATAGCCAACGGTGGCATTACTTTTAATCAGACTGGCGGCTCGCTAACGATCCTGAACAGCTTCACGAGGAATAGTGGTTTCTACAATTTACACGGCGGTAGTCTGAATGCGAATGGTGGCATTGTCCATACTGATGGGGCAATGTTTATCGACTACGGCGCCGTTTTGAACCTGACTGGCACTATGGCACTCAACGGTGGGCTTGGCAGTGGCTACTCCGTGAGAAGCTACAACGGGACAATTAAAGGCGGGAGTATTGTCAGCAACCATATCGACGGAAGGCTCGAGGCCATTAACCTCACTTTGGACAATGTATCAATAGGCAATAACGTGATAAACGGATTTGGTACTCTCAGAATCCAAAACGGCACAACCTTTCCGTCGGGCCACAATCTCATTGAAGGCAGAGTTCTTGAGATCGGTCCAAATCAATCCGTGCATAACTTTCGACTCACATTTAGTAATGAAGGTTTTTTCCCAGTTTCTAGCACTTACGGAACTCAAGATAATTCTCTTGTCATAATTGGTCCTAGCGGGTCATCCCATCCCACTATTCAACTCACTGGGACGACAACAAACTTTCTCTTCGTCGGTGGCGGCGGAGTAGGGACTAGCCGCTCGATCTTAAACACTGGTGTGATTGAAAATAATAGCGCCTCTGGATCTATTATTTATATATCTCCTTCTGGTGATTTCACAAATGCAGGGATTTTAAGAGCAAACAGCCCGGGTCGGATCAACATCGCACCTGCTGGTGCATTTATTCTCGCACCAGGCTCAAGCCTACAAACGGCGAATGGTGGTTTCTTCGAAATCGACACTCTCAATATTCAGAATGCTGGGTTGTTAGTCATCCGACCCGCTGACTCAACTGTCTCTACGCAGCCAACGGGCAACGTGACCAATACGAATACGGCCACGACCACCGTGCTCGACGGGGCATCGCTGAATGTCGGCAATAACGCCGCGAGCACCGTCACGAACACGGGCGCGTTCAACGTGAACAATGGAGCGACGCTTAATATCGGCGGTGTCGGGGCCTTGGGCACTTATACCAACACCTCGGGGATTGCCGTTCTGAATGGCACCACCAATGGCTCCGTTGATGTTAACGGTGGCTTCCTCCTAGGTTCAGGCGTCATCAACGGCACCACGGCTCATGGCATGCGAGTGAGAGCGGGTGGGACTCTGAAGCCAGGCAACTCACCGGGGCAGATCACTATCGGTGGTGGACTCGATATCAACGGCACACTGGAAATCGATATCGCCATCAATGGCACGAATAACTCTACCACGGTCGGCAACACCACCGCTGGGGATGGCTTCGACACGGTGAGAGTGCAACCTCCGCCAGGAGGCACGAGCCCGACCGACGTCATAGTCCGCACGGCACTCCAGCTTCGGCTCATGGTGGCCGACGGGAATCTTGGGAACCAACCTGGCGTTGGATTTTGGGGAAATCAACAAGCCTGGACAATCATGACCGCGACCAATGGCTCTATTCTCTTTTCGCTCGGCGAAGCCGGGGAAGGGGCCAATCCACTCGTGAACTTGCCCACAGCGAACGTGGCCCTCATCGACGGCACCTCGGGAAACACCATCGACCCCAGCTCGTTTTACCCTGGCAGTAGTTTCTACTTCAGTCTCGAAACCTCAGGAAACGCAACTGACTTGAAGTTAAACTGGAACCCCGTCCCAGTACCAGAACCCGCTTGGCTCATCGTGCCTTCGAGCTTACTGCCTTTGTGTTTCGGATGGATTCGTCGGAGGCGGTCCTCGGAGTTGAATCCCACTTGTTAAACCCCTGTGGTCTTCCATGCTCGCGAAGCTACGAACATATGCCATGCTCGGGATCGATGCTCGACCTGTGGAGGTCGAGGTCGATTCAGCGCCTGGCATGGCCAAGGTCATCCTCGTCGGGCTGCCGGAGTTGGCAGTGCGGGAGAGCATTCACCGCATCGAGCGAGCACTGGCGAATCTCGGTTATCACCGGCCCACCGGGCGGGTCATCATTTCTCTCGCCCCCGCCGATCTCCGCAAAGAAGGCGGGGCCTTTGACCTGCCGATCGCTCTCGGCATCCTCGTGGCCACGGGGCAAATCCGCCCGGACCAAATCGCAGACTTTGCCACCATCGGCGAACTGGCCCTCGATGGCGCCGTGCGATCCGTGCCGGGCTGCCTTAGTGTGGCGATGGCGGCTCGCGATGCAGGGGTGAAGAAGTTGCTCGTCCCAGCGACCAATGCCCCTGAAGCCGCAGTTGTCACCGAGGTCGAGGTTTATGGCATCACGTCCTTGAGCGAAGCCGTGGGCTTGATCACGGGGGCGGTCGATGTCGACCCCATCTCGCCACGACTCGAAGAAATCCATCAGGCGATGAACCAATACGATGTGGACTTCGCCGATGTGCGCGGTCAAGAGTCTGCGAAGCGTGCCCTGGTGGTCGCAGCAGCCGGTGGACACAATGTGCTCATGCTAGGCTCGCCCGGTTCGGGCAAAACGATGCTCGCCAGACGATTGCCATCGATCTTGCCACCGCTCACGGTCTCGGAGAGCCTCGAAACGACGCGGGTTTACTCGGCGATGGGCCGACTGCCTGCGGGGGTGGGCTTGCTCACGATGCGCCCCTTTCGCTCGCCGCACCACACCATCTCCGATGCCGGGATGGTCGGCGGCGGCACGGTACCCAAACCGGGCGAGATCAGCATGGCCCACCACGGCATTCTGTTTCTCGACGAACTCCCCGAGTTCCCACGCAAGTCGCTGGAAGCCTTGCGCCAACCGCTCGAAGAAGGCCGCGTGAGCATCAGTCGGGCGTCGCACTCGGCGAGTTTCCCCGCAGACTTCATCCTGTGTGCCTCCATGAACCCCTGCCCGTGTGGCTTTCTCGGCGATAGTCGGCACGTCTGCAAGTGTTCGCCCATGACGATCGAAAAGTACCTGGGCAAAATCTCCGGCCCACTCCTGGACCGCATTGACATGCACCTCGAAGTGCCTGCGGTGCCGTTCGAAGAACTCTCGAAAACCACCGACGGCACGAGCACGGCCGTCATGCGTGCCCAAGTCGATGCGGCCCGCGCGATCCAGGCCAAACGCTTTGCTGGCTCGCCGCAAGCCATGAATGGCCGCATGACTTCCCGGCAAATCCGCCAGCATTGCCCGCTCGACACCGAGACCCGCACGATGCTGGGTCAGGCCATGTCCGACCTCGGCCTTTCCGCCCGCGCCCACGACCGCATCCTTCGCGTCGCTCGCACCATCGCCGACCTCGCCAAGAGCGATAACATCCAACCCGACCACCTCGCCGAAGCCATCGGCTACCGTACCCTCGACCGCAAACTCTGGCAGAAGTGACAAAAAGAGACACACACGGCGTGTTTACGCACACCACTCGCCAAAGAAGTGGTTACCCGATTTCCCCCAGCGCCTCTTCCGCTGCTCTGATGGTGGCGTCAATGTCGGCGTCGGTCATGGCGATGTTGAGGAAGGCGGCTTCGAATTGGCTGCAGGGGAGGTAGAAGCCGCGATCCATCATCGCCCAGAAGAAGCGGCCGAACTTGGCGACATCAGAGGTCTTGGCGGTCTCGTAGTTGGTGACGGGGGTCGGGGTGAAGAAGAGCGTCCACATACTCCCGACGCGATTGATGGTGTGCGGGACGCCGAGTTTCTCGCAGGCAGCATGCAGCCCCGCAACAAGCTTCGCCCCCATCGCTTCGAGACGAGCATAGGGTGGGTTGGCTTTCAACTCACGTAACGTGGCGATGCCGGCGGCCATGGCGACGGGGTTGCCAGAGAGTGTACCGGCTTGGTACACCGGGCCAGCGGGCATGACTTGCTTCATGACTTCGGCACGGCCACCGTAAGCCCCGACGGGGTAGCCGCCACCGATGATCTTGCCCAGAGCCGTCATGTCGGGTTCGTCACCGAGGAGGGCCTGAGCGCCACCGTAAGCGAGGCGGAAGCCAGTCATGACTTCGTCGTAAATCAAGAGCGTGCCGTGCTTGCGGGTGATGGCTCGCAGCTCCCGGCGGAACTCTTCCGAAGGTGGGATCAGCCCCATGTTGCCGACGACTGGTTCGAGCATCACACAGGCGATCTGGTCACCTTGGGCGTGGAACAAATCCCGAAGTTGCTGGACGTCGTTGTATTGCAGAATGAGCGTGTCTTGGGTGCAACCGACCGGCACACCGGGCGAGTTCGGCACACCCAAAGTCATCGCTGCCGAGCCAGCAGCGACGAGGAGGGAGTCAACGTGCCCATGATAACAGCCGGCGAACTTGACGATCTTATCACGACCCGTGGCACCCCGGGCGAGGCGTAACGCGGACATGGCCGCTTCGGTACCACTGGAGACGAACCGCACCATCTCGATGCTGGGGACCGCTTCGATGACCAGCTCCGCGAGTTCAGATTCTAACTCGCACGGTGCCCCGTAGCTCGTGCCGTTGCGGGCGGCAATCAGCGTCGCTTCGAGGATTTTGGGATGAGCATGGCCCAGGATCATCGGCCCCCAGGAGCCGATGAAGTCGAGGTATCGGTGGCCATCGAGATCGTAGAGATACTGGGCCTCGGCCCGTTGGATGAAGATGGGGCTACCTCCGACGCCACCAAAGGCACGCGCCGGGCTGTTCACGCCACCGGGGATGAGATTCTTAGCTCGCTCAAAGGCCGCGAGAGACTTCGACCGATCTTTCAGACCAGGCATTCCACCAGACTCCAGAATTGTTACTTCGCCAAGGCTTCGAGCAGCTTGCCCGCACGGGCCACAAACGGTTTATAAGCCCCGTCGGTTTCGTCGCTGTAGAGCAGTTGAATATCACGGGCCAAGTTTCGCATCGTGCGTTTTTCAACAGCCGGTTTGTCCGTCTGGTTGATGTTCGGCAACAAGAGTTCCGCTTTGGTCAGCCGTTCGCTGATTCGCGTCAGCCGTGCGGTATTGTCTTGTTCCTTCGACTCTGGCTCTTTCGTCTTGCCTCGTCGATCCGCAGCGATGAGCGCCCAGACACGCTGATCGAGGTCACGTTCGCTGAGCTTGAAGATAGTGTCCCAGACGGTGCGAGCTTTGGTTTTGTCGTCAAAGTTCTCCAGCCGCACGGCCATCATAGCCAAGCCTTCCGGTTTGGAGATATCCACGGTGCGGTAGGCTTCATTGAGCCGCTCCTGCTCAATTTCCGAAGCGATCTTTTTGAGAGCCTGCGGAGCCAGGAGTTGAATGTCGCTCAGTCGCTTGGTCGCCACCCAGCCGAGCCGTGCCTTGGCGACTTCCTCTTCGGCCGGGAGTTTGGTGACGTCCGCGACCGGTTGCTTCTCTAAGACCGATTTCCAGAGATCGACAGCCAATTTGAGCTCACCACGGTTCTCAGCTTCGAAGGCTTGGGTCATCAGTTTGAAACTCTCAGGATCGTAGCCATCCGTAGGCTTCAATACCCCATAGAAGATTTTCAGGAGAGCTTTCTCGGTGTCGCGGGCTTTCTCTTGTTGGAACTGAGTTCGGGCTTTATCGACGAGGGGGTCCGAGGTTTTTCCGTGGGCTTTCAGGAAGATTTCGAGGGCCTCCACCTTGCCCGCTGGAGCCGCGGCCTCGACTTTGGCATAACCTTGAGCAGGCGTCTCGGTGGTGAAAAATGCCCCATAGAGCATGTACCCCGTGAAGCCGACGATGCCTAAAAACAGCACTCCCAATGCGACGGCTTTCAAAATCTTGGCTTTGTTTGGGCCCCGCTTTTTCTTCTTCTTTTTCTTCTTTTCCGAAGACTGTAGCTGTTTCGCGGCTTCCTTGTCGGCCGCATCCAGTGGCACGCCACCCATCGGACGATCCGCCCGCCGGGCATTAGCGACTTCGGCGCCGACGGATGCCTGCGATTGCACTTTCTCTTCGATGTCCGCGAGCATGCGACCCACGGTCGCCGCGTCGAGTGGCCGGTTCTCCTTGTTCTTTTCCAACAAGAACATGATGAGGTTATCCATCCAGATCGGCAGCTCTGGGTTGTGGATGCGAGGCCGCACCACTTCTTCGTTGACGTGTTTCAAGAACATGTCCACGGTGCTTTCCGCCACGAATGGCTTCTTACCCGTGACGAGTTCGTAGAAGCAGACCCCCAGGGAATACAAGTCAGACTTTGGCCCGAGCGTCTTGTCCCCACGGCACTGCTCGGGGGACATGTAGGCCGCCGTGCCGATGGTGCTATTCGCCCCGGTGAGAGCGGTCACGTCCGTGTCCTTGGCGATACCAAAGTCCGTGAGTTTGAGGACTCCTTCTTTGGTGATCATCAAGTTCGAGGGTTTCAAATCCCGGTGGACGATCCCCTTATCATGGGCGTGTTGCAAGGCTTCGCAGAGCTGCTTGCCATAGCGGACCACGTCTTCCCACGGCAGTTTGTGCCGGCGGGTGAGGGTGCGATCCATCGATTCGCCATCGACGTATTCCATCGCAATGAACGGCGTCTGCCGGTATTTGCCGACGGCAATCAGTCGCACGATGTGCGGGTGCCGGAGTTGCTTCAAGATCGCCGCTTCCCGCTCGAACCGTGCCATCGCCCCTTCGTTCCCCAGCAAGCCGAGTGAAACGATTTTGATGGCCACTGGCAAGACGGTCTTCTCATCCTTCTGGAACTTGGCACGATAAACGCTACCCATAGCGCCGCTACCAAGTTCCTTTTCGATGGTGAAGGGGCCAATCGTTTGGCCGACGAGCATGGTGTATCCTCCGAGCAACTTCGTGGCATGGGCTTCTAGCCCATGCAAAAAGTACGAGACTGACTTCAATCCACACGGTCGAGACCCGTGACGTCGTGAGTCTGTTATCCACGACAACTTGTCAGCACGGCCAAGATGGCCGTGCCACGGATGTCTTGGCCGCCCAAGAAGTTACAGTTTCGCCAATTCCAGCTGAAAAGTCGAGGCGACGGCTTCGTTTGTCACTTTTCCGGCCTTGATATTCACGCCGTGAGCGAGTGCAAGGTTCTCCTGCACGGCCTTCTCAGGGCCTTTGTTAGCGAGTTGTTGCACATACGGCAGGGTCACGTTCGTGAGTGCCTGAGTACTCGTGCGGCCCACGGCACCCGGCATGTTCGTGACACAGTAATGGACGATGTCGTCGACGATGTACGTCGGTTTGGCGTGCGTCGTCGGACGGCTCGTCTCGAAGCAACCGCCCTGATCGATGGCGACATCAATGACGACGGCCCGAGGTGGCATCGTCTTCAAGTCCGCCCGTTTGACGAGGTGGGGTGCTTTGGCGCCGGGGATCAGCACCGCACCAATGACCAAGTCCGAGTACTTCAAGCAATCCATCAGGTTGTGGCGATTGCTGAAGAGCGTCGTGACGTTCGGTGGCATGACATCATCGAGGTAACGCAACCGATCCAGGTTGACGTCGAGCAGAAAGACATTGGCCCCCAACCCGGCCGCGACGCGAGCTGCATTCGTGCCCACGATGCCACCGCCGATGACGGTCACCGTGGCCGGTGCGACACCAGGCACACCCGCCAGCAAAATCCCACGCCCTTCGAACGGCCGTTCGAGGTACTTGGCCCCTTCTTGGATACTCATGCGCCCGGCCACTTCGCTCATCGGTGTCAGCAGTGGTAAGCCACCTCGAGCGTCTTTGATCGTCTCGTAGGCAATCGCCGTGATGCCAGATTTCATGACGGCTTGCGTCAGAGCTTCGTCGGCTGCAAAGTGGAAATAGGTAAAAACTGTCTGGCCGCTACGCATGAGAGGCCACTCCTCGACGAGCGGCTCCTTGACCTTCACGATCAGATCCGCCCGCTTCCAGACCTCCGCCGCCGAGGTGATGATCTCCGCCCCGCACGCGGCATACTGATCATCCGAGATGCCACTACCATCTCCAGCGTGAGACTGGATCAACACCGTATGCTTGGCCCGTGTCAATTCCTCGACACCGTTCGGCGTCATGGCGACACGGTACTCATCGCCTTTCACTTCTTTCGGCACACCAATGATCATGACCAACCTCGGACGGAAAACTCTGAGAGGATTATTGTTCTGTTCATCCTATCGGGGATCGGGGATCGGGTTTCGGGTTTCGGGTTTCGGGGTTCGGGGATCGGGGATCGGGGGTCGGGGTTCGGGGTTCGGGTTTCGGGGTTCGAGGTTCGGGGTTCGGGGTTCGCGTTTCGTTCGCTCGGTCCTACGGACCTAAACAACCTCACCAGCTCCGTAAGGAGCTGAACCAATCTTAGCCCGTAGCGAAGCTATAGGCACACCCGACACCCGACACCCGATACCCGACACCCGATCACGGCAGCGTCAGGTTGATCGTCTTGACTTGGCCGGCGCGAAGGAGTTTCACGGGGATGGCCTCGCGTTTTGGGGCTTTGGTGACTCCGTAAATCAGGAGGTCTGTTTCGCGTATGAAATTGTGACCGTGGAACTCGGTGATGATGTCGCCCTTTTTGAAGCCTGCTTTGTGGGCGATGTCGTGAGGAGCGAACTGCCCGACGTGTTGAATCAGGAGGCCTGGTTGGTCAGGCTTTAGCTTGTGTAGGGCTTTCTCCTCGGCAGTCATTTCCAAGGAGAAAATCCCGCCGAGGCCATGTCGCCGTAAGCCCCAGGAACTGGAGCGCCAGGAGATGTCGTCTTGGGTCTTCCAGCCAGCGGGCAGCGTTAAGGAGAGCGTCAGGTTGATACCATCTCGGCTGATCATAGCGAGGATCGTCTGGTCCTCGCCCGGAGTGTGGTGAAGCACCCATTGCATGTCCGCGATGGAGAGTAGCGGTTGCCCGGCGAGTGTGGTGATGGCGTCTCCGGGCTTCAGGCCGGCTTTGGCGGCGATGCTGTCCGGTGCCACGGCCAGGACACTGGCCTTCTTCTTGGGGTCGAGGGTCAGGCCCAGAGTCCTGGTGGGGTGGGGATAAGGGAAGAGCAGTTGCTCGGGCAGCGATTCTTTGCGGCTGAGTCGCAGTTCCCGCGCCGCGTCACCGATCTGATGGCAGTGAATGCAGGTCGGGACGACTTTGTTGGTGTAATCGATCTTCTCCTGATACTTGGTCTTGTGCGTCGGGAACAACTCAGGCCGGGCGAACTCGGGCTTCGGCCCCGTCTTGGCTTTCAGGCTCGCGGCATTCCGAGGGAAATCCGCATGGAGTTCCAACGCTCCCCGCATGGCCTCGGCTAGCCCCTCCACCGAAACGTCGCCGACCCAGTTCTTCCGATGGGACCGCGTACCAAAGCGACCCAAGGTGGTGCCATCGCCTTCAAAGAAAAAGACCGCGAACGATTGATCCGTGTCGAATTGAAACAGCGACAAATCGAGGCCATTCGTCGAGATCAACCGCACACAGACGAACTTCTCTAAAAGAGGTTGAATCGCGGCATCGGCATCAATGAGGTCGTCATCGAGCTTCACGCACTCTTCGCAGGGCAAGCAACGCAACACGGCGAGGATCGGCTTCTTCGTGGCCGTGGCTTGTTTCCTAGCTTCGGCGAAGTCGTTGTAAATCCACAGGCTTTGTTTCTCGAACTTGGCCTTATCGTTCCGCACTTTCTCTTCTCGAGGTTGTGCCACCACGGGCGACAGTGTGAGCATCAAGAGAACCAAGACCAACAGCACCCGAACCATAAGCCAACCTCCTGGAGATTGGGCTATGGTATCACAACGTGGTTTGGATCACTTCACCCCAACGCCGACTTCTTCCGGGCTGGGGAAAGGCGGTGACACGGTGATGTCCAGCTTCTCTGGCGGCGGGAAACTCGGCGGCTCCGGGCGCGGTGTAGGTCGAGCCGCGGGAGCCACGGGCTTCGGGGCAGGTTTGGGGGCCGGAGCGGGTGCGGGCCGGAGGATGATCGGGGCACGCGGCAAACTGCCGAGTGGCTCGAAGCCCCAGGGTTCTGGAGTCGAGCAACCAGTGGGGGTTCACCCCGCCCCGGACTTCGAGGGCGTCGCGGACATCCACATGACAATCGCCGCGCTGATGATCAGCCCGACGCCGAGATACGCTTTCATGCTCAGCCTCGATGATAAAAACCATTTCACCACGGAGTTCACGGAGATCACGGAGAAAAACCGAGAAGAGTATTTTTTTAAATGTTTTCTCAGTGATCTCCGTGTTCTCAGTGGTGAATATTGCTTCCACACATTCAGCGGTTGACGGCCGCATTCTCCCCGATCACCAAATCACGGCGGCCTCGGAGAGCGTCTTTGGCGGTCCCCAGGATCCCTTGGAGAGCCTCACGGCTGGGCCGTTGTAGGAAAGCCTCGGCGTAGGTTCGGATCGCACGCCAGGGTTCCATGCGGCGGATGGCGAATGCGAGCGCGAGATACAGCGACGTCATGCCTTCGCGTGCGACCTCCGCAGGCACATCGTCACCGAGGGTTTGTTGTTGCAAGGCACGGGTCATGATGACGTCCGCGGTCAGCACACGATCCGAAAGCTTCTTGGACAAGTTCCCATGCCCGGTGCGGTAGCGGACGAGCGGCTCCGTGACGGCCACCACCGGGTAATGCTTCGAAACCCGCAACCAGAAGTCGTAGTCGATGGCGAGGTCAAAGCGAGGCTCAAAACCACCGAGGTGTTCGAAGACTTGCCGACGGACGACGACGGACGAAAAGCAGATGAAGTTCTTCTCGAAGATCGCTCGCCGCACCCAGCCGACGTGTGGGGTCGTGCGAGACTGCGCGTTGATGGCCATCGGCTGGCTCGCTTCATCCATCAGGGAACGCAGCGTGTAACAGACGCCCGTTTCGGGCGACTTGGCCAACTCCGCGAGTTGCTTCGTGAGCTTCTCCGGTTCCCAGGCATCGTCGGCATCCAGGAACGCGACATACTCACCACGAGTGAGGTGAACGCCTAGGTTCTTGGCCCGCGGCTGCCCGAGTTTGTCGCTGCGAACATACCGCACTCGCGGGTCCGCCAGGAACGACCTCACGGCCGCGGGCGTGGCATCCGTGGAGCCATCATCGATGATTTGCAAGTCCCAGTCGGTGTGCGTCTGCGCCTGCACCGAGCGCACAGCCTCAGGCAAGAAGCGTGCGTAGTTCTTGGCCGCCATGACGATCGACACACTCATACACTGAGGCTCTTCAGGTGTTCGGTGGCGACTTTGGAAATGCAGAAGCGATACTTGCCACTCGGCTCCTGCGGAATGAGGTCCACAAACTCGACGGTGTGCTTCATGGTTGGCCCGAAGAGCGAGAGCACAAGTTCCGTGATCTTGCGGTGGCTCGCTTCCGTGAAGCCATCACCGCGCACGAGCTTGAGTCGCAATTCGGTGCGCGATTCCTGGATGATCTGCAGCTGCGCGACACCGGGGATGTGCATGGCAAAGTTCTCGGTCAGCGAAATCCCCGAGATGAGGTTCCCCGCTGGTGTCAGGACATAGTCCGCTTCGCGGCCTTCGATCTTCGAGATCATCGGCAGACCCCGGCCACACGAACATGGCTTGTCGGCCAGGCGGACCACATCGCCGACGCGATAGCGAATCAAAGGCATGGCAAAATTCGTGAGGTCCGTGACGAGCAATTTGCCGTCCGGTTCGACCTCAGTGAACACCGATTCGGAAGCAAGATGCAACCCCTCATGCCGTTCGCATTCGCAGGCGATGAGCGAGACTTCCTCACAGCCATAACGGTTCGTCGCCTTCGTGCCGAAGACTTGCTCAATGGTCGAGCGCTGCCAATCATGCAGTGGCATCGAGGTGGAGATGATGCCATTGGGCCGGATGTCGTCGATCTTCATCGCCTTCAACCGACACGCCACCAAGTACAGCGAGTGAGCATGGCCAAAGAGCAACCCCGGCCGATGGTCTCGGAGTGAGGCCACGAACTCACGGATGCGATCGTCGTTGAGTTGAATGGTATCGAGGTAAATGGCCCGATCGATGATGGCATTCCGCAGCCGACCGCGCCAGCCTTCGTGGCGATACTCCGGGTTGCCCCAGACTTTGGCCACCCGCTGCCCACGCCGCCAACCGGACCACTCGTCGGACCGCAGAGTCATCGCGGTCTTGAACTGTGCTCCGCGTTCATCCAGGAAGATGCGAAGCGGCACTCCGGTCGAGCCAGAAGTCGTTTTCTCACGGAGCTTTTGGCCCTTGTAGGCATCCGAAAGCAGTTCCAAGTTGTGAGCACGAATGTCGGCTTTGGTCAGCACCGGAAATGCCGCGAGATCGTTGAGACTCCTCACCGCATCCGGGTGCAAGCCAGCCGCGGTCCAGCGTTGACGGTAATACGGCACAGTGACATAGGTATGTCGCAGCGTGGCTTGGAGCATCGCGAGTTGCCGAGCTTCGATCTCCGCCCGGCTCTCAAACTGCGACCGTTCCAGCCAAGCCAAATCCCGCAAATGCCGGCTACCCCGCTTGATGGCAACCGCAGGCAAGACCACATGCCGATGCAAGAAATCCAACATCCCAACTCCCGTGCTGACCCAACAGCCCGGAAGCTAACACGGAAGCCAGAAACCCGACAACCCCAACTGAGCTCTCGCTTTGGTCTATCGGTCTGCAGGAAGCCAAGAGATCAATTGCGGATTTCGGATTGTGGATTGCGGAATTGGAAAACTTACCCTGCCAGGCGGTTGAGGATTTCGATCCCCTTTTCGAGGGTTTCATCGCTTGCCGCATACGAGATGCGGAAGTGGGTGTCGCGGGCACTGAAGGAGTTGCCGGGGATGATGAGGAGGTTGTTGCGGATCGCTTCGTTGACGAATTCCGTGGCGGTGCCGCGGGGGGACTTCGGGAAGAGGTAAAAGGCTCCGCCAGGGGTCTCGAACTCGAAGCGGGCTTTCAACCCATTCATGAGGCGGTCGCGTTTCCGCTGGTAATCGGCGACGATCCCCGTAACGTCAAAGTCCATCGCCGCGATGCCGGCATGTTGCACCATGCTCGGGGCACAGACGAAGGTGAACTGCTGGAGTTTGGTCATCTCTTCGATGATTGCCTTCGGCCCGTGGGCGTAGCCGAGGCGCCAGCCGGTGATGCCGTAGGTCTTGCCGAAGCCTTCGATCACGAGCACGTTTTCGTCGAATTCACCCGGTGAATGCGGGGTGCCGTCGTAGTGGAACGCTCGGTAGATTTCGTCCGAGATCAGTAAAACCCCACGCTCGCGGCAAATCTCCACGATCGCTCTCATGTGGCCCAGTGGTAGCACGGCACCGGTGGGGTTTGCGGGGGTGCTGAGCATCACGGCTTTGGTCTTGGGCGTGATCGCGGCCCGGAGTTTGTCGGGGTCGAGGTGGAAGTCCGGGTAGGTGTCGATGGTCTTGGTCACCCCGCCGACGAGGTGAATCATGTTCGGGTAACTGACGAAATACGGATCCGGGATGATGACCTCATCACCTGGGTTCACGACCGCGAAAAGAGCCAAGAGCAAGCCACCACTCGTGCCACTCGTCACCAGCACATCACGATTTTGGCCCGGGAACCGCGCCGAGACGTCGGCCAGTAACTTGTTGCGGAACTCGGCTGCCCCCTGGGTAACGGTGTAGCCGTTTTGGTCCGCGTCAATCGCTGCTTTCGCAGCAGCTTTGACCGGAGCTGGCACTGGGAAGTGTGGTTGACCAATACTCAAGTTCACCGGGTTCTTCAGGCTCCGCGCCAGGTCAAAGACCTTGCGAATCCCCGAGACTTCGATGCCCTGCGAACGCTTAGCAATCCATTGCGATGGAATCGTCATAAACAGCCAATCTAGAATGATGTAAAATAGAGAAATAGTTACTACGCGTTGAACAGCGAGTGTTGATTTCCAAAGCCAACCTCATCCACCCAAACTTATTCTCCAAAGTGGAACTCTGGCACCCCTCTCCGCTTCGGAGAGGGGCTGGGGGTGAGGTTGCATTCCTTACGGCATCTCGTCAGGGTCGCCATGTTTCGCCACGGCTTCATCGGCGAGTTCATCCAGTTTCTGCTGCACGGCAGTCATCGATTCTGGTCGTTTGAGAGCATTGAAACTGATGCATTGCTCAATCAACTTCGCCAGCTCCGGATGGCAACCGGGGTTCAGCTCGCGCACGGGTTTCAAGACCTCGTGGAAGGATTTTTCCGTATGCTCCAAGCCCTCGGCGGCAGGGATGACGTTCGGTGGAAATTTGAAAGTCACCAGGCGGTACATGGTCACGCCGAAGTTGTAAATATCGGTGCGTTCGTTGATGAGCTTGTGAATGGCGGTTTCGGGGGCGATATACTCGGGTGTCCCTTGGATACGGTCTTTGGGTTCACCTTTGATCCACGCCAAACCGTAATCCAGCACTTTGGTCGTGGTTCCGCGGCCTAGCATAATGTTATTGGGTTTAATGTCGGCGTGGATGACACCTTTCTTATGCATGTGCATTAAACCGAGTGCGGTTTTCTCAAGTACGCGCATCATTTTGGCGGGGTTGAGCAATTTGCATTTATCGAGCGTTTCCCCGGGCACAAATTCGATGAGCAATTTCGCTTTTTTGACCTGAAATCGCCAGTTAGACTCCGTCTCAAAGGTGTGCACCTTCACGAGGTTGGGATGATTCAACATCTGGCTGACGCGGTGTTCGTGTTTGGCTTGTTCGAGAAATTTTTTGTCTTCCTCTTCTTCAATCGGTACGAGCTTCAGCGCATACTCTTTGCCGTCTTCCTCACGCCGGACTTTCAGGATGCTACTGTTCGCTCCTGCCCCTAACGTGGCGAGAATCGTCACTTTCCCGATTTTTTCGATAGACATACCCACCCCCCCAACAAGCTATAAATGATGTAGCCGAGTATACCAGCCTGGTGAAACCTCGGCAAACGGCGTAGGCCCGGAGTCTGTCTCGCATGACCGTTTCGCATCTCGAAAATCGTGTGTTGGCGTTCGGCAAGGAGATCTTTGCTCGGGTCGATCGATCCGGCCCGATGCCGCTTTCTAAGCCCTGGCTTGATGAGCAACTCATGGGCATCTCCATGAGCCATGAAGCCCTCAAAGTGCAGCTCTTTCGCTTCGTCGACACATTACCCTACCTCATCAACAACCCACCCGAGATCGCCCGGCACTTGCGCGAATATCTGGGCGAAGCGGGGCAGGATCTCCCCTGGTGGGTGCGGCAGGGCGTGAAGTGGCTCCCCAACGGTGGCATCGGCGGGCAGCTGCTCGCACGTGCTGCCCGCACCAACGCCACCGGCATGGCCCGGAAGTTCATCGCCGGTTCGAATGTCGAAGAGGCCATTGCCGCCGTGCAGAAGATGCGGGCCGAGGAACTGGCGTTTACCATCGACCTGCTCGGCGAAGCGACGATCACCGAAGCCGAGGCGGACCACGTCCAACAGCAATACTTTGATTTGCTCCAAGGGCTAACGCGAACGGTCAACAAATGGCCGGAGATTGTCTCCATTGATCGCGATGATCGCGGGCCGATTCCAAGGGTCAACGTCAGCGTCAAGCTCTCGGCATTGTTCAGCCAGTTCGACCCCATCGACCCCGAAGGCACGACACGAAGTGTCGGGAATCGCTTGCGGCCGATCTTGCGTATGGCGAAAGAAAAAGGAGCGTTCGTCAACTTCGACATGGAACAGTACAGCTTCAAGGACACGACGCTGCATATCTTCCGCACGATCCTCGCCGAACCCGAGTTCCGGGACTGGCCCAACATCGGCATCGCGATCCAGGTCTATTTGAAAGACACGGAAAAAGACCTCCACGACCTGCTCGACTGGGCCAAGAACGTTCGGCGTTGCCCCGTTTGGATTCGCCTGGTGAAAGGGGCCTACTGGGATTACGAGACTGTTCTCGCGGCCCAACATGGCTGGCCGGTGCCGGTGTTCACCCGCAAAGCCGACTCAGATGCGAACTTTGAAAAACTCAGCCGCTTCTTGCTCACGAACTCCGAATGGCTGACGCCCGCGTTTGGCAGCCACAATATCCGCAGCATCTCGCACGCTCTCGCCGTGGCGGAGGAGCTGAAAGTCCCCCGGCAACGGTACGAGTTCCAGATGCTTTACGGCATGGCCGACCCAATCAAGGATGCCATCAAATCCCTCGGTTGTCGCATTCGTGTCTACACGCCGTATGGCCAACTGCTGCCTGGCATGGCGTACCTGGTGCGGCGGCTGTTGGAGAACACCTCCAACGATTCCTTCCTGCGGGCGAGCTTTGCCGATGGCCTGCCCGAAGAACAACTCCTCAAGAACCCCTCACTACCCCCGGAACCCACCGAGCCGACCATGACCGCCTCGACTGATAGCCAGCCCCAAGCCGCAAAATTCACCAACGAACCGCTCAGCGATTTTTCCAAGGCCGCGAACCGTGAGGCGATGCAAACGGCACTCAATGCGGTCAACCTCGGCGGGCATTTCCCGGTGATCATCGACAACAAGCGAGTCGAGAGCCAGAACCGCATCACTTCCGTCAACCCTTCGCAGGCTTCGCAAATCCTGGGCACGACTGGCTCCGCAACAGCGGACATGGCCCGACAAGCCGTGGCCTCGGCGTTGAAAGCCTTTGACACCTGGCGTGATGTGCCCGTCAGCGAACGGGCCGCGTTCTTGAACCGGGCCGCGAATGTGATGCGAACCCGCCGGTGGGAACTCGCGGCCTGGATCACGCTCGAAACCGGCAAGCCGTGGCGTGAGTCCGATGCCGATGTCGCCGAGGCGATCGACTTCTGCGATTACTACGCTCTCGAAATGCTCAAACTCGACTCGCCGCAAGACCGCGACGTGCCTGGCGAAGAGAACCGCTACTTCTACGAGCCACGTGGAGTCGCGGTCGTGATTGCCCCGTGGAATTTCCCACTGGCGATTCTTTGCGGCATGACAGCCGCGGCTGTCGTGGCGGGGAACACGGCCATCATGAAGCCCGCCGAGCAATCGGGCATCGTGGCCGCGAAGCTGATGGAAGTCTTCCAGGAAGCGGGTGTACCTGCGGGCGTCATCAACTTCTTGCCAGGCGTCGGCGAAGAGGTCGGCCCGGTAGTCGTCAACCATCCGGACACGGCCCTGATCGCCTTCACGGGGTCGCTCAAAGTCGCGCTCTTGATCAACGAACAGGCTTCGAGAACGGCCAGCGGGCAGAACTTCGTCAAGAAGGTCATCGCCGAGATGGGCGGCAAGAATGCTGTGATCGTCGATAGCGATGCGGACCTTGATGAAGCGGTCAAAGGCGTCGTCGATTCGGCCTTCGGCTACGGCGGGCAGAAGTGCAGCGCCGGCTCACGGGCCATCGTTCATGAATCGATTTACGACCAGTTCCTCTCCCGGTTAATCGAGGCGACGAAATCCCTGACCGTGGCCCCGGCCACATCTCCCGGTGCATCGCTTGGCCCGGTCATCGATGCCGAAGCCCGCGACCGCATCCTGCGAACCATCGAACAGGGCAAAACCGAAGCCCGGCTCGCGTTCCAATTCGACCTCGGCGAGCTGGCAAAAGAAGGCTTCTACGTCGGCCCGACCATCTTTGCCGAAGTCTCGGAAACGTGTTCCTTGGCCCAGGAAGAGATCTTCGGCCCAGTCTTGTGCGTCATGAAGGCCAAAGACCTCGACGACGCCATTCGCATCGCCAACGGCACCAAGTACGCCCTCACCGGCGGCGTCTATAGCCGCAGCCCAGAGCATCTGGCTCAGGTGAAACGGCGTTTCCGCGTCGGTAACCTGTACGTGAATCGCAAATGCACGGGTGCCTTAGTCGACCGCCAACCCTTCGGCGGCTTCAAGCTCTCCGGCATCGGCAGCAAAGCCGGTGGCCCGGATTACTTGCTGCAGTTCCTGCTCCCGCGTGTCATCACCGAGAACACCATGCGCCGAGGTTTCGCCCCGGAAATAGACTGAGGTCATCATGGAAGCCACGACACAGCCGAGCAAAAAGAGACTGCTGCTAGCCCTAGCCGCCGCGATTCTCGCTGTCGTCGGCTGGACTGTGGTCGCCAAGCGTTACGGCAGCGCCGACCCTAAACCCAAGCCAAGTCCAGCGACGGTTTCCGAACTTTACGGACAGGCATTGCAAGCCATCGAAGAGAAACGTATCGATGATGCCATCGAAATCTACACTCGGTTGAATGAACTGGATCCAAATGCTGGTTGGCAAATGGAACGTGGACAAGTCTATTTTCAGAAAGGCGAAGAGGGGAAAGCACTCGCAGACTTTAGTGAATTGATTGGCAAAGATCCTCTCCACAAATATGCCTATTCACATCGAGGGAATATCCTTCAGAACCAAAAGGAATACTTGTTGGCAATTGATGACTACTCGACATCGATCCGCATCAACAAGGCCAATGAATGGGATTCCTTCAACAGAGCTTCTTGCTGGCAAGGACTCTACGAATACGAAAAAGCCATCAACGACTACAGCATCAGCATTCAAATAAATCCGGAACAATATGCTGCTCACACTTATCGTGGGTGCTGTTTTTTTGAGTTGAAGAATTACCAATCCGCGAGGAATGATTTTGAACGAGCGCTGAAAATCGACTCAACGGATGTCGAAGCGCATATCGGTCTCGCAAACACTCATGCCAAATTAAAAAACTATGACCTCGCAGTTCCATCCTATGAGAAAGCTCTGAAAATCTTGCCTGGGGAATTCGTGCTGAGTTCTTATGCTTGGTTTCTCGCCACCTGTCCGGACGAAAAGTACCGCAACGGAACCAAAGCTCTCGATTCCTCACTGCAAGCCATCGCCAAGTTGAAGACCATCGAAGCGAAATATCACTCCACACTGGCGGCTGCACTGGCGGAAACGGGAGACTTTGAGCGTGCTGTGATTGAGGAACTCAAGGCGATGGATCTCCTCCTCGCTGAGAAACACAAAGATGTCGAAGAATTGAAGCGCGCCGAAAAGCGGCTTGCACTCTACCAAAACAAAAAGCCCTACAGGGACGAGGATTAACATGCCGAACTTTCTCGCCGATCCGTCGGTCGTGTTTTACTTGCTGTTCGTGGTCGGTGTGCTCATCGCGGGTGCGGTCTGGTTTCGCAATCGCAGCAAACGGAGCTTGGCGGTTTTCGGTGTCGCGCTTTTGCTCTTGATTGGCTTGTTCTTGTTGGACCGCGCCTTCGAAAGCCCCCGCGAAGAAGCGACTCGCAAGATCCAAGAAATGGCCACGGCCGCGAATGCCCGGCAATGGAAGCAGGTCTCGTCGCATATCTCGGACAAGTTCGTCTATGCTGGCAAAAAGAAGGCTCCTTTTGAGGCGTTCATCGCGGATGTGGCCAACCGGTTCAATGCCAAAGTCAACTTCAAAAGCTTCTCACGTGACGACTTCGAAGTGCTCCCCGAAGGCCAGATTCGCATCGGTTTCGTGGCTCAAGTGGAAAGTCCTGGAACCCCGGGTGGTGTCCTGTACGTGCGGGCTTTCTTTACCAAAGACCCAGACGGCCAATGGCGAATGCTCGGGTTCCAAGTTAAGAATTACGTCGAACGTGAAGGTCCAGAAGTCATTCTCCCAGGCCAATAAATGCAGATTCACGGCACGGATATCGAAGACACCTTCGCGGAAGCCTTCCCGATGACCGGGGCACGGCTCATCGTCACGGCACTCACCCGCGACTGGGCCATGACCGCTGGGCAGGTCGTCACGGGGTACGCGGCCTCGGTGATTGGCTGTGATGCCGAGGCAGGGATCGAGCGCGAACTCTCCCCCGCCGAGACCCCCGATGGCCGACCTGGGGTCTCGCTGCTCTTCTTTGCCTTCAGTCGGGATGCTCTGCAGAAAGCGCTCGTCAACCGCGTCGGTCAGTGCATCCTCACCTGCCCAACGACCGCCTGCTTCAATGGCCTCCCACTCACGGACAAGACCATCCGCATCGGCGGCAATCTGCGTTACTTCGGCGATGGTTGGCAAATCAGCAAGCTACAAGATGGCCTGCGATACTGGCGAATGCCGACGATGGATGGCGAGTTCCTGTGCGAAGACACCTTCGGCACCGTGAAGGGCGTCGCGGGGGGGAACTTCCTCGTCTTGGGCGAAACGCAACGTGGCACCCTCGAAGCGACGATGCGGGCGGTCGAAGCCTGTCGGCGTGTGCCCGGGGTGATCTTGCCGTTCCCCGGTGGCATCGTGCGATCCGGAAGCAAAGTCGGCAGCCGGTACAAGGCTCTGAAAGCGAGCACCAACGATGCCTACTGCCCGACACTGCGAGCGGTGAGCCAAACGGCTCTGCCCGAAGGCGTCAATGCGGTCTACGAGATCGTGATTGATAGCGTCGATCTGGCAGCGGTCGAGGAAGCGACCCGCGTCGGGGTGCGAGCCGCGTGCGGGCCGGGGATCATTCGCATCAGTGCCGGGAACTACGGTGGCAAGCTTGGCCCGCATCACCTGCACCTCCACAAGCTACTCTCGGAAGGGGGCGTCTGATGCTCCGCCTGACTCTGCACACCGCACCCACGGTGCCCCTCGAACTGCACGGCATCACTCCCTGTGGGCTGGTCGGCTTATCGAGTGATGATGTCTCACGGCGAGTCGTGCTACATGGCAACCGTGAAGAAGCCCTTGGCGAATTCTTCAACGTCGAAGGTGATACCGAGAGTGGCGAGATGCTCATTCGCGGTGATTGTTCGCGCATCAAGCTCATCGGTAGTGCCATGAAAGCGGGCCGCATCGTTGTCGAGGGAGACGTCGGCATGCATGCCGGGGCCAAGATGACCGGCGGCGAGTTGACCATCCACGGCAACGCGGCCGAATGGCTCGCTGCGGAGATGTCGGGCGGCACGATCCGCGTCTTGGGCAACGTCAGTGACCAATGCGGTGCAGGCTATCGCGGCAGCCGATTGGGGATGCGGGGTGGGCTGATCCACATCACGGGGTCGTGTGGGGCAGAAGCGGGGTTGCTGATGCGGCGCGGGTTGATCGCGGTGGAAGGCGATGTGGGTGATTATGCTGCAGCCAACATGATCGCGGGAACCATCGTCGCCTTCGGCAAACTGGGCCGCGCCGCCGGGGATGGCATGAAGCGTGGCACGCTCTTGGCCATCCAACCCCCAGCGCAGTTCGCCGAGGGCTTCCGCTACTCCTGCACCTATCAGCCGAGCTACTTGGGTCTCTTGATGCGCCATCTGCGTCAGCAAAACATCGAAGCCGCGAGGCATTACGACATCACCACGGTGCGCTGTTACCGCGGTGATGTCCTCCAGGGTGGCCGCGGCGAGTTGCTTCTCGCGGAGTTTTGAACTCATTTCCGCGAGTCGACTTTGGCTTGGGCTGTGATCTCGGCGTACTTCTTCTCCCAGGCGGCGGTCATCTTCTGGACCCGGCCAAAATCTTGGCTGGCAAGGTTGCTGGTCTCGGCGCGATCCTCGCGCAGGTTGTACAACTCCCACGGCTGGTCCTTCGCGGCGACGAGTTTCCAATCCCCCATGCGGATCGCACGGTTCCCTTCGTGTAGCCACCACAAATCCCCGCGAACTTGGAGATCTTTCTGGAAGGTCTCCACCAACGATTGACCTGCGGTCGGGATTTCAAACTTGTACTGGGACTTCGCCAAAGCCAGGACGGTCGGCACGACATCGACGAGGTGGCCCGGAGTGTGGCGGAGTTCGTTTTTGGCCGCGATCCCCGCTGGCCAGTGGACGATGCAAGGCGTCGAGATGCCGCCTTCGTGGACCCAGGATTTGTGCCGACGAAACGGCGTGTTGGCCGCACTGGACCAGCCTGGCCCGATGCACAAGAACGTCCCCTCGGCCCCCATCTCGGCCTTCGCATCGTGGCCATCGCCACGGACCATGATCTCCGCGCTCGCGCCATTATCGGAGAGGAACACAATCAAGGTGTTCTCGAATTGCTTCATGGCTTTGAGTTGTTCAATGACTCGGCCAATCTCTTGGTCCATGCGGTCGACCATCGCGGCATGGATGGCCATCTTGCGAGCCTGGAATTCGCGTTGCTCCGGTGTTAAGTCCTGCCAAGGTATGGGACGATCGACTTCCACTGAACCCAGTTTCTTGAGGGCCTCTTCCGAGACCTTCGCGTAAGGCGGGCCGATGTCGCGTTCGATCGCGGAGAGGGTTTTCCCACCGATGCCCAAGGTCTTCATCCGTTCCCAACGGGACTGCCGGATCGCATCCCAACCGACTTTGTAAGTCTCTTTATAGCGGGCGATATCCTCGGCTTTTGCCTGAACGGGGAAGTGTGGTGAGGTGAAGGCGAGGTATTCAAAAAACGGCTGATCGGCGTACTTTTCCGCATGCTCTTTCAGGCACTTGATGGCATGGCTCGCAATCGCGGTACTGGTGTAGTAGCCATCTTTCGCCTCGACGGGCGGAAGCGCCAGGCCATCTTCGGAGTGGCGCTTCGGGGTGAAGTTGCGGTCGTGGTCGTCGAGGACGTAGGAATGATCGAAGCCATTCTTGAGCGGCTGGCCATCGACGTGCCACTTGCCAGAGTGGTAGCTGCGATAGCCCGAGGCCTTGAGCATGTCCGGCAACAGTTTCGCCCAGGCGGGCCGAGTCCCTTGGTTGCCGCTCTTGATACCTGGCAGTGCATCCCGGCGAATCTCTTGGGCATAGTAACCGGTCAGAATCGACGACCGCGACGGCCAGCAACGAGCCGTGTTGTAGAACTGCGTGTAGCGGAGGCCGCCCTTCGCGAGGGCATCCAAGTTCGGTGTGCGAATCTCGCTGCCGTAGCAGCCCAAGTCCGAGTAGCCAAGATCGTCGGCCATGATGATCAGTACATTCGGCTTCGAACTTTGGCCGAACGCCGTCAGGCCGAAGCCCGCGATGATGAGGGAGAGAAGGTAACGCATGTTGATTCCAGTGGTGATGGTCAATCTTCATCACAAACCGCGAAAGACCAGCGAAGTGCCGATCTTGGCAGGTCTGGAGGAAGCGAGACGATCACCTTAGTATAGTAGCTTCGGAGTCTTCGCAGGATTCTGCCGTTTACGACATCGTGAAAAGCAGCTATACTGTATCATTATAATCTTGATCAAGTTAGTGATCTTTATGGCCGATAGACAGTTTATGATCGCTCGTATCGTGTTTCTGATCGTTGCTCTCTACCTGCTATTTGCAGCTTGTTGGGTCGTCTCGTCGGGTTTTGTCCGAAACGAGGGGCTATTGAACGTTGCCTGCGACCCGACGCGCGAGCTTTGGCAGGACGTCAACGAGCATTTCTGTCGGGATTATGCGGCCCAAGTCGGCAAAGATGTGCAGATCAAGATGTCGCATGGCGGCTCGGCGAGCCAGGCCCGGGCTGTTATAGATGGCCTGGATGCCGATGTCGTGACACTTGCGCTCTGGACTGACACGGATGCCATCCGCAAAGCCGGTCGGATCGAGCCAGGTTGGGAGACACGACTACCCAATCGGTCACTCCCGTTTGTGTCGACGATGGTCTTTGTTGTCCGCAAGGGGAACCCGAAACAAATCCGCGACTGGGCCGATCTCGACCGCCCGGATGTCCAAGTCATGACGCCGAACCCCAAGACTTCAGGCAACGGCAAGTGGAGCTTGCTGGCCCTCTGGGGGTCAGTGGTCACACGCGGCGGAAGCGAACAGCAGGCGACGGACTACCTCACACGAATCTATTCTCGCGTCCCGCTCCTAGATGCTTCGGCACGAGGCAGCACCATGAGCTTTGCCCAAAAGAAGCTCGGAGAGGTGCACATCACCTGGGAGAACGAAGCCCATCTGGAAGTGCAAGAAGCCAATGGTGAATTGGAGATCGTCACCCCAACGGTGAGCATCTTGGCTGAGCCACACGTGGCGATGGTTGATGCGGTCGTCGCTCGCAAAGGCACGAAGCCGATGGCTGAGGCGTATCTGAACTACCTCTACACCGAGCCAGCCCAAGAGTTGATGGCGAAGCACTACTACCGGCCCACCTCAGAGGTGGTGTTGAAACGTCACTCCAACCGCTTCCCAGCGATTCGCTTCTTCACGGTGCGCGATTTGGCCTCGGATTGGGATGTCATCCAGCAAAAGTTCTTCGCGGAAGAAGCCTTGTTTGACCGCATCCTCGTGGCCGGGAGGAAGCGATGAACCCCTCCGCACGGCGCGTGCTGCCTGGCTTCGGCCTGGGGCTGACCACAGCCCTCGCATACCTGTCCTTGATCGTCTTGATCCCCCTGGCCGCCGCAATTTGGAAAGCCTCGGACCTTACGTGGACGAAGTTCGTCACCGCCGTCGGCAGTGAGCGTGCCATCGCGGCCTACTCACTGACATTCTCGGTGTCGCTGCAAGCAGCGATGTGGAATGTGATTCTCGGGTTAGTCGTGGCGTGGACGTTGGTCCGGTACGAGTTTCCCGGCAAGAAGATCGTTGACGCTCTTGTGGATGTGCCGTTCGCGCTCCCGACAGCCGTGGCAGGGATGGTCTATGCGAGCTTGTACATCGCCGATGGCTGGCTCGGGCAGTTCCTCGTGCCGCTGGGTTTTCACGGAGCACATTCGCGTACGGGGATCGTGCTGGTTCTGATCTTCACGGGATTTCCGTTTGTCGTGCGGACTGTGCAACCCGTTCTCGAAGACATCGACAAAGAGACCGAACAAGCGGCCGAGACTCTGGGGGCCAATCGCTGGCAGACGTTCCGGCAAGTGATTTTACCTATTCTCATCCCACCCACGCTGACGGGGTTCACGTTGGCTTTCGCCCGCGCGATCGGCGAGTATGGCTCGGTCATTTTCATCAGCAGCAACATGCCCTTCGAAACGGAAATCGCCCCGATGTTGATTGTGGCCCGTTTGGAGCAACTCGATTACTCCGAAGCCTCGGCCATCGCCGTGGTCTTGCTCGTAGCCTCGTTCTCGCTCCTGATCGCCGTGAACTTCCTCGAACGCTGGAGCCAACCCGGCTCCGCACCGTGGGTGTTCCGGAAACTTCAAGATTCGCTCGGCCAGTTTCGCCGACTCTTCCCAACTCGCCCGCCGGTGCCTTCGGGTGAAATGCCGACTTCGCCTTGGCTGAGTGCCGTGTTGCCGTGGGTTCCCAAGGGGATGATTGGCATGACGCTCGTGATCAGTTTCGTGCTGGTTGTCTTGCCGTTAGCGAGTGTCTTCGTGCAAGCCTTCTCGAAGGGGATCGGAAAGTATTGGGTGAACCTCACCCAAGACCGGGACACCCTGCACGCCATCTTCCTCACAGGCATGGTGGCCCCGCTCGCCGTGGCCATGAACACAGCCTTCGGCATCGCCGCGGCGTACACCATCGCCCGCTTCCGCTTCCGCGGCCGGACGTTGCTGACAACCCTCATCGACCTGCCGTTTAGCGTCTCGCCAGTCGTCGCGGGGTTAGTCTTTGTGCTCATCTTCGGTCTGCAGACGCCGTTCGGGGCTTGGCTCAAAGAACATGGCTACCAGGTCATCTTCGCCCCCCCGGCCCTGGTCCTCACGACCGCCTTCGTCACATTCCCTTTTGTGGCCCGCGAGTTGATCCCCGTGCTGGAAGCCAACGGCCCTGAGGAAGAGTTTGCCGCCCGCAGTCTGGGGGCGAACGGCTGGCAGATGTTTACCCGCATCACACTCCCGAACATCAAATGGGGGCTAATTTACGGGGTGATTCTGTGCAACGCCCGCGCGATGGGGGAGTTCGGAGCCATCTATGTCGTCAGTGGTCGCCTCACAGGGCAAACAGACACGATGCCATTACGCGTCGAGAAACTGTTACAAGACTACAACCAGCCTGCCGCCTTCGCCCTCGCCTCACTCCTCACGATGTTGGCGCTTGTCACACTCGTGTTGAAAGTCGCGGTGGAAAGTAAGTTGCGCGAATCCCAAAAGAGTGACCCAGCCGATGCCCCCGCTTGAGCTTCACGCAATATTCATGGGTGCGCCAGCATAGTCGTCTAAAATCTCTCTCTTCTCGGGAGACTGTGCCATGAAGCGTAACGGATTCACTTTGATTGAGTTGTTGGTCGTCATCGCCATCATTGCGGTGTTGATTGGGTTACTGTTGCCAGCGGTGCAAAAGGTTCGCTCGGCCGCCGCTCGGACGACCTGCACGAACAACCTGAAGCAGATCGGCCTCGCGATGCACAACTTCGAAGCCGCTCGCGGATCACTCCCCTCCTCTCACTGGCGGAAAGTCTGGCCTGCAGACCCGACCAACCCCCAAGGGCACTTTCGTTGGTCCTGCCTCGCTCAATTGACTCCCTACATGGAGCAGGACAACGTCTACCGTGGCCTCGATCTCAACGTGCCGCTCTACGGTGGTGGCTCAGGCGCGGGGACACCTCCAGGAAGCGAAGTCTTCCCACAGAACCGGCCGATGCTCACGACCGTGATCAAGAGCTTCCTCTGCCCTTCAGACCAGTTCCGTATCGTGATCCCGGATCGCGGACCCAGCAACTACTTGGCCTGCGTCGGCTCGAATGCGGATGGCGATGCCGCTGTGGGCAACGGGATCTTCTATCAAAACTCAGCCGTCAAAATCACGGACATCACCGATGGCTCCAGCAACACGATCGCCTTCTCGGAGTCCCTGCTTGGCGCCGGTGGACCGAGCCAGTCTGGCACCACAGGGGACGTCAAACGGTTCTACAAACAGGTAACCAGTTTCAGTGCTGCCACATGTGCAGCAAGTAGCACCCTGATCGCCGACCGAGGCAGCCTCTGGGCGGATGGAAGTTTCAACGCGGGTCTTTTCAACGCCATCCTCCCTCCGAACAGCCCGACGATGGATTGCGTCCGCCATAGTAACCCAGCCAACAAAGCCGCACGAAGCCTGCACGAAGGAGGCGTCAATGTGCTCTTCGGCGATGGCTCGGTGAAATTCGTCCGAGACACGGTCACGCTCTCCGCCTGGCAGGCGGCTGGCAGCCGCAACGGTGGAGAAGTGCCAGGCGAACTTTGAGTCGGCGCGAATCCACAAGGTCAGGCGCCAAATTTCAGACTTTTGGACCGGATTTTTCGTAGGGCAAGAACATGGAAATCGAGGTTTACGATGTTTTGTGCTACGTTTTTCTGAGTGGTCCATCAAAATGAAAAAAGGCGAGTTTCACAACTCGCTGGGTATTCCGGGGCGATCTGAGAGATGAATATGACTTCGTCACCAATCACGACTGAGAAGTTCTTGGAACTGTTGAAGCGAAGCGGTGTCGTGACAGAGGGAGTCATTCAGGAGTTTACCGAACATCCTCCATTCATGGCATCCGCGCAAGCGATGGCTTCGGCGCTCATCAAAGCTGGGCACCTCACCACGTTTCAGGCTAAACTACTACTCGCTGGCAAACACCGCGGGCTGGTTCTTGGGAACTACAAACTCCTCGACCAAATCGGCCGTGGGGGCATGGGCACCGTTTACCTCGCTGAGCACACGTCCCTGAAGCGACGAGCCGCTGTCAAAGTCCTGGCTTCGGACCAAGCGACCACGACCATCGGCACCGAACGCTTCTATCGCGAAGCTCAGTCGGCCGCGGCTCTGGACCACCCGAACATCGTCAAAGTCTACGACGTCGGCCAGTTTGGCAACGTCCACTACATCGCCATGGAATATGTCGATGGCCAAACCTTAGCTCAACTGATCGATAAGAACGGCCCCTTGCACTTCGCCACCGCGGCAGACTACATCGCCCAAGCGGCGGCGGGTCTGCAAGAAGCCGGTGACAAAGGCTTCGTTCACAGGGACATCAAACCCGAGAACCTGATCGTCGATAAGCTCGGCGTGGTCAAGATTCTCGACATGGGTCTGACTCGCCATGCCGACGACGAAGGCGGCAGTCGGCTCACGGCCGTGATAGACCCTAACAGTGTCGTGGGCACCCCAGACTACATCGCCCCCGAACAGGCTCTCAATCTCCCCGTTGACATCCGCACGGACATTTACAGTCTTGGTGTCACCTTCTTCGCTTTGCTGACGGGTAAGCCCCCGTTCACGGGGACGACAGCCCAAAAGCTGTTGCAGCATCAATTGAAAGAAGCTCCTTCGCTCGGAGCCATCAAAGCCAAGGCCCCGCCAGAGATTGAGCCGATCGTCGCCATGATGATGGCCAAGAAGCCTGAAGATCGCTTTCAACAACCTGCAGAAATCATTGAATCGCTGGCTCCGTGGCTCTCACCAAGTGCGATCACGGGCCAAACGAAGACCGTCTCCGCGAGCCGAACCCGCATCACCAGCCGCGTGCAGATGGCACCTCCGCCCAAAGCCAAGCCCAAGTGGCTCCTGCCTGCGATTGCGGCGGCAGTAATGGTCGTCGCCATCGGTGGTGGAGCCGCGATTTACTCCGTGATGAGCGGGACAGACAAACCGACCACCATGACCAGTGCTACCACGACTAAGCCCACGGACACAGGTTCCAACACTTCGACCACCCCTCCGGTGACACCTCCGGCCACAACGCCCAAGAACAACCCGAACGAGCTACCTGCCTTGGCTCCCGGCGTCTTGCTCGTTGCCAATGAAGGCCCAGAGCCACGCTTTGCAAGCATCACAGAGGCCTTGGCCACCATTAAGCCTGGCGAGAAGAAAGTCATCGTGGTCCGCAATGCGGTTCACTCCGAGCAGCTTTCGATCACCTCGAAGCATGCTGGTGTCACAATCGAATCCGGATTCCCGAAGAACCTCGTGACCTGGACCCCGCCCTCGGGTGCTACCGACAAGCCACTCCTGGAAATCAACGGGGCTGAAGGAGTTCGGTTCCGAGGCTTCAAGTTCGATGGCCAGAACCGTGTCAGCGATACCATCAAGGTCACCGGTCGTTGCCCAGATGCGACGATTGAAGAGTGTCATGCTCTCGGTTTCACTCATGCAGCCATCGCCCTATATGGAGCTAACGGCGCCGAAGACCGCCTCGTGACCGTCAAGAAATTCCGCACGACAGGTGGCGGTGAATCCGCGCTCGGGGTCAGCTTCGAGCCAGGAACCGCTCACAACTACGTTCGGATCATGGATTCTCGCTTTGAAGGCCCGCTCGGTGCTGCAGTGCAGATTTCTGGCCCCGTGATGAAAAGTGAAGTGCGACGCAATCGCATCTTCCGCACGAGTGCTGCGATCCGCTACAAGCCTATCAACAACGCTGTCATTCCACTCGGGCTTTCAGTGCGGAACAACACGATCGTTGACGTGGCTCTCGGCCTGGATTTCGCAGCGATCCCACCCAACCTCGAAGCAGATGCCCAAGCTCTCTTAATCCAAGACAACCTCTTCCAAAACGTCAGTCGGATGGCTCTCGTCAACGGGGCAAGTCTCACTCCCGATACTGTGCCAGCTTGGTTCTGGTTCCCAGAGTTCGAGAAGACGACGGTCATCCCAGCCGATCAACCACGTTACTTCCGCAAGACCTTTAACGTCGCGGCCAAGCCGACAGGAACGGCTTGGCTCAACGTCGGGGTCGATGAGAATTTCATTGTCTGGGTCAACGGGAAGGAAATCGGCAAGAGTGCGACGATGAACTTCAGTCAGCGGGTTTACGCCTTCGACATCACAAAGGAACTCGTCGCTGGCCCGAATACCATCGCCATCCAAGCCACCAACGACAAAGATCCGCTGGACCCGAAGTTCGGCACTGCCGCGGCTCTGACCGCTCAACTGGTTGAGATCAACGCTGGTCAGGCCAAGGAAGTGCTGGCCATCGACGACTCTTGGAAGTGCTCGAAACTCAAAGTCGAGGGCTGGTTGGAATCGAGCTTTGACGACAAATCTTGGGTCGCGGTGAAACAGTGGACGAACACCACTGCCAACATGCCCTGGCGAGAAACGATCTGGGATTCCGCTGTGGATGCCTCGCTCAAAGGCCAGGCTAAGAAGTTCAAGTTCACCTTCGGTGGCAACGTCCGGGACTATTTCAGCATGGAAGGTTTCCCGGTGCTCGAAAGCAAACGCACCACCATGACAGGAGCGATGAATAGGTCGCTACTTCCTACCGACCCGGAAGACGACGCGACCTTCCTGCGGTACCTCGAAGGAAGCCGCTGGAACACCGGTGGTGTGACCCAAGGCCCCGTGGGTGTTCCGCCTGCAGGATATTAATGATTTGTCTGACTATACTTCTTGCAAGCCGAGGTGATTCTCGGCTTGCGCCCTTCTCCCACCACAAGTTTCACCTGAGAGTTTCGAGATGAACCGCCGAACCTTTTTACTGACGACCGGAGCCACCTCCCTTGCCGGCGGCTTCGTCGGCGCGGCTGGCATGTCGGCCTGGTCATCCACTCGCGCGGAAGTCCTCGTCGAGGAGCAACCCAAACTCGGTGAACTTGAAGCAGATGTCATCATCATCGGTGGCGGTGTCGGTGGTTGTGCAGCGGCTTTGGGGGCCGTGCGTGAAGGGGCTACCGTGATCCTGACCGAAGAGACCGATTGGCTCGGCGGCCAGCTCACGACACAATGCGTCCCACCCGACGAGCATCAATATGTCGAGACGCATGGCTGCAACAAGGAGTACCGCAACCTCCGAACGTGGGTTCGGGACTTCTACCGCAAGCAGACCGACCCCGCGATGACCGCCACGGCCAAATCCGCTGGCAATCTCAACCCCGGCGGCGGTTGGGTTTCAAGGATCTGTGCCGAACCCCGCGTCTGGTTACAAGGTCTCGAAGCTCAACTCGAACCGGCTGTGCGTTCCGGCAAGCTCCGCATCCTGCGGAACTGGACGCCGATCTCCGCCGAGGTGAACGGCGACAACATTGAGATCATCACCGGTCGCACTATCGACGGTCGCAAGCAGACTTTGAAAGGCAAGTACTTCCTCGACGCGACCGAAATGGGGGACTTGCTGCCGATGACGAAGACCGAGTTCGTCACCGGTTCGGAATCTTCCAAAGACACGGGTGAGCCGTCGGCGAAACAAGAAGCGCGCCCGAGCAACATCCAGTCCTTCACGTGGGTCTTCGCCCTGGATCACCGGCCTGGCGAGAACCATGTCATCGCCAAACCGCAGGAATATGAGTTCTGGCGGAACCATGAACCGAAGTTGAACCCACCTTCTGGCTCCAAACGGCAGATCAGTTGGCTCTACCCATCACCGACCGCCGAAGGCAAACCGAGGCTCGGCTTTGACCCCACCAAGGATAAGACCGAGTGGGGTATGAACCTCTGGACGTATCGCCGAGCGCTGGACGCGAAGAAGTTCACTGCTCAGAGCAACGTCACGGACATCAGCCTCATCAACTGGGGCCAAAACGATTACCACCTCGGGCCACTTTACGGCGTCTCGGATGAAGAAGCCGCACGGCACTCGGCGAATGCGAAAGCTCTGAGCTTATCACTCCTCTACTGGCTGCAAACCGAGGCCCCACGAGCCGATGGCAAAGTCGGCTGGCCTGGCCTGCGGCTTCGCCCCGATGTCACGGGCACCGTCGATGGCATCGCCAAGCGGCCTTACATCCGCGAGTCCCGTCGGCTCCAAGCGGAGTTCACGGTCTTCGAGCAACACGTCAGCAAACCTGTCCGCACCGCGGAGCACAAAGGCCCAGGCGAAGCACGAGCTGTGCAATTCGCGGACTCGGTCGGGCTGGGGTTGTACCTCTACATCGACATCCACGCCACCTGTGGCGGGGACAACAGTGGCGGCACCGGAGTGCTGCCCTTCCAGGTGCCGATGGGGGCGCTGATCCCCAAGCGTGTCAACAACTTACTCGCGGCTTGCAAAAACCTGGGTGTCACGCACATCACCAACGGCTGTTACCGCTTGCACACCGTCGAGTGGAGCATCGGCGAAGCCGCCGGAGCACTGGCTGCCTTTGCCGTGAAGACGGACAAGCTGCCTCGCCAAATTCGCGCCGACAAAGTCGCCCTTGGGGACTTCCAAAAACGGCTCACCTCCGGTGGCGTCGAGATCATCTGGCCACCCGACGCCAAGAATTGAGTGAGTGACCTACCCGATCTTCAATCCGATCGGCAGGCTTTCGCCAAAGAGTCGGCCGGCATCGTCGTTGGTGTCGGTCGAGAGTTCCAGGATCATTTCGGGCCAGGCTTTGGGGACGTTCACCTCTTGCAGTTTCGCAGCCAGTGTGGGCCGGAAGTCGTCTGAGATGTCGATGCCACGTAGCCCGGTGCGGCGAGCCAGCTGCGCGATGGCGAACCCCCAGGCCATGCGTTCGTGGTCGTTGGTGGGGGTGATTGTCAGCAGTTTTTCGAGCCAAGCTTCAACGATCGCCGGGTGTAAGATCGTATTCAAAGGCCCGTAGAACGGCTTGCGGGCACCGAGGCGTGTCAGCGACCAGAAGGCATAATGCGGGATCGAGTCGCCCGAGAGCTGCCGCAGTAACTCTTCGCCGAGTTGGGCTTTGATCTTGGCATCGAGCCGTTCCAGGCTTGCGGCCGCTCTCCACATCTCAGCCAGTTCGTTAGCCCCGACCTTAGCACTCGACTTGCTTTTCGCCTGCAGAAGAGGTGGTTTGAGCTTGGTCCAGAGCATCTGCTGCAGAGCGGTGTTCAACCCGCCCGCGACGCGGCGCCACATGATCCAATAGTCCGCTCCCCCTTCGATGACGGTCGTGGTCTTGGCCGCCGTTGCCGTAGTAATGAGCTTCCAGATGGCCTCGATGCGGTACCGATCGAGCGGGTCACCGAAGCCAGGGCGAAGCGAAAAGCCCGCGAGGTTATACCACCGGGCGAGGTGTTGCGGGGAGCGCGTGCGTTCGTTGACGACGGCGGAGAGATCGTCCCACATGCGTCGGCAGAGGGCCGTCGGCCAATCGCTTCGCCCCGATTCGTAAGCCGCTTCCAAGACCTTCGGCAACTCCGCAGGCGTCGGGCTGCCAGTCTGGAACGCTCCGAGAATCGCCGCGGACCCGGCCCGGACTTTCTCTTCGGGGAAGACATCCTGGACCGTCACTGTGTCGTCTTTGTCTGGCGTCGCTTTCTCACGGACCACATCACGGACGTTAAACTCCAGCTTCCAGCGGTTCCCCTCTTGGCTGACGCAGTAAAGTTCGAGGGTACCGATCTCCGTACACTTGGCCGCAAGGGTCACGGGCACTCGCTTGACGCCCGATCGTTTCCCACCCCGTAGCACGGTATGCAATGGTGGCAACGGCATCAGTTGCGAAGGTAGAAGTCTCAGCACAGCACCGGGCTTGTCGTCTCCACGCACCGTGGACGAGTACAGCGGGAACAGCACTGGCTCACCGAGAGCGAGCTGAAACTCTGGTTCGGGGATGGTGATCTCTTGGCCTTCTTCGAGTTGCCGAGGCACGACACAAACCAAATCCACGCCCTTGGCATCCTCGGGCCGATTGGCTGCCTCGACGCCCAGGTAATAGCTTCGCGGAATCCCCCCACCGATCCGCCGACCTCCGGATTGCTTCAACCACCCGGCGTATGCCGCTCCCCAGGCCACGGCCAAGTCGAGCGACGGGCTAGTGAGAATCAGCGGGTTCCAAGGCTTCTCGGGCCTCGTGAACCAAGGCCGCATCACTTCGATCAACCGATCCCGCAGCGCTTGGGCTGTGAATACGCCGCCGTTGAAGAGAATGGCATCGATGGTGTCCGTCGGTTGCGTCAGGTGTTGACGCAAGAACTCGGCGAGGTGTTTTGTCACAGCAGGATCGGCGACATACGGCAAGCCCATCTCTTGCAAGCCCGCCCGAGCCGCACGGCTTGGCTCGGCATCACGGCCCACGAGTGGAAAGAAGCCGTCGAGCATCGCGGTTTGGACATCCTCTCGGGTGATCGGAATCGAGATGCTCGACGCAATCACCGAGCGACCACGCCCCATGACCGTGACGACATACTCCGCAGGCGGGTTCGGCGATAGCATCGTCTCCTTAGCCGCCCGGCACGCCTGCACAAGTGCCCCGAACTGGGCCGCATCGAGCTTGCCGCCAGGGGCTTTGGTCTCGATGGTCTTGGCCAAGGCGAGGTCCATGTTGTCCCCGCCGAGGAGCAGGTGATCGCCAACCGCATCCCGTTGAAACGCCAGATCACCACCGGACTCGGTGACACGGATCAAGCTGAAGTCCGAAGTCCCACCACCAACATCGACCACCAAGCATCGCATCCCTGGCGCGAGCTTCGCAGCTTCAGCCCCGGTGTGGGTGCCGAGCCAGGCGTAGAAGGCGGCTTGCGGCTCTTCGAGCAAAGCGAAGTGCTTCAAGCCCGCTTGCTTGGCCGCATCGGCGGTGAGGTTCCGTGCGACATCGTCGAAGGAGGCGGGTACCGTGATCGTCACCATTTGGTCTTCGAGTCGGTCTTCGGGCTTCCGGCCTGACGCCGAATTCCAAGCATGAATCATGTGCTTCAAATACTTGGCACTCGCTTCCAGCGGCGAGACCCGGGTCACCTCGGGTGGGGCACCCCAGGGCAAGAGAGCCAACGTGCGATCGACCCCCGGATGGCACAACCAGGACTTGGCACTGGACACGAGCCGCCCCGGCACCTTGGCCCCGTGCGACCGCGCAAAGACGCCGACGACATCGGCTGCATCCTTCTGCCAAGGCAAAGCGGTCGACCCGGCAGGTAGGTCATGCGACCCCGGAAGATATAAGAAAGAGGGCAACAGTGGCTGTTCTTGGACATCCCCAGGAGCCGTCAGTTGGGCGATTTTGAAGGTCTGGAGCTGCACCCGTGCCGAGGCCTTCACCCCGAGATCGACGTAGGCGAGTGCGGAGTTCGTGGTTCCTAAATCGATGCCAACAATGAAACGAGCCATGCCTGACCACTACCCACGGAGGAAAACCCATGCCTGAACCTGTTTTAGGATTCGACATCGGCGGGGCGAACCTGAAAGCGGCCACAAGCGATAAACGGGCCACGAGTCTCCCCTACGCTCTCTGGAAAAACCCCGCTGGCTTGCGCGATGCATTGCTCCCCATGGTGGCCCAGTTTCCTGACACGGACGATGTCGCGGTCACCATGACCGGAGAGCTTTGCGACTGCTTCACCAACAAAACGGAAGGCGTCGCGCACATCCTCAAGCACGTCCGTGCGGCCGTGGGCAGCCGGAGGCTTGTGGTCTGGTCGACGGAAGGAAAGTTCCTGAACACCGAGGAAGCCAACCTCGAACCGATGCGTGTGGCCTCCGCCAACTGGCACGCTCTGGCCACGTTCGCTGGGCACTTTCTGCCCGAGGGTGTCGCCTTGCTCGTCGACATCGGCACGACGACCACCGACATCATCCCCATCCGCGATGGCATTCCCTGTTCGAAGGGGCTAACCGATATGGCCCGGTTACAGGCGAAGGAGTTGCTCTATATGGGGGTGAAGCGCACACCGCTGATGGCCTTCTTGCCACCCGGGCGATACGCCGCCGAGTACTTCGCCACGATCCAAGATGCCTTCCTGGTCCTCGGCCAAATCGCGGACAATCCCGCAGACACAGATACCGCCGATGGTCGCCCCGCAACGGCGGAGTTCGCCCATGCTCGCATCGCTCGGATGCTCTGCGGCGACGGCGAATGCATCCCGAGATGGCAAACCGAACAGCTCGCGAAACTCTCAGTCGATGCCATGAAGGAGTGCTTGGAGTCCGCCATTCGCTGGAAGGTGAACGAGACGGAAGTCAACAGGCAACAACGCGATAAGCGAATGATCATCACCTCGGGTTCCGGTGAGTTTGCCTTGAAAGGGGTACTGCCCAAGCGGATCAAAGAGTTCTCGCTGCGTGAGGTCCTGAGCGAAGAGGTGGTGAGTGCGGCGCCGGCGTATGCGGTCGCGGTGTTGTGGAGTGAACGCCGATGAACAAGCTCGTCGTCAAAGTTGGGGGCAGTCTCTTCGAATCCCCCAACCTCCGGCCCGCGTTGAAGCGGCTGTTACGAGCGTTACCGCACGACAAGATCCTCCTCGTCGCGGGCGGCGGGGACTTTGCCGATGCCGTGCGCAAGCTCGATCGCATTCATGGCCTCGGCGAGAACTTCTCGCACCGTCTCGCCATCGAAAGCCTCTGGCTTTCGGCTCGCTTCCTCTGGCAACGCCTCGACGAAGACGCCGGTTTCGCCCTGGACAGCACCTGGACTGAGGACCGCGTCTCGATCCTCGTCGTCGATCGCTGGCTCCCCGGATACGAAGCCCAACATGCCCCCCTGCCCTCCCGTTGGGATGTCACCACCGACACCCTCGCCGCCGCTGCCGCCCATGAAGCCCAGTGCGGCCTCTTACTCTTGAAGTCCGTCGATGCCCCCAGCCAAGACTGGCCAGCACTCGCCGAGCAAGGCATCCTCGATGACTATTTCCCGACATTCGTCGCCAAGCACCAAGTCCCGGTTGAGGTGCGAAACTTCCGCCGGGATTGCGATAGCTGTGGATGAAGACCCCCAACTCAGAATCGAGCCACCGAGCATGAGTCAGCCAGAACCCGATAGCCCCTTCGCGGAGTTCGCAGAGCCCCCACCACAACGACTTGGTGCCGCTGAAGCTCACAAGGCTCGGATGCACTATCACAGTCAAGCTCGTCGGGCTTATTGGTGGTTTCTCGCGGTCGTGGCCATCGATAGCGTGTTCGGAGCAGCCACGGCTGCGACGGCGCTCGGTGGATTGGAGGTTATGCCATTCGCCGTTGTCTTCGCGATTCTGGGAGCCATACTCGGCGAGTTGGCAACGTTCTTGAGTGGGCTGCGAGCTTTGGTATTTTTTGAGTACGAATGGGACGCGATGACCTTGATATTCAAAATCTTCATGAGCCTGGGCACCATGATCGGAGCCGGGTGTGGGGCTGCCTTTGCGGTGACCGAAGTGCCATACAATCAGGCATTCTTCTTGACCGCCACAGGAGCGATCACGGGAGTCATGCTCGCATTGGGTGTACGCTATGTTCTCGCAAAATGGAAACCGACTTCATGAGACAATCGATACTTCCTCCAAGTCCACCGTTGATCTCTCGTCGTACCCTGCTTGCCAGCCTGGCGATCACGGGATGGAGTCACCGGACGATGGCGGCGACGGCCCAATCGAAGGCGAAAGTCTTGGTGATTGGTGCTGGGGTCGCAGGGTTGAGCTGTGCGGCTGAGTTGAAAGTGGCTGGGCTTGATGTCACAGTCCTGGAAGCACGAGACCGCTTCGGTGGCCGGCTCTGGACCGACCGTTCACTGGGGCTGCCGATCGATCTCGGGGCGTCGTGGATTCACGGCCGTGAGGGCAACCCCGTGACCGCTCTCGCTGAGCAAGCCAAGGTCAAAATGGCCGAGTCCGATTCGGATCGGATGGAGTTGTATAAGAACCGCCGAAGCCTCCCAGAATCCACCTGGAAAGAGGCCGAGAAAGACTTCCGCAAACTGCGTCGGCAGATCAAAGCCGCGCAACGAAATGCCAAACCTGCGGAGAGTGTGGCCAGCATTCTCGCGACTGGCTTACGAGAAATCCCGGAAGCCACCCGGCCCGTGGTGAGGTGGATGGCATTCTCGGAGATTGAGCTTTCCCTGGGATCCTCCGCAGAGACCTTGGCCCTCGTTGGCTTCGATCAAGATGAGGCTTTCCCAGGTGCGGAGGTCGTCTTTCCAGGCGGCTATGATTGGCTCGCCAAGCACTTGGCCAAAGGGCTTTCCGTGGAGATGGGCCAGATCGTCTCAGAGGTTTCGATCAACAAGAGCAAAGTCACGGTGACGACAACGAAAGGCCCACGGGAAGCGGACTACTGCGTGATCACCTTGCCGTTGGGGGTGTTGAAAGCGGGTCGAGTGAAGTTCACGCCCGAGTTACCGGCCCGCAAACAGCAAGCCATCCAAGCTCTCGGCGCTGGGCAATTCTGCAAAGTCGCACTGACCTATCGAGCCGCTTTTTGGCCCGAGAAGTTGCACCGCTTCGCGGCCTTGGGCGAACCTTTCGCTGAGTTCTGGAGCCTGTTGCCATCGCACGGCCAGCCGGCTCTCTTGATGCTAACCTGTGGCCCTGAAGCGCAGAGACTGGAGAAGCTCACCCCGCGCGAAGCCAGTGCTGAAGCAACCGCCCGACTTCGTACCATGTTTGCCAATGTTCCCACACCAACGGGTGTGCTCGTCTCTGGGTGGGGCCAAGACCCTCACACTCTCGGTGCATACTCTTCAATCGCCCCTGGCTCGACACCGGACGACTTCCAAGCACTTGCTTCGCCAGTCGCAAGCCGTTTGCTCTTCGCAGGTGAAGCCACGGATGCACGATACCCAGGCACGGTTCACGGTGCCCTGCTCTCAGGTCAACGCGAAGCGAAGCGCGTGCTGAAGTTGCTCAACGGCTGAACTTTCGAGCGACTCGGACCAAAAGGGCCGCGATCACCAAATGTACGGCCATGCCGAAGAGGTCAATGAGGTAATGCTTGTAGACGCCATTCGGGTCCGGGTCGGGGCCTGACCAGGCGATGTACGCCGTGCGTAGGATAGCGAGCGCGATGGCGTTCAAAAGTAGCATCATCACGATGAGCACGCCAAGGTAGCGGGCCTGAAAGCCCTTGACTCTCAGCTTGGGAATCAGGACAAGGTGATGGATGTACGCGGCGATCGCGTAGGCCACGATCAAGCTCGTGGTGACGACCAAGGCATGGTCGAGTGTCGGGTGAAAGTCGCGGGTCACGATCAACCAGAAGGCCCAGACCGCAAACCACGCGAGCAACGATAAGCCAAGAAGTCGATAGCGTCGCATGGGCTTACATCCTGGAAGCAACACGGTGGAGCAAGGCCATCGCCTCGGTGGCTTCGGCGGCCGTGATCGTCAGAGGTGGTGAGATACGAACGACTTTCTTCGCTAGCGGGCCAAGCAGGTGTATGCCATCTTGGCCCTCGCCCAGATAAGCGGTCAGCACGAAGGCATTGGCCCACTCGGCGGCAGTGCGGTTAGCGTGGTCCCGCATCTCGATGCCCCAGACCATGCCGCCCTTTTCTCCTCGCACATGAGCCACGAAGGGGAACTGCTTGAGGGCCACTAACCCCGCCTCGATGATGGCCGAGCTGCGCCGGGATGAAACAAGGATGTCCCGAGATTCGAACTCTTCGATCGTGGCCAAGACGGAAGCACAGTTGAGCGGGTTGGCACTCCAGGTGTCCGACCCTTCGCCGTACTTCAAAGCGCCAAAGACATCCCTCCGACCAACGGCTGCCGCGACTGGGATGCCGTTGCCAAGGCCCTTGCCCAAGACCACGATGTCCGGATCGAGGCCATAGGTCTCATAGGCAAAGTGGTCCCCGGTGCGGCCGAAGTTGGCTTGCACTTCGTCCAAGATGAACAAGATCCCCTTCTCCCGGCAGAAGGCTTCGAGAGCTTGTAAGTACGCTTTCGGCGGGTGATACGACCCGCCACCACCAAGGTACGGTTCCGTGATCAGGGTGCCGATCTCCCGACCATACTTCGCCCACAAGTCATCCCACTCTTGGCGAAACGGGGTGAGGTCGAGGGGCTTGTCACGTTGCGAAACGTCCTCGCATTCGTGCATCGGGAAGCGGATGAAATGGACTCGCGGGTCGCGTTCGGGGTCATGTTCCGAACCAGTCACGGCGTTGGCGAGGCCCTTCTTGCCGTGGAAGCCAAAGCGAGTGGCGAGGATTCGTGGTCGTGAGCGGTCATGGGCCATTGTTGCCCACAGAGCTTTCTGGATCGCCTCCGAACCGGACGCCGCCCACATCACGACTTCCAGCCGTGAGCCTTGGCCACGAGCACGGAGGAACTTCAGAAGCTGATCGCTGGCCTGGATTTCAAGTGGCGTGACGGCGTTGTACGTGGTCATGGCGACTGCGGGGAAGTAGTCCGAGTCGCAGTCCGCCAGGTTCGTGGGCCATTGCATCAATTCGCAGAAGCGGCGGGTCCAGCGAGTTGGGTTGTGGCCCAGGTTGGCGACGAGAACTCCCGAGGTGAAGTCGTAAAGCCGACGGCCTTCAGGAGTCCAATGGAACACCCCTGCACTCTTGGCGAGCACCGCGAGACTGGGGGTAAATGTTCGCAGCGACACCGGCTCGACGGAATAGAGTTGATGACGGTGCTCGTTGGAGGTGATCTCTTGCGGATGGTCATGTGCCATAGCTCGCCCTGTTCAGCCTGGCAGCTTGATGCCAGGCTTGAGGAATCGGGGTGACAGGTCAGTGAGTGATCTTGACCTGTTTATTCTCCGTCTTGTGCATTTCCATCCCTTCTCCCCTTGCGGGAGAAGGTGGATTTTGCAACCCCTTCAAGGGGTTGCAAAAGACGGATGAGGGGTCAACGCTGGATGTGTGAAAAGTGCCTTTTGTGGATGAAGCGCGTTACCCCTCATCCGTCCAATCCGGCTCTATCGAGCCTGGATTGGGCACCTTCTCCCGCAAGGGGAGAAGGGAGAAAAGACATGAAAACAAGCATCAAGCTTGAGTATGTCATTACGCCTTCTCGAGCATGTCCCAGCCTTTGCGGTACTCTTTCTTGATGTACTTCGCGGCATCGGCGTTGTCCGGGCTGGTCAGCGTCGCGGCATCGAAGGTGAGCGGCTTGCCGGTGCGGATCGCGACGTTGCCGAGCAGGAAGGCCCCGGTGAGGTAGCTGGCGTAGTCAAAGTTCGAGAGAGCCAGTGCTGGCTTGCCGGCTTTGATCGCTTCGACCCACTCGTTCTTCTGGCCTTGGTCGCCCTTGTTGTTGATGGCGAGCTTTTCGGGGGTGGTGGTATTCATCCCCTTGAACTCTTCGGATGGGCCAAAGAAGACCTGAGCACCGTAATCGTTCGGGCTGTAGAGGTAACCCTTCGAACCGATGATGATCGAGCCGCTATCGACGAGTTTCTTGTTACGCTTCATGTCAGGGTCGATGGCGAGAGCCTTGTCGACCCACTCTTGAGGCGGCGAGAGCTTCTTCTTGTCTTTCATGCCTTCGTACCAGTGCAGTGTCACGCCTGGAAGTGGGCCACGAGCGGGGAACTTGAGCGTGACGTGGGCGGAGCTTGGGCAGGTTTCCGGGTTCACATCGGTGGCCTCGGCCATGATGTGCGTCGGGTAACCGAGCTTGAGGGCCATGAAGGCCATGTTGGCCGTGTGACAAGCCATGTCGCCGATGGCCCCGGTGCCAAAGGCCCACCAGCCACGCCAGTTGAAGTCGTGGTAGCAACCGCGCTTCTTGCCTTTGTTCGGCCCGTGAGCGTAAGGGCGGAACTCGTTTGGCCCGTTGTAGGCTTCCCAGTCAAGGTATTCAGGAACAGCCGTGTCTTCGTAGCGCTTCATCACCTTGGGAGCTTGGTCCCACACGGGGCGGTTGGTCCAGACGTGGACTTCTTTCACATCGCCGAGAGCGCCACCCTGAATGAGTTCCACGGCACGACGCAGGCCGTTCTCGGCAGTACCCTGGTTACCCATCTGCGTGCAGACGCCATTCTCCTTGGCGAGCTTGCGGAGCAGGTCGGATTCAAACACGGTCTGGGTCAATGGCTTCTGCACGTAGACATGCTTCTTCTGGCGAATCGCCATCGCGGCAGGGAGTGCGTGGGTATGGTCTGGGGTGCTGATCGTAAAGGCATCCACGGCTTTCATCAGCTCGGCATCATCAAACAGACGGCGGAAGTCCGTCACACCTTTGGCCTTGGGCCACTTCTTCATCTTAAGGCCGAGGTAGTCCTTGTCGGCGTCACAGAGGCCGATCACTTCCATCAGAGGTTGGTTGTCTTTGCCAAGCATGCCGGCCTGGTCAATGTCGCTGGAGCCTTTACCACCGACGCCGATGCCTGCGACTTTGAGCCGTTCGTTGGAACCCTGGACGCGGGCGAAGCTGAAAGCGGGAGCGGTGAACATGTAACCCAGCCCGATCGCGGTGCTGGACTGAAGAAAACGACGACGATTCAAAGCCATGAGAGAGGACTCCTTGAATAGCGAGAAAGCCGGTGGGCACCCCACTCTTGGGGCGTGAAAGCAGTCTACGCAACCGACTGGGGTCCGGAAATAGAAAAAGCCGACGCACCGGGGTGCGTCGGCTTCGGGTTTTGATTCGAGATTAGCCCACAAACACGCTGCCTGGGAAGTTCGCGTTGTCGGCGTAGAACTCGTCGATCTGTGTGCCCGTGAGTGGGTTGAAGATGCGGACGATTGGGATTTCCGTGAAGGCGGTCCCAGTCACGATTTCCACGCGGCCATCGCCATTGAAGTCCTTGGCCGAGACGTTCACGCCGAGGCGGCGGTTGGCGTCACCGGCGAAGAAGTTGGCGATCGGGTTCAAGGTGCCCGTTGCAATCAACGAGCTGCCACTGAAGGCCGAGACTCGTGGGCCACCACCAGGACCAGCCCCGACGATGAGGTCCGAGCGACCATCGCCATCGACATCGCCTGCCGTCACGAACACGCCGTTGCGGAGTGTCGTTTCGTAGACGAAGAAGTCAGCGGTGAGTTTCTGCGGTTGGCCGTTGCCAATCGAGGTGCCGTTATAGATCGAGACCCGTGGGCCGCCACCGAAGCCTGCGGAGACGATCAGATCATCGCGGCCATCGCCATTGAGATCACCGGCAGCCGCACGAGCACCACCGCGGAAGTTCGGGTCTTCGATGCCGAAGAAGTCCGCGAGTTGGGCGTTCGGGTTGCCACCTGAGAAGACGCGAACCCGTGGGCCGCCACCTTGATCAGGGGTGACGATCAGGTCGGCCCGACCGTCAGCGTTGAAGTCGCCCGTGGCGATGTAGAGACCACCTGTGAAGCTCGCTTCGAAGACCAGGAAGTCCTGGATCACGCCACCCGTGACACCATCATAGATGATGACACGAGGCGAACCACCTGGGCCGGCTGCGGCAACGATGTCCGGGATGGCATCATTGTTGAAGTCCGCAGTCGCGGTGCGAGCACCTTGAGTTGCGTCCGTGCCAGCGAATGGCGTCAGGCGGAAGCGTTCTTGGCCTTGGGTCATGTCAAAGACACGAACTGTCGAGCCATTGCGACCGTTCGACGTGGCCAGGTATTGGCTGAGCCGCGTCGAGTTGATCGAACCCAGAGCGTTGTAGTTCGGCTCTGTGCGACCCGTCGGCAGTGGATCGCGAGTCCCTGGTGGGATGGTGAGTGGATCGCTCGACAAGAACTGCCGCTTGCTTGGACCCACAGGTGGAGCCACTGGAGGCAAAGCAACGGGTGGGACCGGAGGCAGGCCAGGGACCATCGCTGGGCGTGGCAGAAGCTCGCCGAAGTTGTAGTCCGTCGCGTTGGTTCCAGGGTTCAGGTTGATCGTGCTGACCGTGTCCGTCGCGGTGAGCGTACCACCCGAGCTGCCGATGGTGTTTGGCCCTTGGCGGAACGGAGCAGGCTGCGTTTCGACAAGGCGGTAAACCCCTGGGCGGAGGTTGCCAAAGTTGTAGTTCCCGTTGGCGTCCGTGGTGAGCGTGCGGTTGACCGCGGCTCCGAGATCGTCGGTCCCTGTGAGGGTGACGACGGTGTTCGGGATGCGTTGATCAGCCGGGCTCAAGCGGCCGTTGCCATCGTTATCGACGAACACTGTCCCGGCGATCGACGAAGCAAGCAGTTCCCCGAAGTTGAACGGCCCACGAATTTGGAACGGTGCGGTGACGATGTTCGAGAAGCGGTCGTTCTCGACCACCACCGTGTTCGGTGGGTTGGTGTCGCCGTTTTGCTCACGACCATCGAAGAAGTTCGCGGGTTGCGTCTGCGTCAGGGAGTAAGTCCCTGGGCGGATTGGCAAGAACTCGTAGAAGCCCTTCGAATCCGTGACACGAGTCAGACCACCAGGAACGTCTGCTGCTGTCAGCGGGCGGGTGCCGATGGCCCCATTGACGATGTCGGTGACCGTGCCGGCCAGAGTGATCGTGACACCTGCGATCGGGTTTTCGCCAGCATCGAAGATGCCGTTGTTGTTGGCATCGACGAACACGAAGCCGTTCGGGTCCGCAGGTGGCAGTTCGCCGAAGTTGTACTGAACGCCATTCTGCGCGGTGCCATCGGCATTGATTGCCAAAGGAATCGTGGAGATTTCGTTCTTGATCGTCTTGGCACCACCCAAGGAGCCGATGTTGTCGAGGGCATCGTAGTAGCCGCCGTCGCCAATCGTGACCGGGAGGCGAGGTTGCGTTTCAATGACGCGGTACGAGCCAGGGAACAGGTTCGCAAACAGGTAACTACCATCAGCACCTGTGGTTGTGGTGCGGTTCACTGGGCCGTTGGCGTCGGTGCCGACGAGGGTGACCGTGATGCCGGGGATCGGGGCATCTGGGCGAACGCCGGTCGTCGTGCGGGTGCCGTCAAGGTTGTAATCCTCGTAGACGAAACCAGCCAGGCTGCCGAGTTGTTCGCCGAAGTTTTGGTTCGGCAGACCGGCGAGCGGGACAACCACATCGCGGACCGTCGCTGGTGTGCCAGGGCTGTTGCCGTAGCCGACTGGCTGGGTCTCGACGATACGGTAGCTGCCGATTGGCAGGTTGTCGAAGCGGTAGTTGCCTTGGGCATCCGTCGTCGCCACGCCGAGGGTCGTCCCGTTGGCAGGATCGATCAGCGTGATGATGGTGCCAGGGATGGCTGGTTCGCCAGGATCCTGGACGCCGTCACCATCTTCGTCTCGGAACACCGTACCCGAGATGAACGTGCCACGTTCGCCGAAGTTGTACTGTGTACCCACCCCACCGGCTGGAATGGTGATTTCCGCGAACTGGTCGTTCGTGGTCGTGCCACCCAGGTTGCCAGCGGTGTCTTTACCATCGTTCCAACGAGTCGGCTGGGTTTCGTTGATGCGGTAGAGACCAGCAGGCAGGTTGTCGAAGAGGTAGTTCCCTTGAGCATCCGTGGTCGCGGTGTACGGGTTACCGGTCAGCGGATCCAACACTGGGTTGCCGAGGCTGTCCGTGCCAGTGAGGGTCACAATCGTGCCAGGCAGGCGTGGTTCGCCCGCATCGATTTGGCCATTATCGTTGTTATCGACGTAGACCGTACCCGAGATGCTGGCTGTACCATCGTAGCCGAAGTCCACATCGGTACGAGTTTGCGTCGCACCCAGAGCCTCGTTGGTCACGTTTGGAGTAGTGGTGCCGTCGAGGTCGCCCACTGGGACGAGGCCCGCTGGCGGGGCGACCACCGTCACACGGAATGGGTCCGTGAGGTCGACCCCGAAGACAGGCAGATTCGTGAAGTTGTAGATCCCGTTCGCACCGGTCGTCGCGGTCAGCAGCAAGTCGTCTGCGGTGTCGATCACACCATCGGTGCCTGCAAGGCGAAGCTCGACAACTGCCCCAGGCAGGCCAGGTTCGGTGGCTTGCTGGACGTTGTCTCGGTTCTGGTCGAGGAAGGTGCGATCGCCGACGTTTGCCAAGCCAGCGTAACCGAAGTCCACATCGCGGCGGTTCGGGTTCGCAGCATCGACGACGGCGACAGCTTTGCTGTCAGGACTGACGAGCAGGCTATCGAGGTCGAAGGTCGCGGCCAAGTTCGAAGGTGGCGTCGTGACCTGGACTTGGTACTTACCGTAAGGCAGGTTCTCGAACAGGTACTTGCCATCAGCGCCCGTGGTCGTCGAGCCGAGGTTGACGTCGTCCGCGTTGCCGAGGATGCCGTCTTGACCAGCCCAGATGAGCGAGACCGGCACACCCGCGAAGCCGGGTTCGTTGGTCGCGTCTTGGACGCCGTTCTTGTTGCCATCGAACCAGACGCGGTCGCCGATCGAAGCCGGACCCGCGACGAAGCCGAAGTCCATCGTGTCGATGGTTTGGCCCGAGGTAGGGTTGGCCGTGACACTCGTCGGCGTCGTGGCCTTCGAGATGGCTGGAGCGTTGGTCGCGGTCGAAGGATCGGCCACTGCCGTGTACTTGCCAGGAACCAGACCCGTGAGGGTCCAGATGCCGTTGGCACCGGTGGTCGCTGTGAAGGTCTGATCGTCGCCGCCACCGACTTGACCATCAAGGCCGAAGTACGTGACTGTGACCTTGGCACCGGTGATACCTGGTTCGTTGGTTGGATCTTGGACGCCATCGTTGTCGGTGTCGTACCAGACGCGGTCGCCAATGTTGGCGAGCAGGTAGAGACCGGCATCGATGTTCGGGTTGAACTCTGCGGCTGCGAGCGTGACGTTGGCCGTGAGGCCGGTTGTGGCGTTCGCATCCGAGTTGGTGGTGTTGTCCGCGACTGGGCTGTTCTGAGCCGTGCGGATGTAGGTCGTCGTGCCATCGGAGTTGCCGAAGCGAACGCCGTAGGTGCCGGGGATCAGGTTGCGGAACTCGTAGAAGCCAGGTTTGCCCGAGCCATCGTTGACCGTCTTCGTGGTGGTCAGGAGGTTGCCCGTGGCGTCGAGCAGGTCGACCGTGACGCCGTTGACACCGGTTTCGCCTGTGTCTTGTTTGCCGTTGCCATTGGCGTCGAGCCAGACGAAGTTCCCGAGGCCTTGGCTGAGCGGGCCACGGAAGCCGAAGTCTTGAACTCGGTTGGCTTCCGCAGGGGTCAGCGTGAGACCCGAGGTCTTGTCTGTCGTCGGGGCCGTGGCGTCAAAGGTCTGGTCGGTGTACTCAACTGGTGGGGTGACCACGACTTGGTACTTGCTGCCCGCACCGATGACTGGCAGACCTGGGAACAGGTACTTGCCGGTCGCGTCTGTGGTCGTGGTGAAGGTCGCATCGTCAGCGGTGCCAATGGTGTTGTCATTGCCCGACCAAGTGAGCACGACCTTGGCATTCGGGATGCCCGGTTCGGCGTTATTCTGCGTCTGGTTGGCATCGACATCGTACCAGACCGTGTCGCCGATCGAGGCATTGCCGACGTAGCCGAAGTCCACATCGCGGGCGTCTTCGGTGTTGCCGAGGAGGCGAGTGGCCGAGTTGTCGTTGGTCGGTGCAGTGAGGTCGAAAGTCTGCGAGACGTTCACAGGCAGGGTGCTTGGAGTCACGAGGACTTTGAAGTTCCCGCCCGGCAGGTTGCTGAAGAGATACTTGCCATCGGCAGCTGTGGTGGTGGTGAAGGTGACATCGTCGGCATCGCCGAAGGTGCCGTTGAAGCCAGCCCAAGTGGCCTTCATTTCCACGCCGATCAGGCCTGGCTCATTGGTGGCGTCTTGGAGGCCATCCGAATCGGTGTCGAGCCAGACGCGGTCGCCGAGGCTGGCCTTGCCGACGAAGCCGAAGTCACGCAGTGGATCGTTTTGGCCACTGAGCAGGGTCGGGGTGTTCTGGCTGGTTGGGGTGGTGTTCGCTGTCAGGCCGCTTGGAACCGTACCCGTTTGCACGACAGCTTGGTAAAGGCCAGGAGCCAGGCCGGTGAAGTTGTAATTCCCCGTGGCATCGGTGACCTTGGAGGCAAAGTTGGCAACATCGTCAGCCGTGCCGAACACGCCATCGATCCCCGCGTAGTTCAGCACCACCGTGACGCCTGGAATCCCAGGTTCGCCAGCTTGCTGAGTGCCGTTGGAGTTGATGTCGTACCAGACGGTATCGCCGACGCTCACTGGGACATACAGACCAGCATCAATCGTCGGGTCGTTTTGGCCTGCAACCAGCGTGACCGATGGAGCGATGCCCGTGGCGGTCGCGGCGTTGCTGTCGTTGACAAGAGTGTTGCCAGGAGCGGTCGAGTTCTGGATGGTGCGAGTGTAGGTCGTCGTGCCATCCGAGTTACCGAACGTCACCGTATAGGTGCCAGGCCGCAGGTTGTTGAAGTTGTAAGCCCCCGTGCCTGTCGTGGAGACGGTGATCGGGGTGATCACACCGGTATCGTCCGTGCCGGTGAGGACCACGCGGACATTGCCGACACCCGGTTCGGTGCCGTCTTGCAGACCGTTGCCGTTTTGATCAAGCCAGACAAAGTCGCCAAGCGAAGCGGGGAGGAGTTCGCCGAAGTTGTATTCCGTGCCGCTGAGGTTTGGCGAAGCGACCGGGATGATGATGCCTGTGATTGCGTCCGCATCCCGTGGGTTGCGTGGAATCCCAGCAGCGGTTCCAGTGCCACCATAAGGCGCACCAGGAGTATCGCGACCATCGAGGTGCGTGGTCGGCTGGTTGAACTGAGTCACGGTGTACGTGCCAGGACGCAGGGCCGTGAAGTTGTAAGTGCCGTTCGTGGTGGTGATGGTGCGAGGGGTGATCGGCCCACTGGAATCGGTCCCTGTGAGGACCAAGGTCACCGAGGAGGTGATGAGTGTATCGCCCGTGCGAGCACCATCGTTCCCAGCGTCGTAGTAGATGTTTCCGCCAACCGAGTAGACGGCATCGGTGAAACCGAAGTCGACAGTCAGGTTGCCACGGCTGTCAGGCAAGCCTGCCCCGTTGCCAGCTGGGCCGACATCTTCGCCGGTCGGCTCGCTGTTCGCTGGCCCGAGGGTCACAGGCAAGCTGCGAACGAAGCCAACACCTGTCGTGACGCCGTTGCTGTCGCTGTCCGTGTTGTTGTCTGGGTCACCACCGGCCGTGGTTGGCCCCAGATTGAGGAGACCCGCAGCCGTCGTCACGACTTCGACGACATAATCGCCAGGGAGCAATCCATCGACCAAATAGTAACCGTTGGGGTCGGTCGTGGTGGTGCCGACAAGGACGTTGGCAGCGTTGTAAACGTTGACCGTCACACCACCGATACCAGGATTTGCCCCGTCAGCGGCATTGATGGTGCCATTCGAATCGACATCCCGCCAGACGCGGTTGCCGATGCTGTACATCGGCACGAAGCCGAAGTCCACAGTGAGGTCAGCGTTGCCGTCCGGTTTGCCCGTGTCGTTGTTCGGGTTTTCTTGGGTTGGAGCGCCACCCACGGTGAGCGTCACGAGGTTCGAAACAACAATACCGCCAGTGATCAGCGTACCGTCGTCGTTGCCGTCGGTGGTGTTGGCTGTTGAGGGTTCGTTTGGCCCCACCGAGGCTCCCGGTGCCCCGGTGCTCGATCGGTGGCCGACGAGAACACCTGAACCAGTGAAGTTCGAAGCGGGCAATTGAACGCGATACTTACCTTCGATGAGGTTGTCGAAGAGGTACAAGCCCCCGACAGTCGCCGTTGTCAGCACAGGAGTCAATTCTGCGCCCGTGAAGTTACCGTCGTTATTGGCGTCGTAGAGCAACTCGACGATCGCACCCGAGATACCAGGTGTTGCTCCGTCGGCTGCGTTGATGGTGCCACTGTTGTCGAGATCGAGCCAGACTTGGTTCCCGATCGAGAGCTTGCTGAAGATCCCGAAGTCAAAGGTCAGGTTCGAGTTCGCATCAGCAATCGGGTTTGGCAAGAGCACGGAAGGCGTTTCACCCGTCGGTGAGCTACCAGCCGAGATCGCAAGCGGGCCGGAGATGGCGAACGTCAGGCCACTCATCGAGCCGTTGTCTTTGTTATCGTTGTTGCTCGGAGCAGGTGCCCCTTCCACAGGGCCTGTTGCGGAGAATAGCGTCCCGGTCGAGGACGTCGTGCCGGTCGGCAATGCGATGCGGACGCGGTAGGTGTTCTCAGTCAGGTACGGGAAGAGGTAGTTGCCCTTAGCGTCCGTCAAGGTCGTGGCGAGAACCGTTGTCCCTGCCGCATCCATCAGGTCCACGGTGATACCCGCGAGACCCGCTTCGGAAACATCACGAACACCATTATTGTTGGCGTCGTTGAAGACGAGGTTCCCGATACCGAGGGGTTGGTAGACCCCAAAGTCGATGGTCAGGTTGGTGTTCTTGTCCGGAGCTGAAGGGTCGTTGTTGGGGTTCTCGTTTTCGGGTGCGGTACCGATTTGCAAGTTGATGAGTGGGCTGCGGATGTCCCCGCCGGTGCCCAGTGTGCCGTTGATGGTCCCGTTGTCTTTGTTATCGACCCCCGCGAGCGGAGCGGCTTCGAATGGCCCCGACAGGCTCGCAAATTTGCCCGAGCTGCTGACAAAGTTAACGAGCTTGCCAGCCCCGGTGAAGTTCGAGGCATCCAGGCCAACGATGTACTTGCCGGCCGAGAGGCCGTTGAAGAGATACAGGCCGCCGCCGGTGGTCACCGTGGACTTGAACGGCGTCGTCGCTTCGGCGCCGGTGATGGTGCCGTTGTTATCCGCGTCGAAGTAGAGGTTGACCGCGACACCCGAGATACCAACTTCCGCCCCATCGAGGGTGCCGTTGTTGTTGAGGTCGTTCCAGACCACGTTCCCGATCGAGAGCTGCGAGCCGAAGCCGGTATCGAAGGTATGGACGTTGAAACCGTTCGATCCCGTCGTGACTGAGATCGAAGGCTGATTGCCCGCAGCCGGGGTGCCAGTGACTTTGGCATCGGAATCGCGGATATCATCAGAGCCTTGGTCGGCAGGCGAGAGTTGCAACCCGGCGAGCTTACCGCCACCCGCGTAGTTCGCCGCATCACCGAAGCGGAGTGTGTAGGTTGTGTTCTTGGTCAGGCCAACACCGAAGGTTTCGCCAGGGCCGTCGATGCCAACGGCGTTCGAGAAGCGGTAGATCCCGCCGTTCGCTGTGGTCGCGGAAGCGATTGTGACTCCACCAGCGTTGACGAGGAAAACCACGACGTCGTCGATGCCCGCTTCGTTCGCGTCTTGAATACCGTTCAGGTTGTTGTCTGCGAACACGCGATCGCCAATTTCGATCGATGGAAGTTCGAGCAAGAACACTGGCTCGCTGAGACCATTGGCCTTGGCGAAGTTCGAGGCATTCGTGCCACCTGCGGCAGAGACGTAGATGTCGTAGGCTTTGGCTTCTTCGCCAGTCAAGCTACTCAACCAGGAGAAACCGCCCGAGTTCACCCGTGCTCCGGGGTCCATCGCTGTCAACACAACATCCGGGAAACCGGGGACCTGACCAGTCCCACCCATGGAGGTTTCTTGGTGGAACGTGTTAAAGAAATCCTGCCAGTAGAACTCGGCACCACCAGGACCGCTTGACCCGGTGAAGGTGGGGGAAACGCTGGTTTGCGGAGCAGTCCCGAGTTGAGCAGGCGAACTGGTCAGGTTATTGACGACTCGGCCATTGCTTTCCGAAGTCCAGCCTGAGGCGTAGTTGTTCACGGTGTTGATCGAGGTGCGAAGAATATCGCCCGAAGTAAAACCTTCATAAAGCGCATCGTCTAACGGGCTGCTGCGTTGGTTGTTGCCGAATTGGTCTGCTCCGCGATCGCGGATACCCAGAGTCATGTTGCCGACACTGTCGAAAGTGATGCCAGTGAGGATGGGCTGTGGAGCCACGCCGTCTGAAGCACGGTTTCCAGTTCTGAAAAACGTCGAACTCCAAGGCTCCCAGTTTGCATTTGGGGTGTCGCTGACGAAGCTCGTCGGGGATCCTGATCGGGTGTAATTCAAACGTTGTGTGTAAACAGGCGTCGCGTTGAACGCCATCGTTGCTGGGTTGACTTCGTAAACAGCGGCCAGAAGTTGATCGCGGGCCGCTTGATCACCAGGGACACCTTTGGTTTCAGCGCTGTAAACCACGCCGACGTACACTCGGCCATTGTGGAACTCCACCGCAAACGGGCGGAGGTTCGATGACTGGAAATCGGCAGTCGGGATAACAGTACTGCTCGGGTTCGTGAGCGGGATCGAGGTACGTACGATATTCCCGGCGGTCGGGGTGACGCCGGTCGGGATGCGGTACAACTGGCGATCCGCGAGGTTCATCACGAAAATGAATTGGCCATCATCGGAGACGTCCAGACCACCGAGCGAGGTCTTGCCGACTGCGTCCCAGCCTTGGTTGCCACCGGCATCCCCACGATCACGGTCGTAATCATAAAAGACAGGAGGCGTACCAGTAGGATTACCCAGACGATGATTCACACCGGCAGTGTTAGCACCGAAGATGGCGTTCAAGTCAGCGTACGGAGTCGCGGTCAGTGCGCCTGAGGCACCTGTCGGAACGGGGATGCGGTACACCACGCCGTTGCTGATCGTACCTGCAGTGGCACCTGGGCCATAACCCGTGTGGCGTTTGGTGTAAGAAGAGTTGTAGAGGTTGCGGCCAAAGCGATCGAAACCGAGGCCAAAGGTCGCACCGAGTTGGCTATAGGGGACTGTGAACTCACTGCTGGTCGGGTTTCCGAAGTTGGTTGTGCCGCCGTAGCTGTAGAGCTGGCCAGAAAGAGCTGACAAGGCAGCGTTAGGAGCGTCGTTCGGCTGAGTGGTGGGGGTAGTACGGGAACTTGCGCCGAAGAGGTACGTGTTCGTGGCGACCAGAGGATTGTTCACCGAGTAATCGTTCGGGATCACAATACCAGTGTTCAAATCCGTGGATCCGCCATCGGGCCGGAATTGCACTGTACTGCCCGAATCGATACCACGAGGACCTGTTTGGAAACCCGTTGGCAAACTGCTGAACTCAAATCGGTATGGCCCCGCCCCGGTTGGCGTGAAGGAGAAGGTACCATCCGCCAGGGTCACGGTCGAACCGACCGAAGTGCCAGCCACATTGAAGGCCGTGACAGTCACGCCGCCAACGCCACGGTCAACAGCCGCAGAGACCGTACCGCCTCCAGTGTTCGTTACGGACGTGGTGAGATCACGAGCACCGTTGGAGTTGTAGTCCTGGAAGACCACGCCTGAGTAGACCCCCGTGGGGACCTCACGCGATTCCAAAACTTGCATCTCCAGTTTCGTCGATTTCGGCGACAGGGACCGAATCTTGTTTCGGCGAATCAGGTCAGCAATCGAAAGAGACATGGGCAGTCGCTCCAAAGTATTCAAATTTTGTTCAGTGTCAATTGAGTCAGATTAACTGTCACGGAATCAACAAATGCGGAACATTTTCCTATCTTACTGATAAAAAAATGGTGACCCCAAGACAAGGCGCTCAGTCCCTAAACCTGGGAGTTTTGGGAAGTTTAGGCGATTCAATCGGAATCACTTAACAACCCTTTGAGCTACTCAGAATCACTCTGCATCGCTCACGTCTGGGTACGACGACGTCAGACTCCCAAGGATTCCCTCCAAGTCGCCAGGATTTCCCAAAATTCATAGTTCGACCTCATACATTATTGCCACACGAGAGTTCGGGTGCTGATGAAAAATTCCTTCCACGCCAGAACGACACTGCTACCCAACCCCTACATTGAGCCGAAACATGAAATGCTTATGCCTCCAGACTGCTATGGTCCTCCTGATTGCAGCCAATGTCGCGGTTGGGCAGGGTACACAGGCCGATTTCCAACGTGCAGCGCGACAGCGTGAGACTCTTCACGGACTGGTATTCAACCAGACACTGCGAGCCGGTTGGTCCAGCGACGGCAAGAATCTCGCGTACAGTCGTTTCAATTCTGACGGGAAAGAAGAACAGGTTCTCGTCGACCTGAAGACGGGGAAAAAATCATTTGGCAAAGTTGAGTTAGCCCGCCCCCAACCGCGCCAACGGGAACAGATCACGGTCTCCAATGGCCAGTCTGCCGACGGCGAGTGGCAGGTCACCGTCAAAGAACACAGCCTTTACCACAAAAACCTCAAGACCCAGGCCGAGACCCTGCTCGTGAAAGGCGATGTGAAGGACAGTTTCAGTGGCGGGCTATACCCTTCCCCGGATTCGAAGTGGCTTGTGGCCTTCCGCCGTAAGCCAGGTGGTGATCGCCGGGTGACACTCGTGGCTTCTTCTCCGAAGACGGGGGTACAACCAGAGACCTCATCGTACTCCTACCTCAAGCCAGGCGACGCCATTCCGGAACTTCAGCCGTACCTTTTCGACATGACGAGCCTGAAAGAAATCGCCCTCGATCGCAAGCTATTCGATCGCCCCTGGGACATGAGTTTCCAGCACTGGACCCCAGATTCGAAGACCTTTCACTTCTTCTACAACCCCCGTGGGCATCAGTATGCACGGGTCATTTCCGTGGATCCCGAGACGGGCAAAGCCTCGACGCTCATCGACGAGAAATCAGGCCAGTTCTTCGATTACACCAACAAGCTCTTCCTGCGTTACCTCGACGACACCAACGAAATCCTGTGGATGAGCGAACGCAGCGGCTACAACCACCTGTATCTTCTCGACATGAAGACTGGTGCCGTCAAGAACGCGATCACTCGTGCAGACTGGGTCGTCCGTGGCGTCGAGAATGTGGATGTGAAAGCTCGCACGATGCGACTGCGAATCATGGGTTATCACGCTGAGCAAGACCCGTACCACATCCATTATGCTCGGGTGAATTTCGACGGCACCGGCTTCACGCTGCTAACCGACGGCGATGGCAGCCATCAGCTTCAAGTCTCACCGGATGGCCAGTATGCCGTGGACACTTACTCGCGGGTCGACGCAGCCCCGGTGCACGTGCTGCGGCGCATGAGCGATGGCCAAGCCATCGACACCCTCGAAACTGCGGACCTCACCAAGTGGCAAGCCGCGGGTGGCCGCTTACCCGAGCGCTTTGCCGCACCGGGCCGCGATGGCAAGACGCTGATGTACGGCATCATCGTCCGGCCCTCGAACTTTGACCCGGCGAAGAAGTACAAAGTCATCGAGAACATCTATGCTGGGCCACATGATTTTCACGTGGCGAAGCGATTCAATGCGAGTGTAACGTCGATGAAGTATCTCGCCGAGTTGGGTTTCATCGTCGTCATGGTCGATGGCATGGGTACCAACTGGCGAAGCAAAGCCTTCCACGATGTCTGTCACAAGAACCTCGGGGACTCAGGGCTGCCGGACCACATCGCTTGGCTCAAAGCCGCCGCTAAAAAGCACGCCGAGATGGACATCTCCACGGGCGTCGGGATTTATGGCGGCTCGGCGGGTGGTCAGAGTTCGACACGGGCTTTGCTGGCTCACCCCGAGTTCTACAAAGTCGCGGTCAGCGATTGTGGCTGTCATGACAACCGCGTTGACAAGATCTGGTGGAACGAGATGTGGATGAGCTGGCCCATTGGCCCGCATTACGCGGAGCAATCGAACGTCACCCAAGCTCACAAGTTGCAAGGCAAGCTGCTGTTGATCGTCGGTGAGCTGGATAAGAACGTCGATCCGTCGAGTACGTTACAAGTCGCCGATGCACTCATCAAAGCGGATAAAGACTTCGATCTCCTCGTCGTCCCCGGGGGTGGGCATGGCATCGCCGAGAGTGCCTACGGCAGCCGGCGCCGAGCGGACTTCTTCCTTCGGCATCTTTATGGAGTCGAACCACGTCGATGAAGACCCACGAACTCCGCGCTGGCATCGCTGGCTTGGGCATGATCTTCGACGAAACCTATCGCCCCTTCTTCGAGGCCGACCGGCACCGCTGTTTCGTGACCGCGGGGGAGTTGGTCCGCGTTCGACTCGCGGCCACGGCATCTCGCACGGGTCGCAAGTCCTTTCCTGCAGCCGAGTCGTTCGCGGAGCCAAAGGCGGCCGAGAAACTGGCCGCGTTGGACCTTCACGCCATCTGTGTGGCGACACCGGACGATCGCCACTTCGCTACAGCCCAGGCGGCGATTCTTGCCGGTAAGCACGTGCTGATCGAGAAGCCCTCGGTGTTGACACTCCGAGAACTCGATCAACTCGTGGCTCTGGCTAACGAGCGCGGTGTGCTGGCTAAAGTCGTGTATCACAAGCTCCTTGACCCTGATCACAAGAAGCTGCGGACACTCGTGACCGAGGGAGTTTTACAGCACGTCAACAACGGCTACTGCACGCTGCTCGAACCCAAGGCCATCAGCATGGGCCAGTTCGCCGAGTGGATCACCGGGCGAAACCCCGCGACCTACGTGGCCGTGCATTACCTGAAACTGATCGACTTCACCTTTGGCCCAGCCTGGAAACTGACCCGCATCCTCGCCACCGGGCAACGCGGTTTGGTCGGCTTGGCAACCGGGAACACCTGGGATTCGGTGCAATTGCAAATCGTCTACACCCACCCCGATCAACGTGAGGCGACCTTTGACATCCACACCAACTGGGTGACCCCAGACAACTACCCCGGCTACGTTGAACAGGAAGTGCAATTCCGTTTCGATAACGCCGTCTGGAATGCCCACCAACGCAAACGCGGCGTCGAGCTGACCATCGAAGGCCGGACGCCGACCGAGTTCAAGAACACACCGAACTACCACTACAACGGCCGCTTCCTCGAACCGTGGGGCGAAACCAGCCAACGTGGCTATGGCATCGAAGTGATCCAACGCTTCTTCCAAGAAGTCGCCGAGGTCGAGTTCGGCGGGCCAGTTTCCGAGCGACCCACGAGACTTCAAGCGATGCGTGGCCTGGCTTACAACGACCTCGCCGCGGACCGTAACTGCGTCGCCATCGTCCAAGCTCTCGAAGCCCTGCTTGCTGCCCAAGCCACCGGCCACCCCAGCAGCGTCGTCACCGTCAACCAACCCACTGGCCTGGCGCTCTACCGCCCTGGATATGCCGAACCCGAGATGCTCTACTCAGACCCCGTCTGAAGTCGGGACGAGTTTCCGCAACTCCGCGATCTGCAAGGTCACGGCTTTGACTTCGCCCATATCCAGGATCACCGCCCCGACGTACCGCCCATGCCCACCCGGCGGGCACCAGAGAATGGCTCGCCGACCCACCCCCGAAACTGGCATCCCAGCCACGCGCAAATCCCACTGAAACGGCAACCTTGCCCGCCGACAGAAGAGCCACTCTTTCCGCCCCCCTGCCCCGACCGCCAACAACTCCGCTGCCTCTGGCAGCCGCCCATGCTTCTCGACATGACCTCGCAAGTTCTGCGCCACGACACTGAGCGTATCCGAGACGCAAGTCCCACTGACACCAATCTGGCACGCCAAATCCCAAGCCCACCAACCACCCGCCGCGACAACACCCGCCGTCGCTACGCAGCCCACACAGATCGCACGACGTCGGTTCATGGGCTTCTCCAGAGTAGAAATCACACCCCGAGGGCTTTGGCACAGGCGGCAGCGCCGATGAAGCCAGCGTCACTGCCGAGGGTGGCGTAGCGAACTTGGACTTTGCTGGCGGGGTAGCTCAGGCCATAGCGGCCGATGTACTCGCGGATCTTGGCCAGGAAGGTGTCCCCGGCGGCGATCATTCCGCCACCGTAGACGATCGCTTGCGGGTCGACGGTGGCCATGATCGCACTCGCACCGAGGGCGAGATAGTAGGCCGTGTCGTCCACGATTTTTTGGGCGAGTAGGTCGCCTTTCGCAGCACAGTCGAAGATCTCTTTGGCACTCATCTCACTGCCATCGGCATCGCGCAACAGTTCGCGGAGTAAGGTCGGTTCACGGTAGGACGCGAGTTCTTCACGGGTCCGGCCCACGACAGCCGTGGCACTACCGTAGGCTTCGAGGCAACCCCGCCGGCCACAGCCACACAGCCGCCCGCGATCCGGCATGTCAATCCGTAGATGCCCGACTTCGCCACCGTGGCTATGCTCGCCTTCGAGGACTTTGCCATCGGCGATGATGCCACCACCGATGCCCGTGCCGAGGGTGAAGAGGCACATGCTCTTGAAGTCTTTACCAGCACCGATCCAGTATTCGCCGTACGCGGCCGCGTTGGCATCGTTTTGGAACGCGACGGGGAGTTTGAAATACTCCTGGATGAACTTCGGCACGGGCACATTGCGCCAGGGTTTCAGGTTCGGCGGATCAAGAATCAGCCCGAGTTTGATATCCATGAGGCCGGGTGTGGCGACGCCGATGGCGGTGATGTCTTTCATCGTGAAGCCCGCGGCCGTGGTGGCCTGTTGGATGGCCTCGCACATGGTCTTCAGACCGGCTTCTTGGCCACGCTCGGGGAGCGTATCCAAGCTCACCGAGGGATAGACCTTCCCCGCTTCGTCCACGACGGCGGCCTTCATCGTCGTCCCGCCGACATCTAACCCGACATAATTCCGCATGATCTTGAACCCCGAAGCACAAGTGAGAGAGAGTGTTTTTACTTTTTACGCCGAGAGTGTGAGGATTCCACAACAGAGGAGAGTTGTTGGGGATTTGCAGCCATCTGAAGTGAAAAAAGGAAACGAGTTTGAAAAGAGTGGGGGTGCCCTGAGCCGCTCGATCCAGCGCTTATGGCTGCTTCTTCCGACCTGACCAGGTTCACACCTTCTCGCCAGTCAGGCCCCCACCCTTTTCAAACCCGCTTATCACAACACCTTACGCATCGTGTTGGTGGAGTTCAAGGTGGTTAGGTCTTGGGTGCGTGGAATTTTACTCGTTCGCGGTTCGTTTATGAGTCTTTTTGGTCGATGGGCCGCTCGCCGGCATCCTGTTGATTTGCACTCAAACCAGGTGTTTGGACCACTGACCAGACGATCGCTGGTCACATGGACTTGCACAGTTTATCTAGAATCATCAGAATGAACTCTGTTGTATTGTTGTAATCCGCATTTGCATAATAATACGAACCTAAATGATATAGAAAATCCTCAGGGTTTTCTAGATAATCTTGGTCTTCAAGAAGCCGATTCAGCTCCAGCGCAACTCTGTGTTTGTGAAGAGAATCACCGTTGCAGTCTGACAGATAAATATCAATAATACCTGGGGCATCTTCGCCGTCAACGAACGCGTCTTGGTGGAAGTAGGCACCGAAGAGCTGCTCCAATAAAGGGTATTTTTCCATCGCGTATACTCATTTCGAATTGAGTTGATCCCTGCCAATTGATTGAGTCGGGTGGCAGTTAACCCAACGATTTACTTCTCCCGGCTCTCGGGAAGTTGGTCGCGGGCGTCGTACATCTGCTTCCAGAGTGGGCCGGGCTTCTCTTTGACAATGTGGTTGAAGTAGTGCCGCAGGCGTTTGATATCGTCCGGGGCGTCTTTGAGAGCCGACCCCGCAAGATGCTGCACAAGGTGCAATGGCCGTGGGGTATCGCTTTCGTAGTACCAGGCGTGCAACCCCGCGGCAAAAGCCGTGCTGATCGCCTCGGCTGTGCTCATGGCGGTGGTCAGCGGTTCGAGGGCTTTCCCCTCGGAGTCCCGAGCGTTGCGAAGTTCGTGGAAGGCGACGACCAGCACTTCCGTCAGGTCTTTGGGCAACGATTTGGGCACTCCAGCCCGTGCGAGAAGGCGGTCCGTTTCACGCTGCACCAAGGCCATCTCTTCGCGGATGTCCTGGATCGCGTGGATCGTCTCGAAGTTGAAGCGGCGTTTCAAAGCCGCACTCATTTCGTTGACACCCCGGTCGCGGATGTTGGCCGTGGCAATAACATTGAAGCCGGGCTTGGCGTAAAGCGAGCGGGCCGCATCGGGCAACTCGGGGATCGCCATCACGCGATCACTCAGGATCGAGAGCATCACATCCTGCATTTCCAACGGGCAACGTGTCAGTTCTTCGAACCTCACGATTTTGCCGGTGTCCATGCCGCGATACATCGGCGCAGGGACGAGGGATTTCGTTGATGGTCCTTCCGCAAGCAGTAAGGCGTAGTTCCAGGAGTATTTGATGGTATCTTCTGTGGTGCCGGCGCTACCTTGGATGGTGAGCGTCGAGTCCCCGGAGATCGCGGCGGCGAGCAGTTCACTCAACCAACTTTTCGCGGTGCCCGGCTCGCCGATCAGCATCAGCCCACGGTTCGTCGCCAGGGCGACGACGGCACGCTCCACCAAGCTCCGTTTGCCCACGAACTTCGGCGCGAGCTTCTTCCCCGAATCTCCCAGGATGAAATCGACCACCGAGCGTGGCGAAAGTTTCCAGCCCGTGGGCTTGGGTTGGCTCGCATCCTTGGCCGCGAGTTGTTGCAGTTCCTCAGCGTAGAGTTGCTCGACGGCGGGCCGTTGAATTTCCTGGGTTGTGGTGGGCTTTTCCGGTTCAGCCGCCGCTTTCGGGGCACGGGCCATGGTTCTGCTTCCTGATGAGGTGCTGACAGTTTAGGAGGATGTTAACCACCCTGACATCCAGAATGCGAGGTCCGTAGGTCTTTCCCGAAGGCGTTTCGGGATGTAGCGTAGACTTGCTGATCTGCTCTGAGGTGATTTATGGAACTGGCTCCGGATCGTGTCTGCGTGGTGGTCGGGCGGACACGACACAAGATGATGCAAGCCGAACTTCAAGAAGCCGTCAAACGTGGCGGCAAATTCTTGGAGGTCCGGCTCGATTTCATCGCCAAGGCCGTGGACTTCAAACGCCTCGCCCCATTCAAGCAGTGCCCGTGGGTGGCGACCATTCGCCGACCACAAGACGGTGGCCGTTGGTCCGGGAGTGAAGATGAGCGCCACATGCTCATCCGGCAATCGATTGTCTCTGGCGTCTTCGATTGGATCGACGTCGAGATGGACATCGCCACGACGATCCGCCGCTTCGGCACTGTGAAGCGAATCGTCAGCTATCACAACATGACCGAGACCCCCGCGAACCTCGACGAGATTTACGACAACCTCACCAAGCTCGATGGCGACGTCTACAAGATCGCGGTCATGGCTCAAAACATCTCGGACAATCTCAAAGTCCTGGAGATCATGAAACGAGCCACGAAACCAACCATCGCCTTCTGCATGGGAGAAATCGGCTTCCCGACGCGGTTCATCTCTTTGAAATACGGGGCACCCTGGATTTACGGTGCCTTCAACAAGGAACGTGGTGTCGCACCGGGGCTGCCATCCACGGATGAATTCCGCACCACCTACCCCGTGCGTTCGATCAACTCCGAGACGAAGTTCTTCGGCCTCCTCGGAGACCCTGTCGGGCACTCGTACAGCCCCGTGCTGCATAACCACACAATGGGCCGCATGAAGTTCAACGGCATCTATCTGCCGTTCCGCGTACCCAAAGGCCAACTGACCGACGCGGTGCGTGTTTTTAGCTCCGTGCCGGTTCAGGGCTACAGCGTCACGATTCCGCACAAGGAAGATGCGGTCGAACTTGCAGCCACGAAGGATGTCAACGTCCAGCAATCGGGAGCGACGAATACCCTCGTTCTGCAAGATGACGGCAAGTTCTTGGCTCGGAACTTTGACTACACCGCGGCGGTTGACTCCGTACGTGCTCACCTCGCCGAACGCTCGAAGCAAGAAGGCGTCGCAAGCCAGTTCAACCAACTCTTCGTCCTGATTCTCGGCGCTGGTGGCGCAGCACGAGCCATTGCCCACGGCTTGCACAAGGAAGGCTCCCACATCACCATCTGTGCCCGCACCTACGATCGTGCCGCCAAGCTCTCCGCCGAGGTGGGTTGCAAGGTAGTCGACTGGCAAGGCCGGCATAACGTGCTGCCCTGCGACTTGCTCATCAACTGCACTCCGGTCGGGATGCACCCGAACATGGACGAATCCCCCATTCACCCGAGCTTTTTGAAACCCGGTCTGACGGTCTTTGACACCGTATACACCCCGGAAAACACCCTGATGATCCGCGAAGCCCGAGCACGCGGCTGCCATCTGATCACAGGCGTGGATATGTTCGTCCGCCAGGCCGGTCAGCAGTTTGAAGCCTTTACGGGTCTGACGCCAGACCTCGACAAGATGCGCGACACGCTACGAAAAGCCATGTCCCCACTCACGAAAGCCCTCGAAGAGCCAGACGAGGAAGAAGCTACTGAGTAGGGTCGAGAAAAGAGATTCAACACGGAGTGCACGGAGAACACAGAGAAAACTAGAGTGAGATTAGACAGGCTTCGGTCTGTCTGGGGCCAACTCTCTCTTATCTCTGTGATCTCCGTGAACTCCGTGTTGAAACGGTTTTTGGATGACAGTCACTTCTTGGGCACGGAAGTCGTCCAGTCGCCGATGACGACATCGACGGACTTGGTGTTCTTGCCTCGCCAGACCACCATGCGGATTCGCTGATTGACGGGTAACGTCGAGATCATGTTGATCAGGTGGTTTTCATCGCGGATGTCGGTGGCATCCAGTTTCAGGATCACATCGCCTTGCATCAACCCGCCGAGAGCGGCAGGGCCTTCGGGGTGAACGCCTTCGACCATCGCTCCACGCACGCTGTTCAACCCAAGACTCAGAGCCTTCATCGGTTCGAGAGTCGGTGCCAGTTGCAGCCCCAGGTAACCCCGGCTGACGGTGCCCTTCTCGAGCAACTCCTTGGCGACGCGCTTCACCAAGTTCGCTGGGATGCTGAACGAAATGCCGCTGTTGCTGCCGTTATTGGTGGCGATGGCCGTGTTGATGCCGACGAGGTTCCCTGAGAGGTCGACGAGCGGGCCGCCACTATTGCCCGGGTTGATCGGGGCATCGGTCTGCAGGAAGTCCTTGATGCGGATCGTTGGCCCGAGGCTAATCTGGCCACGGTCACGGGCCGAGATGATGCCGTGTGTCACACTTTGATGCAACCCAAACGGGCTTCCGAAGGCGAGTACCCACTGGCCGATGCGGACACGGTCGCTGTCCGCGAGGTCCAGAGCTGGGAGGGTGGAATCGTTGAGTTGCAGGATGGCAATGTCGGACTCAGCGTCGTTCCAGATCTTCTCTGGCATCAGAATCCGGCCATCGGCCAGGGTCACGGTGATTTCGCCCGTCCGAGCACCACTAATGACGTGGTGATTCGTGAGGACATAGTTGCCACGAAAACCAGGTAGCCGGACGATCGCCCCCGAGCCAGATTCCTCGACAGGCTTAGTCCGCGAAGTGGGGTTTGGCGGTTTGATGGCATCGACCGTCACGACCGCAGGACTCGTTCGGCGGATGACCTCATCAAACCGAGCGAGGGAATGCTCTTGCAAACTCTCAGGCTGAGTTGGTGCGGCAGGCAATGGCGACGAAGCCCGCAATTCCGGGACACGCTGAGAATCCAACAGGACCGTCCCCAGGAGACCACCCGCGAAACTGCTGCCAACCAGGGCCGAAGTGAGGAGCCAGCGTGACTTCATAACGATTCTGCCAATTGTCAGAGGCCAAGCCGGGGCGAAGAGCCACGTCCTGGGCAGAATCACTGTACTTCACGCCCTGATCGGAAACTGAAGTAGAAATCAGGCGAACCCTGAAATCCCATTTTTACATGGCCCTACAACACGCAAAAAGCCCGCAGATTTCCCAATCTGCGGGCTTGGCAAGTTCGCTAAACTGCTCACTTCAGCTGGTCAAAGCGGAAGTCCGAAAGGTGATGGTCCCGTTCTGGAGTCGCATCACTCAGGCGGTTGAAATCCGCGGCGGCCAGACGGTCTTCGAGCCAGGTGGAATCCTTCTCCACTTCCCGTTGGCAGGCGATGCAGAGGATGGAGTAAGGCAAGGCCGAGAGCCGGGCCACCGGGATCTTGCCTTCGCAACCGGCGCAGACGCCGTAAAGACCCTGTTTCACCCGAGCCAAGGCCATTTCCACTTCGATCAGCTCCTTGGCTTCCAACTGGGCCAATTGGGAGTTGATTTCATCCCCACTCGATGCGAAAGCCGCCTCGGCAGAGTCGCCGAGTTTGCCACTCTCACCCGTGAGATGAGCCAGATCCATCCCTAAGCGCTTTCTGAGCGCATTACGTTTATCCATCAAAACTTGATTGAGCTTCAGCAGGGCGTCACGACGAGCCATCACCGCACCGCCTTTCATGTTGTGCGTTCGACTTCTCCCACCCCCGTGGTCAAGGAGACAGTACAAGGGAATACGCGGCTATGGAGGCAGTATTAGCGCGACGAGAGCAAAACCCAAATTTTTTGCTCATTTTTCTTCCGGTTTGTTCTCGAAAGAATCCGGATTCGCCTGAAGTGTGTTTTGTGAAGAAAACCCGGACGCATTTCCGGCGTTCGTTTGAAGTGATCCAATCGGCACAACCGATACGTCTTACCAGAGAGATCATGCGAGGCGTCGCGGGTCGCGGAACGGTTTGGGAATGGAGAACGGTCCATGATGTTACAAGATTTCAACCCACCTGCCACGACGACCCAAAGTGAAACCGATGCCCTCAAACAACAACTCCTCCAAGCTCAGCGCTTGAGCAGCGTCGGTGAACTGGCATCCAGCGTCGCCCATGAGTTCAACAACATCCTCACCACCATCATCAACTACGCCAAGCTCGGCATGAAGGCCCAAAACGCCCCCGCCCAGGCCCAGGCTTTCGAAAAGATCCTCCGTGGTGGCCACCGGGCCGCAGGCATCGTCAACAGCATGCTCGGCTACGCCCGCAACAACTCTGTCACCCGCGAATCGACCGACTTGGTGTCCCTCGTCGAAGAAGTGCTCGTACTCACCGAAAAAGACTTGAGCAAGCACCGCATCCAGATCGAGAAGCGCTTCGAAGGCCGACCCATGGCCGTCGTGGTCCCCGGACAAGTTGAGCAGATCCTGGTCAACTTGGTCATCAACGCCCGCCAAGCCATGCCGAACGGTGGAAGGCTTCGCTTGGAAGTCCGCGAAAACCCACCCGGCGACACCGTCGAAATCAAGATCGCCGATTCCGGAGTCGGCATCGCGCCAGAGAACCTGCGGCAAATCTTCGAGCCATTCTTCACCACCAAAATCCCCGACGACAACGGCCACGGCGGCACCGGCCTTGGCCTCAGCGTCTGCCGACAGATCATCGAGCAACACCACGGCCGCATCCGCGTCGAGAGCATCGTCGGCAAAGGCTCGACCTTCATCGTCAAGCTGCCGAAGCAACTCCACGACGAAGTTTAAATGCCGACTCGGGTTTCAGACAAGCTCACATTGTCAACCCACATCTGTCTGCTAAAGTACAACCATCGGGCCGTGGCGCAGCTTGGCTAGCGCGCTTGCTTGGGGTGCAAGAGGTCGTGGGTTCAAATCCCGCCGGTCCGACTCTGGAAAGCTCTGGGAAACCAGAGCTTTCTTCGTTTCTCAGATTGGTATCAGCATATCGCCGACTTGCACGACTGCTGTGAATAAAACTTCAACCGACTCGTGGCCAAGTACACTAGCTTTATCAATGAGTTTCGAGCGGTCATGTCCGATGTCACGCGATTGCTGAATGCGGCTAAGGAAGGCGATCCGGCGGCGGTGGGGGAGTTGTTACCCATCGTCTACGCGGAGCTGCGCGAGTTGGCGGCCGCCAGGATGGCCAGCGAGGACCCGCGGCACACCTTGCAGCCGACGGCTCTTGTTCACGAAGCCTATCTGCGGCTCATTGGTCCACGGGATGCAGCTTGCTGGCAAAATCAGGGGCACTTCTTTGCGGCGGCAGCCGAGGCCATGCGGCGGATATTGGTCGAGGCGGCGAGGCGGAAGGCGGCTGAGAAGAGGGGTGGAGATCGAAGTCGCGTCCAAGTCGAACTGGATCATATCGCCACGCCTGAAATCCAAGAAGACCTTGTAGCCCTGGATCAGGCCCTCGACCGCTTGGCGGCCCTGGACTCTGTCAAAGCCGAAGTCGTGAAACTGAGGTACTTTGCGGGGCTGACACTCCCAGAAACGGCGGCGGCTCTCGGGATCTCGGAGCGGACGGCGAGCCGACATTGGGCCTTTGCTCGGGCGTGGCTGGGGCGAGAAGTGGATGGGGCTTCCAAAAATTCTGAAAAATAATTGGCAAGGTTTTCAGCTGTTTGACGCATTGATAAGTGGCTCACCCTGATTCTGCGTTTTACCGAGGCGTTGCCATGACTCTGGAAGATATCTTTCATGCGGCTCTGGAGATCGCGGATTCCAAGGATCGCCACGCCTATTTGGATCAAGCCTGCTGTGGGAATATCGCCCTCCGGAAGGAGGTCGCCGAGCTGCTCGCGTCTCATTCTCGCAGTCAGCCATTCTTGGATGTCCCGGTCGCCGAGCAGTTGCAAGAAGAGACCGCGACGGTCGGTTTCGATCCAGAATTGAACACTACAGAAGCCTCCGATCTTATCGGGCTAACCCTGGATGGCAAATACAAACTAGTCGAAGCCATTGGCGAAGGCGGGATGGGGACGGTGTTCATGGCCCAGCAACTGGCCCCGATCAGGCGGGCCGTCGCGGTCAAGGTCGTCAAGGCGGGGATGGATTCCAAGGCTGTTCTCGCCAGGTTCGAAGCGGAGCGGCAAGCGCTCGCATTGATGGATCACCCGAACATTGCCAAGGTGCTCGATGGCGGTACGACACCAGCGGGGCGGCCGTACTTTGTGATGGAATTGGTCAAAGGGGTACCCATCACCGAGTTTTGCGATGAACTGAAACTCAGCCCACGGCAGCGTTTGGAGCTATTCGTCCCCGTCTGTCAGGCCATTCAACATGCCCACCAGAAGGGGATCATCCACCGCGACATCAAGCCCTCGAACGTACTCATTGCTCTCTACGACGACAAAGCCGTGCCGAAAGTGATTGACTTCGGCGTGGCCAAGGCCACCGAGCACGGGCTACTGACGGAAGAGTCGATGATGACGGGGTTTGGGGCTGTCCTGGGCACGCCTGTGTACATGTCTCCCGAGCAGGCTAGCCTCAACAATCTCGATATCGACACCCGCTCGGATGTCTATTCCCTTGGGGTTTTGCTCTACGAATTGCTCACGGGGAGCACTCCGGTGGATCGTAAATCGATGGTCCGAGCGGGGTTGTTGGAGATGCTACGGGTCGTGCGCGAGGTCGAGGCAGCGAAGCCAAGCGAGAAGCTCTCGACCATTGGGGATGCGCGGAAAGTGGCCGAGAATCGGGGGATGGACCAGGCCAAGCTCTCGAAGTTCTTCCGTGGCGAAATCGATTGCGTCGTACTCAAAGCCATCGAGAAGGACCTGACGCGGCGATACGAAAGCGCCAACAGCTTCGCACGGGACATCGAGCGCTATCTGGCGAATGAAATCGTCGAGGCCCGGCCGGCAAGCCGGGGCTATCGGCTGCGGAAGTTCGTCAGCCATCACAAGGTTTTCGTCTTCACGACTTTGCTCGTGATGACGGCTCTCTTCGTCGGCGTGATCGGGACGACCTGGCAAGCGATTCGCGCGGAGCAGGCTCGGGCTGCCGAGATGGAGCGGGCCGAAGGCGAACGGCTGGCCAAGCTCGAAGCCGAGGCGGCGAAGGAACTCACGGCCGCGCGGCTCAAGCAAATCGAAAACATCAACGACACGGTCTTTGACATCTTCCAAGGCTTGGATATTCGCCAAGCGAAAGCAGACGGCAAGCCAATCGAGGCGATCCTGGCTCTGGAGATTCAAAAAGCTGGCGAAAAGCTGGACGCCAAAGCCATTCAAGATCCGGATGTCCTCGCGAAGTTGCGAAGTCGCCTGGGGCAGACATTGATCTCTCTGGGATTCGACAAAGAAGCGATTCCCTTCTTGAAAGCGGCCTTCGAACACCGCCAGTCGGCTCTGGGACGGGATGCCCGAGAAACCCTGGCGACCATGAACACCCTCGCAATGGCCTACAAAGGTACAGGGAAGCTCAGCGAAGCCGTTGCTCTGGCCGAGGAGGATTACGCGCTCGCGAAGGCCAAACACGGCCCGGAACACTCGAGCACCCTCATCCGCATGAACAACCTCGCATTGGCCTACAGTGCGGCTGGCCAGGAGCAGAAAGCGCTTGAGCTCCACGAGAAATGCCTCAAAATCCGACGGGCCAACCTACCCCCGGATGACCCGGCAATCCTTCACGCGATGAACAATCTCGCCTCGGTCTATAAAGCGGCGGGAAAGATGGACCTGGCGCTGCCATTGCAAGAAGAAGCCTGTGAAAAGATGAAAGCCAACCTCGGCCCGGACCATGTCGATACACTCACCCTCATGGCGAATTTGATGCGGCTTTACCGCGACATGGGCCAATCGGATAAGGCCATCGCTCTGGGAACCGATACGCTGCAACGCCGTCGTGCCAAACTCGGCGACGATCACCCGGACACGATCATGAGCCTCAGCAACCTCGCCTTGGCCTACTTCAAAGCGGGCACTCCGGGTCGGGCGGTGCCGATCTTGGAAGAAGTGCTCACCGCCGCCCAAGCCAAGCATGGCCCCGAGCACCCGCGAACACTGACGTTTATGAACAATCTGGCTGTGAACTACGCGGCGATCGGCCAGTTCACCAAAGCCCGCGAATTGTATCAACAAGTCCTGACCATCAGACGGAAGACACTCGGAGCGGATCACCCCGCGACGCTGACGAGCATCAACAATCTCGGCAACGCCTATCTGACCGAGAAAAACTACCCCCAAGCGATTCCGCTGTTGCAGGAAGCCCTGAGGCGTCGCTTGACGACGCTTCCCCCAGACCACCCAGACACGCTTGCCAGCCGCAAGACTCTCGCCTTGGCTTACGAAGAGGCCAAGGACTTTGCCCTGGCGGAGGTCTGCTTCCGTGAGCATTACGAAGCCGTGAAGCGGAAGGCCGGGCCAGAATCGGCGGAGGCTGTCTTTTCGCTCCGTCATGTGGCCGAGAACCTGGTCGATCAGAAGAAGTTCGCCGAGGCCGAACCGCTGTCGCGGGAGTGTGTCGCGATTTACGAGAAGCTCGATCCCCTAGGCTGGGATTTGTCGAAGATGCTGTCCTTTTTGGGCCGGGTCTTGCTCGCCCAGGGCAAGACCACCGAGGCCGAATCTGTCTTACTCCGAGCCTACGACGGGCTGAAACGGCACCAGAGAACCGATAAATCCGCTCGGATCCAACTCAAACTGACGGCCCAACGGCTCATCACACTGTACACAAAAACCAAAAAAACCGACGACCTGGCCAAGTGGCAAGCCGAAGCCAAGCTCCACGAAACCCCAAAAGACTGATCGATGGATTTCAGGGTTTGAAGAGCCACGACCGCGAGGGAGTGATCTGAGACTTCACTGCTCCCGACGCTCCTTTGCCAGTAGTTACCAAATTCCCTGCTCACCTAAGGGTTTTTGGGGGCTTGGGTTGTGGCTTTTCGAGAGAGGGCTTGAGTTCTTCATCCAACTTCGACAGTAGGTGTAACAAGGGCAGGTCTTTCACCCATTCGTCGTCTGCGATGCTCTTTGCTGCGGCGATCTCACGTGTCAAGTAGACCCAGATTTGACGAAGCAACAATGCCAACCCTTCTAAGAGCATTCGGTACGATTCCGAATCGCTCGTGGTGAAACCTCGACCCTGATTCTTCTGCCGGTAGCTTGTCTCGATCCCGAATCTCGAACGATACCACTGAGCGGCTCGCGCACCCTGTTTCACCAGATCACCACCCGTCCAACCGCCGAAGGCGAACAGATACTTCTTCGAGACCCCTTGCCAAGCATACACTCTCGTCTTGACCTTCCGACGGCTCTTCTCGGTCTTCCACTCGGCCCAATCCACCGTGCCCACTTTCTGATCGAATAAGGCATTCCGGCGATTCGGCTTATTGCCGTTTCGCTTCAGGGGCACCACGTATTTCAGACCCCGTTCCTGTAACAACAACAGGGTTTCCCCACCATCAAAACCCGAATCCATAATCACCGCGCTGATCTGGAAATTCCGGTCTCGGAGCTGGTTTAACAACGCCGTGACGATCTCGTGTGGCCTCATCTTCGGGGTGATCCGAATGAAGGCGACCGTGTAGCGACATCGGGCATCGATAATGCAAGCGGTGGCGTAAGTGTGGAAGAACTTGGTGCCCGCTTTCTTTTGTCCACCAACGACACCTGGGTCTGTTTTGTCGCCGTAATAGGGGACATGGTGGGTGTCGATGGCAATGCGAAACGATCGTCGTCGCTTGACGCGAGAAGGGATCAGCATGGCCAAATGAAGAGCGTCGGTGATGCGTTCTTGGAGTTGGTCGGGTTTGGGGAGGTTGTGTCGCACGGCCTTGCGTGCCGTCTCGTAGGAGAAGGCGGATTGTCGAGCGATGTTGAACAGGGATGTGGCGGTGGCCGCAATGCGGAGGAGCAGGTTGATGGTGAATTCGATGGGGACAGTCTTGTACTGAGTGATCTGGAGTGGCACAAGGCAACACCGAGCGTATTGATGGATCACAGCAGACGAAACCGTGTCTTGCGGCTGACGCATAGGGGACTTCCTTGTTCCAACCCAAAGGATTGCCAACCCTAGAGTTGGAACATATCTCAGTCCCCGTTGCAACTTGGTAACTACTG
>JBOFPH010000018.1:0-12810 GCA_051659845.1 Fimbriiglobus sp. | reverse complement strand
GAAAACCTTGGCTGAGAGAATTGGACTGGAAGTCGAAAGGTGAGAGTCGAGGAATCACAGTCTCCTGTGATTCCTGATATTGAGACGATGCAAGTCAAAACAGATTCTTCAAAACTACGCCGGTGGCAGAATCACGCTGTCGATGATATGAATGACGCCATTCGTGCAGAGGATGTCCGTCTTGGTGACGGTCGCGCTGCCGTTCAGCTTGACGCCATCCTTGGTGCTGATGGCGATGCTCTTGCCATTCACCGTCGCTGCGCTCTTGCCATCCATCGTCACAACGTCCGCTGCAAGCACTTTGCCTGCGACGACGTGGTAGGTCAGGATGCCGGTCAGTTGTGGGATGTCCTTGAGCAAGGCTTCCACGGTGCCTGCGGGGAGCTTGGCGAACGCATCATCGGTTGGGGCGAAGACCGTGAACGGCCCTGGGCCTTTCAGGGTGTCAATGAGGCCTGCGGCTGTGACGGCGGCAGCCAGGGTCTTGAAGGCACCCGCTTCAACGGCAGTGTCAACGATGTCTTTCATGGCGATCTCTCATGGGAAATGGGGTCGGCGAGTTCCGACATTCCATGAGTAGCGGGCCACCACGTGTCTGAATGTGAATATTTGTAGAATCCAAGTGCATTATCACTATCAGGAATGATTGCAATTTGTGGTCAATTCCTGAAGTCGACGTCTACACCGTCACGCCACGGTGTCGAGGGAGTGGGCTTGGAGGTCTTCGAGGTCGACGTATTCGAGGGTGGCAATGTGCGTGCCTTCGAGGAACACCGGGGCCGCGAATCCAGCTTCGAGGGATTGCTTCCACCGCGTGACGCAAACGCACCAACGGTCGCCTGGTTTCAGGCCGGGGAAGCTGTAGTAAGGCATCGGGGTGATGAGGTCGTTGCCAATGGCTTTTTGGTGAGCGAGGAACTCGGCGGTGACCTGAGTGCACACGAGATGCAGGCCCATATCGTCGGCTCCGGTGTTGCAGCAACCGTCTCGGTAGAAGCCGGTCATGGGGGCCGTGGAGCAGGTTTTTAAGGCTGTGCCGAGCACATTTTTCGCGTTCATCGGAGTTCTCAGGAAGAATGCGAGTATTGTAGGCAGGAGCGTTTGGATTCTCTCCAGTCCGATGAGTGGAAAGTGGGTGGATGATGCGTGGGCTTGTCTGGTTGGTTGCGCTCGGTTGGCTATCCACGGGCTTGGCCCAAGAGCGGCCAAACATCATCTGGATCACCTGCGAAGACACGTCACCGACACTCGGTTGCTACGGTGACCCGCACGCCAAGACACCGCGCCTGGATGCCTTCGCTCAGGAGGGAGTGCGTTTTGAGAAGGCGTTTAGCCATGCTCCGGTCTGTGCGCCGAGCCGTTCGGGGTTAATCACTGGGCAATACCCCACGACACTCGGCTCGCATCACATGCGATCCAAACTCACGAAGACGCCACCACTCTTCGTCGACGAACTCCGCAAAGCCGGTTACTTCACCGCTTGGCCTGGCAAGACGGACTTCAACTTTGACACCCCCAAAGGCTGGGTCGATACGGTCGAGGACTGGACCAAGAAGCCGGACCTCTTGCCCAAAGACAAGCCGTTCTTTGCCTACTTCAACATCACCGTTTCCCACGAGAGCCAAGCCCGCGCGACGGAGGCTGTGAAGGCCAAACGGCTCGCCTCGCTGCCAGAGAACCTCCGTGTCGACTCGGCCAAGCTCAAGTTGCCTCCATACTACCCCGACACGCCGATCGTGCGCGAGAACGTCGCCACGCACTACACGACCGTGACGCTCATGGATGCCGAGGTGGGCAAAGTGCTGGACTTGATTCAAGAACGCGGTTGGCACAAGAACACGGTCGTGGTCTTCTTCGGCGACCACGGCTGGGGCCTGCCCCGCGGCAAACGCTGGCCCTACGACTCGGGGCTTCGAGTCCCCATGATCGCTCGCTGGCCAGATCGCATCACGCCTGTCAGCACGAACGCTGAGTTGACCTGCTTTTTGGACTTGGCCCCGACAGCACTGAGCCTCGCAGGCGCCAAGGTTCCCGAAGCGATGCCAGGCCGCGTGATCCTCGGCGAGAAGAAACAACCAGCCCCGCACTACCTCTTCGCCGCCCGTGACCGTATGGACGAAGCTCCTGACCGCATCCGCAGCGTCCGTGGTGATCGCTTCCGCTACGTCCGCAATTACCACCCTGAGAAGCCGTATTTCCAATGGTTGAACTACCTCGACGAGATGCCCATCATGCAGGAATGGCGTCGCCTGGCTTTCGAAGGGAAATTGAACGACACCCAGAAGCTCTTCATGAGCCGCACCAAGCCGAAAGAAGAACTCTATAACCTCGAAACCGACCCCTACGAAATCAAAAACTTGGCCAACGACCCCCAGTATTGCAAGACCCTCGCCGAGATGTCGGTGAAGCTCGATGAATGGATCGTGAAGACCAAAGACCTCGGCGAAGTCCCCGAAGCCGAACTCATCCGCCGCGGCATCGTCCGCGATGTCTTGAGTGGTGAGTACACCGAGCGTGTCAAGAAGCACCCAAAGACATCACCCGTGCCATGAGTCGTCGGATTTCGAAACCCTCGTCTCGCATGTCCACGGCTTAGCAGGGTTTCGTACGCTAATCTGAGATCGGTTACAACGCAGGAGTCAGGTCATGATGCGACGGGAATTCTTAGCAACAGCGACAGCCATGACAGGGGCAGTTTTGGCAAGTTCGGAGCGTGCTCGGGAGGTGGCCCGACCTCATATTGCCACCAATGTCTACCCCTGGACGACCTTTTACAAGCGAGACAAAAAAGACTTCTACGCCGACCTCGACGTTGGGTTAGCAGCGATCAAAGAAGCGGGTTTCGAAGGCTACGAACCCGTCGCGGGGGATGTGAAATCGGTCGAAACACTCGCACCGCTCCTCAAGAAACATGGCCTCGAAATGCGGTCGTTCTACGTCAACAGCAAGCTTCATGACACCGATGCGGATGCCAGCCTCGCGGCAGCACTGAAGTCCGCAGAAGCGGCAGCGAAGTTGGGCGCCAAGATCGGCGTCACCAACCCCAGCCCGATTCAGTGGGGAGGTCCACAAAACAAAACCGACGACCAGTTGAAGCGTCAAGCCGAGAAGCTCGATGCGATGGGAGCCGCGTTCCGCAAGATGGGCGTGACACTCGCTTACCACAACCATGATGTCGAGCTAAGGCTCGCGGCTCGTGAGTTCCACCACATGTTGACTGGCACGAACCCCGCGAACGTCAAGTTCTGCCTGGATGCTCACTGGGTCTTCCGCGGCTCGGGGGATTCGCAGATCGCGCTCTTCGATGCTGTGAGCCACTACGCAGATCGCATCGTCGAGTTGCACCTTCGCCAATCGCAAGGCGGCATCTGGACGGAAGCCTTCAGTGCCACCGGAGACATCGACTACACCCGGCTCTGAAACATGCTCCAAGCCAAGAAACTCAGCCCGCTTCTGGTGCTGGAACAAGCCATTGAAGACAAATCCCCACGCCAGATGACCGCCGTCGAAGCCCACAAAGCGAGCCTCGCCGGAGCACGTAAACTCTTTGGCTGATCAGCGATCGTGGCTCGAACTGGGAGCGACGATAGACTATTTCCGCTCCCGGCCGTGCGACTTCACAACCTCCCAAGCTTTGGCTTCCGTACCAAAGACCATCAAGGATTCAACAGATTCCAGAGGCACCCAGAGTTGAACCCCTTCCCACTCCTTGGTGACCCCTTCATCCACGTTGACAACGTACTCGCCCACCAAGAATTCCCGATTGCCAAGCTTGCGGAGTTCGATTTTCTTGAGCAGATCCGATTGAAAATCCTGTCCCAACTTCCGGCTCAGAACCACGAACTTCTTCGAGAGATCGGTGCCTGGAACCAGCTTCTCGGCGACCGGCTTCTCGGCAGCCGGCTTGTCTTCAGCCGCAGTCTTCATCAAAGGTAAGCTGAGGCCAAGACTGGCCAAGAACAAGACACTGAGAATCAGATACTTCATGGTGAAACACTCCCGGGCAGAGCCACGATTCGAGTACGGAACAGAGGGGACATTTCAATCGATGTCAAATTCTAGCAGAAGTGTTGAGGTGAAGTCCAACCAGGTGAAAATACGAATGACGAGGCCAGCAATCCTTTCGGCAATTCGCAATGTCAATCATCGAGGTGGGGTCTACGGGGACAAGGACTGTAAAATCACAGCCATGCAATTCGAGCATCATCCCAGCTACACGAGGTTCGTGGCTTTGGCGATCATTCGAATGGAAGTGCTTGATGACACGGGTTCTGGTTCAGAAGAAGGCAGGCGAGTTCGCTTCACCCAATACCTTCGCGGCTTGGCGAGGCTTCACAGACCGAGGGTTCGAAACCTGCTTTTATGAGTTCCCCGAACTGCGTGACGGCTTGGTCAACTTGGACCCCACGACGCTCGTGGTCGGGGGTTCTGGAGCCGTGCGCTTTGCTCTTGGGAAACTGGGTGTCAAGACACCAGCGATCGACGACCTCCCCGAGGAACTCGCGGAGTTTCGTGGCCGCCGAGTGTGGCACTCAACCTGGGGCGAAGTGTGCAAATCGTATCAAGATGGTGGACCAGCGATCTTCATCAAACCTCTCGACGACCCGAAGGCTTTCATCGCTCGATTGATCACGCAGTTCCGCGATCTTATTCCCTTGTCTCATCTTCCTGGTGAGAAAAAACTGCTGGTGTCTGAGCCAGTGGAATTCGTCTCGGAGTGGCGTTTCTACGTGGTGCGTGGGAAGATCGTCGGCGCCGGTTGGTACTCCGGTGATCCGCTGGTCTTCCCCGATCGGGATGTCATCCAACGGGCGGTCAGCCAGTGGGGTTCTTCAGCACCGGACGGTTACGGCATCGATTTCGGCATCATCACCACAGGCCAGACTATCCTTGTGGAAGTGAATGATGGCTACTCCCTCGGCTGCCTCGGGTTGCGTCCACACGTCTATTCGCAGCTTCTCGAAGCCCGCTGGTCACAACTGACCACGGGAGGTCCAGCAGGAGAGCTATGCCGCTATCCATGATTTCCGCAGTGGTCAACACGGATGGTGATCCACTCGATAACATTGCCTGCTTCGATCCGAGCGTCATCTTGGCTCGGATGCGACGTGAGTTCCCAGAGATCGAAATCGATCCCACCGACTACGCCTGGCGTGACTACAAAGGCTTTCTGGCCATGGGCTTGACCAGCGAAGACAGCGCCTTGGGTGTCGCTGCTGCTGATGCTCGCCACCGTGGCCCGCTCTGGCTATTTCGCATCCCAAGTCCCGATGGAGTTTCGATACGAGGTAGCACCGAACGATATCGAGTTCTCTTCCACCGTTCACAGCCATTCCCGGAAGCACTCCGTCTGAGGCTTTTAGAGTTTCTAGAAAAGCTACGGTTCATACCTTGTGTAGAGATCCTTGAAGAAGAGCTCCAAGACAACCAATAGGGTAGGTTTTTATGGATCCTCTCGTTCTAAAAATCTTGATCTACGTATCAGTGGCCGTGATTGGTCTGGTGATAGCATCTTATTACCGCAAATCCGTTCAGAAAGCCGAAGCTCACGATCGGTTGGAAAACTTCGAATGGGAGCAAAAGCATCCCAGGTCTGCATTTGAATACTGTGGCAAAACTCTGGAGTTCTACAACGATTCCCATGGCCGACAGGTGGAATACCTGCATCCGAATGGGAAATGCTATCTTTGGTATCCCACGAATACGGAAGTCATTATTGGGCGATGGAAAGTCGATGATATCAGTATCTATTTCAAATATGGCACAGATACCTATAACCCCGTGACAGGTGTCGTCGGAGGAGGTTGGGAAAGAGCTTATCTCGTTTATTGGTCAGACAACATCACTCAGGTGTTTGAAGGCGATCCCCTTGACCTGATGTCCTTGAAAATTCCGAAGTCCGGGTAGCAAAAAAGCCGCAGGCATTCGCCTGCGGCTTTTGGGTTGTTGGCTTGGAAGCGAGGGTTACTTCTTGCCTTCGAGGGCTTTGGTGATCTCGGCTTCGAGGTCTTCGAGGTGAATCTTGGTCATGGTGTCTTTGGCTTTCGCGCCTTTGATCATGGCCAGGATGTCCTTGAGCGTCATGCGGGCGATCATGCGGAGTTCCATGTTGCGGCCGCCGCTCGAATCGAGCGAGATGCGACCACCACGACCAATGACGAGGTCACCACCACCCGCGTTAGCGCCTTCGAGTTCGGCTTTCATGATGTCCGTGAAGACTCGCTGTTGGTTGCGTTGGAAGGCATCCAGTTTGACGTTGTCCTTCTTCAAGTCACCCCAGACGCCGGCTTTGACGTCGGCGACGAGTTCGTTGATGGTGTAGGCTTTGTCTTCGCCGTTGAGCACTTCGTCGTCGAGCAGGCGATTCAGCCGGCCCGAGTTGAGCAGGCTGCGGATCATGCTGCTTTGGAAGCTCATCGTGTCCGAGGCGACACCACTGTACTTCAAGCGGTTCAGCACGGCGGGGTCGAAGATCTTCTTCGGAACCGTCAGACCTTGTTCGATGACAAACTTCACGGCTTCCTTCTGCTTCTCCTTCGAAACGCGGCTGAACTGCTCGCCACGGTCACCGAGAGTCCGGCTTTCGACGACGCCCCCGACTTGCTTGAGCACAGAACCCATCCACAACCGACGGTGGGTCAGGATGGCGTTGTAGGCTTCGCTGAGGGTCTCGAAGTCTTCGCCCTTGGCGGTGCTGGCCTTCAGGAGCCATTCCATGTTGCGATCAAGGTTCTTGTAACCCAGTTCGGTCACTTTGACAGCATCGGCGCCGATGTTCTCGGTGAGCACGGTCGGGTCCACGGTCGATGGGCCATCTTCGCCGCCGAAGCGCAGGAACGGCTCCTTCAACTGACGGCTGGCGATTTCATCCAACATGGGCAGTTCGGCATCGGCGGTGGCGGCCTTCGGCAGGGGCTTGTAACCCCATTCGATGGCGAAGAAGTCGTATGGCCCCAGCTTCGGGATGAGGTCTTTGACGGGGATCTTGTCTTCGGGTTGAGCGACGTAGTTGTAGCGGCCGTAGCTCATGATGCTGGCGACGTTGCCGTTCTTCTTCAAGAACTCAGGGTCACGGAGATCCTTGACGCTGTAAGCCTGGCTCGCGCGGTGATTGTGGCGCAGACCAATGGTGTGGCCCACTTCGTGAGCGACAACGTAACGGATCAACTCGGATTGCAGATCGTCCGGGAATGGGAACTGACGTGCCCGCTCATCCAGGGCGGAGCATTGCACGAAGTACCACATGTGGACGATCTTCAAGATATCGTGCCAGAAGATGATGTGGGCCGAGATCGTCTCACCAGAGCGAGGGTCTTGCATGCTTGGCCCCATCGCGTTTTCGACGGGTTCAGCAACCCAACGGATGACGCTGTAGCGGGCGTCTTCGGCGTCCCAGTTCGGGTCTTCGGCGCGGGTCGGTGGGTCTTTGGCGATGATCGCATTCTTGAAGCCGGCTTTTTCAAACGCAGGCTGCCAGTCTTCGATGCCCTTCTTCATGGCGTCGCGGAACTTCGCAGGCACTTCTGGGGCGATGTAGAAGACGATCGGCTTGACCGGTTCGGAGACTTCTGCCGCAGGGTCTTTTTTCTCCAAGCGGAAGCGGCTGATGAGCTGCTTCGTCTCGGACCAGGAGCGCTTCGCGGAGAAGTCCGTGTAGCCATCGGTGAAGTAACCGACGCGGCTATCGAAGTGGCGACCACGCATTGGCTCATCAGGGAGGAGCAGGAGTGAGTAGTGAACGACAACCGTCTTCGAACCACCTGCACCACCACCACCGATGGCTGGGCCACCAGGGCCGAAGGAGATGCCGCCGCCACCGCCGCCACGGAACGTGAGCTGAGCACGGACTTCGATGTTGGTCGGGAAGGCTTTGACTTCCGTGAGGAAGGACTTTTCCGCATCCAGGCTGCCGCCGCCCGAGGCTCGGCGAGCACCGAGGTCGAGGGTGTCGTTCATGTAGACCGAGGTCACGGCGATCACAGCCGAGCGGTCTTTGCCTTCGCACTCGACTGGGAAACTGGCGATGATCGGGTCAATGTTCGTGGCTTCGACGGCGGCTTCGGTGTCTTTACCCGAGCGCTTGGAGAAGTTCACTTCGATCACGAAGATCTTGTTTTCCCGGCGTTCGAGGCGAACGAACTTCGTGCCCAGTTCTTGGCCGTTGTAGGAAACCCCGCTCGGGCCTTTGGAAACTTCGGCGCGAAGCAGAAGCAGCTTGCCGAGGCGTTCTTGAGGGATTTCGTAGTAAACCCGGTCATCGATCCGGTGAACGGCAAACACGCCCGCTTGGGTCTTGGCGTCCTTAGTGATGACGTCATCGTATTTCTTCAGTGCGCCCGGCTTGGTTGCACCACCGCCAGCAAGGCGAGCGGCGAGTTCTGGAGGCAGTTTACCCAGTGGGCTTTTCGGTTCTTCCTTGGGCTTTGGCTCTTCTTTAGGCTTCGGCTCTTCTTTAGGTTCCTTGGGTTTCTTCGGCTCTTCTTTGGGCTTCTTGGGTTCTTCCTTGGGCTTTTTCGGCTCCTCGGGTTTCTTGGGTTCTTCCTTGGGTTTGTCTTGCGGCTGGGTAGGCCGCGGCTCGGGGGCCTCTTCACGGGCACCCACAAAGGTGGCGCCGGCAAGGAGTGCCGAGAGCAACATGAAACGTGCTAACATGGGGGAATTGGTCCTTGAAGGAGGCCAAACGGTGGGAACTCAGAGAGCCTAGGTAATGTGTATAAACGGAGTGGGGCCGAATTTCCAACTCCGTAGCTCTGAGATTCCCCAAAAATCCCGCCAATCCCCCAGAATGCCCATCATTCAAGGCGAAACCGCGCGTTTGGACTCGCTGCGGGCAACGTAAACAGCGGTCGTCATATCTGCAACGACATTGACGGTCGTACGACACATATCGAGTAACCGATCGACGCCCAGCACAATCGCAATCGCCGCGGGCGGGACTTTGCCTTCGGTCGCGGTCGTCAGAATGATCCCGATCAACGGCAGCGACCCCCCCGGCACCCCCGCCATGCCCGTGGCCGTGAGGACACACAACACGAGCACCATCAATTGGTTTTCGAGCGGCAGATCAAAGCCATACACCTGAGCGAGGAAGAACACCGTCACCCCTTCGAAGAGGGCCGTGCCGTTGTGATTCATGGAGGCACTGAGTGGCAGCACGAAACGGGAGATCTTCTCGGGGATGCCCAGTTCGTTCTCAGCACATTGCATTGCGTTTGGCAAAGTCGCACTCGACGAACTCGTCGTGAACGCTGTGATCATGACCAAACGAATCTTGCGGAAGAACTCGATCGGGTTCATGCCGCCGAACACGATCACTAGAACCGGCAACACGACGAGCAAGTGTATGGCGAGACCACCCAGGACCGTACCGACGAAGGCCCCGAGGGCGATCAGGATTTCGTAACCCATCTTGGCCGTGGTCACGAAGATCAGCGCAAAGACCGCGACCGGAGCGATCCGCATCGCCAGGCGGATGATGAAATCCGTGATCTGGTTGACGCCTTCCAGGAACTTCGAGATCAACTCGGCTTTGTCTTTTTCGATCTGTGTGAGTGCGACACCCACGAGCACCGAAAGAAAGATGATGGCGAGCATATCCTTCTCGACCAAGGATTTCAGCGGGTTTTTGGGCACGATGTTGACGAAGGTATCGATGCCGAAACTGGCACTCGCGCTCTTGGTAGTCGCCTCTTTCGAGTGCTCCGCGAGCAAGGCATCACGCATCTCTTTGGGGACTTGCTCACCTGGTTTGATGACGTTCACGAGGGTCAGCCCGATGAACGCCGCACAGGCGGTGGTGATGATGAAGTACGCGAGTGTCTTGAAGCCAATCCGCCCGACGTTCGCAGTACCACCGAGCCGGGTGATGCCCACCACCAGCGATGAGAACACGAGCGGCACGATGGCCAGGAAGATCAGATTCATAAAGATGTCGCCGATCGGCTTGGCGAGATACGTGATGATCCGATCGAGGTATGGTTTGAACTCTCCAAAACCTCCCTTGGTGACGGCGTAATTCGTCAGGCAGCCGAGTGTGGCCCCCGCGACCAGGCCGACCAACACCCAAGATTGCGACTTCGACGATCCACCGGCCATGTGAGTTCATCCTTTCCCAGGTACCCAGAGATTCTGGACGCTACCACACCCCGCGAAAAGGGGAACAGGCGTTTGTCCCCACAGCTACGCTATGGGCTACGATTGGTGTCGCTCCTACGGAGCTGAGATTTGGCCTGGAGTTCCGTAGGACCGGCCCCGATCCTAGCTCAGAGCGTAGCTACGGGGACAAACGCTTGCCGTCTTGTGGTGTTGAATCCACACGGTCGAAACCGCTTGCTTTTCCGGAATCTGCGGTTATACGATGGTCCCACAAGACTTTAGGAGTCGGCGATGTTTCCGGCGGTTATCATCAGCGCAGCGCTCTTCAACACGGATTTTGAGCACACCTACAAGTACATGACCGTCCGCTATTCGCCGACCAACATGGGCCACAGAACCAGCGACTTGGCAACGCGACCTCTGAGATTCCGTGAAATCTATCCGAAGACTGACCTGGAGACATGCGAAACCAGAATTCAGACCATGCAGAAGCGAATCGAGATGCTACGGAAAGATCGCCCTGCGGATTTTGAGGCTGAGATCAACAAGCTCGAAAAGCTCCTTGAGGCAGAAGAACGCCTGCTCAAGATCTACAAAAAATACTCGGGCCGGTAGCTCTGATGTGGAACTGGCTTCGCAATCGTCGTCGGCGTCGTTGGCTCAGAGAGCCGTGGCCCGTGGCATGGGAAACGATCCTTTCTCGAAACGTCTTTCACTACTCGCACTTGTCGCAGGCCGAGCGTGAAACGCTGCGTGGCATCACGACGGTACTCGTCCGTGAAAAGAACTGGGAAGCGAGCCAAGGCTTTCATCTCACCGAGGAAATGAAAGTCACGGTGGCGGGGAATGCGGCTCTCTTGCTGTTGGCGACTCCGCACGATTACTTCTCCCATGTCGCCTCGGTGATTCTCTACCCCACCAGATTCAGTAACCCCAACCCCGAAGACATGACCGAAGACGACGAACTCAGCGACCCGATGGCCGAGGGACTGGCCAGCTATCGCGGTGCAGTGGTTGTGGCTTGGGATGCCGTTCTGGAAGAAGGGCGCGAGGCACTCGGCTCGAATGTCGTGCTGCATGAGTTTGCCCACCAACTGGATTTCCTCGACACATATTTCGATGGCACTCCGCCACTCGATGATCGCCAACTGGCGGCTGAGTGGGGCCCAGTCATGCAAGCGGCTTACGATCGGCACGTTCAAACTTTGGAATCAGGCGGCGAGCTGTTCTTTACCGAACACGCGGCGACCAGCCACGGCGAGTTTTTCGCGGACGCGACCGAGGCCTTTTACTGCGCCCCCCACAACCTGAACGCCGAGGAACCCGAAGTCTACCGGCTGCTGCAAACCTACTTCCGGCTCAACCCCATGACCTGGTTCCCCGACGTCGGAGGGTGATCGTTGACAGAAAACACATTTCACCACTGAGCACACAGAGAGCACAGAGAAAAACGAGAGTGGTCGCTGGGCACATCATGTCGAGGATGATCTCTTTTGATTCTCTTCTTTCCTCCGTGCTCTCTGTGTGCTCAGTGGTGAATCATGTCTTGGAATACACCGTACGGTTATCGCGGATGTAGTAGATCGGCTCGGGGCCGGACTCCTTGCGGACAGGGCCGAGGCGCAAGAAACCGGCGCGCTCGAAGAAGGGGTTCGCTTGACCCATCGCGGTCAGCGTCTCGATCCAGGGGATGGGTGCTGCCCGGCAAGCTTGATCGACGAAGTTCGCGGCAATGCCAGCCCCGCGGTAAGTCGGGTGCAAGACCACGCGTTGCAACACCCAGAGTTGCTGATTCAAGGCCGCGAGCGCCACCCGGCTACGGGGGTTCGTCAGGCCAAAGTATTCGGTGCGCCGGCGGATCGACGCGACCGGGGTAGCGAAGATGATGATGCCAATGGGTGTCTCGTGGTGCCAAAGCAGATTGACTCGCTTCACGAAGCCAAGGTCATGGGAGCGATAGTGCCAGTGGGCGAATTGGTCCCAGTCGGCGGTCGTGCCTTCGGTCATGCGGAGTTCGCTGGCAAACGAGATCGGCTTCTTCTCGGGGACGGTCCGTGTCACGTCGATCACCCCTTCGCCACGACAACGCACGTGGATATCGGGGTTCAAGTCTTCGGTCAGATCGTCGTGGGTGGTCGCACAGAGCACAGTGGTCTTCGTCCGTGTGGCGAGTTTCCGCAAGTTGAACGACACCACCTTCGCCAGCGTGCGATCCAAGGTCGCGCCAAACTCATCGGCGATCAAGACCGCATTCCCCTGGCCAATCGCATACGCCAAGCGGAAGCGATACCGCTGGCCTTCGGAGAGTTCCGAAGGCGTGCGTAACATCAGCCGCGCTTCACCGAGACCACAGGCCGCGAGTGTGCCAAGGTTCGGCTCCAGTGATCCTGGCAACGCCTCGATCAGCGGCAGATCCGGCAAGGCGATCGTGTTGGCATCCACGGCGCCATTCTCGGCACCGATCGCTCGCAACAACGACGACTTCCCCGAACCCGAAGGCCCCGTGAAGAGCACGACTTGCCCCGGCTCCACGGGTAGCGAAAAGTTCTCGGCGACGGTGTACGGGGCTTCGTGGCCATCCAGCCCGAAGAGATCCATGACCCGCGCCGTGGCCAAACTCCGACGCTTCGGCGAAATGGGATAACGAATCGTAGGCATGACAAAGACTCCTACTTGGCGAGCGGCGTGGCGTTAGCACGCCGTGTTCGGTGGTTG
>JBOFPH010000017.1:0-131164 GCA_051659845.1 Fimbriiglobus sp. | reverse complement strand
GTGGACGCAGTCACAGAAAATGTGCTGCCAATTCTCCCCAAAATCCCACGCGTGCTCACGCCACGCCGCTCACCAAGAGCTGGAATTCCCAAATTTGGCAAAATCAATTTGTATATTTCTACTATCTGAGATTTGTTATAAGAATTTCTTTTTTGCGGTATGTTAACCGAGTCCTAGATGGCGTGAATCAGCATCGAATCACTCTGATTTTGTGCCTGATGGACTTCGGACTCAAAGTGAATTGAAACATGAAGGAGTAGCAATGGATGCGGTGTTATATCCCATCAACGATTTCGGCCCGTTGATGAAGGGGTTGGCGATCGGGGGCTTAGGGATCTTCCACGTGTTCACAGCCCACTTCGCCATCGGCGGGGGGATGCTTCTCTGTTACTTCCAATGGCTGGCCATGACTGGGCGTTCGCCGGTCGCTCGGCGATTCATGGATGGCTACTTCAGTTATCTCGTGTTGATCAGCTTCGTCACCGGGGCGCTGACCGGGGTCGGCATGTGGTTCACGAGCATCCAAGTCAGCCCGGTCACGATTGGCCTCATGATTGATGAGTTCCACTGGCTCTGGGCGGTCGAGTGGACCTTCTTCTGCCTCGAAGTCGTCGCGGGGTACGCGGCCTACAAATACGGCCCACAACTCGACGACCGCGCTCGCTTGATACTCTTGGCCCTCTACTCCTTCGCGGCCTGGGCCAGCCTCTTCTGGATCAACGGCATTCTCTCCTTCCAATTGACCCCCGGCGCCTGGCTCGAAAGCCGTTCGATGTGGGATGCCTTCTTCAACCCGACCTTCCTGCCGTCGTTGCTTTACCGCACGATCGCGGCTCTCGTTGTCGCGGCTTTGGCAGCGATGGTGCTGATCAACTTGGCCCCGCAATTTGAGCGAAGCGAGCGCGAAGAACTCGTCCGCCGAGCCGCGTGGCTCTTGGCACCGATGGCGGCGATGCCGGTGCTCGGTGGCTGGTTCCTGCTAGTGCTTCCGCCAGATAGCCGGGACTGGGTCACCGGGGGATCGGTGGCCATGTCGATGATGTTGGCGATTGCGATTGGGGCTTCGTCGCTCGTCGGTGGCTATGCCCTCGTGGGCCTGATTCGGCAGAAGTTGTTCGTCAACGGAGCCACGGCTACCGTGCTCCTGGTACTGGCTTACGCGGCCACCGCAGGTGGCGAGTTCGTGCGTGAGGGGGTGCGAAAGCCTTACACTTTGCGGGAATTGCTTTACTCGAACTCGATTCGCCCGGAGCAAGTGGAATCGCTGCGGAAGAAGGGCCTCACGGAGATCGACCCCTACCCGCTTCGTGATGAGAACCGCCTCCCCAAACACGAGGGCCAGCCTCATCCGCAGCTTCGCCAGGGAGCACTCGTCTTTCGGCAACAGTGCAGCATCTGCCACACGACCGATGGCGTCAATGCCTTGCCACACCTCACCAAGGGCTGGGACGCGGAGATGAAACGACAAAACTTCGCCAAGTTGCAGAAGTTGAAGCCGTTCATGCCGCCGTTTGCTGGGACGCCGGAAGAACTCGAATCGTTGGTGCAATACGTCAGTTGGTGGGAATCTGGTCGTCCCGAAACCTGGGCTGACCCGAAGCCGAACTCCCCAGAACACCAGGCTCTCATCTCCCGCATTCAGCAATGGCTCGACCAAGCCGGGCCGCATCCGGCTCTGCGAGTCGAGAAGAAAGGAGGCCGCTAATGGACATGCTTTTCCCCTTCGGCCTGCCGCTTGCCACGGCCTTTTACCTCACCGCTTACGTGGTCACGTTGGCGATCCATGTCGTCTTCATGAACTACGTCCTGGCGGGGACCGCGGCTCTCGCTCTCGGTTACTTCCGGTCTTCGGATCGGGGTCACGGAGGCTCGACCAAGATTCTCAAAGAGTGGATGCCACTCATGCTCTCCGGTGCCATCACGGCGGGTGTCGCGCCGCTACTCTTCGTGCAAATCCTTTACAAGCAAGAGTACTACACCGCGAACCTCTTACTCTTCAATCGCTGGATGGCGATTCTGCCGGTGCTGATCATCGGCTTCTATGCTCTCTACTTGCTCAAGTCCGATTGGCTCACTCGGCGTGGCGCGTGGATCGCGGTCTTGGTGGCGACGGTACCGATTCTTTGCGTCTCGTTCACCGGTTATTCCTGGACCGAGAACCATCTGCTTAGCGTCCGCACACCAGCTTACTGGGGCCAGTTCTACGCCACACGCGCGCAGGTCTACACGGACTCACAACTCGTGCCACGGTTACTTGTCTGGGCCTTCGGCTCGATCCCAACCATGGTGGTCATGCTGGCCTGGCAACATTGGTATCGCAGCACAGGCCATGCAGCCTCGCTGGCTCTGGGAGCGATCATGGGGCTCGTGCTTACCGGCGGGGCGTCCTGTTGGTATTACTTGGCCACCGACGATGCCACGCGAGGAGCCTTTGTCTCGCCACTTGCCCTGCCCTACTTCATCATGGCGAATCTGGGCCTCGGCTTGCAAATTCTCGCTTGGCTTTGGCTCGCTCGCACTGGTCAACTTCGCGTCTGGCCATTGATCCTGGCCTCGTCGGGGTTGATGTTCACCGTGAGCGGCATGACCGTCTGTCGGGAAGCCGTCCGCATCGCCGCCCTGGGCACAGAGCGATTCGAAGCCCACTACCCGATCCACACGGAAGCCTTCGCAAAAGGCGGAATCGTGCTTTTCCTGCTCTTTTTCGCCATCAACGGAGCGTTGACGTACTTCGTTTTCTGGCTTGTGAGAAACCGCCCGCTCATCAAGCCAAGCCAGGTTAGTAATACCCCGTGAGCAATAATCAGCACTGGGAGCATACGGGTGTGATTCCTCAGCGATCGTCTTTGCCCCGGCGGTCGCGGAACGCTGCCCGGACATCTGGGCTGGTCGCGGTCACGAGGGCCCAGACCCCGATCGGTAGCCCGAAGATGAGGCACAGGGAGAGGCATGGTATCATCGCCAAGATACTCCCAGTGCGGACCAATCCGAATCCGTCCAAGCGCATCAAGTTCAGCCCACCTGCGAAGCCGACCATCCCCGCCAGGGCGCTGAACACGCCGATGACTCCCTCCGGCACGCCCATGTTCATTCCGCCAACTACCAGCCCCATCACAGCCACTAACAGCCCCAGCCCCGTGTTGATGACGCCGACCGTCATCATCGCAATGGCCGGCGGCATCGCCCGGCGAAGGGCCGCCGCCCGATCAACCGGCGGCCGGTCGTCATCATCCCTCGACCGCCGCCGAGACTCTGACTCGTCACGTTTCATCAAACTCTCCATTGCTGAACGATCAGGACAAACTGCCCTGCGCCGCTACGCTCCCTGGGCTACCAGGTAATTCACGGCGGCTTTGTTGTTCAATTTACGAAAATAATCGATCAGACGATACCCTTCACCGGTCTTCGCATGGATGTCCGCGCCGACGGAAATCAGGTAATCCGCGAGATCCCATCGACCCTGAAAGAGTGCTTGCTGAAGCGGATGGTAGAGAGCCGCGGCATTCAGCCACTTCCCATGCTGAGTCGGTGAATACTCCTGCATATGGTTCACGTCGGCTCCGGCCTCGATCAGGAGTTTGGCGATCTCCAAATAGTTCTGGTAGCAGAGGTCTGTGAGGCAAGAATTCTGCCCAGCGTCCGTGATTCTCGGGTCGCACCCCGCGGCGAGAAGGAGTTTGACCATCTCGGTATTCCCCTTTCTGCACGCTGCATTCAACGCCAGCCGATCATGAGGGGTAGCGCCGCGCCGAAGATAATCCGCTGCCTTCGTAACATCAGTCACCCAGGAAAGCGGATAACCGGCGATCGGGCTGCCGTGCCGAAAGGCCTGTTCCCTGGGAATCTCCGACTGCCGGTCGTAATAGTGGGTCGCGTCCTCGGCGAGGTAGTCGTGACTGGACAAGACGACGAAACTCTGGGGGTCAGCACTGGGCAACCGAGTCTCACCGTAGTAGACGCTTTTCTTATCCTTGCCCCAGTGCGGCGGAATGACTTCAAATGTCGGTGCATCCGCGCCCTGGAGTCGCGATTTCTCGAAATACACATTCTGCTGATCGCGCCCGAAACCGTAGCCAAGCACCTCGAACGACTTTCGATGGGCCTTCTTCAAGATGCACGGCTTCCCAATCGTCATGACATAGTGAAACACGTTCTTTTCATCCGCGGCGAACCCGGCCAGGCTACGGTCAGTGCGGACGTGGTCGCCGAAACTATTGTGATGCTCCCTGACACATTCGCCATCATCAAGCACCTCGAAGGAGGTCGCGTCCGCCTCCTTGATGATCCCGCCCAGGTAATAGCCATGATTCGCATCCTTGGCATAGAGGTCGTTCAGCACTTGAAAGGAAGTGACATCGGCCTTGGCCATTTTTCGGCCTGCACAGAAGACGTTTTTTTGATCCTTAGACCAGGTGTCGTTCAGTCTCTGAATCGATGCCATCGGGTCCTGGACCGGGTCGTTCCCCGAGCCAAAGCGACATTGTTTGTGGCTACAACGCGAGCCGTCCCAGACGTACAGCCGACCACATTTCGGGCATGGAATCGAATGAGTCATAGCAGAAACCAAAGCCAGTGAACGCCCAAGAGTAGCCCGCGTGAAACGACTTCACGCAAAAAGGCGGCACTGAGGGAGTGTAGTGGCTCGGCCTCTTCGCTGCGCCGACTTCAGCCAGAACCATCGACCCAATCACCCGACACATAAGTTCCTGGAACCGCGTCCGGACTACACCCGTGCCAGCAACTCGCGGTAGCCGATGAACTCGTTCTTCCAGTCGCCGTACACGGCGGTCAACTTGCAGGCCAGGCACCGGCAGCCGAGGTACAGCCACCGCACGTCCTCGCTGTCCGCATACAGAGACACTCCGACCGTGATCTCGAACGCCTCCTCGCCGCAGGGGCAAGCACACTCCTCCTCCTCGGCCTCGTCCATGAACTCGGCGCTGTCCCCGATAGGGTGGGCCTCGGCGTCGCAGGCCACGCAGACCCTACTGGCCACGCCTTGCGTGTCGTCGAGTAGCAGCCCGAACACCCGGCCACCGCAGTGGCACAAGGCGTCAGCGAAATGCTCGGCGAGGTAGCCGACCTCCTTGCTGTACCGGGCGATCTCAGCGGAGATGTCGGTCTGGCTGTCGCCGTACCGCCACTTGCCTCGCTTTTGTAGTGCCATCCGCTCGCCCTCCGCCGCCGAACGACCAAACTCAGCAGCAGCATGCTGAGCTATGAACTCCCAAAATCGGGCTTGGTTCAAAATCGTTGATTTCAGGGTTGAAGAGCCGGGACCACCAAGGAGCGTCGGAACCTTCCAACTCGCGGACACTCCCTGGCGGTTGTGGCTCTTCATTGATAACCAACTTTGAACCATGCCCAAATTCGCTTGGTTAACGCTATCGGGCGACCTGCCGGGGCATATGAGCAACCTCGGCCGACATACCTTCGACCGGCATTTCAAATCGCCTGAGTCAAGGGACGTCTCTCCAACTCTCCTGCGACCGAAAGCCTAAACTCAAATAGACGACGAGTCGGTATTGCGGAACACCTCGAACGACGCCCACCGACCCGGCACGCACTTGAGCCATACCTCAAGCCCCAAATAGTCGTCGTCGCGTGGCACTCCGGCCTTGGGTCCCTCTAGGCAGCGGCACAGGACACTGATCTGGAACCACGCCGGATCGCGATGGGCGATGTAGGACTCGGATCCGATGTAGTAGGCCCCGGTCATGCGGAGCCGATCCGGAAAACTCTCCCCCTCACCGTACAACTCCGGATCGTTCAGATACGCCTCGACCTCTCGGTGAACGACCCGCAACATCTTCTCGCGATGCCGCTGGATCGCACCGAACTCGGCGACCGTCACGACGGTGATGCTGAGGTCCGGTTGCCTCGCCCAGTCAGGCGGCTCGATTCTCGTCAGCCGGAACTTCGCCACTGGATACCCTTCTGCCAACGACCAAGCTCAGTGGCAGCGCGGCTACTGAACCTTGATGTCCCAGAAACGAATTATGCCTCGCCGTCTGCTGCATCGCCTGGGGCGGAGTGCTTTTACACTGACTATGCTGGCGATAGCTCTGTCGAAACTGACTTCATTCTGACGAATCCCACCTCAGTTTAGTGAAGTAGGGATCACAAAAGCACTCAGACGCTGGCGAGGGCCAGGGAGCAGTTGTGGCCGCCGAAGCCGAAGCTGTTGGAGAGGATGCGGCGAGGTTGGGCGTCGCGGGCGGTGTTGGGGACGTAGTCGAGGTCGCAGCCGGCTTCGCGATCTTGGTTGACGAGGTTGATGGTGGGGTGGAGGAAGCCGTGCTTGAGCATCAGGCAGCAGGCGATGGCTTCGACGCCACCGGAGGCGCCCAGCAGGTGGCCGAGCAGGCTCTTGGTGGAGCTGATTTGCAGTTTGTGGGCATGGTCGCCGAAGATGCGTTTGATGGCCTTGGTTTCCGCGACGTCGCCGAGCGGGGTGCTGGTGCCGTGGGCGTTGATGTAATCCACGTCCGTGGGGTTCCACTTCGCTTGTTGAAGAGCCTGTTTCATGGCCTCGGCAGCACCGATACCATCTTCGTGCGGGGCCGTGATGTGGAAGGCATCCGCGGTGTTGCCACAGCCGAGGATTTCGGCATAGATCGGAGCGTTACGGGCCTTGGCTCGCTCGTATTCTTCGAGCACGATGATGCCAGCGCCTTCGCTGAGCACGAAGCCGTCACGGTCTTTGTCCCAGGGACGAGAAGCCGTCGCGGGGCTGTCGTTGCGTTCGGAGAGTGCCCGGCAGGCGATGAACCCGACCACACCCATCGGCGTGATCGCGGCTTCGGTGCCCCCGGTGATCATCGCATCAGCCCGGCCATCGGCAATCGTCGCTGCCGCATCGGCAATCGCGTGGGCCGCAGAACTGCAAGCGGTACTGACGGTGGTGTTCGGGCCACGAAGGCCGTATTTGATGGAGATGAAGCCAGCGGATGTGTTCGAAATCATCTTCACAATGGTGAACGGGCTAACCCGTGAAGCACCCTTGGTCGTCAGCGTCGAGAAGCCATCTTCGAACTCAGAGAGTCCGCCGATGCCGGTGCCCATGATGACACCGAAACGGAAGGGGTCAATCGAGGCAATATCGATGCCCGAGTCTTGGATCGCTTGAGAGGCCCCGACAACGGCGAACTGCGACACGCGGTCGAGCCGACGGGCTTCCTTGACATCCAAGACGCCGTCCGTGGTGAAGTTTTTGACTTCACCACCGAATTTGACTTTGTAAGTCGAGCAATCGACGAGCGTGATCGGCGCGATGCCGTTCTTCCCTTCGCGCAGGCTGCGAAGGTACTCCGGGACATTCAACGCGATTGGGTTAACAGTCCCCAGACCGGTGACGACCACGCGCCGCTTCATGACTACTTCGCTCCGTCGCCAGCGGCTTTTTCTTTTTGTTTGTTTTCGATGTAATCGATGGCCTCACCGACCGTCTTGATCTTATCGGCTTGGTCTTCGGGGATTTGAATGTCGAACTCCTCTTCGAGTTCCATCACCAGTTCGACGATATCGAGCGAATCCGCTCCGATGTCCTCAATGAACCGCGTGGTGCGGGACACTTTTTCCTTGGCGACTGCGAGATGCTCACAGACAATTTCAATCACACGTTGTTCAACGGACACGGAGCAGCCCTCCTGCGGGGCAAATCCACCGGCGGAAACCGGCGAGGTCAAAAAAATCCACCGACGCTGAACCAGAGTTCCGCGGTTCCAAAAATCTTAGCCCAATCACGCCAAACGAAAAGAGCAAACCTCTCAGGCTGTCGGGTTTCGGGCAGATCGGGTCTGGGGTGTCGGGTGTCGGGTGTCGGGTCTGGGCGACGGTCTCGGTGCGAGAATCGAACCTGCAACCACTCACTTGTTAGGCAAGTGCTCGCTAGAACCGCACCGAGTCGAGGATGATTTTTAACTTAGCAGGGTCGATGTCTTTGAGCGTATTCGTGACGGAGATGTAGTAAGCCCAATCACCGTTCACAACATAGATGAACGCGCTGACTTTCCCCTCTCGGGCGTGCCGAGCGCGCACTCGGTCATTTCTTTCCTTGAAAAACTCCTTCTGTTGCTCATCTTTCTCCCAAACATCTGGCAATTCTTTGATGATCATCATCGTGCCTGGCTGACCACCGACGGTGATATCCTCCTCTGAAACGACAGTATGATTCAGAAACTGCTGCACGAAAAAGGCATTACTATACGCATCACGCAGATTCGATTTTGTCGCTGGAATGGGTTTCGTATCAGGTTTTCTTTGTGCATAGAGAGTACACTTATGATCTAGATTGTCTCGATCGTCAGAGCTGACGAGGTAAAGATTCGGACTGATGACTCCATTGTGTTTGATGAAAGTCCCGGTCACTTTGCCGTGGAGATAAATCCGAATGCCAGCATCGTTGATTTTCGTGTACCCAGCCGGCGGACCGCTGAGGAGTAGCGCCAAGCCGACCACGACCACGGCGAGAACCAGCACCCCGCCGCCGGCGATCGGGATCCACATCGGGAACCCGCCGGACTTCTTGGACTTCTTGGACGCCTTCGTGCGTTTCCGCGGCCGATCTTCTTCCTCCTCGTCATCATCGAGGCGTTTCTTGGCTCGTGGCTCATCGTCATCGTCGTCATCGTCGTCTCGTTGAATGGGCTTCGTCGAGACGGGTTTCAACTTCACGGCCTTCTTGGCGGGCTTCGGCGCTTCTTCAATGACCTCGAACTCGTCTTCCGGAGACGGAATCGGAATGGCAGTCCCACACTTCGGGCACTTCACCCGTTTGCCAGCGGCATGATCTGGGGCTTTCATGGCGACCCCACAGTTGGGGCAATCGATCGCGATGGGCATCTTTCTAATCTCCGGGGAGGTCTTCGGATATCCTATTTACTCGGGCATCCCAGTCACATCTCAGTGGAACGCTTCCTGATCCCCAGAAAATTTTCCGCTGGCATGGGTTCGATTTCGGCTTGCTCCGCTATCAATGGTAGATGGCACGTGATGCCTCGGTTTTGTGGTAACGATCCTGGAGTGAGTGAGCATGGCGAAGGTGATGACGGATGCGGCAGGGAACAAACTGGTGACCCTGATCCCAGGCGATGGCATCGGGCCAGAGTGTGTCGAAGCGACTCGGCGCATCATTGATGCCTCGGGGGCCAAGATCGCTTGGGAAATTCGCCACGCCGGCGAAAGCGTCTTCAAGCAAGGCATCACCTCGGGTGTCCCCCAAGAGACGATCGACAGCATCATCAAGACCCGCTGCGTTCTGAAGGGGCCACTCGGCACGCCAGTCGGCTACGGCGAAAAGTCCGCGAACGTGACTTTGCGAAAACTCTTCGAAACCTACGCCAACATCCGCCCTGTGCGCGAGTTGCCTGGCGTCAAGACGCCCTACTCGGGCCGCGGCATCGACCTCGTTGTCGTGCGCGAAAACGTCGAAGACTTGTACGCTGGCATCGAACACATGCAGACGCCGGGTGTCGCGCAGTGCTTGAAGCTCATCAGCCGCAAGGGCTGCGAGAAGATCGTCCGCATGGCGTTCGAGTTCGCTCGCTCCGAAGGCCGCAAGTCGGTGGCCTGTGCGACCAAGTCCAACATCATGAAGATGACCGAAGGTCTTCTGAAGCGCACCTTCGAAGAGATCGCCAAGGAATACTCGGACATCGAAAGCTGGCACATCATCATCGACAACTGCTGCCATCAGCTCGTCAAGAAGCCTGAGCAGTTCGACGTGATCGTGACGACCAACATGAACGGCGACATCATGAGCGACCTGACCTCGGCGCTCATCGGCGGCCTCGGTTTCGCCCCTTCGGCGAACCTTGGTAGCGAAGTGGCCATCTTCGAAGCCGTCCACGGCTCGGCCCCGAAGTACGCCGGCAAAAACGTCATCAACCCGACGGCTGTCCTTGGTAGCGGTATCATGATGCTTCGCCACCTCGGCGAGTTCGAAGCGGCCATCAAGATTGAAAACGCTCTCGTCTACACCATGGAACAAGGCCAAGTCCCGACTGGCGACATCGTCGGTTACGACAGCCCGAAGGCCGCGAAGACCACGCAATACGCGGATGAGATCATCAACAACTTCGGCAAAGAGAGCGAGAAGTACAAGGTCCGCAACTATAAGCCGATCGTGATGCCAGTCGTCTCGACGGAGCAAGTGATGGTCACGCCGAAGAAGCGCCGCGTCGTCGGGATGGACTTCTTCATCGAGAGCGCCGATGCTCCGAGCGTCCTCGGCCCGGTGATCGAGCAACTGCTCGAAGGCACTCCTGTCAAACTGAAGATGATGAGCAACCGTGGTACCCAAGTGTACCCGAACAAGGGCACCATCATCGACTGCGTCGATCAGCACCGTTGCCGCATCGTCGCCCGGGACTTCGCCAACGCCGACCTCACGGACGCAGACATCTTCGCCGCGATCCAAAAGCTCTCGACCAAGCTCAAGTGGGCCCACATCGAGAAGCTGCAAGAGTTCGACGGCCAGCCGACCTACACCAAAGCCCAAGGCGAAGACTAACCCCGGATGGCCTGGCTGAAAATCCTGCTTTCGCACGGCTTGTAGTCTGTGCGAAACAGGCTTCAGCTTGGGAGCGGGAGATACGATTGTCGTGAGCCGGAACACGGCGGGATTTGGTCTTGGGCTTCACGCCTGATGTTGATCGCGGCTTATGCAGGTGGAGTTCTACCTATCCGTACTTCGCTTTAGTACCTTTTTGTCCCCTTCTCCCCTTGCGGGAGAAGGTGGATTTTGAAACCCCGTTTCGGGGTTTCAAAAGACGGATGAGGGGTCACCGCTCCACGTGGCAAAAACGCCTTTTCGTATCGCGCGCGTGACCCCTCATCCGTCCGATCCGGCTCTATCGAGCCTGGATCGGACACCTTCTCCCGCAAGGGGAGAAGGGTAAAAACCGCCAGAAATAAGCACTTTCAGCCGGTCAGACGGCTTCTTCCGAACGCCTTACTGGCCCATGATGGTGTCGAAGGCGTTGCGGAGGTCGTCGTAGGTCTGTGGTCGCTCTTCGGGGTTCTTGGCGAGCATCCACATGCAGACATCGGAAACGATCTGTGGAATCTCGGGCACCTTTTCCATCGGAGGCACCGGAGGCGTGTTGAGATGATGGAAGATCATCTGCATGCGGTTCTTGCTCTCGAAGGGCAGCTTCCCGGTCAGGGCCTCGTAGAACGTGACTCCCAGTGAGTAGATGTCGGCACGGAGGTCGACGACACTCGCATCGCGAGCTTGCTCGGGGGCAAGATACGAGGCTGTACCGGCCAGTTCTGGGCCAGTCTGGCCTTGAGCCGCTTGCAACACGGGGGCTTTCGCCAAACCAAAGTCAATGAGCTTCGCCACCCCGTTCGGGCCGATGAGCACGTTATCAGGTTTGATGTCGCGGTGGACCAATCCCGCACGCCAAACGGCCCCGAGGCCATCGACGACTTGCGAGATCAAGTAACAAGCCCACTCCACAGGTAACGGATTGCCACGAATCAGCTCACCCATCGTGCGGCCTTCGACGAACTCGGTGACCAAAAAAGGCCAGCGCGGGTCGAAGCCGAAGTCAATGAAGCGCACGACTCGCGGATGCTTGACCCGGGCCAAGGCCGCAGCTTCGGTCCGCATCTGCTTCATCGCCGCGCCGTGGTCGTAGACGTTGGACCAATTGATGATCTTCAAGGCGACCGGGCAGAGATTGTGTTCGTCCCAACCGCGGAACACGAAGCACGAGACCCCCGCACCCAACCGTTCTTGCAAGACATACTGACCGGTGCGATCCCCGACTTCAGGGTTCACAGCGGCCTGCATTTGAGCCGCGTTCTCGGCTCGGTCCTCAAGATCGTTGCGGTGGGTGTAGTCTTCAGTCTCGGTGAGGTCGCGTGGCTTGGGCATACGTATGGACGCAGTATCTCCGGCTTGATTTCGAATAGTCTCCCCAACGCCGATTTCGGCGTGTCGAGAGTTATCCGTCTCCGGAAGTGGTTTCATAGGATCATGCCAGCCAAAACGTATCTTTGAATCGAAGCCTAGCACACGCCGTAGTACCGAGCGAGCTTTTCGCGCAGATAAGCGGTAAATTCCGCAGAATCTAACAGGTGCCCGGTTGCGCCCAAGCACAATTCTGAGGCCCGGACCCGCCGACCATGTTGGTGAATATTTGCTGTCAGCCAAGATTTCAGGCCAGAGAAATCTCCGTGCCGAATCGCATCATCCAATCCGGATATTTGCATGCTCGCGGTAGTCATGAACTGAGCCGCGTACAGATTGCCAAGCGTGTAGGTCGGGAAGTAGCCCAGCCCGCCGAAGCTCCAGTGGATGTCCTGCAGACAGCCTTCCCGATCCGAGGGGACGACCAGCCCGAAGAGTTTGTGGAAGCGCTCGTTCCAAGCCCCCGGCAAATCCGCGACTTGCAAGTTGCCAGAGAGCAGTGCCCGTTCCAGTTCGAAGCGCAACACAATGTGAAGGTTGTAAGTCGCTTCGTCCGCCTCGACACGGATGAACGACGGCTTCACTTCGTTGATAGCAAAGAGGAAATCCACGACCGGGACATCTTCGAGTGTGCCCGGAAACGCCTGACGAAGCCGGGGGTAAAAGGAGTTCCAGAAGCTTTCCGACCGGCCAACTTGGTTCTCCCAAAGCCGCGATTGCGATTCATGGATGCCCAAGGAACAAGCGACACCCGCCGGTTGGCCCCAGCGTTCCCGTGGGAGGTTCTGCTCATAGATGCCGTGCCCCGCTTCGTGCATAACACCAAAGAAGGCTTCGTTGAAGAACCGGGGGTTGTAGCGTGTCGTCAGCCGGCAGTCGCCTGGCCCCATGCCGGAGCAGAAGGGGTGCGTGGTCGTGTCCAGGCGGCCTTGGGTGAAGTCAAAGCCGATGGCCGAGGCCGCGGACTCCGCGAACCACCGTTGCCGATCGATCGGGTAGTCGCGTTCCAAGAGGCCCGGCCGGGGCTTGCGGCCACTCTGGCTCACATGCTGAATCAGCGGCACCAGCGACTTCGTCAACCCTGCAAAGATGCCTTCAATCTCTTGGGCCGTGGCCCCAGGCTCGTACTCATCGAGCAGGGCATCATAGGCTTCGGTCGTGAAGCCGACCGCATTGGCCTCTTCCCGTTTCAACGCCACGATCTTTTCCAAATGTGGCTGAAACAAGGCAAAATTCGACTCACGCCGAGCGACCGCCCAAGCTTCGTGAGCATCGCTCGTCACCTTCGCCAACTCTTCGACCAGCCGCTTGGGCAACTTCACGGCCCGGTTGTAAGCATGCGCCGCCTCACGGACGTTCGCCGTGGCCCAATCGTCTTCTGCGGCCACGCCTTGCAGGTTCGCTAGCAACTCCCCCAAGCGTGGGTCTGTGGCTTTCTCATGGCACATCGCCGCGAGCAACTGCAGCTGATCCCCCCGAAACGCCGCGCCACCTGAAGGGAGATACGTTTGCTGATCCCACCCCAACACCGCCGAACAGGACTGCAACACCGCCAACTCACGAGTCCGAGTCAACAATTCCGCATAAACACCATTCGCCATCAGTCACCTCAATCCATTTTCGAACCGCTTCATTGTAGGCGGATAGCAGAAAGAATGATGCTTCGTTGATTGGGGCCATTCCTATAATTCAGAAGTTTACGCAGACCAAAAAACGGGCCTGTTTCAAAGTCAGGTATCAGATAAAGAGCCGCGACCGCGAGGGAGCGTTCGGCAGTTCCTGTCAAAACACTCCCTTGCGGTCGAGGCTCTTCAAACCCGGAAATCGATCGATTTGAATCGAGCCAGTTTTCTGACCATAGAAGTCTTCGCAGCGAAGGGATTTTAAACAACCAGCCTCCATCCCAAACGTTTCGCGTCCCAGTAGAAGGCAGGGGCATGCTCGGTTTCGAACTCTGGGTAAACAGTTGCATATAACTCGCGGCCGGACAAATCAGGTGCGCAGACCGTGACATACGCTCGCTCGACTTGAGCAAGGATTTCAGCATCTGAAAGATCTTCCGGTCCGTATTCTCCGCACGCACGATAAAGAGATACGACTTCATCCCGGAAGATAGCAGAGTCGGTGAGATGTCGGGAGCGATACCATTCCCAGCAATCCAAGATGCGATCGACAACTTCGGGAGTCGGGTCGTAGGGAACCTCCAGGCACAACGTGAACTGAAACCAATCGTTCGCTAGCTCCGGCAAGGATGCGAAGCTGTAAGTATAGACGCCACGGAACGCTTCCACGGTGTATGTGCCGAGACTGGCAAGCTTCAGGCCCACCCAATCCAGTGGCTCCGGTTTGCCTTGTCTTCTGGCCACTTGCTACTCCACGATGTTGACCATGCGTTTGGGCACGATGTTATTCTTCAGGTACACCCAGCAAACGCACCCCGCAAGACTTGCACTTATCAGGCAAAGGCAGGTAGTCCGTGCTCGAATTCTCGTCGTCGATAACATCTTTCGCGAGAAACAGAGAGCGTCCGCACCGTGGGCAAGCCGTGCCGCGCTGGCGCAGAAAGAACAGCCCGACTCCGTTGAAAACAGCCGCCACGCAAAATCCCCAAAACGATTGCCAACCGAAAGCCAGCACCACAAACGGCACAAACGACAGCGGGCACATCCACGAGAAGACCCTGCGGTAGAAACGCAGCCTTTGGACTTCCGACTCGGATATTGGCTCGTGCTCCACAGTAGTCTCCAAGCACTTTCACACCACGATGTTGACCATGCGTTTGGGGACGATGATGATCTTCTTCGGCGTGCGGTTGGCGAGGGCCATGATGACGTCTGGGTGGGCGAGGGCGGTCGCTTCCAGGGTTTTGTCGTCGCTCTCGGCGGCGGCTTTGAAGCGGGCTTTGATCTTGCCCGCGACCTGGACGGCGATCTCGATTTCGTCCTCTTGCAAGTACTTCGCATCGGCGACGGGCCAGGGTTCGTAGGCGAGGGTCGTCGTGTGGCCGAGCGCGGCCCAGAGTTCCTCGGCGACGTGCGGGGCGTACGGTGCTAGCAAAAGCACCACGGTTTCGAGCACGGCCTTGGGCCGGGCTTCGAGGCCGGTCAGGTGGTTCGTCAGCTCCATCATTGCGGCGATGGCCGTGTTGAAGGAGAGCCGTTCGGTGTCCACCGCGACCTTGTGGATGGCTTTGTGCAACTCGCGCAGCGTCTCCAGGCTTGGCTCGGCGGTCGTGACTTTGGCATTGAGTGTGACGGCCTCGGCTGTGTCGTCGATAATCAGACGCCAGACGCGGCCCAGGAAGCGGTAAACGCCTTCCACGGACTTCGTGTTCCAGGGTTTGACCTGCTCGAGCGGCCCCATGAACATCTCGTACAGCCGCAGCGAATCGGCCCCGTACTCTTTGACGATGTCGTCTGGGTTGACGACGTTGCCACGGGCCTTGGACATCTTCTCGGCTTTGCCGAGGATTTCGATGTCCGTGTCTTTCAGGTAGGTCTTGCCCTTGCGTTTTTCGGTGTCTTCGTCCGTGATGTCCTGGAGTTTGTAGGTGGTTTCATCGTCGTCGGTCGTGGTCACGACGGTGATCTTCTTCTCGGCGAGCAAATCCTTGACGGCGGGGTAAGTCGCGGCGGGGATTTGGTACTCGAACTCGCCGAGGATCATGCCCTGGTTCACGAGCTTCTGGAACGGCTCGACGCAGGGCAGATAGCCGCGATCGAACAGGACCTTGTGCCAGAAGCGTGAGTAGAGCAGGTGCAACACGGCATGTTCGGCCCCGCCGACGTACATGTCGACGGGCAGCCAGTGTTTCAGCTTGGCTTTGTCCGCGAAGGCACCGTCGTTCTGGGGGTCGATGTAGCGCAGGTAGTACCAGCACGAGCCAGCCCATTGGGGCATGGTGTTGGTTTCCCGGCGATAGTTCTGGCCGTTCAGGTTCACCGTCAGCCAGTCAGTCGCTTTCGCCAGTGGGCCATCGGGGCTTCCGGTCGGCTTGTAGTCCGTCATCTCCGGGAGTTGCAGCGGCAACTCGCTCGTGGGCACGGGCACCATCTCGCCGCTCGGCCCATGCAGGATCGGGAACGGTTCGCCCCAATACCGCTGCCGGCTAAAGAGCCAATCTCGCAGCTTGTAATTCACCTTCTTGCGAGCCGCATTCTTGGCTTCCAGTGTGGCGATGATCTTGGCTTTGGCCTCGGCCATCGGGAGGCCATCGAGGGACTTCGAGTTCATCATGACACCATCGTCGGTGTACGCGGCCTTGAGGTCGTTGATGGTGCTCTTGGTCTCTTTCAGCCATTTTTCCGAAGGCGTCACCACGGTGATGATCGGCAAGCCAAACTGCTTGGCAAACTCGTAGTCGCGCTCATCATGTCCCGGCACGGCCATGATGGCCCCGGTGCCGTAGCTCGCCAGCACATAGTCCGCAATCCAGATGGGCAGTTTGGCCCCGTTCGCGGGGTTCACGGCATAGGCGCCCGTAAACACACCCGTCTTCTTTTTCTTGACCAACTCGGTCCGTTCGAAGTCGCTCTTGAGAGCGGCACTCTCTTGGTACGCCTTCACGGCCTCGCGCTGCTCGGGTGTGGTGATCCCCTCCACGAGGGCGTGCTCGGGCGACAGCACCATGTACGTGGCGCCGAAAAGCGTATCAGGCCGGGTGGTGTAAACCGTAATGCGGCCACCGGTGGTGTCGAACTCGACTTCGGCCCCTTCGGATTTGCCAATCCAGTTCCGCTGCATGAGCTTAATGGACTCACTCCAATCGAGCGGAGTCAGATCTTCAATCAGCCGCTCGGCATAGGCCGTGATCCGCATCAGCCACTGTTTCAAAGGCCGACGCTCAACCGGGTGATTGCCCCGTTCGCTCTTGCCGTTGATGACTTCCTCATTGGCCAGCACCGTGCCCAACGCCGGGCACCAGTTCACCGGCTGCTCCGCGATGTACGCCAGCCGATGGCCATCGACGAACTCCCGCACGGCCACGTCGCCCTTCGCCCGCACATCCGCCGGGATCGGCAACTCCGCGATCGGTCGGCCCTTCTTGAGGGCAGGGTCATACCAGGTGTCGTAGATCAAGAGGAAAATCCACTGCGTCCAGCGGAAGTAATGGGGATCGGTGGTATCGACTTCGCGGTCCCAGTCGTAACTGAAGCCCAGCGATTGAATCTGCCGGCGAAAGGTGTTGATATTCTCAACCGTGGTTTTGCGCGGGTGTTGGCCCGTCTTGATCGCGTACTGCTCCGCTGGCAGTCCGTAGGCATCCCAGCCCATCGGATGCAGCACATGGAAGCCCTTCATCCGTTTATACCGCGCCAGAATATCCGTGGCCGTGTACCCCTCCGGATGCCCGACATGCAGCCCAGCCCCACTCGGGTACGGGAACATATCGAGGATGTAATACTTCGGCTTCCCCTTCACCTCAGGAGCATCCGGGTCCGGCGTGCGGAAGGTCTTGTTCGTCAGCCAGTATTCTTGCCAACGGCGTTCAATCACAGCGGGATGATAAGTCGGCATCGGTCAATCTCTCAGTGAATATCATCAACGAGAACCCCGGCCGAAGCTGGGTTCAGGTGAGATGCTCAGTATACTTGTTTTCCGCAGGGCGAAGCCCTGGGTTTTGGCTGGGATTGTGGGTTGACTTAACCCAACTACTCTTAGCAACATTGAGTTGAATAGCCTCGCCAAGAGTTAGCCACCGTCCCAGGCCTGGTCCTATGAACCTTCCCAAATTAAGTCTTCAAAACACGTAGTACTTCAGTAGACGCAAGTTCGGAACCTCTTTAGAATTCAATCAGTCACTTGTTGCAGAAGGCTTTTCCAGGTTGAGAAGCAGCGTCCACAAACTTCGACGAATTCTGGTGATCCATTCTCGATAACGTCACACAATTTTCTCCATAACCATAAGGATGATACACCCGTGAAAAACGAAGTAATCAGAGCGTACATACTCGATTCGAATTACGAATCGTACAAATCATTCTATGACTCCGAATGGGCAAAAAGTGTCTCTTCGGCTTCTTTAGGAAATCCCATCGAAAAACCTTTAGATAGCTTTCTTTTGGCATGTCGGCAAACTAATGGGTGCTATTTACTACCATGGCTCATGGTTGAACAAATACGGTGCTTTTCAACAGGTAAGTCTAATGGACATGAGGAATTTCGAAAAAGCTACGCAAGCCATGTAGTCACGGAGATATATAAAAAAGTGATTGACAAAATGCAAGAGAGTTTGACTCTATCTCAGAAATCAGCCTTAAAACGCACAATATCCAAGCTCGAAGCAGAGGCATTTCAGAATTTCAGTTCTGTGAAAAACACTCCTAGCATAGACGCTATCGAATATTGGAACGATATATCCGAATCTGTAGATTTCAGGTTCTCGATTTTGGGAATACAAAAGAGTAGTTTCGCCTCGCTTTATTTCGCATACGAGGATTTTTTAGCTGGGCTCATGAGAATCAAGGAGCCAGCTTTTGGAAAAAAGAAAGGCGACAGATTCGATGACTTCTTTCCTTGTACTTACCCATTGCTTAAAGATGATTGCTGGTTGAACGATGACATAAAATTTGCGAGACTTGTCCGCAACGCGATCGCTCACTTCGGCGGCTTTCTTACTGACGATCTAAAGAAGCACTATGGCGATAAGATCCGCGATTTCTCGACCTCGGAAAAAGTCGAGGTCGGAGATGGAAAAATACTCCGAGTCATTGGCGAAGAAATCCAGATTGTCCCCTCGAACACCAGATACCTTTTCGATGTTTTGAAGCGTTGTGTCTCAAAAATCGTCGAGGCAATCGCAAGAGAAACTCTTGTTATGAATTAATTTTCAACTTCTTCGCGGTGTCAGTCACGCCAGCGCTGTGGCTCCGTTTTTTATGTGGCGGGGTGCTCTGTGTTGCAGTTTCGGCGAAACGCCAGGGCTCGTGGCGCTCGGCCTGTCCGGCGATTCGAATGTGATTGACCGTTGCGATCACCCACGGCTCCGCTGACGAACTACCTACGTCTCTTGGGTGGTTGGATAGCCTTTCGGACATCGTCGCGGAAGACAACGAGATCGTAGTATGTGTGCTCGCCTTCGTAGCTGACAAGCGCACCGAACTCCGCAGCGAGTGCGAACGATGCGATCATTGCGCACGCGCACTCTTGCATGTCTCCGCCCCAGCGGAAGGAGATGCAGCAATCTCGGTCGCTTAAATCGTCTATCAACTCTGCGAAATCCTGAATGAAGTCGGATGAATCGTTGAAGTACATCTCAACGCCAGATTCCCTGCCCTCCAAGGTGCAGGGGACGAAGCCGTAATTCGTGCGGGGTTCACAGGTTGGGTCCATTTTCAGGTCGAAGCCGGTGCGGTCAATCGCCTGCTGCCACTGCTCTTGAGTTGGCACACGTGAGGCTTTCAGGAATGCAAACTGCTCATTCGCCACATCGCTCTCCCAGGGTCAGGATAACAAGTTCGAGGTATTCAATCGTAAAGACTGAAACTGGGGATGCCAAAAGGAAAATCCGCCAGGTTCACTTGCTCCACTTGGATGGTTTCAGGTGTGTAGCCCGTCACCGAGGCTTCGCCGTGATCGGACTACGCCAAGTACCTTGTGTAAGATGGCGATACCAGCCACAGCAGTTTCTCTCGTGATGGATAGTCCGCCTTGATGCCACCAATCGGACCGGACCCGCTGCACTCAGCCCCCGTGGAACGCATCAGCCGTCCGAAGCGGCGGCGGGTGCGGAAGCCGTCGGTCGCCCGCGTGACCTCCGAACTGGTGGTCGTGCTGGCTGCGCTGTTCGCGGTGGTGATATTCGTCCCACTCTCCAGCCGGCTGTTTTCGTGGGTGTGCGGGGCGGTCTGTGTTCTAGCCGGGGGCTATGCGATCCATGGCGTGGTGTGGCGGTCGGGAGTCGCGGCGTGGTGGGGGTTCACCTGGGGCGGTCGGCCCGACCGGCATGAGGACGACCTCGCCAGCGGGCTTTGGAACACGGGATTGCTGGCGGTCGTCTCGCTCGTGCCCATCGCCGCGCTCAAGTGCCTTGCTGTTCCCACCCCGAGTGTGCTGCACCCGGTGGCCTACCTGCTCTGGTGCGTGGTTCAGGATTTCCTGTTCTTTTCGCTCATTCTGCCTGGCTTCGAGCGGCTCACAGACGGGAAACTCCCTGGTCACAGACATTTCGCCGTCTTTGCCACTGCGGTCTTGTTCGGGCTATCGCACTCGCCGATGATGGGCTTCATGGTTGTCACAGCACTCATTGGTGTCTGTTGGGGCTATTTGTTCCTTCGTACCCGACTGCTTTGGCCAATCACGGCCTGCCACTTCGTGTTGGGTTTGCTGGTGATGGCGTGACACAACCCATCCCAGTCTCTTCTACTTTCCACGCGCTGGCATACACCAAAGGGAGTGTTCTTGGGTGGGTGTTATGCGTTACCGACCTGCGTTGGATGAGTTTGCACAGTTGGCGAAGAGCCACACCGTCGTGCCAGTTTACCGGCGGATTGCGGCGGATGACCTCACTCCGGTTTCGGCTTATGCCAAGATTCGGGAAGCCTCGGGTGGCTTCTTGTTTGAGAGCGTCGTCGGTACGGAGCGGGTCGGGCGATACAGCTTCCTGGGATCGTCGCCGTTTCAGTGGTTCGAGGCCTATGGCCAAAAGGTGCGGACCAAAACCGTCGGCGGAGCCTGGGTCGAAACCACTCACCCGGACCCGTTGAAACTGTTCGAAGAGACAATCGCCGCGTTCCGCTCACCGGTGCTGCCGGGCTTGCCGCGCTTCTTAGGCGGGGCCGTGGGCCATGCAGCTTACGACACCATCCGCTACATCGAGAACCTGCCCAACGCCCCGACCGATGATCGAGGCATCGCCGACCTGTCCTTCGCCTTCTACGACCGGATGCTGATCTTCGACCACATCTACAAGACCATCCATGTTGTGGTCATGGCCCGCACTCCCGCTGGTGCCGATCCGCAGGTGGCGTATCAGGTGGCGTGCGATCGCGTGGATGAGTTGGTCCATCGGCTCAGTTCCGTGGGTGTGAGTCTGCCGATCTCAGACATCGCTCCCGAGGCCGCAGCACTGAAGCCCGGCATGGTTTCACCACGGTATACCTCAAACTTTGCACAAGGCGGGTATCAAGACGCAGTGAAGAAAGCGAAGGAGTACATCCTCGCGGGGGATGCGTTCCAGATCGTCCTTTCGCAGCGGTTCCGCACCGAGACCACGGCCAAGCCGTTTGACATTTACCGAGCCTTGCGCATTGTGAACCCGAGTCCGTTCATGTTTTTCGTCGAAGGTGGACCGGCGACGTTGATCGGGGCCTCGCCAGAGATCATGTGCCGGGTCGAGAACAACGAGATGACCGTCCGGCCACTCGCTGGCACCCGGCCACGTGGTAAGACGGTCGAGGAAGACCGTCAACTGGCCATCGAACTGGTCAACGACCCCAAAGAACGCGCCGAGCACATCATGCTCGTGGACCTGGCCCGCAACGATGTCGGTCGCGTGGCGAAGATCGGTTCCGTGCGGATTCAGGATTTACTCCAAGTCGAGCGGTATTCTCACGTCATGCACCTGTCGAGCACGGTGGTGGGTGAACTGGCCGAAGGGCGAACGCCCTTCGATGCGATGCGCTCCGCGTTGCCTGCGGGAACACTGAGTGGGGCACCGAAAGTCCGGGCGATGGAAATCATCGACGAGTTGGAGCCGCACCGGCGCGGGCCTTATGGTGGAGCGATCGGTTACGTCGATTATTGCGGTAACACCGATACTTGCATCGCCCTGCGAACGATGGTCCTGACGGGCACGACCGCGGACATCCAGGCGGGCGCTGGGCTGGTCGCGGACTCGGACCCCGACATGGAAAACCAAGAGACCATTAACAAGGCGATGAGCCTGATGCGTGCTCTGGAAGTCGCGGAGACGCAGCTCTCGTAGCGGATGGAAGCAGCGGACTTAAGTGAGAGTCATGAAAATTCTCAAATCGCGCGCACTTTTCGGACAGCGAGAGCGTCTAATACATGGTCACGGTTAACACCAGTTTCTGCTAAAATGGCAGAACTGGGATACGTCGAATTCAAGATGGCCTCACCTGATCGGGCTTGGATTGCATGAACCGCGTCGTCAAGCGTTCTGTTGGGTTGAATGTCACGGTTCTTGAGGACCGGCTGACGCCCGTTCGTTTTGACTTCCGCTTCGATTACGACCGCTTCTCCAACGGCGACTCCATTTTCTTTGACTCCCCCGAGCGTGTGGCAGCACTCGAAGCCGCGGGTAAAGAACTCGGCGCGCTTTTGAAGGATAATCTGGCCGCGATTGCGCCGAATTTGTCCATGAAACGGCTCTGGACCGCGCAATTTGTGAACCCTTCGACCGGTGCCGATGAGCGGCTCGAAAATCTGTTCGTGGGCGAAGATACGATCATTATTTATGTCGGTGGCAAATCCACTGGCGATGGCGAGCGTTTTGTGGCTTTGGCATCCGGCGGCACCGTGGCGAACGCCAGTGGCGACGGGCCATTCCAAGATGCCGTTTACACCCGGAACCAACTCGGCGCCTGGGGCCTCGATGGCACGTTTACCGATTTCGGACCCTGGGGTGGCTCGATCAGCTTCAATCTGGAAACGAACTGGTACTTCGGGGCTGACCCCAACGGCGCTCAACCTGACCAAATCAATTTCCGCTCCACGGTGCTTCACGAACTCGGCCACATCTTGGGCTATGGAACCGCAACGTCTTGGTCGCAGAAGATCGAGCAATCCGTCGTGGATTCGCGTTGGTACTTCACTGGCCCGCATGCGATCCGGGCGAACAACGGCCTCACTGTCCCCGTCGAGTTCGAAGACGCGGCGGCGCACTGGGCGCCGGGTGTTAAATCCGTCAAGGAAAACCGCCCAGCTATCATGAACGGCGACCCGGCCGATCACATTTACCAAAACTACACGACACTTGACCTCGCGGGCCTGAGAGACATCGGCTGGGAAATCGATAGCGTCTCGCCGCCTGTGCCGCCATTGCCTCCGGAGCCCCCACAACCTCCGCCGCCACCGCCCCCCGAACCGCCCGTTCCACCCCAGCCACCGAAGCCGCCACTCGCGCGGGAAGAGTTGACCATCATCAGCTCGGATAAAGGCCGTGTTGGGCAGATTCTGGTCTTCAACCCCAACGGCTCGATCCGGACGCAATTCACACCGTATGGCAATTTCACCGGTGGTGTTCGCAGTGCGGCCGCCGAACTGACAGGCGACAAGTTCGCCGATATCGTCACGGCCCCTGGCCCCAGCATGGCACCCGAAGTGCGCATCTTCGATGGCAGAACGAATGCGTTGATCCGCAGCTTCCTGGCCTACGAAGAATCCTTCACCGGCGGGGTCTTCCTTGCCAGTGCGGACCTGAACCAAGACGGCTTCGATGAAGTCATCACCTCCGCGGATGTCGGCGGTGGACCCCGCATCCGCGTCTTTGATGGCCGGACGAACGATGTCATCGCGGACTTCTTAGGCATCGAAGACCCCCGCTTCCGAGGTGGCTGTCGAATCTCCGTTGGCGACATGAACGGTGACGGTGTCGCCGATTTGGCCGTGGCCGCAGGTGTCGGTGGTGGGCCACGAGTGGCGCTCTACGATGGCGTCAGCATCCGCCAGGGCCGGCCTGAGAAACTGATTGCGGACTTCTTCATCTTCGAACCCAAACTGCAAGACGGCGTCTTCGTCGCTCTCGGGGACATCAACGGCGATGGCCGGGCCGACCTGACCTTCGGCGCCGGACCAGGCGGAGGACCACGAGTTTACATCTTGGACGGCCAAGCGATGCTCGCCTCGAACGGTCAGAACCGGCTTGCCATTGCCAATTTCTTCGCTGGTGACCCCGAGAGCCGCTCTGGGATCCGAGTGGCCGTGAAGCGTCTCAACTCCGATAACCGCAGCGAACTCTTGATCAGTTCTGGCCCCGGCCAAGCACCGACCGTCTCGCGGTACGATGGCTTCGAGCTGAGTACCAACCCGAACCCCAAGCCGACCTCATCCGAAACACTCTTCGAAGCCGAGTTCAACGGCGGCATCTTCATCGGCTAAATCCGTTGGGTTTTCGCTTACCGATGCGCCTAGGATGTTGGATGACAGTCCAACGTCACAGGAGCCAAGCCATGGGCGGAGTGAAGACCGATTTCGACATGTTCCAGGAGCAGCGTAAGAGGAATTTGCCAGCCATGGAACTGGCCAAGACCCCCCGCTCCGCGACCCGGCTCGCCGTGATCCTCGGCATCATCCTCATCGCTGCCCTTCCGGCGTTGCTCCTCGCCCCCTGGACGCAAACCGTCTTCGGCAACGGACAAGTTCTCGCCTGGAACCCCGCAAAACGCCCACAGTTCGTGACCGCGCCGATCGAAGGCCGCGTCAAGAAATGGCACGTCTTCGAGAACCAGAAGATCGTCAAAGGCCAACGCCTGCTGACGCTGGAAGACAACGATCCGTTCATCATGAAGCGGATGCGGGAACAGCTTGAAGACTTTGATCGGCAGATTTCTCAACTCAAGAGTCGCATCAATTTCGCCACTGGAAGGGTGCAGGATGTTATCAGTAGCAAGAACAACTTATTGCTCTCTTTAAGTGACAACATAGCAGGTGCTGAAGCCAACCTACTGGCTGCCGAAGCATTGGTCGATCAAGAGAATTTTGATAGAGAACGAGCCAAGTTCCGCTTCGAGCGAGACGAGAAGCAATTGAAGGGGAATCTAGTTTCTGTGAACGACTTTGAAATCTCCGACGCAGCCTACAAAATCTCGATTAAACGTGTCGCAGTCGCAGAGCATCGTAAAACCGGTGCTTCAAACGCATTGAGTGCGATCAAGAACAGTCGAAAGGCTCAAGAGGATTCAGCAGAAGCCCAGGTAAAATTGGCCCAGGAAAGCCTGGCTTCCGCTAATGGTGATCTCAACCGCTTGTTCCGTGAGCGTGCTGACCTTGAAACTCGCATCGCTCGCCAAGAGAACATGGAAGTGCTCTCGCCGATGGATGGGACGATCTTCCGCTTAGTGGCGAACGGCGAAGCCGGCGGACAGTTGGTGCGGCCCACCGATCGCCTAGCTCGACTGGTTCCGGATGCCAAGCCGGATTACAAACTGAATGCCGAAAACATGCCGAGCCACCTTGGTTTAGCCGGGGCTGGCGCGGTCGCTTATGATGTCTTGACCAATCTCGACCACCCCGATATGGTCGCCGAACTTGCGATTGATGGACGCGATTTGCCGATTCTGAAGCAGGGGGATCGGGTCATTCTGCAGTTCGAAGGTTGGGCCGCCGTGCAATTCGCGGCCTATCCTGACGCTGCGACGGGGACGTTCGAGGGAACGATTTTCGTCATTGACCCGACTGCTGACGACAAATCGCATTTCCGGATCTTGGTTCGCCCCTCGGCGACCAAGCCTGACGGCTCGAAAGCCGACCCTTGGCCCGAGGAATCGATCCTCCGCCAAGGTGTTCGCGCTCAGGGCTGGGTGATCGTCAATCAGGTCAGCGTCGGGTACGAACTGTGGCGGCTGTTGAACGGCTTCCCAGTCGCACGCGAACAGAAGACCAAGCAAGGCGGCAGCATCCTGGGGCCAGTGGGGAAGTGACATGCGACTGCCAGAGGCAAGGAAGCCTCGTGATTTCAAGGCTTTCCTCAAGCGGGGAAGCCTCATGGCTCTTTGTGCCACGACAGGAGTGATCACGGGTTGTAATGGGATTACGCCCAACTCGATTGCGAACATCCGTAACTCCGTGGCCGTTGCGGATCTGCCGCCCCCGAGCACTCTTCCCACCAAACTACCCGATACTCCGACTCAATCCATCGACAAACAACCCCCGCTCACGGCCCCGACAGCCAACGGCCCGCTGATGCTCGAGACGGTACTCGATTCCGTGCAAGCGAGTTTTCCGCTCGTCTACGTGATCGAGCAAGAGCGGAACATCGCTCAGGGCCAGATCACAACAGCCGAATCGGCCTTCGATCCAGTGATCCGCTCGCGTTTCCAGAACCAAGATGGTAGCTTCGGGAGCCGCATTTTTGACTTCAACGTCGAGCAACCCACGCCTTTCAACGGAGCCAGCTTCATCGCTGGTTATCGCACGGGGTTCAACGACTTCCCCAGTTACAACGGTGGCTCACTGACTGCTGACGGCGGTGAATTCCGCGTCGGAGGCACAATGCCGATCTTACGGGGTGGGGCCATCGACCCCGCCCGTGCCCGAGTCCGTGTGGCCCAGATCAATACTCAACTCGCGGAGCCGAGTATCCGCCAAGCCCGCATCGGCTTCTTCGCCAACGCAGCCGTGGCCTATTGGACCTGGATCCAAGCCGGTGCGAGATACGAGGTCACCAAAGAACTTTTGACGTTAGCCGAAGAACGACAAGTAAAACTCGAGAAGCAATTCGGCTTTGGCAGCGCGGCAATTCTTGCAGTGACTGAAAACAAACGGCAAGTCAGCGAACGCAAAGCAGCGATCGTTCAGGCCGATCAGTTTCTCGGTCAAGCGGCCATCAACCTCTCTCTCTTTTATCGAAACGAAGCCGGTGAACCGGTCGTTCCAAAGCCAAACCAGTTACCTGGTAAGTTCCTCGATACCCAGTTACCAACAACCTCTGAGAATCTGAATGTTGACGTCGCTGCCGCGATCGCGAACCGACCTGAGTTAGTGCGGTTCCAACTGCTGCGTCAGCGGTTAGGTGTCGATCTGAATCTGGCGCTGAACGACTTCTACCCAAGACTCAATGTTTTCGCTTTCGGCAGCCAAGATGTGGGTGGTGGCAAGAAAGACCTGGACCGATCTTCGGCCCAAGTTGGGGCGAACTTTGAATTGCCCGTGCCACGACGTGATGCCCTTGGTCGTCGACGTGTTGCCGAATCCCAGATTATCCAACTCCTCTACAACGAGAAGGACGCACGCGATCGTATCTTGATCGAAGTCCAGAACGCAGCACTACAAATGGAGCGAGCCAAGGAGACCCTGACTAAGGCGCGTGAAGCTTATGAATTTGCTGTCAAAGTCCAGAACCAGGAAGAACAACGAAAGGACTTCGGTTCCTCGGATGCTCTGATCTTGAACCTCCGTGAATTGACAACCGCCAATAACAAGTTTCAAGTCGTCGAGGCACTCGCAGCCTACTACCGCGCCGTCGCTGCGTATCGGGCAGCACTCGGGACGGAGCAGCGAGCCACGCCGGCGGTCGGCACACCTTGATGTCTGGTCACACATGCCGCCTGCCATCGTGCTCAAGGCAGCCGGTCACGCCAGGGATCAGTACACCTGACTGGCGAAATTATTCAAATGCAATACGATTGTATTTCTCGGCTTTTTCGGTCATTTGCTTAAAATTCAGACAGTTTAACGATATATTCACTTCAAATTCGGTTGCAGTTTCTCTAGGCTGAGATTGCCCAAATCCCCCTTTTTCAGAAAGCAGTCTTATGAAAGTCAACTTGCGCGTGGTCGGTATTCAGTTCCACAAGGACGTCACTGTTACCAAACCCAATCCCACGATCAGAGATGTGATGGAAGCTGCACGTGGTGGCCCAGAGGATTTCAACTACATCACAGCTCCTGACGGCACTCTCTACCAGGCGAGTGCAGTGTTAGTGAAAGACACCCCTAGCATCAGCAGCGGACGACTCTTCCCAGCAGGTCTTTACGAACTCGCGGATGGAGTCAATGGCGACAACTCCATCACGACCTGGCAGTGGTACTTGGTTCGCGGTGGTGTCCAAATCAACCAACCGAATGGCCTAGTCGAGCCGTTCTCGACCACAAGCCCAACAATTCAAGATGGTGACAAGATCATCTGGCGATTAGTCGTTGTGGCTACCATGCCGACGATTGCTGGTGGGTCCAAGTCTTACGATCAGAAGAAGTCACGCTTGCTTTGATCGGTGAACAAGATCCTTTGGCAGCCTTTTACGGGTGGCCCAGATGATGGCGATTTGAATGCCGCCGCCGACGAAGCCGACGTAGTAGCTCACACTGTGGGCGAGCATACAGGCGACGAAGGCGGCATGCTTGTTGCGGGGGACGAGATTGGCGATGTCGGGGTTCAGCGTCAGCTTGCCGGTCTGCCCCAGCATCTGACCAATCACCCCCGCGACGGCCGCAAAGGCCGCCATGACGACTAAGAGAAACAGCGTCGGCTTCACGAGACTGGCCGCCGTGCGTGGCACCCGCCGACCCACTCGCGCCGCGATGATCAACGCCCACCCGAGCAGCAACCCCACCCACCAAGTCGCGTAGATACCCCAGCAGAAGCCAAGCAGCGTCGGGTCTTCCGTGGGGAACGGGTTCTTGTGGCCCACGGTGAAATACTCGACACACAGCCGCGCCGTGATCTGGTCGTGGATAATGCCGTAGCCACAAGCCGCAAACACCGCGAGTAGTAGGATCTTCGCCGATTCCATGAGTTCGCCCGCTGAGATGAGCGGATATGATACGCCAGACTAGCGTTGAAGTCGTTAACCTCGGAAACTCAGCAGCATATCGACGACCCAACAGCCTCGAACATGCGGCCCAGGCCCACGGCAATGGTTGAGGACTTCCTCGTCCCAGCAACCGGCTTCTTGGAGTGCATCCGCGAGAATCGGCAATCGCTCGTAGAGCTGCCCCTGGTGGATGTTGAGCGCCAGCCCACGGACTTCCGAGGTTAGCCACTCTTTCTTGGCCACTGCCACCAGCCGAAACGGGTTGCCGAGGATGTCCCGGATGAAGCCTGCTACGACAGCACTCTCATCGGCTCGCAGGCGAAGATTGTAACCATCACTCGTGTAGGCTGGCACCATGGCCGCTAAATCAGACGCGGAGTCAGAGATGTCAAATGCTCTCTTTGAGTAATCCCATGAAGCCACTGTAGCAGCGACACTCGCTGCGGTGTGCTCTGCGTTTCGAGCACGCGGTATGGCCTCGTAAGCAGTCAATGCACCCGAGCAGGCGACTTCAAGTTTGTTCGTGCCTGCCAAGCCGTCGAGGTACTGTTCCGTGATCTCGACGGCATGACGACTTCGTTGATCTGTCAGATATGGCCAAATCCGCCGACAACAGGCGACATGGAGGAGGCGAAGCCTCCGTTCCAACCGCTCGGGGCCGAGCTGATAACGCATACTCGCCTTCCCCTTTCGGCTGCGAGCGTGAGTCATCAAATCCCGAGGAACATTACAAGACAACCACTCGGCTTCCTTCATATCTGCTCCCTGAGATCATGGCCACCAGCTCTTCACCAGATTCAGCATGGCTCTTGAAGTAGAACCTCTGAAGGGATGCCCAATCCGGAGACGAGCTTACGAATCATATTCGAGCTAAGCTCTCGTTGACCATTCAGCACCTCAGACACTTTGCTTTTGCTGCCGATGTAGGGAATCAAATCTTTTGGTTTCAAATTCTGCTGATCCATCCGGAAGTGAATCGCGGTGATGGGGTCAGGGAGGTCGATCGGGAAGGCTTTGTCTTCGTACTTCTCGACGAGCAATAGCAGAAGTTCCAATTCGTCGCCTGTAGTCGTACCAGGTTTTGCGTCGAATATCTCTTCAACATGAGCCATGGTCGCTTCGTATTCCGCTTCCGTCTTGATCACTTTCGGCTTCATGGGCTTTCACCGGTCTGGAGGAGCATATCGACGACCCAGCAGCCTCGAACATGCGGCCCAGGCCCACGGCAATGGTTGAGGACTTCCTCGTCCCAGCAACCGGCTTCTTGGAGTGCATCCGCGAGAATCGGCAACCGGTCGTAGTGCTGGCCTTTGTGGATGTTCTCAGCCAAGCCACGAACTTCCGAAGTGAGCCACTCTTTCTTGGCCACTGCCACCAGCCGAAAGGGGTTGCCGAGGATGTCCCGGATGAAGTCCGATATGACAGCACTCTCAGCGGCTCGCAGGCGAAGATTGTAACCATCACTCGTGTAGGCTGGCACCATGGCCGCTAAATCAGACGCGGAGTCAGAGATGTCAAATGCTCTCTTTGAGTAATCCCATGAAGCCACTACAGCAGCGACACTCGCTGCGGTGTGCTCTGCGTTTCGAGCACGCGGTACGGTCTCGCAAGCAGTCAATGCATCCGAGAAGGCGACTTCAAGTTTGTTCGTGCCAGCCAAGCCGTCGAGGTACTGTTCCGTGATCTCGACGGCATGACGACTTCGCTGATCTGTCAGGTACGGCCAAATCCGTCGACAACAAGCCACATGGAGCAGTCGTAATCTGCGTTCCAACCGCTCGGGGCCGAGCTGATAACGCATACTCGCCTTCCCCTTTCGGCTGCGAGCGTAAGTCATCAAATCCCGAGGGACACTACAAGATAACCACTCGGCTTCCTTCATATCTGTCCTCCGGAGCAACAGCCCGAAATGGTATCCATTTCGGGCTGTCGAGTGTTACCCCGCGTTCTTTTCGCCGGCGTCGAGATTGAGCGTGGCGGTGCTGATGTTGCGGATGCGTTTGGTTTTCACTTCGTCCGTGAGCAGGGCCACGACTTCGGCGATCGGCTTGGGGCCCAGGTTGCGCTTCTCGAGGTCGGGGATGGACTCATCGCGCACGGCCACAGTCCCCGCGGCGGCGTCTTTCTCGCCGACGACGAGGAGATACGGGATCTTCTCTAGGCTACCCTGGGCAATCTTGGCGCCGATCTTTTCGCTGCGGTTATCGAGCGAGACCCGCAAGCCGGCGGCTTTGAGTTGCTCGACGACGGCGACACCGTAGTCGTTGGACTTCTCGGAGATCGTGAGCACACGGGCTTGCTCTGGGGCGAGCCAAAGCGGGAAGGCCCCAGCAAAGTGCTCGATGAGGATGCCGCAGAAGCGCTCCATGCTGCCAAACGGGGCACGGTGCAACATGACCGGCCGCTTCATGGTGTTGTCGGCTGCCGCGTACTCCAGTTCAAAGCGATCCGGCAGGTTGTAGTCGAGTTGCACGGTGCCGAGTTGCCACTCGCGGCCGATGCAATCCCGGACGATGAAGTCGATCTTCGGCCCATAAAACGCCGCCTCGCCGACGCCGATGGCGTAGTTCAACCCGGGGGTCCCTTGCACGATCTTGAGTAATGTAGCCTCGGCTTTTTCCCAGAGTTCCGATGCACCGACATACTTCGAAGACTCCGGATCACGGACGCTGACTCGCACGCGGTAATCGTTCAGGTTCAGGGTTCGCAGCACGAACAGCACCAGCTCGATTTCCAAACGCAGTTCGTCCTCCACTTGCTCCGGGGTGACGAACAAGTGGGCGTCGTCTTGGGTGAAGCCCCGCACACGGGTCATGCCGCCGAGCTCGCCCGATTGCTCGAAGCGGTACACGGTGCCGAACTCCGCGAGCCGTTGCGGCAAGTCCCGGTAGCTCTTGGGCGTCGCTTTGTAAATCTGGATGTGGTGCGGGCAGTTCATCGGCTTGAGCAGGTAGCCTTCTTGGCCACTGATCCAGGCTTTCAACTCGGCGAGCTTCCCAGCTTTGTCGGTCGCGGCCAGGTAGCTCAGATACAGCGCCCGCGCATCGAGCTTCATTTGCCCCATGGTGATGCGTGGTAAGTCTTGGTCTGGGTTCTCGGGGAGTTTCCCTTCGCTGATCCCTTTGACCACATCCAAGAACGCGGTTTCCTGCTCGGCTGTCAGTAAATTCTTTTCAGCGAGTGTATACCAGACATCCACGGTTTGCGCCATGGGGTTCATATACATCGGTGGGAATTGACCATCCGCGTAGTACGGGAAGTGGCCCGAGGTCCGGTACAAATTCAGGTTGCCAATGTGCGGCGTGTAAACAGGCAGATAGCCCCGTTTCACCAGCTCCTCGCGGATGAAGCTTTCGAGAAGATGCCGGAGCGTCGCCCCTTTGGGCATCCACAGGATCATGCCCTGCCCGGCTGCCTGGCTGATGGTGAAGAGTTTTAAGTTTTTGCCCAACAGACGGTGATCGCGTTTCTTGGCTTCCTCGACCTGTTTCAAGTACGCATCAAGGGTCTTCTGGTCAAAGAAGGCCGTGCCGTAGAGGCGTTGCAGTTGTTGGCGTGAGCTGTCGCCCTTCCAGTAGGCCCCGGCAATCGACAAGAGCTTGAACGCCCCGACCTTGCCTGCATGGGGGATATGTGGCCCACGGCAAAGGTCAATAAACTCGCCCTGGCGGTAGAAGCTCACTGAGCCGAACTTCGCCAATTCTTGGTCAATATGCTCGACCTTGAGCGGCTGTTTCAAATCCGCGATGAGTTGCCGACCTTCGGGGATGGCGCGTTCGAAGCGCTCGAATGGCTCGGCTTCCTTGATGATCTTGGCCATCTCGGCTTCGATCTTCGGGAAGTCTTCTTCCTTGATCGGCGTCGGGCTATCGACATCGTAGTAGAAGCCGTTGTCGGTGGTTGGCCCGAAGGCGAGTTGCACCCCCGGATAGAGCCGCATGATGGCCCGGGCCATGATGTGAGCCGTCGAGTGCCGCAGCACTTCGAGGGCTTCGGGGTCTTTGTCCGTCAGGAGTTGGAAAGTGACCTCGGGAGTCTTCTCATCGAACTCCCGTTCGAGATCGACGATCTCGCCATTGACCTTCGCCGCAATCGCCGCCTGGGCGAGGCGTTTACCGATCGCCTCCGCCACTTCCCGAGGCCGCGACCCCGCCAAGACCTGCCGCACCGAACCATCTGGCAACTTCAACGCAACCTGAGCCATCGCCTGGCCCTCCCAAATAGAAACGGCCCGCCCAAACCAAGGGCCAACCGGAGTCTCAACATACCAGGAGTGAGCGAACCTGGGGAGGCGGGGTTCGGGAAAGGGGTTAGTGGTCAGCTTTGGCGAGTTTCCGACGCGGATTGGGTTGCGGAGGGGTGATCTCAGCGTCGGGCTCTGATTCAGGGGTCTCCACTTGCACGAGTTGACTTGGTGCGTCGATGAGGGCAGCCTGAACATTTGAAAGCATGCCTTTGACAGCTATTTCAACACCGTTGGTGAATTTTATGGCCGCATTCACTGTTGAGGCGTCATCGCCACTCAAGAGAACCAAGCGTTCAAGAGTACTCTGAATCTGCGCGAGATGGTGCATGACTTCTCTTGACACATTCCCGTTTTGACGGATGAGTAGTATTTTGGCTTCGTGTCCAGTGGCTTTCAAAATGCCGAGAACATCACCGTGCTTCAGGTCGGCATCGAGGCCACTTTCGAGCTTCGAGATTTTGGATTGGGTACAACCCATTTTTTCGGCCAGTTGTTGCTGAGAGAGACCAGCACGATTTCGAATTATTGCAAGGGCTTTGACGAACTGCCGCTGTCGAAGTTTATCATCAAGCTCAGTGGCGAACTCAACATCGTCTTCCAGCAAATCTTTCAGCATATCGGCGACGTTTCCGTGGCTTTTAGCAGAACTGTCAACAGGGATTGTCTTCATTTGTGATATTTTCAGTATCTAAGTTTGTGTTGTTTGGTGTTTCTGTTGATTCTTGTGATTGATCGATATTCAATTTCTGTTTCTCTTCACGCAAACCCACGATGAATTCACGACAGGTCGCGTTGTCTTCTCGTTGTGATTTCTTGTCTCCGATAGTGATCAGGTGCAAGATTTCTGTTTCCGAATCGGGGTAGGCGTAAAGCCGGGTCTGCGTCGGTTTTCCCTCAGCTCCCTTTTGGTCGATGGCGATCGCTCCATGCGTTTCAGTGTGAAGGAAACCATGTTGAACCTGCAACGGCCTCACTCCGGATTGCAAAGTTTTCAGGTAGGTGTCCAGGTTATCCAGCATGGCAAGAAGTTCCCGGCGATGCTTTTTGGAGAACTGTTTGAGCCTGCGACCGTATTGATCGGTTGCCCTCATTTCCCACATGAATATTCCATTCCAGAATTATTTGCGGGGGAATCTCCCGTGCTACAGCTTACTTTATTCCGAAGTGGAATAAAATCAAGTCTATCTTGTCTAGATTGGAATTCTCCGTGGGGCTCCGTCACGAGTGAGACGGTGTCTAACTGCCTGACAAGATGAACGCCGAGGCCGCTCGCCAGATGGGCACTGCCACCAACAGAGGCCATAGCCGAGAAGCACTGGGAATTCGGCATGAAATGCAGCTTCGGGGAATGGCAGAGATGATGGAGATCAACGAAGAACTGGGGCTTTACACTTCGGAGCTTGGAAGACAGTAAAGCTCAAGACTTGCTAACGTTTGAGTGCCTCTTTCGCTGAACAGATTTTCGGCAAGGGGGTTTGGAATCGGGCGAAATCTCTGCTAGGCTTGTCTTCAATCCGTGGAGATGGATCATGACGACGAGAATCCTGGTGGTGGTGTTGCTCAGTTTTGGCTGGTTGTCCGAGGCGTCGGCGCAGTTTTTGGCCATCGGGAACCTGACCACGAAGCCGATCCGCTTTGAACTGAGTTCGCCGACGGCGGAGAAGAACGAAGTCCGACAGTTCGAGTTGGCTCCGCTGGAAAATCGCTGCATCGTCGTCGGGGCGGAACCGGAGATTGCCTTTACCCTCGGCGACCAAGCGACGCGCTTTCGCCTCGATCCTTACACGGCGTATCTGTTCGCCGATGATGGCATGAAGGTCGGGTTTCATGGCTTGGAGTTAGCGGGCAAACTGCCCGAGATCAAGGATGTCCCCAAAACTCCGCCAGAGTTAAAGGCTGGGAAAATTCAGGTCAAAGTCTGTTTTGATCAGCACGAAATTCGCAATAAAAATGCGGCCGAGCAGATCTTCAAGAACCGCCTCGAAGAAGTGTCGACACTTTTGCAGAAGCAGTGCAACATGGCGATTGAAGTCGTCGGGGTTGATCAGTGGAAATCCGAAGCGGGGGATGATCTTTTCGCTTCACTCCGAGAGTTTGAGCGAAAGTTGAAGGCCGAGCCAGGGGTGTTGATGCTGGGCTTCTCCCCAAAGCGCCCGGGCATGGCATCGCCGGATTTACCAATGAGCATGAGCCGCGGGCCTTTCTCGACGCACATCATCATCCGCGACCCACAGTTGAAAGGTGAAGGCGAGAAGCAGGAAGTCCTGTTGAAAGAGTTCGGCCACTATTTTGGTGCTGTGCATTCCCCAGACCCACTCTCAGCCATGCGGCTGAAACTTGGCAATGGTCTTGCGAACTCCCCGCGATTCAAGATTCAATACGACCCATTCAACCTGCTGATTGTGAACATCTGGGCGAAGAATCGGCGTGAGAAAGCCATCAAGACTTGGTCCGATTTGCCCAACATCGACCGCGAACGGCTCGAAGCGCTTTACAAGACCATGTCCCAACTGCTCCCGGAAGACACGATGAGCCAGGAACACTTGCTCGTCTTGGAGCGGGTGAAAAAGAACCCCCAGGGGGGGGCGATGGCTGGGCCCAAGGTCAATGTTGCAGACGCTGTGCCAACGGTGCCGAAAGAGGCGAAGCTGACCGGGAAAGTGCAACCGGAAAGCGTGCGAGCCATCGTTGCGGCCATTCGGCTGGAAGCGGAGCGCATCAAACGGCTCGAAGCCAGTGAGCGTCCACGTGGCGACAACCTCACGGCGGCTTACATCCGCGCGGCAGCAATCACCGCCTTGCGGCTCGAGGAATCCCAACGAGCTGCGGGCTTTCTGGTGGGGCTAGGAGTGGGCCTCGATGACTCGCCGACACTCCGAGACAACTTCCTGACCAAAGACCTTTGTCGCGCCGCTGAAACGGACGTCGAACGAGCAGACCGCATCAACGCCCTTGGTAACCCGACACTCCGAAACCGTCGTGATCTCTGCCAGCACTTTGCCGTCTCAGCTGCTCTTACCGAACTGCTTGGCCCCGGTGCTGCCGAAGGAGCGGGCCTCGCCAAAGAGATGATGGACCTCAACAGCACGAGCGGCTTCAGCTTCGTGGACATTGCCGCGGATTTTGCCGGCGTCGAGATGGGCAAAGCTCTCAAACAAGATCCCAAACGGCTGACGAAACTGGCCGAAGGCTTCCAGACGGACGATTACCTCCCGGCGCTCACAGGACTCCGCGAAGGACTCTCCCCAAAACGCTTCGAATCCGATTTCGGTAAACTCGACGATCCCCGAGTTCAGGAACTGCTCACCGAAATCCGTGGCCGCGTCAGCAAATGCCCAGCGTATGGGAAGTAGCTGTGAGCTATCAGCCGTGAGCTACTGATAGCTCATCGCTTTTTCTCTTGTGGCTCAGTGAACCCGCTTGTTACCATCGGGATTATGTTGCTGAATCGTCGTCAGTTTTTGGCAGGATCGGGCCTCGCTCTGAGCTGGCCTTGGCTTGGGGCTGCGTCGGCTGCGGTCCCGCGCCCAGGAGACGATGAGCCACCGTTGCCACCAGGGGCGTTGCGGCGAATCGGCTCGACCCGGATGCGCTGCAAAACGGGTGTTACCTTCAGGGGATGCGACCCACTCAATCGCTGGATCATCTTCGAATCACGGCGGGAAGACCGCATCGAGTTCTGGAGCCTCGAAACCGGTCGGATCTTGCGACAATGGCACTACCACACTTTCCGCCATCCGCAGTCTCGGGTGCAGACTGAGATTGATGGCGACGAAATGCTCTCCATCCACTACGGCGACGGTCTGCATTACCGTGTCCAACATCATCGTCTTACGGATGGCCAAATCACCCAAGAGTACACGCGGGTCGTCTTCCAGAAATCGCCGTGGTCCTATCTCGACCCCCCTTCGCATCAGATCTCCACAGCCGGCATCGTCCACATCCACTACGACGATGGCATGGGGGCGTTTGACCTTCGGGCGAATCGCTATCTCTGGCAATTCGAGATGCCGGAGAAAAAGTTTACCGATCATCAGAAATCGGACGATGGCCGCTGGGTGGCTTTGTTGTCCGAGAAGCTGATTTACCTCCTGAATAGCGAGGGCTTGGTCCGAACGCTGCCACGGCCTGAAACGACAGAAGAAAAGCAATTCCGCTTGAAGCACTTCAGCCGAGATGGTCGCTGGCTGTTGGGCTACCATCAAGAGCGGGTCTGGTGCGTTGACACACACTCTGGCAAAAGCGGTCTGATCGAGATCCCTCAAAACAACTGGCAGTACACTCGGTTCCTGGACTTGACCGAGAACCGCTGTTGGTTCCAGTTCCAAAGGACCAATGACTTCATCCTCGATCTGACGCAACTCACGGCCCGAAAGATCGATTTCCCCGAGGCCTCGTCGACTCTGCATGCCGTGTCCCCCGACGGCAGTTTGGGCTTCTCGGGGCTGAATGAAGGCATCATCGGCGTCTGGGATTTGAAGACGGGTCTGCCGCATCACTCCTCCGCGTTTCCGCCGAATCGAGTGCTCTGCCGTCAGCGGGATTCCCGCACCGACTGCTATTTCCGGCTCGACACCGAACGTTTCGACATTGGTTATCTACTCGCGACCTCATCGAGGCCGGTGCAGCTGCAAGAGGACGAAGTTCGGCTCAAAGGCCTTGCCCCGGTAAGCGGTCCACTGGTTCCTGTTCAGAATATTTCAGACAAGCTCGTGAGCACGCACCCTCGCTGGCGAGTGGAGCAATACCAAGTCGATAAAGAAGTTCGTTTCTTGATCACAAACCGCGAAACAGGACGCGATCTGGTCGAGATTGTCAGCAGCGACGACGGTCGTCGAACTGTGAAGTTCACCCCAAACGGAGATTTCGCCCTTCTTTCAGGGCGAGGCGAATACATCTATGTCGCGTTGCCATCAGGCCATCAGTGGCGAGTCGATCTGCCCCCAGGTGTTGGCCTGTACGACGATGAGTTATCAGGGGATGGACACTGGCAGTTTTGCGAACTCTTGCTCGAAGCGCCAAATCATCGACTGAGTCAGTGGTACAACATTGCCGAACGCCGTTGGATGGGGCCATTCGCCAACCACGGCCCACGCTCGTTTGGGCGGATCTTCACGGATCATCAAGGCCGGAATGCCCTCTACATGTCCGAAGGGCGGGAGGAAGAAAAGAAAGCCGGACTCACCGAATCCCAGAAATTTCTGGTTCGTGATGAACGTGGCCGCTCACCGGTGATCCTGCGACCCGACATCAACATCAATCCCGCTTACATCTCGGACCTGGACCGGCATGGCCGAGTGTGCCTTCTAGAAATCGCTCAGAATGTTTACGTCGTCGAGTTGGCGAGCCAACAAGTTCGCTGGAAGATCGACACGGAGCAGTCGTCCATCGATACCATCTTGAGTCCCGATCAACGGAGCATCATGCTCTGCGGAGTCCAAGAGCCAATCCTGGAATTCTCCTACTGGCATTGGCTCGAGCCTGGCGAAGTGCGGGCCGCGGATTTTGACTCTCTTTGGGAGGAGCTACGAAACGATGATGCCGGACGGGCCTTCCGAGCGATGCGTCAGATACTGCACCACCCGCCCACGGCCCTGGCCTTCCTCCAGGCCAAAGCGCGACCACCAGAACCCGCCGACGAAGCCAAGACACTCACCCGGATCGAGCAACTCAGTGCCCCGGACCAGGCCACCCGACTCGAAGCCCGTGCGGCCCTACGAACAGAAGGCGAAGCGGTGTTTGCGATCCTTCGTCGTGTCCTTCCAGCCACGGAAGTCGAAGCCCAAGAGCAAATCAAAAACCTGCTCGATGATCCGCATCAACCCGATCGCTTCCGGATGATTCGAGCCGTGGAGTTGTGCGAACTCATTGATCTCCCCGCCGCACGTAAGCTCCTCGAAACCTGGGCCAACCTCCCCACCGACTCCACCCTCCGCCACGAAGCCCGGTGGTCCCTGGGCTGGTATTGAGGGATTCACTGAAGTGCTTGGGGAGGGCGATGGGCAATCACCTGAAAGGCTGCAGTTGCCGTCGATGTCGAGCGGGGATGCACTCCAAGTACGGTGGCAAGCTCATGCAAAAAGTGATCCGCAAAATCCGCCGGGTTGCGAAGCAAGCGATCCGACGTGGTGAGGAACCACCTCCTTGCCAATCCCGTGGCTACACCGATTGAGGAGGACCAGACGTGGTTCATTTCAAGAGATGGTTGCTGTTCGCCATCATTGGTTTGCTGCTGATCTTTGGTTACGACCGGGTGACCAGAATACGAGCGATGTCGAAAGCCAACCTGGAGATGGAATTTCGAGTCCACTACGAAGGGTGGAGCGGCTCCAAGCCCAAGACCCACATCGAGATCCAGTCTTTTGAAGAGGATCCGGTGCGGAAGTGGTCCGTTCCTGCGGAGGATGGCGTCGCCTTCGAGCAGTGTGACAACGTCTGGATGGGTATCAATCGCAGTGGACTCGGTTTCACAGAAGAATTTGCTCCCACCGCCCCATTGTGGAAGTTTCGGGTGGTTGCAGAAGGTTTCGCGCCGACGGAATGGGAACTCCTCGATCCTTCGGAATCTCGGCGACGCCCGGAATATGTTGGCGGCGGGCAGGCCAAGATGCTGATCCCCGTGACGCTCACCCAAAAGTGATCGTGTGCATAAACTGAGAGTGTGCGTTCCGGGTTTTCCCTGGCCTCTGTGGTGCTGCGATGAATGACACGCCGACGACTGCGATGTTGCCAAGGGCCATCACCGATCGGCTTGGCTGGCTCGGCGTTGTGCTCACAGGCCTAACCGTGGTTTATTCGCTGGGACTCTTTTGGAGACTGGAACCGGGGAACTCAGATCGTTTCCTGATTCTCGTTGGGGCATTGTGGGTCGCTTACCGCGAACTTCCCCGTTGGCGGGCATTACCAGTTTCTCCGTGGCCGATCCTCGGGACACTTCTGATTTTGGTGGCCGGTGTCGCACTCTGGCCACCGACACGGTTGATCTCACAGATTGGCCCTCGCCCGGTGGTGTTATGGTGGTCAGGGGCCGCATTCGTGGGAATGCTGGTCGGTCTGATGTTGGCCCGTTACGGTTACTCCCGGCTGCGAGCCGCGGCCTTCTCGATTGTGGTTCTCGGCTTTGCGATGCCGATCCCAAATCGAATCTTGTTGCCATTGCAAGAACTTCTGCAAAGCGTGACCACCTTCGTCGCGTACCACAGTTTCCAACTTGTTGGCATGACCGTTGTGCGAAGCGGCTTTGTTCTGGAAATGACTGGCGGAAAGCTCGGTGTCGAGGAAGCATGTAGCGGCGTTCGCTCTCTCACGGCCCTGACGGCGATCGCCGCGTTCATCGCCTACTTCCGTGGCTTCGGCCCCTTACGTGGCACGGCACTCGTGGCTTTGAGCGTCCCGATTGTCTGTGCGGTCAACGTGTTACGGGTGGTGTTGAGTGGCTTCATTCAACATCTCTTTGGCTCGCATTACATTCGAGACGACTGGCATGAAGCCCTCGGGTTTGCCATGATCCCCCTCGGCCTTGGGCTGATCTACTGCATTGCCACTTTCATAGGCCCTGCCGCCTCAAGTGATGATGGCCCGCCACCAGCCCCCCACCCGGACTTGGCGAACACCCGACTCGCTTGGTTGCCAACGATCGTGATGGTGATCGTCAGTGCCGGGACCGTGGCCGCTTTTGGTGCGGGTTACCTCATTCAGAAAGACATCGAAGAGAAAGCTCCGATCGAGGAAATCCGCAAAGACTTCCCGGGATGGAATTCGAAGGACATCGAGGTCCCCAAAGTGGTGATGGAACTCCTGCGCCCGGACAAAATTTCGCATCGCTTATACCAGAACAACATCGGCCAAGAAGCCTACGTCTGGGTCATGTATTGGGGATCGACTTCGACGATGATCGGCTACCACCACCCGGATGTCTGCTGGGGCAACAAGGGTTTTGAAGCGACCACGAAGTGGCTGGAGCAAATCGCGCCTCCAGCGTGTGGTGCTGTGAACGTCACGGCCCGCGAGTATAAGACGCCAAAAGACCGACAGGTCGTCTTCTACTGGACGCAAGAAGGCAAACAGATTTGGACTCAAGAAAACGAGAACGCGGCCGTGAACGACATGCTGACGAACTCAACCGGTGGGCACAAGTGGGTGGGGATTTTACTCGGCGCCACACAACCCGCGCAACCCCGTCTTCAGGTGATCATCATTGTGCCGAACACTGGCTCGACCGCCCGGAAGGACGCGATGAACTTAAGCAAACTGATCGCTGAAGAACTGTACCGAGTCTGCCCGTGGGCCAAGCCTGAGTAAGTCAGTTTTTTCTCGGACGTAACCCAGTTTCACGAAAATCTTTTCCAAGCGAAAGATTCCTTTCGAGACTGAATCTTTCCTTGGCTTTCTCACAAAGAGACGTCACCAATCTCGCGCATCAATTCACTTCGTGGCGTAGTCTTACCTTGTGATATGCCCGGATTGACGCTCCCGAGAGGCGATGTTCCCGATCATGGCGGCTGCGACTATCGAACCTCATGTTTATCGGCGCTCCGCAGGGGATGAACCCCTGCCCGGATACCGCTTGATCTCGCCTTTGGGGCGAGGTGGGTTCGGAGAAGTCTGGAAATGTCTCGCGCCGGGTGGCCTGCAGAAAGCCATCAAGTTCGTCGTCGAAGATCCCGAAACACGCAACGACAACACACCTCTTCGCCAGGAATACGAAGCCTTTCTCCGCATGAAAGGCATTCGCCATCCGTTTCTGCTCACCCTCGAACGTGTCGAGTTGTTGAGTGGTGAACTCGTCATGGTCATGGAGTTGGCCGACAAGAACCTTCAACAGCGTTTTCAAGAATGCCGTTCGGCTGGTCATCAAGGCATCCCACGCAGTGAGCTGCTTTCGTACATGCTGGATGCTTCTGAGGCGCTCGATCTCTTGAGCCGGAAGCACAAATTGCAGCACTTGGATGTGAAACCGGCGAACCTCTTCTACGTCGGCGGTCACGTCAAAGTCGGCGATTATGGGCTTGTGGCTCGCTTCGAAGCCGGTGGCGGCAAAGGCCGCTTGGGTCGTGGGCTGACCCCCAAGTACGTCGCTCCTGAAATCCTGCAAAACCAAGTCGATTCTCGCTCCGACCAGTACTTGCTGGCTTTGGTTTACTTCGAACTTTTGACGGGTGCCTTCCCATTCGAAGCCCGCACGGCTGAGCAGATGCTGGCTGCCCATGCCAGTGCCCCACCGAACCTCGAGCCATTAGGGGTAAACGACCGCGAAACCCTCCGACGAGCACTGGCGAAAAGCCCGAACGAGCGCTTTTCGAGTTGCTTGGAGTTCGTCAAAGAACTCATGACTTACCACACACCTGAACCAAGCGCTACGCCGGTGAGCATCCCGATGCCGCCGCTGCAACTGACGCGAAGTGGCGTGATGCCTGGTTTGACCACGACGCAGACCCGTTGGAACTCCTCGCCAAGCCTTGAGACCACGTTGCCAGCGCGGCCGATGTCTCGGAGCCAAAGCGATTTGAACATCAGTTCGATTCAACGGACTGGCTCAGCACCTGACACCATCGACGAAGTCACGCGTGCATTTCCGAGTTATGTGGTCTCTGAGGAACTGGAGAATAGCGTTCGTGGCCGCGTCGTCCGGGCTTCGGATGCCAACCAACGCAGCCATCGCGTCCAAATCCTGAAACTCGGACTCAATGCCGCCGCGGACACGGAAAACATCATCCGTGCAGCGATCACTCCCCAAGCCGGAATTCATCAGTCCGTCTCGATTCCTCGCCCGCGGACGATCGCGTTCAGCGTCCCTGAGGAACTGACGACACTGCGTGACCTCGAAAAGCAACACGCCAGCAACGGCACCGGTATTCTCCGTCAGGAGTTGCTGGAGATCCTCGCGGTCGCGGCGAAAGCACTCGACGATGCCCATCGCCGGACCCGTTTCGCTCATGGCTTGCTTGACCCAAGTCAGATCATCGCGCACCCGAAGCGTCGTGGTATCACCGGCTACGGCATCGGCGAATTGCTCCGCACGACCCAAGGCGACCAGGATTGGATTACCAGGGATCCCTATGCGGCTCCCGAAGCGCGCCAAGGTGCTGCACGTCCCGCGTCGGATGTCTTCAGCTTGGCGATGATTTACCTGGAAATGATCAAGCTCTGGTCTCCGGCACAACCCCGGCGACAAGGGAATGCAGGCGTTTCGCTCTCGGCAGCCTCGGCGGAAGAACGTCAGGTTCTGCAAAAAGCGCTCGCTACGAAAGCCAGTGATCGTTACTCGACCTGCATCGAATTCATTGCTGCGTTAAATGCTGGGCAATCGCAAGTGCGTGCCCTCGACGAAGTGAGGATCGTCGAAGCTGTCGCTCGACTGAGAGGCGAACGCTCAGCGATCGAACTGCCCCCGCCAGCCCGCTTCTTCGAACTGCTCGGCAAAGAGCTGCCGCCGATTCCGTTCCCACGCACCCCGACCACGGCGGCACGGCAACCCGATGGACGTTGGGCCTTCCGTTTCCCGGTGTTCTTGAAACGGGATCTGCTGCTCATCAAGCTCAATGGTCTCATTGAAGAGCACCACTGGGAGCAAGTCCCACTCACGGCCAACAGCTTCTTGCTTCGTAGGCCATCTCGCTCTGGGACTCCTGGAGTCGAGTTGACGATTCAGTATCCCGCGGCAGTGCAATGGAACGCTGCGGAGGTGGTGGTCTACGGCCGTCAAATGGGTGGCCTCGAAAGCAGCCAAGCCAAAGCTCCGCCTGTCGTCGTGGAGATGATGGAGCACTTCCGTCGGGCGATGCAGACGTTGGAAGATCGTCGGCCACATAGCCGCCGTCGTGTGGAGTTGAGCTTGAACCTCTATCCCGTGGACGATGAGCTGCGTGTTCAACCGATGATTTCGGCCCGAACCCGAGACATCTCCGCCAGTGGTCTGAGTTGCTTCTTGTCCGAGCCGATGCCAACGTCACACTTCTTTGTCGTGTTTCCTCAGTTTGATTCGCTGAGCGACTACGCAGTGCTCTGCCAAACCGTCCGCGAGTCTGCCGACGGTTCTGAACCCCTCCTCGCCGGAAAATTTCTCGGTTAGGGATCCAATTCATCGCACCCTCAAAATCCATGTAGACCCTCTGGCTTCAAAAAGCGACCCGGAATCTGGGTGGATTAGGTAAAAATCCCTTTCCAGTTGATGTTGATTGGGGTAGATTTCCAAACAATTTAATAACTCACTTGAAGTTCGCAGAGCGGTCTCCGAGTGTTGACGCCATCAACACCAACGGAGGTTTAGGGGTGTTTGCAAGACTGAAGTGTGTTTGGGTGTTTCTGACCACGATGTCTCTCGGAATCTCATCCCAAGCCCAACACACCTGGAATCAACCTCCCTCAGGAAACACGGGGACATTCAGTGCTGCAACCTGGCTCGGTGGGGCGCCTGGCACGGGAAGTCCGACAGCAATCGTGGGTTTCCACAACTACCACACTATTGGTGCAGGGTCTTTCGTCCTCACGCAGGATGTGGCTTCGCTAACTGCGAATCAGATGAATTACAACAACTTCCGGACCGATCTCTTCACGATGGCTCTAGGGGCCAACCCGCTCACGATGGGTGGCACGAGTTCACTGATGTCCCAAACCGGACCCGGCAACGTGGCATTTTCCGGGACGGGTGGAGTGTCGCTGAATGACAACTTGCAGTTCACTGGCCTCAGCAACGGAGCTTTGACGATCAACCCGGTCATCTCCGGAGGATTTGGTCTCGCGATCAACCGAGCAGGCTTAGGCCCCGTTTCGCTTCTCGGGGGCAATACCTTCACTGGCGGTGTGATCCTCAACAACGGTTATCTTCAACTGGGTGCGGCAGCTGCCCTCGGGCCTGCAACCAATGTGCTGACAGTCAACGGTGGTGCTGTCCGATTCAACTCGACAGCGACGATTCCAAACAACATCGTTGCCAACAGCACGCTCGTCGTGGCTGGTGGTACTGGAGCCAGCTCTGGAGCCAGCACTTCCACTCTCACAGGTGTCATCAGTGGTGCGGGTGGTTTGCGTGTCGCCAACTACAACACCGGCAGTGGACCGATCCTCCAAGGAACGAACACATTCACGGGGCCTATGACGATTTCTTCGTTCATCCCAACATACTCGACTTCGAGCGGCACGGTGACGCTGAGTGGTGCGGCTGGGTCTGTGGCAACAAACAGCATTACGATTGGCAAAAACGCCACTCTCGCCATTGTTGAAACGGCATCAAATCAAAACGCCGATCGAATTCCCAACAGCACTCCCATCACTTTGAACGGCGGGCGGTTGAACTACAGCCCGGTTGCTGGTAGCTCTGAAACCCTCGGGGCAGTAACGATTCGTGGGCAAGGTCAGATCGGCATTCCCGCTGTCTCCGGAACTACCTCCAACCTCACCCTGGCATCGATTACGCGCGAGGACAATGCGCAGCTCGTCCTCCTACACACGACTAGCCCGAGCGGCTTCGGTCTGTTCTTGAGCGGCACAGCTTACTCGACTCTCAGCATTACAGCCGGTCTGACGGGTGCGAATGCACCGATCTCTGTCGGTAACGGTTCTGGAACGGAAACGGCGGTTGTTCCCTGGGCTGTGGCAGGTTCCTCAGCAGTCAACCCACGGAGTATGGTCGGATACGATAGCACCAATGGCTTGTTTGTGATCCCGCACGACAATGCAACCTTCGTCGTCCAGCAGACTCCTGGTACTCTGAGCGCTGCTACGATCGGCAACAAAAACGTCCATTTCAATGGTGTAGGTACCTACGACTTGAACGGTGCAACGATTCCTATCAACTCGCTCACCACTACAGCCAACACTGTGACGATCTCGAACGGCACAATCACGATCGGCAGCGGTTTCTTAACAAACAGAAATCAACTGAACTTCACGACAACAACACTGAACTTCGGATCGAGCACTGGCTACATCCATGCATCATATCCGATCACCTTCAATACGGCTTCGACGATCACAGGTTCAGGGGGTCTCGTGATCGGTGGTCAAGGGTTTGCCAACCTGAATTCTGTGACCTTCCAAAACACAGCCGGGAATCCATTTACTGGCGGATTGACCGTCAACGGCAGCACGGCTCTGGGCTTCCGTCAAGACAATCAACTGGGAGCAGCGGCTGGCTCGATCACTTTGGGCGGTGGTTTTCTCTCTTACAACGCTGCTGCCGATCTGACGATTTCACGAGCCATCAAAATCAATGAAGCGAATGGTGGTATTAACTTCAACATCGTCGACACCACAAACGGTACAGCCGGGAATGCGACTTCTACGACGAATCTGACGCTCTCGGGTGTGATCACCGGCAACGGAGCGTTCATCAAAGAAGGCGTCGGGATTGTCACCTTGTCAGGTACCAACACCTACTCGGGTGGCACGGTTGTTACAGGGGGCACCCTTCGCTTCTTAGCAGAAAACAATCTCGGAGCAGCGACAAGTAAGCTGACTCTGAACGGTGGTATTTTGGCTCCCACGGCAGCGGTTATACTTTCGCGGCCCCTCGATTTGAATACTTCGAGCACCATCGACACCGGCGCGAATGCTGTCACGATTTCTGGGGCCATGACGAACGTCGGGGCCCTTTACGGGACGGCAGCGTCGACCTTAACAAAGGCCGGATCAGGGATTCTGACCATTTCGGGAGATGGCTCTTTGCTCTCCGCGACTGTCGCTGTTTCCTCGGGTGGACTGACACTTTCCGGTGCCAATGGAAACCTTCGTCTCTCTCCGAGCATCACCCTGGCTGCCGGAACCAATCTCACCATCGACAACTCCACGGCCTACAACCCGAACCGGATGCCCGACGGCGGCTCGTTGATCTTCTCCGGAGCCGCAACGACCAATTACATGGCCGGTTCGACCGCAACTTCCGACCCCGCTGAACGTTTCGGTCTGGTCAGCTTCCCTGTGTCTGGCAGTGTCTTCAGCGTCACAGGCGGATCAGCGTCTCCGACGATCTTGCGTTTTGCTTCGTTGAATAATGCTTCCACCCTGACACTTCGAGGTACCGACCTCGGTGGAACGTCTGGAAACTACACTCGCATCCTGATCGATAGCTTCACCTCCAATTTGAGTCTGATTCCGAACGTCTTTTGGGATAACAGCCCAGGAAGCGGAGCATCTACCATTCGAGCGGGCTACGACTTGACTCGTGGTGTGATCCAATTCACCCCCGTTGTGAGTTCGGGAACCGAAATCAACAACTTTACACCGGTCAGCACCTCCATCGTGGCGGATTACACCACCACCGGAAACACCACGGCAGCAACGGGATCTCAGATTTACCTTCTGACTCTTGACGGTGGCTCGACCTTGACCCTGAACGGCGGTAACGTCGCCAGTGGCACGAATGGCAATACGCCGGATGGGACGCTCTTGATTAGCGGTGGGGGTTTGACTTCTCAAAACGGTGCGAAGACGATCACTTCCGGGGCCGCCCGAACGGTCCACTTTGGAGCCTCACTCGGTGTGGTGACGACAACCTCCAACCTCACGCTGGACACGAACGTCACCCTTTCCGGGACCGGTGGCCTCGCCAAAAATGGCACGGGGAACTTGACCATCAACGGTGGCTACGCTGTCACGGGTCCAACATCGCTCAATGCGGGGACGGTGACCCTGGGTGCCCCGGTGACCTTCACTGACCTCGCGGGGATCGGGGCCATCAATGCTGGGGCGAACACACTGACCGTCAGTTCCACAAATCCAACAAGCTACTTGGGAGCTGTGACCACGACTGCTGGGTTTGTCAAAGCCGGCCCAGGAGTCTTCACCTTCTCGCCGAGCAACACCCCAACTTTCGCTTCCGCTTCCGTCCAGAACGGCACCCTTGTACTCGGCAACTCGACTGCGGGTGGTCTTGGTACAAGTTTGAGTTTTGGGGCCGCTGCCAACACTTCGGGTATTCTTGAACTCGGTGGGAACAGTATTCCTTCAGTACTGACATCACTCACCGTCACTGGGACGGGAACGGCTCACCGAATCATTAACAGCAATACCACGACTCAAGCCAGTATGTCGCTCAACTTGCCGGCGGATGCGACTCTCGCGATTGCTTTCGGCGGGAACATCTCCGTGACCAAGACCGATTCCACGATCTTGACACTCACCGGCACCTCGACAGCATCAGTGACAGCACCCCCGAATGCTGGTGTATTTAACATCAATGCTGGGACAGTCCGAATCACTGCTGGGAATTCAGGCTTTTCGACCGGTATGAACATCAACGTCGCTGCGGGTGCAACACTCGTCCACAATGGTGCGTCTGTGTCAAACTCGGCGGCACCCTATGGCACAGTGACTCTCGCGAGTGGTGCAACATGGTCGAACACGGGTAGCACCTACTATGACCCCTACTTCAACAAACTCGTGATGGAAAATGGCTCCTCGATAAATGTTACCACTGTCAGTTCCTTATTCAACTTCGTCGGAAGTGGGGCATCGTTCACGGTCAACGGAGGAGCCACTGCCGCGACGATTTCCGCCACTGGCACAAGTAACCTTTTTGTGAACGGCTCCGGCAGTTCTTTGCCAGTCACCATCACTCGTGGAACTTCGACGGTCGACCTGACCAGTTCGATAAGTTTGTCTTCGGGAGGTTTCACCAAGCTCGGTAACGGAGTCTGGGAAATCACAAACACGGGGAATCCTAGCCCACTAACTGTCAGCGCTGGAACTGTGATCTTCACTACTCCATCTACGGCTTCCGGTCTCCACACCGTCAACAACGGTGGGCGGTTGGTGATGAACGGAGCGGCCAGTTCACAGTTGACAGTGAACACTGGCGGCATACTCCAAGGAACTGGATCATACACCGGCACAACGGCGAAAGTCATTGCAGGGACAATTGCCCCGGGCAACAGCGCCGGGACCATCACGTTCGGCACAGCGACCACGGTGGCTAACGTCAACCTCTCGAACTCGACCTATGCCTTCGAGATGGCCAATGTCGGCACTGCCGGAGTTGGTCTTTTGTCGGGGACCTCGACGAGTTTGCCACACAACAACCATGACATCATCAACATCCTCGGAACTGCGACTTCGACGGTGAACGTCTCGGGAATGGTGGTCAACATCTCGGGCACAGGCACCAGCTTTGATAACACCCAGACCTACAGTTGGATCATCCTCTCTAGCCCAGTGCCCATCACCGGCACGCCGACGCTTGGCTCGGTGACCGGGGACTTGGCCAGTGTTGGTAGCACCGGAGGTTTCTTGTCTCTGAGTCTTGTGGGCAACAATGTGGTACTGGACTTCAACCCTGTCCCAGAACCTGGCACTATCCTCACCATCTCAGCACTCGGCTTGATGGGAGTTGCAGGTCTTCGCCGTCTTCGCCGCCGTCAAGGCGTGGCTCTGGCGGCCTAATCAGGTGGCGATGACACAACAAAAAGCCCTCGCATGTTGCGAGGGCTTTTTGCATTGGTCAATAGCCCGTGTAACCTCGTGGGCGTTTTCGACGTCGCCAGCGGAAGGGGATCTCCATCTTCTCGTCGATCGAGCCATTCCACAGCACCTTCAACCCCTCCGCTTCGAGGGTCGCACGGATTTGTTCTCCGACTTCCAGCCCGCGCCTCGTGTCGCCATCGATCGCACCGAAGGCCAAACCCAACGAGTGGTGCTTCAGGGCATATTGCAAATCCTGGAGATGGTAAAAACAGTAGCCGATGATGCGAGACTTCTTGCCACCCGCGTCTGCATATTGCTGGCTCATTTCCGTGATGCAATCGGAAGGGGTATAACCGGCATTGTGGATCGCCAGGATGTTGGCTTTGAGTAACGCAGCGAATGCGCGGTCCAGTCGATCGCAGCCCGTGACGGCAGGCCATGAGGCTTGCTTCGCTTGTTGCTTCTGCACTTCCTCTTTTACCAGGTCCCGAACCCGCTTCTTTGGCAACTGGCCATCCAACACATCCTCAGCGACGATCCGAGTCACCTCCGTTGCGGAATAGAAGCCGAAGCGGACGTACTGGTTGATGACTTCACAGGCTTCTTTTTCGATGTTGGCCATGGGCAATCTTCATCCTGAGAGGGTAGCGAACTCTGCTCACACTCTAGAATGCGTTTCGCTGTCTTGGAGATCAGGTCAGATCAGCAAAGAGTGTGGAACCGATGCGGACCCAGGTGGCGCCTTCTTCGATGGCCACTTCGAAGTCGTTGCTCATGCCCATCGAGAGGCCTGTGCCGGGGAGGTGCTGATCACGCAACTCGCGGAGTTCGCGGAAGGTCGCGCGGCAATCTTCGGGGTCCGGGTGAGCGGCGGCCATCGTCATCAGCCCCTCGACTCGCACGCCGGGTAAGCTCGGAAATCGGCTCACGATCTCAGGCAAGACGGCAGGGTCGAAGCCCCCCTTGGCCTCTTCGCGGGAACAGTTCAACTCCAGCAAGACTGATACTGGGGAACCACGTTTTTGCCCAGCTTCGTGGAGTGAGAGGAGGAGCCGTTCGCTATCGACAGAGTGGATGAGGTGCGTATCGGGCAGAAGTTTATCGATCTTGTTGCGTTGCAAATGGCCGACCATGTGCCAGCGGACGCCGGGGATCATGGCGGCTTTGCGGCCCAGTTCTTGGGGCCGGTTCTCGCCCATGTTCGTGATGCCAAGGCTCGGTAACAGTGCGGCGGTCTCCGGGCCGATGGTCTTGGTCACGGCCACGAGGGTCACGCTTTCCACAGGCCGGTTGGCTCGGGCACACGCCGCGGCAATCCGAGCCTGAACCATCGCGAACCGTTCTGCCAATACCGCCGCACTCATCGTCAACGCCCTCGGGTACCATCATCATAGACAGCACCCGAGGCCGACACTACTCGGAGAGCTTGATGAAGGTAGCGGTTTTCGCACGGATGCGGAACTGCACTTGCATTTCTTCTCCGCCGGTCACTTGCAGTTCGACCAGGTCGTCGGCGTTGGGGTCACCTGGGCTGACGCCGAAGGCTTTCTTGTAGTTCTGCACGTACTTGTCGCCGGTGTTCTTCACGTCGAAGTACCGCGACAGGCTGGCCGGACGCACGGCGATCACGAGTGGCTTTTGTGGAGCCTCTTTGGAGAGAGCCAAGGTCTCGATCATCTCTTCTTTGGGGTGAATCGCCAAGAGAAGTCGAGATTCGCCAGTAGCCAGGTGGAGCTTATCGAGGCCTGTGTACTCTTCGAACTTGCCGGTCATGATCTCGGCGGTGTGTAGCCGAAGTTTCTCGATTTTCTTGCGGTCAAAGTTGAACTTGGCTTGGTCCTTGGGGACCACGCTAGCGCCGAGCTTGACGAGACTCGCCACTTGCTGGCCCTCGACGAGGCGAATACCACCGAGGCCGATGATCTGTTCGGGCTTCGCCCCACCGACCGCGCGCCAGTCCATGTCCAGTTCGCCCGCTTCGACGGTCGGCTTGAGGGCGTTGTAGAAGAGGGTGATGCCAGCTTTTTCGTTGTCCGCGAGTTTCGGAAGCTGGTCGTCGTAGATCTCGGTGATCAGTTTGCCAAAGCTCGCTTGCATCTCTGGCATCATCGCCAACTTCATGGAGATACGAGCCACTTCCAAGCCCGAGACCTTCGGCAAAGTGAGGCCAGAGCGAGTGCCCATGACGGCGAGTTGCTTGGCGAGGTCGCTGCCGGGCTTTGCCGTGAAACCAGCTTGGATAGCCATTTCGCCGGAGTGGGTTTTGGTGTTCGTGAACACGCCGAGTTTGAAGGCTTCGCCTTGGAAGATGATGTTGTAAAGGCCAGGTAGTGACTGCTTGAGTGCCCACTGGCGAAGCTTGGTGACGACGGGGTTTTCCATCGGTAAGGCTCGCTTCATGCCGTCGTTCGCTTGCAGTTCCCACTGGCCGAAGACGACCTTTTTGACGGATTCTGGGATGCGGCTGAAGTGCAACTTGGCCGAGACTTGGGCTTCCTCTTTCTGGGCGAAGAACTCTTTCTCCGGAATGATGTTCTTGGCTTCGAGGCTCTTCGCGGATTGGATCGTGACGAGGGCTTGCGTCTTGGTCAGCTTGAAGAACACTGGCACCGGGAAGTTCGGCACTTCGAGTTTGTAGTTGCCATCTTGATCCTTCTTGGGGTCGAGGCTCAGTTTTCCCCGCACGGTGTCAAGGAACGCTTCGCCATCGGTGATCGGGATCATCAGGATGACCGGTGAATCGATGACGTCAGGCGTCATGGTCGCGTACAGGCCCCAAGGGCGTGTCGGGTCGATCCCGTAGAGGCCCTTCTCGGCGTCGGTCTGGGATTTCAGGAACTCGATGCCTTGCTTCGTGCTTTCCGTTTGCCCGAAGATGTCCGCGACGAACTGAGCGGTCGCAAACAAGTCGTTCACCGAGTGAACCCGGACTTCCAGTGCAGGCTTCGGAGCCTGAGCGAACACCGGAAGCGCGAAACCAAAACCCAGACAGAGCCAAAGCCACTTCATTGCAAGTTCCTCAAAGGATGATGATTCGCACAACGGATTCGATACGAGGGAGGTTCAACCTCATCCCCCCAACCCCCCTTCTCCGACGCGGAGAAGGGGGGAGTAAAACCAACTGAAATCAGGTCCATTTCCCAAACTCTAGCTCCCCTCTCCGCTTCGGAGAGGGGTTGGGGGTGAGGTTGTATTTCGAATCTTCTCCCGCAAGGGGAGAAGGGCACAAAATCCAAAACAGCTTGGGAAGGTAAGCCAATCAGTTGTTGCGTCACGCCTGTGAGAGTATACCGAGCGTGGGTAGGAAATGTTTTGGAGACATGTAAAACTCTAGTGAACCTTCACAGAGAGCGGACGATGAGCCAAAAGACTTGGGGCGGACGATTCAGCGGGGCAACAGATCAACGGGTGGAAGCCTTCACCGAATCGATCACCATCGATCGCCGCTTGTATCGGCACGATATCCTCGCGAGCCAAGCCCATGCCCGGATGCTCGCCGAGGTGGGTTTACTCACTTCCGACGAAGCTGAGACCATCGCCACGACCCTGGACAAGATCGGCGAGACCATCGAAGCGGGTCAGATGGAGTTCTCGATTTCGCTCGAAGATATCCACACCCACATCGAGCGGGCACTCATCGCCGAACTCGGTGACCTGGGCCGCAAGTTACACACGGGCCGTAGCCGGAATGACCAAGTCATCACGGATGTGAAGCTCTGGGTCCGCGATGCCATTGATGAACTGGATGGCTTGCTCATCGAGTTGCAGACCTCGTTTGTGAAGTCGGCGGAGCGGGAAGAGGGCGTCATTCTCCCCGGTTACACCCACCTCCAGCGTGCCCAACCGGTGCTCGCTGCCCATTACTTCCTGGCCTATGCCGAGAAGTTCCAACGGGACCGCGAACGCCTCGCCGACTGCCGCAAGCGTGTCAACATCCTGCCACTCGGTGCGGCGGCTCTCGCGGGGACGAGCCTACCCATCGACCGCTTCAGCGTGCAAGCGAAGCTCGGCTTCGAACAAGTCGCGCGCAACAGCCTGGATGTGTCGAGCGACCGAGACTTCCTCGTCGAGTTCGTCTTTGACCTCTCGATGATCGCCTTGCACCTGAGCGGTTGGGCTGAGGAGTGGGTGATTTGGTCGACGACCGAGTTCCAATTCCTCGATCTGCCGGATGCCTTCTGCACCGGGTCGAGCATCATGCCACACAAGAAGAACCCCGATGTCCTAGAACTGACTCGCGGCAAAACCGGCCGGGTGCTGGGTTGCCTGCAACAGCTTCTCGTGCTGCTGAAAGGGTTGCCACTCGCTTACAACCGCGATTTGCAAGAAGACAAGTCCGCACTCTTTGACGCCTACGACACGGTACTCGGCTGCGTCTCGGTGGCAGCACCACTCGTCGCCCAAACCAAACTTCGCCGAGAGACGATCACCGCTCGCCTTGAAGATGGCTTCTTGGATGCCACGACGTTGATGGAATCACTGATCTCGCACGGAGTGCCCATGCGAACGGCCCATGAGACGGTCGGCAAGCTCGTCCGCCGTTGTGAAGAAGCCCGTTGTCGCCTCGCGGATTTGCCCATGACCGCCTTCGAAGAAGCGGCCCCCGGCCAAGGCGAGCGTATCCGAGCTTCCCTCGGAACCCCGAATGCCATCAACGCTTTCCAAAGCTACGGCTCCACAGCCCCGGCCCAAGTCGCTGACCAACTCCGTTGGTGGAAGACTCACTTGCGGCTGGTGTGATAATGGGCTTGAACCGCCAAGACGCCAAGTCGCCAAGAATACAAAACACCTTACTCGAACCGCCAAGACGCGAAGACGCCAAGAATACAAAAAAGTCTTTTCTTGGCATCGTCGGGGTTAATCTGCAACCTGGCTTGAACCTCTATGACGCCAAGTCACTAAAAGTACAAAAAGTCTTTTCTTGGCGGCTTGGCGTCTTGGCGGTTAATCACCAAACCTTGCTCGAACCCCTAAGACCCGAAGTCGCCAAGAATACAAAAAGTGAAAAGTCTTTTCTTGGCGTCTTCGCGTCTTGGCGGTGAATCCAATTTTGAACCAGGCCTGATTCTGGCCTCAAATCACGGCGAGCGTTCTCAACACGACGATGACCAGTAGCCCAGCCAGGAGTGGGATGGCGGCTCGTTTCACGAGCTGTGGGCCATTCGCTCCGGAGAGTGTCGCACACATGAAGACGACCGCTGCCGCCGGGGACATGGTTCGCCCCGCGGCACTGCCGACGGAGACCATCGCCCCGACGTCGAGCGGGTTCACGTTCAGATTCACGGCGGGGTTGTAGAAGAAGCCGTAGAGGCTTTGCGTCGTCGCCATGCCGGAACCTGAGACCCAGGCGAAGCCGAACGGTACCCAACCGGCCAACGGATGCAGTAATCCGGGGTTGGCTTGAATCCAGCTTTCCAGGTGTTTGTCGAGGCCGACGAGTTCGATCGCTTTGCCGAAACAGGTCGCCACGACGATGATGCTGACGATGTTCGCAAAGCCGTAACCGGCGCCTTCGAAGTAAGACTTCATCGTGGTCTTGGCGTCCCGGCCAGCGAACAGGGTGGCCACGAGCGTGCCAATGAGCATCGCCAGGCCAATCAGCCGACCTGTGTAACGGCTATCGGCGCTGCCTTTATGCCCTTTGGGTAACACCCAGTCGGGCGAGATTTCAAAGACCGAAAACGGCGGGCCAGACAGGAAGAGCAGCACCAATGGAATCAGAGGTATCGCGGCCTTGAACGGGTTCAGTCGTTCGGTGCTGGCTTCGGGTGTTGTCGTCGGTTCGGGTGCCGGTTGACGGTCTCGGAACGAGAGTGCCCAGAAGACCAAAGTCACGACACCGAGCATTGGGAAGATGAGTGGCACGATGTGTGGGATGATCTGTTGCGTCGGGGTACCGGTTTGCTGGCTGACGGTGTTCAACTCCGGGGCACCGGGGTTCAACAACTCCCCGCCGACGGAGCAGCCGAGCAGAAGGGCTGTGCCGATGGCAATGGGCGAATAACCCGCGGCCCGCATCAGTGGGACGACGACCGTGCCCAGGCAGACCGCCGAACTCGCTTGGCTGATGATGGGGATGTTGGTCACAAAGCCCGCGAGCACCACCCCCGGTACGAGTGCCCAAGGTGCGAGCTTCACTGGCGACATCAAGACTCGCACCATGTGCTGGTCGCACTTCGTCGCTCGCAAGACATAGGCAAAGCCCATCGCGGAGCAGATCGGGATGACAAATTTCTCAGCGGCAAAGGTGTCAATAAACGTCCGCACAATGGGCTGGACATCCCCCGCCGTGGCCCCGAGCAAGAGCGCCGCGATCAACAGCACAAGCCGGACATCCAGCCCCTGCAAGACCGCATAGACCGCCACGGCAATGATGATCAGCGCGAGCCAAATCACAGATCACCACTTCGCCGAGTTGAGGAATTTCAAAACATCCGGGCTGTTTTCATCCAGGCTCTTGCGAGAAACCACACCGATGATCAGCATCTTTCCTCGTGTGAAAACAACTCGCATGACACCGTATTTGCCATTCTGGAAAACCGCTTGTCGGCCTTTCGTGCCAGCCAGTGTCGCGTCCGAAATTCTCACCGGGCTTCCGAGACCGGCACCGTTACCGAAATCTGTGAGGGCTTTGTCCAGGAAGCCATTCACATTGCCTCTAGGAGCCTGAGCAGGGTCGACTTCGAATGACGTAATCGCGTATTCGGAATCCCCATTTGCGCCCATGTAGATGAGGAACGAAGGAATGTTTTGTACCGCTGCCCCGGCTTGTGCTCGGCCATCCATCATCGGCACTGGCGTCGAAACGGTCAGGCCGAGTTCTGGTACTGTGAATTCCTGCCAGTTGCTTCCAGTGGGGGCATTCCCTCCGGGGCCTCCCGATGCGGCTTGATTGGGGTCTGGGCGGGTGGGCTTGTTGTAAATCTTGTCGACGTTGTAGTACGCCGAGTAGACCTTCAGGCAGACACCCACGATCACCAGAATGGTGAAGAGCACCCCGCCGATGGCCGCGAGTTTGCTGTTGCCTCCTGAGGAAGAAGAAGACGAACGTTTCTTGGCCTTCTTCTTGCGAGGCTTGGGTTTGTAGTCGTCTTCATCCTCGTCGTCATCCCGACGTGAGGAGCGTGATTTGGGGCGAGGTTTTTCATCGTCGTCGAGATCATAGTTCTCGGAAGGCTTGGGTTCCTCGACGGCATCCATGATCCGCTTCGGCTTCGCGGGGGCGGCTTTGGGAGAGTCGATCAACTTGGCGACTCGCAACGGCGGCTTCTCTGGCTCGACGACTTCGAAGCCCGCATCGTCCTCGACTTCCGGAGCCGCGAGCACAAGAATCGTCTGGCATTTCGGGCACTTGACCCGCTTCCCGGCCGCGCTATCCGGGGCATTGAGCTTTGTCGAGCAGGTTGGGCACACTGAGGAGAGAGGCATGAAAGGCTCCGGGAGAGGGCTTCAAGAGACGTAGTGTACACGTCGTACCAGCACCTCGGAAGCTTCCACAACTCTAAAAAACAAACTTTCTTGCCAACCTACTTGGCTTTCTTGGACTTGTCGTCTTTTTTGTCTTTCTTGGAGAGGTTCTCAATCCCCGTGGGGCAGTCGGCTTTCAGCGGGCAGTCTTTGCAGATCGGTGTCTCGACACAGAGCGTCACGGCCAGTTGAATGGTCTCTTCGGTGAAGTCGTAGTCCTTGGACTTGGCGACGAAGTGCTCCAAACTCGCCCGCACGGTTTCGAGATCTTCGAGGTCGATGTCTTCGTCCAGCACCCCGAGGCGTTGCAACAGACGGATGGTCGGGGCGTCCAAGGGAATCGCATGGCCACCGAGGGCACGTTGCGTGACCCAGGCGACGACGAAATCACTGACACCTTTCCGCTTGTAGCGGCTCAGTTGCTTCGCAGCCTGTTTGAGGCCCTTTTTCTCGATGTCGAGTTCGAAGGAGTACGTCTGTTCGAAGTGTTCTTGCAAGAAGTCCACGATGCACTTGGCCCGGACGCCCGCATGGGGAATCTGGCCGAGGACATCCTCGACTTCTGGAATGGTGCTGACGCGGATTTCGTTCCAATCGAAGAAGGCTTTACGCAAGTTCGCGTAGGCGATATCGGCGATGGCCGAGGGGACACCTTCGCGACAAATGCCGTAAATGACCTCTTCGAGGATCGGGCGTTTGTCGGTGGGCGCGGGCGGCGCCGGGAACTTCTTCTTGAGTGCCACGAGGGCCTTCTCAAGGAGTTGTTGCTTGTTCGTGGTGGCCGGCATGCGGGGTCGCTCTCCGGGCTGTGGGCATCTTTCAGTGTGTCGCCGGTCCTTCGGCGGAGGCAACGCACGCAAGCATCATTTTCCAGGTTTTTCGTCTGGTGCGGAGTCGTCCGCATCACTTTCCGTCTTATCGACTTCGTCGCTATCGTCATCCTCTGGCAAAGCGGAATCGTCGATCTGCGCGAGTGGCATTTCCGAGGCGTCGAGTTCAGGTTCGCCGCGAAGTTTGCGTTCCTCATTCAGAATGCGGAAAATTTCGATGCTCTTCTTCACCCCTTCATCCAGGATGAAGGTGAGCGTGGGGAGAAACCGCGTGGTGAGCCGTTTGGCCAACCGCGATTGCACGAAGCCCGCCGCATTTTGCAACGCCATCAACCCGCGCCGTTGTTGCGCTTCCGTCCCCATGATGGAGACATAGACTTTGGCCGTTTGTAGATCCGCTGCCGTCTCCACTCGTGTGACGGTGATGTTCTTGACCCGTGGGTCACGGATTTCAAACAGAATCGTCTCTGCCGCGACCTCGCGGATCACTTCCGATACCCGAGCCAACCGATGTGTCTTCATAAAACCCTGATCACGTACATTTCTCAAAGCCTCATTGTACTCTGCCCTCGTCCACACAAAACGGCAAAAACCGGCAAAAAAATCGAGAGTTCTCTCAGAACGGAACATGTCATCTGTTAGTAACTGAGTTTGTAGCTGGCGACCACCTTCGACGACCTACCTGATCCAAGTGTCAAGGTAACCTCCACCACGGGTGGAAAAATCCGCCCAGACTTGGTCCCAGAAAGTGTGGAATTTCCTTCGCTCTTCAAGCGGGATCGAGGCAAGATGATTCTCATCACGCAGCCCTCGGAAGTCGAAATCCCGCAGCATTCTGCGGAGGTTGGCGCGGGCATTTTGCCGTTCTTGCGATGCAATGGCCTTGTATGTTTCAATCAGATAGTCGTGAGCTTTATCACGAAATCGCTTCGCTGCTTCAGGATCCTGATGCAAGGCCACGCTAGCCGCATTTGTGTAGATGGCGGCGAGGGTCCAAGGGGTCGACCTGAGGTACTCGCGCGCCTCAGCGGCAAAGTTCGATTCAACCAATCGCACCGCGTCGTAGTAGCGCCCCTCGGTGAATGCAGCGAGTTCGAGTAAAAACTTAAATTGTTCCTCGGGCTTCCCACCTCCGTTGACCGGCTTCGACATCGGATTGTAATCGCCGCGCAGAAATTCTTCGAGTCGGTCGGCCAGAGCGAGTTGTGCATCACGTAAGCTGTGGTCGTCGTTGTACATCTTCTTGATTTCCTCAATAGCATCATTCGGAGCTATTTTGAGGGATGTCGCGGCATGTTCGGCACACCAGTCTTTCGCTTTGTACAACCGGCGGACAGACTCTTGATGTGAGCAATTGATCAATTTGTTCGGCTTGCCATTCAAAACAACAGATGTGTGGTGGATCCGTACGATACCGCGATACGCCCAGGATAACCCGGGGTCAATTTCGACCGCCTCCCGGTACAGATGTTCGGCCGTTTTCCCAAGACCGAGCATCTCGTTGGCGAATGCCAACCGAAACCGGACGATTGCGGTGCCGCCCCTCACTGTTTCCGCCCATCCGAGGGATTCGATTGCCTGAGAAAATTCACTGTTCCGAGCCTGCGCCTTGGCATACTCCATACAGAACCAGAAGGTCTGTAAACACCGCTTTCGGTAAGCTGGATCTGATAGGGCGAATGTCAGTATTCTTTCAGGGTCTATCCTTTTTCGCGTCAATAACTGTGACACTGCGACGATTGATTCTGGCGGTGGCAGAGATGATTGGCCCCTTGCCAGAATCTCTTTAAAACGGGTAATGACTATTTTTTCATTGCCATCTATGGCTGGTTGGAGGAGATAATCCCAAGCCGGTTCGACGCCGCTGGCGACTCGCAGCAATAGGCGTTGAAGTTCTTCGTCGCGCGCAACCGAAGCCCAGAGGTAAAGAGTACTGCTGATTTGCGAGCGTATCCAACAATCGTTTACACTCGCGGAGCTGATGTGTGGCGGATCCTTCAAGATGTCCGCAACTCCGACCCCTCGAAGAGTTTCAGTCAGGTCCGGGAATTCCACTTCGTACATGAAATCCGCGATTCCATTTCCAGGTATCCTGACGCGGCTGCCGGTGGCCACGGCATCGCGCACTTGTTCGAGAGTCCGTGCCACCGCGAGTTCCCTGTCCAAACGGTTTACTTCTCCCACGACCTGATTCGGAACCCTGGCTCCAGCATATTTCGTCATCTCCTCACGAGCGGCAGCAGCACCTGCAAGATTCCCATCCCGGAGTTGGCTGATGGCCACGTTCAGAAAGTGGAGGTATTGGTCTGCTCGTGTCTGCTCTGCGGATCGGTCTTGTAAGATCACAACCCCCGCGAGTGGGAGCAACACAAAGAGACAGATCGCGATTGACACTGAGAGAGTCTTGTGGAAACCGACCCAGCGGGGAAGCTGTTCGCGGAAGAACCGGGGTTTCCGGGCGCTGACTGACAAGCCTTGCAGGAATCGGACCAAATCTTGTTTCAGTTCCGTTACGGTCTGGTAGCGGTCAGCGGGATATTTCTGAAGGCATTTTCGCGTGATTGCCGCGATGTCGAGGTGAATGTCCTTGTGGTGTGCGAAAGGGTCCCAATCTCCGTGAGAGTCCGAGTGACCGAGTTCTGTGCTACCCGTGAGCATTTTGAACAATACCATGCCAACGGAATAAATGTCACTACGTCCATCAATGGTGACATCAGGGATCTGCCCAACCTGCTCGGGACTGCAATACCCCGAAGTCCAACCAAACACCTGGGCAGCACCGCTATTTACTGAGATGCCCATGTCGATCAATTTGGTCTTTCCGTTGTGGTTATCTAGCAAAATGTTCGAGGGGTTGATGTCGCCGTGAACGAACCCCTTCTCGTGAATAGCCTCCAATCCGAGACAGACCATTAACGCCCAGTCGGCGCATTGCTGTTGAGCTTTGATGCGTTCCGATTTCTTCGCCGGTCGGGCGTTCCAATTGAGCAGCCGGGTCGCTAGGGAGACGCCTTCCACACGCTCCATGACGATGTAAGGAAGGTCATTTTTACAATCGGCGTCGATCAGTTTGACAACATAGTCGCTGCGGATTTCGATGAGTTTACGTTGTTCGCGTATGATCGCAGCCTTCTCGCTCGAGGTGAACTCATCAGGCTTCAATGTCTTGATACAGAAACGCCACACGCCTTCCCCTTGGAGGTGCTTAGGTCTCGCCTCGTAAACGACGCCCATCCCACCCCGGCCCAGCGGCTTGCCGATCACGTAGTTGCCGAATTCCATTTGTTGATACACCTCCTATTGCATTGTCGAGATGAGATGCTTCCACTGGCGGTTTCCGGCAAGTGAACACTCCACATCCGAAGACGAGCCAAGTATTGCGGCAGAACGACCTGGGCGGCCGTCAACGGTTGGATGTAGATCGTGCACTCGACGATGGCCCCGCTGAAGGTGAGGGCTTGTACTCACCCAGCAGAGGTTAGTGACGCTATGAGCCTAATCTTCGAATGAGTCGTCCATTTGCTCTGGAAACAAATACGGCATCTCTTGCACGATGCGATCTCGGACTCGTAATAATACTGCTGTCCTCGCATGCTCGATCATCTTGTGCGTGAGACCACACTCAGGCGGAAATGAGTTCGCTAGATTCAGGATTGAAGCCGTAGGCCCGATCTCGCCGAGTGCGACGAGGCACGTGAGATCGCCGATCCCGAGCTCTTGAAAGACGATGGCGTAGCAATTCCGCTTTGCCTCGCAGAACCTTGGGTTCGCGAGAAATGCCTCGATTTCTCGCTCGCGGATTTCGCAGATTCGCTGGTAAATCTCCCGACACTCAGCCGTATCCCGATCCGGAAGGGCGGCAGTTTCGGGAACGTCGGCTATGTCCAGGTTCCCTTTTCGTTTGCGCTCAAGAGCTCGCAAGGCCAAGAAGTAGACCACACGGTTGATCCATTTCCGGAGTCCGCCTGTGCCTTTGCGCTCATCTAGTTTGTATTTTTTGAGGAAGAACTCGTAAAACTCGGACAGGATCTGCGTTCGGTAGTACTCGAGCATTCCGAGTGACCCTCGATTGCCCCTCCCCATACAGATGTGCAAGCACACTTCAATCCGCTGTTCGATGTACTTACGGTACCGCTTGTCGAATTCTTCCCAAGCTTGGTCGGGGATGTCTCCGTACTTCTCCTCGTTCACTCGAACACCGTCAGGGCCATAGAGACACTCACGGATCACTTTAGTGTTAGTAAACGGGTCCGCCGGTTGGCCTGGGTTATTGTGATCGTTCATTGTTTCCCCTTCTGACTGTCAGGTTAGCCACGATATATCTTCACGACAAAGGGCCACTGCTCCCAAACTTTCTGGGGGAATTCGCTCCCCGCTCGCTGTCCGAATCGAACTTCCGACGTCAAGCGACATTTTTTTCGGGGGGAAGGTGTCCGAAGGCAGAACTCATAGTGTTGAGCCGCTTGAGAATGAATGCAGCCAGGACTTTCCCACTACTCCGCTCCAATTAACTGATTAGCCAACGGTAGCTGGGGTGGGGCAGCTGTTCCTACTGGCCATTCGAGCGATCAAACGGCGTGGTCTCCGGTAACAGTCCGGAATTCAGTGCCGAATACCAACATCATATGGAGGGCAAAACATGTTCTGACAGTACATCGGCTGACCCGTAGCTCATCTGCCCACTCACCCTGGGAACCTATTGTCACTCGACAAACCACCGTCATTTACTCTAAGTCAATAACATTGAAAGGTTACTATCATGATCCGCTCGATTTTTGCAGCTTCGTTGCTTGTGCTTTTACCCACGATGGCCTTCGCGCAGCAAGCTGTGCTGCAGCCTGAATTGCCATCGGCTGACTATGTCGAAATCGGCAGAGTGGTTACCAACGGCAATCAGCGACATTACTCAGTCAAGTTTGACGATACCAATCTGATTGCGGTTGAGCACCTGTATCAACAGCTTGACTATGTATCGAATCAAAAAAATAAGCGACTCGACATGGTGAAGAGTGATTTCAGCGCGGCGGCTGGCAATTCGCTGGTAATCACTCGGCTCACTCGGGTGAACCGTGGTCGCGGTGATACCACCGCTGCGGCACGGCAAAACTGGGACGCATACGGTAAAATGACCTTCATGTTTGGGCTCAAAGAACAGAACGGAGTCAGAATGGAACAAAGTGGCGGCAAAGCGGCTGTGATTGATCGCGTGAAGTCATCGATCATCGAACGCAGTGTCGACATCACATTCAATTATTTCGCGAATACTCGCGAGTTGATTGTAGGGATTACACACGGGAATCTGCCCGTCAATGATAATAACCGAGCCATGTTTCCCTTCAGCGAAATTGGTATGTATGCGATAACCGGACAGCAGGTTACACGTACGCTCAACGTCAGTTCGTCGATTGAAGGCAAGGTCGGTTTCGAAGCGATTCCAAAGAATAATGCAGTAAAAGTCAAACTCGGCATTGACGGAGGATCCAGTGTCGTGCAACGTCGAAACGTGATGAGCGTGCGATTGTCGGAGTTAGGTTACACCATTCGCTATGGTGCATTCGGAATCTATCAACAACGTGGTGCAGCTGGTGGCAACTTGGCGATTATCTGCGCGGCGCAGTGGGGCACCGATGTCGATGTTCAAATGCAACAGACAGTGGCTAGCTCTAAGAATGTCAATTGCGCTACGAAAAAAGAAATCTCGTCGAACGTGTCATGGAGCGATCAGATTCTCGGGATTTCTGCGAAGGTGAAAACCGACACACGCTGCACGGCCTCAGCGAATACCGTGCCCATGTCTGTAACCTTCCGCGCACAACACGAACAAGGAAGTGCTATGGGCAACGCCCTGTCATCCGTATTCAACCTGAATGTCCAGTTCGGCGCGAAGGGATTGCAATCTTCATCGCATTTCCAACTGAAATACGGTACTCGCCTGCACTACCACTTCAAGGCTGAAGCGTTTGATGGATCGAATTCCGCCATTGTTGTGACGAGTCGTGGCACTTCAGACAACCTGCGAACTGAGATGGTCAATCTTCTACGGATTAAAAACTGATTGAGAATAGACTCCACAGATGGCATCTTGCTATCTGTGGAGTCGAATTTATTGAGACAAATTCCACAATCACAACTGTTTACGATAAATGTACGATCGCGCATCACGGTATCTTTGATCGATTCCGCCTGCGCAATCGAATGACAAGTTCGGCGAGTTGCAGCCGCTGCTCTCGCCCTCCGATTTTGTACAGCGGCAGGAGACGATAAAGTGCCTCAGATACCAACACCCCAATCCAGTCGCCGACTGACGCTTGAGCCACTGGAGGAGCGATCCCTACTTAGCGCCGCCCCGGTGATCTCAGACCTGCCGGACGTTGTGACTATCGATGCGAGAAGCGTTATGACCCGGAGCCTGAACTTCCGGGTCACCGACCTGGACACCCAAGCGAAGTTCTTAGAACCGTCGGCGAGCGTGTCCCCTGGCAACCTGATTGGCATCAATGTGCCGAGAACGCTTACGCCAGTAGGGTCCAGTCGCTCGAATGAAGGGTCCTCGGAGTTGCAGATAACCCTTCTTCCTGACTCGAAAACACAGTCGGGCACGGAAGTCGTCACCATACGATTCTCGGATGGTGTGAACGTGGGCACCAAGAGCCTGCGCGTGAATGTCGTCGCAGGGGGTACACCAACGCCCCCCACACCGCCCCCAGTTGCCCCCCCGACTGGGTTCCGTGGATTCCCCGGCGGGGTGCAGACGACGGCGGATGTGACCGGGGATGGGGTGGCGGATGTCATCTACGGCACTGCCCCCGGTGCCCGGTCTACGATCCGGATTGTTGACGGGGCGAACAGCGCGACGGTGCGAGACATCAGCCCGTTCGAGCCATCGTACGTTGGAGGCTTCTCCATCTCGGTCGGTGACCTCGATGAGGACGGGAGGGCCGAGATTGCCGTCTCCCCGAACCAGGGGGGCGGGCCGCGGGTCACCATCTTCCGCGGGTCCGACTCCTCAGTGCTAATCGACTTCTTTGGCATCGACGACCCCGCCTTCCGAGGCGGGGCACGGACGGCGTTCGGGGACGTGAACGGCGACCAGGTCGTCGATCTGATGGTCGCGGCAGGGATCGGCGGTGGGCCGCGGGTGTCGCTTTACGACGGCGTCTCTCTCCGTGGCGGCGGGCGCGGACGACTGATCCCGGACTTCTTCGCATTCGAGCTCGCACTCCGAAACGGAGCGTACATCGCCCTCGGGGACATCAACGGGGACGGCCGGGCCGACCCCATCTTCGGCGGCGGTCCCGGGGGCGGGCCGCGTGTTCGGGCGTTCGACGCCAAGACACTGCTCGACGCGGGCGGGTTCGTAACACTGGACGCGCTTGGTGGCCGTGGCCAGATCGCCAACTTCTTCGCCGGAGACGTAACGTCCCGGGATGGGGTGCTGGTGTCGTCCGCAGACCTGAACGGGGACCAGTTCGCGGATCTTTTGACCACCCCGGGAGGGGCGGCGGGATCCTCGGGATCGACGAGGTACGTAGGCCCGTCGCTCCGAAAGCTGTAGCAACTTTACCGTTGGGGCCCCGCTCGCCGCCGACAAGTCTCTGGTGGGGTGCTTTCGGCTGGCTTCGGCTCTGAAGTCGGGAGGGAATTTGGCATTTTGCTCGTGGGCCCGGCTAAATCGTTGACAACCCCATAACTCACACTCGCATTTCTGGGTTCTCTTTTCCCAGCGCAACACCCCTGAACACTCTTGGACTGAGCTTGTCAAGAAGTGTTCGGGCGGGTTAAGTTGCGGCCAGGTTGGTGCTGTGGAGGTGCGTATGAAGTTGGGTGAGCCGGTGCCGGGGTTGTGGTGGGGAGCGTTTCTCTTGGTCTTGATGGGCCAAGCGGGGATGGCTTTGCACCTCTTCTCGGGTTATGCTCCGCTCACTGACGACCAGCCCATTCTCAGCGGCCGGCATCCGTTGCATCTTTACCATGGCATACTCGGTGCTGAGACGTTTCTCGATCGCTCGACAACGTCTTGCTACGATCCCGCCTATCAAGCCGGTTACCCGAAGACGCCTGTCTTCGACGGTAGCTCTCGGCCCGCAGAGCTGATGATCTTGCTCTTCCCTGATATCCCCGCGGCCACGGCTTACAAGATCGGTGTCTTTGCGCTGTGTCTGTTGGCGCCGATCGCTTTCGGGGCAGGGGCCTGGGGTATCGGTTTCGATCCCGCGGCCCGACTGGTGGCCAGTGTCGCGGGGGCACTCTTGTGGTGGTCCGAGCCAGTGCAGGCGATGCTCTCCGCAGGCGCCGTTGATCTGTTGCTTGCGGGTCTCGCGGCGATCCCAGCACTTGGTGCATTGAACCGCTACACCCATCGACCCGGACCAGGCATCTGGTGTCTGTTGACGGTGCTATCCTGCATCGGTTGGTTTGCTCACCCACTCATTTGGATTGGCTTCTTGCCGATTGGCTTGGGACATTACTTCCTCGTCGCGCCGAAACAAGAACTGGCCTGGCACCTGGGTCGACTCGGTATCGTGGTTTTCGGGCTACTGCCGAACCTCTGGTGGCTGCAACACTGGGCCAAGTTCTGGTGGATTCGCTCCCCTTCGATCGACGACTTCGCTTGCTGGCCCTGCGTACCCACGGCTCTGACCAGTTGGAGTCAGTATCCCTCGCTCTTTGGCTCGGGTTACCTCGGCTGGGGGCTGGTGATCGTGGGAGTGATGGGCCTCGTTTCGATGTTCCGCCAGCAACACAAATTGGCCGCGACCTTGATCCTCGTCGGGGCGGTCGTGGCGATTGTGGTGGCCCGCATCGCTCAAGCGGCGCCGATTCTGCAACAGCTTCATGCCGAGCGGGCTGCGATCATGGCCGTGGGTTGGCTCACGCTTCCTGCGGCATACTTCCTGACGCGGAAAAGTGATCTGCCGGGGATCTTGGTCTGTGTGCCGTTGATTCTCGCCATCGTCAACTTCGCATCACCCAAGCCGCTCGTCATGGGTTACACGGATCATGACATGGAACTGATCCACGCTATTCAACAGCACACGACCCCCGATGCCCGCATTCTTTGGGAAGACATTGACCCCAAACAGTCGACCTGGAACATCTCCGCTCTGCTCGCCATGCGAACGGAACGCAGCTTCCTCGGTGGCCTCGATTTTGCTGCCCACGTTGAACACAACTACTGCTCACTCCGCAACGGCCGATTGAACGACCGTATCTTTGAGGAGTGGTCCCGCACGGACCTCGAAGACTTTGTGACACGGTACAACGTCGGCTGGGTCATCGCACGCTCCCCTGTGACCATCCACTGGTGGAGCCAACAAGCGAACTGCCGCGAACTGACCCGCCTGCGTGACGCAAACAGCAACAGCACCATCGTGCTCTTCCGCCTGGACCGTAAACCGTCCTTCATCCTGAGTGGTCAGGCGAAACTGGAGCGCGCGGATCGATCCAAGATTGTGCTTACGGATGTCATCCCCAACGCGGATGGCGAAGTGATCCTGAGCTTCCACCATCAACCCGGTTTCCGCATCGCCCCATCGTACGTCGTCCAGACGGAAGGCACCAAAGACCTTCACGACCCGATTCCGTTGCTTCGCCTTCGGCTCCCCGGCCCGATGTCTCGCATCACGATCGCCTGGGACAACCCATAGGCTTTGTCTGGATGCTTGGATATCATTCACTTCGGCATGGTGATGGGAGTTTGAAAAACACGCGGGTTTGTCATGTCGGTGGATACTCAACCCTTTGGCCTCCTGGGAACCGGGCGTTGCCTGCCAACGCGTGTGATGCGGAACACCGATTTTCCGGAATCGCTGGGCACTTCGGACGAATGGATTCGGACACGGACGGGCATTCTCGAACGCCGTTATGCCGGCCCGGACGACAGCACCGCAAGCCTCGCCCTGGAAGCGGCGAAGCTCGCAATGGCAGAAGCCACCATCTCGCCCGAACAACTCGACTTGATCGTCTGCGGGACGATTACCCCGGATACGGCCTGCCCCTCGGTGGCGTGTCGCTTGCAAGCCTCCCTGGGCTGCCGGATGATTCCGGCCTTCGATGTCGGTGCCGCCTGCTCAGGCTTCCTGTACTCTCTCGGGATCGCGGAGCAGTTTCACCGGACGGGTTCGGTTCGACATTCACTCATCATCGGAGCCGACTGCCTGACAAGAGTCATGGACCATACCGATCGCAACACTTGCGTCTTGTTCGGCGATGGCGCTGGTGCCGCCGTGTTCGGGCCAACCGCCATGCAAGGGCTTCATGGCGTCTCCATGAACTCCGATGGACAACGTGGGCATCTCATCCACGTGCCCAGCCGGGTGACGATGGATCCGACCGGGAATCATCTCCAGATGAATGGCCGTGAAGTCTTTCGATTTGCTGTGACCGAGTTGACGAAGATGCTTGTCGAAGCCGAGCGCCAGGCGGCGAGCCTGGGGAAGACGATCGATCTCGTGGTGCCGCACCAGGTGAATAGCCGGATCATCGAAGCGGCTCAGGAGGGGCTGGGTTGGTCGGCGGCTCGGTTTTACCTGAACCTCGCACACACCGGCAACACGGCCGCCGCGACGGTGCCGATGGCTCTCGACGAAGCCCGCAAGACGGGCATTGCTCGCCCGGGCCAGACCGTCATGCTCGTGGCCTTTGGTGGTGGGCTGACTTGGTCTCATGCCCTTCTTACTCTAGCGTAATCCGGCCTTCGCCGATATCCTGTGCCTGTGTGCTGAAACGACGGGCGGTGACACACTCGCCCACCCACTTACCCGGAGCCAAGTATGGCCGACGAAATCAAAGCCTCGGAGATCCCGGTTCAACCGATGGGTCAACCGAACTCGGTGCAAGTCCAGGTGGACATTTCCAAAATGGAAACGGTCTACGCGAACTTTGTGCGCCTGAGCCTGAGCAGTAGCACCGAAGAAGTTGTTATGGATGTTGGCATGCACACGGGGATTCTGACCCCCGCCGGCATGGAACCGATCCAACTGACGCACCGCCTGATCATGAATCCGTACGTCGCCAAGCGATTGCTGGATTCATTGCGTCAGATCGTTGCTCGCCATGAGCAAGCCTTCGGCGCTCTGGAAGTGGACCCGCAAAAACGCCTCCGCACACGCTAAGCTCCGACTGTTATTGATTGAGTTTTTTGGTCACGAAAGACTGGGTTTTCTGTAACTGGCCTCTGTGAGGCCGGTACGACTTGCGAGGAAAGTTGACGTCACCTTTCCCAGCATGCGAAACCAGCCTCACAGAGGCCAGTTACAGAAGATTTTCCAGCAGATTACATGTGGCGTTCCGTGAGAAGTCTCGAACTTTTTGATATCATTTCGGTGAGCTTCTCGATCGGGTCATGTCCATGTTCATAGCCCCAATCACGCGAAAAACAACGATCATTGATCAACGTGGAACACCTCGTTTTGACGTACCAGCGGTTGTTCACCGTGGCTGTGGTTCGAACTTACTCTATCTTGTGGAGTCCTCCTGAACTCCGCATCGCGATCAGTTTTTATCTTCACATTTGTCAGTGGGTTGGACTCCCCCAGAGCATTCGCACTGGGATTGGCGTAACAAGAGTCAGATGCTATCCGGAGTTGGCCAGCAAACTGGGAAATGGTCACGTCTTGTACGTAGATTTTCTGGAGTCTGCTCCGTGGAACCTGAAAAGCCCTCCCAAGCGGCTCGATTTCTTGGTGTTGGTACGGAGCTTATGGGTGAAGCGTTCGATTCGTCCGTGAGACTCAATCATGACACCGATGACCAGTTTGTGAAAGTTCGCAGAAAACGAAGACGGTAGCCCCATCTCTGCAGGCGTCCGAGAAGCTCACCTTCGCGCTTGGGGTGTTTACACCATTGATCTTTCCAAGCTGCCAGAGAATCGACGGGATGCCATATTTGCCGCGATTCAAGAATACGCAGACAGACTTGCACAAACCGAATCCAAACTCGCAGAGCCAGAACTCGCCGGCAATGACTAACCCACGTGGATTTCGCAAAATTCGGGTCGTTTTAGGGTAAGATAGAGTCTCGCCCGTCGAATGTTGGGATGTCCCGGTTTCGAATCTACCACGTGAGAGGTTTTGATCATGTCCATCGACGAAATCAAGAAGCGGTTTGTGAACGAAATCAAACTGCGTGCCTACGACGACAAGTACATCGACCGCAACGAAGAACGCGAAATCCTGCAAATCGCCATCCAACTCGGCGTGAGCATTGACTCGGCCCGGGTGGCTTTGGTCCAGGTCTGTGATGATGCCGCGTATGTGATGGAAAGCACCGTCCTGAAGATGATCAAGGATCAGGTCGAGGCGGCGGCTGGGAATGATGGCAAAGTCGATCAGAAAGAGTTCGAGTTGGTTCTCGCCAATGCCACCAAGGCGATGCAGGGCAAGAAGAATGACCGGCAGATCAAGAAGATGATTGTCGAGGTCATGGAAGATACCGGGAACAACAAAGTGAAAACCGGCTGGTTCAGCGATTGGTACGCGGCCATGAAGAAAGACCTCGGGATGTGAAGACTCTGTTGACGGCTCGCGGGGTTCTCTTAGCCTGAATAGAAGCCGAGGTGTTCGCCTCGGCTTCGGTTCGTTTATGGTTGGGTGGCTCGATGAGCGATGTCAACACGGCCTTCGCGGAGGCATTTGCTTTTCACCAAAGTGGCGATCTGGAGCAGGCGGAGAAGCACTACCGCGAACTCGTCCGCCAGTATGGTGCCCACGCCCCGACGCTGTGCAACCTCGGCGTCATCCTCGTGCGAGCGGGCAAGATCGAAGAAGCGGAGCAGCAATATCAACTCGCCTTGGCAACCACGCCCAACTACCCAGACGCCCATTACAATCTTGGCAACTTGTACCGCAACACCAGCAAGTTTGGCCTCGCTGCCGAGAACTACCAAGCCTGCATCCAGCAGAACCCGAAACATGGTGCCGCGGCGTTCAACCTGGGCCTCATCTTCTCCCAATTCGGCGACATGAACTCGGCGGTTGAGTGTTTCCGCCTGACGACCAATTTGGAGCCGCAGAACGCTGATGCTCATGCTCGGCTGGGGGATTCGCTGGTGCGTGCCGGCAAGCCTGGCGAAGGTGTCATCGCCTTTCGCAAAGCCGTGGCTCTGAAACCCAATGACCATCGGCACCTCTACAACCTTGGCCTCGGGTTAGCGAACATTGGCAACACCGAAGAAGCCGGCGAGACCATTTCCAAAGCCTTGAAACTCCAGCCGAACTATGCCGAAGCCCACAATGCTCTCGGCCTCAATCTCGAAGCCCAAGGACGCAAAGATGACGCGATTTTCCACTACCAGAAAGCCGTGGAACTGAAGCCCGACCTCGCCGATGGTTGGAGCAACCTGGGCACGAGTCTCTCTGAGCAAGGCCGTGCTGATGATGCCATCCGTTGCCTGCGCGAGTCTCTGAAACACCGGCCCAACGCCCCGCAGATTCATTCGAACTTACTGCTCCTCTTGAACTACTCCTCGAATGTCACGATGTTCGAAGTCGCTAAGGAGCACACCGAGTGGGCCACGAAGTTTGCCCAAAGTGTCCCGAGTGCCCCACGGATCCCCGCGCCCCACGACCCGATGCGCAAGATGCGCATCGCTTACATCTCTGGAGACTTCCGTCAGCATACCGTCAGTGGATTCATCGAGACGTTGCTCACGCACCACGACCGTAGCAGAGTCGAGGTCTACTGCTACGCCAACGTTTTGCGACCCGACGACACGACTGAGAAGTTCCGCAAACTCGCGGACCAGTTCCACATGATCGGTGGCATGCCTGACGCCTACGTTTTCGATCAGATGCGGCAGGACAACATCGACGTGCTCATTGACCTCTCCGGCCACACTGCTGGCAACCGCATGCAACTACTGGCCGAGCGGCCAGCACCACTGCAATGCACGCTCTTCGGCTACCCCAACACCACCGGCCTCGTGGCTGTCGATTACCGCATCACCGACGGCTTCTCGGACCCTGAAGACCTTACCGAACGCCTTTACTCCGAACGGCTGTTGCGGATGCCAGAAGTCGCCTGGTGTTACACCCCACCGGCCTTCGATGTCCCCGTGACGCCATTGCCGTGTTTGAATCATCCCAAGAAGACCTTCACTTTTGGCTGCTTAAACAATGCTGCCAAAATCTCCGAAGCCTGTCTCTCGACTTGGATCAAGCTGTTGCAAGCGATCCCCGGCACACGCTTGATTCTCTTAGGCGGGCAATCCCATGCGGGGGCCAAACGTCTCGCGGACCTCTTCACCAAAGGTGGAGTGCTCAAAGACCGTGTGGAAGTCTTGCCACGGCTGGAGAAGCAAAAGTATTTCGAAGCGTACCAACAGTTCGATATCTCTCTGGACCCCTTCCCCTATAACGGCGGCATCACCACCGGCGACTCGCTGTGGATGGGTGTGCCGGTGCTTGGCATCGCCGGGGAAAGCTACGTCTCGCGGCAAGGACTGATGACCAACGCCACGCTTGGTCTCGCGGACTTCGTCGCGGATACCCCCGAGACGCTGATCAACCTCGCTCGCCAGTGGACTAAGAACCGCAACGAACTCGCCGAAATCCGCGCGGACCTTCGCCCCCGCCTCCTTTTCTCCGCCCTCGCCGACGGCCCCCGCTACGTCCGCCACCTGGAAATGGTCCTTCGCGAAGCCTGGGCGAACAGGCTCGATGTGTGACATCTCACTTTCCCGCTAGCTCGCGCCAGCTGTCGTAGGCTCGAATTTTGAGGCGAAACAAGCCGAACTGCGCACTATGCTTCCTGGTTTCCACGGAGGCAGACAATGTGGCGCTGGTTGTTGGCTCTCGCAGGATCGATCGCTATCGGACACACGACGAACGAGAAATTGCACAAGATGCAGCAGATCAAAGGCACTCGCCCCGGCGGGCAGGTGGTCCGCACTTCCATCACCCAAAAGGGGATCGATCGAGCCCAAGGGCGGCGGAACTACGAAGACAGCTACTGGATCACTTGGGCGAAGGGCGGCTCAACAAGTTGGGGTGATCGAGAGCGCGTTGAGCCTGCCGTTTGGCATTCGATGGATGTGGGTGACCCCATCGAACTCGTCCGCGTCCCTGGCGATAACGGTTACTACCTTCGCAATGGGACATACGTCGACCCAGGCAACTTCCTGTTCGATTATGCTCTGCTTGCAGGTTCCATCGCTCTCGGTGTCGTGTCGGTAGGGGCCTTGCTCTGGCGGCTCATCTGGCCTCGGCGACCAGAACCGGAACCCCCGTCGAGGGGCTTTCCGGTTTATCATTCCCCCGAAAGGCTCGAACGGGTGCTGAAGCCTGGAGCGAATAGGTAAGAACGGCCGATGGCCTTTCAACTGTGCAGCGCCTTCTCGATCTCGGCTTTGACTTCGGTCATCGGGATGCGGCGCTGTTGGGTCGTGTCGCGGTCGCGGATGGTGACGGTGCCATCTTTCATCGTGTCGCCATCGATCGTGATGCAGAACGGCGTACCGACTTCGTCTTGCCGGCGATACCGCCTCCCGACAGCGCCACTGGCATCGTAGGCCACGTTGAAGTAAGGCTTCAGCGAGCGATATAGCTCCATTGCCTTCTCGGGCATCCCCTCTTTGTTAACGAGCGGGAAGATGGCGGCCTTCACGGGAGCCAGTCGCGGGTGGAACTTCATGAGGACCCGGGTTTCGAGCTTGCCGTTGGCATCGGGGACGCTGTCCTCGGTGTAGGCTTCGCAGAGCACCGCGAGCGCAAAGCGATCGGCCCCAGCCGATGGCTCGATAACATGCGGGATGAACTTGTATTTTTCCACTTCTTCCTTCGGCGGGTTGGTTTTCAACCAAGCTTCGAAGGAGTTGGTCGTGCGTTTGTCCGCGTCGGCCATCCAGGCGTCTTGGTCGAAGTACGCGAGTTTATCGCCCAGGCCAGAATGTTGGGCATGTTGTGTCAAGTCGTAGGCGCCGCGGTGTGCCACGCCTTCGAGTTCTTGTGGCTCCTCGGAGAACGGGAACATATACTCGATGTCCGTCGTGCCGATGGAGTAGAACGCGAGTTCTTCTTTCCCCTGCTCACGCGGTTTGAGGTTATCGGATTTGATGTTGAGCGTCGTGTACCATTTCTTACGCAGATCACGCCAATACTGATACCACTTCATCGACTCCGACGGATGGCAGAAGAACTCGATCTCCATTTGCTCGAATTCGCGCGAACGGAAGATGAAGTTCCGCGGGTTCACCTCATTGCGGAAGGCTTTCCCGACCTGGCCGATGCCAAATGGCAGCTTGAGCCGGGTCGAATCCATCACATTCTTGAAGTTCGCAAAGATTCCCTGCGCCGTCTCGGGTCGGAGATAGGCGAGGTTCTCGGGTGATTGAATTGGCCCTGTGTGGGTCTCGAACATCAAGTTGAAAGCGCGAGGTTCGGATAAGACCCCATCTTCCGCTTCCGGGCTAGGGCGTGGGTAGCCTGCGGGGACATCTGCTGAGGAGTAATACTTGAGTTCCGGCGAGTCCGCGATCACGGCCACCGGGAGTTTCTTCTTCTTGGCTTGCTCCAGTTTCTCTTTCAGAAGTGGCATTCCATCGGTCAGGTTATCGGCCTCCACCGCGACCCCAAAAGCTTTGCCATCGACGATGGCCCCCGCGATTTGCACTTTGTCCGCGCGGATGATGCGGCCCGTCTTTGAGCAGTTCACCATCGGGTCCGAAAACCCGCCGACGTGGCCGGAGGCGATCCAGACTTTGGGATTCATGATGATCGAGCAATCGAGGCCGACCATGCGGATTTCTTGCCCATCCGGGCCAGGCGGCGGGTTGCGGACCATGTCCTGCCACCAGGCATCCTTGATGTTCTTCTTCAGCTCCACGCCCAAGGGGCCGTAGTCCCAGAAGCCGTTGATGCCGCCGTAGATTTCCGACGATTGAAAAATGAACCCATTGTCTTTGCAGAACTTGGCGAACTTCGCCATGTCGATCTTGGCCACGTCTCTCTCCAAATGGCGCTGGCCTTGGTCTGGTCAGCACGGGGTAACCGGGGGCCATTCCCCACGGCAGGTTTCATGATACAGCCCGCACGCCAGAAGTTCGCGGTCTATACTGACTGCAACGACTTTAAGGGCTGCGTTCCGTGGTGGATGGCTTTTTCAAAGAGCCGCGACCGCTAGGGAGCGATCGGAGAGATCTGGTTTCGAATCGCTCCCTTGCGGTCGCGGCTCTTCAAAAGTTCGAGAGGCGTCTTTATGTGGTCTCGTGTATTTGTCGTGCTGATCGTGGTATTGGTGCCTGGTCTGGTTTCGGCTCAGTCGAACCCTGTGCCTGAGTTGAACCGGCCTAGCCTGAAACAAGACGATTTCGAGTACCTCGGGGCCTTTGCTTTGCCACACCAGGCATGCGGACGCTCGACCGCATTCGGAGCCAGCGGACTCGCCCTGCGGCATGGCCCAGGGAACAAGATCCAGTTCTTCACTGGCTCCCATCGCCATGGCAACGATGCCGTTTACGAATTCGACTTCCCTGGCTTCAGCAAAGAAGCGGGCAAATGGCCGATGGCGAAAATCCTGAAAGAGTACGGCATGGATATCTACGGCGGGCTGAAGCTCATCAAGAAAGGCAAAGAGATCGGCCTCAGTGGTGGCTTCACCTTTGATGAGCGCAAGAACCGTTTCTACTTCTCCTTCGGCTCGTGGTACAATATCCCAAACGACAACGATCCCTCGATTGCTTACGCCACCCTCCAAGACGACAAGATTGTCGAAACCGTTGGCCCGTGGAATGCGGATTTCGTCTTGGCCCACAACCAGAAAGTCCGGGGTGGTTCGCTCTTGATGCCCGATTGGTTCGCCACGAATTTCACCGATGGCCGACGACTTGGTATGGGCTTCGGCGGCTACTACTCCGGCGTCGCGGCCTGCTCGAAAGGGCCATACTTTGCCGCCGCCCCCGAGCCGACGGCCGATAACCAGGGCGGCACCCTCGATGTCCTCCCGCTCATCAACCACGACGACAAACATTGGGGCGAGCGGGACACGGACTACAAGAGCGAGGTCTCATGGTCGCCCAACCCCAAAAATGGCGTCGGCTTCTGGGGTCTTTACGATGAGCTTTTCGGTGCCGCCGTCTGGATTGATCTGCCCGATAAACATGGTTTGTTGATGGTCTCGAACATGGGCCATGGTCGGGTTTGGTACGAAACCAGCGACCGCTGGGCCGACCGCCTCGAAGCCTGGTGGTGGGTCTACAACCCGAAAGATCTCGCTGCCGTGGCGTTGGGCAAAAAGAAATCCCACGAGCCTCGACCCACCTTTTGGAAGATGGACTACACCCCCCGCCAACACCGCGTCGAAACCACCGGTCTGGCCTTCGACGCCGAAACCCGCACCCTCTTCCTGCTTGCCCCACAATCGGTGAAAGATGGCGTCGAATACTTCCCCCTCGTTCACGGCTATCGCATCAAGAAGTGAGTTTTTGCGGACGCTCTGACGCTGATTTCCGTTGTGAGCTGTCTGGGGATGTGGTAACCTGCCCTCGGTCTCCTACCGAGCGTGTTCGTGTGCGCTCTGACCGTTTCGCAGATGTTTGGGGTGTGCGATGTCTCTGCTTCGCGTCCTCGTGGTGTGCTTGACATTCACGACTTCTGGCTTCGCTCAACTGACTGTTGAGCCGGTGTCCGTGTCGCTGGTCGGTGGGCTGGATGCCCGGCAAGTGGTGGTCTCGTGGAAGAACGCATCGGGCCAGGTGCAAGATGTCACCCATCTGGTCAAGGTCTCCTGTGGCACGGGCGTCGTGCGCGTCGATCCGGGCTTGTACCTGCGCGGTGCTGCGGATGGCAAGTCGGAATTGAGCCTGCAATACGAAGGGCAGAAAGCTACGTTACCCGTGAGTGTCAGGGGGATGTCGCTAGCGCGTAAGCCGAGTTTCCGACGAGACGTTGTCGCGGTGCTCAACGTTGCGGGTTGCAACATGGGCGCATGCCATGGGACACCGAGTGGTAAGAACGGCTTCAAACTCTCGCTGCGTGGCTTCGACCCTGCCGCGGACTTCGTGCAACTGACCCGCGAGCAGTTTGGCCGGCGGGCCGATGTGCAAAACCCCGAGGCGGCCCTCGTACTCTTGAAGGGTCTGGGTCGTGTCCCGCATGAAGGTGGCGTTCGCCTCACTCCCGATGGTTACCCGACCGAAGTGCTCCTCGACTGGCTGCGTGCTGGGGCACCGAATGACCCCACGAACCTGCCTGCTGTTGAGAAGCTCGAAGTGACGCCCGGTGCTCGCGTCCTCACGGCCCCCGCAAGCCAGCAACAGATGGCCGTGGTCGCGGTCATGGCCGATGGCGTCAAGCGGGATGTCACCCGGCTGACGCACTTCAGTTCCAGCGATTCGCTCGTGGCTGAGGTCTCGCCGACGGGTTTGGTCCGCTTCAAGAGCTCAGGCGAAGTGGCCATTCTGGTGCGTTACCTCGAAACGTTGATGTCCGTGCGGCTCAGTTATCTCGAACCCCGTTCGGGGTTCGTTTGGTCTCGCCCGCCCGAAGCGAACTTCATCGATGGCCACGTCTTCGCCAAACTGAAGTTGATGTCGATCCTGCCTTCGAACCTCTCCACAGACTCGGACTTTGTCCGCCGGGCCACACTGGATGCCATTGGTCGCTTGCCAACGATCAACGAAACCGAAGCCTTTTTGAAATCGACGGATCCCAAGAAACGCAGCCAATGGATTGACCACCTCACCGAGTCACCCGACTTCGCGGACTTCTGGGCGATGAAGTGGGCCGATGTGCTGCGTTCGAGCCGCAAGACGATGCAACTCAAAGGCAGCCAAGGGTTCCAACTCTGGCTCCGGGACAAGCTCCGTACCGACGAGCCGCTCGATGCTATCGTCCGTGAACTCTTAACCTCCAATGGCCACACCTACGCTGTACCTGCCGCGAACTATTACCGCACCGCCAAGGATCCGACGAGCCTTGCGGAATCGACGGCGCAGCTCTTCCTCGGTGTGCGAATGCAGTGCGCGAAGTGCCATAATCACCCTTCGGAAAAATGGTCCCAAGACGACTACTACGGCTTCGCGGCGATCTTCGCCCGTGTCGGCCGGCGCTCCGAAGGGAAGGACAATGCCGAGACGATCCTGACGCTGCGAAAAGGCGAAGTCACGCAGCCGCGTACCGGGCAAGTCATGAAGCCTCGCTTCCCGACGGCAGGCGAACAGACCGTGCCCGACGGCACTGATCGCCGGGCGGTTTTTGCCGAATGGCTCACGAAACCAGGCAACGAGTTCTTTGCCAAGTCGGTGGTCAACCGGGTTTGGTTCCACTTATTGGGCCGAGGCATCGTGGACCCTGTCGACGACTTCCGCGAATCCAACCCCTCCAGCAATGATGAACTCCTCGCCGCACTCGCCCAAGACTTCACCAGTACGGGCTTCCGGCTGAAAACCCTCGTGCGGACGATCATGAACTCTCGCACCTACCAACTCTCTGCGGACCCCAACGACACGAACGTCGATGATGCCAAGTACTTCTCCCATGCCACGACGAAGCTACTCTCCGCCGAGCAACTGCTCGACGCGATTTCGGATGTGACCGCGGTGCCTGAAAAGTTCGAAGGCTTACCCGCCGGGACACGCGCGATCCAACTGCCGGATACGGACATCGTCCACCCCTTCCTCAAGACCTTCGGCCAACCGGCCCGTGAACTGGCCTGCGAATGCGAACGCGAATCAGACGGCAATCTCGCCCAGGCGCTACAACTGATCAACGGCCCGACGATCAACGACAAAGTGAAACGCCCCGAGAACCGCCTCGGCGAACTGCTGGCCATGAAGGCCGACGACCGCGCCCGCTTGAATCGCCTCTACCTCGCGGCCTTGAGCCGCCCCGCGACTGACAGCGAAGCCAAGGTCGCCCTTGCCCACTTACAAAAACGCCCGAACCCCCGCCAAGCCTGGGAAGACATCCTCTGGGCCATCCTCAACACCCGCGAGTTCCTATTCCGGCATTGAAGTCGGGCTTTTAAGAGACGCGACCGCAAGGGAGCGATAACGGCTTTCCGGAGGAAGAGGAGAGCCAATCGCCGAGATCGCGGAGGCTCATGGGGTGGCCGAGGCGATTCGTTTTTCAGGCTTCCAGGTTTCGAGGAAGTGCCCGGAGTCTTTGGTCGTCTCAAATTTCGTGGGGCGAGGCTTGTCCGCGGGGCCGTAACAGATGCGGAATTGCTCTTTGCTCAATTCGTAGATGCCGTGAACCTTTTTGCCTTTGTCTTTGCCGGTGTTCACTGTCAACTCCATCGTCTTCGGTTCGGCTTCGAGTTTGACTTCGGCCGTGAAGAGTCGGAAGTGTTCATCCTTCTTGGCATCGGAAAGGAAATACATGCGGTATTCGGCGTCCTTGACGACGAGGGTCAGGTTCTCGCGTTCTTTGGCCGACATCTGATCTTTGCCATCGAACTGGATCGCCGCACACTTCCAGTATCCTTGCAGCTTCTTCAATTCTTCCGAAATGGTGGCGGGTGTCGCGCTCGGTGTCGGCGTTTGCCCGGTGGCGATGGCCACACAGGCCACGAACGCACAGGCCATGATCCATGCACGCATGGTCGTTCTCCTGGAAAATACGGATTCCTTTTCAGTGCTTTTGCGTATGCCGCACCGCGAAACGAACGTCAACGGCAGTTTGGCAAAAGAGGCAAACCGCATGTACTGAATTCTCCTAAAATTGCCGCAGTTCACTTGACTCTCAGGGGTCGGGAAGTGTATGAGATAGGTATGCGATATATAGGGTTGTTATCGTTGGTGTTCCTGACAGGCTGTCTGCCGAACTGGTTGGGAACGCGCACTTCGATGGCTAGGATTCGCTTCCTGGATGGTCCGCTGATCGTCAAACCTACGGATAAGCCAGTCATCCCGCCTGCCGTGGCCGTGGTCGAACCCAAACCGCCGATTCAACCGAAAAACATCTTGGCCCTCTCAGGTGGCGGGTCATTTGGTGCCTACTCCGCAGGGGTGATCAACGGCTGGACACGAACCAACGAACGGCCAACCTTCGACGTCGTCACTGGCATCAGCACAGGTGCCCTCATTGCGCCAGCAGCCTTCTTGGGACCAAAATACGACGAACTCTTGCGGAAGTTTTACACTGAAGTCGAGCGCAAAGACGTGCTCCGCTTCCGTAACCTCGCCACGATCCCGTTCCGCGATGCCGCGGCTAGCTCCGCGCCGCTTCGCAAGATTCTTGAAACCCACATCACGAGCGAGATGCTCGACGAAATCGCCATCGAGCACCGCAAAGGCCGTCGGCTCTACGTGGCTACTATGAACCTTGACGATCGCCGTTCGGTCGTCTGGGATCTGGGTGAGATGGCCTGCCGCAAAGAAGAGAATCGTGCGAGCATGGTCCGCGATGTCATCTTGGCGTCGTGCTCGATTCCGGGTGTGTTCCCACCAGTGCCGTTGGATGTCGTCATTGATGGCAAGAAAAAGACTGAAATGCACGTCGATGGTGGCGTCGTTGCACCCGTTTTCGTGCCACCGGACATCATCGAAGCTGCTGGCAAAGATGCGAACCTCTACGTGCTCATCGCTGGGAAGTTCTACTCGGATGCAACCGCAGTGCGGCCTAAAGTACTGAAAGTGCTTAGTGCCAGCGGCGGAGCCTTGATGCACTCACAGACACGTAAAGATGTCGCCAACCTTTATCACATGGCTGAGTTGCACGGCCTGAAGTTCCACGTGACGGCACTTCGCCAGGAATTCCTGACCACCGACAATGGCATCGAGTTCCACCCGAACGAGATGAGTCGCTTGTTCGTGGAGGGTGTGCGTGTTGGCATCGAGAAAGATTGGCAAACCACCCCGCCCGAACGCTCCACCGGCGAAGCCAACCAAATCCGCACTGGCCCACAACTCCGCACCACGCCGAAACCGTAACCAGGCCCCGCCATGAAAAGCCACGATGAGCGCATCGCCGAGATGACCTTTGCGTTGGTCTATCCGCATTACGTGACCAAAGTGGAGAAGAAGGGCCGCACAGTTGAGGAGCTTCACCAAGTCATCGAATGGCTCACCGGCTACGACCCGAACGCCTTGCAACAGATCATCGCCGCGAACCTGACCTTCGCGGAGTTCTTCGCCCAAGCCAAAATCCACCCCAATGCCCACCTCATCACTGGCCTCATCTGTGGCTACCGCATCGAAGAGATCGAGAACCCTCTTACCCAACAAGCCCGCTACCTTGACAAACTCGTCGACGAACTCGCCAAAGGCCGCAAGATGGAGAAGATCCTACGCGTGGGGTGAACCATGACAACAGAAAGTTACCTCACCTACCTCTCTGAGACCGGCGACAGTGCGGGTTCTTCGTCGAGGGGAATGGATTCGATGACACGCATCGACTTCCATTTGCCGGTGCGGAACCTCAGCCAGAAGCCGACGGCAATGACGATGATGTAGACGCTGGCACAAGCCCAGGCACCGTAAACCGTGCCGCCGTACTTCACGATCAGCCAGGATGGGATCACCATCAATGGCCACGATAGGCCGAAACTCATCCACGTGACGAACTTGGTGTCCCCGGCACCCCGGAGAGCACAGGAGTAGATGATGTTGGCACTGTCCGCGAGGGAGTAGATGGCGATCAGCACGAGGAGTTTCGGGATGATGGCCGCGACTTCGGCCCAGTTGACTTGGCTGATGTCCGATTCGGCCACACTGGGATTCGTGCGGAAGAGTTCGATGAGCGGGTCAGGGAAGAAGACCAGAATCGCAGCAATCGCGCTCATGTAACCCATCGACCAAAAGAAGCCAAGGTTTGTGGAACGCTCCGCGAGGTCGGGTCGGTCTTCGCCGAGCCTTTGTCCGACGAGAATCGCGACGGCTTGCCCGAGGCCGTACATCGGCAGGAAGGCGAAGAGGTTGAAAGTGATCGCGATGCTGACCGCCGCCGCGGGTGCGGCACCGAGCTTGCCAACGAGCATGACGAAGATGGTGAACGCGAAGACTTCGAGTGCCATCTGCAAACCCGCCGGGCCACCGAACTTGAGCAGCCGGCGGAAGAGATCCCACTCCGGTCGCCAACCACTGACCGTGCGATAAGTTGCTTGGAAGCGTGGCAAGAAGAACAACCCCAAGGCCGCGAACGCTGAGACCCAGGCCCCGGCGACCGTGGCCCAACCGGCCCCGGCGATGCCCATCTCCGGGCAACCGTAATAGCCGAAGATCAGCAGGTAATCGAGCACGCCGTTAACGACCGTACCCAGGGCATTGATCCCGAGCACCGCCCACGGCGAACCGCGGCCCGAGAAGAAGCCCGAGATCGTGGCCGTGATCAGCGCCGGAAGTGCGGAGCAGGTCAAGCACTCAAGATATGTCGTTTCCAAAGCTTGCAGTTTGCTGTCATGGTCGCCGAGCGCCACATAGTAGGGCGCGAGCGGCCACAGCACGAGAAAGATCAGCCCCATCGCCAGGCTGAAGTAAAGCCCAGTCCACACCGCCGGGCCGACGCGATGATCACGCTTCGCTCCCGTGTACTGAGCCACGAAGGTGGTGACGTACAGCGCCACGCCCTGGAACAGGCCAAACGGCAGCCAAAAGAGCATCGCGGCTGGGAACGCCGCCGCGACTTCTGCCGCCCCGTACCAGCTCAGCATGAGCCGATCGAGGGTGATTTGCATGGTCATGAAGCCATTGCTGAGGATCAGCGGAATGGCCAGTGCCAAAAGTTCCCGACTGCCGCCCGTCGCCTGAGAATCCGAAGCCATTCTGAAATCCCTGGTGTGACGAGTCGAGTATTCTATCGATGGAAACGTCCAGGGAAATGACAGTACCTTCTTCAGGGATGTTCACGGGAATTGCTCACGCTGTACTTATTCTTTAATTCGCAATACGCGGCACGTTTCTTCGTAACAGGTCTCCAGATCGAGCGAGACGGCGAAGTTTTCTGCGAGCCAGATGGGGAGAGTCGGGAGGGTTTCTCCCAGGTGCAACTGATGCGACCACGTCTCGAGAACGTGTTTTCGTCCTCTGGGCACCCAACGACAGGCCGCTGCATAGATTGCCGGAGGTTCCGGTTCGAAAGCAGGATCGGACTGGTCGACCAACTCCAACAGTTCCTGATACAGGTTGAAGTGTTTTTCAGTCACAACATCCACGATGGAAACCGAGACACCTTTTCGCAGAAGCTCTTCGCAGCGTGACACGAAGACTTGCCGAGTTTCTGGGCGATCCTTGTTCGAAGGGCTGATGATTTCGATGGCAGCCACGAGCCGACGATCTCGCTCCATGTCGTAAACTTGCACCTCGTAGTTATCGACGGTCAGGAGTTCCGTCTCGACAGCAACGCTCGGTTTGGACCTCAGCCAGGCTTCGCTCTCCTCGACTTGAGGTGAGTATCCTCCAGGTTCAAACGCACCGACATAGATTTCGATTCCCGACCTCAAGTGAACGAGCGGTCCTGCAGTGAATTCGGGGGGAAGGTGGGAGTTCAATTGCATGACTATCATGGCCGGCCAAGCGCCGAGGAGCATATCCCACGAGAATTTTTTGCTCAGCGGCGGGTGAAAATGATCTCGCAGCGGCATGATGACCTCACTTCGGATGGCTGGCCTGCTTCAACAAGTCGATACCCGCCTGCCCATCACTGCGTCGCGATGAGGTAAGCGAGGTTCACGGCGTGTTCGAACTCGGTGAGGTCGACCCATTCGTTGACGGTGTGGATGGCGTTCTGGCCGGCGCCGAGCGTGACGGTGGGGATGCCGTGCTTGTTCATCCAGTTGGCATCGAGGCCGCCGTTCGTGACGCGCAAGTTCGGAACCATCCCCAAGGCTTTCACGGCTTCGCTCGCCTTGAGGACCACGGCGGCGTTGTCCTTCATGCGGAACGGCGTGTAGTCGCTGCGAGAAGTGAACTTCACTTTGCCGACTTTGCCTTCGTCGTCGGGCACGAGTGCCACGGCTTTGGCGAAGGCTTCCTTGTAGGCGGCGGTGATCTCCCGGACGAACTTGGCATCATGGCTACGGCTTTCGCCACGGACAAAGACGTAATCGGTGACGACGTTGGTCGCATCCCCGGCGGGTTTGCCTGGGCCACCGCTGACTTCGCCGACGTTGCTCGTGCCGCGTTTGTCGCCTTGGATCACCTCGCCAAAGAAGCCACGAGCACGCACATCGGCGATGGCCAGAGCCAGGATCAGCGTGGAGCTGATGCCCTTCTGCGGGGCCACACCGGCATGGGAGGCTTTGCCGTGAATCTCGACTTCCCAGCGATCGGCCCCGACGGCACCGATGATGATGTCTTGCGACGCCCGGCCATCGAAGTTGAAACCGAGTTTGTGGCTACCGGGGCCAAGGTCCGCAGGGTTCAGGTGCTGGGCACCGAACAGCCCGCTCTCTTCACGCACGGTGAAGAGCAACGTAATCGGTGGGTGGTCGGGTTTCTGGCGGATCAACTCGGCCACGAGGCTCACGATCACGGCACAGCCGGTGCGGTTATCACCACCCAGGCCCGTGTTCACAGTGTTGACGATCTTCTTACCCGTGATCTTCGGCTTGGCCCCTGCACAGATCGGCACCGTGTCGAGGTGGGTCATGAAGAGTAGGGGATCGGCGGTCTTCTTCGAACCGTGGCCAGGCAGGTTGACGATGAGGTTCCCGGTTTGCGTGGGCACAGGGATGCGAGTGTTGACATCATCAAAGCGAATCGCCTTCGCAGGCACGCCGGCTTCTTTGAGCGAAACCTGGACCGCCTTAGCGATCTTGGCTTCTTCGCCTGTAATTCCCGGCACTTCCAAGAAGCCCATCAACCGCGCCACTGCTGCTTTGACATCGACTGCCATGATCGATCCTCATTGTGTGCTTTGCATTGTAGCGATGCCCGCGCGGGCTTAGTTCAAAGTTGGGTGGCAAAGAAGAGCCACGACCGCAAGGGAGTGAACAGAGACTTGGTGGTCCAGTGCGCTCCTTGGCAGTCGCGGCTCTTCAAAACTGCAAATGCCCGCGCGGCTACAATACCACTGAAGACTTCTGGGGGTGGATGTGGGATGAATCTGCGAACGTATCTTGCTCGGCTGCGGTTGATCGGCTTCATCGAAGGCTGGTCGTATTTGATCCTCATGGGCCTGGCGATGCCATTGAAGTACGCCGCCGACTGGCCGCTGGGGGTCTCGGTCGTGGGGAGCCTGCATGGTTTCTTGTTTGTGGTCTACTGTCTCTCGGTGGTCGAGGTCATGGCCCGGCATCATTTCGGTGGCGTGGCCAAGATCTTCGTCTTCTGGCTGAAAGGCGCGATCGCGTCGCTTGTCCCCTTCGGCACCTTCGTCTGGGATCACTACGACCTGAAGCCGATGCAGCGGTCTCTGGAAAAAGAGTCAGCGAATTCCCAAAAAACTGTAACTGGATGAATCGAGATTCTTGGAAATTCTCAATTGTCGTCCGGTGGCTCGATACCTGGTGGTTTCGGTGGTTCGGGTCGGGTGGCTGGTTCACCTGCCGCGCGTGCTTTCTCGAACTCTGCAAGTTCTCGGTTATACACCTGGCAGCGGAAAACATAGATATCCCATAAAGCTTTACGAACACGCTGCTCGAAATGGTAATTTTTGATGTCGAATGCGATCGAATCGCAAAATGAGACTAGCGAGAGAAAGTCGCGAGTATACCGAGAGACGGGTTTTGCGTTTAAGATGGACATGTGCGTGAGAAACGTCCCACGGTCAATGAGGGAGATACAGATTATCAACAGATGCGCAAGCATCGATTTGTGATGAAAAGAAAGGCGGAGAAATCGGAAAATTGTTTTCATATTCTCTTTCACTAAGATGGAGCAAGTTGAATATTGTCAGATGCTTCAGTATCGTTTATATTCATCCGATCACACAAACTGCCCTCTCACATCCCGATTATTCTGTACCTCTGTCTCTTCAAAGTTCGCTACCAGAATCGCCACGATGGCTTCTCTGAAGTTCCTCGCCAATCCATCACGGGTGGCACGCACACGATATCAACTGCTTTGCTTCCGTTGGCGATGAGTTCGCTGACGGCTTTGACCTCGCCACTGGTGGCTGCCACGGCCATGAAGGAGCCATCCTGCGTCTTTCGCGCACGCTCGGCGTATTCAGGGGCGAGTGCGGTGGCGAGCTGAAACGCTGCGACGTCTCCGATTGGCCCACGATGACGTTCCCGACCGCGGCGGTCCACGCGAATATACTCGGGGTCGAGTGTCACCCCAAGGCCTGAGAGAAAGTAGCGTCCGAAGGCCAGCGGGACAAACTCGTAAAGTTCTACCGCCATGGCTTTGTCACGAATCAGTCTCAAAAGGGCTGGCCAGACTTTTTCCCCAGAGGGTGTGTCGATCCAGACTTGAATCGCACGACGGACGATCTCTTCAGTCATGTGTCTCCCAATTTCGAAGGCGAATTCCACAAACAGCTTACGATGCTGTTCCTCGATGTGGCGGGTGAAAACTTCTGGGCCGTCTCCCATCAAATCCGCCTGGCCAAAGAGTGGGGGTTCTGCTTGAACAGAGTCATTCCTTTTCCCTTGCTGTTGGCCGGGTATCGCTCATGATTCATACGCTGGAATACCGCGGTTGGAAGAACAATTTACTTCTCACCAACGACCATGTCGAGTTGATTGTCACCCTGGATGTCGGGCCGCGCGTGATAGCATATCGCTTGCCCGGCGGCTTCAATGTGATGAAGAACTACGACAGCATGATGGGCGGCACCGGCGAGGCCGAGTGGCAGATTCGTGGTGGTCACCGCTTCTGGCTGGCCCCCGAAGACCTGACCCGCACGTACTTCCCGGATAATCGCCCCGTGCAATACAAGGAGAATTCACCACTCTCAGTGACGATCACGGCACCCCCCGAAGTCGAGTACGGTGTCCAGAAAGAGATGACGCTGACACTCGCCCCGACGGGAACCAAAGTGGACGTCACGTTGAAGGTCACGAACACCGGTAGCTCGCCAACGAGCTTGGCACCATGGGGGCCAACGGTGATGGCTCCAGGCGGAGTTGAGATCATCCCACTACCAGAGAAGGTCAACCACCCCGGACACCCGAGCCGAGCCAAATCCCCCGAAGACTTCGGCCCCAACCAGGAACTCATCCTCTGGCCGTATTTCGACTTCGCAGACACCCGCTGGGCCTTCGGCAAGAAGTACATCATGCTGCGCCAAGACGTCAACAAGGGGCCAACCAAGATTGGTCTTGCCCATCGCATGGGTTGGGTTGGGTATCTGAATAGCCATACGCTGTTCGTGAAGCGCTTCGACTACCGCGAAGGGGCTATCTACCCCGACCGCGGCACTCGTTACCAGACCTTCAGTAATGAAGACATGCTCGAAATGGAAACCGTGGGCGAAATGCACACACTCGCTCCAGGCCAATCGGCTGAGCTACACGAAAGCTGGGAGCTGCACGGCAACGTGCCCGAAGTCCGTACCGAAGCCGACGTCGACCGCGTCGTGCTGCCACGAATCTCGGGGTAAGCTTGTCTTTACCTGCCGGTCGTGCGGGCGGGGAAGGTCGAGGGGGGAATGACGGTCATCGGAGCAGCCGGGCTGGCAGGTGCTTCGATGACTCCCGGAGGCGAGATGCGCGGGATCCCGCCGCTTGGGGGTGGGAGTTCATCGGCTCGGGGACTGTTGCCAGGATACACCGGGCCAGAGATGGCGCCAGTCGTTGGGTAACCAGCGGAGGGTGGAGCGTAAGTCACGGGCATACTGCCACCACCGTAGATCGGCATGGCCGTGGGGCCACCGTAACTGGGGGCCATACTCATGGGTGGTTGGCCGTAGCTCGATGGCGGCACGGGGGCACCAAGCAAGTCGTTGCAGGGCTTGGTGCAGTCTTTGGGCTTCGTTCGGCGATCGGAGTCACGTTCGGAGTCTTGATCACGATCACGGCCAAACAGGCGGTCACAAAGACCAGGGCGGTCGCGGTCAAAGATACGGCAACCGGAACTGGAAAGACCCAGAACTGCCGCGACCAACACGAGCCAACCTCGGGACATTTCGAACCCTCTCCAAGACTTGAGAGATTCTTCCCCGGAATCGTGAAGAATCCAAATCGGTCCTAGAAAGAAAGCGACCGCCGGGCTGAACTCCGGCGGTCGATTGGTTGTCATCGGTTCGGCGTGGAGAATCCGCACAGTCCGGCGATTCCCGTTATCCGTTCTTCTTCGGCTTAATCATCCCAGCTTTCACTTGCTCACGGAGATACTCCAGAGCCTTTTCGAGCTGTTGGTCTTTGACGTTCTTCTTCTCTTTCCCGCTGCCATCTTTCGGCTGGATGATTTCGCGGTCGCGGAAGAATTCGGCCATTTCCTGGCTCTGTTCACGGGTCAGCTTCACTTCGTAGCCTTTGTCTGGGACGACACCCCAGACGTCTTCGGGTTTCCCGGAGGTGCTGAGCTTGTCGATGTTTTTGCCGTAAGGAGGGAAGTAGCGAGCGATGGTCAGCTTGATCTGGCCGTTGGTCGAGGAGAAGTCCTTGATGTTCTGGACACTCCCCTTACCGTAGGACCGCTCACCGACGACAACCGCCCGGCCGTAATCTTGCAGACAGGCCGAGACAATCTCCGAGGCACTGGCGCTCTGGCCATTGATGAGGACCGCCATCGGGAAGTTGACGTTTTTGCCGTAGTTTTTGCCGTGGTAGGTCTCAGGGGCACGGTTGCGGTATTTCACCGAGACAATGACACCGTCTTCATCTAGGAAGAAGTCCGAGATGGAGACCGCGGCTTGGAGGAAGCCACCTGGGTTGTAGCGGAGATCGAGGACCATGCCCTTCATGCCGAGGGCCTTGAGCTTCTCCACGGCGATGCCGAGATCCTTGACCGTCGTCGGCGTGAATTGCGTCAGGCAGACGTAGCCAATCTTGTTCTCAGGATCGACCATGAAATCCCAGTTGTCTTCTTCGTCCCGTTTCACACCCAACACGGTTTCAACCGAGATCAACCCACGGCGAAGGACGTAATCTTTCTTCTCGCCGTTGCGTTCGATTTCGAGCGTGATCGGCACCCCGACTTTGCCAAGGATGATTTCCAGAGCCTTCTCGGTCTTCATGCCCTTGGTGGAGATCACTTTCGGCTCATCGGGCTTGAGTGGCTCGCCCTGAGTACCGACTTCGCGTTTGATGGCGGTGATGAGGTCACCCGCTTGGATCCCGGCTTTGTAGGCGGGACTACCTTTGATCGGGCTGGCGACGAGCAAACCATCGCGGACCAAGTCCCGGCGAATCTGAATGCCGACGCCACGGAACTCACCACGGAGTGGGGCGTCGAGTTTCTTGATGGTCTCGGCGTCGTAGTAAGTTGTGTACGGGTCTTTCAGCTCACCGAACATCATGGTCACGGTCATGTCGACGTCTTTCGGCGCGTCGAGGTCTTCCCGAGCACCGATCCGGGTCCGGACGTCTTTCAGCATGGTGTTAATGGCCGTGCGGTCCAAGGACTTCGGTTCTTTCAGTTGCGCTTCGATATCCGCAGGGATCGTCAGTTCGAGGCGCCGGTAGAGGCCCTTCACGGCCAAGGCGCCCCACTCACCGACGGAAACTTCCTTGACGTAATCGGACCGCACCGCATCGACCGCCCGCAGCACGAGCTTGGCGTACTTCTCGGCAGCATCGGGAGAGATCTTCATCTGCTCGACGAGCTTGTTGCGTTCATTGAGGAAATCGTTTTTGGCAATCTTGGCATCAGCGAGGGCTTGGTATTGCTTGCGAAGTTCTTGGGGAGTCTTCAGTTTCGGCATCTGCGAAATGAGCTTTTTGCCTTCTTCGGCGATTTCCACCGTGATCGACTTGCCATCCAAGAGAGCCTGGATCGCTTTCAGACGGGTTTCGGTTTTGGCGGTGACCGCTGGGTTCTTCGAGATGGTGAAGTGGCTCACTTCTTCGCCGACGATGAACGGTGCGCTCTCCTTCTCGGCTGCCGTCTTGCCCAGGGTGCGGGCTTGCTCGGGGATTTTGTCTTCGAGGAATTTCACCAACTCATCGACGATGACGAGGCCATCGGCTTCGTAGCCGTTATCGTCCGCGGCACCTTTCAAGGCTTCGAGAGTCGTCTTGGCGAACAAACCGTTTTCGCCCACGACGAGTGGCATCGAGGTCGGCAGGTTGCCGAGGATCACGAGCTTGTTTTGCGGTGGTGGCAGTTCGCCTTTGTCGTCGCCACCGAAGACGGCTTTGAGCATGTCGCTCAGGGTCGGCTCGGCGAGCTTTTCTTTACCAGGTTCGAAGCCTTTGAAGGCGATATCGAGCAGGATGCAAATCTTGCGATCTTTGGCCATCTTCAAGGTCGATTCGAGATCAGCACCGACGAAGCTCGTCTTGGCACGCTCAGCGAACTTGGTTTCCGGCATGAACAAGCAGGTCTGTTCGCCCGAAGGAGCACCCCGGCCGAACATGGCGATGATTAGCGTGTCGTCTTTGCCCGTTTTCGAGACCGCTTCTTGGATGGCTTTGGTGATGTTCGCTTTGCTCGCAGGGAGCGATTTGCGAGCAGCATCCGGTTGGGAAGTGAGCAAAGTCACACGTTCAGGTGTCGTGAGATATTTGGGATTCGAAAAGAAGTCGTAGAAGGCGCGAGCATCGGCTTCGGCAGTCGGGCGGGCCGTGATGGCCGCGTCCTGGAACTCGCCAGCACCGACGATGACGACGTACGGCCCCTGCGAAGGCCCGGCGGCAGGCGGTTCCTCCGCACGAGTAACCGGAGAGAGGAGCATCAGCACCACGCCAAGCGCGGAGAGCATGCGAGCCAGGGACATAGGTAACTCCAGATTCAAAAAAACCAGCGATGCAGAGAGAACGAGTATCCGTCCAAAAACCATCAACTCTCTATTGTGTGCGCCGAACCAGCGTCGGGTCAAGATGAGCTGAGGGCAGAGGGTCGCAGATTTTTTCGTCAAGTTGCGTATCGACACGACGTCGTTCGCCCGAGCGCGATGGCGATCCACGGCGGTGCGGTCGTGCTTTCCTGGGCTGCTATAATCCTGGCATGGTTGTGGATGTGCTGATTGTGGGCGGGGGAGTCATTGGGCTGAGTGCAGCTTATCGGCTGGCCCGGCGAGGCTTGCGGGTTCGGGTGTTGGATCGTGGCGAGTTGGGCCGTGAAGCCAGTTGGGCTGGGGCAGGGATCATCCCACCGGGGAATTCGCAGCGAGCGGCTTCAGCACTCGACAGACTGCGAGCCGTCGGAGCGGAGCAGTTCCCGATATGGTCCCAGGAGTTGCACGAACTCACGGGAATTGACAACGAATACCACGTCTGTGATGGCATCGAGTTCTTGCCCCCTGATGAAACCTCGACTCTGGCCCGCTGGCAAGCCGAGGGCTTGACCGTCTTGCCGTATCCTTTGTCTCGGAAGTGGTTGGCGGAGGTTGCCAACCTTCGGCCTTACTTCCTGCTGGACTTCGCCCAGGTCCGGAACCCTCGACACTTGCAAGCCCTCATCGCGGCTTGCACCAAACTCGGCGTGGAGTTGTGCCCCAATACGGGCTTTGATCGCTGGCTGACGGATGGTGTCCGTGATGAGCGTGGTCAACCTCATGGGGCACGGCACGTGATCATCGCGGCGGGGGCCTGGTCGACAGGGATTCTCGGCCAACTGGGAGTCAAGGTGCCGGTGCAGCCGGTGCGTGGACAGATTCTGTTGTACCAGGGGCTGGCTGGGTTGGTGCCACACATTGTGCAAGTGGGGAAGCGATACATCGTGCCACGGCGAGACGGTCACGTCTTAATTGGCTCGACCGAAGAACCCGAAGCGGGCTTTGAGAAGGGCAATACCGTAGCGGGCTTATCTGAGTTGCGGGCCTTTGCTTTGGGGACCATTCCAGGCTTGCGAGATGCAGTCGAGGTCTCTGCGTGGTCGGGTTTGCGCCCCGGTTCGCCCGATGGCTGGCCGATCATCGGCACCCACCCGACCCGGCGGAACCTGCACTTTGCCGTGGGCCATTACCGCGCTGGCGTGCAACTCTCACCCGGCACTGCACTCCTTTTGGAGAGCCTCGTCACTGGCTCACCGGCCCCTGTCCCCCTCGAACCCTTTTGCCTCAACAGCACCACCGATCGCCACATTCCGCCGGCCTTCCGGTCGTAGGTGCTCTGGAAGCTCCGGAATTTTGCTGGTCTGGGCCTTTCTGGTCGTCGGCGTGAACTATCTTTCGGGGAACTGTGAGAGGATCAGCCCGATGCCCAGGTTATGTGAGCCATGTCGTTGGCATACAGCCGACGACTCCGTGACGGTCTGCTCATCATGTGGCGGGCCAGTGAAGTTTACGTTGTTAGCACCACCCGGCGAGAAACCCGAACCGATCGCAGGCCTGCCCGGTAGCCCAGAGATGGCCGAGAAACGGGTGGGGTTCAAAGACTTTTTCCGTGGCAAAACCGGGAAGATCCTTGGCGGGGCGATTGTTTTGGGCTTGGTCGTTGTTAGCGCGATGCTGCTATTCCGTTGGCAGAGCTTCGAAGCCAAAGTCGCTAAAATCAAGCCTGGGATGAAGATGTTGGATGCGATGCGCATCTTTGGGGACGAAAACGGACCTGCGATGGTCAACTCTGTGCGAGTCCGCTTCCGAGGGATTCCGATCCCATTTACGATGCAAGAACGGACTCATGCACCAATCGATGTCTACGGCTTCGGGTCGATGGATTACGAGGGTGGCTTTCAACACATCCGGATTCACTACGCCGATGGCTTAGTCACCAAAGTCGAAAAGTAGCACGAGCGAAGCGTCAGGTCTTGGAGTATCGACCACCACGTTGACATGGCTCGAAATGGCTCGCGGATTCTGGCTAAACTAAGACCTCATGACTCTCCCTGAATTGAGGCTTGCACCATGACTGCGACCGAAGCGACAAATCGATACTTCAACAGAGCGGCTGATTTGTTGAAGCTCAGCCCGGTGTTGCGGCGGTCGCTGATGATGCCGCACCGCGAGATTCAGGTCGAATGCAATTTCCTCCGCGATGATGGCACCTTGGCGAGTTACCTGGGTTACCGGGTGCAGCACGACCAAGCCCGTGGGCCGATGAAGGGCGGCATTCGCTATCACCATGAAGTGAGCCTGGACGAAGTCAATGCGCTCGCTTCTCTCATGACCTGGAAAACCGCCGTCGTCAATCTGCCCTACGGTGGAGCCAAAGGTGGCATCGCGGTTGACCCGCGGACGCTGTCGCAGGCCGAGTTGCAACGACTGACACGAGTTTTCGTCCAGAAGATTCACGACATCATCGGCACTTACACCGACATCCCCGCGCCGGACATGGGGACCAATGCCCAAGTCATGGCGTGGATCGTCGATGAGTACAGCAAGTTCCACGGCTACAACCCCGGTGTTGTGACTGGCAAGCCGGTCGATCTAGGTGGTTCGTTGGGCCGCGAGGCCGCGACAGGGCGGGGGTTGCTCTTTGCCGCGGAGTGCCTGTTCGCCGACCACGGCAAGAAGATCGCCGATTACACTTACGCGATTCAGGGCTTTGGCAATGTCGGCTCGTGGGCGGCTCGGCTCTTCCATGCCGCAGGGGGCAAGATCGTCAGTGTCGCGGATATCACCGGCGGAGTGCGGAACCCGGCGGGCCTGGATATCCCGAAGCTCGTCGAGCACTACCAACGCACCAAGAGCCTGCAAGGCTTCGCGGGCGGTACGGCCTTTAACCCCGATGAAGTTCTACTGGAAGCCGTGGATGTGCTGATCCCAGCGGCGCTCGGCGATGTACTCACGGCCAAGAATGCCGCCAAGGTGAAAGCCAAGTTCATCCTCGAAGGAGCTAACCACCCGACCGACTACGAGGCCGATGAAATCCTCCGCGGCATGGGGGTCACCATCCTGCCGGATATCTTCGCCAACGCTGGGGGGGTGACAGTGAGTTACTTCGAATGGGTGCAGAACGTACAATGCTTGGCCTGGTCCGAAGAGCGTGTCAACCAGGAACTGCAAATCAAGATGAAACAAGCCTATGCCGACTTGAAAGCGATCCGCGACCAACACCAATGCGACTGGCGCACCGCCGCTTTCACCCTGGCCGTGGGCCGCGTGGCTCGCGTCACTGAGCTACGTGGTCTCTAACGATTTCTCGTCCGATGGCGAGATTCGGTTCTGACGGAAACCGGGTCTCGCGCCGCGGTGATTATTCTCATTCCACACGCAAATCTTCTCAGACAGCATGCGATTTCTCGCAGCGTTTCAGCCATTCCTGCGAAACACGAACTAAGCTACAGAGCGGAAATCCGGTCGTTTTTAGCTCACGCTCAAGATGGATGTTCTCCCCAACTTCCGAGCCTGGGCCGAGGATATGTTCATGCCCGAAGTACCCAATTTCTCCGAATCTGTGCACACGGTTCAGGACGTTTTCCATCAACCGACTGGCTACATGGCTCGGCCCGATAGCGCATTATTGGGAGCGCTGCCTCTCTCGTCCGGAAACAGCGATTTGTCTGAGCCGGCCGTGAAACCCTGGTTGGTTGTGGTGCGCGGCGAGAATCTCGGGGTGGTCTACCCGATTCTGGAAGGAACCAACATCATCGGTCGCACCTCAGACCAACCGGTCGATGTCGATCTGGATGGCCAGGAAGCAGTCAACCGCGTTTGGACCTCACGTCGGCATTCTGTCGTGAAATACGACCAAGGTGAGTTGGTCATCGAAGATCTGAATAGCCTCAACGGCACCTTCGTGAACCGTAACAAAATCCCAGCCGGCACAGGGGTGCCACTCCTGGAAGGCGACACCATCCAACTCGGCACCGTGCAACTCCGTGTCAGCTTCTCCGTCACCAAGCCGAAGGCTTAGGCCATCAGCAGTGAACGTTCCGATGGGTTAGCTTCAAGATCAGCTTTTCTCTGCGAACCGGAGAGTTGGAACGAGGTTCACAATGAGGTGCGTCGTACTTCAGAATCTTGACGGCACCGCGATTGGATTTATGCTCTGTAGTCCAGGCCTGGACGAGCCACATGGCGAATGCGTTTTCGTCGGATTCCCGATTGTCATCGAGTCGTCCCAAACGTTGGCTTCCGCATTGTTCTGGGAACGCCGGGAGAGAGGTGAAAGCTCATGGCGGGTAACCGGTCGCGAGCCACCGAGTATCCTTGTTGAAACTCCAGGTCTGCCTTGCCCGCTTTTCGTCGGCGAACCTGGCGAGGGACAGTGGGGTGTCGTCAACGGATCGGATCGGCAGGTTGTCGGCAACGCCCTCTTGACCTCCGACACCACTACTTGATTCATGACATCTCCTCTTGGTCGAAATCCGCTTGCGTTTTATATGTAATCGCATATATTTCGTGAATGGAACCAGAATCTCCCGAGTTGAAGCCTGTCGAGTGGGTAGGCAGAAGCCAGAACGAGTTGCTGGAGTTCCCGGATGATGTCGTCCGCGAGGTGGGTTACGCTCTTTACCTTGCCCAACTGGGCCGAAAGTCAGATTCTGCGAAGCCACTCAAAGGATTTGGCAGCGCTGGCGTCGTCCAAGTGACCATGATTCACGATGGAGATGCTTACAGAGCCGTGTACACCGTGCTCTTTTCCGAAGCTGTCTATGTGCTTCACTGTTTCCAGAAAAAATCATCATCGGGCGTCAAGACTCAACCTCAAATTCTTCAACTCATACACCGCCGCCTAGCAGCGGCGAGAGAGCACTATGGGAAAAACTACACTAACGAAAAGTGATGATACTGCGGCAAAACCAAAGCCCACGATACGCAAACCGGTCAAGGTCACGCGGCACACACACTACCGAACAGGTAAGCCGATTGAACCAGCCGTTTATCTGCCTGAGATTGGCCCGAATAGAAAACCCACTGTTGCTCGGGGCAGTAGAAATGTTTTCGCGGACTTGGGTTTTGCCGAACCCGTTATGGAGCTGAAAAAAGCGGAATTGGCGGTGATGATCAACGATCTCTTGAAAGCCAAAAAGCTCACGCAGGCGAAAGCCGGTGAGCTACTCGGCATGCCTCAACCTCAAGTCTCTCTCTTGAGTCGTGGCATCCTGGGCGGTTTTACCATCGATCGATTGATCTCCATGCTGCACTCCCTCGACCATGATGTGAGCTTCAGGTTCCACAAACTTCCAGCTAAGGCAGATTGAAATTTCGAAGACTGACAGTGCAACAACACTGGAGTCAATCGCCGTGAGGTCGAGCGGCTTCTTTAAGGTTGCAACTCGCCCCTCATTGCCTTTTGCCGGGCGAGACCTTCGGCGCGCATCTTCGCGGCGTACTCTTGCTTGCGGCGGGCGGTCGCGGCCTCTTCCTCGGCTTCGACCTTGGCGAGGATGAAGCGAATGTGGGCCTCGGCGAGGATGAACTCCTCGGTGCCGAGAGAGATCGGCTTCGGTCCAAGACCGGGTTGCCAAGCGGGGCGGGTCGATGTCGTTTCTGGCAGTGGCGTCAGGGTGTACGCCCACGAGACGCGATGTTTCGGAAGGTGCCAAGAGAACCGCTGCCCTTCGATCTCGAAGGCAAACATCAAGTACTCTTGAACGCCCTCTTCGTCATCGTCTGAGTCCTTCTCGACCACATCTTCCCGAATGCCAACGCAAAGATCCATCGAGCACAAAGCCTCCATGAAATGATCCTTCAGGCCGTAAAGCTCCTGACGCCGGTTCGGAGTACAACTCGCGTACTTGGTGTAGCGGTTGAACTGGAACATCGCGTCCGCCGCGGGCCGGATCGCGGTTTTCCACTCGGGGTAGGTGTCGTCGAGGGACGTCACGATCGCCTCGACTTGGGCATCCCTCGCCAGGGTTTCGAGCATTTCTTGGCCGTAAGGACCGCGGCCAAAGGCGTTGATATCAGCCTTGTGCCAGAGGCGAGGTTGCGTCTTCGTACCGGGGACAGCCGCTTCAAAGCCGATGCTGTTGGCCATGTCCGTGAAGTAACGTTCGGGGACGCCCAGCAGCTCCGCGGCCTCGGGGGTCGAGATCAGTGGTTCGGTCGTCATGTCGGACTCGGGTGTGATGCGTATCATGCCTCTGTGGGAATGATACCGCGAGGACAGGGCCACGGCTGTGCCCCTCGGATTCACGGATGCGTCAGCGAACCGACGGGTTCACGGCGAACGAGATGCACTGGGAAGCGAACTGATGCCTCAGCCCCGTCCAAAAATTCGCCTCACTCGTGCCGCCTGGGTGTGGCTCGCCGTGGCCCTCATGATCGTGCTCGTCGGTTGGTACAAGACCATCAACCTGCTCGTCTTGTCTGGATACATCCTGATCGCACTGATGGCGGTAAACTTGCTCTTAGCCTGGCGAGCATCCTCGCGGATGCGAGCCGAGAGGATGCCAACACCCACCGCGTTCGCCGGAGAGACGGTCACCATTCAGGCCGAGATTTCCAACGAGGGGGACCAGGCCATCACGACTTTGGTAACGGCCATGAGTCCGTTGAACCAGAGTTCCTGGCTACTGGCGCCGCTCGATGGCGAGGCCAAAAAACCGATCACGGCCCGTTGGTCCTTCCCCAAACGCGGGCGGCATTCGCTCGGCCCGCTTACGGTCGATTCCTCCTATCCACTGGGCTTAATCCACGTCATCCGGGAGTTGGTCCCCGAGGACCATATCCTCGTGCTCCCACAACTCGGCACCGTGGAGATCGAGCCGTTTCGCGTCTGGTTGCGGCGGCAGACCGCTGGCGAAGGGGAGACCCGGCGACCCTCCCGGCAGGCGGCACCTGGTGGCGGCGACGTCCGCGGGCTACGAGCGTACCGGCCGGGCGATAGTCCACGACAAATTCACTGGAAAACCTCCGCCCGGCGGAACCAGCTTCTGGTGATGGAGTACGACAAGATCGAACCGTTGGATGTGGTGTTGATTCTGGATCCCTACTTGCCCGATCTGGGAGCCGTCTCGGATATCGTGGAGCAGAGCACCTGGGCACGGCAAATCCACGAGCGCCAAGAAAGTGAACGCCGATTGGAGTGGATGCTGAGCCTGACGGCGACCTTGGCCATGAGCCTAAGCCGTGCCGACACCCCTGCGATGCTCACACTCATGATCCCTGGCACGCCGCCGAAATCCGAGCATGGCCGGGCCGCACCAGCGTTCATTCGCCGGGCTTTCACCGAGATTGCCGAGATCGTGGGTATGGCGAGCGTGCCGATTGTCCCGGCTGACTTTGTTCGCCCCCGATCTGGCCGTGCGACTCGAATCGTCATGACCAGCCGCGAACGCAGCCCGCTGACGAAAAGCCTGCGAGCCGCAGGGCTATCCACGATCGAGGTGAGTGCGATGCGCCCGCCTGTGTGGTTTCACCCACCCGCGAGCCTAGTCCCCAAACCTGCCGGAAAGAGAGCGTAACCGATGCCAACGCATTTCGCGTTTCGATTGAGTGCCTACCTCACGCTCGCGTTCTCATGCTTGGCGATGGCGTATGCCGAGTGGCATGTCTTACCGGTGGGCACTTTCGTCGGGTTGGCCGTACTCGCGCTCCTGATGTTGGCTTTCTACTGCGAGGGCCGATACGAGCTGAGTCTGAAACACGCGAACGCTCTGGGCCTGGTGATTGGTATCGTCGTCATGGTCTGGTTGGCCTACCAGTTCGTGAATCGCTCCAGTTTGCTCTATCGGCTTCCTTGGCCCGCGAGTTTGTTGCCGTATCTCGGGCCGATTTTGATGGTGCTCATGCCTGCGAAACTCTTTCGCCCCAAACACACAGGAGACTGGTGGGCGATGCAAGGGATTGCGCTTGCCAACGCCGCCTTGGGCTGTGCCATCGAAGACGACACGACGTTTGCCATTCTCGTCGGGATGTATGGTGTCGTGGCCATTTGGAGCTTATCGCTCTTTTACTACCTCCGTGTCGGTGGGGTGTTGCCTCCGGTGCCGAAGGATACGTTGGCCCCGGTGCCGACGATACTAGCCTCAAGGATTCAAGTCGAACAGTTGAACTTTGGCCGCGAGTTCTTCTTCCGATCGCTCGGCTGGATCGCCGTGGCGTCGATGATTTCCGTGCCACTCTTCTTCCTCACCCCTCGCTCGAACGCTCCGCAATGGAAGTTCGGTACTCAGCGGTTAGAAACGGGCCTGAGCGATGGGCAGTTCGTCGATTTGAACCGCGCGGGGGATTTGAACGTCAACCGCGAAGTCGTTTTGGAATTCCAAGTCACGGATCGTGTCGGGGCGGCTTACGAACAGGTCTCCCCCGAACAACGTTTCCGGGTCTACAGCTTCAACGAATATTCCCAAGGCCGCTGGCAGAAACTCACAGCGGACCGGCTCTTGGGGCCAGGCACTATTCTGCCGATGGAACCCGATGGCCCACGGACACCTCGTCAGAATGAGAAGCACGCCTCTCAGATTGGCTCCTTCGGCCCGGATCAGTTACAGTTTTCCTTCCAACCAAGAGTCCGCAACGATTGGGCTCTCGTCGACCCGGTCCGTTGGGTCATCAACGATTATCCTCCAATCCAAACGATCCATGACGACGAAGAATGGCCCTGGCTTCAACTCCCAGACACGCACTTTAGCCGACTCCGTCTTCCTCCGGTGCCACGACACGTGCTCTTCAACTACCGACAAATGATCCCGCGCGAGACGGCTGAGCCGGATGTCAGCCCTGGCTTCGAACTGGCGTTTCCCTTCCCGGAAATCAGAGACTTGACCACTCCTCGGTCTTTGACTCCGCCCTCCCCCGACAACCCGGTGTTACGTTACCGCTCCATGAACCTGGAACGCCTGCGAAAATGGAGCCAAGAACTATTCCGAAAACTCGCTGAGACCAACCCAGACGTCGAGGAAGCCATCAAACGGGCTAAGCTCGAACCGGACTTCCACTTCGTGCCCCAAGATTACGAAGTTGTTTCCAAGGCACTGACCGCTTACTTTTCCTCTGGCCAGGATTACAAGTATTCGTTGAATCTCCGTCGTATCGACCCCATGATTGACCCCGCTGAAGAGTTCTTATTCACTATTAAAGAAGGGCACTGCGAGCGTTATGCCACCGCGACTTGCTTGGTGTTGCGTGCGGTTGGTATCCCGGCGAACTACGTCTCGGGCTACAAAGGTTGTGAGCAAATCGAACCAGGCCGCTACGTCATTCGCCAGGAACACGCCCATGCCTGGGTCGAGGTCTTGATCCCCCGTCCTGCTCCAGCGAATCACAAATTCCGTATCGAAATTGGCAAAGAAGGATGGCACCGGGACAAAGTGAATGGCCAAACCGTCCTCTGGCACTGGCACAGCTTTGACCCCACACCAGGCGTCGCTGAGGAAGAAACCGAAACCAAAGGCACACTGGCCAACTTCTGGGATCGGCTCGATCGCTTCTTCGATGACTACGTCATCGGCTACAACCCGGATCGCCGTGCCGCGGCTTTTCAATCCGTGTTGCGCTGGTTTGGCTCCGGAAGTGGCATGTATGTCCTGGTCGGTATCGGTGTCGTCGCAGCCGTGATGGCGATGCTGATGCTCCGGCGCAAGCGCCGAGCGAAGCGGATGGTGCGTGGCACGGGAGTGATTTGGTATGATCGCTTCTGCCAACTGATCGCGGACTACAACGGCCCATCCATCGCTACCGCGACACCCCATGAACTCGGCGAATGGCTGCAAGCCACACTTCAAGATGACCGCCCCGCCGAGTTGGCCCTCGCCTACAACCGCATGAAGTACGGTGGCCAACTTCTCACCCCCGACGACGAAACCCGGTTGACGGAACTCGTTGATGCGTTCGCGGTCGCTTTGCAGAAACGAGGCCGCTCATGATCTTCGACCCGAAGTCTGCGGTGATGCTCGTCGTCGATGTGCAGGAGAAGCTCCTGCCAGTGATGCCAAACCCTGGCGGTTATCTGCGCGATCTCAGGATGCTCTTGGAGATCGCGATGCTCCTCGACATCCCCCGCCTGGCCACGGAGCAGTACCCCAAAGGCCTTGGAGCTACCGCAGCAGACCTGCGCCCCTACTTGCCCGAGCCTATTCCTGCGAAGACGACATTCAGCGCCCATGCGACAGTAGCGAAAAGCCTGGCACAACTGGGCCGGAAGGATGTCGTGTTGACTGGCATGGAGACGCCGATTTGCGTTTATCAAACCGGTTGCGACTTACTGGCCGCAGGCTATCGGGTTCTGCTGCCGACGGACGCCGTTGTCGGAAGACGAGCTACAGATCACGCGGTGGCCATCGAAGACTTGGTCCGCCGGGGGGCGATTCGCACGACGATCGAGATGCTGGCCTTCGCCTGGCTCGCCGATGCGGCCCATCCTCAGTTTAAAGCTATCAGTAAACTCGTTGTGAACCGTTCTTGAGGTGTTTTGATGTCGACTCTCCCAGGCCAACTGACCCCGACGCCCCGGCTGCTCCTCGGGCCTGGCCCCAGCGATGCCCACCCGCGTGTCCTCACCGCCATGACAACACCACTGTTGGGTCACCTCGACCCGCAGTTCCTGGAGATCATGAACGAGACCCAAGAACTGATGCGGCAGGTTTACCAAACCAAGAACCGCCTCACCTTCCCCATCTCCGCGACCGGCATGGCTGGGATGGAAGCCTGTGTGGTGAACCTGATCGAACCTGGCGACAAGATGGTGGTCTGCTCGAAAGGCTACTTCGGCACGCGGATGATCGATGTCGCGGGGCGAGCCGGGGCGATGGTCACGCAAATGCAGAAACCTTGGGGCCAGGTCTTTGACCTCGACCAAATCCGCGAGACCCTGAAACAAGTCCGGCCCAAGGCCCTCGGCATCGTCCACGCCGAGACCTCCACGGGGGCCATGCAACCGATCGCCGAGTTGGGCAAGTTGTGCCACGAGTTTGACACACTTCTCATCGTCGATGCGGTGACCAGCCTCGGCTGCATCCCCGTGAAAGTGGACGACTGGGAAATCGACGCCATCTACAGTTGCTCGCAAAAAGGCCTCGGCTGCCCACCGGGGCTGTCGCCGGTGAGCTTCTCGGATCGTGCGATTGCGGCACTTAAGGCTCGCAAGACGAAGGTGCAAAGCTGGTACCTCGACCTCTCCATGATCGAAAGCTACTGGGGCGGCGAGCGCTCGTACCACCACACGGCCCCGATTACGATGGTCTACGCTCTTCGCGAAGGCCTACGCATTGTCATGGAAGAAGGCCTCGAAACCCGCTTCGCCCGGCACCTCCGGAACCATCAGATGCTCAAAGCTGGCCTCGCTGCCCTGGGCATGACGTACATTGCCCCTGAAGGTTACCAACTGCCGCAACTCAACGCCGTCCGCATTCCTGAGGGCATCGACGACCTCGCGGGCCGCAAGATGCTCCTGAACGAGCACGGCATCGAAGTCGGTGGTGGCCTCGGAGACTTCAAAGGCAAAGCCTGGCGTATCGGATTGATGGGTTACAACTCGCAACCGAAGAATGTGGTGCTTGTCCTCGCGGCCTTCGAGCAAGTCCTGCGAAAACTGGGCGCCCCGGTCACCCCCGGCGCTGCTGTTGCCGCTGCCACCGCGGTGTAGGCGGTCATTATCGGCTCGGCGCGTAAGATAACCCCATGGCGACGACTGCACTCCATTGGATGACCCACCCCCCGGCCCACTTCACCGGCGGGGCTGTGACGATCGGCAACTTTGACGGTGTCCACCGCGGTCATCGGCAACTCCTTCAAGCGGCCAAGCCGCTGGGGTCGCCGGTCGTCGCGGTGACGTTTTCCCCTTCGCCGATGCACCTGCTCGCGCCTCAGAACATCAAGCCACCGATCATGTCCTTCCCCGATCGGGTGGAAGCTCTTCACCGTGCTGGGGCGGATCATGTGCTCGTGTTGGAAACCGATCCTGGTTTGCTGAGCCTATCGCCCGAGGCGTTCTTTGAAGATGTGCTCTTGGGCTTGCTGAAAGCTCGGGCCGTGGTCGAGGGGTACAACTTCCGCTTTGGCCGCGCACGTGAGGGGGACATCGCCCTACTCCGCCGCTTCTGCGACGAGGCCAAGGTCCAGTTCGCCGAGGTGCCGCCGCTCATGATCGACGGCGAAGCGGTCTCCAGTTCCCGGGCACGCACGGCCTTGTTGCAAGCGGATCTGGTGTTGGTCGAGAAGCTCTTGGGCCGACGGCATCACGTCTCGGGGGAAGTCATCCCCGGCGCCAAACGAGGCCGCACCATCGGCATCCCGACCGCCAACCTCGCCCCGACGGAAGTGCTCCTCCCCGGCGATGGCGTCTACGCCGTCTTCGCCGAGGTGGATGGCGTGCGTTTCCCGGCTGCGGCCAACATTGGCCCGAACCCCACCTTTGGCGAGCAGGCTCGCAAGATCGAAGCTCACCTGCTCGGGTTTCACGGAGACATCTACGGCCAAACCTTACAGCTCGAATTCGTGCAGCGGCTCCGGCCCACGGTCTCTTTCCCGAATGCTGAAGCCTTGATTGCCCAACTTCAGCAAGACATCCAAGCCGCGAAGGTGGCTTGCGAAAGATCATCATGAACCCATTAATCAGCCGCGTCGAAACCGCCGTCCGCGATCACCTTGCCCCCGCGCTGGGCCTCGAACCCAGCGAGATCACCGTTGTCGCCGTCGAGGATGGTATTGCCTCACTTCGCCTCTCCGGTGCCTGTGCCAGTTGCCCCGCCAGCCTGCCAACACTCTTGATGCAAATGGAAAACGAACTCCGCCAGCACGTCCCCGAAGTCGAGATGCTTGAAGTGGTGATGTAAATGAAATTAGACCTGGTTCAATTTGGATTTTTGGGCACTTCTGACTGAATAGACAATGTTGACATTCACGATCGTAGGCGACGTCAAGTCATCAGAGATAAGTACTAGAGTCGCTTGCCGATCGTGGTGCCGAAATCGAGTCGACTGTTTTCGGGACCTGCAAAAGAAATCTCCGTTTTCTATCCTGCAAATCCTGGCCATCCTGTCCCAAAGAATTGTGTGTTCTCAAACAGGATGATCAGGATTTACAAGATCAAAAAACATCTTTCAAATCCAAGAGGGCAACGAGGCTGAATTGACATTCCTGATCGTGAGAAAAATTCGAATGTGAACAGTGCCTACAACCAGTGCTCAAAAATCTTTTGTTGCTGGCAACAAAGACAGGATTCACCACGGAGACTCAGGGAGATGAAAAGGAGTGAGATTCATCGGTGATCCACTCTCGTTTTTCTCCGTGCTCTCCGTGTGCTCCGTGGTGAATCCTGTCTTCCATCGCTTTCTGGGAAAGATCACATCACTTTCTCAATTCTTCAGTCGCTTTTGCCTTCGTGTAAGAGGCGGCCACCGATGCGGGCGAGGAAGCGGGCTTTCTGGGCGGGGCTGAGGTCTTTGGCGTAGCGCTTGCGAACGGCTTCGATCCAGCGAATCTTGCGGTCGCCGTAGTCCGTGGCAATGCGGACGAGCACGGGGCCAGGGGTGGAGAAGGCGGTGCGTAAGGCGGGTTCGAGTTGGTCAGCGGTGCAGGCTTCGCAGTAGCCGAGGCCGAAGCCGGTGGCGAGGGCGCGGTAATCGAGCTTGGCCAGTTTCGTGGCGGTCGTGCGACGGTACGCGGCTTCTTGCAGCATCTGCATGTAGTGGTAAGCGTGGTCGTCCAGGATCAGCACTTTGACGGGGATGCTCTCCCGGGCCGCCGTGGCCAGTTCGGTCATGGACATCAGCAAACAGCCATCGCCCATCAGGGCCACGACGAGCCGCGAAGGGCAGATCCGGGCCGCACCGATCGCCGCCGGAAGTGACCAACCCATCGCTTGGTTATCGACGGGGTTGAAGTAAGTTCGTGGCTGCCGGGCAGGGATATGCTCTGCAGCCAAGTGCTCGGAAGCACTCACATCCATGAAGAGTGCCGCACTCTCGGGCAACAGCCGCCGCAAGGACGCAATCACCGCCAGCGGGTCGATGCCACAAGGCCGCGGGGCGATGTGGCAGAGGCTCTTCTCCTCGTCGGCTTTGGCGGCTTGGATGCGTGTCACCAAGCCTTTCGAGGAAGGACGGCGCAACCGGTCGGCGTGCGTCAACACTTGCCCCAAGAACAGCCCCGCATCGGACGGAACACAGACATCCGCAGTGTAGGCTTTGCCCAAGTTGCTGGGTTGGATGTCGACGTGGATCACATTGGCGATACGTGGGTTGCCATAGAACCCAGTACTCACCTCGGAGAACTTGACGCCGATGGCCAAGAGCGTCTGCACGTGGGCGAAGGCTTTCTCCGCCACCGCCGAGGCGTGAGCACCGAAGCCCCAACCGACGGCCAGTGGATGCCGTTCGTCGATGACGCCCTTACCACTCACACTCGTCGCCACTGGAGCCTGCAAGACCTCCGCGACTTGCGTGAGCGCCGCACTCGCATTCATACAGCCGACGCCGGCGTAGATGCCGACCTGTGACGACGTATCCGCGAGCAGTGCCAAGGCTTTCTCAAAAGCCGCTTGATCCCAAGGGCTAGGCACATCGGGGCTACGAGGCGTGCGGAACTCCGCGACTTCAATCAGAAGGTGAAATGGCACCACGACTGCCACCGGCCCTGGCTCCCCGGCGGCTGCCAAGCGAAAGGCCCGACGCACCGCCTCGGCAATCTGCCGGACATCGGTGACCGCCAACACACACTTGCAGACAGGCTTCAAGAGCGCGACAGTATCCAGGGAGTGAACTTGAAAGGGTCGATACTTCTCCCCAGTCGCCACATCTCCGACCAAGGCCACGATGGGGGACGAATCCAGAAGTGCTTCGCCCAGCCCAGTCAACGCATTCGTCACCCCTGGTCCAGGCACGACACACAAGACCCCCGGCTGCCCAGTGACTCGCGCGTAACCGTCCGCCATGCACGCCGCACCGTACTCATGGGCCGCGAGCAGATATGGTACCCCGACCGCTTTGAACTCATCCCAAAGCTCATTCTCTTGAGCACCAGGAATGCCATAAACACACCCGACACCCTCAGCCCGCAAGGCATGGGCGATGGCTTGTGCCCCCGTCAAGCGACCGGAGACCAAGTTCGAATCCCGAGACAAGAGCGGCCCCGCCGCCTCAGACTTGGTGGGGATCAGCGACGTGGCTAACGTCGCCCCCGTGGTCACCACAGACGTCACGACTCCAAACCCACGCCGCGACATCGGCCAATCCATAGCCCGCCCTCGAAATACTTCACCTCATATCATCGGCAAACTCAGCGTCACCCCGTGAGCCGAAGCGGGCTGGGATTTGTAAACCATGCTCTTCTCACGGAACGCGACTGTTCTTGGCTGAGTTTTCTGTAGCTGGCCTCTGTGAGGCCGGTACGACTTGATGGGAAAGGTGATGTCATCTTTCCCAGGAAGCGAAACCGGCCTCACAGAGGCCAGCTACAGAAGATTCTCAGAAGGTGACATGGCGTGTTCATTGAGAACTCTCCGCTTCTCACTTGCATTGTTGAGGTCTCAGTTCATGGCGAAATTGACTCAAGACACCATCCGCGTCGGCTTTGTTGGCGCCGGCGATATTTCGATTCTTCACGCCAAGGCGGTGAGCCGGGTGCCGGGGGCGAAGCTGCATGGTCTGTGGAACCGCTCGCAGGACCGAGCGGTTCAGCGAGCCAAGGAGTTTGGCTGCAAGAACTATACGACTCCCGAAGCCCTCATCAACGACCCTGAAATTGATGCTCTCTTCATCCTCACGAATCTGGAGACGCACCGTGAGTACACCCTGGCCGCGTTGAATGCTGGCAAGCATGTGCTGGTCGAGAAGCCAGTGGGCGTGTCGGTGGCGGAGATTGAGGAGATGAACCGCCTGGCTCTGTCGAAGAATCTGATCTGCATGCCGGGGCACAACTACATCTACGAAAGTGGCATGATCCGCACCCGTGAACTCGTCGAGGGGGGCGACCTCGGCAAGATCGTCTCGGCTTATGTCATGTACAACATCCACCACCCTGAAGAAGTCGCCAAGCGTTACCCCGGTGTCGTGCGGCAAATCCTGACGCACCACTCGTACATTCTGCTCTACCTCGTCGGAGCACCGGTCGAGTTGTGCGCGATGAAAGCGACCTTGCACTACCAAGAGTACACGGAAGAAGACATCGCCATGGTGCAGATGCGGCTGGGTAACGGTGCCTTGGCTCACTTCTGCGCCAGCTTCGCCGCCGACGACCATGCCGCTGACCCGTGGACAGTGATGGTCAAAGTCATCGGCACCGCCGGTAGCACTCGCTACAGCTACCGCGACCATGTCGAGATCAAGCCGGGCCTCGTTCACTCGCAGACTTACACGGCCTATCAAGGCAGCGTGATGAACGAAGTGAAGCACTTCCTCGTCGATTGCCTCCGCCTCGGTTCGGCTCCGCTCTCGACGATGCAAGACGCCATCACGTGCCAGAAGCTCATCGAAGCCGCGGAAACATCGATCCGCACCAGCTCCGTGGTGAGGCTGTAATCGGCACTGATGCGTTCGGCAGAAGCCGACTTCCCGCTGAAAGTGCTTGTTTCATGCGGTATTTACCCTTCTCCCCTTGCGGGAGAAGGTGTCTGATCCAGGCTCGATAGAGCCGGATCGGACGGATGAGGGGTAACGCCCTTCATCCAGAAAAGGTGCTTTTGATGAGTCGAGCGGTGACCCCTCATCCGTCTTTGGAAACCCCGAAACGGGTTTCCAAATCCACCTTCTCCCACAAGGGGAGAAGGAATCAAAAATGCACCAAAACAAGCCGCGGTGCGTAGACCCAGCGAGTTGACTTGACTTGGAGCGACTGCCGGTTGTGTCGGGCCTCGTCGCAAAGCCTCCTCGACCACGACCTCCAAGTCGTTGGCTCACTTCTGATCTTTGGGGTACGGGGCGGAGCCGCGGACGCTGTACCAGAGGATGCGGTTGTACGTGTCCTCGTCGGCGAGGTCTTCCTTGCTGAAGTCCAGCTGCAAGGACTTCTTGGCAAAGGCGAGACCTTGGCCTTTGAGGTTCTTGAGTGGTGGGTTCATCTCGTTGAGCGGGATCTTGTTCTTCAACACCGTATACGGCGTCAGGTCCGGTGTGGCGGTGAAGCAGTCCCGCATCGGTGTCGCGGTGAGGTCCATCTGGTTCATCGCAGGTAAGCCGAGCATCAACTCGATGGTCTTGACCATGCCCGTCTGGTTGTAACAGGTGCTGACGACTTTGCCCTTTTGTCGGGTGTACGGGCTGATGGCCATGCCGACGGTGCGGTGGCCATCGACATGGTCGAAGCCATTCTGCGGGTCGTCCATTGTGACCAGGATGCAGCTCTTCGCCCAGAACTGACTCTTGCTGATGGTCTCGACAATTTGGCCAAGCGCGAGGTCGCCATCGGCGTTCATCGCCCGGGGTGTCGGGCTGCCGGGGCGAGTTCCTTCGGCATGATCGGCAGGTAAGAAGACGTAGATCAGGTTCGGCAGCTTGCCTTCCTTCTCCCACTCGGCGAACTTTTGGTTGAAGACCTTCGCCCGCCAGACATCGGGGACGTTGATCGGGAAGCCCGGGTAGCTCGGATGCGAGTAAGGCTTCAGGCTCGGCAGGTTTGGCTCGACGGTGACTTTCACATTGTTCGTGCCATTGACGTAGTCCGCATAGAGGTCTTCCCACTTGGGGGACTTGGGTTCGAAGGTCGTCTTGCAGTGCTCGCCGAAGTTGTAGAAGGTCTTCTTATGCAACAAGGCGTTGTCCCAAAGGAAGCCGGTGGTGGGGAAGGCGAGTGGGTCGGAGCCTTCGTAAGGATAACTGCGAACGAACTGGCCGAACATCTTCTCCAGGTAGTCTGTGGTGTAGGCTTCGTTGACCCAACTATGCCCATCGGCGGAGAGCACACCGGAGCAATAGAAGTTGTCGAGGAGCACGTAGTCGCGGGCCAGTTGGTGCATGTTTGGGGTCACATCTTCGCCGAAGATGCACAGGTTCTTGTCGCCGTTGCCCACGGGCATGTCGCCGAAGACTTGGTCATAGGTGCGGTTCTCTTTGATGACGTAGAAGACATGCTCAATGACACTCGACTCACCGTGACGCTCGGGCACAGGCACTGGCTTGGCGTCGGTGCGGGGTTTCTCCAGGCCAGCGAGTGCGTATCCAAGTCGGTTGTTGGCATTCACGGTGGCGGTGTGCTTCTTCAGCTCCCCTTCGCTCGGCACGGGGATCAGCGATACGCTTCCCAAGTGGTCATGAGAGTTGCGGCCCTTCTCGGCCTCTCGCTTCTTGTCGTTGAGCGACCCATGACCTTTGACGTTGGCGACGGCCAGCGTCTTACCATTCGCGGACACCTCAATCGCCCCGGGATACCAACCTGTGGGAATCAGGCCCGCCAGCTTGGAGGGCCGCGGTAGGCCTTCGGTCGGAGGCCCACCGCTCATGGAGCCAAGTGTCACCACCGCGACGCAGTTGTTGGTGCCGTTGGCGACATAAAGCGTCTGACCGTCTGGACTCACGGTGACCGCATTTGAACCGCTGCCAAAGGGCAGTTTCGCTTCGGGCTTGCAGTCGATGGTCTCGACGACTTTGTCAGCGTCCGTGTCAATGACACTGACGGTGTCACTGTTCGCATTGGCCACATAAACGAATTTGTCATCCTTGCTGACCGACATGCCGGCAGGGTGCCCACCGACGACGATGCTCTTGACACTCCACCCGTTCCCCTCAGCCTCGACCACCGACACAGTGCCATGGTTGCCGATGCTCGTCCGCGGATCGACTTGCAGCGGAGTGCCCGAGGAGGTGATGGCCTTAGGGTCCGCGGGCTGATCGCCACCCCAGTTGGAGACGTAGACTTTCTTATCGACCATCACCGGCTTATACGGGGCCACTCCCACCGGCATTCGCTCAGTCATTTTGCGAGTGGCGATGTCAAACCGGACCAATTCGTTCCCACGATTCGAACAGACCCACAGTGAGTCACCGTCGACGACCAAGCCCGTGGGGTACGGTGATCCGCCGACCTTGGGAGCGGGCAACTTCATCGGCTCGCCGTCCCAGATGTACTGACCGTCTTGCCCCTTCTTGGCCACCATGACCCCGACTTGCGAATCGGTGACGAACAGCTTGCCATCATGAGCGAGCAACCCGGTCGCGCTCATAGAACCCACGGCTGTCCGCCCCTTGCCACCACCCGTGGGGAGGGCCAGGGTTTGTGTGACTTTGGCCGTTGCCACGTCGATGAATTCCAAAGTCCGCATGTTCTTCGCGACGAGTGTCTTGCCTTGGTCCACAAACACCAAGTCCACGGGCCGACCGGGGAATAGTACTTGTGTCCCCGCGGGTTTGAGGAGCTGGTTCGTCGGTGTCAGAATCGAGCCGTCTTTTTGCAAACCGACGGTCATCTTGTCCCGCTCGTCCGCTCGGGATAATGGAGCTGTGAATCCGACGAATAGGACGATAAAAAGCGCGCGAAGCATGGGTAATGACTCCACTCAGGAACAACGCGGGCGATCTTACCACGATGGATTCTGAGCAGACAACTCGGTTGAGGATTTAACAAGATCTTCTTCACTTCAGCCGGTTTTGTAGGCGTTTGAGAAAGTCTTCGCGGAGTTTGGAGCGGAAGCCGGTTTGGGTTTTGTCGAAGATGGTAGCGTCGGGGTCGAGGTGGCCCGCGAGGGTGTACTCCGCTTCGGGGCGTGTCTCACTGGTCAGGAATTGAAAGTGAATCGTGCCGATGTTTTCACCATTGAGTTGGCGGCGAAGCACCGCTCGGCGGACGGTTTTGCTTTGCGCGTCGAGTTCGAGTTCGACGGAGCGAAAGCGCGGAAAGGGGAAGCCAGGTCGGGATCGGAGCTTGGCTTCGATGCGGATGGTGTCCGGAGAGTCGGTGCCGGGTTTCTGGGCTAGGTCAAAGGCTTCGAGTAACTCGGTGAGCAAGGGCACGACACGCAGGCTGATGATCTCGCAATACCGGGCGATCGGCTCACCGACTTCGTCCGCTTCGAAAACAAACCCGCGCCGTCGGTTCGGTGCCGCCCAGACGCGGCGATCAGGGGTTTGTCCCCAGGCCATCTTCGAGCCATCGAGCACAGGGGTTTCGATCCAAAATTGGTCCCCACGAGTCCAGAGCAGAGACTTCCGCACGATCGGTTCGAGCTTCATTTGCCGCATGACGGCGAGGTCCAGTTCTGTGGTGACTTCGTAGCAGAAGTCCTTGTTCGCCGTGTGTGCGACGCGGGCTTCGGTGAGGAGTTCCTCGGCGGTCGGGGCGGCTTTCAAGTCTTGGGGCGCTGGGCCTTGGCCCGTGAAAACGAAGAGCAGGACACACGCGGCGATACCCGAGGCCACAATCGCTGCGGCGACCCGACGCCAACGACGAGGCCGAGGCTGAGTCGCCCCACGGACGCGAGCCAGCATGGCGTGGGCGTCAACAGTCTTGGCCTCGGCGTCAAGGTGCTTACGGATTTCGTCGTCCAGGAAATCAGGCGTCATGAGGTTGGCCCTCCAGGAAATCCGCAAGCAAGACCGCGAGCGTCTGCCGGGCACGGTGAATCAGCACCCCAGCATGGCTAGGAGTCGTCTCGAGGATCTCCGCGACCTCCGCTTGCGTATGGCCCAAGCTCTTCAATTCCACAGCGGCCCGTTGTTGCGTTGGGAGTTTTTGGAGTGCTTCGGCCATTGCCGCTTGTAACTCGGTCGCCTGCAGCCGGCTTTCGGGCGGTAGTGTTTTTGTGTCTTCGGGGTCGAGAGACACTTCGCCTTCGGTTGTCGGTCGGTGCAACCCGAGCCAGCCACGTCGACGAGTGCGGAGATTGATGCAGGCATTACTGATGGAGCGCAACAAGATCTTCAACCCATCTTCGGCAAGGTTGTAAGTCTCTTGTTTGGCGATCAATCGGCAGTAACAGTCTTGCACGATATCCTCAGCGTCGGCTGTGTTGCGAAGCAAGGAGCGTGCGTAGGCCACAGCCCTTGGCGAGGTTGCGAGAATCCACGCTTCCAACTCAGCCGCACTCACAGGAACCTCATCACCAAGAACCCTCGATCATGAGATTTATTACAGGAATTCGGGTCTCCTGAGGTTTTCTGCGGAAACTCACTTCGTTTGCTTGGCGTGTAAAAGATCGATCTGTGCCGACAGGAGTTCTTCTCGGAACCGCGACAACATCAGAAGCCGCTGAGCTTTCAGGACGAAATCGTATTTGCTGTTAAGTTGTTCCTGCTCAGTCAGTCTGGATGCGATCTCGGCTGTTGGCAGTGAATTTAGGAAATCTATGTAAGTCTCGTGGGCCATAAGTACGTCCAGATGAGAGGCGGCCAATAAAAGCCTTATATCTCGGCATTTCTTATGAACCTGAACAAACTCTAGGAATTCTGAAAAGTCAAGGCCTTTTTCAGTCCCCTTCATTGCTTTGATGCACTCCTGCAAGTTATCGAGTCTCCGAGTCATCAATCTCTTCATGTCAGTGTCGAGGCCCGTTTTAACCTCCGCCGGTTTCTCGCTTCGCAGTCTGGCGATGTCTTTCTCAGCCAGGCGTTTCGTCCGCTCGGCCACGATGATGTTTTCCTTCGCCTTGATCGCTTCAATCCGGGCAGCGGAGTATTCAGTCGAGCCCAGAGCATTTGTTCGGAAGGATTTCTCGGCTTGCGCTTCCATCTTGATTTTTTCCTTAGCCGCTTCGATCCGCAGATCTTGGATCGCGATCTCGTGTTCCAAGCGTTCAATCTCGTCGGAAACATTCGGTGGAAGAGCATTCGGTGGGGATGTCGGAGCGGTGCTTGGCGTCGGGGTGACGGGTGGCTTGGTGGGGCTGGGGGCGATGCCGCCTTTGGGGGTGGGTGTGGTGCCTGCCGCCGGGGTCGGACCTTGAGCCGTGACGGTGACGAGGCCAAGGCCGAGACCTGTGAGCGTCACGCCCGTAAGTGCGACAACGACGATCGAGAGACGGATTTTTTCGAGAAACATGGTCCAAATCACTCCCTGTAAAAGAGGTTTCAAATGGGCTGGAAGGGCCGTGGCCATCGTCAGGATGGCCGCAGCGGTGGTGGTTGTGGCGGCGGTGGCCGTGGTGCCAAGGGCGGCGAGAGCCAGGATGCCACCGAGTTCAAAGCCACGGCGTTCGAGCCGGAGACGCAGTCGTTCGCGTCCGGACTCCAGCCGCCGTTTCAACGTACTCCGAGACAGCCCAAGGTTTTGGGCCGCTTGGTCTTGGGTCAGTTCTTGGAGGTAACAAAGGATGATCGGCTCACGGTACTTGGATGGCAGTTGCAAAAGCTCGTCGTCCAAGGCCTGCAGGGCTTCCGTGAGTCGGTCTTCGGGGGCGGCCGCATCGGGTAGCGATTCATGTCGTCGGCGTTGGCGTATCTTGGTGGCCACACGCCAAGCGGTGCCATGCAGCCAAGAGCCGAGTGCCGCAGGGTCACGGATGGAATTCGGTTTCGTGGCCAGAACCAAGAAAGTCGTTTGGTAGGCATCCTCAATGTCTGCCGGGGAACGCAGTTGCCTGCGGCAAACCGCCCACACCAGACCCGAATAGCGGGCCATGATGCGCGTGAACGCCTCAGCATCCCGGCCCGCACAGTAGCGATCCAGGCAATCTGCGTCACCCTCTTCGGCGAGTTGCTGCCAACGCCGAAAGACCCCGATGAAACTCATCCTGCTCCCTCCGGTCTTGCAGTGAAGTAGTTCCCTATGCTCGCAGATTGGCTCAACGAAATTCCGAAAAAATCTGACCCGCCCTCCCACCTCGCAAGCTCGTGGGATTTGGATAGGTTATCAGCTACAGGAGTAGCAGGTTTTCCTCACTGGACGATGACATGTCGATTGCTCTCGATGACCCGTCGCTTTACTTGAATCGCGAATTGAGTTGGTTGCAGTTCAACCGTCGTGTCCTCGAAGAGGCTCAGGATGCCAAGGTGCCGCTCTTGGAACGGTGCAAGTTCTTGGCCATTTTCGCTTCGAACTTGGACGAGTTCTTCATGGTCCGCGTCGCGGGCTTACTGCAGAAGGTCACGGATAACGTCACCCGGCCTTCGGTCGGCGATCGTTTACGACCACTCGAACAGTTGCACAAAATCCGCGATGTCGTCGCGGAACTGGTGGAGGCTCAATACCGCTGTTGGGGGCAAGAGGTCAAACCGGCGCTTCAAGCCATCGGCATCCACATCTTGAATCCCAAAGACTTCAACGCGGAACACCAGAAGTATCTGCTCTCCTACTTCCGCTCGCAGGTTTTCCCGATCCTCACGCCACTGGCCGTCGATCCGGGGCACCCGTTCCCGCACTTGGCCAACAAGACCCTGAACATCGGCGTGATGCTACGCCGGCCTGGCTCCACCGACCCTGATCCCCTGTTTGCCGTCGTCCAAGTGCCCGCGCTCCGGTCACGCTTGATCGAGCTACCGACGGAACCAGGGAAGAAAGAGGTCTACCTCACGCCGCTCGAAACCGTGATCCGCTTGCATCTCCAAGATCTCTTCCATGGCATGGAGATCCTCAACACCGTTTGTTTCCGCGTGACTCGGGATAGTGAATTCGAGCTGGAAGAAGAGGAAGTCGATGACCTCCTGCGAGCCATCGAAGAGAACGTGAAACAGCGTCGGCGTGGCCATCCCGTGCGGCTGGAAATCGAGGAGGATGGCGCGGAGGAGTTGGAATCCTTCCTCGTGAGTTCCCTGGACATCACTCCCGATGATGTGACCCATGTGAATGGCAAACTCGACCTGACGCTTCTTTACCAAGTCCACGCGATCGCAGGGTTCATCGAGCACCGCGACCCGCCATTTTCGCCGATCCTAGTCAAAGAGTTTTCGACCACAACCCAGAGCATGTGGAGTGCCATTCGCGCCAAGGATATCCTGGTTCACCATCCTTATGAATCGTTTAAGCACGTCGTCGATTTCATTGAGACCGCCGCCGATGATGACAAAGTCCAGGCCATCAAGCAGACACTCTACCGCACCAGTAGCGATTCGCCGATCGTGAAGGCCCTGCAACGCGCAGTCGACCGAGGCAAGCAAGTCACCGCCGTCATCGAGTTGAAAGCTCGCCTCGACGAAGAGCGGAACATCCTCTGGGCCAAGGAGCTGGAAAAGGCCGGGGTCCATGTCGTCTATGGCTTCATTGGTCTCAAGACTCACTGCAAGGTGGCCCTCGTCGTCCGCAAGGAAGAGAACAACCACCTGCGCCGGTATGTGCACCTCGGCACAGGGAACTACAACCCACAGACCGCCCGTACCTACACAGACGTCGGCCTCTTCACGGCGAACCCGGCGATCGCCGATGATGCCACGCTGCTTTTCAACTACCTCACTGGCTATGCCGTGAACCCACAATGGCAGAAGCTCATCGTGGCCCCGACGAGATTGCAACCCTTCATGCTCGAAAAGATTGAGCAAGAGATCGTCCACCAAAAGGCCGGGAAACCGGGCCGCATCGTGGCCAAGATCAATGGGCTTCTGGAGCCGATGATCGTGCAAGCTCTCTACCGGGCCAGCCAAGCGGGGGTCAAGATTGACATCGTCTGCCGGGGGATCTGTGCCATGCGGCCAGGTGTGCCTGGCGTCAGCGAGAACATTCGCGTCATCTCGGTTGTCGATCGCTTCCTGGAGCACAGCCGGATTTACTACTTCGGCAACGGCGGTCAGCCTGATGTCTACGTCGGCAGTGCGGACTGGATGGATCGCAACCTGAGCCGCCGCGTCGAGGTTGTTTTCCCGATTGAGCAACCTGACCTCAAGACCCGCGTCATTGACGAGATCATGACCTTGAGCCTGCAAGACAATGTCAAAGCTCGGGAGCTACTCCCCGACGGCAGCTACCGCCGCTTGAGTCCGGGGGAAGGGCAACTCGCGGTCAGGAGCCAGACGCGCTTCCTTGAACTGGCCGCCGAGAGCATCCGCACCCCGAGTGCCCCCATCACGGAAACCGCTCCACCGCCCAAGCTCGCCCGCCGCAGCAAGCGCAAACCGACGAGTCATAGCTAGGCGACCCAAAAAGTTGAACCTCGCGATGGCTTCTCGCTATGTGGTCGATGGTTTCTACCGTGAATAGCCTAGCTAGATGTTCAACGATGTAGCGATTCCATCAACACATGTGAGTTTACTGGGTCGCTTACGTGACCCAGCCGATGCGGCTTCTTGGGAGTTGTTCGTCCGGACTTATGGCGCTGCGGTTTATCACTTCTGTCGACGCCGGGGACTTCAAGATTCCGATGCCGTCGACTTGGTTCAAGATGTGCTCGTTCAGGTGATGGTTTCGATTCGCACCTTCGACTATGACCCATCTCGCGGACGCTTTCGAGACTGGCTCGGTGCCGTCACGCGGAGCAAACTGGCTCGCCACTGGCGACGATCCGCTCGCCCCGACCATGGGGACTCAGCACAAGACCCGGACGAGATCCCCATGAACGGCGTGGACCCGGAATGGACGAGCGAACTGGACGCCCACTTGCTACACGTCGCGATCGAATCGATCCAGAGCGCCTTCGACCCAACCAACTGGAAAGCCTTTGAACGGACCTGGGTTCATAGCGAATCCGCCGTTGACGTGGCCGCGTCGCTCGGCATCCCGGTCGCTCAGGTTTATGTGGCCAAGTCCCGGATTGCCAAGAGACTTGCTGAAGAAATGCACCACCTCACAGACGACATCCCCTGGCTCGCAGGGCCACCATGAACGAACCATGCCCACCATCCCTTCAAGATTTGCTGGATCAGACGTTGACAGAGCCAGAACGATTGGCTGTGGAACGTCACGTGGAGAACTGCAAGACTTGCCAAGCCTGGCTGGAGAATGCCTCGGGCAAGCCAGACAGCGCCATCCCCGAACTTCCCGAACAACTCCCTGCCGAGGCGATGGCTCGCTGGCTGGCTCCGCAGATCTCGGCCGTTCTGAAGCCCGGCAGCCAAGTGGGCGCATACCGGATTGATGGCACGATCGGCTCGGGTGGCATGGGGATTGTTTACCGAGCCACGGATACGACTCTTGGTCGGTCCGTCGCGGTCAAAGTGTTGATGTCAACTTTGAACCCAGAGTCGGCAGCAAGGTTTGTTCGTGAGGTGCAGGCGGCGGCACGGGTGCAACATGATCACATCGTCCAGGTCTTTGCGGCTGTGAATCCTCCGACAGGGCCGGCGCATTTGGTCATGGAGTTTGTCGATGGCCCCACCTTGCGGGAGGCGTCGGCCAAGGCTCGTGGGTTGGAGTCACGCCGCTCAGCAGAGATCGTTTCGCAGATTGCCGATGCCCTAGCGGCTGTCCATGCGGCGGGCTTGGTGCATCGGGATGTGAAGCCTGCGAATGTGCTTCTCGACCAAGCGACCGGGAGGGCCAAACTCGCGGACTTCGGCTTGGCTCGTGTCTCGGAATCATCGCAACTCACACGGTCCGGGATGCTTGTTGGCACCCCGGTTTACATGGCACCTGAGCAAGTGCGAAACCCCATGACCGCTGGCCCGCTCGTCGATGTCTACGGCCTTGGGGCAACACTTTACGAGACCCTCACCGGTGCTGAGCCATTCCGCGGTTCGCTCGAATTGCTCTTGGCCCAAGTGCTCGCCGATGAGCCGATTCCCCCGCGAAGATTGAACCCCGCCATCCCCCGTGACCTCGACACGATTTGTCTCAAAGCGATGTCGAAAGACCCCGCCAGCCGGTACCCCACAGCAGACGCCATGCGAGACGACCTCCGTCGTTGGCTGGCTGGAGAACCAATCGTTGCCCGGCCGCTGAGTTGGTTTGGCCGCGGCCGACGTTTGGCGAAACGGAACCCCGTCGTCGCCGGACTGCTAGCCACATTAGCCATCGGTGCCGTGGTGTCTTTCGCTGTGGTCACTTGGCTGTGGCTCGACTCTAAGGCCAGCGCCGAGGCTGCGAAGAAGAGCGCTGAACTGGCGAAGAGTGAGCAAGCCAAAGCAGACCAGGACTACCGCGCTGCCGAACAAGTGGTGAACCACTTCTACCAAAAGCTCTACGACAAAGGCACCGTCGCCGCGGCCATCAACATCGAAACCCGACTCGAATTGATCCGAGAGGCGATCGCCTTCTACGAGCAAGTGGCCGCCCGCCGACCTGGCGAAAAGCCACCCGCCGAACTCGCTGCCGCATACGCCCGCAAAGGGGCACTGCACAACCTCCTCAAGGAGACCGAGCCTGCCGCCGCGAGTTTCCGCTCGGCACTCGCTCTCTTTGAACAGGCCGAGCGTGAGGGCCAGGTGAGTGATCAGTTCCGCCGGGAACACGCCGAGTGCCTATTCTACTTGGCCGTCTCCGCGGGTCGATCACGCGATGCGAGAGGAGCAATGGCCTACTACGAGGCTGCCATCAACCGCCTCACACCTCTCGCCGCGACCGACCCTCAAGCAGGATACTTCCTCGGCGGATCGCTCGGGAACTTAGCGAGTGTGTATGAATACCTCGGTGAGATTGAGAAAGCCCGAGCCACCCACGATCGAGTGTTGCTCATCCTTCGGGAAACCCGCAAAGCCAACCCCAAGAACGGCGGCGCGCTCCAAGACCTCATCTGGACGTCGCTTTCAGTCGCGGGCTTGCAACCCGACGCCAAGACCAGCCTTGAGCAATTGCTCGCCGCCCGCACGCTGGTGGAAGACTACAGTCGAGAGTACCCGACCGACTTCAACCGCGCTGAGGTTGGCTGCTCCTACCACACCGAATTCACCTTAGCCTACCTCCGGCTGAACCGCACCGAAGATGCCCTCGAGGCGACTCAAAAGTCCCTCGAAATGGCCAAAGTGATGGCCGGTTACCCAGCACAATTCCGGCACCCCGCGACCCAAGCCGCCGCCTGGCGAGCCGCCGCCATGGCCCAAGCCGCCTACGGCGACAAAGAGGCCTCCACCAGTTCCTGGACCAAAGCCGCCGAACTCTACGACAGCCTCGATTGGAACACAATTCGGTCAGCAACAAACAAGCACCTTCTGGCTCAAATCTACGACACCCTCGCCAAAGAAACCAGCGACCCCAAAGCCGCCGAAGGCTTCCGCCAGCGCGCCACCGAAACCCGCGAGCAACTCCAGAAAGAGCACCCGGAGTTTCGGGGGAAACCATCACCACAGGCCGACTGAACTACGGAGTTTCGAATTAGAAATCTTTATGTGTCAGGTAGAAATAATAAGTAATGCCAACCGATATTCCTGAAATAGCCCAATCAGGCTTGAGATTCACCGTGTGACTATGGCGATTGGGAAGATTTTTGCCTTTCGTCTTAGGATTGGAGCCGAGGCCACCGCCTTTGCCATTGAAGGTCACTGTTGGGGACCATGCGAAGGCAAGAGTTCCAACGGATCCTACGGCCCCACCGACGCCAATCGGCAGGCTCGGCACTTTTCCGCGAATCAGATAATACGAGGCGACATAGAATCCAATCGGCGCTTTCACATTCCAGAACCATCCTGCATACGCATGGACATCCGGGGTGTCGAATACCAGGTTGACGCTTGCATCGCCGGTTGGCCCGAGTCCGGGTTTTCTGAAAACTGTTTTCGAACCCGTTTCAAACTTCTTCGGTCCAAGAGAGATAGTCGGGCCAAAATACGCATAGATACCAACTTGTTCACTTGCGGTGTTTAAGAAGATTTCCCCTCCAATATTAAATGAAGATGAAAAGATGCCGCCGTTGAATTCCACTCCGAGCTGACCAAAAGCCGAGATTCCGGTAAACCACCAATTTTCGAGTGAACTCGCCAAAGACTGGCGAAGGCCGCCAGCCTTCGACGCCGATTGCGCCTGATAGCTTAATCCGAACATCGAGAGGAAAACCAAGGTATTGAAGACCAGAAAGAACATGGCTATTTCGGAGATGTTGGTCTGGCCGGTCGGATCGACGCGGTTGACCGGATCGTTGGCGGCGTAGTTGTATCGATTCATGGTTCGGGTCGGATCAACCGGATCGGGCGCGGCGCCGTCTCGGGTGATGAAGCGAGCCGCTTCCGGCTGATACCAGCGCGATCGCAGGAAGAGCATATCCGTGGCCGGGTCGTACCACCCGCCGCCAAACCCCATGCCGGACGGAGTCGCCGCCAATGGGCGACCGTATGCGTCGTATCGATACTCGGTTACGACGGCTCCGTCCGGCGTCATGAGCGCCCGCACGCTGTCGACCTGATCCAGAGCGTAGACGAACAGATTGCCAGCGGCGTCTCGGTAACGCGTAACCCGCGAGCCGTCCGATTCGTAACGGCGGATCAGCGCGCCGTTCCCGTCCCGTTCTTCGAGGAGCTGAGGCAGGGACGTCCCGCGGTCCCAAACGAATTTCACGACGGTCGCACCCTCGCGCCGCTCGGCCAGCAAGCCGTCAGCGTGGTACTTGTAGGTCACAGTGGTGGTGATGGTTCCGCTTCGTTCGACCCGGATGAGACGGTCGAACGCATCGTAGAAGAATCGATCGGTCTGTCCCGGCCGGGAGCGCGAGGTCATCCGGCCTGCCGCGTCGTGGGTGTAGGTCCAGGTGCCGTCGGAGAGTAGGCGGTCGTCGGCATCCACGACGAAGGATCGATTTCCGGATGCATTCCGAATTTCGGTCAGGTTGCCCGCGGCATCGTAGCCGTACTCGGTGACGGTCGATTGACCGGCGACGATTCTTGTTTCGCGAGTTAGCCGTCCGCCGACGTCATAAGCATACTCGATTCGCCGACCGTCTTCGTCGATCGCCGTAATCTGTCCGTTGAGGTTGCGGGTGTAAGCGGCGCCCCATCCGCCGTCAGTTCCGGTGTAAACGATGCTTAAAGTCCGTCCGACCGAGTCGAATATCTCATCGGCCGTCAGGCCGCCCGGATAGGTGACCCGAGTCGGTCGTCCGACGATGTCGTAGCTCGTGGTGGTGACGCCGCCGGAAGGATCGATGACCGACCGTAAGCGGTCGCCGTCGGAAATGTCCCGAGTCGTGACCCCGAACGTCGTGCCGACGGAGGTCGGCCGAGAGTTCGCGGCCATAGTGTAGTTCACGACCGTGCCGTCCTCATCCGTTCGACTCGTCACGATTCCCACTGCGTCGTAGTTGATCCGGCTGGTCCCCTGCGGGCTTGTCACTTCGACGGGTCGTCCAGAGACGTCGTACACCGTGACGTAACGACCATCGGGCGTGGTAAAGCTCGTGGGATTGCCGTCCGCGTCGAAGGTACTCGTGTAGGTCCGACCCAGCGGATCGGTGACCAGGCTCCTGCGGCCGTCGGCATCGTAGCCGAAGGTGCTGGTGAAGCCGAGCGGCGTCGAGCTCGACAACGCTCTGCCGGCGCCGTCGTAGCTGAACGTCGTGGTGCGGCCGAGAGGATCGGTCACTCCCGTTTCACGACCATGGCCGTTTCGCAGGAAGGTATAGGTATTCCCCAACGGATCGATCGCCGCGAGAAGCAGGTTGTTGTCCGTGTAGGTGTAGGTCCAAAGGCCGCCGCTCGCGTCGGTGCGGCGGGTAAGGTTGCCAGCCGCGTCGTATTCAGTCCTTAGGACTTGGCCGGTCGGCAACACGGTCTCGGTCAAACGATCCAGAGAGTCGTAGCCGAACGTCGTCCGGTTGCCCGCGGCATCGATTTGTGCCGTTTTTCGACCCAAGGCGTCGAACTCGTTGCGGATCGTGACCCCGTCTGGGTTGGTTCGCCGGATGAGGCGACCCGCCGCATCGTACTCCCGCCGACTGCTCGTCCCGCCCGAGGCGGAGTTGCCGGTTTGCTGCCCCGCCGCATCGTAGATCGTGTCCAATCGGGTGCCGTTCGGGAGGATCGTCGCCACGCGGCGGCCGACGGCGTCGTACTCGTATCGCACCTGCTGACCGCCCGGCAACTCGGCCTGCACTTCCTGACCCGCAGCGTCGAAACCAAGATTCACGGCACCGCCGCCGGGTTGGATCGCTCCGCTTTGACGGGCGTCGTCCGTATAGCTGACGATCGTCCTCCCGCCCGCCGTGTTCGTCGTGCGGTTCACCTGCCCTGCGGCATCGTATTCCATGGAAATCGATTCGCCGTCCGCACCCGTCATGCCCGTCATGTTGCCGTTGCGATCGTAGCCCATCGTGGTCGTCTCGGCGGAACCGCCGCCGAGGGGGGTCAGGGTGAACCGCGTCGCGTTCCCGTTGGAATCAAGGAAGTAGGTCGTCTTTTGCCCTTCGGCTGTCGTCGTCTCCGTCAGGTGTCCGCGTACGTTGTAGCTGAACCTGGAGGTACGACCGAGCGGATCGGTGACGCTCAAGATCTCGCCGCGATCGGAGACGGCGTGCGTCGTCACTCCCCCGGCGGCATCGGTCATACGGATCAGGTTGCCGCGGGCGTCGTATTGGTTGGTGGTCGTTCGGCCGAGGGGATCGACCATCGAGAGGACGCGGTTGCCCGCATCGTAGGTCATGCGGGTGACGTGGCCGAGGGGGTCGGTAATGCTGGTGGTGTTGCCCCGGGCGTCGTAGGTCATGGTCGTCGTGCGACCCAGTTGATCGGTCACGGTAAGCAGGTCGCCGGCTGCATTGTAGGTCATGCGCATCGTGTGGCCGAGGGCGTCCGTCGAGGCCACGACGTTGCCTTGTTGGTCGTATTCGATTGTCGTGGGGCGATTCAAGCCGTCGCGCGAGGTCACCAGTTGATTGTTCGGGTCGTAACTGAGGGTGCTGCGGTCGCCGTCAGCGTCGATGGCGCCCACGAGTCTGCCGTTGGCGTCATACTCTGTTCGCACACCGGTGCGGCCGAGCGGATCGGTCACGGTTTCGAGGTAATGAGGCCGGTCGGTGCGGTAGCCGAAGGTGGTGGTGTGGCCTTCGCGGTCGGTCACGGCGCTGAGGTCGCCGGCGGCGGAGTAGGCGTAGCGGACGGCGTTGCCGAGCGGGTCGCGGACGGCGGTGACTCGGCCTCGGGCGTCTCGTTCGAAGGTCACTGTGGTGCCACCGGGGCCGGAGACGCCAGCTTCGGAGAAGGTGATGGTGTTGCCGTTCAGATCGCGGGCGCTCGTGAGTTCGCCGGCGCCGTTGATCGTGTAACGGACGTCGTCTTCGGTCGTGAGGGTGTAGCCCGAGAAGTTCGGCGAAGCCGGGTTCCAAGGCAGACCACCCGCGGTCATCTCGCCGTATTCGTTGACGATCAGGTTCCCACTGCCAGCGCTCAGCGTACTCCGGACGCCACGATCCGGCGTGAAGGCCGGTGTGGCAACGGCCAAGCCTTGACCACCAAAACCGGGCAGCACACGAATGGTCGGGGTGAAAGTGAACCCTTCGCGCTTGCCGCCAGGCAAGGTCAAGAACACACGGACGCCTTGGCGGAACGGCGTGTAGATGCCGATGTCTTCCAGGCCACTCTTCGGCAGGCTTGTGCGGAGGTCGGTGTTGCGGAACTCCATCCGCCAGCCGTAGCCAAAGTCTCCTTCGCGGTCGGCTCGCAGGCTGTCGTAGGTCCGCGCGATCGTGATCGGAATCCCCGCCACCGGGATGGTCATGTCCGCGAAACTCAGCCGGAAGTTGCCAAGTTTCAACTCACCCGAGACACCAACGGTCCGTTCCACCGTGGCGATGCCACCGAAGAGATCGGTGACGACCAGCCGCAGGGTGTAGCCGTCGTTCTCCAACAGTGTCGTATCCCAGACGCCGAGTTCGCCATTGTTAACAGCCGTGGTGCCCGTGGCGATGGTGGTGAAGCTCGCCTGATCCTGGCGACGGTAGCTCAGCGTGTAACGCTCGAAGTCCGGCGAAGTCGCGGTGCCACGAATCCGCACGAAGCCACCAACGGTCGCCCCTTCGACGACATCGAGCACAGCAGTCGGTTCGCCAGGCGCATTGTTCGGGTCGTTCTCCAAGCCGGTTCGCATGGAGATGCGGTTCAAAGCCCGCCCTTCATTCCCGGCCGCATCCACGGCAAACACTTCGATGCGGCCATTGCCTGGTGCCGTGTACGGCACCGTGAACGAATTGTTGGCATCCAAGCCGACCGGCACCCCATCGAGCAGCACACGAATGCCCGTCACGCCGACATCGTCAGTCACGGTGATGCGGACACGAGCCGGTGGGCTGTAAGGGAAGAGCAATGTGGGTTGAATCAGAATCGCGATGCGCGGAGCGGTGGTGTCCGCGACGACGCCGAGGTTGAAGTTCCGGGTCTCTTCACTGCCCCGGCCATCACGCACGCGCACCGAAATCGGGACATTGCCGAGTGGTGTGCTTGTCGCCGTCTGCCAGCGAACGCGGCCGAGAGCATCGACAGTCATCCCGGCCGGGCCGGAGAGCAGGTCGAAGAAGAGTGGCTCACGATCCGGGTCGGTGGCGAGAATGTCGTAGCGGAACAGGCCGCCTTGGGGCACCGTGGCAGGTGGCATGTTCGTGATCGTCGGGGCGCGGTTCGGCGTCCGCACGTCGATCGCAAAGCTCTGCACGGCTGCCGCACCGCCCGCGTCTCGGGCTACGAGGGTCACGAAGACTGTCCCCAAGTCGGCTTCCGCGGGCGTCCAGGTCACTCGGCCAGTGGCGGCGTCGATGGTCATACCGGCTGGGCCACGAGCGACGGAGTACGTCAATACTCCGCCTTCGGGGTCGGTAGCCATGAAGGTGTAATTCAACGCTTGGCCGATGCTCGCGTCCGTCGGCGGGGTCGTGTTGGCGACCGGTGGCCGGTTGGTCGAGCCTGCAGAGACGACGATTTCGAAGGCTTGCGTCGAGAAGTTACCGAGTCCATCGCTGACACGCAGAATCACGGCTTGCGTGCCCAGTTGACTGCCGTTCGGGGTCCAGGTGACATCGCCGGTGACGCCATCGATACTCATGCCCGCAGGACCAGAAACGAGGCTGAACACCAACGGGCTGCCGCCTTCGTTGTTCGCCCGTGCGGGGTAGACGTAAGTCTCGCCGACGGCGATGCTCGTGAGCGGTGTCGAGGCGAACGCCGGTGCCAGGGCCGAGCCACGTACCGTGATGGTCCAAGTCAGAGTCGTTGTTGTGCCGAGGTCGTCCATGGCCATGACACTGACCGTCACCGGCCCAAGTTGGCCGAGTGTCGGCGTCCAGCGGATGTGGCCACGCAGCGTATCGAGCGATAGCCCACGTGGGCCATCGAGCAATTGGAAACCCACGGCACCTGGCGCGACGAGGTCATGCGCGTACGGGAGATCCAGCACCCCATTTGCCGGAGGCGAGCTGGTGATGGCGAGTGTTGTGCTCGACGCGAAGGTGCCGACGTTCAGCGTGTAAGTCTCTTCATCGACACCCCCACGGCCATCGCGAACCTGAACGCGGAACGTCGCATTACCGAACTCGGGGCGTGTCCAAAGCAGCTCGCCACCATCGCTGACCGTCATGCCGTTAGGGCCATCGAGCAGGCTGAATTGCAAAGCGTCGCCGTCGGTATCCGTGGCCACGAGCCGGGCGCGGTATGGCGAGGCGACTTGGGCCGTCAGGCGTGGGCTGGTCGTGAAGGACGGAGCGTTGTTGGCGGTCTCGGGTCCGACGACCAATGAGAGGCTTTGGCGGGTCTCGCCGCCAACACCATCGCGGACGACAATTGTGGCACTCTGTGTACCGAGGTCTGTAGCCGTCGGCGTCCACTCGATGCGACCCGTGGAGGCGTCGATGGTCATGCCGGCTGGAGCCGCTTCGAGAGCGTAGTTGAATGCCGTCTGCTCCGCGTCTTGAGCGATGACGTCATAACGAAGTTTCACGCCGACCATCGCCGACGTCGGGGCCAGGCTCGTGACAACGGGGGAGGTGTTCACAGTGACGTTCAGGGTGAACTGTTGCAGCGTCACACGGCCTTGGCCATCGGTGACCGCGAGGATGAACTCGTTCACTCCGCTATCGTTGACGCCAGCATTCCAACTCACGAAACCGCTCGATGGATCGATGACCGCACCGTCCGGGGCGACGGATAAGCGATACGACAACACCGAACCATCCGTGGAACTCGCGAAGACGCGGTATTCGAAGCGACCCGGGGCGTTGAAGTTCGTCGGACCTGTGCTCAAGATGACCGGCGGGCCAGCGATTGTGGTGCGGGTGCTGAAGTTGATGCCTGTCGCATTCGTGGACAGGTCAACAAGCTGGCTTGGCGTCGTGGGGATACGTCCTGCTTCGGGGGCGAGGCTGATTCGCGCTGAGCGTCCAGCGAGGCGGAAGGTGTAATTTCCGTTCGTGTCGGTGGTGGTGGTGGGTTCGCCGGCGGTGAGTCGGCCATTGCTGTTGGTATCAACATAAACCGTGCGGCCCGCGAGTGGAGCACCAGCTTCGTCCGTCACACGGCCACTCACATTCACGGCAAATGGCGACGTGACCCGCACCGTGAATCGCTGCTCGCTGACGCCACCACGACCATCATCGACCCGCAGAGCCACCGGGTAATCCCCAGCGTTCGCGAGTGTGGGGATGCGTTCGGGGTAGTCATATCGCTCGTCACTGGTCGAGATGCTTCCCGAGTTATCGAATGGAGATGAGTCTTCGACGGTGCTTGCATTCGATTGCTCGTTGAATCGCAAATCGAGCACCAGGCCGCTACTCTGTGGGGGAACTTCACGGGTCATGTCTGCGAGGATCGCAGTGGCACTGCGGGCCTGATCCCAAACGCGGACGCCGGAAAGTGTGCCCGCGAAGATGTTGGTCGGCGAGATTTCCAACGGGCGATCCGAGTACGCCAGTGGCACAGCGGAGACCGCGGAGCCGACAGCTTGGCCATCGACGTAGAGCGTCAAGCGACGGGTCGCGTCGTCGAAGGTCAGGGCCACGTGGTACCAGCGATTCGCCACGAAGTCCGTCGGCGCTGTGACCATCGCATCAGGGGTTGCGGAGCGGTTGCCAGTGAAGGCAATGAAGCGTCCACCGCGAACTTCGAGCGCCCAGGACTGGCGGTTGTTAGGGTTGTTGTCGGGGATCCAACGTTTGGCGATCAAGGTGACCAAGTTCGTCGGGCCAGGCATGGCATCGGCGCGGAACCAGGTCTCGGCTGTCACACTTGGAGAACGCAAAGAGGGGCTATCTGGGATGCTGATTTCGCCACGGTTCGCAAAGCGTGGCGGCGAAAGGTTCGGTCGGAAAATCCCGAGCGAAAGCCCATTGCGACGGCCATCCCAGGTCACTTCGCCGGTCGTTGGGTTCACGGTCATTCCAGCGGGGCCATCGACGAGGGTGTACCGCAATGGATCCGTGGTTGGAACCGTGACGCGCGGTTGGTAGCGATAGACCGCGTCCGCCGAAACGCCGTCGACTGGTTCACTCGTGAACTGCGGCGCAGCCACGGCGACCGGTGCTGTGACACGCACGTTGAAGCCTTGCTCGGCATACGCCCCGCGACCATCCGAGGCCCGCAACACGACACGGTTCGCCCCAATTTGTTCTGGCATCGGAGCCCAGACGGCCATACCCGTGGCCTCGTCGAGGAGCATGCCACCCGGGCCATCTTCGAGGCTGAATCGCACGACATCGCCATCCGGGTCGGTGGCTTTCGCCTGATAGCGGAAGAGATTCGAGGGGTCGAAGCGATTCAGCACCACACTCAACGTGCCATCGCCTGTGTTCGAGACGAGCAAATCGGGCTTGCCATCCGTGTTCACATCCTGAACCTGGAGCGTGGCGGGCGTCTTGCCGACGGTCACGAGTTGCGGAGTGGTGAAGCGTGTGTTGCCTCGGCCAAAGAGGATGCCGATACGGCCTTGGTCCGGGAAGGTGACGACCAGATCGAGCTTGCCATCGGCGTTCAGATCGGTGGCAGCCACTTGGCCGGGGCGAGCGGCCAGTGGCACCACGGTCGGCGCCCCGAAGGTGCCATTGCCCTGACCGGGGAGGATCATCACTCGCTTGCCAGTGGAGTCCGTCAGCAGGGCGTCGAGTTTGCCATCGCCCGAGACATCCGCGAGTGTCACACCACTGACGTCGAAGCCGAGCGGCAGCGTAAACGCCGCCGTGAGCGGGCCAGCATTGCCAGGCAACACGACGAGTGTCGATTCGCCCACGACGATGACATCGGCTTGGCCATCGCCCGTGAGTTCGCCCGTGACGATATGGTCTGGCCGCATCACCAGCTTCGTATCCGTGCGTGTGAACGAAGACCCGGTGTTTCGTAGCAGCGTCACCGATTTGCTGCCGCGATTGGCCGTGAGGATGTCCAGTTTGCTGTCGCCGTTCGTGTCTCCGAGTGCGAGGGCGACGGGGTTCAAACCACTGAAGAGATCGGCTTGCCGATCGAATTGATTCGCACCTTTACCGTAGAGCAACTTCACGCGATCAAAGCCTGTGTTCAAGGCCACGAGATCTTGCTTGCCATCGCCGTTGAGATCACCACGAGCCACAGCGGCGAGTCCGGCTGGAGCCGCGGTGTAGACCCCGAAGTATTCGTCGATCAAGTTGATCGCAAAGTCGGCACGCCCATCCCCGTTGACGTCCGCAACGGAGAGCTTGTCGCGGAAGGTTCTGGTCAGGTCCGTGCCGATTCCGCTAAACTCTTGAATGGGTCCAAAACGGCCATCCGGTTGGCCCAAGTAGACCCCAGCATTTGCGAAACCATCATTTCGGCGACTGCCACCCAGGATGGCGATCAGGTCCAAGTTGCCATCACCATTCACATCACCGCTGTCGAGAGCAGTCAGTCCGGGCGCGTTGTAAACGACCACATCGCGGAAGCGGAAATCACCCGTGCCGAAGCCGACACGGATCGATCCATTGTTGGCCCCGATGGCCAGGTCGGGACGGCCGTCACGGTTGAAATCCCCGACGACAAAGTTCTCAGCATCGACGTTGCCAAACCCTGGGTTCTCGAACACGGTTCTGGTGAAGAGTGTCGCAGCATCGGTCGTGGCTCCGCCCGTGGGTTGCCAGACGGTCAACCGGGTCGGCTGTGCGGGACGACTCGAATTCGCCTCGACGGCCAGAGCGTGGGTGAAGAGTTCCTTCTTGCCATCGCCATTCAGGTCCGCGAAACCGAGTGCTTCATCCGGGAACGAGGTCAGCGTGTAGAGAGCTGCGTCTGTGAACAGTTTTGTTGCATCCGGCAACTGGTTGAAGCGGCGAGCAGTTGGATCGTAGATCAGCACGAAGACTTGGCGGTAAGGCGAGTCCCCGGCGGCACTGCCGGAGCGGAAGCGATAGGCAAGGTCCGGGTGACCATCCGCGTTGAAATCTCCCACTTGGACAAAGTCGGCAAGAACGCCGGGGAAGACTACGTTTGCCGGATATGTGACAACGGGCATCTTCGTGAAGGTGCCATCTCCGTTGCCGAAGGCTTGCACGAATCTTGTTCGTTGTTGGTCGATATAGCCCAAGTCATTTTTGCCGTCGTCATCGAAATCGGCAAAAATGAGACTCGTATTGGAAATCTGATTGTTCTGGGTGTTGAGAGCCACCCGCGGGCCTTCGAACGTACCATCGCCACGGTTGATGTTTATCGTGATGTCGAACCGGTTGAGCGAGAGCAAATCCGGGAAACCATCACCAGTGAAGTCCGCGAGTTTGGTCTCGCTCGAATCCCAAACGGATATCTCCTGGCTTCGCGGCAAGCGCAGCGTCCCCGGTCGATCACCGAGTGCTATGCCAATCGCCCCCGCGACATGGCTCTCTCGTTTCCGCGCGAAGACCACATCCATGACACCATCACGGTTGAAGTCCGCGGTGGCCACGAACGGCGTATCGGCTTCATTGGCGGTGACGTCGAGACCCACATCGGAGCTGGTGCGGGCGGTGTATGTGTTCTGGTCAAACCCGCCGGTCCCATCGGAGAGGCCGACGTAGACAGCCGCAGCGCTGATATCGCCAAAGAGATAGTCCACCTTGCCATCACCATTCAAATCACGGGCGACACCGTCGCCGCCGCGACTCACGGCCGCGACATCCGCGATGGTCGGCAAATCACTCGCCACAGCGAAAGTCCCGTCTCCCTGACCTCGCAAAAGCGACAAACCGATCGCAGTCCCCGTGACTCCTGTCGAGACGATGGCGTCAATCTTTCCGTCGCTGTTGAAGTCGCCGAATTGAGCCGAGTTCGGAGAGCCAACCACAACCGAGATGATCGAGCCGAAGGCCCCGCTGCCATCGTTGAGGCGGACGTTCATGCTCGCCGTGCCCACGCCTGACAGAGGATCAAGACGCACGATGTCCGGCCCATTCTTGCCATCGAGATCGACGAGATAGCCATCCGTTTCACGGTCGAGGGCCGTGAGGAGCACTTCGCCTTCGAAGCCACCGGCGCCATTGCCGAAGAGTACACTCGTCCCTGAGCGGAATTTCCCGGAGTACTTCTTCTCGAAGCGGACCAAGTCCTGCTTGCCGTCGGCATTCAGGTCGGCGACTTGGAAGTTGTTGATGTGGGCTTCGCTCTCGGTCACGACTGGTGCGTCGACGAAAGTGCCATCGCCACGGCCTGGGTATACGAGCATGCGCCCGCCGTATTTCTGCACCGTCACCAAGTCTTTGATGCTGTCACCTGTGACATCGACATGTCGCAGGGTGTCGACGACTGGAGCATACGTGGTCGTGCCGATCTTCACCGTCGGCAGCTTGACCTGCCAGCCGGTGCGGAACGTGCCATCGCCATTGCCGAGCCGCACCGCCAGGTAGCCTTCGCCAGTGGTGGCCTCTTGGAACCGGGTAGCATTCAACACCACCGAAGCGATGAGGTCCGGGTTCCCATCGCGGTTCACATCGTCAGCGACGATGCCGTAAACTTCCCGCTCGGAGTTATACTCCGTGCCTGGCGCGAAGCCGAGATTCACGGCTGCTCCGCGGAGCAGTGGATGGTTGTCAAAGAGCGTCGGGTTCAACTCACCGACACTCAGCGGCGCAGCTTTGAAGTTCGAACCGGAGTGGAGACGCAAAGTCTGGTCGCTCGGGTCGGCTGTGATGATCGACACCCCCGTACCGAAGTTCCCTGCGGTGAGGGCGACGAGGTTGGGGCCGGTGGCGTAGGTCTGCACTTCGAAGGGGCTGGCGACGGTGGCGTCGGTGGGTGGGGTGCTGGTGAAGAGGGGCGGGCGGTTGGGTTGGCCGGTGCGGACGGTGAGCGTGAAAGTGCCTTCGGCGATGGCTCCAAAGGCGTCTGTGACACGGACGCGGACGACGTGGGTGCCGACGTTGTCCGCGATCGGGGTGAAGAGGATGCGGCCAGTGCCGTCGATGGTCATCCCGGCGGGGCCAGCGAGCAAGCGGTAGGTCAGTGCGTCGGTGTCGGTGGCTTCGGCGTTCACGGCGAAGGTCTGGCCGACGGTGGCTTCGGCATCGGCGAGCGTGCCGAATCGGGGGGCGCTGTTCAAGCCCGCGAGGACTTGGACGTCATAGGTGAAGCGTTCACGGTTGGGGTTGGTGAACTGCACGAGGCGTGAAGCCGTCGTGGCGCCGGGCATCAACCCAGCGCCGAGTTCACGGGAAAGATCGACGTACGGCCGGCCATCGGCGGTGAAGCCGTCGGGGTTCATGACAGCGACATTCGGGTCCGAGAGATTGCTGATGGCGAGAACGGCGTTGCCGACGACGGGGTAACCGCCGATGTTCTTGAGACCCAGATCGACGCTGAGCAGCGTGTTCTCTTCGGTGAGTGTCGTGCGACCGTAGACCGGTTCGATGCTTGGTGTCACGTCGGAGAGCGGTGCCAAGTCCACGGCGCTCGCGGTTCGCATGCCTGCGGTCTCGACGCCCGTCGGCACACTACCGGTCGCGGCCACGAAGTCGACGCGACGCAGCCGCACACTCGTCGTGGTGTCGCTGTCGTTGTTGACGAGCCGCATGACGAGCTGTGCGGCGGTGCCAGCGGGAATGCCGGTGAGTGTCACCATCGCGGCGGTCTTGTTGACTGACGTCGCGGGTCCGCCGAGAGCGTCAAAGCCTTCGGTCCAGTTGAAGGCCGCATCGCGGCCTGTCATCGTCGGCAGCGCGAGTGGCGAGCCATCAGCGCCGAGCACGGCGATCTCGAAGGCATCTTTGACCAGGCCTTGGCTGCGGCCATCGAAGATCGGCGCATCGAAGGAGACGACCACCGCCGTTGGCGTGGCCGGGATCGTGAACGCCTTGCTCAAGCCGACACGGAAGCGGTCGCCTTCGGTGAGTGTTGCAAAACCATCTTGCACGCTGACACCGCCCGTGGTGCCGCCCAAGTCGGTTCGGATGTAGCCGGCCAAGTCACTGGTGAAAGTGCCATCCGTTGGCAGCGGCGGAATCGGTGGGACCGGCGGGACCGGCGGGACAGGGCCGGGTGGCACTGGCGGCACAGGGCCGGGTGGAACTGGCGGCACAG